>CAWDYO010000014.1:0-268599 GCA_963806515.1 uncultured Actinomycetes bacterium | reverse complement strand
GGCGGCCCGAGCGTGGAGTGCGCTTCAGGGGCAGCGGGGCCAGGGCACGGTGGAGTACGTGGCGCTGATCCTGTTGGTGGCGCTCGTGATGGCGGGCGTCGTGGCGGCGATGAAGGGCTTTCGCTCTGACGACGGCAAGGAGCTCGGGGACGTGATCCTCGGCAAGATCAAGGAGGCCGTGCGCAAGGTCGAGTTCTGACATGGCAGGTCGAGCGCCACCCGGTGCGGGATTGGTGGGCGAACCCCCCGCGAGCCGCCGCGCGTGACACGATTGCCCGGTGACTGCTGAGCCGCGGGAGTTGCCCATCGCCGTGTTCGACTCCGGCGTCGGGGGCCTGACAGTGCTGCACGAGTGCCTCGTGTCGCTGCCCCACGAGGACTGGGTCTACCTGGGCGACACGGCCCGGTTTCCGTACGGCACGCGCTCCCGTAAGGAGCTCTCGGGATTCGTCCGCGAACTCGCGGACATCCTCATGGAGCGCGGCGCGAAGCTGCTGGTGGTGGCCTGCAACTCGGCCACGGCGGCCGCCATGCCGGCGCTGCGCGAGGAGCTGGAGGAGCGCGTGGCGGTCGTCACGGTGGTCGGCCCGGAGGCGCGGCAGGCGGCGCGCGCCTCCCGCAGCGGCCGGGTGGGGCTCGTGGCCACCCCCGCCACGGTGGCCAGTCGCACCTACGAGCGCGAGCTGTCTGCCGCCACCGGTGGCCGGTCGGAGCTGCACGCTGTGGCGTCGCCCGGTCTGGCCGCGCTGATCCAGGCGGGCGGCGAGGTGGACGAGGAGACCGTGGCCTGCGTGGAGGAGGCCTGCGCGCCGTTGCGCGACGCCAGCGTGGACACCGTGATCCTCGGCTGCACCCACTATCCGCTGGTACGGCCGTTGTTCCAGCGATCGCTGGGCCGCGGCGTGGCGGTGATCTCCTCTGGCGAGGCGATCGCGGCCGAGGTGCACGGCAAGCTGATGCGCGCGCGGATCGCGGCACCCCGCGACAGGCGTGGCGACTACCGCTTCCTGGCGTCCGGTGACCCGGAGGAGTTCCGCCGGCTGGGCACCCGTTTCCTGCAGCTCCCGATCGCGAGGGTGAGCCACGTTCAGGTGGCCGCTGCGCCCGCCCCACCGCCCGCGGAGGCTGTGGCGTGAGCGGCGCTGACCGCCACGACGGTCGCGCGGCCGACGAGTTGCGCGAGGTGCGGATCGAGCCCGGCTTCATGAGCACGGCGAGCGGCTCGGCCCTCATCACGATGGGCGGAACTCGCGTGATCTGCACCGCGTCGGTGGACGAGGAGGTGCCGCGCTGGATGCGCGGGAAGGGCCGCGGCTGGGTGACGGCCGAGTACGGGATGCTCCCCGCGTCCACGGGCGACCGCAAGCAGCGCGACGTGTCCAAGGGCCGCGCCGACGGCCGCACCGTCGAGATCCAGCGGCTGATCGGGCGGGCGCTGCGTGGTGTGGTGGACTTCGAGCGCCTCGGCGAGCGCACCGTGTGGATCGACTGCGACGTGCTGGAGGCCGACGGCGGCACGCGCTGCGCGGCGATCACTGGCGGCTTCGTGGCACTGGAGCTGGCGCTGCGCGGGCTGGTGGAGAAGGGCCTGCTGGATGCCGTGCCGCTCAACGGGACGGTGGCGGCGGTCTCCTGTGGCGTGGTGGACGGCACGCCGGTGCTCGACCTCGACTACCCCGAGGACTCCAACGCCGAGGTGGACATGAACGTGGTCATGACCGGCGACGGAGGCCTGGTGGAGGTTCAGGCCACCGGCGAGCGCACCCTCTCTCTCGCGCCTCGCTCGACGATCTGCTGGCGCTGGCCGCGGTGGGCATCGAGCGTCTGCGAGAGGCCCAGAGCGCCGCCGCCGCCGGGTAGGCACCATGCGGCTTGTGCTCGCCTCCCGCAACGCGCACAAGGTGCGCGAGCTGGGCCCGCTGCTCGCGCCCAACGAGCTGGTGGCCCTCCCCGACGACGTGGAGCTGGGCCCGGAGGAGGGCGCCACGTTCGCCGAGAACGCGCTCGCCAAGGCCCGCGCCGCCGCGGCAGCAACGGGCCAGGCGTCCGTGGGCGACGATTCCGGCATCGAGGCCGCCGCGCTGGACGGGGCGCCGGGGATCCGCTCCGCGCGCTATGCCGGCGAGCGGGCCAGTGACCAGGAGAACCTGGCGAAGCTGCTGGCCGAGGTGCCGGCGGACGGTGACACGAGGGTTGCGTACGTGTGCGCGCTCGCGATGGTGCATCCTGGCGGCGACGAAGTGGTGGTGGAGGGGCGCTGCGAAGGGCGCCTGACGCACGACCCGCGCGGCGGCGGCGGGTTCGGATATGACCCGGCCTTCGTGCCGGACGACCTCTCTGACGGGCGCACGATGGCCGAGCTGGAGCAGGCCGAGAAGGACGCGATCAGCCACCGCGGGCGCGCTGCCCGGGCGCTGATGGAGCTGAGCCCCTGATGTTCAGGCCCTCCCGCGGCATCGGACCCGCCGCCCAGGCACCGAGCAAGACGCGGGCGGCCGGCCTCTCGATCCTCTCCAACGCGATTCTCATCGCGCTGAAGCTCGCCGCGGGGGCGATCACGGGCTCGATCGCGATCATCACCGAGGCGGTGCACTCCAGCATCGACCTGCTGGCGTCGGTGATCGCCTTCTTCTCCGTGCGCAAGGCCGACGAGCCGCCCGACGCCGACCATCCCTACGGCCACGCGAAGGTGGAGAACGTGGCGGCGGGGATCGAGGGGATGCTGATTCTCGTCGGCGCGGCCATCATCATCTTCGAGTCGGTGAGGCGGCTGGTGGACGTGCGGGAGGTGGAGTCGCTCGGTGTGGGCATCGCCGTGATCGGCTTCTCCGCGGTGGCCAACCTCGCGGTGTCGTCCTATCTCTACCGTCAGGCGGGGCTCACCGACTCACCGGCGCTGGAGGGGGACGCCGCGCATCTGCGCACCGACGCCGCCACGTCGGCGGGTGTGCTCGTGGCGCTCGTTCTGGTCGAGGTCACGGGCGTGGAGATCCTCGACCCGATCGCCGCCCTGCTGGTGGCCGTGGCGATCGTGAGCGCTGGAGTGCGGATCCTGTTGCGCTCCTCGCGCGTCCTGGTGGACGAGGCCCTCCCCGCCGACGAACTGGAGCTTGTGCGGGCGGCGATCGAGGCACACGACGCCCCCGAGCTCACCGGCTTCCACAAGCTCCGTGCCCGCCGGGCCGGCAGCAACCGCTACATCGACCTGCACGTGCAGTTCGCGGAGGGCACCTCGCTGCGCCGCGCCCACGAGCTCTCCCACGAGCTGCAGGGCGCCATCGGCAGTCGCCTGCGCGGGGCCGATGTGCTGATCCATCTCGAGCCGGCGGAGGGCCGACAGCCGACAGCCGACGGCCGGCAGTCCTGAAGCTGGGCTCAGTCCGTAGTGCCCGACGGCTGGCCCACGAGATTGACCGCCGCCGCCGCCCCCACGGCCAGCAGCAGTCCCGAGTAGCCGTAGTAGTCGCTGAGCAGCAGCAGCAGCGCTGCGACCAGGCATATCCCGACGGTCACGATCCAGGAGATTCGCGGGAGGGGCATAGGTCCTATTGTGACTTCCGTGGCCGTCGTGACGAGCTCAGACGCCGTCGAGTCGCTCGTGGAGCGCTCCGGCGACGTGCGGGCGGCCGTGCTCCTCGACCCCGCCGGGGGCCTGATCGCTGCGGCGGGGGTCTCGGGCCGCGACGCGGAGCGGTCGCTGGCCGCGCTGGCACACGAACTGGTCGTTGCGGCCGATGCCGCGGCGGCGGAGCCCATCGAGCAGATCGAGGCGCAGACCGGCGACGGCGCGGTGTTCGCAGCGCGTGACGCACGGAACGTGCTGGCGTGCGTGACCAAGCGCCTGGCGCTGCCGTCGCTGGTGCTCTATGACCTGAGGCAGACCCTGCGGTCGCTGGGCGAGGTGGCGTGAAGGAGCAGCCCAAGGGCCCGCTCGGTCGCGCCACTGCGGTGGCCGAGGGCGTTGCGGCGGCGGTGCGCAGGCGCCAGCGCGACCGCGAGCCGCGCGTGGTGCCCTACCGCCGCGGCGGCGACCCCTTCGTGCTCGCGCCAGGCGCCAAGGGCCACGATGCGGTGCTCGAGGCGGCCGAGCGGATGGTGTCGCTGGTGGACGCCAAATGACGTTCTTTTTGGGTTCCTGACCGGCGTTTTCTGCTCTGGGAGGGCTCTCGAAATGCCGTAATTTGCGGCTTCACGCCCCGAAAACCGCTTTCCAGAGGGGGGTCGCGCGGCAGATCGTCCGCTTCCGTTGTTAGGTTCGCTCTTCTGTCTGCACCCGTTTAAGGAGGAGCAAGTGACGAAGTCAGAGTTCGTGGACCAGGTGTCAGCGGAGTCGAACCTGTCAAAGGGTGAGGCTTCTGAAGCAGTCGACGCTGTACTCGCCGTCATCCAGGGGACCCTGCAGCGGGGTGGAGAGATCAACTTCACCGGCTTCGGCAAGTTCTCTGTGGCCGATCGCGGCGCCCGTCAGGGCGTAAACCCGCAGACGGGTGAGCGCATTCAGATCGCAGCGAGCCGCGTGCCGCGTTTCTCGGCCGGCTCGTCACTCAAGAAGGCCGTCAAGGGTCAGTAGGCCGATAAGCGTCCCTCTCCGTCGTCCGCCGTCGCTCGCGTGCGGAGCACGCGTCGCTCGGTGCGTCCTCGGATAGCTCGCTTCTCGTCCCACTGAAGGCTTGACGCATTTCGCCGACCGGCTTGCGGCGCTCGTAGAGGAGCGTCGCAGTCAGGTCGTGCTCGGATTGGATCCCGATCCGGCGGCGCTCTGGCCGAGTGCCGTCGAGGGGATCCCATCCTCGTCCGCCGGCACGGATGCCGCCGAGGCCTCCGCCGACGCCGTGCGCCTCCACTGCGCCGCCGCCATCGACGCCGCGGGCGGGGCCTGCGTGGCGGTGAAGCCCCAGATGGCGTGCTTCGAGCGTCTGGGGGCGCCGGGCTGGGCCGCTCTCGCAGCCGTTGCCGACCACGCGCGCGCGGCAGGGCTGCTGGTGCTCGCGGACGGCAAGCGCGGCGACGTGCCGGTGACCGCCGCCGCCTACGCCCAGGCGCTGGTGGGCTCCACACCCTCCCCGTTCGGCGAGGTGCAGGGCCTCGGGGCCGACGCCTTCACCGCCAACCCCCTTCTCGGCCGCGACTCCCTGGAGCCCCTGGTCGGCGCGGCCGCCCAGGCGGGCGCGGGGTGCTTCCTGCTGGTGAGCACCTCCAACCCCGGCGCCGCGGACATTCAGGACATCGACGCGGGCGGGGCGCCGCTGCACGAGCGGGTGGCCGAGCTGGTGGCCGAGCTGGGGGCCGCGCACGCGGGCGACTGCGGCCTGTCCCTCGTGGGCGCGGTGGCGGGTGCCACCCGGCCCGAGCGCCTGGCGCGCCTGCGGGAGCTGATGCCCCAGGCGATCTTCCTCATGCCGGGAGTGGGCGCCCAGGGAGGAAGCGCGTCGGCCCTGGCGGCGGCGTTCTCGCCACATCCGGCCGCGGGGCTGGTCGCGGCTTCGCGCTCGATCGTGGGCGCGCACGTGGAGAGGGGCGGGAATCCCGCGGCGGCCGCCGCGGCAGCTGCAGAGGACTTGAGGGCGCTGGCGTGGAAGAGTTCCGCAGAGCAGCGCGGCTGAGTCGCGCGCGACTCTATTCTCCGGCCCCACCAGCCCGATGCCTCCGCAGAACACCCGCAGCCCCGTCCGCCTGCTCGCTCCTATAGCCCTGGTGGCATTCGTGTTCGCCCTGATCGTGGTGGTCGCCGGGTCCGACCTGGGTGGTGGCGGCGACGGTGGATCGGAGGGCGCGAACGACGCCGCGGCGCCATCGGCCCAGACAACGGAGCGGGAGCCGGCGGCCCCGAAGAAGCGGAAGCGCTCATACACGGTGCAGCTGGGGGACAGCCTCGGCACGATCTCCGAGAAGACCGGGGTGGAGATCGAGACGATTCAGCTGCTCAATCCCGAGCTGGACCCGCAGTCGCTCACGGTGGGCCAGAAGATCAAGCTGCGCGAGTGAGGCGGCGGCCGGCCGCCGGCCACGTGGCGGTGCTCCTCGCGGTGCTCACGGCGCTCGCGCTGCCGGCGGCCGCCGCTGCCCAGGACCCAGCGGACCGCCCGGAGGTGCCCGGGGCCCAGGCCGCGATCCTGATCGACGCGCGCGACGGGGGCGTCCTGTTCCAGCGCGATCCCGACGAGCGCCGGCAGATCGCAAGCACCACCAAGCTGATGACCGCGCTGCTCACCCTCGAGCGCGCCAAGCCGGGCGACGTGTACAGGGCGCCGGCCTACAACGCCCTGGCCGTCGAGTCGAAGATCGACCTGCGCGCCGGCGAGCGCATGCGCGTGGACGACCTCCTGGAGGCCCTGCTGCTGGAGAGCGCCAATGACGCCGCCGTGACGCTCGCCCAGGGCGTGTCGGGGTCGCGGCCGGCCTTCGTGCGCGACATGAACGCCCGCGCGGGCGAACTGGGCCTCACCGGCACCAGCTACGCCAACCCGATCGGGCTCGACGATCCCGACAACTACTCCACGGCGCGCGACCTCGCCGCGCTTGCCCGGCGGCTGTTGCGAGACCGGCGCTTTGCGTCGATCGTGGACATGCCCGCCGCCAACCTCGAGTCGGGCGCGCACCCGCGGGTGGTGGACAACCGCAACGATCTCGTCGCCCGGTACGACTTCGTGGACGGCGTGAAGACCGGCCACACGGGAACGGCGGGCTACGTGCTCGTGGGCGCGGCCGGCGGGCCGCTCGGCTCGCAGGTGATCAGCGTCGTGCTCGGCGAGCCGAGCGAGGCCGCGCGCGACACGGAGTCGCTCGCGCTGCTGCGCTACGGCCTGGCCCAGTTTCGCCGCGTGCAGCCGCTGGAGGAGTCCAAGCCGGTGGCCACCGCGGCGGCGCTTAGCGCTGATTCGAACTCGTCGAGGTCGCGGGCGACCTTGACCTTCCGCGCTCTCCTCGAGGCGGCGGCCTTCCGTCGCGCCTCTTCGAGCCGGTCGTTCTCCTCGCGCTTGGCGATGAAGAACTCCGACTGCGCGCCGCCTTCGCGGAAGTAGTGCAGGGCGACCTGATAGAAGAGGTTGCTTAGCATCTCGCGGAACTGGCGGTAGGCGTCGTTCATCGCGAAGCCCTCGCGACCCGCTTTCTCTCGCAGTCGGCTGTTGCGCTCGCGCGAGATGTCGATCACGCCGAACATGCGCCGATAGCTGAAGAAGTAGTCGGAAGCGCTCTTGCTTCGGCGCTCCTCGAAGCCGAGGAAGTCGACGTCCGGAGAGCCGTAGGGCAGCACGCGGATCCCGTCGCGGTAGACGTACAACCCGCCGTGAAGCCTGAGCTTGCTATTCATCGCAGCGAACGATTCCGGGTCTAGGGAGGTGTGCCGGCGTTCGCCCTGCATATAGGCGACATCGAGCTTGAACGGCCCGCAGGCCGTCCCTTGGCCGCGGATCCCGGGAAATGGGACCACGAGCTCCGTCGGCGCGTTATCGAACTGCCGCAGCTTGCCCGCAAACTGCCCCTGCTCATCGAACTCACCCTGAATGCGCTGGTCGGCCCGCTCGAACTCAGCCGGGGTAAAGAACTCCGTGTCGGCGACGACGTTGACGTAGCCGACGTCGGTCGCGTGGTCGCGGAACTCGACGTTGAGGACAGACGGCGGATGGTCCGGCGTCATCGTGTTGGTGAAGCCGATGAGCAGTTTCAGCAAATCGCTTGGCTCGCCGCGCTCGCGGGCCTCAAGATCGTCCCTGATCAAGTGATCTCCCGGGCGGATGAAGAAGTGCGTTCCGGCCCCGTGGCAAGGCTCGGCCCCTCGAGAACCTCATCGAGCTCGGCCGGGCCCGACGCCCTTGAAGTCGGCGAGCTCGCGCTTGATCCGCTCGGCGAGCTCGGGAGGCGCCGGCGGGTCCAATCCGTCCAGGTTCTCCTCAACCCAGTCGACGAGCGTCGCCACGTCGTCGCTACCAGGCAGCGTCCCGCCCGGCAGCGTCAGCGTCGGGATCTCGATCTCATCGAGATCCACGCCGGCGATCTCGAACAGGCTCCAGTGGATCAGGGACACGAGCAACTCGCCAAGTTCGTGCTCGCGCTCCGGCGCGGCTCAGGATGAGGACCTGCGGGCCGATTGCGGCGATGGCGAGCCGGCCGATGCCCTTCTCTCCCATCACTGCCCGGAGTGCGTGGCCAGGGCGTGCGACCGGTACCGACCCGGGCGAGGCCAGCTTGCTCTCCGTGGCAAGCGTCAGCCAGCGGCTCTCGTACTCGTCGGGGGTCATGCCAAAGCCGTCGTCGCGCAGAACGAACAGGCCGTCGGAGCGGTAGTAGTCAACGATCGCGTTGTCGGCGTATGCGTCGTGTGCGTTCTTGAACAGCTCGCTGATCGCCGTCGGAACACCGGCGATCTGCTGGCGGCCGAGCATGTCGACCGCGCGTGCGCGGGTGCGAAACCTCGCCATCAGATCAACGCGCCGCGAACGCCTTCTGTCGAACCGAGTCCCATCAAGGTCCAACGCGAGGACTCTCCCGAAACATCCATGCCCGGCATTGACGCGACGTTACCAACGGGGCGTGCGGCGCGTACGCCAGCGGCCCGCCCCGCGAGCGACAAGCAAGTTTCGGCCGGCGGCTCGCACAGCCCGAGCCAGACGGCTGGATCACCTGGGGTGGCGCGCCGAATGGTTCCTCTCCCACGCTGGCGAAGGTGGTCATCGCAGTGCTCTATGGAATCGACCAACGTCGCGTTGCCGACACGTCACCGATCGTCGCCGACGTGGTCCACGTCGACAGCCGCGAGGAGTGCCCAGCGTGGCCGACCGCATCGCCCGCGCGATTCGCGCGCCGTCCGCCCGCGCGCGAGTCATTGGCGAACACGGCTCGCGCCTGGCTGTCCCCCGCCGCCGGCGCTCTTGGAGAAGCTGGGCGCCGGGGCGCCGGACCACCAACCCACGTCGACAGTCAGCGTTGCCTGGCCTATGCGACAGCTGCGAGGACACCGCCGTTGACCGGGATCGGCGTCTGGGTTGGCTCCGCGTTCGTTGCTTCCGCTTCGTTGGGCGGCTCGCCCTTGACGTGCCAAACTGGTCCGGCATGAGCAACGCCACCCAACATCTCACAGTCCTCGGCGACCGGACCGGTAGCTTCGTCATCGAAGAAGAGCTGCCCGACGGTCGCCTGGTCATCCGCCCCGACGCCGAGCCTCCCGCGTCATCAGCCCGACCAGGACGGTCGATGACCCAGGACGAGTTCGACGCTTTTATGGCCGAGCACGGCCCGCACATGCTGCCCGGCGACGACGAGGGGAGCCGCCATGCCGGGCGCGGCGTTCGGCGTCACGTTTGACGACGGCACCCTCGCCGAGGATCTGGCGCACGCCAGCGCTCGGGGTCGGATTGTCGCGCTCGACGCACGCCGCCAGTTGGCCGCTCACGGGATCGCCGTCACCTTGCTGCGTCCATGCCGCGATGAGGCCAGCGACGGAACCCGTCTGCCCGGGTGCGTGAAGACCTACCTGCCCGCGCCGGCCGGCGACTGGGGCATGGTCTTCGAAGGCCGCCTCGACGAGCGCGGCCAGCCGCTCCTGCACTGTCTCGCGTTCGGTAGACGCCATCCGCTCCGCCCGGGCCAGTTCAGCGTGTACCAGATCGCCGCACGGCGACTTGAGTCCCCTTTCTAGGCGCTCGGCGACTGCGCCGCGCTGCCTGACGGCGCGCCGCACGTGAGGACGCGGCCGACGCTCGCTGTGTCCTATCGCGAGCATGCGTGCGCCGTGACGCTCCCGACCACCGGGACACCGGACAACGGCGGGCGGCACCGACCGATCGGGCCGGCCCCGCGCCGTGGCCATGGCTACGGCTCGAGCACGATGCGGGCGGCCACGCGCCCGGCCTCGACGTCCTCGATCGCGCGGTTGACGTCGGCGAGCGGGCGCACCTCGCGGATGACCGTCGTGCGGCCCGCGGCGTGCAGCGCGAAGACCTCGCGCAGGTCGGCGCGGGTGCCGACGATCGAACCGACCACCGTGATGCCGTTGAGGACGGTTTCGAAGATCGGCAGCTTCACCTCGTTGTCGGCGGGCAGCGCCACGAAGACGAGCGTGCCGCCGCGGCGCAGCGACGCGTAGGCCTGCTCGAAGGCCTTCGGGGCGACCGCGAGCGCGATCGCCTGGTGGGCTCCGCCGAGCTTCTGGATCGCCTCGACCGGGTCCTCCGTCGCGGCGTTGACGGTGAACTCGGCGCCGAGCTCGCGGGCGAGCTCGAGCTTCTCCTCGTGGATGTCGACGGCGACGACGCGCCCGCCGGCGATCGCGGCGTACTGGATCGCCAGGTGGCCCAGCCCGCCGACTCCGAACACCGCGACGAGGTTCGACGAGCGCGTGCCCGCGACCTTGACCGCCTTGTAGGTGGTGACGCCCGCGCAGGTCAGCGGCGCCGCGTCGAACGGGTCGACGCCCTCGGGCACCTTGACGACCATGCGACCGTAGGCGACCGCGTACTCGCCGAACGTGCCGTCGATCGAATAACCCATGTTCTTCTGCTCGAGGCAAAGCGTCTCCCACCCCGAGACGCAGTAGTCGCACGCGCCGCAGGCGTAGCCGAGCCACGGCATCGCGACCCGGTCTCCGAGCGCGACCTCGGCGACGGCGGAGCCCGTCTCGACGACGATGCCGACGCCCTCGTGGCCGGGGACGAACGGCGGGGTCGGCTTGACCGGCCAGTCGCCGTGCGCGGCGTGGATGTCCGTGTGGCAGAGGCCCGTCGCCTCGACCTTCACGAGCACCTGCCCGGCTTCGAGCGTGCGCCTCGAAACCAGCTCGATGGTCATCGGAGTCTTGAACTCGTGCACGACGGCGGCTCGGTAGGCTGTGCAGGCTCGGCTCGGTCGCGTGGTTGCTTGGTGCGGCAGCGGCGGGTGGGACGTCGAGAATCGACATGCGGGATCTCCTTGGGGTGGCGAAACGCGGAGCCGGGCGCCGCCGAAGACGACGGCGCCCGCGAGCTCGGTCCTGTGGTCCGTCCGGTAAGTCCAAGCGTGCGCGGGCTTGCCGGATGGGCCACTACAGCGCGACGATGACGGCCTTGGTCTCGAGGTAGGCGTTGAGGACCTCTTCGCCCATCTCGCGGCCCCAACCCGACTGCTTGTAGCCGCCGAACGGCAGCTCGGCGCTGAACACGTGGTACGAGTTGACGTGCACGGTCCCCGCCTTGATGCGCTTGGCGAGCTGATGGGCCTTGGACACGTCGCGCGTCCACACGCCCGCGGCGAGGCCGTAGTGCGAGTCGTTGGCCTGCCGGGCGAGATCGTCGACGTCGTCGAACGGAAGCGCCGCGATGACGGGCCCGAAGACCTCCTCGCGGACGATCGCGTGGTCGGGTCCCGCCCCGACCAGCACCGTCGGCTGGACGAAGTAGCCCGGCCCGTCGATCGCGTGGCCGCCCGTGACGACGCGGCTGCCCTCCTGATCGCCCTGCGCGAGGTACCCCGTCACGCGTGTGAACTGCTCCTCGGAGACGAGCGGACCCATCTCCGTGTCGGGATCGAGCCCGTGACCGACCTTGATCGCCTGCGCGGCCCTGGAGACGCCCTCGACGACGCGATCGAACTGGTCACGCTGCACGTACAGGCGGCTGCCGGCGCTGCACACCTCGCCCTGGTTGAAGAAGATGCCCTGCGCGGCACCGGCGATGGCCGCATCGACGTCGGCATCGGACAGGACGATGTTCGGCGACTTGCCGCCGAGCTCGAGCGAGACGCGCTTGAGGTTGCCCGTCGCGGCACGCACGATGTGCTTGCCGACCTCCGTCGAGCCGGTGAACGCGATCTTGTCGACGCCATCGTGCGCGGCGAGCGCCGCGCCGGCGGTCTCGCCGAAGCCGGGCACGACGTTGACGACGCCCGCCGGCAGCCCGGCTTCGAGCATGAGCTCACCAAGCCGCAGCGCCGACAGCGGCGTCTGCTCGGCCGGCTTCAGCACGACGGTGCAGCCGGTCGCGAGCGCGGGGCCGAGCTTCCACGCGGCCATCAGCAGCGGGAAGTTCCACGGGATGATCTGGCCTACGACGCCGACCGGCTCGCGCGTCGTGTAGCAGTGAAACTCGGCGCCGGGCATGTACGGGACCGACGGCGTGATCGTGCCGCCGCGGATCTTCGACGCCCAGCCCGACATGTACCAGAAGATGTCGGCGGCCAGCGGCACGTCGGCGGCGAGCGCGACGGACTTCGGCTTGCCGTTGTCGAGGCTGTCGAGCTCAGCGAGCTCGTCGGCGTGCTCCATGACCAGATCGCCGATGCGGTGGATGATCCGGCCGCGCTCCGACGGCGACATGCGCGACCAGGGCCCGTCTTCGAGCGCGCGGCGTGCAGCCTGCACGGCGAGATCGATGTCGCGCGCCCCGCCCTCGGCGACCCGGGCCAGCAGCTCGCCGGTCCCCGGATCGCGCGTCTCGAACGTCTGCCCGCTCGCCGCGGCGACCCACTCACCGCCGATCAGCAGCTCGCGCGTGGAGGTCGGCAGGCTTCGGACGGTCTCGGGGGGGTAGGTCACAGTCATGGAAGGTCTCCTCGGATCTCGGCGGTACCTCCGCCGTGTGCTCCTCCAACGCGTGCCGATCGGCACGACCCCGACGACAGTAGGTTCGGCCCCGTTGCGCGAAAGCTGCGCCCGTCGACGTTGCGCGAACGTTGCGCGCCGGCGGCGCACGAGTTGACGGTTCGAGCGCAGCGGTCCACAGTCACTGGCATCGCCGCGCCCATTCGCAGCCCGTGGATCGGCGTCGACGCGGTAACCGATCGGCCCGCATACGCGCGGTCGCTGCGCCGCGTGCACGATGCCTTCCACTCCGGTGACGAGGTCGCGGGCACCGTGCGCGCCGTCGTCAAGCAGTCCTGGGCGCGGTCGGGCGAAGCCGGCATCGACCCGGGTGAGGGCCGCGCTCCGATCGTCGTCGACGAGGACGCGATCGCCGACCGTTGGGAGCACCACCCGCTCTACGCGGTGCTGCCGGTGCTTCGAGACCTCCTCTCGGACGCGACGACGCGGGCCGGCCACATGCTCGTGATCTCAGACGCACGCGGCGTGCTGCTGTGGATCGAGGGCCACCAGCACGTGATGGAGGCGACCGAGAACATGCACTTCGTCTGCGGCGCCGACTGGAGCGAGCAGGGCGCCGGGACCAACGCGCTCGGCACGGCGATCGCCGTCGACCACCCGGTCCAGATCTTCTCCGCCGAGCACTTCAGCCGCCTCGTCCACCCATGGCAGTGCTCGGGCGCGCCGATCCACGACCCGGAAACCGGCGAGATCATCGGCGTCGTCGATCTCACCGGCCATCTGAAGACGGCCCATCCGCACACGCTGTCGCTCGTCTCGGCCGCGGCCGGGATGGCCGAGGCCTACCTACGCGCCGAGCAACAACGGAGCACCCAGCGCCTGCGGGAGCTGTACTGCGCGCGGATCGCGGGCACGGCGCAGCCGACGGCGCTGCTCAACGCGCACGGCCGCGTGGTCATGAGCGTGCCGCACGGCTGGGTGGACGGGACGTTGCTGGTCGGCCCCGGCGGCGAGGTGACGCTCGCCGATGGCACGAGCGCCACGGCGGAGCCGCTCGGCGGCGGCGGCCACGTGCTCTGGCGCCAGGCGCGGCCGACGCGGCCACCGGTCGACCCGCAGGCCGCCGCGCTGCACCTCGAGTTCCTCGGAGGACCACGGGTTCGCACCGCGGACGGGCTGATCACCGTCGGCCTGCGCCAGGCTGAGCTGCTTGCCGTCCTCGCGCTGTGTCCCGAAGGGCTCACGACCGAGCAGCTGGCCCTCGCGCTATACGGCGACCGGGGCAAGCCCGTCACCATCCGCGCCGAGGTCAGCCGCCTGCGGCGCGTGCTCGGCCAAGTGCTCCAGTCGCGCCCCTACCGGCTCGCCGCTCCGGTCCACAGCGACTTCGAGGACGTCGAGCGCATGCTCGACGCAGGTCAGCTCGCGCGGGCGCTCAAGCGCTATCCGGATCAGCTCCTGCGGCATTCCGAGGTCCCGCTCATCGTCGAGGCACGACAACGCCTGGACGGCACGATTCGCAATGCCGTCCTGGCATCTGCCGACCCCGATCTCGTCGCGACGTGGTGCGCCGGCCCGCCCGGCCGCGACGACCAGGCGGCCGCCGAGCTCCTGCTCGGCCTGCTGCCCGCTGGCGATGCACGACACCCCGCCGCCCGTGCACGCGCGCAGCGCCTCCGACGCTCCGAGGCCGAGCTCGACTTGCCCCCCGCCTGGTAGCCGCGAGGATCTCTCGGCGCCGGCCCGTCCGCGACGTTCGTCCGCTGGCGTGTTGACCCCGGCATCCGGGGAAAGCGCCATTGCCAGCGAGCGCTTGTTGGCGCAGGCGCATAGCGGGTACCGGCAGCAACCAGCCAGCCACGCACGGCTGCGTTTGCACACACGCAACGACGACCTACGCGAGGTCTACATGGGATTCGACCAGTACCACGAGCCACCGGGCGAACTGCCCGCCGAGACGCGGACGTTCGCGCGTCTGTGCACGTCGCTCACCGAAGAGGCCGAGGCGATCGGCTGGTACGAGCAGCGCATCGCCGTCGAGCCCGACCGCGAGGCCCTCGCGATCATGAGCAACGCGCAGGGCGAGGAGTTCAAGCACTTCTGCATGGACCTCGAGTTCCTGCTGCGCCGCACTCCCCTCTGGCGCGAGATCGCCGAGGGCATCCTGTTCCAGGAAGGCGACATCGTCGAGCACGGCGAGGAAGCCGAGGAAGAGGCATTCGAGGGGCCGGAGGCCGTCGCCACCAGCCTTTCGCTCGGTATCGGCAGCCTGAGAGGAGCGTCATGAGCCATCTGCTGCGCGAGTTCGCGCCCATCACCGAGGCGAGCTGGGGCCTCATCGACGACGAGGCCCGCGAACGGCTGACGCCCGCCCTCGCGGCGCGCAAGCTGATCGACTTCTCTGGTCCGCATGGCTGGGAGCACTCGGCGACGAACCTCGGCCGCACGACCCCGCTCGCCGAGTCGCCGGGCGACGGCCTCGACGCGGCGCAGCGCCGCGTGCTCGCCGTCGTCGAGCTACGTGCGCCGTTCTCGATCCCGCGCGGTGAGCTGCGCGATGCCGACCGCGGCGCGGACGACGTCGACCTGGCCGCGCTCGACGCGGCGGCGCATCGCATCGCGGCGGCGGAGAACCGCGCGGTGTTCCACGGCTGGCCGGCCGCAGGCATCACGGGCATCGCGGAGGCCTCGTCGCACGAACCGCTCGCACTCGGCGAGGACTGCGAGCTGTACCCGAGCCACGTGGCCAAGGCGGTCGAGGCGCTGCTTCGCTCCGGTGTCGACGGCCCGTACGGTCTCGCGCTGGGACGCGAGGCCTACACGCGCGTCCTCGAGACGACCGAGCACGGCGGCTATCCGCTCCTCAACCACCTGCGTCAGATCATCGGGGGACCGCTCGTGTGGGCACCCGGCGTGGACGGCGCGGTCGTGGTGAGCCAGCGCGGCGGCGACTTCCTCTTCGATGCCGGCGAGGACCTCTCGGTCGGCTACGACCGCCACGACGCCGCCATGCTCGACCTGTACCTCGTCGAGAGCTTCACGTTCCGCGTCGCGACGCCGGAGGCGGCGGTGGCGCTCACACCCTGAGGTCGTCGGACGTGGCTCTCGCCCGCGCGCGGCGCGTGCGCGTGAGATGCGCGGCGGGCACGCCGAGCAGGCCCAGGTGCCGAGGAGCACGAGGACCACGGTCCCGGCGTCGTCCAGCGCACCATCCGTGAGGACCGCATGACCGATGCCCAGCGCGATGACGACCACCGCGAGGTACGCGTGCAGCACGCGCCAGGTGGCGGGGCGCAGCGGCAGCCGTGTACGCAGCGCACCAAGGGCAACCACGCCGAACAGTGCGAGCGTGGCGATGAGCGCCATGCGGGCGCGGGTCGGGCCGTCGGGCGAGAGCGCGAACCGGGCGTCTTCGGGCGACTCGACGAACAGCGCACCGACGTGCACGAGCACGAGCGACAGCACGACAGCGCCGAGGAGCTGGTGGCGCGCGATCCGGCGCGCGCGTGCGAGCAGCGGCTGCATCGCGAGCGCGGCGACGGCGAGCGTGCCCGCGACCGTCGAGACGAAGAGCGCCGCCGAGGCGTCCGCGAGATGGCGATCGGTGACGGCAAGGGTCAGCGGGACCGCGACGACCGCACCCGCGCCCGCGCACAGGGCGAGCGTCCGGCGTTCAGCCATCGCAGGCAACCGGTGCGAAGGTCGCGGCGCGCGCTCGGACCGCGTGCGCGACGCCCCGCAGGAACGGCTGGACCAGCGCGCGATCCCTAGCCACCGCGCGCGAGGGTCAGGTTGACGACGGCGCGCTCGTCGTCGAGGTCGACGACGCGGCGGATGAAGACCTCGCGATACGCGTCGTCGTCGTAGCCGACGTGGATGTTGGGCTCGCCGAACTGCGGCACGGTAGGCGCCGTCTCGATCCGGTAGCGCCCGTCGGAGCCGGTGAAGACGCTCGCGCGGTTGTCCTGCTCGCCGCCGGTCTCCGTCGCGAGCCAGACCTGGATGCGCACGCCCTTCAGTGGACGGCAGCCGGCCGCCGAGCGGACGAGGCCAGTGATCACGAAGCCGCTGCCGAGCGAGTCGAGCTTGGGCGCGTCCGGGATGTAGTTGTTCGTGCCGCCGGGGTTGCTCTGCGTCGCCTTGCAGCTGCGGCGCTCGGCGCGCGCCGGCTCCTCCGCCGGATGGCGCTCGGGCAGCACGACCCGCTCGGGACCCGACTCGCCCACGTTCTCGGCGCCCGTTCCCGACGGCTCGCTGGCGATCAGCGCCGCGACGATCCCGGCGGTCACGAGCGCCAGCGCGAGCCCGAGCAGCCATGGTCGCCGCGTCACGGCTCCGACGATAGGCAACGTCCGCGCGGCGCGCGGAGGTTGCCAGCTCTAAGACCTGCTGCTCGACCGCCTCGCCGCCTACGTGGAGACCAAGCGCGGCGCCCACAAGCGATCGAGGCGCGCCTCAGCCCTTGACGGCGCCCATCGTGAAGCCGGTGATGAAGCGCTCGAGCATGAGGTTGAACGCGAAGGCGATCGGAACGGCGACGAGGACCGCGGCGGCCTGCAGCGACTGCCAGAAGAAGACGTCGCCGCGGACGAGCTGGGTCGGCACGCCGATGCTGACGGTCTTGCTCGCCGACGGGGAGATGAAGGCGAGGGCGTAGATGAACTCGTGTGCCGTCAGCGTGAACGCGAACACGACGACCGCGACGATGCCAGGCAGCGAGAGCGGGATGACGATGCGCGTGAACGCGCCGACCCGACTGTGGCCGTCGATCATCGCCTGCTCCTCGACGTCCTTGGGGATCGCCTTGAGAAAGCCCGTCAGCAGCCAGACCGACACCGGGATCGTGATCGTCGGGTAGATCAGCACGAGCGACCACGTCGAGTCCTGCAGGCCGACGACGCTCACGACCCGCGTCAGCGAGATGAACAGGAGCGTCGGCGGGACGAGGTAGACGAAGAAGATCGCGATGCTCAGCGGCCCCGCCCACGGCATGTTCAGCCGCGCGAGGCTGTACGCGGCCGGCAGGCTGACGGCGAGCGTGATCGCGACGACGAGCAGCCCGACCCACAGCGTGTTCCACGCGAACGTCGCGAACTGCGTGTCGGTGAAGAGATACGAGACGTGGTCCCACGTCGGCGCCAGGTTGAACTGAAACGGCGCGTTGTCGGCGTTGTACAGGTCGGCGTCCTGCTTCAAGGCCGTGATCGTGCCCCACACGAACGGCAGCGCCGCGAGCAGCGCCGCGCCGATCGCCGCGGCGTAGAGGCCGACGCGATGACGGGCATGGCGCCGCGCGGCACGCCGCCGTTCCAGTGCGATGACGGCCGCGTCGCTCAGAACGTCTCCATCCGCCGGACCGAGCGCAGGATCGCGACGGCGGCCGCAAGCAGCAGCGGGAAGAGGAACAGCGCGATCGCCGCGCCCTGCGCCAGGTCGCCGCCTTCGATGCCCTTGAAGTACGCGTAGCTCGGCAGCACCTGCGTCGCGCTCTCCGGGCCGCCGCGCGTCAGGACGTAGACGACCGTCATGTCGGTGAACGTCAGCACCGCGCCGAACAGCGCCGCGACGGCGACGACCGGCATCGTCATCGGCAGCGTGATCTCGAACAGGCGCCGCCAGAAGCCCGCGCCGTCGACCTCCGCCGCATCGTGGATGTCCTTCGGGATCGACACGAGCCCGGCGAGCATGATCACCGCCGCGAGCGGCACGATCCGCCACGCGTGCACGGCGATCACCGACAGCGCCGCGAGGTTGTCGCGCCCGAGCCAGTACATGTTCGCGTCGAGCAGGTTCAGCGAGCGCAGCACCCAGTCCAGCGGGCTGTAGACCGAGTCGAGCATCCACAGCCACGCGATCGCCGACAGCGCGACGGGCGTCGTCCACGGCAGCAGCACGAAGAAGCGCACGGTGCGCTTGAAGCGGAAGTCGGCGACGAGGATCAGCGCGAGCGCCTTGCCGAGCACGACGATGACGACCATCGAGATGGCCGTGAACACGAGCGTGTTGCGCAGCGCCTGCCAGAAGACCGGGTCGTCGAAGATCGCCGAGAAGTTCGCGAAGCCGACCCAGTCGAAGCTCGGGTCGCCGGTCGTGACGTCGCTGAAGGCGAACGCGATCGCGAGCAGGAACGGCAGCGCGACGAGCGCGAGGACGTACACGATCGCCGGCAAGAGGAACAGCCGCGCGAGCGCCGCGTCGCGGTCCGCGAGCGGAGGTTTGCGGGGGCGGTTCCTCACAGCCGCTCGCCGCTCGCCGCGTCGAACCGGCACAGGTCGCGCTCGTGCAGTGCGAACTCGTGGACGTGGCCCGTCTCGATCGGCGTGCTCACGGTCGCCCCGAGCTTCGAGATGACGCGCGTCTGGATGCCCAGTCCGCGCACCGTCCCGTAGATGAGGCGGTCCCCCGACAGGTACTCGACGCGATCGACGTCGAACGTCGCCGTCACCCGGCGGTCGCCGCCGTCGACCAGGCCGGCCGGCAGGAAGCTCTCCGGCCGGAAGCCGACCAGCTCGTCGCCGCGCGCCACGAGGTTCATCGGCGGCGAGCCCAGGAACGTCGCGACGAACGTGTCCGCGGGGCGCAGGTAGACCTCCTGCGGGACGCCGACCTGCCGCACCCGCCCGCGGTACATGACCGCGATCCGATCGCCGAGCCCCATCGCCTCGGTCTGATCGTGTGTCACGTAGATCGTCGTCGTCCCGACCCGGCGCTGGAAGCTCTTGAGCTCGTCGCGCGCCGTCGCGCGCAGCTTCGCGTCGAGGTTCGACAGCGGCTCGTCGAGCAGGAACACGTCGGGTTCGCGGACGAGCGCGCGCGCCAGCGCCACCCGCTGGCGCTCGCCGCCCGAGAGCTGGCGCGGCTTGCGATCGAGGAGGCCCGTGATCTCGAGCAGTTCGGCCGCCCACGCCGCGCGGCGGTCGCGCTCCTCCGGCGCCAGCCCGGCCGCCTTCAGCGGGAACGTGATGTTCTGCGCGACCGTCTTGTGCGGATACAGCGCGTAGCTCTGGAAGACCATCGCGATCTTCCGCGCCCGCGGCGCCAAGCCGTTGACGACGTTGCCGCCGATGAGGACCTCGCCCTCGGTCGGCTCCTCGAGCCCCGCGATCGTCCGCAGCAGCGTCGTCTTCCCGCAACCCGAGGGGCCGAGCAGCACGAGGTACTCCCCTTCGCCGGTCGCGAGGTCGACGCCGTCGATCGCGCGAACGTCGCGGAAGTGCTTGCTCAGCCCCCTGACCTCGACCGCGTGCGCCACCTACGCCGCGCCACCGATCAGCCCCCGCTTGCGCCACTTCGCGAAGATCGGCTCGATCTGCGCCTGCGCGCGCGTCACGGCCGCCTGCGGGGTCGCGCGACCGCGGGCAGCGCGCGCGTACATGCTCGGGATGATGAACGTCCCGAACACCTCGCCGATCGCGGTGTTCGCCGACCCCCGGTGGCCGACGTTCGTCGTCCAGTCCAGCGCGTCCTTCAGCACCGCGAGCTTGTTCGCCGGCTTGGAGCCGAACGGATCGTCGTCCAGCCACTCGTCGAGCTTCGGCGAGAGCTTCTCGAACGCGGGGAAGTCGTACAGCTCGCTCTCCCACGTGGCGCGCGCGAAGTTCTCCGTGTAGTGCAGAAGGAACTCCTGCGCCGCGTCGGCGTTCTTCGCGTGCTTCGGGACGAGCCAGTTGTACATGACGTGCTGCGCCGCGACCCCGGTCTTCGGTCCCTTCAGCGCGGGGACGAAGAAGACGTCCTCGGCGACCCGCGGGTTGACCTGCTGCATCGTCCGGTACGCCGAGATCGAGTTGACGATGTACGACAGCTTGCCCGCGACGAGCGCCTGGTTGTTGGAGGCGGGGGTCCAGGCGAAGACCTCGTTCGTCATCGCGTCCTCGAACAGGCCCTTCATGTACGTGACGGCAGCGACCGTCTCGGGCGAGTCGAGGATGACCCGCTCGCGCTCGTCCTGGATCGCGCCGCCGTAGGACCACAGCAGCGCGCGGCCGGCCATGTTCGAGTCGATCTCTTGCGACATCCCGATGCCGACCTGGACCTTGCGCTTGGACTTGATCTCCGCGCCGCCCTCGCGCAGCTCGTCCCACGTCGTCGGGCCGTTCGGCAGGCCGGCCTCGGTCCACATGCTCTTGCGGTAGTTGCCCGGATCGGGCACCCACCCCGGGCTGTAGGCGTAGTACTTCTTCGTCGTGGGGTTCAGGCTGCTGCGCTCGCACAGCGGGATCTGCTTGCCGAAGCGCGACACGGCCTCCTTCGTGACGTCGGCGAGGTCGATGACGCTCGGCTCGAGCTGGGGCAGCGGGCCGATGAACTGGACGACGTCGTGCCCGGACTTCGCGGCGATCTCGGCGCCGAAGCGCGCAGGGATCGTCGTGACCTCGATGTGGTCGACCGTGACCTTCACGCCGACCTTGCGACCCCACTCCTCCGCGAAGCGGTCAAACCACTTGTCGTGGCGCGGGACGAAGTGGCTCCAGAGCAGGATCTTCAGCTCGCCGGAGAGCTTCGCGGACGGCTCGGTGAACGTCTCCGAGGGAGCCGCGACGCCGCCGGCGGGCGTGTCCTCGCCGCTCTCAGAGCTCCCACATCCCGCAAGGATGAGCGTGGCAGCGGTCCCCTGGATGAACCTGCGACGCGTGATCACGAGCGGCTTGGGCCGGTCGACCATTCGTCCCCCCTTTTCATCGCCGAGTGGGCAGCGCAGGCGACGTTAGCTCGCGCTCGGGCGGGTGTCCAGGTGCCCGCGCAGCGAGGCGACGCTCCTCGCGAGCGGCAAGCGCGCGCGACGCGCCGCGCGATCGGTTCTACGATCTGCGCAGGCGTGACGACCTCGACCCCCAGCCCGACCTCGACGTTCCTTCGGCACTACCTCGAGATGGTCGTCGCGATGATCCTCGGGATGGTCGTGCTGGGGTTCGTCTTCGGCGCGCTGCTGAGCCTCGTCGGCGTCGACGTCGGGGCGTGGGACCGCGAGCAGCCCGAGCTGCTGCTCCTCTTCATGGCGCTCACGATGACGGTCCCGATGGTCGGCTGGATGCGCTACCGCGGACACCGCTGGCGTGCGACGTCGGAGATGACCGCCGCGATGTTCGTGCCGAGCTTCGTCGCGGTCGGCCTGCTGCAGGCCGGTCTCGCCGAGGACGTCCACATGCTCATGTTCTTCGAGCACGTCGCGATGTTCGCCGGCATGTTCGGGGTCATGCTGCTGCGCCGCGACGAGTACACCCGAGAGCTCCCAGGGCGGGTGCCCGGCGGGTCGTCTCGCTCGCGTCCGACGCGCACGTAGCCAAACCGGCGGGCCCGATGGCCCTAGGCTGCTCGTGTGGAGGCGGAGCAGATCCTCGCGTTCCGGCTGGCTCGCTCGGGTCTCGCCAGCCGCGATGCGACCAGCCTCGCCGAGGCGGCGGCATGCCCCGCCTCGGACTTCTCGCGCGACGCCGCGCTGCTCGCCATGGCCGCCCGGCTGGACGGCCTCACGCGCGAGCGCTACGACGAGGCCGTCGACGGCGGCGAGCTCGTCGTCGCACACGTCGTGCGCGGCGCGATCCACGCGCTCGCCCCCGACGACCACGCGCTCTTCGGGCGCGCGCTCATCGCCCGCGACGACGACGAGCTCGGTCGCCAGCTCGGCGAGCAGGTCCAGCGCCTGGCGGCCGAGCACGGCTTCGCGCCGACCGACGCCCTCGACAAGATCGCGGCGGCGACGAAGGACGCGCTGCGCGGCGGGCGCGCGCTCGGCAAGGTCGAACTGCACGAGGCGCTGCGCGAGCGCGTCGAGTCCGACCTCCTGCCGTGGTGCGAGGGGTGTGGCAGCCACCACGTCGCCCCGATGCTGTGGCGCTTCGCGACCGTGAAGGCGGGCGCGCGCCTTGACGCACAGCGCCGCTACGTCCAGGCCAAGCCCGGCCGTGCGCCGGCTGCCGTCGACGCCGTCCGCCGGTTCCTGCACGTGTACGGACCGGCGACGAGCGCGGACTTCGGCGAGTGGGCGGGTCTCGCGAAGTCCCACGCCAAGCGACTCTGGGCGCAGGTCGAAGACGACCTCGAACCCGCGTCGGTGGCGAAGCGCAAGGCGTGGGTGCTGAGCGAGGACGTCGCCGCCCTCGACGCGCCGCCGCCCGCGACCGGGCTGCGGCTCATCCCACCCGGCGACCCCTACCTGCAGAAGCCCAACCGCCCGCTCCTCGCGCCCGAGACCGAGCTGCGCAAGCGGCTGTTTCGCCCCGTGGCCAGTCCGGGCGCGGTGCTGAAGGACGGCCGCCTCGCCGGCCTGTGGCGCGTCAAGGCGAAGGGGCGCAAGGCGGAGATCACCGTCGAGAAGCTCGGGCGAATCGCCCGGGCGGACCTCGAGGAGGAGGCGCAGCGCATCGCCGACCTGCGCTGCGCCTCCGAGGCGATCCTCGTCGTCGACTGACGCGGCTCGCGCCGCGCGCCGGCGAGCGTCAGTGGCCCGTCGCCTTCCAGAACGTGTAGTCGGCGGTGCAGGGAACCTCGCGGACGGCGCCCGCCGTCGCGGCGGTGCAGTCGCCGGCCGCCGGCGCGAGCCCGCCGGCCGTCGCGATCCGCTGGATGAACGTCGTGTGCGCGAGGCGGCCACCGTGCTCGCCGACCGAGGTCGTGGAGAGCAAGAGCCACGGGATCGCCGTCGGGTCGACCGTCACGCCGTCCACCCGCGCGCCGAGCACCGTGCTGGCGTCCTTGGCCTGCCACCTCGGGCCGGCGAAGTGCGTGATGACGAGCTTGCCGTGGTCGTCGTAGAGGTTCGCCCGCGGCGCGACGAACGCGCCACGTGACGGCGTGCGCGAGCGGCCTGCTTCTCGGATGTCATGGATGTGTCCTTGGGAGGTTCGACGTGGGATGAAGGCATCCGCATGACCGTCCCGGGTCGCCCGCGCCCTGCCCGGGTGGGCTAGCCACACGCTGAGGTCGAGCCTCCCCCATGGCAGCGCGCCTGCGCTGCTGCTCTACGCCGCCGCCCGGTCGGCGGTCGCGAGACGACGCCGAAGGCGACGAGCGCCGTGCCGGTCAGGGCGTCGATCGTGCGGCGCACGCGGCGGCGGCGCAGCTCGTCGCCGGCGCGGGCGACCGCGTACGCGTAGCCGCTGAGCCAGGCCATCGTGAGCGCGCAGAAGATCAGGCCGTGGGCGAGGAGCTCGTGCAGCGAGCCGCCGAACTGCGGCAGCAGGCTGCTGAAGAAGACCGCCATCTTCGGGTTGGCGAGGTTGCTGAGCAGGCCCTGGCGCAGCTCGCGGCTCGGCGCCGCGGCGAGCGCGCGATCGGCGTGCTCGTGACCGCGCACGGCGGCGAGCAGCGCGCGGAAGCCGAGGTAGAGACGAGGGTGGATCCATCCAGGCCCCGCAGCGGTGCCTGGACGACTCCACCCCCGGCGCGATTGCTCATGCCGTGACGTCGCGCCGGGCGAACACCAGGGCGGCGGCGGTGACGCCGGCCGCGACGTAGAGCCCGACGAGCAGGAGCGCTCGCGCGAGCGAGACCTCGTCCGTCCCGCCGGCCGCGAGCGACTCGAGCAGCAGGCCCGGGAACCACTGGCTTGCGGTCGCCCAGGCGTCCTCGAGCAGGTGCTCGAACGGCCCCGACCAGACGATGCCGATCGCCAGCGCGATCGGAATCGAGCGCACGAAGACCGCAAGCGCCATCCCGAGGCAGGCCCACGCCGACACGCCGGCGAACGCGGTCGCGTAGTCGCGCGCGGCCTCGCCGAAGCCGTCCAGCGTGAACCACGACGACGTCGCGATGTCCTGCGACGGCGCGATCGCCGCCGAGGCCGCGACGGTCAGGAGCTCCGCCACGAGCAGGACGACGGCCACGAACGCGAGCAGCGCGGCCATCTTGCCGCCCAGCAGCGCGATGCGGCGCGGCTGGCGCATGAGCAGCGTGCGGAAGGTCCCCTGGGAGAACTCGCCCGCCACGTTCGCGATGAACAGGACGAGCACGAGGATCCCGGTGAACGCCGCGCCGAGCGCGAACGCCTCCGTGGCACCACCGGGTTGCTCGAGCGACTGCACGGTCGCTGCGCGCTGCGCGGCGCCGGGTGCGCCGGCGTCGGTCGCCGACAGGAACACGGCCACGGTGGCGACCGCGGCGAACGCGATCGTCAGCAGGCCCGCGGCCACCGCGACGCTGCGGCGGCGCAACTTCAGCAGCTCGGCTTTGAACATGGCGGTCATCGGTCTCCTCCTTGCACCATCGTGAGGTAGCGGTCTTCGAGGCTCGTGCGGGCGACGCGTAGCTCGGCGAGGACGATGCCCTCAGCGGCCGCGGCACGGTTGATCGCGGCGGCGAGGCCGCGCTGGTCCGCGGCGCCGGCGGGAACGTGCAGGTCGCCGGTTCGGTCCGCGCCCGTCGACACCGCGTGGCCCGCCGCGGCGAGGACGGCGCGCAGGCGCTCGGCGTCGGCCGGATGCTCGGGCGCGACGACGAGGGTCGAGCCCGTGCGATCGAGCAGCTCGGCCGCCGGGCCCTGGAACACGAGCCGCCCGCCGTCGATGACGATGAGCCAGTCGCAGACCTGCTCGAGCTCGGCGAGGACGTGCGACGAGACGAGCACCGTCCGGTCGCCGCTCGCGAGGCGCCCGATGAGGCCGCGCATCTCGTGCACGCCGGCCGGATCGAGGCCGTTGATCGGCTCGTCGAGGATGAGGAGGTCCGGGTCGCCGAGGAGCGCCGAGGCGATCCCGAGGCGTTGCTTCATCCCGAACGAGTAGCGGCGCACGGCGTCGCCGGCGCGCGCGCCGAGCCCGACGAGGTCGAGCAAGCCGGGGATCTGCGCCGGGTCGTGGCCGCCCGCCGTCGCGAGCACGGCGAGGTTGCGCGCGCCGCTGAGACCGGGGTAGAACGCGGGCCCCTCGATGAGCGCGCCCACGCGCCCGAGGTAGGTGCCGGGCCGCGCCAACGGCTCGCCGAGCACGCTCCCCGAGCCCTCGCTCGGCGTCACGAGGCCGAGCAGCATCGCCATCGTCGTCGTCTTGCCGGCACCGTTCGGGCCGACGAACCCGGCGACGACGCCGGCCGGCACGTCGATCGTCAGGCCGTCGACCGCCGTGCGCTCGCCGTAGCGCTTCGTCAGGCCGCGCAGGCTCATCGCTGGCGGCGGGGCCGCCGCGGGCGGGCCGGTCACCGCGCTCTCGGCGGCGATCGTTGCTGTCGTCATCGGTGAGCCTCCTTCGGTCATTGGCGCCGCGATCTGCAAGCGCACCGAGACCATCGCCGCCGGCGGCTCGCGCGTCGTCCGCCCCGGCGACGGATGCGCGTGGCCCAGGCGACGATCTTCGGGAGGGCGCCGTCATCCGCGAGGACGATGCGCGTCGTCCGCGCGGAGGACGCCGTTCGTGGCGGCGGACGCTACGGTCGGTCGCATGCAACGGCTGCGCGACCCCCGCCTCGCCGACGCGCTCATCGCGCTCGCCCTGGCGGTCGTGCTCCAGCTGCAGCTCGGGCTCGGCGAGCGCGCCGACGGCTCGTTGCTGAACGTCGCCGGCGGGTTGCTGCTCACGCTGCCGCTCGCGTTGCGCCGCCGTCATGCGCTCGCGGTCGCGTGCTGCTTCAGCGCGACGGCCGCGCTGACCTCGATCCTCGACGGCGACCTGTTCGTGGGCGAGCCGCCGTACTTCGCCTGCCTCGTCGCGGGCGCGATCACGTTCTACTCGCTCGGCGCCCACGCCGCGGACCGCGCGGCCCAGGCGGGCGCGGCGCTCGGCGTCGCCGGGCTGTGGACCAGCGTCGTGGCCAGCGATCACCCGGACGTCGCGAGCTTCCTGTTCTCCGGCGGCCTGATCGTCGCGACCCCGTGGCTCGTCGGCCTCAGCAGCCGGGCGCGGGCGCAGCGGATCGCGCTGCTCGAGCAGGAGGCGTTGCAGCGCGAGCGCGCCGCCGTCGGCGAGGAGCGAGCGCGGATCGCGCGCGAGCTGCACGACGTCGTCGCGCACTCGGTCGGCGGGATGGTCGCGCAGGCCCAGGGCGCGCGGCGGATGCTCGACCGCGACCCCGAGCGCGCCCGCGAGGCGCTCGAGGCGATCGAGCTCACGGGCCGCAACGCGCTCGACGAGATGCGCCGCTCGCTCGGCATCCTGCGCCACCCCGATTCGGCTGCGAACGCCCCGCTCGCGCCGCAGCCGAGCATGGACGGCGTGGCCGCGCTCGTCGACCAGGCGCGGGCCGGCGGGCTGGACGTCGAGCTGACGGTGGAGGGCGAGCCCGCGCCGCTGCCGGCCGGCGTCGACCTGTCCGCCTACCGGATCGTCCAGCAGGCGCTGACCAACGCGCGCAAGCATGCGGGTCCGGTGCGCGCCTGCGTCGTCGTGCGCTACGCCGTGGATGCGATCGAGCTCGAGATCGCCGACGACGGCCCGCGAGGCGGGTCGCCGGGCGCGGCGGGCGCGGAGCCGGCGCACGGCGCTCGCGGCCGCGCGCACGGCGCGGCCGGCGCGGAGGTACCGCACGGCGCTCGCGGCCGCGCGGCCGGCGCGGAGGCTCCGCACGGCGCGCGCGGCCGGACTTCGGCGGCCGGAGGCAACGGCGGCGAGGTCAGCTCCGCGCACGGCGGGGGCCAGGGGCTCGTCGGGATGCGCGAGCGGGTGGCGCTCTATGGCGGCGAGCTGCACGCGGGCCCGCGCCCGGAGGGCGGCTTCGTCGTGCGGGCGTCGCTGCCGATCGAGCCGTGAGCATCGGCGTCCTCATCGCCGACGACCAGGCGCTCGTGCGGGCCGGCTTTCGCATGGTGCTCGAGGCCGAGGACGACATCGCGGTCCTCGGCGAGGCCGCCAACGGCGAGCAAGCGGTGCACGGGGCGCAGCGGCTGAAGCCCGACGTCGTGCTCATGGACATCCGCATGCCCGAGCTGGACGGCATCGCCGCGACGCGCCAGATCGCGCGCGCCGACCCCGCGCCGGAGACCGGGCCGCCCCGCGTGCTCATCCTCACGACGTTCGACCTCGACGAGTACGTCTACGACGCGCTCGGCGCGGGCGCGAGCGGCTTCCTGCTCAAGGACAGCCCGCCGGAGCAGCTCATCGCCGCGATCCGCGTCGTCGCCGGCGGCGAGGCGCTGCTCGCACCCTCGATCACGAGCCGCCTGATCGAGCAGTTCGCCCGCAGCCGCCCCGCCAACCACGCCACAGCACCCGGACTCGACGAGCTCACCGCCCGCGAGCTCGAGGTCTTCAAGCTGCTCGCGCGGGGCTGTCGAACGCGGAGATCGCGGCGCAGCTCGTCGTCGGCGACACGACCGTCAAGACCCACGTCGCGCGCCTGCTCGCCAAGCTCGGCCTGCGCGACCGCGTCCAGGCCGTCGTGCTCGCCTACGAGTCCGGCCTCGTGAGCCCCGGCGACGCGTGACCTCCGGGGGCGACGCCTGACCTCCAGGGGCGATGCCTGACCTCCAGGGGGTGTGGCGCAAAACGTCCGCCATGTCGTCGTCTTGCGCCACACCCCGCGGCGGACCGCTCGCTCAGCGAGGCGGGCGGTCGCCGACCCAGTAGCGCGGGCCGGGGCCGAGGCTGGCCGCGCGGTCGCCGGGGTTGGCGAACCGGCAGCGCTCGAGCGAGAGGCAGCCGCACCCGATGCACTCGGTCAGCCCCGCCTTGAGCCGTTCGAGCTCGGCGATGCGGTCGTCGATGCGCGCGGTCCAGCCGCGTGACAGGCGCGACCAGTCGCGGCGCGTCGGCGCGCGGTCGGGCGGGAGCTTGGCGAGCTCGGCCCCGATCTCGTCGAGCGTGAGCCCGACGCGCTGAGCGAAGACGACGAACGCGATCCGGCGCAGCACCGAGCGCTGGTAGCGGCGGTGGCCGGATCCCGCGCGCTCGGACGCGATGAGCCCGCGCTCCTCGTAGTAGCGCAGCGCCGAGGACGCGACCCCGCTGCGCCGCGCCACCTCGCCGATCGTCATCAGCTCGAGCATTGCCGTCCACACGGAAGCACACGCTGCCCTTGACTTCAAGCTCACTTGAGCTTTTAGGATGGCCGGGCATCCATCGGAGAGGACCGCACACATGCCCCAGACCCGCACAGCAAGCGAGCAGATCACCGACGAGGTCACCTCCTGGCCGGGCGTGACGGCCGGCTACGGCACCCGCAGCGAGTTCGCCTTCACCGTCGGACGGCGCGAGATCGGGCACCTGCACGGCGACCGCGTCATGCACTGCGGCTTCCCGAAGGCCGTCTGGCACGAGCTCTTCGACCAGGGCCGGATCGACTACCACCCGGTCTTCCCCGGCAAGCCCGGATTCGCCGCCCGGGCGATCGAGAACGAGGACGACGTCCTTGACGTCATCGCGCTCCTGCGCCTCAACTACGACCGCGCGATCGCCACGCACGGCCTTCCCGAACCGGCATAACGGCCTAGATTCGAACAAAGTCTCGGCTCGACACGCAATCTTTTTGCCGAAGTCTTGACAAAACCTCCGGCGGTCGTGCAGAGTTGCGCCGATGCCCGCCGCAGGCTCTGGCTCGCTCGAATCGCTCAGGGAGCGCAACCGCCGCCAGCTCGTCGACGCGCTCCGCCGCCGCGGCAGCGCCAGCCGCGCCGAGCTCGCCCGCCTGACCGGCCTGTCCCGGTCGACGGTCTCCACGCTCGTCGCCGACCTCCAGGCGGGCGGGCTCGTCGTCGAGCACGCGGACGCTCGCGCCCCGGGCCGGGCGGGCGCTCCCCAGCAGGGCCGCCCGGCGACGCTCCTGACGCTCGACCGCAGCGCCGGCCTCGTCCTCGGGATCGACTTCGGCCACGAGCACGTCCACGTCGCCATCGCCGACCTGTCGCGCACGATCCTCGCCGAGCGGGTGCGCAAGCTCGACGTCGACCGCTCCGCCGAGCGCGCGCTCGACGTCGCGGTCGAGCTCGCGGACGAGGTCGTCGCGGCCGCGGGCGTCGACGGCGACCGCATGCTCGCGGCCGGCGTCGCGCTGTCGGGGCCGCTCGACATCGAGGCGGGCACCGTGCACGCCGGCAAGATCCTGCCGAGCTGGGCGGGCGTGCGGCCCGTCGACGAGCTGGCCGCCCGGCTTGACCTGCGGGTGCACCTCGACAACGACGCGAACCTCGGCGCGCTCGCCGAGGTCACGCTCGGCGCGGGCATCGGCGCGCGCGACGCGATCTACCTCATGGTCTCCGGCGGCGTCGGCGCCGGGCTGATCCTCGGCGGCGAGCTGTACCGCGGCAGCGGCGGCACGGCCGGCGAGCTCGGCCACGTGCTCGTCGACGAGGCCGGGCCGATCTGCCGCTGCGGCAACCGCGGCTGCCTGGAGATGATGGCCGGCGGCAACGCGATCATCGGCCTGCTGCGCCCGAGCCACGGCGACGCCATCACCCTCGACGAGGTCATGACCCTCGCGGCCGACGGCGACTCCGGCGCGCGCCGCGCCATCGCCGACGCCGGTCGCGTCCTCGGCCGCTCGGTCGCGGCCATCGTCAACGCCTTCAACCCAGAGCTCGTGATCGTCGGCGGCGCGGTCAGCGCCGCCGGGGACGTCCTGCTCGATCCCATGCGGGAAGCCGTCGACCGGTACGCCATCCCATCGGCGGCGGCGGACGTGCGCATCACCAGCGGCGTGCTGGGCGGCCGTGCCGAGGTGCTCGGCGCGCTCGAGCTCGCGGCCCGCCAATCCGACGTCGCCGTCCCGGCGGCGTCGACACGGTCATAGGACCACGACGAAAGAGAGAGGCACAACGAATGAGGGTCATGGGAGCAACGCGCCGGCGGGGCATGCCGCTCGCGCTCACGGCAGGTGTCGCCGCGCTGGCACTGGTCGCCGCGGGATGCGGCGACGACAACGACGCGAGCTCGACCGGCACGTCCGGCGGTGGTGACGCGAAGGCGGGCAAGGTCGCGGTGCTGCTGCCCGACTCGAAGTCGTCCGTGCGCTGGGAGACGCTCGACCGGCCGCTGCTGAAGGCCGCGTTCGACAAGGCCGGCGTGGAGTCGGAGATCCAGAACGCCGAGGGCGACAAGTCCGCCCAGCAGCAGCAGGCCGAGCAGGCCATCACGAACGGCGCGAAGGTCCTGCTGCTCGTGAACCTCGACTCGGGTAGCGGCGCCGCCATCGCGGCGAACGCCAAGGCGCAGGGCGTGAAGGTCATCGACTACGACCGCCTGACGCTCAACGGGGACTCCGACTACTACGTCTCGTTCGACAACGAGCAGGTCGGCAAGCTCCAGGGCGAGGGCATCGCCAGCTGCCTCGAGGGCGCGACCAAGCCGGCCGTGGCCGTGCTCAACGGCTCGCCGACGGACAACAACGCGACGCTCTTCAAGAAGGGCTACGACTCGGTCATCGATCCGAAGTTCAAGTCCGGCGAGTGGACCGAGGTCGCCGATCAGTCCGTGCCCGACTGGGACAACCAGAAGGCGCTGACGATCTTCGAGCAGATGCTGCAGAAGGCCAACAACAAGGTCGACGGCGTCGTGGCCGCCAACGACGGGCTCGGCAACGCCGCGATCTCGGCGCTCAAGGCCCGCAAGCTCAAGCAGATCCCGGTCACCGGCCAGGACGCGACGCTCCAGGGCATCCAGAACATCGTCGCGGGCGATCAGTGCATGACCGTCTACAAGGCGATCAAGAAGGAGGCCGACGCCGCGGCCGAGCTGGCGATCGCGCTGGCGAAGGGCGAGTCGCCGACCAACGCCACGGCCACGGTCAACAACGAGAAGGCCGACGTGCCGGCGATCCTGCTCGAGCCGGTCGCCGTGACGAAGGACAACATCAAGGACTACATCGGCGAGCCGGACTTCCCCAAGCAGGCGGAGATCTGCGCCGGCAAGCTGGCCGAGAAGTGCAAGGCGGTCGGGTTGTCATGACCAAGTCCACCGATGCCGGGGGACCGCCCAAGCGGTCCCCCGGCGCGGTGCCGATCCTGGAGCTCAAGTCGGTCTCCAAGCGCTTCGGCGCCGTTCAGGCATTGCACGAAGTGAACTTCGACCTGCGCGCCGGCGAGGTCACGGCGCTCGTCGGCGACAACGGCGCCGGGAAGTCCGTGACGATCAAGTGCATCGCCGGGATCTATCCGATCGACGACGGCGAGATCCTCTTCGAGGGCACGCCGGTGACGATCTCCGGGCCGAAGGACTCCTCCGCGCTCGGGATCGAGATCGTCTACCAGGACCTCGCGCTGGCCGACAACCTCGACGTCGTCCAGAACATGTACCTCGGCCGTGAGGAGGTCACGCCGTTCCGCGCGCTCGACGAGACCGCGATGGAGCAGCGCTGCTCGGACACGCTGAGCTCGCTGTCGGTGACGACGATCCGCTCGGTGCGCCAGACGGTCGCCGGCCTGTCGGGCGGGCAACGCCAGTCGATCGCGGTCGCGAAGGCCGTGATGTGGAACTCGCGCATCGTCATCCTCGACGAGCCGACGGCGGCGCTCGGCGTCGCGCAGACGCGCCAGGTGCTCGACCTCGTCCGCCGGCTGGCCGACAAGGGCCTCGCGGTCATGCTCGTCTCGCACAACCTCCACGACATCTTCGAGGTCGCCGATCGCATCACGGTCCTGCGCCTCGGCCAGGACGTCGCACGCTTCAACACCGCCGACACGACCCAGCGCGAGGTCGTCGAGGCGATCACCGCCGGCACGCTCTCGGTCGTCCCCGGCCAGGACGCGGAGGTGACGGCATGAGCGCCATCACCCCGCCGCTGCCGACCCCGGCCGCGGCTCCGACGGCGACGATCGGCGCCTACGCCCGCCGCTGGGTCGAGAACGTCCGCGGCGGCGAGCTCGGATCGCTGCCGATCATCATCGGCCTGGTCGTCATCTGCATCGTCTTCCAGGTCCAGAACGACCGCTTCCTGACCGCCGGCAACATGGTCAACCTCATGGTGCAGGGCGCGGCCTTCGCGGTCATCGCGATGGGCATCGTCTTCGTCTTGCTGCTCGGCGAGATCGACCTGTCGGTCGGGTTCGTGTCGGGCGTCGCGGGCGTGTTGACCGCGCTGCTGCTCCTGCCGGACGGCTCGACGGTCGCGACGCCGGTCGCGCTCGCCGCCGCCCTCGCCGCCGGCGTCGCGATCGGCACGCTGCACGGCGTCCTCATCACGAAGCTCGGGATCCCGTCGTTCGTCGTGACGCTCGCGGGCCTGCTGGGCTGGAACGGCGTCGTGCTGCTGTTGATCGGCTCGCGCGGGACCGTCGTGCTGCAGGACGACTTCGTCATCGGCTTCGCGAACGACTTCGTCGCCGAGGGCGCGGCGTGGGTCCTCATGTTGTTGACCGTCGGCGCGTACGCAGCCGTGCAGCTCTGGGGGTTGCGCAAGCGCGCCGCCGCCGGGCTGACCAACGATCCGCTGCTCATCGTCGCGCTGCGGATCGGCGGCCTCTTCCTCGCGCTGGCGTTCGTCGTCTACGTCGTCAACCAGGATCGCGGCCTGCCGTACGTCGCCGTGCTCGTCGGCGTGCTGCTCGTCTTCTGGACCTACGTCCTGCGGCGCACGCGCTTCGGGCGCCACGTCTACGCCGTCGGCGGCAACGCCGAGGCGGCGCGGCGCGCGGGCATCGACGTCGACCGCATCAAGATCGCCTGCTTCGCGATCTGCTCGCTGATGGCGGCCGTCGGGGGCATCGTGCTCGCGTCGCGGCTGCGCTCGGTCGACACGAACGCGGGCGGCGGCTCGATCCTGCTCTACTCGATCGCCGCCGCGGTCATCGGCGGCACGTCGCTGTTCGGCGGGCGTGGGCACATCAAGTCGGCCCTGCTCGGCGCCTTGGTGATCGCGAGCATCGACAACGGGCTCGGTCTGCTCGGCCTGAGCTCGGGCACGAAGTTCGTCGTCACGGGGCTCGTGCTGCTGCTCGCCGTCACCGTCGACTCCGTCTCCCGCCGAGGTCGGGAGCAGTCCGGGAGGGCGTGAGGCATCGTGGGGGCTGCTCCCGTCCGCTGGGGGATCCTGTCGACGGCGCGCATCGGCGCGGCGATCGTCGAGGGCGCGCGCCAGAGCTCGGCCGCGGACGTCGTCGCCGTGGCGAGCCGCAGCGCGCGGTCCGCTGCGGCGTTCGCGCAGCTGCACGGGATCGGGCGAGCGCACGCCACATACGAGGACCTGCTCGCCGACCACGACGTCGAGGCGGTCTACGTCCCGCTGCCCAACGGCATGCACGTCGAGTGGACCTTGCGGGCGCTCCAGGCCGGCAAGCACGTGCTCTGCGAGAAGCCGATGGACCGCCGGCCCGCGCGGGTCGCGGAGGCGTTCGACGTCGCCGAGGCTGCCGGGCTCGTGCTGTCGGAGGCCTTCATGTGGCGCCACGCACCGCAGACCGCGGGCGTGCTGGAGCTGCTCGAGCAGGGCGCGATCGGCGACGTGCGGCTCGTGCGGGCGTGCTTCTCGTTCGCGCTCGCCGGCGACGGCGACGTGCGGTTGGACCCGGCGCTCGACGGCGGTGCGCTCATGGACGTCGGCTGCTACTGCGTGAGCGCTGCCCGGCTCGTCGCGGGCGAGCCCGTCAGCGTGTCGGCGGAGAGCGTCACGGGAGCGGCGGGCGTCGACCTGCGAATGGCCGCGCTGCTGCGCTTCGGCGGTAACGTGCTCGCGACGATCGACTGCGGCTTCGACATCCCGGCACGCGACGAGCTCGAGATCACGGGTGCCGAGGGCCGGATCGTGCTCGACGACCCGTGGCACGGCCGCCGGCCGCGGATCGTGGTGCAACGCGGCACGGATCGCGACGTGATCAAGCTCAAGCCGGTCAACAGCTACAGCCTGCAGCTCGACGACGTGTCCGCGGCGATCCGCTCGGGACGCGAGCCGCTGCTGGGCCGTGTCGACGCGCTCGGCCAGGCGCGCACGATCGCGGCGCTCTACCGGGCGGCCGACGAGGGCCGAGCGGTGGAGGTCCGATGACCGCCTCCGGCGTCGCCGCTCCAGGGGGGTGTGGCGGGAGACGACGACATGCTGGACGGTTCCCGCCACAGCCCCTCGCGGGAGGCTCGGCATGAGGGTCGCGATCGCGGGCTTCGGGCTCGCCGGTGAGATCTTCCATGCGCCGCTCGTCGCGGCGACCGACGGCATGGAGGTCGTCGCGGTGACGACGTCCAATCCGCAGCGCGCCGCGCGAGCGCGGGCCGCGTACCCGGGCGTGCACGTCGCCGCTGACGCCGGCGAGCTGCTGCACGGCGTGCCCGACCTCGACCTGCTCGTCGTCGCGACGCCGAACCGCTCGCACGTCGCGGTCGCGCGCGCGGCGCTCGGACGCCGGCTGGCCGTCGTCATGGACAAGCCGATCGCCGCCGACGCGGCTGCCGCGGCCGCGCTCGTCGAGGACTTCGAGGCGGCGGGCGTGCCGTTCACGGTCTTTCAGAACCGTCGCTGGGACGGCGACTTCCTCACCGTGCGGCGGATCGTCGAGTCCGGCGAGCTCGGGGAGATCACGCGCTTCGAGTCGCGCTTCGAGCGCTTCCGGCCGGAGGTCGCCGAGCGGTGGCGCGAGTCGGCGGATCCCGCGGACGGCGGCGGCCTGCTGCTCGACCTCGGCGCGCACCTCGTCGACCAGGCGCTCGTGCTGTTCGGCTTTCCGCGGCGCGTCTACGCGGAGGTCGACGTGCGGCGCCCCGGCGCGCAGGTCGACGACGACGTCTTCGTCGCCCTCGAGCACGACGGCGGCGTGCGCTCGCACCTGTGGATGAGCGCGGTCGCGCCGCTCGGCGAGCGGTCGATGACCGCGAGCGGGTCGCGCGCCGGCATCCACACCCCGGGCCTCGACCCCCAGGAGGACCAGCTCGCCGCGGGTCTGCGGCCGGGCGATGATGGCTGGGGCGAGGGCGAGCCCGCGCTGCTCGCCGGCAGCGACGACGAGCGCGAGATCGAGCTCGAGCCGGGCGCCTACGAAACGTTCTACGCGGGCGTGCGCGACGCCCTGCGCGGCGCTGGGCCAATGCCCGTCGAGCCGCGCGACAGCGTCGCGGTGCTGCGCGTCATCGAAGCGGCGCGACGCAGCGCGCGCAGCGGAACATCCGAGGGGGTGGATCCATCTACGCACCGCAGCGGAGCGCAGATGGATCCACCCCCCGTGAACACGGAGGACGAGCCATGAAGACGAGCCTTGGGATCTGGGCGATGGGCCCGATGGTCACGCGCTTCAACCCCGGCGGCTACAAGCCCGAGCTCGCGGCGCGCAGCACCGCCGACCACGTCCGCGTGGCGGTCGCCGGCCTGGAGGGCTTCATCGACGACTACGAGTTCCACCATCCGCAGGAGCTGTGCGACGACAACCTCGACGACGTGCGCGACGCGCTCGACGGCCACGGCATCTACGCGATCGCGTCCGGCATGCACCTCGACAGCCGCTTCGCGCGTGGCGGCCTGTCCTCGCCCGACGACGCGATCCGCGACGAGGCCGTGCGCCAGACCGTCGCCTGCGCCGAGTTCGCCGGCCGGCTCGGCGCGCGAATGATCATCTGGCCAGGGATCGAGGGCTACAACTACCCCTTCCAGACGCCCTACGCGGAGAGCTGGGCGCGGCTCATCGACGGCATCGGCGAGGCCGCGAAGACGCTCGCCGAGCACGACCAGGTCCTCTTCCTCGAGCACAAGAACTCCGAGCCCGCGATGAAGATCCACATGGGCAACGTCGGCATGACGCTGCACGTCATCCACACCCTGCGCGCCCGCGGGATCGACAACGTCCAGGTCAACATGGACTGGCAGCACCTCATCATGAACGGCGAGAACCTCGCCGAGTACGCGGCGCTCCTGCACGCCGAGGGGCTGCTCGGCCACCAGCACGCGAACTCCGGCTGGGGGACGTTCGACGACGACAACATGGTCGGTGCGACGGCGTTCATGGAGACGCTCGAGCTTGCCGTCGAGCTGCGGCGCGCGGGGTATGGCTCGCGGGGGGAGCGGCTCGGCTTCGACCTCTACCCGTACACGGAGGACGCCGTCGACGTCGTCAAGCGCAGCGTGCTGCAGTGGCGCTTCATCGACGCTGCCGCGGGGCGCATCGACGACGCGGCGCTGCGCGAGGCCCAGCAGGCCAAGGACGCGATCCGCGCGTACGAGCTCGTCTACGCCGCGCTCGGCGCCACCGCCTGACGTGGCGCTCCTCGCCGGCCTCGACGTCGGCACGTCGGCGGTCAAGGGCCTGCTGATCGACGAGGACGGAGACGTCGTCGCGCGGGCGGAGGTTGCGCACCCGCTGTCGACGCCGCGCCCCGGCTGGGCCGAGCAGGACCCCGGCGACTGGTGGGACGGCGCGCGGGCGGTGCTCGACGTATTTGGCCGGTCCGGGGAGATCGCCGGAATCGGCCTGACCGGCCAGATGCACGGCCTGGTCGCGCTCGACGCGCGCGGCGAGGTGCTGCGCCCGGCGATCCTCTGGAACGACGGGCGCACGGGCGCCGAGTGCGCCGAGATCGAGCGGCGCATCGGCCTCGACGCGCTCGTCGCGCACACCGGCAACCGCGCGCTGCCGGGCTTCACGGCGCCCAAGCTCCTGTGGCTCGCGCGCCACGAGCCCGAGGTCTATGGCCGGATCGCGCACGTCCTGCTGCCGAAGGACTACGTCCGCTACCGCCTGACCGGCGAGCTCGCGACCGACGTGGCCGACGCATCGGGGACCCTCCTGTTCGACGTCGCGCACCGGCGCTGGAGCGACGCCGTCGTCGAGGCGCTCGACGTGGACCCGGCATGGCTGCCGCGCGCGCTCGAGTCGCCGGAGGTCAGCGGTGTCACGTCCGCCGCGGCCGGAAGGGGCGGAGGCGGCGCGCGCGGCGGAGGCGGCGCGCGCGGCGGAGGCGGCGCGCGCGGCGGAGGCGGCGCGCGCGGCGGAGGCGGCGCGCGCGGCGGAGGCGGCGCGGTCGGCGCGGCGGCGCGCGCGGGTCGGGCGACGGGGTGCCCGTCGCCGCGGGCGCCGGCGACCAAGCGGCCGGTGCGCTCGGCGTCGGCGTCGACCGTCCGGGGCCGGCGTCGATCGTGCTCGGTACCTCGGGCGTCGTGTTCGCCGCCGCGGACGCCTTCGCCGCCGATCCCGAGGCGCGCGTCCACGCGTTCTGCCACGCGGTGCCGGGCGCGTGGCACGGCATGGGCGTCATGCTCTCCGCCGCCGGCTCGCTGCGCTGGCTGCGCGACGCGGTCGCACCGGGCGAGGACTTCGCGACGCTCGTGAGCGAGGCCGAGACCTGGCAGCCAGGCGTCGAGGGCCTGACCTTCCTGCCCTACCTCGCCGGCGAGCGCACGCCGCACGCCAACCCCGATGCGCGCGGCTCGTTCACCGGCCTGTCGCTGCGCCACGACCGCGGCGCGCTCGTCCGCGCGGTCCTCGAAGGCGTCGCGTTCGGCCTGCGCGACGGCCTGGACCTCGTCGCGGCGATGTCCGGCCGCCCCGAGCTCGGGCGCGTCTCCGGCGGCGGCGCCCGCAGCGAGCTGTGGCTGCGGATCCTCGCGTCCGTGCTCGAGCTGCCGCTGCAGCGCATGGCGGTCGACGAGGGCGCCCCGTTCGGGGCGGCCCTGCTCGGCGGCGTCGCGGCCGGCGTCTTCGCCGACGTCCACGAGGCGGTCGGCGCCTGCGTGCGCCCCGGTGAGATCATCGACCCCGTGGCCGACTGGATCGAGCCCTACCGCGCGGCACGCGAGCGCTTCGCCGCGCTGTACCCCGCGCTGCACCCGCACGCGTGAGTCGCGGACGGACGCGCGCCCGCGACACGCGCGCCGCGGGAACGCGGGCGGAGTGACCGCGGCGGCCGCGAAGGCGGCGAGCGGCGCGGACGGGACGACCGCGGTCGCGCCGCCGGGATTGCGCGCCGTCGTTCTCGTCACCGTCGGCGCGACCTTCCTCGCGTTCCTCGACACGACGATCGTCAACATCGCCTTCCCGGCGATCGAGGCCGACTTCACCGGCGTCGACCGCCCGACGCTGTCGTGGGTGCTCAACGGCTACAACGTCGTGTTCGCGGCGCTCCTGCTGCCGGCGGGCCGGCTCGGCGACCTGGTCGGCCACCGCCGCCTGTTCTGCGCAGGCCTGCTGCTCTTCACCGCCGCGTCGGCGCTGTGCGCGGCGGCGCCCGGCCCGGAGGTGCTGATCGCCACGCGGATCGTGCAGGCCGCCGGCGCGGCGATCCTCATGCCGACCGGCCTGGCGCTCTTGCTGGCCGCCTACCCGCCGCGCAGGCGCGCGGGAGCGGTGGCGGCGGCCGGCGCCGCCGCGGGCGTGGCGGCCGCGCTCGGCCCGGCGCTCGGCGGTGTCATCGTCGACCGCGGCGACTGGCGCTGGATCTTCCTCGTCAACGTCCCGCTCGGGATCGCGCTCGTCGTCGCCGGGCGGCGGGTGCTGCCCGAGCCGCAGCGCCGCCGGGGACGGCTGCCGGACCTCTGGGGCACGGTCCTGCTCGCGACCGGCACGGGCCTCGTCGGCCTCGGGCTCGTGCAAGGTCCCGAGTGGGGCTGGCTCGACGCGCGCGTGCTCGCGAGCCTCGCGCTCGGATGTGTGCTGCTGCCAGCCTGCGCGCGGCGCTCGGCCCGGCATCCGGCACCGGCCTTCGAGCTCGCGCTGCTGCGGGTGCGCGAGGTCGCCACGGCGAACGCTGCGACGGTGATCTTCGCCGCCGCGTTCTTCGGCAAGCTGCTCTGCGACGTCCTGTTCCTGACGAACGTCTGGGGCTACACGGCGCTCGAGGCCGGTCTGGCGATGAGCCCGAGCCCGCTCGTCACCGCGCTCACGGCCGCGCTCGCGGCGCGGCTCGCCGACCGCTACGGACCGCGGCTGGTTGCCGTCGCGGGCGCGCTCGTCTACGCGACCGGCAGCGCGGGCTACGCGCTCACGCTGCCGGCCGAACCGTCGTTCGTCACGCACTTCCTGCCCGTGAGCGTCCTCAGCGGGATCGGCATCGCCGCCGCCCTGCCGACGCTGACGGCCGCCGCCATCACGAGCCTGCCCGAGAGCCGCTTCGGCGCTGCCGGCGGCGCGAACGCGACGGCGCGCCAGCTCGGTGGCGTCCTCGGCGTCGCGATCCTCATCGCGATCGTGGGCGACGCCACCGGGACCGCCGCGCTCGGCGACTTCCACGCCGGCTGGGCGGCGATCTCCGTGACGGCCGCGCTGGCGGCGGTTGCTGCGTCGAGGCTGCCCGGGAGGACTTCGGCGGCGTTCGGACCGCACGCGCGTGCAAAACCTCCCGGAGAGGGGTAGCTTTGGCCCGGCGAAACGCCATCGTTCGTGCGACCAGAGGAGAGCCTCCGGATGGGGAAGCTACGCAGTGCGCTCGTCGTCGGTGTCCTGGCGGCCGGTAGCGGCCTCGGGCTGACCGCCTGCGGGTCGGATTCAGATGACGGCGACGCGGCCCAGAAGAAGGGCGGCTCGATCAACATCGGCAGCGTCCTGCCGGACAGCTACGACCCGGTGATGTTCCAGACGGTGCAGGCCAACCAGGCGCTGCAACTCGTCTACACCGGCCTCGTGACCTACAAGCACGAGCCCGGCGCTGCCGGCGCGGATCTCATCCCCGGCCTCGCCGAGGCGATGCCGACGGTCTCCGCCGACAATCAGACCTACACCTTCAAGCTGCGCAAGGGCCTGAAGTACTCCGACGGCACCGCCGTCAAGGCCTCGGACTTCGAGCACACGATCAAGCGCCTGAACTTCCTCGGCGGCCCGTTCTCGTCGTTCACCTCGACGATCGACGGCGTTCCCGAGTACATCGAGGCCAAGAAGGAAGACGCCGACATCAGCGGGATCACCGCCGACGACGCGACCGGTGAGATCGTCGTCAAGCTGTCGGAGCCCGACGGCAAGTTCCTGTTCGCGATCGCCCTCGCCAACGCCGCGCCGACGCCGGCCTCCAAGGCGCCGTTCAAGGCCACGCAGGGTGGCATCCCGGGCATCGGTCCGTACACGATCGACATCGAGAACCCGACGCGCCAGTACACGCTCACGAAGACGCCCGGCTTCAACATCCCCGGCATCGCGACGGGCAACATCGACAAGATGACCGTCACGAAGTCGACCGTCACGAAGATGACGCAGGACGTCATCGACAACAAGCTCGACTTCATGACCGAGGATCCGACGGGCGACCTGCTTCCGCAGGTCAAGGCGAAGTACTCCAACCGCTTCCGGATGGATCCCAACCCGCCGAACACGTACTGGTTCTTCCTCAACGAGTCGCTGCCGCCGTTTGACTCGCTCGAGGCGCGCCAGGCCGTCAACTACGCGATCGACTCGACCGCGCTGCAGCGCATCTTCGGCGGGCGCCTGGAGCCGACGTGCAACTTCCTGCCGCCGGCGTACGCGTCGACGGGCTACAAGAAGCTCGATCCGTGCCCGTACGGCGATCCGGCGAAGTCGCCGACGGCGGCGGACATCGCGAAGGCCAAGGACCTCGTCGAGAAGTCCGGCACGAAGGGTCAGACGGTCACGGTCTGGGCCAACAACAAGGACCCGCGGCCGCAGATCATCGACTACCTGCGCGACGTGCTGGTCGAGATCGGCTACAAGGCCAAGACGCGGATCCTCGACCAGCAGGTCTACTTCGGGCAGGTCGGCGACCGCAAGACGAAGGCGCAGGCGGGGTTCACGGACTGGTATCAGGACTTCCCGCATCCGGCGGACTTCTTCGAGCCGAACCTGTCGAAGAAGGCGCTCGCTTCCAACCCGACGTTCAACTTCCAGTTCAAGAGCGATCCCGAGCTGGACAGGGCGCTCGCCGAGCTGGGGCCGGAGCCCGACCCGACGAAGGTCGCCGACGGGTGGGCGGATGTCGACAAGCTCGTCATCGACAACGCCCACGGAGCGATCTACGGCAACGAGCTGTCGACGTCGTTCTACTCGGAGCGCATGGACTTCGAGAACTGCAACGGCGTCCACCCGGTCTACAAGAACGACTGGGCGCAGTTCTGCCTGAAGTAGTCCGATCCATGGGGTCGCGGGAGGGCGCGCGAGCGCTCTCCCGCGACGCCGGCTGAGGCCCTGCGATGGCCGCGGAGCCGGCAGAGCTGGGCGTCGAGGATCTCGTCGCGCTCGAGCGCAAGGAGGGCGACCGGCCCGTCGCCGGCGTCGCGCCGTCGCGCCTGGCGCTGCGACGGCTGCGGCGCAACCGCACGGCGCTCGTGTTCGCGGCGCTGTTCGTCGTGCTGGTCGCCCTGTGCCTGGCGGCGCCGCTGTACGCCGAGCACGTCGCCCACACCGACCAGTACAAGGGCCACATCACCGACAAGGTCGTCGTCGACGGCACGCCCACGGACGTGGTCGCACCCGACGGCGTGCCGATCGGGCCGACGTGGCAGGGGCGCTTCTTCCTCGGCGCCGACGAGGGCGGGCGCGACGTCGCGGTCCGGCTGCTGTACGGCGGGCGCGCGTCGCTGACGATCGGCGCCGGCGCGGCGCTGCTGACGATCCTCCTGTCGATCCTCGCGGGGACGCTCGCGGGCTACCTCGGCGGCTGGGTCGACACGATCATCACGCGCAGCCTCGACGTCGTGTGGTCGTTTCCGGTCGTGCTGCTGGGGGTGGCGCTCGGCACGGCGCTCGCGCTCGGCGGCCTGCAGATCGGGCCGGTCGAGATCAGCGGCGATTCGCTGCTCATCCCGCTGCTCATCATCGGGTGCGTCTACGTGCCGTACATGGCCAGACCCCTGCGCGGGCAGGTGCTCGCGCTGCGCGAGAAGGAGTTCGTCGAGGCGGCGCGCGCACAGGGCCTCGGGCCGGTACGGATCATGTTCTCGGAGATCCTGCCGAACCTCTCCTCGACGATCATCGTCTTCTTCCCGCTGATCGTCGCGAACGCGATCCTGCTCGAGGCCGCGCTGTCGTTCCTCGGCGCGGGCGTCCGGCCGCCGGCGCCGTCGTGGGGGACGATGATCGGGGCGGGCGTCGAGAAGATCATCTCCGCGCCGCACCAGACGATCGTTCCGGGCCTCATGCTCGTGCTGACCGTGCTCGCGCTCAACGTGTTCGGCGACGGCGTTCGCGACGCGTTCGACCCGCGGGCGAAGGTACGCGTCGACGACGCGGGGGCGTCGCGCTGATGGCCCGCTTCGTCGTCAGGCGCATCATCGCGATGGTCGCGGTGCTGTTCGCGATCTCGGTCATCACGTTCTCGATCTTCAACGTCATCCCCAACGGCGATCCCGCGCTGCGGATGGCCGGCCGCAACGCGACGCCGCAGCTGCTCGAGACGATCCGGCGCCAGTGGGGCTTCGACAAGCCCGTGCCGGTCCAGTACGCCAAGACGATGCAGCTCGTCTTCACGGGCGAGCTCATCTCCTACACGAACCAGACGAACGTCATCGACGAGATCGTCCAGGGCTTCCCGCGGACGCTGACGCTGGCGGTCGGCGCGGCGCTCATCTGGATGTTCTTCGCCGTCGCGCTCGGGCTGTTCACGGCGGTGAAGGCGGGCCGCTTCGCCGATCGCTTCCTGACCGTCATCGCGCTGATCGGCATCTCGATGCCGGTCTTCTGGGTCGGGGCGCTGATGAACTACTACCTCGGCTTCAAGTGGGGGATCTTCCCCAACGGCGGCTACGTCGAGTTCATGGAGAGCCCGTTCGGGTGGCTCTCGCACATGATCCTTCCGTGGACGGCGCTGTCGATCCTCTTCATCGGCGTCTACTCGCGGATCCTGCGCTCGAACCTGCTCGACACGATGAGCGAGGACTACGTGCGCACGGCGCGCGCGAAGGGGATCTCCGAGCGCCAGATCCTGCTGCGCCACGTCCTGCGCAACTCGATGATCCCGATCGTCACGCTGTGGGGGCTGGACTTCGGCGCGGTGCTCGGCGGCGGCGCGATCCTCACCGAGACGGTCTTCGGCCTGCAGGGCGTCGGGCAGTACGCGGCCGAGTCGATCAACAACCTCGACGTGCCGCCCGTGCTCGCGATCACGATGTTCGGAGCGTTCTTCATCGTCGTGCTGAACACGATCGTCGATGTCGTCTACGCGGCGCTGGACCCGCGGATCCGGCTGACGTCGTGACCGAGGCCATCCTCAGCGTGCACGACCTCGCGGTGTCGTTCGCAACCGACGAGGGCGTCGTGCAGGCCGTCGACGGCGTCTCGTTCGACCTGCGTCCGGGCGAGATCCTCGCCGTGGTCGGCGAGTCGGGCTGCGGCAAGTCCGTCACGGCGATGACGCTGCTCGGGCTCACGCGCTCGCCGAACGCGCGCTTCGGCGGGACGGCGACGTACAAGGGCACCGAGCTGCTCGGCGCCTCGGAGGCGCAGCTGCAGCGCGTGCGCGGCGCCGAGATCGCGATGATCTTCCAGGACCCGATGGCGTCGCTGAACCCGGTGATGCGGATCGGCGAGCAGATCGCCGAGCAGATCCTCGCGCACGAGGACCTGCCGAAGGAGCGCGCGCGCGAACGGGCGATCGAGCTGCTCGAGCGGGTCGGCATCCCGCGCGCGGCCGAGCGCGTGGACTCCTACCCGCACGAGTTCTCCGGCGGGATGCGCCAGCGCGTGATGATCGCGCTCGCGCTGTCGTGCGACCCGAGCGTCCTCATCGCCGACGAGCCGACGACGGCGCTCGACGTGACGGTCCAGGCGCAGATCCTGCAGCGCTTCCGCGAGCTGCGCGACGAGACGAACGCCGGGCTCATCCTCGTGACGCACGACCTCGGGGTCGTCGCGGACATCGCCGACAACGTCGTCGTCATGTACGCGGGACGGATCGTCGAGCAGGGATCGCTCGACCAGGTCTTCTACGACCCGCAGCATCCGTACACGTGGGGCCTGCTGGGCGCGATCACGCGCATCGACCGGCCGCGGCGCACGCGGCTGCCGACGATCCCGGGGCTGCCGCCGTCGCTCGCCAACCGTCCCGAGGGCTGCCACCTGCGCCCGCGCTGTCCGCACGAGTTCGAGGAGTGCGACGAGGTGCCACCGCTTCAGGCCCGCGCGGAGACCGCCGGTCACTGCGATCGCTGCTGGCTGCCGGTCGAGCGCAAGCGCCGCCTGCGCGAGATCGCGCCGGGCGAGATCGGGCTGGCGCCGAAGGCCCCGCCGCCGACGCCCAAGCCGTCCTCGCGGGACGCCGCATGAGCCCTGCGTCGAACGGCACCGCCGCGCCGCTGCTCGAGGTCGAGCACCTCAAGCTGCACTTCCCGATCAAGCAGGGCATCCTGATCGACCGCGTCGTCGGGGCCGTGCACGCGGTCGACGACATCTCGTTCACCCTCGTCGAAGGCGAGACGCTCGGCCTCGTCGGCGAGTCGGGCTGCGGCAAGACGACGCTGTCGCGCACGGTCATGCGGTTGCTCGAGCCGACGGGCGGCGCGGTGCGCTTCCGCGGCACGGACGTCACACACGCCAAGCGCCGGGCGCTCGTGCCGCTGCGCCGCGAGATGCAGATGGTCTTCCAGGATCCGTACGCGTCGCTGAACCCGCGCAAGCGGATCGGCCAGATCGTCGGGATGGCGCTCGAGCGCGCCGGCGCCCGCGGCCACGACGTCGAGCGGCGCGTGCGCGAGCTGCTCGAACGGGTCGGGCTGTCGCCAGAGCACGTCAACCGCTTCCCGCACGAGTTCTCCGGAGGCCAGCGCCAGCGGATCGGCGTCGCGCGCGCGCTGGCGATCGAGCCGCGGCTGATCGTCCTCGACGAGCCGGTGTCGGCGCTCGACGTCTCGATCCAGGCGCAGATCATCAACCTGCTCGAGGATCTCCAGGACGACCTCGGGCTGACGTACCTCTTCGTCGCCCACGACCTGTCCGTCGTGCGCCACGTCTCCGACCGGATCGCGGTCATGTACCTCGGCAAGCTCATGGAGGTCTCTCCCGCCGAGGAGCTCTACGCCAAGCCGATCCACCCGTACACCGCCGCGCTGCTCGAAGCGATCCCGATCCCCGACCCGCGCGAGAACCGCGCACGGCGGCGCAGCGTCGTCACGGGCGAGCCGCCCAACCCGATCAACCCCCCGTCGGGCTGCGTCTTCCATCCCCGCTGCCCGCACGCGACCGCCGTCTGTTCGTCCACCGAGCCGCCCCTGACGGAGTACGCCAACGGCCATGTCGCGGCGTGCCACCACCCCTTGAACGTGTCGGCGGAGGAGATCGCCGCCGCGCAGATCTCGTCCGCCAGCCCGCTGAGCGCGGGCTCGCAGACGCCGGCCGCCGCCTGACGCGCGGACAGCCGGCGCCGAACCGGCCGGATCGCGGTGCCTTCCGGCGAGCCCGCCCCTCACCGAGGGTCCCGCCGGGGCGCCCGCTAGCTTGCAGCTGCGATGAGCCTCGCCCCGCCCGCCAGCACGAGGCTCGCCCCGGCGACCGGGGCGCCCCGCGCCGCCCACACGGTCGTCGACCTCTTCTCGGGCGCCGGCGGGATGAGCTGCGGGTTCGCGCGCCACCCGGCCTTCGCGATCGTCGGCGCGGCTGACGCGCAGGTCGGCAAGCCGAGCAGCCGGGCCGGAGCGCTCGGCTGCAACGCCTCGTATGCGCGCAACATCGGCGTCGCGCCGCTCGCGGTCGACCTCGCGACGATCGCGCCGGAGGAGCTGCGCGACCGGCTCGCGCTCGCCGGCCCGCCGGTCGTGCTGTCGGCCTGCGCGCCATGCACCGGGTTCAGCCGGACGCTCGCCCGCAACCACGTCGTCGACGACGCCCGCAACTCGCTCGTCGGGCGCATCGGGGCGTTCGCACGCGTGCTGCGCCCCGAGGTCGTCGTCATGGAGAACGCCCGCGAGCTGCTCATGGGCCGCTTCGCCGCGCACTTCGCGGCGTTGCGGGCCGCGCTGGAGGCGATGGGCTACCACGTGAGCGCCGAGATCCGAGTCCTGTCGGACGTCGGCCTGGCGCAGCGCCGCGAGCGAGCGCTGGTCGTCGCCGTGCGCGACGGCCCGGCGCGCGGCCTGCACGACCTCTGGGCAGGCCTCGGCGTGCGCGCGCAGGCGACGCACGTCCGGCGCGCGATCGGCCACCTGCCGGCGGTCCCGGCGGGGGTCGCGCACCCGAGCGACCCGCTGCACGTCGCACCGCGCAACCTCTCGCCGGTCAACCGCTCGCGGCTCGCGGCCATCCCGCACGACGGCGGCTCGTGGGTCGACCTCGTCGGCCATTCCGAGGCCGCCGGGTTGCTCGCCCCGTCGATGCAGCGGCGCGCCGCGCTCGGCGACCTCGGCAGCCACCCCGACGTCTACGGGCGGATGTGGTGGGACCGCCCGGCGCCCGACGATCAAGCGCGAGTGCGGCCACATCGGCAACGGCCGCTACGCACACCCCGAGCAGGACCGGCTCTGCACGGTCCGCGAGATGGCGCTCCTGCAGGGCTTCCCGAGCGACTACGAGCTCGTGGCACCCAGCCTCGCCAACCGCTACCGCCACGTCGGCGACGCGGTGCCGCCGCTCGTCGCCTACCAGGTCGCCGCGCTCGTGAGCTGGATCCTCGGCGGTGAGCGGCCGGCGCCCGAACAGATGGTCCTCCCCGGCTGCAGCCTCACCGCCGCCGACATCGTGGAGTCCTGACCCGGCGCGCGCCGGAGCTGCGAGCTCGCGGCCGAGGCCCGCCTTCAGCAGATCGCCGACCTCGACCAGGTCCGCCTCGCCGTGCTCGAGACGAGCGAGCGGGTGAGCTTCATCCTCGAGGACGCCTAACGCGAGAAGTGCGCGCGGACGTCGGTGCGGTACTCCGTCCAGCCGCCGTAGCTGCCCTGCATCCAGAGGACGTCGCCCGAGCCCCCGCGGCCGCGCGGGGTGATCGGTCGCAGGCAGTCGCCGTCCGCGCCCGCCTCGACCTTGCGGTGATGCCACGTCGCGCCGCCATCGGCGGTCCGCCAGCGCTCGACGACGAAGCGGCCCTTGACCTCGCGCGAGAGGTAGACGACGTCGGGGTTCTCGTGGTCGAGCGAGATGCCGGGTGCGTACATGTCGCCGATCCGCCCGCCGCCGGCGACGATCCGCTCGTTGCGCCATTCGCTGCCCGTCCACTCGGCGTACACGTAGATGCAGTCGTCGCCGGGCGGAAAGAGCGCGTAGACGATGACCGGGCGACCGTCGTGGCGCGCCGCGACGTCCCACACCCACGCCCGCACGCCGCTGGGCCGCGCGTCGTAGACGCGGTCGCCGCGCGTGGGCGCGAGCGGCAGGCCGCGCAGGCCCGCGACGCGCGTCGAGTCCGCGTGGTGAAACGCGTCGTGCTCGTAGCGCAGGTACCAGATGCTGTTGACGAAGCGCCCGGCGTTGCCCTCGGTGTAGGCGATGTGGATGCGGCGCTCGCCGTCGGAGTGGAACTTCAGGTAGGGGCGCTGGTCGGGGATCCGCAGGATCGTGCGCGCGTTCGTCCAGCGCCCGCCCTCGCTGCGGCGCGAGAACGCCGGCCACCACTGCCCGCCGCGCCAGAACAGGTACGTCCGGCCCTCGCCGCGGAGGTGGATCGGGTTCGGATAGGTGTAGCCGAGCGTCCCGGCGGTGTTCGTCGGGAGCTTGCGCTCCGGCCCCATGCTCGTGACGTCCTCGGGGCGCGTCGTGCGGCGGGAGAGCATCGTGCGCCGGCCGGGTCCGTTGTAGAAGACCGTGAGGTGGCCGTCGACGCCGATGAGCAGCCCCGGGCTGTTGTGGTCGTCGATGCTCATCCCCCGTCGCAGGACCATGCGCTCGACGCGCCGCGAGTCGTGGTCGAAGCTCGCGACCGTGATCTCGCCGTCGCGCGAGACCCAGCCGGCGTACGTGCGGCGGAACTGGCCGACGTGAAAGACGGCCCGCGGATCGCCGAACCACGACCAGCCTCCGTCTCCGAGCGTGATGGCCACCCGTCGCGACGGTAGTGCGTCGCCGCTCAAGGCGTCAAGTCACACGGTCCTCGGCTTCCGCATGGCCGACGGCGCGCCGACCCGACCGGGCTCGGTGTCCGGAGTGCTGACCTACGGCAGGACGCGCGGGTCGGGCTGCACGTTCGCGCGACGGCCCGCTGCGGCGACCGTGCGCCGGTAGGAGGCGCGCAGCGTCGCCGGGTCGGCGAGCCTGCGGCGCAGCGCCACGCCGATCGGCAGGACGGTGTAGTCCGAGCGGCGCACCCAGGTCGGCACGTAGCGGATGCCCCGCACGCGCGACGTCGAGCCGTCGACCTCGATGTCCAGCAGCGCGATGAGGCCGTCCTGGCTGGCGGCCGGCGAGGACTGGTTGGACAGCAGATTGCCCTCGCCGAAGACGACGAGCTTGCCGTTGACGCTGCGGATCGGCTGCACGACGTGCACGTGCTGACCGACGATCGCGGTGATGTCCTTCGACTTGGTGAGCGTGTGCGCGAGTCGCTTCTGAAACGCGCTCGGGACCACCTGGTACTCGTTGCCCCAGTGGATGTTGACGATGACGACCTGCGCCCCGCGGCGGCGGGCCGTCCGCGCGTCGGCGAGGATCCGCGGCGCCCGCGCGAGGTTCACCGACCACGAAGACGGCAGCGGGATGCCGTTCGTCATCTCGGTGTAGGAGAGAAACGCGACGCGCACGCCCTTGACCTTCAAGAGCAGCGTGCGACCGCGCGCCGCGCTCGAGGTGAACGTGCCGGTGTGCTTGACGCCCGCCCCGGTCAGCGTCCGGCCCGTGGCGGCGATCGCGCGCATGCCGCCGTCGAGTGAGTGGTTGGAGGCCGTGCTGCACGCGTCCCAGCCGGTCGACTTGATCGCGGGCGCGAGGCCGCGCGGCGTGTTGAAGAGCGGATAGCCGTGCGGCGGCCCCGGGCCCATCGGCGTCTCGACGTGACACAGCCCGAGGTCGGCCGACCGGATGATCGGCTTGACGAAGCGCAGCATCGGCCGGAACTCGTAGCGCCGCCCGCCCCCGAGCGCCTTCGCGCGGTTGTAGATCGGCGAGTGGATGAGCAGGTCGCCGCTGGCGCCGACGAGCAGGCGGACGGGCTTGGGCTCCGGGGCGGCCGCCAGCGGGGCCAGGGCGGGCCCGGAGGCGCCGGCCGCGACGGCGCCCGGCCCGAGGGCCAGTGCGATCGCCGCCGCGCCGAGGATCGCCGTCATGGTCAACCGCTGTCGGCCTGCGCCTGGTGGCGCGCTTCGGCGTTGATCGTCCGCTTGATCGTGCGGCCCATGAGCAGCGCGCCGCGCGAGTTGCAGTGGATCGAGTCGTAGGTGACGCCCCGCCTGTCGGACGCCTTCGTCCAGTTGGCGAGCACGACGTCGCGGCGAGCGCGTGCGATGCGCTTCAGGCGAGCGTTGACGTACGGGAAGTACCACGAGTACTGACTCAGCTCGCCGCGCGCTCCCGGCGGCACGGTGCGCGCGTTCGGCTCGCGCAGCTTGACCCACACGATCTGGCGCGCGCCGAGGCGCTTGAGGGTCGCGATCAGCTTCTTGGCCTCGTTGTCGAAGCGCGTCGCCCAGCGGCCGTAGTTGCGGCGGTTGCGCTCCCAGAGGGAGTTGTAGCCCAGGCCGATGACGACGATCGGCGAGACGCGCCTGCCCGCGGCCCGCAGCTCGCCCTCGGCGATCCGAAGCATGAGCGCCGGCCGCCCGCGCTTGGCGATGTGCCAGCACGGCATCGCCTTCCTGATGCCGGGGTAGGCGCTGAGCAGGACGGAGTCGACGAGCAGCGTCGCCCGGCGCGGCCGCGCCCACGACGCGAGCGGCCCGTCCTTCTCGGCGTCGTAGCCGCGGCACTTCACCCCGCGCGCGGCGGCGCGCTCGCCGGCCGGTGCGCCCACGAGGACGAACGCGACGGCGGTCAGCGCGATCGTGGCGAGTGCCCGCACGGCGAGCACTCTACGTGTTACTTCCAGAAATACGGGTCCTGGGTGACGTCGCCCTGGAAGCGAACGCGCTCGAGCGTCGTGCCCTTCGGCAGCAAGAACGGCGCGCAGAGCGTGAAGCTCTTGCCGCCACGCAGCCGCGAGCGGCTGGGCTGCGGGCACTTCTTGAACGTGCCGCTGAGGATGATGAGGTTCAGCGGCTTGTACTCCTGGCCGTCCGGGTCCTCGATCGCGGGATCCATCAGAAAGCGCTGCAGCTTGAGCGTGCCGAGGTTCTCGTACTTCACGTCGACGAAGTACGGCGTGGTCTTCTTCTGCTTGGCGTCGAGGTTGAAGTCCTTGAAGTCGGAGATCTTGCCCTTGCGGATCCTCAGCACCGTGACGCCGAGCTTCGTGTTCTGCGACGCCCCGGACTTGCCGTACACGACGTACGGCGCGACGACGCGCGTCCCGAGCGCGAGCGTCTCGCCCGCCTCGCTGACCTCGTCGCCCTCGGACGCCGCAGGAGCGGCCGTCGCGGTGGTCGCGGGCGCCGCGGTCGTCGCCGCCGGCGCCGCAGCCGCCGGGCCCGCCTCGTTCGAGGAGTCCTCGCCGCAGGCGGCCAGGGCCAGCGCCGCCGTCAGCATCACCGCCACAGAGGTTGAACGTACGGGCGTCATGGTCGCTTCCTTTGCGCGTCGTGGGGACCGGGTTGAGAGATCGCCCGGAACCTACGTAGCCGTTCGGGCGCCGAACACCGCCGATCGGGTGGGTTGATCGACGCAGCGCCTCGTCGCGGCGCAACCTCCGCCGCGCGCGTTAACTTCAAGGGTCATGCAGCGCGCCCTCACCGATCTCGCGACGGTCTTCGCGGACCCCGCCGCGTCCGGCGCCGCACCGGCGCTCGCCGCGCTGCGTGCGCGCTGGCCACGGCTCTCGCCCGCCGAGCGCGACGCGCTGGCGCCGATCGCGAAGCTCGCCGCGCAGCGCGTCGAGGCGGCGGCCTCGACGCCCGCCTCCGATCCGGAAGCCGACGCCTACCTCGACTACCTCGCGTCGATGGAGGCCACGATCGAAGCCGAGGCCGAGGGAGGCGCGGCGGCGCGCGGCGGCCCGCCGGAGGACCCGTTCGGCTCGACGGCGAGCGGAGGCCGGTCCGACGACCCGTTCGGCTCGGCGCGCGGCGGCGCGCCCGAGGATCTGTTCGGCGCGTCGCGCGGCGGTCTCGCGCCGGGCTCGGCCGCCGAGCCCGTCGCACCGACGCTGTTCGGCCTGCCCGACCCGCCTCCGCGTGCGCCGGCCAAGGCGCGGACGCCGCTCACCGAGGTCACGCCGGACGCGCTCCTCGGGCTGCTCGGCCTGAGCGAGTTCCGGCCCGGTCAGCGCGACGCCGTGCAGGCCGCGCTCGACGGCCGCGACTCGCTCGTCGTCATGCCGACGGGCGGCGGCAAGAGCCTCTGCTATCAGCTCCCCGCGCTCGCGGGCGACGACCTCACCGTCGTCGTCTCACCGCTCATCGCGCTCATGCGCGACCAGTGCCAGCGCCTCACCGACCTCGGCCACCCCGCCGTCATGCTCGCCTCGGGCGGCGACGGAGACTCCAACCGCCAGGCGCTCGAGGACGTCCGCAACGGCGCCGCCGCCGTCTGCTTCGCGGCACCCGAGCGCTTCGCCTCGGCGGCATTTCGCAACGCGATCAGCCGCCGCGCGATCGCGCTCTTCGTCGTCGACGAGGCGCACTGCGTCAGCGAGTGGGGCCACGACTTCCGTCCCGACTACCTGCGCCTCGCATCGGTCATCGAGGAGCTCGGCCACCCGCCGGTCATGGCCTGCACCGCGACCGCGACGCCGAAGGTCGCCGAGGAGATCGTCGCGCGCCTCGGCCTGCGCGACGCCGCGCGCGTGCGATCGGGCTTCGACCGTCCCAACCTCTCCTTCGACGTGCTGCCGTTCGACGGCGACGGGTCCGTCGCCCGCAAGCGAGCGACGCTCGTCGCGGGCGTGAACATGCAGGACAACCGGCCCGCGATCATCTACTGCGGCACGCGCAAGAGCACCGAGGAGGTCGCGGCGCTGCTCGCCGGCGAGGGCCTGCGCGTCGTCGGCTACCACGCCGGCATGCCGGCGGCGACGCGCTCGCAGCGCCAGGACGCGTTCATGTCCGGTGCGGCCGACGTCGTCGTCGCGACGAACGCGTTCGGCATGGGCGTCGACAAGGCCGACGTGCGATCGGTCTGGCACTGGGCGCTGCCGTCGAGCCTCGAGGCCTACTACCAGGAGGCCGGGCGCGCCGGCCGCGACGGCGAGCCCGCGCGCGCCGTGCTGCTCGCCTCGCGCTCGGATCTCGGGCGGCTCGTCCGGTTCATCCGCGAGGCGGAGGTCACCGTCGAGCAGGTCGGCGCGATCGTCGGACGGCTGCGAGCCCGCGGCGGGGGCGAAGGCGCGATCGAGCTGCACCCCGACGACGACCGCGACAGGATCGCGCTGGCCGTCGCCGAGCGCGCCGGAGCGCTCACGCTCGCACCGGGCGCCGGCGGCCGTGTCCGCGTACAGCTCTCAAGCCGCGACCTCGACCACGGCAAGGCGCGTCAGCTCTGCAAGGAGGCGACCAACCGCCGCTGGGAGTCCTACCGCTCGATCGAGCGCTACGCGGCGGGCGACGAGCGCTGCCGGCGCCGCCAGCTGCTCGACCACTTCGGCGACGACACGCCTGGCGCACCGACCGGCCGCTGCTGCGACGTCCACGACCCGCCCGACTGGCTGCCGCCGGTCACCGTCGCCGCCAAGCGCGGACAGACCACCCTCGTCGAGGACGGCCCGCCGGTCTCGGACGCCGAGCTCGCGCCCCTGAAGGCGTGGCGCCGCGACCGCGCCGACGGCAAGCCGGCCTACACCGTCGCGACGGACGCGACGCTACGCGAGGTCGTGCGCCGCAAGCCGCGCACGGCCGGCGAGCTGCTCGCGATCAAGGGCATCGGCCCGTCGTTCGTCACGAAGCACGCCGACTCGCTGCTCGAGCTCCTCGCCGCGCCGTAGCGCGGGCGCGCGCCGTCAGTCCTTGCGCAGCAGGTCCTTCACCTTGTCGGCGGCGCCGCCGACGGCGTCCTTGACCTTGCCCGACGCGCGGTCGACCTTGCCCTCGTCCTTGAGCTCCTGGTTGCCGGTCAGATCGCCGGCGGCTTCCTTCACGCGGCCCTTGGCCTCGTCCATCGATCCATCGGACATCTCGTGCTCCTTCGCTGTCGTGGTCTGCGCACGGGGTACCCGCGCGGCGGCCTGCGCACCAGTCGACCAAACGTCCAACCGCTTGCGGCGAGCAGTCAACCTTCCGTCCGGGCACGAACACGGCCCCCGTCGCGGAAGTCGCACCGCGGCGGGGGCCGCTGTCCCCCTCCCGGGGCCGTGATTCGCTCTCGCGCCGCCCTCCGCGCTCTATCGTTGCTCGACGCGTGGACGCGCCGAGCGCCGGCGTCGCCGACCTTCACCGCTCCGGGAGCCCGACATGAAGAAGAGCCAGCTCGTCCTGATCGCCGTCGCCGTCGGCGCGGTGGCGCTCATCGCGCTGATCTCGGGCGGAGGCGGCGGCAAAGACGATCCGGGCTCAAGCGGCGGCGGGCCGACCGGCACGACGGCGCCAAGCGGTGCCGTCACGGTCACGTTCGCGTACTCGCCCGAGAAGGAGGAGCTGCTCAAGCCGCTCATTGCGTCGTTCAATGCGTCCAAGCCGCAAGCCAACGGCAAGCAGGTCTTCGTCGTCGGCGAGAACGTCTCCTCCGGCGACGCGCAGCTGAAGATCGCCAAGGGCACCTACAAGCCGGCCGCGTGGTCGCCCTCGAGCTCGATGTGGGGACGGTTGCTGAACTTCGAGGCCGACCAGCCCTACGTCGCCGAGGAGAACCCGTCGATCGTGCGCACGCCGCTCGTCATCGCGATGTGGGAGCCGATGGCCAACGCGCTCGGCTACCCGCGCAAGAAGCTCGGCTTCGGCGACATCCTCAAGCTCGCGCGCTCCAACCAGGGCTGGGCGGCGTACGGGCACCCGGAGTTCGGGGCCTTCAAGCTCGTCCACACGAACCCGGACTTCTCGACGAGCGGGCTGTCGGCGGTCGTGGCGGAGTACTACTACGCGACCGGCAAGAAGGAGGGCCTCGTCGAGCAGGACATCGCCAAGGCCCGCGCGACCGTCAAGGACATCGAGCGCTCGATCGTCCACTACGGCGACACGACGCTGTTCATCGCCGAGCAGCTGCGCAAGAGCGGCCCGGGCTACGCCTCGGCGGTCGCGATGGAGGAGGCGACCCTCGTCGCGTTCAACCAGGACCGTGGCAGCCAGCCGAAGCTCGTCGCGATCTACCCGGAGGAGGGCACGTTCTTCTCCGACAACCCGTACATCGCGCTGAGCGCGCCGTGGGTCACCGCCGACCAGAAGGCCGGCGCGGAGAGCTTCGGCAAGTACCTCGCCGCCAACGTCGACGCGACGAAGGCCGCGCGGTTCGGCTTCCGCGCGGCGGACCTCAAGGCCAAGCCCGAGCCGCCGCTGACGGCCGTCAACGGCGTCGACCCGAAGCAGCCGCAGCGCGTCCTCGGCCTGCCGGAACCGCGCGTGCTGGCGAAGCTCAAGGAGACCTGGCGCCTGGATCGCAAGCCCGCGAACGTCCTGCTCGTGCTCGACACGTCGGGCTCGATGACGCAGGAGAACCGCCTCGAGAACGCCAAGCAGGGGCTCGCGGCGTTCATCTCCCAGGTCCAGCCGCAGGACAACGTCGGCCTGACGATCTTCTCCGACCGCATCCAGCCGCTCGTGCCCATCGCACCGGTGAAGGGCAACCGCGCCGAGCTGCGGCGGATCGTGCAGAACCTCGTCGCCGACGGCGGCACCGCGATCTACGACGCGACCGCCGCCGGCGTCGACCAGGTCGCACGGCGCGCCGACACGAGCCGCATCAACGCCGTCGTCCTGCTGACCGACGGCGAGGACACGGACTCCACGAGCAGCGCCGACCAGGTCGTGCGCGAGCTCGAAGCCCAGGGCGACTCGACCAAGCGCGTGCGCGTCTTCACGATCGCCTACTCGGCCGGAGCGGCCGGCGCGGCCGAGAACCTCGAGCGGATCGCGGGCGCGTCGGGCGGCAAGGCGTACGTCGGCAAGACCTCGGACATCGAGTCCGTGTACCGGAGCATCAGCTCCTTCTTCTGACGCCGTGGGGGATCTCGACAAGCCCTACGGCCGCGAGGACTACGCCGGGGCACTCGCCGCGAACGCGGCCGCGAAGCCGTTCAACCTCGCGCTCGCGGTCGCGACGATCGGCGCGGCGATGGTCGTCAGCGGGTCGTTTCCGCTCGCGCTCCTCGTCGGCCTGCTCATCTACGCGATCGCCGCCGTACGGACGTTCTTCGACGCGGACGAGGCGGGCGAGGTGCTCGACCGCGAGCGCGGCGACCGCTCGAAGGCGCGGCAGAGCGGGCGCACGCGGATGGACCCCGCCAAGCTCGCGCCCGACATCCGCCGCCAGCTGCTCGCCGCGCGCGAGCGCGAGCAGCGCATCCGCGACGCGATCGAGCGCGCCGAGCTGCCGTACACGGAGGTCTCGACCGAGGTCGATGCGCTCGTCACGCTCATGGAGCAGTCGGCGAGCCGCGCCCAGCTCCTCCACGAGGCGCTCGACGAGAGCCCGCCGAACGTCGTTCGACAGCGCCTCGTGCAGCTCGAGGGATCGGGCAAGACCGAGCTGATCGACGCGCTGCGCCACCAGCACGCCGTCCAGCGCAAGATGCAGGCCCAGCTCGGGCACTTCCACGACGAGATGGAGCGCATGGTCGTCGAGCTCGACACGATCCGTGGCAGCCTCGTGAGCGTGTCGGCCTCGACGGACGCCGGCAACCAGCAGCGAATCGCGGGCGACGTGCGCTCGTTGCGCGACGAGCTGGACGCGCTCTCCGCGGGCATGAGCGAGGCGTTCGGTGAGGCGTCCGAAGCCTCCTGACCGGTACGGTGCGCGGCTGATGCCATCCCGGAGGTCCTCGATGAAGCACGCAGCGGCAGTCCTCACCATCGCCCTGGTGGCGCTTGCGGGCTGTGGTGGCGACGGCGACGAGAACGCCGCGACGACGACGCCTGCGCGCAGCGGAGCCCCACTCACGAAGGCGCAGTTCATCGCCGAGGCCGACAAGGTCTGCATGGCGACGACGGCCAAGATCGCCGCCGCCGCCACGAAGCTGCGCGAGTCCGCCAAGAAGACCGGCACGCTGCCCGTGCGCCAGGTCGCGACGTTCCTGACGAAGACGTCGCTGCCCGCCTATGACGCGATGCTCGACGACCTGCGCGCGCTCACGCCGCCCGAGGACGACGAGAAGGCGATCGACGGGCTCATCGCGTCGCTCGCCGGCGCGATCGACACGGCGAAGTCCGACCCCGTGAGGTACTCGAAGAACGGCTCGCCCGATCCCTTCGACGACGCGAACGAGCGCGCCATCGACTACGGCATGAAGGTCTGCGGATCCTGAGAAGGGCGTGGGCTGGGCTCGCGCCCGATCTGGGCGCGCTACGCGCCTCGCGCGAGCTCCGGCTGCTGGTCCTCGGCAACTTCGTCTCGGGGCTCGGGACGCAGGCGGCGCTCGTCGCTCTGCCCTACCAGGTCTACGTGCAGACCGAGTCGGCGCTGCTGACCGGCCTGCTCGGCGCCGCGGAGCTCGGCCCGCTCGTCGCCATGGCGCTCCTCGGCGGCGCGCTCGCCGATCGGATGGATCGCCGCCGGCTGCTGCTGCTCGACCAGATCGCGCTTGTCGCCGTCGCCGCAGCGCTCTGCGCGGCGGCGCTCGCGGGCGAGCCGCACGTGCTCGTGCTCTACCTGCTCGGCGGCCTGCTCGCCGGCTTCGGCGCGCTGCAGAACGTGGCCCGCACGGCGATCGTGCCGAACCTCGTCGCGCGCGAGGACATGCCGGCGGCGCTGGCGATCAACTTCGGTCTGTTCCAGCTGACGATGGTCCTCGGTCCCGGGCTCGGCGGGCTGCTCATCGCCGCGGGCGGCGTGGAGAGCGCGTATGCCGTCGATGCCGTGAGCTGCGTGGCGCTGGTCGCCGCCCTGCGCGGCCTGGGTCCGCAGCTGCCCGAGGGCGTCGCCGCCGCGCCGGTACGGATCGGGCGCTCGATCGGCGACGGCCTGCGCTTCGTGCGCCGCAGCCCCGCGCTGCTCGGGTCGTTCGCCATCGACCTCTCGGCGATGACGTTCGGGATGCCGCGCGCGCTGTTCCCCGTCCTCGCGGTCAGCGTGTACGGCGCGGGCGCCGCCGGGACGGGCCTGTTGTTCGCCTCGGTCTCGGCGGGAGCGGCGGTGGCTGCGCTGACGACGGGCTGGCTGGGCGCGGCGCGGCGGCTCGGGCGCATCACGGCCGCGGCCGTCTGCGTCTGGGGCCTGGCGATCGCGGCCGCGGGCTTCGCGGGCTCGCTGTGGCCCGCCGCGGCGCTGCTCGCGATCGCGGGCGCGGCGGACAGCGTCAGCGCCGTGTGCCGCCAGGTCATCAACCAGACCGTGACCCCCGACGCGATGCGCGGCCGGATGTCCTCGGTCTTCTCGCTCGTCGTGACGAGCGGGCCGCGGCTCGGCGACGTCGAGGCCGGGGTCGTCGCCTCGCTCACGAGCGTGCGCACCTCGGTCGTCTCCGGCGGGCTCGCCTGCGTGGCCGGCGCGCTCGTCGTGTCCGCCGCGTTTCCGGCGCTGATCGCCTACGACAAGGAGCAGGCGCTGGCACGCACATCTGACGTTCCTCGACCGGATGATCGGGTACGCCACTCGTGACCCCAAATCAAGGAGGCGACACATGACGGAGAGCGCTGTCCAGCATACGGGCAACGACACCCCGACTGCGGGCGACGAGGGGGTCACGCGGATGGATGCCGACACGCCGACCGCCCCTGATGGCGCGGCTGTCGACGACCAGGGCGTCCGCGTCGACAAGGAGACCAACGACGATCCGAAGTCCGGCGGCACGCCCGTCCATCGCGCTCCCACTGAAGACTCCCCGCAGTCCTAGGGAGCGGCCCGGCTCCCGGCGCCCATGAACGCCGGGGGCCGGGCCACGTGACCGCAAGACGAGGCCGCGGCGCCAAGCGCCGGGGCCTCGCTTGCGTTCAGGAGCCTGCGGCCTCCGGCGCGGGTTCGCCGGGGATCGACGGTCCCTCGTGTTCGAGCGCCACCTTCGGCAGGAAGCGCTCGAGCGGGCCCGGAAGCCACCACGCGCGCTCGCCGGCGATCTCCATGAGCGCCGGGACGAGCAGGATGCGGATCACGAACGCGTCGAGGAACACCGCGGCCGCCAGGCCGATGCCGAACTCCTTGATGACGCGGTCGGGCCCGAGCGCGAACGTCAGGAACACGACGATCATGATCGTCGCCGCAGCCGTCACGACGCGCCCCGTCGTGGCGAGGCCGTTGCGCACGGCGCGTGTCGCGTCGCCGGTGCGCAACCACTCCTCGTGCATGCGCGAGACGAGGAACACCTCGTAGTCCATGCTCAGCCCGAAGACGATCGCGAACACCATCACGGGCACGAACGACTCGACGGGCCCGGTGCCGCTGGACAGCAGCGACGACAGGAAGCCGTCCTCGAAGACGAGCGTCACGAAGCCGAGCGCGGCGCCGATCGACAGCAGGTTCAGCAGCGCCGCCTTGATCGGGATGAAGACGCTGCGGAACATGATCATCAGAAGCAGCGCGCTGAGCAGCACGATGGAGCCGACGAAGAGCGGCAGCTTGCCGGCGATGACGTCCGCGAAGTCCTCCTGCGACGCGACCTGTCCGCCGACGTAGACGGTCGCCTTCGTCGAGCTCTCGACGGGCGGCAGGATGTCGCCGCGCAGACGCTCGAGCAGCCTCGTCGTCGCCTCGTCCTGCGGGCCGGTCTTCGGGAACACGACGATCGTCGCGATCTCGCGATCCGGCGACAGCTGCGGCGGCACGACGATCGCGACGTTCGGGTCGCGCTTGACGGCTTCGGCGATGCTCGCCGCGGCCGCCGTGTCGCCGGTCGCCGGCAGGTCCGTCGCGAGCAGGAACGAGCCGTTGACGCCTGGGCCGAAGCCCTGCGCGATGAGGTCGTAGGCGTTCTTCGTCGTCGTGCCCTCGGGATCGAGGCCCGCGTCCGACGTGCCGAGGCGCATGTGCAGCGCCGGCGTCGCGAGCGCGAGCAGGACGAGCACCGCCACGAGGACCGCGGGCCACGGCCGAGCCTGGATGAACTCCGACCAGCGCGCCCAGCGCGGGCTCTCGGTCGCGGCGGCGGCGGCCGCACGACGCTCGCGGCCGGGGATCGGGAGGCGCAGCCGGTCGATCCAGTCGCCGGACTTGCTCAGGACCGCGGGCAGGACGGTGAGCGCGCCGACCATCGTCAGCAGCACCGCGAGCGCCGACGCGATCGCCGCGCCGTGCAGGAACGACAGCCCCAGGAGCAGCAGGCCGAGCAGCGCGATGATCACCGTGCAGCCCGCGAAGAAGACGGTCCGCCCGGCGGTGTCCATCGCCATCAGCAGCGCGGCGTCACGGTGCACGCCGCGACCGACCTCGGCGCGGTAGCGCGTGACGACGATCAGCGCGTAGTCGATCCCGACCGCCAGGCCGATGAGCGCCGCGAGCTGGCCGGCGAACTCGGGCGTGTCGACGAGGTGCGAGATCACCGGCACCAGGCCGAGCGTCGTGCCGAGCGCGAGCATCGCGGTCAGCAGCGGAACGCCGGCGGCGATCGCCGAGCCGAAGAAGAACAGGAGAATCAGCGCCGCCGCGATGAGGCTGATGAACTCGGTGCCGCCGCCCTGCTCGGTGAAGCGGACGGTCTCGGCGCCGAAGCCACCGTGCTCGATCCGCAGGTCGGACCCGCGCCCCTTGAACGCCTCCTCCTGGACGCGCTTGAAGTCCGGCGGCTTGAAGGCCTGGAACTCGTCCTTGTAGGTGATCGTCGCGACGCCGATCCGCGCGTCGGGCGTGAGCTGCCCGCCGGGCGCGAGCGGGTCGGAGACGTCGGCGACGATCTTGTCGCCGCGCACGGCGTCGATCGAGGCCTGCAGCTTCGATCGCGTGGCGCCGTCGCGCAGCGTGCGGCCGGCGGGCGCGACGTAGACGAGCTGGTCGGTGCCGCCGTTTGCCTGCGGCGCGTGCGCGGCGAGCAGGTCGTACGCCGCCTGCGACTCGGTGTCGGGCAGCCGGAAGCTCGCGATGTCGCGCGTGCCGACCGCGCCGCCGATCGTGAACGCCGCCACGAGCGCGACCACCCAGGCGAGGAACGTCAGCAGGCGGTGCGACATGCACCAGCGTGCGAGGCGCACGAAGACGGAGGGTTTGGACGAAGGCTCGGTTGTCATGCGCTGGGAGGCGCTGGCACACTGCGATGTGCCAAGTGGGGTAGCGGGCATGATGACGTACCGAGGTCCCGGAATGGGAGGAGATTTGACCGATGGCTGACGGAATCGAGATCGAGCGCAAGTTCCTGCTGGGCGAGTTGCCCTCCGCGCTCGCGTTCGCACGCCGCCGCGCGATCCTCCAGGGCTACCTCGCGGTCGACGGCGACACCGAGGTTCGCGTGCGCCGCACGCCGGCGGGCTCGACGTTGACGATCAAGCACGGCGGCGGCGAGGTCCGCGTCGAGGAGGAGCTCGAGCTCGGCGAGCGCCAGGCGGACGCGCTGTGGGAGCTCACCGAGGGTCGCCGGTTGCAGAAGGCCCGCCGCGTCATGCGCGTCGACGGCCACGACGTCGAGGTCGACGAGTACGCGGGCGCGCTGGACGGCCTCGTCGTCGCCGAGGTGGAGTTCATCGACGAGGCGTCTGCGCGCGCGTTCGAGCCGCCGGCGTGGTTCGGGCGCGAGCTGACGGGCGATCCGGCCTACGCGAATCGCAACCTCGCGATCTTCGGCCTGCCGGCCGACAAGCCCGCCTGAACGCCAACGCGCCAGCCCCGGCTCGGGCCGCCCTCGCGGCGTCGCGCCGGCCGCGTATGCGCCCGCTGGCGCGGGCTTGGCGCAACTCGTAACGACAAGCACGAGCATTGTGGATAGGCTTGTGTCTCGCGATGGCTGACGTAGTGCCAACCCGCGCCGCCGCACTCGCAGGGAACCGGACGCCGGGCTCGCACGTCGAGCAAGGGGCAGTCCTCGGGCCGCGAGCGCTCAACCGTGCGCTTTTGGAACGTCAGCTTCTGCTGCGTCGCCAGACCCTGCGCGTGGCCGACGCGCTCGAGCACCTCGTCGGACTGCAGGCGCAGAACCCCAACGGCCCGTACTACGGGCTTTGGTCGCGCCTGGAGGACTTCCATCCCGACGACCTCGCCGGCCTCATCGAGCGGCGCCTCGTCGTGCGGATCGCCCTCATGCGCTGGACGCTGCACGTCGTCACCGCGCGCGACTGCCTCGATCTTCGACCGCTCGTGCAGCCCGTCATGGACCAGCGGATGCGCTCGCTGTTCGGCCGTCACCTCGACGGCGTCGACCTCGCGCGGGTGGCCGCTCGCGGCCGCGAGCTCGTCGAGTCCGAGCCGCGCTCGCTCGGCGACGTCGGCCGGCTGCTCGCCGACGACTTCCCGGGCGTCGAGCCGAGCGTGCTCGGAAACGTCCTCTCGGCGATCGTCCCGCTCGTCCAGGTGCCGCCCCGCGGCCTGTGGGGCTGCAACGGCCGCGCCGTGCAGACGTCCGTCGAACGCTGGGTCGGGCGCCGCCTCGAGCCCGCCGCCCCGCCCGACGCGCTGCTGCTGCGCTACCTCGCGTCGTTCGGCCCCGCGACGATCGACGACATGGCCAAGTGGTCCGGGCTGCGCGGCGTGCGCTGCGTCGTCGACCGGCTGCGACCGCGGCTGCGCACGTTCTCCGACATGGACGGCCACGAGCTGTTCGACGTCGTCGACGGACCGCTGCCGCACCCGGACACGCCCGCCCCGGTGCGCTTCCTGCCCGAGGGCGACAACGCCGTCCTCGCGCACGCCGATCGCTCGCGCATCGTCTGCCTCGCGCACCGCCGGCTCGTCACCGCGCACAAGACGTTCCTCGTCGACGGCTTCGTCGGCGGTACGTGGAAGGTCATCCACGGCAGGCGGACCGACACGCTCGTCATCTCGCCGACCTCGTCGATCTCGCGCGAGAACCGTCTCGCGCTGGCCGAGGAGGGCGCGCAGCTGCTGGCGTTCGCGGCCGGCAGCGACGACACGAAGATCAGCGTCCGCTTCCACGAGTGATCGCCAGCCGGCTGGGCTCGTTCGGGACGACGATCTTCACCGAGTGGTCCGCCCTGGCGCAGCGCACCGGGGCACTGAACCTCGGGCAGGGAGCCCCGGACGTCGACGGTCCCGCCGAGGTCATGGACGCGGTCGACGCGGCGATGCGCTCGGGCCGCGCCAACCAGTACGCGCCGCTCGCCGGCGTGCCCGAGCTGCGCGCGGCGATCGCCGACCACCAGCGCCGGCGCTACGGGATCGAGCTGGATCCCGACGACGGCATCCAGGTGACGTTCGGCGCCACGGAGGCGATCGCGGCGGCGATGCTCGGCCTGCTCGAGCCCGGCGACGCGGTCGTCGTGATCGAGCCGTACTACGACGCCTACGCGGCGACGATCGCGATGGCCGGTGGCGAGCGGCGGCTCGTCACGCTGCGCCCGCCGGACTTCGCGCTGGACGTCGACGCGCTCGCCGCCGCGGCGCCGGGCGCGCGGATGCTCGTGCTCAACTCGCCGCACAACCCGACGGGCCGCGTCCTGAACCGCGCCGAGCTCGAGGCGATCGCGCTCGTCTGCGTCGAGCACGACCTCATCGCCGTCACCGACGAGGTCTACGAGCACCTCGTCTACGACGGCGAGCACGTCCCGCTCGCGACGCTGCCCGGCATGGCCGAGCGCACGCTGACGATCTCCAGCGCCGGCAAGTCGTTCTCGTTCACGGGCTGGAAGATCGGCTGGTGCGGCGGCCCGCCGGAGCTCGTGGCGGGCGTCCGCGCGGCAAAGCAGTTCATGTCGTTCGCGGGCGGCACGCCGCTACAGGTCGGCGTCGCGACGGGGCTCGCGAACGCCGAGCGGCTCGTCGCGCCGCTGCGCGCCTCGCTGCGCACCGGCCGCGACCTGCTGTGCGAGGGCCTGCGCGACGCGGGCCTCGAGGTGAGCGTCCCCGAGGGCGGCTACTTCGTGCAGGCGGACGTCGCGGCGCTCGGCGTCGAGGATGGCGCGGCGTGGTGTCGCGAGCTTCCCGAGCGTGCGGGCGTCGTCGCGATCCCGACGAGCGCGTTCTACGACGACCCGCACGCCGGCCGCTCGCTCGTGCGCTTCGCGTTCTGCAAGCGCCCGGCGGTCATCGCGGAGGCCGTGGCACGCCTCGCGGCCCTGCGCGTCTGAGCACCCGGCCGGATACGGTCTCGCGCCATGAGCGCGCTGAGCGGGTCCGCGAGCACCGAGGTCGACGCCCCGATCGCGGCGGTGTGGGCGATCGTCGCCGACGTCGAGTCGGCGCCCGCGTGGCAGCGCGGCTTCGACAGCGTGCGGGCGCTGGAGCGCGACGACGAGGGTCGCGCGACGAGCTGCGACACGGTCACCGACATGAAGGTCAAGGTCTTCGGCGCGCGCGTGAGCTTCGTCTACGAGCCGCCCGCACGGCTGGCCTGGCGCCAGGAGAAGGGCGACCTCAAGGCGATGGCCGGCTCCTGGCAGCTCGAGGACCTCGGCGCCGGCCGCACGCGCGTGACGTACGCCCTGGACGCCGACCCCGGCGCGCTGCTGTCGCGCTTCGTCAAGGGCGCGCTCGAGGAGAAGCTCCGCCGCATGCTCATCGAAGGCCGCCCAGCGGAGCTGAAGGTCCGGGCGGAAGGCTTCCCCGCCGTTGACAGCGACAGCGACGACGGAGCACACTTGGCAGACCACTGACGGATCCGTCGACAGCGTGAGGAGCGCGCAGTGGGCGCAGCAGCAACGGCAGCCTGGCTCGAGTACCGCGCGGCGCTCAAGAGCACGCTCGAGGCGCCTGATGTGCTCGGACAGCAGCCGCTGCCGCCGTCGGCGCCGCCGCTCGACGACGCGATCGACGAGGCGCTCGAAGCGTCGGAGGTGCTCGAGACCGAGTGCCTGGCCGAGCGGGCGCGCGGCGACGCTCGCCGCAACGAGTCCGAGGAGCAGCTGCTGGCAGGGGCGACGATCGACTTCATGCTCGCCACAGAGCTCGCGATCCTCGATGCGCCGGCGAGCGCTCGCACGCCGGTGCTCGCGGCCGAGACGCGACGCGCCCTGTGGCAGAGCGCCGTGACGCTCGCCGACGCCGCGTTTCAGATCCGGGGCGGCGGCGGGTCCGGCGTCAAGAACGTGGAGCCGATTCTGCCCAGGCCTACCCCTCCGTCTGCGCCGCCCAAGCTCGACCCTGGGCCCGTCTTCCCCCCGCGCCCCGAGCCGATCCCCGATCCTTCACCAAAGCCGGTGGACCCGGAGCCGTGCAAGTACCGCCCTCCTCCGCGGCCGCCGATCACGACGCTCGGCGGCGGGTCCGTCCAGTCCGAGGACGGGACCATCTGGGCGCAGTGCGGGCGGACCAGCGCCGAGCTGGTGACAAAGGCGACGGGTCCGAGCACGAGCGCTGTGACCGCCATCGTCGGCCCCGTCGTCGGCGCCGCGAGCGAGGTCCTCGCGCTGCTGCCTGACCTCCCTGACGAGGTCGCCGAGTTCGTGAAGCGCGCAGCCGAGGACGCTCGGCGGGCACTCGCGCGAGCACTGAAGTTCGTCCTTCGGTACGCCCGCAAGATCGCCGCGGCCCTCGGTCCCACCCTCAAGCCGGCATTGGGAACGGCGCTGTCCGAGTTCGTCAACTGGTCAAAGCCGCCGCTCGCGACTGCCGCGATCAAGCGCCTCGCGGCGTTCGAGGACTATCAGCGCGGGGTCGACGAGCGCTTCGGCGGCGATGACGGCGGCCGCAAGATCCCAATGGCGGACAAGCGGTTCCTGGACGACATGAACGCGCTGGATTCGCACTTCAAGGGCAGCCTGAAGTGGTTCAACCACATGACGAGCTTCGGCGCCACGTTCGCTCACCTGGCCGCGGCCGTGGCCGGTCCGCTGCTTCCGGTCGCCGTCATGGGCTCGATCGTCGCGTACATCGTCTTCCTGCTGAGGCGGTGCTTGGAGACGGTGCCCGACACGCTCCAGCGCCGAAAGGGCATCCCGTCGCTGGCGACCAACGCCGTTCACCGGCAAGCGCTCGCCGGCTGAGCGTGAGAAGTCGATGAGACAGCGGCCCGCCGCCGGTTGGGACGCCCTGAGCGCGGGCAGGGGGTAGGCGTCGCGCAACCCATCTTCAGGAGCCCACCTTGCTGAGAACGTCTCGTCGGATCAAGACCGGGGTCATGACGGCCCTGGCACTCTCGCTCGCGCTGCCGGCCGTGGCGCTCGGTGCCGGCAAGGCCACCGTGACCACCGGCGCAGCCGCCAACGTGACGCCGTCGACCGCGACCCTGCAGGGCAAGGTCAACCCGAACGGTGCTGCAACGGCCTACTTCTTCCAGATCGGGCCGACCGTCCTGTACGGCGCCCAGACCGCGGCGACCGCGGCCGGAGCCGGCACGAAGGCCGTCAACGTCGCCGCCCCCGTCGGCAACCTCGCGCCCGCGACCGTCTACCACTACCGGCTCGTCGCGCAGAACAGCTTCGGCATCACGCGCGGCCCGGACCGCACGTTCAAGACGAAGAACCAGCCGCTCGGGCTGGCGCTCGTCGCGAGTCCGAACCCCGTCCCGTTCGGCAAGCCGACCCTGCTCGCTGGCGTGCTCAGCGGCACGGGCAACGCCAGCCGCCAGGTCGTGCTGCAGTCAAACCCGTTCCCCTACACGCAGGGCTTCGTCAACACGACGAACGTCCAGCTCACCGGGCCGCAGGGCCAGTTCCAGTTCCCGCTGCTGTCGGTGCCGGTGAACACGCAGTACCGCGTGCTCATCCCGACCAAGCCGGACATCGCCAGCCCGATCGTCCTCGTCGGCGTCGCGGTCAAGGTCGGCACGTCGGTCACCGACACCCGCGTTCGCCGCGGCCAGCGCGTGCGCTTCAGCGGCTCGATCAAGCCTGGCAAGGGCGGCGAGCGGATCGCGATCCAGAAGCTCAAGCCGTCGGGCTGGGTCACCGTCGCCGGCGCGACCGCGCACCGCTCGAGCAGCACGTCGTCGCGCTACACCAAGCGCATCCGCATCAGCCGCGGTGGCAGCTACCGCGTGTTCGTCGCGAGCCTCGACGGCAGCCTCGCCAACAGCACCGGCCGGACCGTGAAGATCAAGATCGGCTGACACCTCAGGGCACCAGGCACCAGGCACCAAACCGGCGCGGCGGTCTTCGGACTGCCGCGCCGGTGCGGTTAAGACGTCAGACGCCGGCGGGCTGGCGCTCGCGCTCCGCGGCCCAGCCCGCGCGCGCGGCGTCGAAGTCCGACCAGTCGAGGTCCGGACCACCCAGCGGCTCGGGCGGTGCCGGCGGGACCGGCCGGCGGCGCTGGCCGCCACCGCCGTCGGAGCTGTCCTCGCCGTCGTCGTCGGGCTCCGCCGAGGACTGCGACAGCGCGACCCACAGGCAGCCGACGACGATCGTGAGCGCGACGCAGCCGGCGATCGCCGACTCGACCCACAGCCCGACGCACGCCAGCGTGATCGCGCTCGCCATCGCCGCACCGCCGCCCAGCGCGAGCGCCATGCGCGCCACGCGCACCCGCCGCGACGCCCGCGCCGGCAGCGGCGTCACGACGCAGAGCGCGAGCGTGAGCGCCGCGAGGTAGAGGACGGCGTTGAGCGCGAGGACCATGAAGACCCATTGTGGTTCCCCGGCCGCCTGTGAGCAAATCGCAAGGACAGACGTATGGCGCGGTTCGCACAGAAGACTGGACGATCGGCCGGGGTCCGCGTGCGCTCAGCCTCGCGGCTATCGTCACGACCATGGCGCGCCCCGCCGACGCCCGGACCGATCAGGGCATCGAGCACGCGGCGTCCTCGGAGCTCTGGCTGCGCCACACGCTCGAGGAGATCCTGTCGCAGATTCGCGTGCTGCTCGACGTCGACGGCTGCGCCTTTCAGACGGTCGACCTCGAGCGCCGCGTCATCACGCAGGCAGCCTCGTGGTTCGAGACGCCCGCGATGCGTGCGGCGATGGCCCCGGTGTTCGAGCGACCGTACGACCCCGACCGCGGCGGCGTCACCGAGGCCGCGGTTGAGCGCGGCGAGACGGTGCTCATCACCGACATGGAGCGCTGGAAGGGCGCGGGCGCGCTACGAGCACGCCTGCGCGCGCAGCTCGACCCCGAGGCGGCCGCGGTGGCTTGGGACTGGTATCGCACGTCGTCGTTCATCTCCTGCCCCGTGCGGACCGCGGGCGGCAGGACGCTCGGCGTCCTCGCGCTGTCGGCCGGCCCGCCGCGCCCGCCGCTCAGCCGGGAGCACCTGCGCGTGACCGAGGTCTTCGCGAGCCTCGCCGCGCTCGCGCTCGAACGCTCGGAGCTGCTTGAGCGCGAGGCCCGCCGCGCGCGCACCGAGGAGCTGCTGCACGGCGCCGCGCAGCGGATGACCGCATCGCTCGACCTCTACGGCGTCTACCGCGCGATCGCGAAGCAGGCGGCGCACGTCACCGGGGCGCCGATCGCCGTGCTCGCCCGGCTCGACCTCGTCACCGGCACGCTGCGCACCGTCGCGAGCGTCGGCGGGTCCGAGCGCCTGACGCGCCACCGCTTCGCCCTCGGCGAGGGCATGGTCGGCCGTGTCGCGGAGACCGGGGTCCCGTACGCAAGCCGGGCCGAGGACCGCGAGCGCTTCCTCCCGTGGGTCGCGGACGAGGGCATCCGGTCGTTCGTCCACGTGCCGATCGGCCTCGGCCCGCGCCGCTTCGGCGTCCTGTCTGTCGGTCACCCGGACGAGGACGCGCTCGGCGACGAGCAGCTGTCACTGCTCGAGTCGCTCGGCCGGCCGGCCGCGGCCGCGATCGCCAACGCGCTGGAGTTCCAGCACGAGCGGCAGATCGCGCGCGCGCTCACGCGCGGCTTCATCCCGGACGCCCCGCCCGAGCTCGACGGCTTCGAGCTCGGGCTCGTCTACGAGCCGGCGGGCCACGAGGTCTCCGGCGGGGACATCTTCGGCGTCTGGCGGCTGCCCGGCGGGGCGCTCGCGGTGCTCGTCGGCGACGTGAGCGGCAAGGGCCTCGAGGTCGCCGCGGTCAGCGCGATGGTGCGGTTCTTCATCGAGGCGCGGACGTGGGACTCGGAGTGTCCGGCCACCGTCCTCGCGCAGACGAACGCGATCCTGCGCAGCCGCCTCGGCGAGCGGATCGCGCTCGTGACGGCGTTCCTGGCGGTCGTCGACGGCGGCGTCCTGCGCTACGCGAACGCCGGCCACATCCCGCCGCTCGTCGTCGGGGGCGGCGGGCCGCCGATCGAGCTGCCGACGACCGGGCTGCCGCTCGGCATCGAGGACGGGGCCGAGTTCGGCGCGCGCGATCTCGCGTTCGGCCATGGCGACCTGCTGTTCGCCAGCACCGACGGGCTCATCGAGGGCCGCCGCGACGGCGAGCAGTTCGGGCACGAGCGCGTCGCCGCGCTCGTCGCCGAAGAGGCGGGCCGCATCGCGCCGCAGGAGCTCGTCGAGCTCGCCTACGCGCGGGCGGTCGCGTGGACGCCGCAGCTCGGCGACGACGTCGCGATCATCGCGTTGCGCCCGCGGTGAGCCGGCGCGCGCGTCACTCGTAGACGACGAGGTCCGGCGCGGGGCGCAGGGCGAGGACGTCATCGTGCGACATGAGGTCCGTGTCCTCCTCGAAGAAGAGCTTGAACCCGTTGTGGAAGCTCGCCGTCTCGGACGCGGTGAACTCCTTGTACTTGGAGATCTTGTTGGCCGGGTTGCCGAAGCCGTCGACGTTCATCGTCATCGCGAGGCCGGGTGGGCGCGCGACCTGCGCCTTGTTCTCGATCATGCCCTCCGTGAACTGGTGGACGACGAAGAGCTTCTGCGGCAGGTCGTGCTTGCCGACGATGTTCGAGACGTACGTCGCGACCTCGTTGACCTGCGCGGCCGTCACGGAGCCGATCGACTGGCCGGGGACCTCGTCGTCGCCGACGTGCCATTCGGGGTCCAGCGCAAGGCCGACGTCGGGCTCCAGCAGCCAGCGCTGCAGGCGCTGGGCCTCCGAGAGGAAGTCGCCACGGCCGGGCTGGACGTCGAGCAGCAGCAGCGCCTTCGCCTTGCGCGCGGCGAACAGGTAGCGCTCGATCGTCGCGTCCGACTGGTGGGTGCGGTACATGCCGTCGTCGCCGGGGTGGGCGTTGGCGATCGTCGAGATCAGCTCGAAGGCGGCCAGCACGGGCCGCCCCGGGGACTTGTAGGCGCTCGCGACGCGCTTGAGGCGCTTGGCGGCGCGCTCGGGCGAGCCGATCCCGAGCACGCCGAGGCGCTCGCTCTGCGGCGCGCCGTAGAACGCGACGACGCGCTTGCCGGGGAAGATCGTCCGCCCGCCGCCCGGCAGCTGCGCGACGAGGCGCTTGGGGACGGTGGGGACCGCGTTCGCGGTGCCACCGTCCGAGCCGCACGATCGCAGCGCGAGCACGAGCAGGAGCAGCAGCGCCGCGAGCACCCCGCCCGCCGCGATGCGCCGCCGGAGGTAGACGTCCGCCGGCTGGCTCATGCCCGACGCCGTTCGCCGACTCCGGCTCGCCGGGACTTCAGCTTCGCGCGCCTGCTGCCGAAGAGCGAGGCGTGCAACATCGTTATGAGCGCATCTCGATCGACACGGCGCGTCACCGCATCATCGGTGTCGCGACGCTGGCCAGCGATGGCTACCGCAGCCGGCTCTCCGACCTGCTGAACGCCCCCGAGCGCGAGTTCATCGCGCTGACCGATGCCACCGTGGAGTTGCTCGACGGCGACTCCGACGTCATGAACCATGACTTCATCGCGGTCCATCGTCAGCACGTCGTCTTCGCGGTCTCGTTGGGCGAAGTCCAGCAGCCGGCGCACGCCTCGCTGCTCGCCCGCAGCTGAGCCCACCCCTTCCCCGACCATCGTCCGGTAGGCCCGTCGTGCCGGGCCTGCCGGCGCATGCGCGCGGGTGCTCACCGGACCGCGATCTCGCCGTCGAGTGCGAACGGCGGCACGAGCGCGATGCGATCGCCGCTCCAGAAGCGGCCGGGGTCATACCAGCTCGCCGGGCGCTTGCCGGGCAGGATCCCCATGTGCTGGTACGTCGTGGCGACGAGCTCCGCGCAGTAGACCGTCTCCAGCGACGTCGTGCGCCGGAACCGACCGGTCAGCCAGCCGCTGGCGAGGCCGAGCGTCGTCGGGAAGGCGCGACCGTCGAAGCGGTCGATGATCTCGACGAGGCGGTCCTCGTGGCGGCGTTCGATCGTGCCGCGTAGCGGACGCACCCAGGCGCGCTGCCCGTAGCGCTCCTCCCACTGCGTGACGGCTTCGCGGAGGTGATGCAGCTGCACGCCGCGCTGGCGCTCGCCCGTCCAGACGTCGGTGAGCGAGCGGCCGAGCTCGGCGTGCCACAGCAGCGGCGGCAGGTCGTCGAGCGCGACGACCATCCCGACGTGGTTGACCGGGCTGTTCGTGAGCGTCTGGATCGCGCGGTCGGCGATCGAGCGCCCGCGGAACAGCCAGACGTCGCCCGTCGACGCCGCGGCGACGGCGTCGTCGAGCGAGAGCGCCGCGTCATCCATAGCCGCGTAACCTACGCCCCCGATGGGGCTTCGGCTCACCAGACCCTCGTGGAAGCTCGTCGGGCTCGCGGGGATCGCCGGCGTGGCGGCGACCGGCGTCGTCGTCGCGCGCAACCGGCGCGCGCACCGCGAGCTGCCGTCCGACGAGCTGCGTGAGGCCTTGCACAAGCGTCTCGCAGAGGTCGAATCGAGCCCCGCCGCGGGGGTCGAGCCCGCTCCGCCGGCGCCGCCCGCATAGCCCGGCCGCACGAAATCCCTGCATCCGATGAGAACCGCTGGAACCGTCCAGATCGGGCTGGACGGAAGCCTTCAGTTGTCGTTGGCGTTGCCGATCACAGGGTCGTGTTGACAGCCTCCGGCTCCACCTCTTCTTCGCAGAGCGGCAAGCGCACACTGGCGCCGGCGCCGGGCGTGACCCCCCCACCGACGGACGGGTCGTCGTACCGCTTCCTGTCGGACGTCATCATCGCGCGCGGCTTGGTCGAGCCCGCGGCGATGAAGGCGGCGCTGCAGGCTTCGCTGGCCGGGCGCAGCCTGACCGAGATCCTCGTCGACAACGGCGAGCTCAGCGAGGACGACCTCGCGCGCACGCTCGCCGAGCATCACCGCCTGGACTTCATCGACCTCGACGTCTTCGCGGTCGACCCACGGGCAACCGCGCTCGTCGAGCCTGACATCGCTCGCCGCTTCGGCGCCGTGCCGATCGCGCTGCTCGCGTCCGGTGCCGTCGTCGTCGCGCTGTACGACCCGAACGGGTCCACCGCCGTGCTTGAGTTCGCCGGTCTGACCGACCGCGTCATCCAGCCTGCCGTCGCGTCCCGCAAGCAGATCGAGGCGCTCATCGCGACGCTGCGTCGCGGTGGCGCGTCGCCGGCTCCATCCGAGCCGGCGTCGATCGTGCGGAGCGCCGAGCGCCACGTGCGGTCATCGCCGACAGAGGAGGCCCACATCTCCCCCCGAGAGCCGCAAGACTTCGTGCGCCGCCCGCCGGCGCCAGCCCCCGCGCAGCGTCCCGCCGCGCCCCCCGTGCACGACAGCCGGATCGACGACCTGCGCGAGCGCGCCGAGGGTGCCGAGCGCCAGCGCTACGACGCCGACGAGCGCGCTCGGGGTGCGGAGGAGCGCGCACGAGGTGCCGAGGAGCGCCTGCGCGCCGCGGAGGAGCGCGCCCGGGAAGCGGAGGAGCTGACACGCCTTGCGGAGGCCCGCGCTCGGGCTTCCGAGGAGCGCGCGCTGGCGGCCGGGGAGCTCGTCGACGCCGCGGAGGCGCGCGCCGACGGGATGTCCTCGGCCGTCGACGCCGCGAACGAGACCCTCGAGCGGCTCGTCCACGCGTGCGAGGTGCTCGAGCGCGAGGCCAAGACCCGCGGTCCGGAGCTCGACGTGATGCGCGCCGCACTCGAGGCCGAGCGTAGCCAGCGCGCGCAGCTCGAGGCGGAGCTTCGCCATCCGCAACCGTCGGAGGACCTGCTCGGGCTGAGGGTGCGCATCGCCGAGCTCGAGCGCCAGCTCGACGACAAGCGCGCAGCGGCTGCGGCTGCCGCGCCCGCCGAGCCGCCGCAGGCCTACGCGCCCGCGCCAGTGGTCGAGCCGCCGCAGGCCTACGCGCCCGCGCCAGTGGTCGAGCCGCCGCAGGCGTACGCGCCCCCGCCCGTGGTCGAGCCGCCGCAGGCGTACGCGCCCCCGCCCGTGGTCGAGCCGCCGCAGTTCTTCGCACCCGCGCCCGAGCCCGTCGCCGAGCCGCCGCAGGCATACGCGCCGCCGCCGCAGGCCTACGCGCCCCCGCCCGTCGCTCCGGTCGCCGAGCCCCCGCAGGCGTACGCGCCGCCGCCCGCCGCTCCGCCGCCGGCTCCGGTCGACGAGCCGCAGCCCGAGCCGGTCCAAGAGGCGTACGTCCCACCGTCGGTCGGGCCGACGATCGACATCGTCGGAGAGCCCGGCGTCCCGTACGTGTCGGCACTCGCCCCGATGCCATCCACCGACGCGGCGCTCGTGAAGAGGGCGCCGAAGAGCGAGACGGCGAAGGCCCGCGGCCTGCGCCGGCTCATCAGCGCCATCAAGCGCGGCGCTTGAGCGAAGTTTCACCCTTGATGTGGGGAAGTTCAGCGGCGGCCCGCGGGGGCCGCCGCTGACGGGTTTTGGCCCGCGCGCGTCACGGCGCGCGCAACGACCTCGAGCACGAGCAGCACCGCCGCCGCGAGCACCGCGGCGCCGGCGATGTACCACGGCCACGGGCCGAACGCGTCGAGGATCGAGCCGTTGGCGGGCTTGCGGCGCAGGAACATGTAGTTGCCGCCTGTCGCGAGCGACGCGATCGCGGCGAGCACCGCGAACCCCGCGGTCCAGCCGAGCGCGCGCAGCGCCGCGCGCGGGCGCGGTGCCAGCCGCAGCCCGACGACGAGCAGGCACGCGGCGGCGATCGCGCCCGCGTGCGTCGCGAAGAACGTGAAGTACAGGACGTCGGGGAACGTGTCCTGGAGGTCAGGGGTCAGGACGGCCTGCAGCGACGCGCTGAGCGCCCAGAACCAGACGAGCTCGGTCAGGACGCCGGCGCGCGGCCGCCAGAGCGCTGCGATCGCGACGAGCGTGACCGCGTCGGAGAGCTGGAGCGGGAGGTTGACGCGCACCGACCACTCGCCCCGCATGGCGTACGTGGCCTGCTCGAGCACGAACCCGGCCGCGATCACGATCGCAAGCGCCCTGGCGAGCGTGCTCACGGAGGGGGTGCGCGCGGCGGCCGTCAACAGCCCGGCGGCGAGCACCGTCACGGCGAGCGCAGCGAGGTGCTCGGTCGAGAAGAGCTCCATGGCTTCCGCGATCGTGCCAGCACGGCAAGCCCCGCGAAGCTTCTAGGCTTTCGGGCATGTGTCGAAACATCCGCCCGCTGTACAACTTCGATCCGCCCGCCACGCCCGAAGAGGTGCATGGTGCGGCCGTCCAGTACGTCCGCAAGATCAGCGGCTTCACGAAGCCGTCCGCGGCGAACGCCGAGGCGTTCGAGCGCGCGGTCGCCGCCGTCGAGGAGGCGTCCGCCCAGCTGCTGGGCGAGCTCGTGACGAACGCGCCGCACAAGAACCGCGAGGTCGAGGCCGCGAAGGCGCGCGCCCGCCGCGAGGCGCGCGAAGCGGCGTAGCTGGCCCGCCGGGCGAGCGCGCCTGGACCGCCGGGCCATGGACACGCGCGAGTAGGCTGCGATCGTCCACCCGATGCTCACCCCACCTGCCGCCGAGGATGCGCTGACGCTCGCGGTGGGATGCACCTTCGAGCTCGACGCGGCGTTCCCGATCGCCGCGATCATGCAGGTCGCTCCCGGCCCCGATCCGGGGCTGCGGATGCAGCGCGAGGTCTGGGACACGGACGTCGACCACCACGGCTACGTCGACCTGTACGGCAACCGCTGCGAGCGCCTGGAGATCCCGGCCGGCGCCACCCGCATCACCTACGAGGCGCAGCTCGCGCTCTCGCACCCGGCCGACGTCATCGACCGCGAGGCGGCCGAGACGCCCGTCGGCGAGCTGCCCGACGAGACGATCGCCTTCACGATGCCGAGCCGCTTCTGCCTGCCCGACGAGCTCGGCCACGAGGCCTGGCAGCGCTTCGGCTCGCTTGAGCCGGGTTGGGAGCGCGTCCAGGCGGTCGTCCACTTCGTCCACCACCACCTCGAATGGGTCGAGGGCGCGTCGAACCCCTGGACGACCGCCGCGGACGCGTACCGCTCCGGCCAGGGCGTCTGCCGCGACTTCGCCCACCTCGCGATCACGTTCTGTCGCGCGCTGAACATCCCCGCGCGCTACGTCTTCGGCTACATCCCCGCGATCGACTGCCCGCCGCAGACCGAGCCGATGGACTTCGCCGCATGGTTCGAGGCCTATCTCGGCGGGCGCTGGCACACGTTCGACGCGCGCAACAACATCCCCCGCACGGGCCGGGTCGTCGTGGGCCGCGGCCGCGACGCCGTCGACGTCGCGCTCATCACGTCGTTCGGCCCGCTGAACCTCACCGGCTTTCAGGTACGCGCGGAGGAGCTGCCAAGCGCAACGGCCTAGTCGCTGATCGGCTCCCGGCGCGTCACGTGACGGAGTCCGCCCGTGGCAGGGTCAGCTCCTCGACGTGCAGCGTCGCGCCGGCCGCCGTGAGCAGGTCTTCCAGCTCGGCGAGCACCGCCAGCACGACCTCCTCGAGGCGCCGATGGTCGGAGTACGCGCCCTCGGCCGCGATCGCCGCGAGCTCGGGCAGGCTGGGTACCTGCGTCGGGAGCGCCAGCGCCTCCTCGAACGTCGTCGAGCTGGAGACGTACGGCCTCGCGTTGATGAACGCGAGCTCGACGAGGACGTGGTCCACCACCGAGAAGAACAGCCGCGCGAGATCGGGCGCGTCGTCGCGCGACAGCGCATTGAGGACCTTCGTCGTCGCCTCGTAGAGCGCGGGCCAGCGCTTCACCGCCTGCGCCAGACACCTCGCCTCGAGGTTCTCCGGCTCGATCGCGTTGATCCGCTCGATCATCGCGCCGTTCACCAGCGGCGCGAGATGGTCCGAGCCCGCGATGTACCAGGCGTCCGTCACCTCCTTGACGCTGGCGACGTACTCGGCTTCGGTCGTCCAAACGAGGTCGACCATGATGCCTTCGAAGATCTGCTCGCCGTCCAGCCGCGGCCCGTCGGCCGGCAGCTCCTTCAGGAAGGCGACGAGCTCGAGGTCGGAGTACTCCCGGTCCTCCTCCCGCGCGTACGAGCCCTGCACCGCGAGCCCCAGCAGGTTCGGGCCGAGGGCGACGCGGTGCATGTCGACGAGGCGATCGACGATCCGAGCGCGATCCTCGCGAGTGTGCGTCCTCGGTGCGGTCACCCGAACGGGAGGCTAATCGACTCCCGCCGTTGCGCGACGCGATCATCGTCGCGGCCGCGGCGCTCGTCGCTGGCCGTCCTCACCACGACCTGTCCGATCTCAGACTCGGCGTCGCAGCTCGAGTCCCGATCGTGCCGGCTCCGTCAGGCGTGGTCGCGCCGTCAGGGCGCTCGCGGCGGCCCGACAAGAGTCAAGCGGGCCGAACGGGACTTCGCCCAACTGACGAACGCTCGGCCACCACCCGCACACGATCAGCGCTGACGGCGTGGCGGCGGAGAAACTCGTGTCGCACGCGAGTGACTCCTTGGAGCTACACGTCAGTGCATGCCGAGCAAGCACCCTCGGATCGCCGTTACCGTCGACGCAGAGCTGACACACGCCATGCAACGCGTGCGAGCAGCGACCGGCACAACGGAGGCCGACGCGACGCTCCTGCGACGGCTCGCCGTCGAGGGAGCGGAGGTGGAACTCGCCGCCGGTCGGGAGCGGCGTGCCGCGGCCGAAGACTTGTACATGCTCATGGACGACGGGCGCTTCGCCCTCGACCCGGCGTCGATCGACCAGCTCAACGACGCCACGGCGATGTGACGCCCGACCTGTGGAGTGGCCAGGGGGCGGTGATCGCGGACACGTCGGCGTGGATCACCGCCCGCCGAATCCCGGCCGCGCGCGAGGCGATGCTCGACGCGATCGAGCGTGGAGAGGTCGCGTGGTGCTGGCCCGCGCGCTACGAGCTGACCGTCGACGCCCGCGACGCGGACGCGATCACGGCACTCGACCGTACGCTGGACGCCCTTGCCCGAGATCCGGGTGGACTCGGCGATGCAACGCGACGTTCTCGCGGCGACGCGCGAGCTGGCAAGCCAGCAGGCACACGGCGCGCACAGACTGCCGCTCACGGACCTCACGGTTGCCGTCGCCGCTCGCGCCTCGGGACTCGACGTGCTGCATTTCGATCGTCATTTCGAGCGGCTCGGGGCGCTACTGGACATCCGCGTCTGGTGGATCGCCGACCCATCAGGCGCCTGACAACTGCGACGCGACCCGGTCGGTCCGGGACGAGGCCCGCCAGGGGTCAACGGGGGAAACGGGCCGCTAATGCAACCCTCGATCGCCGGTTGAGCTGCTCATCGACGCTCTCATGGACTCTGCCAGCCGAGACAGGCGACGCCATGCGGTGGCGCGCCGGTTGGACGCCGTGATCACGAACCCGCTCGCGTTGCGCTGACCGGGGCATCGTCTGAGACCATGCGATCTATGACCAGAGCCGCGCCGCGCGACCCACGGACGCTGGCCGACCTAACGCGGGCGCTGTTCGGCGAAGCCCTATCCATGGACCAGCTCTTTGCACTTGTCGATGGCGTCGACCACGAAGCCCGGCCGTCGACACCGATCGGCTCGGATACGAGATGGATCGGATCGATCGGATATGAGCTTCACAAGGACGTCCGAGACTTCGTGCAACTGCTTCGCGATGCGGGGGTCGACCGACTCATCGATGTCCGGGAACTGCCCATGTCACGGAGGAAGGGCTACGGCAAGACAGCGCTCAACGAAGCGCTGGGCACAGCCGGAATCGAGTACGTCCACATGCGCGCGCTTGGCAACCCCAAGTCGTTTCGCGATCAGATTCGCGAGATCTTGGAGTGCGAACCGGCGCTCTCCGAGTAGGTGCCGGTGATATAGCTCGCGCCCCTCGGCGACAAGTCCGGATTTATAGAGTACGGGAGGACGACCAGCTTGCTGGTGCGCTCGTCGAAGAATGATTGCTGAGCAAGCAGATCCTGCTTCGCTGCCAACTTCGCCGGTGCGACATCGGTGACGACGAGATCGTCGACCGCGGCTGGTCTGAAGGCACCGAGCGAGGTTCCTGCCTGCGCCTGACGCCGCTTGATCTCGCAAAGCGAGCCGACGATCAGCGGCTCGACCATCTCCAAACGACGGCGCCACGTCCCGCGATCGGTGTCTATCGTCTCGCCCGTCACGATGCTCGAGAGCACGGGTGTCAGACTCTCTGGACGCGAGTCTCCCATCGCCGGGCGCACCTCGAGCTCGATGCGCTGGTACTTCTTGAAGCGCTGCTCGGTCTCAAGCCCCCGGAAGTCCAGTGGGAACAGCCGGATCCACCTTCGAGGCTCGCCCGCTGACACGCCGGCCACACAGACCGCCTCCGAGCGTGTCCGCGCGTCGATCACGGGATACGCCTTGACCAGCGGGTAGAGCGCAACGGGCTCGGACACGATGCACCAAGTTTGCTGGCTGTCGCGAACGTAGATGCGCAACGACCGAACCAGTGCCGCAGGGGTCGACCTCATGGTCCAGGGGCTACGCACGTCGTCGCGCGGGATCGACGTCCGCATAAGCGACATCCACGGAGAGGGAGGGATTCGAACCCTCGGTGGACCGTAAAGCCCACACACGATTTCCAGTCGTGCCCGTTCAGCCGCTCCGGCACCTCTCCCGAGGTCGCTCAGGGTAGCTGGCCGCAGGGGCTCAGATCTGCCAGACGCCGCCGCGCAGGACCGGCACGCGATCGCCGGCGACGGTGAGGCCGGTCACGTCGACCTCGGGCGAGCCGATCATGAAGTCGATGTGGATCTGCGAGCGGTTGATGGCCTCGACGTCCTCCTCGCCGACCGTGAACTCGTACGCCGAGCCGAGCGCGACGTGCGACGCCGCGTTCTCGTCGATGAGCGTGTCGTAGAAGACCGTGTCGAGCGGACCGATGCGGCCCTCGCCGTCGACGAGCGCGACCTCGCCCAGGCGCGCCGAGCCCTCGTCGCGGCCGGCGTACTGCGCGAGCAGCTCGGCGCCGCAGTCCGCCTCGAAGGACACGGCTACCCCGTGCTCGAAGCGCACGCGCAGGCCGCGAACGATCGTGCCGCCGACGACCAGCGGCTTCGTCGAGCGCACCTCACCCTCGACGCGCGCCGGATCGGGCGCCGTGAAGACCTCCTCGGAGGGGAGGTTGGGCATGTGGTCGATCCCGTCGATCGTCTGAAAGCGCGCCGACAGCCAGTGCGACGTCGCCAGCAGGCCGACGCGCAGGTCGGTGCCGGGCCCCTCGAAGTGCAGCGCGTCGAAGCGCAGCTCGTTGAGGCGCTCGCTCACGCCGGTGAGGACGTCCTGGCGCCGCCGCCACGCGGCGACGGGGTCGGGCTCGTCCAGCCGGCACATGTGCAGGACCTGCGCCCAGAGGCGCTCGAGCGCCGCAACCGGCGCGAGGTCGGGATAGACGAGCGTCGCCCAGGGCTTCGTCGGGCACGGCACCGCGGTCCAGTTCGTCGTGCGCGCGTTGACGACCTCGCTCGCCTCGCGCAGGAACGGCAGCTGGTCGCGGCCGGCGCGCTGCGGGTCGAGGTCCGAGAGCAGGCCTGGCGCCGACGGGCCCGTGAGCCCGATCCGCGCGGCGCGGTGCTCGCCGAGCGCGAGGATCCGCTCGCCGAGCCACGGCGGCACGTAGTCGAGCGTCTCCTCCTCGGCGTGGAGGATGCGCGCGCGCTTGAGGTGCAGGTCGAACTGCGTCACGTCGACGTACTTCGCGCCGGCACGGTAGGCGGCGGCGGCGACGGCGCGCGTCAGCTCGAGCTTGCCCGGCTCGGTGCCGATCGCGACGATCTGGCCCCGCTGGACGTTCGCGGCGAAGCGCACGATGAGCTCGGCGAACCGCTCCAGCGTCGCGTCGTCGACGCCGCTCGCTCCGGCTGTCTCGGACTCGTTGGCTGCGACCAGCGCGGTCGGAGACGGCTCGGCGTGCATCACTCCCAGCCTACACACGGTCAAGGTGCCATCCCGCACTCAAACGGGCCGGACGTCCAGGGTGGAGCACGGCCCGCTACATTCAGCTGGGTCCATGGCCGTCCACGCGCCAACCAGCTCGCTGACCGAGCGCTCCGCCGTCGACCTCGCCGCCGCGATCCGCACGGGCGAGACGACGTCCCGCGAGGTCGTCGAGGCGCACATCGAGCAGCTCGAGCGCACGCACGAGCGCATCAACGCGATCGTCGTCGACCGCTACGACGCGGCCCGCTCCGACGCCGACGCGGCCGACGAGGCGCTCGCCGCCGCCACCGACCCCGACGAGCTCGGACCGTTCCACGGCGTCCCCTGCACGATCAAGGAATCGATCGCGCTGGCGGGGATGCCCAACTGCGCGGGCCTCGTCTCGCGCAGCGCGTTGCGCTCGACCGAGAACGCGCCGACGGTCCAGCGCATGATCGACGCGGGCGCGATCCCGCTCGGCGTCACGAACACGCCCGAGCTGTGCCTCTGGATCGAGACGGAGAACCGCCAGTACGGCCGCACGCACAACGCCTACGACAAGACGCGCACGGCCGGCGGCTCGTCCGGTGGCGAAGGCGCCGTCGTCGGCTCGGGCGGCTCGCCGCTCGGCCTCGGCGCCGACATCGGCGGCTCGATCCGCATCCCCGCGTTCTTCAACGGCGTGTTCGGCCTCAAGCCCTCGCCCGGGCTCGTCCCGAGCACCGGCCAGTTCCCGGTCACCGAGACCGAGGTCGCCGCGATGATGCTGACGATCGGCCCGATCACGCGCCGCGCCGAGGACCTCATGCCGATGCTCCGCGTCATCGCCGGACCCGACGGCATCGACCCCTACGTGCGCGAGATGCCGATCGGCGACCCCGCCGACGTGTCGATCGCCGGCATGAAGGTCCTCCTGAGCGAGGGCACCTCCTACGTCAACGTGAGCCGCGAGCTGCGCGCCGCCCGGCTGCGCGCCGCCGAAGCGCTCGAGGCCGCCGGCGCCAAGGTCGAGGTCGTGTCGCTGAAGTGCGTGAAGCGCGCGCTCGAGCTCTACCTCGCGGTGCTCAAGCTCGAGGCGGGCGTCAGCGTCCGCGACCTCATCGTCGCCGAGGGCTCCGAGCACGTCACCGTGCGCTTGGGCCTCAAGCGCAAGGGGCCGCACACCCGCGCGCTGCGGCTGCTGCTGATGAGCGAGTGGATGACCGGCAAGATGCCGCAGGGCCGGATGACGAAGCAGGTCGCCGCACGGGAGGCGTTCGCGCGCGAGGTCGTCGACGCGATCGGCGACGGCGTGCTGCTGCACCCGACGCACCCGCGGGTCGCGCCGAAGCACGGCCAGACGATCGGCAAGCCGTGGCTGCTGACGACGACGGCCGTCTTCAACCTCGCCGGTGTCCCCGTCGCGCAGATCCCGCTCGGGCTCAACGCCCGCGGGCTGCCGCTGGGCGTGCAGGCCGCCGCCGCGCCGGGTAACGACCACGTCGCCGTCGCCGTCGCGATCGAGCTTGAGCGCGCGCTGGGCGGCTGGGTCCCGCCGCCGGCGCCATGAGCCCCGAGCCCGTCGTCTACCAGGCGCTGTTCTACGACTACGTCGAGGACGTCGTCGAGAAGCGGGCGCCCTTCCGCGCCGACCACCTCGCGCTCGTCGGCGCGTGGAAGGCGGAGGGCAAGGTCCTCAGCGGCGGCGCGCTCGGCAAGCCGCCGACCGGCGCGCTGATCGTCTTCTCCGTCGACGACGCCGCGGACGTGGAGGCGTTCGTCGCCGAGGATCCCTACGTCACGGGCGGCATCGTCACAAGGCACCGCATCGTGCCCTGGACGGTCGTCGTCTAGAGCCCCGCCGGGAACTCGTAGCTCGACGGAACCGGGTCGGGCACCTGGTCCGGCGTGCCGTACGCGAGCACGATCTCCTGGTGCTCGTCGAGCACGATCCGCGTCGGGTCGCCCGGGACGGGCGTGCCGTTGACCCACGCACGCAGCGACTTGCCGCCGCCCGCGCACTCGCCGCCGATGCACTTCGCGTCGAGCCGCACGCCCCAGACCGCGAACATCTGGCCGAGGCTGAAGCGCTCCTGCGTCGGCGACTCGACGTGCAGGACGCCCGCTGTCTGCAGGTGCGTGTGCAGGGGCGAGATGAACCCGCCGTCGGGGTCGATGCCGATGTCGTCGGCGACCTTCACCGACTTGCCGTCCACGAAGATGTCGAGGTGCTGGTGAATGTGCGTCACCTGGCCCTCCTCGGTGAGCGCCGGGAGCCCGATCGCCCGCAGCCGCTGCTGGAGCTTGCCGGTGTTCGCCGACCACGGCGGTGCCGTCTTCAACACGCCCGGCAGATCGTCCATCGACCCGAACGCCGGGCCGAGGTCGGGGGCGCTCGCGGTCGTCGCCGTCGTCGCCGTCGTCGTGGTCGGAGGGTCGTCACCCGCGTCGCCGCAGCCCGCGACCGCGACCAGCGCCGCCAGCGTCAGGAGCAACACACAGAGATGCGCGCGGCGGCTCACAGCGCAGATCACATCACACCCGGCGGGCGGCAGCCGCCGGGCGGAGCTACTGTGCCGAGCATGGCCGACCCCGACGCCCTCGACGCGCTCTCCTCCGAAGCGCTGCACGACCTCGCCGTGCGCTACGCGAAGCGCCATCTCGACGTCGGGTTCTTCATCCGGCTGATGAAGACGCTGCCGGTCGCCGAGGCCGCCATCGGCGAGGTCGGCGAGGCCGAGGCCGACGTCATGTCGCTGAGCGCACATCTCGACGACGTCACAGACTCCGGTCGTGGTGAGGTCGCAGACCTCATGCGGCCGTTCTACCTCGAGTACCTCCGCGAGCACGGCGTCGCACCCGCCTGACGCAGAGGCGTCAGCCTAGCCGTCCAACATCCGTCCGCCGGGGTTCAAGAATCGCGCGTGCGCGCCGACACGGTTCGGGATCGTCCCTCCCGAAAGGACCCGCACACTCATGCAGCCGCTGTCTCGGCGTGGCGTCGCGCTTCTCGCGACCACCGCGACCCTCGGAGCCGGAACGCTGACCACCGTCGCGCAGGCGTCCAGCGTTTCCGCGATCAACACCGCCCCGCAGACCGACCGCAGCGTGCTCGACCCGGTGATCGCGCAGGCGCTCGGCCTCCTGAGCACCCTGGGCGTGCAGAACGTCATCGCCCTGCTCGGCCTCGACTCGGCCCAGATCGGCGGGCTGCTCGGCGCGGCCAACCCGACGCAGCTCAACACGCTCCTCGCGGGCCTGAACGTCTCGCAGCTCACGGGCGCCGTCACGAGCCTCGCCGGCGCCGGCACGCTCGACGACCTGCTGGGCACGATGACGCCCACCCAGATCGGCGACCTCGTCGCTCCGCTCACCGGGTCCGCCCTCTCCTCGCCGCTCTCCCTGCTCAGCACGAACACGCTCGTCGGCGCGCTCGCGACGCTCAACCCGGCCGAGCTCCTCAGCGTCGTCGACGGCCTGACCGCGCTGCAGACCGGCCAGCTCCTGCAGGCGCTCAGCACCGGCGACGTCAGCCAGCTCACCGCGACCATCGCCGCCCTCACCGGCGTCCAGCTCACCGACGGCCTCGGCGCGCTGAGCTTCGTCCAGCTCGGCGACCTCCTCGGAGCCGTCAGCGGCTCGAACCTCACGGCGATCCTCGGCGCCATCACGGGCGGTCAGGCCAACGGCGCCCTCGCCACGCTGACCCCCGCTGAGCTGACCGGCGTCCTCGGCCTGCTCACGAGCGGGCAGATCACGGGCATCCTCGGCAGCGCCAACCCGGCGCAGCTCCTTGGCCTCGTCACCGCCCTCACGCCCGCGCAGCTCAGCGGCGTGCTCGGCCTCCTCGACCTGTCGCAGCTGACGTCCGTCGTCGGCGTCCTCTCGCCCGCGCAGATCACCGGGCTGCTCGGCCAGGTGGGTGCCCCGGCCAACCTCGTCACGGGCATGTCGAGCCGGGCGACCGGCCTCGCCGGCGCTCCGGACATCCCCGGGATCAACGCGCTGCTCGCCCAGGTCCAGGCGCTGCTCGGTGGCGGTCTGCCGGCCGTCCCGGGCATCGACGGCCTCCTCAACACGGTCCGCGGGCTCGCCGCCGTCGCCGGCGTCGACACCTCGATCCTCAGCGGCCTGCTCTCGACCGCGACGACCGCGCTCGGCGTCGCCGCGCCGGGCGTCGACACGACCGCGCTGCAGGCCCTCGTCGGCGCGCTCGCCGGCGTGGCCGGCGTTGCGCCCGGCGGCGGAACGACCCCCGGTGGCACGACGACCCGGCCGAACCCGATCGTCACGCCGAAGCCCGGCAGCACCGTGAACGCCTTCACGGCCTACCGCGCCTCGATCCGCTCGATCAAGGTCGCCAAGAACCGGCGCAGCGCGGTCGTCACGGTGACGTGCCCGTCCGTCGCGCCCAAGGGCTGCCTCGTGACGCTCGACGGCGTCGTCGCCGGCAGGAAGGCGTTCGCCCAGAAGACGATCGTCGTCCTTCGCAACGAGACGAAGAAGGTGACGGTGAAGCTCTCGGCCGTCTCCGCGAACCGCCTGAAGAAGAAGGGCGGCTCGCTGAAGCTCTCCGCGAAGACCGTGAACGGCACGCTCTCCACGGCGACGAAGACCGTGAAGGTCGCCAAGCCACTCAAGAAGAAGGCCGCGCGCTAAGCGCTGGCGCCTCGACGCAGCTTCAGGACAAGGTTCCTCCCGACCCCCGAGGTCCATGGCGTGCGGCCATGGACCTCGCGGTCGTTAAGGGCCGTCGGGCGACCGAGGGCGCGGCCCGGGCGGACCCGAAGGCCCGCCCGATCGCGCCGGTCATGGATCGCCGCTGAACTACTACGTCCCCGGAGTGTGTGTCACCGGGGTTTGCGTGACACTCCCGACCACCGGGACTGGCCGCGAGCCCGAAGGCCCGCGCGTTGCCCGGCTGAACGCCGTGAGGCGCTCCGGCCGAGTAGGCGATCCGCCGGACGCGAGAGGTTAGCGACGCGGAATAGACTCGGGCGCGATGGAGTCCGAGGATCAGCGTTCGTCGAGCGAGCCGGACGCCGAGGCCCCGGACGCTCCGGCGGCTGACGAGCAGCCATCGGAGGCCCCCGCCGCAGAGCCGACCGCCCGCGCGGCCGCCTCGGCCCGCCTCGCACCCTGCGCCGCCACTCGGAGCCGGCCGCCTCGCACCCTCCCGACTCGGAGCCGACCGCCTCGCGCCCGCCCGACTCGGAGCCGGCCGCCGCAGCCGCCTCCCGTCCGCGTGCCGCTGCCGATCGGGCCCGACGATCCCGTGCCGCGATGGCTGCGCTCGGGCGCCGCGATCGCCTGGCGGCTGCTCGCGATCCTCGCGGCGATCGGGGTCGTGGTCTACGCGCTGGCCTACCTGCGCGTCGTCGTGCTGCCGGTCATCGTCGCGCTCCTGCTGAGCACGGTCCTGCGACCACCGACGCGCGCGCTCGCGCGCCGCGGCTTCCCCGACGGCGTGGCGGCCGGCACCGTGATGGTCGTCGCGATCGCCATCCTCGGGAGCGCGGTCGCGATGGCCGGCGCCGCCGTCGGGCGCCAGTTCTCCGACCTCGCAGCGAGCGTCGAAGACGGCATCCAGGAGGCCGGCGAGGCGCTCGCGCAGCCGCCGTTCAACCTCAGCAAGGCCGACATCCAGGAGAAGATCGACGAGGGCGTCGAGCGCCTGTCGGACTCGAGCAGCTCGCTGACCGACGGCGCGCTGCACGGCGCGATCCTCGTCGGCGAGCTCTTCACGGGCTTCATCATCACGCTGCTCCTGCTGTTCTTCTTCCTCAAGGACGGCCCCGGGATGTGGCGCTGGGTCGTCGAGACGTTCGGCGGGCGCCAGCGCCAGCGCATGACCGAGCTGGCGGACCGCTGCTACGACGCGCTGTCGGGCTATGTGCGCGGCCTCGTGCTCGTCGGCCTCGCCGACGCGACGATGATCGGGACTGGCCTGCTCGTCCTCGGCGTCCCGCTCGTGGCGCCGCTCATGCTGCTGACGTTCCTCGGCGCGTTCATCCCGCTCGTCGGCGCGTTCAGCGCGGGGCTCGCCGCGGTGCTCATCGCGCTCGTCAGCGGTGGCCCGGTGACCGCGCTCATCGTGCTCGGCCTCGTCATCGCCGTCCAGCAGGTCGAGGGGCACATCCTGTACCCGATCATCATGGGCCGCACCGTCAAGGTCCACCCGATCGCCGTCATCCTCGCGCTCGCGGTCGGCGGGATCACGGCGGGCATCATCGGCATCTTCATCTCGGTGCCGATCGTCACGGTCGCCGCCACCGCGCTCGCGTACCTGCGCGAGACGCACGACCGGCCCGCGCTCGAGCCCGCCAGACCACTTAGGAGTCGCTGAACGCCGCGGAGGGGCGCCGGGTTGGCGTCGCGTCCTGCGCGCGCAGCCCCGAGCGTGCGAGCAGCGGCCCGGCGAGGAGCGTCGTCACGAGCCCGACGAGCGTGAGCAGCGCATGGGTGCGCGTCGTGACGAGCCCGGCACGCAGGAGGTCGAGCGAGATCGCGATCGTCATGACGCCGCCGCACTGCACGAGCGCGCCCAGCATGCGCGCCTCGGACCGGCCGTAGCCCGCCGCGCGGGCGCTCGCGACGCCGGCCGCGGTCTTCACGACGACGATCGCCGCGATCACCGCCAGCGCCGGCGGCAACGCACCGGCGTCCAGCAGCTCGCGCAGGTTCGTGTGCAGCGCGGCGACGCCGAGGAAGACGGGCAGCAGCACGCCGCGAACGAGTCCGCCGAGGCGCGCCTCGAGGTACGTCGCCGAGAACCCGGCGCTACGGACCGCAATGCCGACGACGAGCGGGCCGAGGAGGACCGTCCCCAGCAGCACCTTGCCGCCCGCGCCCGCGGCGAGCGCGATGACGACGAGCGCCGCGACCGCCACACGCGGCGACAGCCGCATCCAGCGCGAGCGGCCCAGCGGCGCCGCGACCGCCACGACGACGGCCGCGGCGGCCACGATCAGCGCGAGCTCCGCCGCGGCCGCGCGGTCCGCCCCGCGGATCGCGACGCCGGAGACGATCAGCGCGAGCATCGTGACGCTCGCGCCGATGGCGATGACCGTCGCACCGATCTCGGTGCGCATGAGGCCGCGCTCCTCCAGGATCCGGGCCGCGATCGGAACGCCCTGTGTGGCGAGCGCGGCCGACAGCGCGAGCGCGAACGCAAGGCTCGTCGCGTCCGGTCCGCGCCAGCCGCCGGCGGCTCCGAGCCACCACGCCGCGGCGACCGCGACGGCACACGCCGCCGCGACGACCGAGAGCGCCATGAAGAGGATGGGTCCGGCGCGGCGCGTGAGCGGCTCCGCGTCGATCGTCACCCCGACGAGGAGCATGTAGAGCACCATCCCGACGGACCCGGCGACGGTCAGCACGTCCACGCCGGCGGCCGGGAACAGCGCGCCCACGTTGCCGCCCGCGACCGCGCCCTCCACGACGCCCGCGACCTGCCCGCCGAGCACGGTCGGCCCGACGAGGATCGCGCCGATCATCTCGCCCGCGATGCGCGGCTCGCCGAGCCGCACGGCGAGCGCGCCGCCACACCGCGCGGCGACGACCACGAGCACGAGATCGACGACGACCAGCACCGCGTCAGGCATCGCGGCGGGGCAATCGCGGTCGAAGATCCATGAGACCGACCAGTATCGTCCCAATCGGCGGTCCGTGACGGTTCGCACAGGCGAGGACCGCGGCTTGTGCCAGCCTCATTGGATGGCACACCTACGCAAGGACGCCCCCACCACGACGGACCTCGTCGATCCGATCAAGGCCGTGGAGGCGCGCATGGAAGCCATCGCCGCACCGCTGGCGGAGAACGACGGCGTCGCCCGCTTCAACGAGCTCTACCTCGCGGTGACGCGCGCGGTCGCCGAGGAGACGCAGGCCGCGAGCTACGAGAGCCCCGCGTTCGTCTCGCGCCTCGACGTCCTCTTCGCGGACCTCTACTTCGCCGCGGTCGACGACGACGCGGCCGGCGAGTCGATGCCGAAGGCGTGGGCGCCGCTGTTCGAGAAGCGCCACACGAAGGGCATCGCGCCGCTGCAGTTCGCGATCGCGGGGATGAACGCGCACATCAACCACGACCTCGCCGTCGCGCTCGTCGACACCTGCGACGAGTTCGGTCTGGACCTCGACGCGAAGACCCCGCAGCACCGCGACTACCTGGCGGTCAACGGCACGCTCGAGCGCGTCGAGGGCGAGATCAAGGCCCGCTACACGACGGGCATCATCAAGGACGTCGACAAGGCGATGGGTCCGCTCGACGACGTCCTGGCGAACTGGAGCGTCGCCCGCGCACGCGACAACGCATGGGTCACAGCGCAGACGATCCGCGCGCTGCGCGACAAGCCGATCCTCCTCAAGCAGTTCATGGCTGCGCTCGGGCGCAACGTGGGCTTCGCCGGCCGCGGCCTGCTGGTGCGAACGGAGATGTGAGCCGCGACCGGGCGCCCTCGACCTCGCGTCGAACCCCGGAACGGAAATCTCAGCCAGTGGTCCATGTGCGCTTCCATCGAGATTCTCCAATCTGACAGACGAGACCATGCGAGAGGGATCCATGAAGGCGGGTCGCGGCGTGTTGAGTCGCGGCGCGTTGACGTACTCGTCGTGCGTCAAGACGCCGATAAGCAACCCGAGGACTTCGCCTCTCCGGTTCAACAGGAGCTCGACATGAAGCCACTACAACTACAACTCGACCGGCGCACGGGCAGGCTGACGCTGGAGCAGTACCTGGGCCTCGCGGACGGCATGAGCCTCAAGGTCGCCGGCCGCATGCTCACCCTCGCCGCCGACTACGTCAACGACGTCATCGACCTGCACGACGACGCGCTCGACCCGCGCCTGCCGGGCGCGACCCTCGTGCGCCTGGCCCGCACCGCGACGCGTACCGAGACGCAGTTCGCGCGGCTGCTCGTGCTCGCCGCCGAACACTGCCAAGCGCCGGAGCTCACCGACGTGCCGCTGGCGATCCGCTCGAGCATGAAGACGCTCAGCCGCTGTCGCAGTGCGATCTGCGGGCTCGCGCTGGCCGCCGAGCAGCACGGTCACGGCGAGCAGATCGCCGCGTAGCCAGGGCGGCGCCCGCGCTTTGCGCGTGGAAGGACGCCTGCGCGCCGGGCGAGATGCGCCGCGGTGCGCTGCGGCCTATGATCGCGTGCGTACCTTCGTTGTGACAGACCGATCTGTCCCATCTCGTGGACGCGACTCCCCGCCAGACGCTCGACTCGCCGATTCCGCGGCACTGTCTCGGCGCGGGCGCCGTGCTCACCGAGCGCGACGGCCACACGATGATCTCGAGCTACGGCTCCGTGCCGGGCGAGATCGCGGTCTGCATGAAGAGCGTCGGGCTCGCGGATCGCTCGGACCTCGGAGCGCTGGAGCTGCGCGCCTCGACCGCGCTGCTCGATCGCGCGCTCTCGGCCCGGCTCGGCGACCCGCCCGTCCCCCCGGGCGCCGGCCGCCGGCTGCGCAACGTCTGGTACCTGCGACTGGACGCGCGCAAGGCGCTGCTCGTCGGCCCGCACGCCGCGCTCGCGTCGGGCGCGACGATCGGCAAGGCCGCGGAGCTCTCCTGCAAGGACATCGGCGCGACGATCGCGATGATCAGCGTCGTCGGCCCGCGCGCCATGCGCCTGCTCGCCGCCGCGGACCTACCCGACGACCTCGCGATCGGCGCGATCGGCCGCGACCGCGGCGAGCCCTCGGTCATCGCCATCCTGCGCGAGAGCCAGCGCCGCGTGCTCATGCTCGTCAAGGCGTCGGCGGCCGATGCCACGTGGTCGCGGCTGCTCGCGGCGGGCGAGCCGCTGGGCGCCGCGTTCGTCGGCTGCGACGCGCTGACACTGCTCGGCGTGGCGCCTCCCGACCAGGGCTGATCGGGCCTCGGCCGCTGATACCGTCAGGGCCATGACCGAACTGGGGCCTGACCACTTCTGCAAGCCCGTCTCGGAGGTCGATCCCGAGATCGCGGACCTCCTCGTCGCCGAGGCGCGTCGCCAGGAGACGACGCTCGAGATGATCGCCTCGGAGAACTTCGTGCCGCAGGCGGTCATGGACTGCCAGGGCTCGACCCTGACGAACAAGTACGCCGAGGGGCTGCCCGGCAAGCGCTACTACGGCGGCTGCGAGTACGTCGACGTCATCGAGACGCTCGCGATCGAGCGCGCCAAGGCGCTGTTCGGCGCGGAGGCCGTCAACGTGCAGCCGAACGCCGGCGCGGGCGCGAACGCCGCGGCGATGATGGCCCTGATCGACCCCGGCGACAAGATCCTCGGGATGCGCCTGGACCACGGCGGCCACCTCACGCACGGGATGCGGCTGAACTTCTCGGGCAAGCTCTACGAGGTCGTGGCGTACGGGGTGCGCGACGAGGACTCCCGCGTGGACATGGACGCGCTGGCGCGGATCGCCGAGGAGGAGCGCCCGCAGCTCATCATCGCCGGCTGGTCGGCGTACCCCCGGCAGCTGGACTTCGCGCGCTTTCGCGAGATCGCCGACGCGGTCGGGGCGAAGCTCCTGGTCGACATGGCGCACTTCGCCGGCCTCGTCGCGGCGGGCGAGCACCCGTCGCCGGTGCCCTACGCCGACGTCGTCACGACGACGATCCACAAGACGCTCGGCGGGTCGCGCGGCGGCATGATCCTCTGCAAGGAGGAGTGGGCGAAGAAGGTCAACACCGCGGTCTTCCCGGGCCAGCAGGGCGGCCCGCTCATGCATGTCATCGCCGGCAAGGCCGTCTCGCTGAAGATCGCTTCGACGGAGATGTTCCGTGACCGCCAGCGGCGCACGCGCGCCGGCGCGGCCGCGATCGCCGAGGAGCTCCTCGACGTCGCCGTCAACGTGCTGACCGGCGGCACCGACGTGCATCTCGTGCTCGCCGACCTGCGCGACTCCGAGCTGTCCGGCCAGGACGCGGAGGATCGCCTCGACCAGATCGGCATCACGGTCAACCGCAACGCCGTCCCGAACGACCCGCGCCCGCCGATGGTGACGTCCGGGCTGCGGATCGGCACCCCCGCGCTCGCGACCCGCGGCATGGGCGTCGACGAGTTCCACGAGATCGGCCAGGTCATCGGCGCCGCGCTGACCGGCGGCTTCGGCGATGCCGAGCGCGCCGAGCTCTCCGAGCGCACCCGCGCGCTCGCCGAGCGGTTCCCGCTCTACCCGCACCTCACGCCGGCCGCCGTCTAGGGGGTGTGGCGGGAAACGTCCAACATGTGGACGTCTCCCGCCAGACTCCTAGGACTCGACGAGCGCTGCGAGCCTCGCCAGCGCCTCGCGCCAGCCCGTCTCGTTGTCGGCGGGTGAGACCCCCGCCGGCAGCCCGTCGTGGACCGCGACGAGCTCCGTGCCGCCGTCCGCGTCGGCGAGGTCGATCGTGATCGTCATCTCGCCGGCCATGGCGGGGTCCGACGTCTCGAACTCGTCGACCTCCACGACCTGCTCGCTCGGCACGAGCCGGACGAAGCGCCCGTGGTACGTGTCGGTCCGGCCCTCCGTCTTGCCCTCGCGATCGGGGGCGTCGTAGGTCAGCGAGATCCTCAGCGTGCCGCCTCCGCGCGCGTCGAACTCGTGGACCTCGCAGGTCATGCCCGCCGGAAACCTCCAGCGCGACACCGCGTCCGGATCGACGAGCGCCGCGTACACGCGCTCGCGAGGAGCCTCGATGAACCGCCTGACATGCGTCGCAGCCATGACGACCATCCTGCCAGCGCGACCACCTGAGACGCTGCGAAGCGCTACGGAGTCGGAACGAACGCTACGCCGCGAACGCGATCTGGTGGTCGGGCTCGACGGCGCCGGACCAGTCGAAGCGTTCGAGCTCGATCGCGTGGCCGCGCCGGCGAGCCTCGACGATGAGGCCCCACGGCTTCTGGTGCACGAGCACCTCGGCACGCGGATGGCGGCGGCGCAGGCGCACGATCTCGCGCATCTGATCGACGGTGAGCTCGTGCGCGGTCTCCATAACCGTCCTATCGGCAGCGCCCCTGCCGGGGTTGAGCGGGCCTAGGTCGCTGCGGCGAGCGTCTGGAGCTGGAGGTTCTCGAAGACGGAGCTGACGCCGCGCGCCTTGTTCAGCGAGTAGAAGTGAAAGCCGGGCACGCCGTAGTCGAGCAGCGCCTGGCACTGCTCGGTCGTGTACTCGATGCCGAGCTGCAGGGCCGCGTCGCTGTTGTCCTCGACGTCCGCCAGGCGCGCCTCGAGCCCCGCCGGGATCCGGGATCCGCACATCGACGCGATCCGCCGGCACTGGGCCGAGGACTGGATGAGCATCATGCCCGGCACGATCGGGACCTCGACGCCGATCGCGCGCACGTCCTCCACGTAGCGGAAGTAGTCGTCGTTGTCGTAGAAGAGCTGCGTCACGACGATGTCCGCGCCGGCGTCGACCTTCGCCTTGAGGTACTTGAGGTCGGACTCGCGGCTCACCGCGCGCGGGTGGACCTCCGGGAAGCCGGCGACCGCCACCGAGAACCAGCCGTTGTCGAACGCGACGGCGTCCTCGACGAGCTCGCGCGAGTGGTGGTAGCCCTCGGGATGCGGGGTCCAGTCGACCTCGTGCTGACCCTTCGGCGGGTCGCCGGCGAGCGCGATGACGTTCTGGATCTCGTGATGGCGCAGGAAGTCGAGCACGGCGCGCACGTTGCGCTTGGGCTGGTTGACCACCGTGAGGTGGCACATGACCTCGAGCTGCGACTCGGCGTGGATGCGCCGGACGATCTCGAGCGTCGTGCCCTGCGTCGAGCCGCCCGCGCCATAGGTCACCGAGCAGAAGCCGAGGTTGAGCGCCTTCAGCTTCTCGACCTCGATGAACAGGCGCTCGATGCCGGCATCGTCCTTGGGCGGATAGAACTCGACGGAGAACGTCTTGCCCGGCCGGGCGTAGATGTCGCGCAGCTTCATGTGGCGCATCAGGCTACGCGACGCCCGCGTGGCACGTTGCCGCATCCCGCGCGGCGCGACTCAGCGGCGAAGGCGCCGGCGGCCGTGCTCGCGCAGCGAGTCGCCGATGAGCCACAGCGTCGGGGGCCACAGACCGACGAACAGCGCCCGCCGCTCGGCGTTACCGCGCTCGTCCTGATCGACGGTCTTCGCGCGGATCCACAGCGCGATGCACAGCGCGACGCCGCCCACCGACATCGCGTGGAAGTGCCCGGCGCGCAGGCGCGCGGCGTGGAGGGTCGAGACGATCATGGCTCGCCGGAGCTTGTTCCCCGCGGTCGTCGCGGGCATGCGGCGGGTATGCCCGACCTCGTGTCCCGGCGCCTCTCCGTCTCTCGCCGCCTCGCCACCGCCTCCCGCTGGCCGCTCGGCGTGCTGAAGACCGGCTGGGACTACATGTGGAGGACCACCCCCATGCACCGCGCCGAGGCGGACGGCTCGCTGCCCGAAGACCAGCCGCCGCCGCTGCCGCCGGGGTTCGACAGCGACGACGTGCAGGGCCTGGAGGACGGCTACGGCCCGCTCATGCACCGCTGCTACGGCGCTCGCGTGCGTGACGCCGAGATGACCGCGGCCGAGCTCATCAGGATCTTCGGCGCGAAGCCCAACCGCGCCGCGCCGAAGGCGCTCGGGAGCTTCGTGAAGGTCCGCGGCGAGGAGGGCGAGCTGCGCGCCGGGGACGAGTTCACCATCCGGATCCCCGGCCCGTGGGACGGCCCGGTCCGCGTCGTCGAGGTGCAGGACGCCGCCTTCATGCTCGCGACGCTCGACGGCCACCTCGAAGCCGGCCGGATCCGCTTCAGCGCACGCGACCTCGGCCCAGGGCGCCTGGAGATCCGCATCGAGGCATGGGCCCGCGGCGGCGACCGCGTGTCGAACGTCCTGTTCGATCGCGTGCCGGTCAACAAGGAGGTGCAGCTGCACATGTGGACCTCCGTGCTCGAACGCCTCGTGCAGATCTCCGGGGGCGAGCGCGACGGGCGCCTGGACCTCATCACCCGGCGCGTCGACGAGGCAGCGTTCGTCAGTGCCCGATGACGAGCGCCCGGCCGCGACGCCGCGCGCGCGGCGCACGCTCGCCGACCTCGCCGGGCGGGCGCTGAACTTCGATCCGGCGGAGATCGCGGACGCCGACCCGCGCGCCGGCTGGCGCGTCGACGACTACCGCCAGCCGCTGCCCGCCGAGCCGCCGGGCGCGCCGGTCGCCGGTGCGACGTTCGAGATCGCGCAGCGACTCATGGGCGACTACGCGTTCGCCGACCCGGCGATCGTCCGCGCGGTCTTCGACCCCGCCGCGGAGCTCGCCAATCGCAACATGCTCCTCGAGGCGCGCTTCGGCCCGCTGCGCTTCCTCCTCGGCTGCCGGGTCGGCGCGATCGCCGACGAGACGCGCGCCGTCGACGGCCGGGCAGTGCGCGTCTGGGGCTGGAGCTACGGCACGCTCGAGGGCCACTTCGAGCGCGGCCGGATGGACTTCGCCGTGTGGAAGTGGCTCGACGACGGCGCCGTCGAGTTCCGCATCCACGCGGTCTCGCGCCGAGCGCGCATCGGCAACCCGCTCGTCCGGCTCGGCTTCCGGCTGCTCGGGCGGCGCCAGCAGGTGCGATTCGCGCGGCGTGCGTGCGAGCGGATGGCCGCCCTCGTCGAGCGCGAGCTGGCGCTCGCTGGGAGCGCGCCCGTGCCCGCGCGGTGAGCGGCCGCGGTTCGCGCGAGCTGGCGCGTGCCGCGAGCGCCCCCGTGCACGCGGGCTGAGCAGCCGCGGTTTCATGCCGGTCGCCAGGGGGGACTTCCTGTCCATGACACCCGGCACCGAGGACCCACCGCGTGCCGAGCCCTCCGCTCGTGGCCGCCGCGACGACGACCTCCCGCCCACCGAGTCCACCGTTCCCCAGCCGCACGGCGACGAGCCCGGCGTCGCTCCCCATCGGGGGCGCCGCACCTCGCGGTTCTGGGGCGGCCGCGAGCGCGACGAGCACGCCATCCACGCCGCTGAGGTCGCAGCCGCGGCCCGCGCACGCCAGCACGACGAGTTCGGCGGCGTCTCGTGGCTCTCGGCGGTCGTCGGCTGGCTGGCCGCGGCCGGGCTCGCGGCGATCCTCACGGGCATCCTCGCCGCCGCCGGGACCGTGCTCGCGGTCACCGACGTCGCGAACGTCAGCGAGTCGGACGCCGAGACGATCGGGCTGGCGGGCGGCATCGCGCTGCTCGTCGTGCTCGGGATCGCGTACTGGTTCGGCGGCTATGCGGCCGGTCGGATGGCGCGCTTCGACGGCGGCCGCCAGGGCGTCGCGGTCTGGGTCGTCGGCATCCTCGCGGCGGGCGTGATCGGCCTGTTCACGCTCATCGGCGGCGCCGAGTACAACGTGCTCGACCGGCTGAACCTCCCGCGCCTGCCGATCGACAGCGGCACGCTCACGACCGGAGGCCTCGTCGCGCTGCTCGGCTCGATCGTCGTGACGCTCGTCGGGGCGATGGCCGGCGGCAAGGCCGGCGAGCGCTTTCACCGCAGGGTCGACCGCGCCGGCGTCGCGGACTGACGCGCCGGCGTCGCGGGCCGGCGCCCCGGCATCCCGGACTGACGCCCCGGCATCGCGCCGGCGCCGCATCCCGGCGACCCCCGGCATCGCGGACCGGCGCCCCGGCATCGCGGACCGACGTCAGCGGGGTCGCCACGCGGCCCGGGTCCCGTCTCTAGTCGTCGTCGCCCCCGCGTCCCCGGCCGCGCCCGCGCCCACGGCCGCTGCCGTCGCTGCCGCTGTTGTCGCTGCCGCTCCCGCTGTTGTCCTCTCCCCCGCCTCCGGCGACCGGCGGGGGTGGCGGCTTCGCGGGCGGCGGCGGCGGGGGCGGGGCGGGCTGCGTCGTCGTCCGCGGGGTCGTCGCGGGGACGGCGAGCTCCTCGCCGGCGCTGACCGGCTCGCCGGAGATGCCGACCGTCTGGCTGCTGAGCTTCGCGGTGGCCATCGTGACGCCGACGGCGACCCCGAGCCCGGCCAGCGCGAGTGCGGCGATCGCGAATGCCCGCTTCATGGAATCGCTCACGCTACGCCACCCCGATCGCCGTCCGCCAGCGGATTTGCCGGGGCTTTGCCGAGGCTTTCCCCACCGTTGGGACCCGCCGGCGCGGGCAGCGTCAGCTCGGCGATCGCCCCGCCGCCCGGTCGCGGCGCAAGCGTGACGTCGCCGCCCCAGCGGCGAGCGAGCTCGCGTGCGATCGGCAGGCCGAGCCCGCTTCCGGGGATCCCCTGGCGGCCCGCGCTGCCGCGATGAAAGCGTTCGAAGACCGCTTCGGCCTCGCCATCCGCGAGGCCCGCCCCGCGGTCGCGCACGGCGACCACCAGGCCATCGGCGGCGATCTCCACCTCGCTGCCCGCCGACGAGTACGCCAGCGCGTTCTCAGCGAGCGCGTCGACGATCCGGTCGGCGTCGGCGCGGGCGATCCAGGCCGACCCGCCGCCGGTGCCTGCCGCGACGACCCGCTGATCGCGCTCGACCGCCGCGCCATGCCAGCGCTGCGTGGCTCGGCGCGCGACGTCGTCGAGTGCGAGCAGCTCGCCAGCCGCGTCGCGCTCACCCGCCCGGCTGAGCTCGAGCAACTCGTCGATCATCTGCGACAGGCGGTCGACCTCGTCGAGCGCGCACGCGACGTCGGTCGCGGCCTCGGGATCGAGGCGACTGCCCTGGACGGCCTCCATTCGCAGCCGCACCCCGGTCAGCGGCGTGCGCAGCTGATGCGAGGCGTCGGCGACGAACAGCCGCTGCGAGCGCACGAGCCGTTCCAGGCGCTCGGTCATGAGGTTGAACGTCCTCCCGAGGGAGCGCTGCTCGGAGCTGCCCTCGATGTCGACGCGCGCCGTGAGGTCGCCCTCGGCGACCCGCCGCGCCGCGCGGTCCAGCCGGCGCAGCGGTCGCGTGATGGCGCCCGCGATCAGCGAGCCCGCCAGCAAGCCGACGCCGAGCACGACGAGCCCGATGAGTGCCAGCCCGAGCCACGCCCGCCGGACCGCACGATCGACGGCCTCGACCGACTGCGTCACGCGCACCGCGCCGACCGGGCGCCCGTTGCCGAGGACCGGGACCGCGGTCGCGAGCAGCGCCTGCCCGAGGCTCTGCGAGTCGCGCACGCGCTGATCGCTGCGCCCGGCCAGCGCGGCCTGGATCTCGGGCCGGGCGGCGTACGAGGTGCCAAGCGGCGTGTCCTGCGAGTCCGCGAGCAGCCGGCCGCGGCGGTCGACGACGATGACCCGGCCGCGCGCGCTCCTCGCGCCGGCCGCGACGACCCGCGCGCGCTGGCCGCGCCGGCGGGGGCCGAGCATGTCCGCGACCGTCGCCGCGACGAGGTCGGCCTGCCCGCGCGCCTGCGAGCGCACCTCGGCGTCGACGCGGTCGGCGACGCTCGTCGCGAGCGGCACCTCGAGCGCCACGATCGCCAGCACGAGCACGTAGGCCAGCGCCAGCAGCAGCCCGGTCCGGAGTCCTACGGGGACTCCTCGTCACGGCCCGCGAAGCGAAACCCGACGCCGCGAACGGTCTCGACGTACGTCGGGTCGCCGAGCTTGCGCCGCAGCCAGCCCATGTGGACGTCGAGGGTCTTCGTCGAGCCGAACCAGTTGACGTCCCAGACGCGGCTCATGAGATCCTCGCGGCGGACGACCTCGCCCGCGTGCGCGACGAGCTCGGCGAGCAGGTCGAACTCCTTGCGGCTGAGCTCGAGCTCGGTGTCGTGGATCGTCGCGCGGCGGGCGCGAAGGTCGACCGTGAGATCGCGGATGCGGATCGGGCCGGTCGCCGGGGCCGCAGGTCCGCGCGCCTGTGCCGGCGAGGTCGCGGTACGCCGCAGGACGGCGCGGATCCGGGCGATGACCTCCGCGGCGGAGAACGGCTTGACGACGTAGTCGTCGGCGCCGAGCTCGAGCCCGACGACGCGGTCGGTCTCGCTGCCGCGGGCGGTGAGCATGATGACCGGCACGCCGGACTCGGCGCGCAGCGTGCGGCAGACGTCGCGCCCGTCGCCGTCCGGGAGGACGACGTCGAGCAGCACGAGGTCGGGCGGATCCTGGCGGGCGGCGGCGAGCGCTGCGGCGGCCGTTGGCGCGACGGTCGTCTCGAAGCCCTCGCGCTCGAGCAGCCGGGCGAACGGCTCGGCGATCGAGGCCTCGTCCTCGACGATCAGGATGCGCGTCGCCATCTGCGTTCGAGGCTACCCGCGGCCCGAACGGCGGGCGCAGGTTTTGCCAAGGCTTGTCCCGCGCTTGCGCAGCGGTTGGGGGTGGGTTCGCAACCCTGGCCGCCATGACCCTCAACCGCACCAGCATCGCCACCGGCGCGACGCTTGCCGCGCTCGGCGTCCTGACGGCCGTGGCGCTGAGCGCGGGCTCGGCCGGTCACGCCGAGGCGCCCGCCGCCGCCGCCGCGCCGACGACCGAGATCCGCACGCAGACCGTCGAGCGAACGATCCGCGTCCGGCGTCCGGGCTCTGCGGGGGGCGGAGGCGGTGGCGCCGCGCCTGCGCCCGCCCCGTCGCGCAACGTCCTCGCCCGCTCGTCCACGGGCGGCTCACCGGCCGGCGCTCGCGCGAGCACGTCCTCTGAGGACTCCGACGACCACGGTCACGGTCGAGGACGCGGACGCGGCGGCGACTCCGGCGGCCAAGGCCGAGGTCGCGGGCGGGGCGGCGACGACGACGGGTCCGACGACTCGGGTGGCCACGGCCGCGGACGGGGCGGCGACGATGACTGACCGTCCGCGCGGCGTCCCGGTCGCGGCGATCGCCGGGGCGCTGTTCTGCCTGGTCTTGATCTACCTCGCCCTGCAGGTCCGCGCCGGCGCCGACCCCGCGATCGGCGCGGGCCAGCAGGTCACGGCCGCGCCGCCCGCTCGCAAGGTGATCGTCAAGCGCATCATCGTGCGCCGGATCATCGAGGAGCAGGCTCCGGCGGCCGGCGGCGGCGGGGCGTCCGCGGCCTCCCAGCCCGCCAGCGGCGGCGGCGCAGCGCCCCCATCTGCCGCACCCGCCGCGAGCGCGGCCGCGCCGGCAGCGGCGCCCGCCCCCGCGCCCGTCGTCAGCGGGGCGTCGTGAAGGCGCCCGCCCGGCGCCGCTCGTCAGCGAGGGCGTCGTGAAAGTGCCCGCCCTGGGACGCCTCGTCAGCGGGGGCGTCGTGAAGGCGCCCACCCCACGGCCGCCGTCCGGCTCGGCGAAGGCCGGCGCGGCGCTGTCGGAGCGGCGGTGGCGCAACGACGTCACCTTCACCCTCCGCCTTCCCGACGCCCGCCGCCTCGCGGTTCGGGTGCCGGCCACGGCGTGCGACGAGACCTTCCGCGCGCTCGGGACCGACGTGCGCCTCATCGCCTCCGGACCCGGCTCGCGCGCCGCTGTGGCGCGCGCGCGAGCGGAGATCGTCGACTACCACGCGCGCCTGTCGCGCTTCGACCCGGGGTCGGAGCTCTGCGCGCTCAACGCCGACCCGCGGCGCGTCGTGCCGGCGTCCGCGCTGCTGCGCTCCGCCGTCCGAGCGGGGCTCGACGCCGCGCGACTCAGCGGTGGGCTCGTCGACCCGTGCCTGCTCGGCGCGCTCGAGGCCGCCGGCTACGAGCGATCGTTTCGGCCGGGCGGCGCACCGCCGCCAGCACTCGACGGCCCCCTCCGCGCGGCGTCGCCCGATCCGGCGCGCCGCTGGCGGGCGATCCGCATCGACGACGAGGCCGGCACGATCGAGCGCCCGGTCGGCCTGCGCCTGGACCTCGGCGGCTCCGGCAAGGGTCACGTCGCGGATCTCGTCGCACGCTGGTTTCATGCGACGCACGACTGGGTCGTCGACTGCGGCGGCGACATCCGCGTCGGCGGCACCCGCGAGGTCGAGGTCGAGCATCCGCTGCGCGCTGCCGGCGTGCGCACACCCGCGCCAGCCGCCGCCCACCCGCACGCTCCGGGCGCCGGCCACGGGCAAGTCCCCGGCGACGCCGAGCATCCCTCCCGCCCTGAGCCGGCGGCCCGGCTGCGGGTCACGGACGGCGCCATCGCAACCTCGAGCATCGCGGCGCGCGCCTGGCGGGCGCCGGACGGCCGCCGCGTCCACCACCTGCTCGACCCAAGCACCGGCGAGCCCGTCTGGACCGGGCTGCTGAGCGCGACCGCGCTCGCGCCGACCACGCTCCATGCCGAGACGCTCGCGAAGGTCGCCCTGCTCGGCGGCGCCGACGTCGCGCGCGTCGCGCTCGCCCGGCGCGGCGGGGTCGTCGTGCACGCCGGCGGCGGGGTCGAAGCGATCGGGCCGGTTCGATGACCGGTCCTGATCCCGGTGAGTTCGGCTGGTGGCTGGCCTCGCGCGCGGCGGGCGTCGTCGCGCTGCTGTGCATCGCGGTGTCGGTCGGCGTCGGGCTGGCGATGGCGGGCCGGCTCAAGCCTGCGCTCGCTCGAACCCTCCTCTCCATCCACCAGCAGACCGCGCTCGTCGGGCTCGTCGCCATCGCCGTCCACGGGATCACGCTGCTCGGCGACGCGTTCCTCAAGCCGTCGATCGGTGACATCGCGATCCCCTTCACGAGCGCGCACGAGCCGCTCTGGACCGGGCTCGGCGTGACCGGCGGCTGGCTCGCGGCGATCCTCGGCCTGAGCTACTGGATCCGCAACCGGATCGGCGCCGGCATGTGGCGCAAGCTGCACCGCGCGACCGTCCTCGTCTACGTCCTCGCGGTCGCGCACACCCTCGGAGCGGGAACCGACGCGTCCGAGCCGTGGATGCGCGTGCTGCTCCTCGCGACGGGCGTGCCGATCCTCTTTCTCTTCGTCATGCGCGTCCTCACGCCGCGCCCGCCACCGGCGTTTCGCCCGTTCCGCGTGGCCGGGATGCGGCCGGAGAGCACGACGGTCATGTCGTTCGATCTCGTCCCGGCAGACCGCAGGCCCGCCGCGCCCTACGAGGCAGGCCAGTTCATCAGCCTGCGAGTCGACCTGCCGGCGGGTCGCCAGCTTCGCAGCTATTCGCTGTCGAGCAGCCCGGGCACCGGCGGCTATCGCATCAGCGTGAAACGCGACGGCGCGGTCAGCGAGCACCTGCACACGGCTGTCGCGGTCGGCGACACGCTCGAGGTCGGCGCGCCCAACGGGCGCTTCGTGCTCGGTGCCCCGAGCGCGCGCCCGCTCGTCCTCGTGAGCGCGGGCATCGGCGTGACGCCCGTGCTCGCGATGCTCGGCACGCTCGCCGCAGAGCGCTCCGAGCGCGAGGTGTGGTGGATCCACGGCGCGCGCAACGGCGACGAGCACACGTTCCGCAGCGAGGTGCAGGCGAACGTCGCGCTCCTGCCTCGCGGGCGCAGCCACGTCCGCTACTCCCGCCCGCACGACCGCGACGTCCTCGGTCGCGACTACGACGCGCCCGGCCGCCTCACGGCGGGCGCGATCCTCGACCTCGGCGTTCCCACCGATGCGGACTTCCGCCTCTGCGGCCCGACAGCCTGCGTGGCGGAGCTGACGGCGGGCCTGATCGCGCGCGGCGTCGCCGCAAACCGCATCGACAGCGAGAGCTTCGGTGGCGCTCCCGCCGCAGGTCCTGCGGCAGCCCCCGCGCCGCGATCCGCGGACACGACGTCAGCCCTCGCTGCCACGCAGACACCGACTGCGGCGGCGCTGCGCGCCGACTCCCCCACCGTGTCCTTCTCCCGCACCGGCGTCACGACCACGTGGGACCCGGCGCTCGACAACCTCCTGGCCTTCGCCGAAGCCAACGCCGTCCCTGTTGCCTCCGGTTGTCGCATCGGAGCCTGCCACGGCTGCCGTGCCACGCTGCTCTCAGGCTCGGTCCGCTACGACCAGCAGCCGCTCGAGCCGGCCCCGCACGGCAGTGCGCTGCTGTGCTGCGCGATCCCCGACGGGAACGTCGTACTCGACGCCTGACCGGTCCCGTGCCGCGGTCCGCGATGTACCTACCGTCAGATGCGTATGCGAACCCGAGCCCAGCCTTGACGCGCTCATCTAGCGGCCACGATCCTCAAGAGCAGTGCGGTGATCTGACGGTGCGTCCCCGGCTCGACCGCGCGTCACTCGTCACCGATTGGCGCGGCGAGGTCCGAGCGCTCCCACTCGCCGTCCTCCTCCTCGATCTCGCGGAGCAGGTCCGGATGCTCGGACTTCAATGTCTCGTAGGCGGTCGCGTGACTCGCGAACAGCTCTTCATCCTCGGCGCGGTCGATCAGGACCCCGATCAAGTCCGGGGCCGACATGCCGCGTGCCCCGGCCAAGCGGTTGATGCGATCCCGCGTGTCGCGTCGAACCCTGATCGTCGTCGTCTCTGAACCCATGTCACACCTCTGTAGACAGCAGCGTAGCGCTCGGATCGGGCGGCCGGGGTGCGTCGCATGCTCGCAACGGAGATCTGCCTCAGGAAGGGGGCGCGAACGGACGGCTGGGCGAACCGGAACGCGACCTTGGACGGGACGCTGCCTGCAAGTGTCCCGCCGGACGGCGCGGGGCGCTGCCGCCACGGCGCCGATCAACACCCCCCATGGCGTCGCGCAGGGTCCGGCGTGCCGGGGTCATCCGGCGAGCCGAGAGGGCGGTGACACGACGCCGGAACACCGAGCGCGGGATCGTGTGGACGTTGTCGAAGTTCACGACGCACTCGCTCGCGTGGTCGGCGGCATCGAAGCCAGCCCACACGGGAGGCGCCGCTCGCGACGCCTCCCGTGCGAACCCTAACGTCGCGCTCGCGCGAACCGTCGCCAGCCTCCGCGTGCCGACTCTGCCGACCGTGCGGTTACGGCGGAGATCTCCTCGCCGAGGAAGTGATAGCTCCAGGCTTGATCTGCTCCGGAGCTGGTACGAACCTGTGACGCGAAGGATCCGCTGCCGCAGCCGCCACCGTAGCCCCAGGAGATCACATCACTGTTTTGGTACGGCGACAGCGTCGGGATCGGGCAGCGCTGACCCAGCGTGATCGAGATCCCATACTGGCCGGATGCCACATGCGTGACGGTCGGTACGGGTCCCTGAGTCGCGAAGACGACGCCGCTGGATGAGACGACGCCGCTGGCGATGAGGTTCGGCCCCGCCGGCCCGCGATCGCCCTGCGGACCGGGCACGCCCTGCGGCCCGGGCACGCCTTGCGCACCGGGCTCGCCCTGGGCACCGGGTGGCCCCGCGGGACCCGCTGCGCCCTGTGGGCCAGGGGGACCCTGCGGGCCGGTCTGGCTCCATGTGACCCGCGTTTCGTTGTTCTTGCACTGCTCGCCCGCCTGAGCGTCGATGACGCAGCTGACCGTTGCTGTTGCCATGCGGAGGAACGTCCTCACATGGCCGTCAAGGTGTCTGTGACCATCGACGACGAGATCTTCGCCGAGGCTAGAAGCCTGGCGCTCCGGGGCGATTCTCGGACGCGACCTGAAAGATGCCGGTCTGACAGGGGGTCGAACGGAGGGGGCGGGATTCGAACCCGCGGTCCGGGGTTACCGGACTCCGGTTTTCAAGACCGGTGCATTCGTCCGCTCTGCCACCCCTCCATCCTCCGGGACGGTAGCGCCCGGTGGCCAAGGTTCCCGCACGCGGCCGCTACAGCGTGCTCGGGGGCGCGGACGAGCCCGACCCCGTGCGCGTGCAGCCGAGGCGCTCTACACTGCCTTGGGAGAGCTGCAGGGAGAGGTGGCCGAGTGGCTGAAGGCACTCGCCTGCTAAGCGAGTATGGGGCTCAACCCCCATCGCGGGTTCGAATCCCGCCCTCTCCGCTTACACTGCACCACCCACTGCGCCCGTAGCTCAGCTGGATAGAGCGTCGGTCTACGGAACCGAAGGTCAGAGGTTCGAATCCTCTCGGGCGCGCTGAAGAGCGAAGGTAGGTTGGTCGTCCTGGCCGAGCCTGAGCGTCAGGTCAACCCGGCGCGCTGGGCCCACAGCGCCGCCTGCGTGCGGTCGGTGACGCCGATCTTCCGGCACGCCGCCGAGAGCGTGTTGCGCACGGTCTTGTGGCTGATCCCGAGGCGCAGCGCGATGACCTTGTTCGCGTGCCCCGCCGAGACGAGCGTGAGGATCTGGTGCTCGCGCTCGGTCAGCTCGACGATCGCCTCGCGGTCGCGCCGGGCGGCGAGCAGCTCGCGCGCGGCCCGCGGGTCCAGCGGCGCGTCGCCGGCGGCTGCCGCACGCACGGCGCGCAGCAGCTCGTCGGGCTCGGTGTCCTTGAGCAGGTAGCCGACGGCGCCGGCCTCGAGCGCCTCGAGGATCCGGGCCCGGTCGCCGAACGAGGTCAGCACGACGATCCGCGCCGCCGGGTTCTCGGCGACGATCCGGCGGGTCGCGGCGGCCCCGTCGAGGTCCGGCATCTCGAGGTCGACGAGCACGACGTCCGGCTGGTGCTCGCGGGCGAGCGCGACGCCCTCCTCGCCGCCGCCAGCCGCGGCGACGACGCGCACGTCGCCCTCGGCTTCGAGCAGCCCGGTCAGCCCCGCTCGCAGCGCCGGATGGTCGTCGATGACGAGGACGTCGATCACTGCGGGATGCGCGCCCGGACGACGGTGCCGGCACCGGGCGCCGAGGCGACCGCGAGCTCGCCGCCGGCGTCCTCGACGAGGTCGCGCATCATCGCCAGGCCGACGTGGCCGTCGCGCGGCGGCTCGCTGAGCGGGTCGAAGCCGCGGCCGTCGTCGGCGACGTGGACGAGCAGCTCGCCGGGTCCGGGCTCGACGCGCAGCTCGACGTTCGACGCGCCGGCGTGGCTGATGACGTTGCGCAGCGCCTCCTGCACGACGCGGAAGACGAGCGCGGCGTCGTCTGCTGGCAGGTCCAGGCCGGCCGGGATGTCGGCGTCGACCGCGATCCGGCGGCGGCGGACGGTCTCGAGCAGGTCCTCGAGGGCGCTGGAGAGCCCCGCCCGCTGGAGGTTCGGCGGGTAGAGGTCGACGAGCACGTGGCGCAGCACGCGGGTCGTGCGGCGGCTCTCGGCCGCGACCTCGTCGAGCTGCTCGGCCGTCGCGCCGTCGCCGCGGCCGTTGGCCAGGCGCGCGGCCGCCGCGAGCGACATCGACATCCCGGCGAGATCCTGGACGACCCCGTTGTGCAGGTCCGACGCAAGCCGGCGACGCTCGCGATCGGAGGCGGCGACGGCCCGCCGCAGGAGCTCCTGCTCCTTGCGCCGCGCCGCGCGCACGCGTGCCATGAGCCGCAGCGCGAGCGGCAGGTTGACGAGCTGCAGCAGGAGCACGCCGCCGATCAGCACCGGCGCGAACGCCGACAGCAGCTCGCGGCTGTCGGCGGACACCGACTCCAGGCGCCGGCAGGACTGGACGATGAGGCGCTGCCCGTCGGGGGTCGTGATCGGCTCGTAGACGTCGAGTAGGCGCGTGCCGTCGTCGAAGCGGTTGCCGGGGCGCTTGGGGTCGCCGACCTTCGACTGCGTCCGGCCGGTCCGCAGCGCGCGGCGCATCGCACCGTCGGGCTTCGCACGCGTCCCGGCGAGGCCGGGCTGCGTCGAGTACACGATCCGGCCGGATCGGTCCCACACGACGATGCGCAGGACCGGCTCGCGCAGCAGGCTCGTGCGCATGATGCGATCGAGCCTGCGGGTCGCGGCGCCGTCGCCGCCGAGCGCCTCGCGCGTCAGCGCCGGCGCGACGACGCCGTGGGCCGCGATCCGCGTGAGCTCCTCGGCGTTGTCGACCGCCTCGTCGCGACCGGTGCGCCCGAAGGCGACCAGCACGAGCAGCAGGACCACCGCGACCGCGACGAGCCCGGAGACGGCGAACTGCGCGATCGCCCAGCGCTCGGCGCGGGACCCGTCGGACCGGGGCTTCGGCGTCGCGGTGCGCACGGCGACGATCTACCCGGCGGGCCGCTGGTCCAGCGGCGGGCGGGACGATGGTCCCTGACGAGCCGGGGCCGGGCCGGGGCAGACGTCGGGCGACCCCGCCCGACCTCCGAGGAGAGATCCATGACCGCCCTCGCCCGCCGCACCGACATCGGCCTGCTCCTGCTGCGCGTCGTGCTCGGCACGACCTTCCTGCTGCACGGCATCGACAAGCTCGGCGACCTCGCCGGCGTCCAGCAGGGCTTCGAGCAGCTCGGCATCCCCGCCGCCGGGTTCATGGCGCCGCTCGTGGCGCTGACCGAGACGATCGGCGGCGCGATGCTCGTCCTCGGTCTCCTGACGCCGCTCGCGGGCTTCGCGCTGACGATCGACATGCTCGTGGCCGGGCTCACCGCCCACGCCGGCAAGGGGTTCTTCGCTCAGGACGGCGGATACGAGTTCGTGATGGTGCTCGGCGCCGCCGCGCTGGTGCTGGCGGTCGCGGGCGCCGGGCGCTTCAGCGTCGACGCGTTCGCGCTGCGCGGGCGCCAGCGCACCGGCTTGCTGCGCACGATCGCCCAGCAGTAGGGCGCCGGGCGCCGCCGCAGGCGCCCGGCAGGAATCTCGGCCTCGCGCGGAGAAGGTGGTCCGATGACTGCGGACGAGCCGGATCGCGAGGACGAGCAGGCCGACGAGCCGCGCCGGTCGCGGGGGATCCTCGTGATCGGCGACGGCGATCTCAGCGACGAGACGGTCCGCGCGCTCGAGGCATCGCAGGCGCGCGTCGTCCGCCTGCGACAGCCCGAGGAGGAGGACGTCCGCGACGCGCTCGGCGACGAGTCGATCGACGCGGTGGCGGTCGTGGCGCGCACGGACGCGATCGTCCTGCGGATGGCGCTGATGGTGCGGGCGGTGTCGAAGGACGTCCCGCTCCTGCTCACGATCTTCGACCCCACGATGGCGGAGCAGGTCGGGCGCGTGGTGCCGCACACCGAGCTGACGTCGCTTGCGGACATCGTCGCGCCGTCACTGGCCGGCCCCGCCATCGACGAGCGCTTCGTCGCCGTCGCGTTTGCGGGCGGCACGCCGGTCGGCCTCGTCGAGGACGGCGACGGGTTGCGCGAGGAGCGCATCGAGCACCCGCGGCCACGGCGGGCCGAGGCGCTCATGCGCGCCCTGTTCACGCCCTATGACCGCAGCGCGGGGATGCTGCTGTACGGGGCGCTCGGCCTGGTGGCGATCTTCACGGTCGAGACCGTGACGGCCGTGTTCACGCTCGACCAGAGCGCCATCGACGCGATCTACGGCTCGGCGAAGACGCTCGTGACCGTCGATCCCAACCCGAAGGTGACCGACGGTCCGGGCTGGTACAAGCTCTTCACCTCCGCGACGATGCTCGTCGCCCTGTTCTTCGCCGCGGCGCTGACCGCGGGCCTCGTCAATCGCGTCGTCGAACGCAACCTCACCGGGCTCGCCGGCCGCCGCTCCGTGCCGCGCCGCGATCACGTCGTCGTGGTCGGCCTCGGTCAGGTCGGCATGAACCTGTGCCTGCTGCTGCGCGCCTGCCGGATCCCGCTCGTCGCGGTCGAGTACGACGAGCACTGCGAGAGCGTCGGCATCGCCAAGGAGCACCGCCTGCCGGTGGTGATCGGTCGTGGCGCCGACCCCTCGGTGATGCGGCGGCTGTCGCTGCACAAGGCGCGAGCCGTCGTCGCCGCGACCTCCGACGACCTGGAGAACATCTCCGTCGCGATGACCGCTCGCGGAATCGCCCCCGAGGTCCGCACGGTCCTGCGCGTCGGCGACGGCAACGTCGCCAACGAGACGCGCTCCCTGCTGGCGCTCGGACTCGTGCGCGACGTGCACCGGATGGCGGCGAGCCTCTTGGCGGCGAGGATCCTCGGCGGCGACGCCCAGAGCGTCGTCTGCCTCGGCGACGACGCGCACCTGCGCTTCCCCGACGGCCGGCTCGAACGCGCCGAGCTCGACGTGCTCGCCGGCTGATCGGCGCGCAAGCGCCCGGGCCGACGGCCGCGCTCCGCTATACCTGACGGGATGCGCGCACTCGTCGCAGGAGCGACCGGCTTCATCGGACAGGCGCTCTGCGAGCGGCTGCTGCGCGACGGCGTCGGTGTGCGCGCGCTGGTCCGCGACACGGCGCGTACCCGCGGGCTGCCGGTGGACGAGCTCGAGCTGCACCAGGGCGACGTGCTCGAGCCCGAGACGCTGACCGGCGCGGGCGAGGGCATCGACGTCGCGTACTACCTCGTGCACTCGATGGGCCGCGGCTCCGATTCCGGCGACTTCGAGCAGCGCGAGCTGCGCGCCGCTGAGGCGTTCGCGCGGATGTGCTCGCTGGAGGGCGTCAAGCGCGTCGTCTACCTCGGCGGGCTCGGCGAGAACCCGGGTTCCAAGCACCTGCGCAGCCGCCACGGCACCGCCGGCGCGCTCGAGCGCCACGGACCGCCGCTGACGTACTTCCGCGCCGGGATGGTCGTCGGGGCCGGGAGCGAGTCCTACCGCACGCTGCGCCACCTCGTCGCCCGGCTGCCGTTCATGATCGCGCCGCGCTGGCTTCAGACCCCGACCCAGCCGATCGACATCGACGACGTCGTCGCCTACCTCGCCGCCGCGCCGTTCGTGGAGGCGTCGACCGGGCGAGAGGTGCAGATCGGCAGCCCCGACGTCCTCGCGTACGCCTCGATGCTCGATCGCATGGCCGTCGCGCTCGGCAAGCGCCCGCGGCCGAAGATCCCGGTGCCGCTGCTGACGCCGCGCCTCTCGTCGCTGTGGATCGGCCTCGTCACGCCGGTCGACGCGCGCGTCGCGCGGCCGCTCATCGAGGGCCTCTCGACCGAGACGGTCGTCACCGATCCGAGCGGTGCGGCGCTGTTCGACGTCGACCCGATCGGGTTCGACGAGTCGCTGCGCAAGGCCGTGGCCTCCGAACGGACGGAGAGGTCCCGGCCCGGCGAGCCCACGGTGTCGGTGGCGTGAGGCGCGGTTCTCGCTGGCGGATCGCGCAGGGGCGCGTCATCATGGCCGGCATGTTGGGCCGCTTCGCCGCCGTGTCCGTCGTCGTCCTCGCCGGGACCTGGGCCGTGGCGAGCGCGACCGCCGGCGGCGCGTCGGGCAGCGCGGCCGTGCGTGAGAGCGCCGCCGCATGGGGGGTCGCTCAGAACGGCCTGCACGAGGTCGGGACGTCGAACTGCGGTCCGCAGATCAACCGCTGGCAGCGCCAGATGGGCCTCAAGGTCCCACCGTGTCGCGTCTGGTGCGGCGCGTTCGTGCACCAGGCGTTCCGCCAGGCCGGCGTGCAGCTCTCCGCTCGGCTCATCGACCCGCACCGGTCGTTCTACGACGCGGTCGCCGGGCGCAACGGCCTGCGCAAGATCGCCAACGGCGCGATCCAGCGCGGCGACATCGTCTTCTACAACTTCCGCGAGAACGAAGGCCTGAAGGCCTCGCACCTCGCGATCGCGCGCGACCGGCCGCGCGGCTCGAAGCTCGCGACGGTCGAGGGCAACACGAGCCACGCGGTGCGCCTCGAGGTCCGAAGCCTGAAGTACATCGTGCTCGCCGCACGCGTCACGGGCGACGCGTAGCGAGCGTCGACCCCGTCGCCCGGCGGGCGACGGGGCACTCGCTTCCGGCTCAGGCGTCCTCGTCCTCCGCGGGTGCGTCGTCCGCGGGTGCGTCGTCCGCGGGTGCGTCGTCCGCGGAAGCCTCGCCAGCAGCCGCGTCCTCAGCGGCTGCCTGCGCGCCGAGGTCCGAGGCGTCGTCGGAGGCGGGCGCGTCGTCGGAGCCGGGGTCCGCATCGGCGATCATGTGGGTCAGCTCGTCGGCCGTGCGGCCGGGCATCTCCGGGGCGTCGGGGATCTCCATGAGCTCCTCCGCGGAGACCGCTGGCTCATCTGCGGTCTCGACCTCCGCGCCCATGGCGGCCACGTCGACGGCGTCGTCGTCGCCGCCGTCATCGCCGCCGGCGTCCGCAACGTCAACGGGCTCCTCCGCCGGGGCCTCCTGCTCCTCGTCAAGCATGTCGCTCCTCCTGGTAGATGTCTGCTTGCCACTACCCACTCGGAGGAGGAAATGAGCGCGGCGCCCCCGGCCCCTCAAGAGACGGTGATCGGCCGCGGGTCCGGCGACTGAAGCGCGCGAGTGGACATATCGGCATCACGGCGGGTTGCGCTCAACCTCAGGGCACCCGCAGACCGATACAGCGGCCATGAGCCTTCAGGGCGAGCAGCTGGCCGCGCCCATCCCCACCGATCCCCATGTCGAGCAGGCGCTGCTGGCGCTGGCCGACGGCAACTACGTCCTGAGCACGCCCGACGGCATGGTCGCCGAATGCGGCGTGGGCGTCGTGACGATGCTCGGCCGCAGTGCCGAGGCGCTCGCGGGCCATCCCGTCGCCGAGATCCTCGCATCGGCCGCCGATCCCGACCAGCGCGCGGCGTTCGTGCGCATCATGCGCGGGGAGCCCGAGGCCCAGGCGTTTCCGACGGCGACCGCAGACGGCACGCTGCGGTCGCTGGAGCTGATCGTCGTCTGCGTCCCGCTCGCGCTCGGATGGGAGTTCACATCGCTGCTCGGCGAGCTGCGATCGCGCGACGCCGACTCGTGGGATCCCGAGGCGCTGCGCCTGCGCCACGACCGCGCGCTCGGAGCCGTCGAGGACGTCTGCACCAGCGGCGCGCAACCTGACGCGGGCGCCCGCCTCGCCGGCATCCTCGTCGTCGTCCGCGACGCCGACGGCCCGCCGCTCACCCGCGAGGACGTCGGCGCGCGCATGGCCGAGCAGCGCGCCGCGGACCGCGCCGCCGCCGAGCAGGCGCGCCGCGAGGCGCTCGGGCTCAGCGGCCGGCGCATCACCGATCACGGACCCGAGAACCCGGGCCTCGAGGATCTCGTCGAGCGCGCGCACCAGCTTCGGGCGCGGGTCGAGGAAGCCGAGCAGGAGGCAGCCGACGCGGTGCTCGAGCGCGAGCGCCTCGACGTCCGCCTCGCGGCCGCCGAGGAGGCCCGCGAGCAGGCGCTCGCGCAGCTGGCGCACGTCCAGTCCGAGCACATCGCCGAGCACGAGCGCGCGCTGGCGCAGATCGAGACGGCGCAGGCCGAGCGCGAGCGTGCGCTCGCGCGGTTGACGTCCGAGCAGGCCGAGCGCGAGCGCGTCGTCGCCCGCCTGGAGGCCGAGCAGGCCGAGCGGGTGCAGGCGCTCGCGCGGCTCGCCGCCGTCGAAGCCGAGCGCGACGCCGAGGCGCAGCGCCGCACGTCCGCCGAGGCGCGTGCCGCGTCGACCCGCGAGACCGGCGACGATCGCGTCGAGCAGATCGCCGGCGAGCGCGACGCCGCCGCCGCGGCAGCCGCAGCCGCGCAAGCGGAGGTCGTCTCCGCCCGTGCCGCCGCCGCCGTCGCGCGCGCCCGCGCCGAAGCGGCGGAGTCGACCGCCGAGGGCTCTCGCACCAAGGCCCAGGCCGCGCATGCGGAGGTCGAGGTCGCGCACGCCGAGGCGCATGCCGCCCACGCCGAGGCGCAGTCGGCCAGGGAGGCCGCGGCGGACGCGCGCGCTGAGACCGAGGCCGCTCGTGGCGAGAGCGAGCGGTTGCGCTCCGAGCTGCAGGCGATCCGCGCGTCGATCCACACCGAGCGAGCGTCGAGCGTCACCGCCGACGCCGAGATGGAGTCGTTGCGGACGGAGCTCGAGGAAGCCCACGCCGACGCGCAAGCGGCGCGGGCCGAGCTGCAGGCCGCACGCGACGAGGCCCAGTCGGCGCGCGGCGACGTCGCGCTGTCGCGGGGCGAGCTCGCTTCGGTGCGCGGTGAGCTCGAGAGCGCGCGCGCCGCACTCGACGCGTCGCGCCGCGAGCTCGAGGTCGCGCGCAGCGAGCCGACCACCTCGCCCGCCGAACTGGCGGCCCTGCAGGCCGAGCTCGACGCCGTCCGCGAGGAGCTCGAGGCCCGGACGCGCGAGCTGACCCGAACGAGGTCGGAGCTGTCGGCGGGATCGAGCGAGGTCGCCGACCTGCGCGCCGAGGTCGAGGCCCGCGAGGAGGAGTCCGCTCGCATCCTCGCGGAGCTGCAGGCGACCAACGGCGACACGGCGGTGCTGCGGGCCGAGCTGTACTCCGTCGGGGGCGAGCTCAACCACGTCCGCGCCGAGCTGGAGGCGCGAGCCGCGGAGCTGAGCAACGCGCGCGCCGAGCTCGACGGCCACAGCGGGGAGCTCGCTCGCGCCCGCGCGGAGGCGACGGCGCGCGCCGACGAGCTGGTCACGGTGCGCTCCGAGCTCACGCGCCTGCGCGACGAGGTCGAGGCCCTCAACGGGGTGCGTGCGCAGCTCGTGCAGCGCGACGCGGAGATCTGGTCGCTCAACGACGAGCTCAAGGCTCGCGCGTTCGAGCTGCAGACGACGAGCGCCGATCTCACGGCGCGCAGCGGCGACCTCGCGCGGCTGTCGGCGGAGCTGGTCGCCTCGCGGGAGGAGATCGCATCGCTCGGCGAGGAGCTCGAGGCCACGCGCGCCGAGCTCGAGGTCGAGCGTTCGGCGGCGCACGACGTCCGCGCCGAGCGCGAGCAGGCCCGCCTGCGCGCGAGCCAGCTGCTCAGCGAGGCCGAGAGCGCCCGCGCCGCCGCCGAGGCGATCCGCGCGGAGTTCGCATTCGACGACCTGCCGCACGGTCCCCCGGCGCAGGCTCCCGCGCAGCGTGCACCGATGTCCACGCGCACGCCGCTCGCCAAGCCGATCCCGGAGGGGCCGCCGGTGCCCGTCGCCGTGCAGCCCGCGGGTCCGGTCCCCGAGCTGCCGCCGAGCCAGCCCGGCACGGCCACCGCGATCATCGCGCTCGACGGAGCGTTCAGGCGCCTCGACGAGAACTTCTGCTCGCTGCTCGGCTGCCGCGAGGAAGAGCTGCGCTCCGCCCGCTGGCCGTCGATCATCGATCGCGACAACCTCGAGGCCCATCGCGAGATCGCGCGCGCACTGCGAGCCGGCGAGATCCCGAGCGCGGCCATCGAGACCGTCTACATGCACGCGGGCGGGCTGCTCGTGCCGATCGAGGGCACGGTCTCGACGTTGCGCGACGCCGCGAACCGGCCGACGCACTTCCTCTTCCGCGCCGACGTCCGCAGGACCTCGGGCGCCGCGTACTGAGCCCACCACGACAACGCGGCCCGCAAGCCTGGGCTTGCGGGCCGCGTGGTCGGGCCGGGCATGGCTCGCGGGGGGAACGAGCGCCCGGGTCAGCTCACTTCACGAGGCGGATGACCGCGTCGACGTACTTCGACGTGCAGATCCACGGCATCATGGGGTCGCAGCTCGACGTCGTGACCTGCGCGCTCGCCTTGCCCGCCTTGAAGATGGCGGCCGGCCCGAACACCCCGGTGCTCGGGACGTCGATGGCCCACGGCTGCGAGGTGCCGTCGCAGACGGCGTTCGTGGATCCGAAGCCGCTCGCGTTCTTGGACTGCACCACCTGGCCGGACATGAACGGGTTGTCACCGGGTTCACAGGTGATCGATCCAGTCATCGTGGCGTGCAGGTGGCCGGGTGACAGTTGTGCGGTGGGGTCGATCGAGACCTCGGTCACTGCAGCGGACGCCGTCGTGGCGAACGCGCCGGTGAGAGCCAGCGCCAGGATTGCCGGGCGCCAAGCGGTTGCAAGCTTCATGAGTCATCGCTCCTTCGCTTTTTAGTGAAAGGCGAGTGCTTGGGCCCAGCGTCGCCGACATGCGGATTGTCGGAAGCTGTAACGGCGAAACGGATGAGCGGTTGCGCGCGCGGCGAGAGCGTGTGCGCTCTCGCACACAGCCCCGCCGGCGCGGCGGAACGTCAGGCGGCGGGTGCGCTCGTGCCCGTGCCGATGGGGCAGCTGACGCCCGTCCCACCGATGCCGCAGTAGCCCCGCGGGTTCTTCGCGAGGTACTGCTGGTGGTAGTCCTCGGCGTAGTAGAACTCCGGCGCCGCGAGGATCTCGGTCGAGATCTCGCCGCGACCGGCCTTCGTCAGCGCCTCCTGGTAGCGGTCGCGCGAGGCCTCGGCCGCGGCGCGCTGCTCGTCGCTGGTCGTGTAGATCCCGGAGCGGTACTGCGTGCCGACGTCGTTGCCCTGGCGCATGCCCTGCGTCGGGTCGTGGGCTTCCCAGAAGCGCTTGAGGAGCTCCTCGTAGGAGATCTCCGCCGGGCGGTAGACGACGAGCACGACCTCGTTGTGGCCGGTCCGCGCGCTGCAGACCTCCTCGTAGGTCGGGTTCGGCGTCATGCCCGCGGCGTAGCCGACCGCCGTCGTGTAGACCCCCGGGGCCTGCCAGAAGCTCTTCTCGACGCCCCAGAAGCAGCCGGCGCCGAAGATCGCCTGCTCGGTGTCCTCGGGGAACGGCCCGCGCAGCGGCGTGTCGAGCACGAAGTGGCGATCCGGGACTCCCATCGGCGTCGCGCGGCCGGGGAGCGCGGTCTCGGGGTCGGGCATGGCGGTCTTGTGCTTGGAGAGGAAGTTGAGCATCGCTGCCTTCGCGTCGTCGAGTGGTGCCGTCCACGGTAGCGAGCGCTCCTTACCGGACGATCACGTCGCGCGCCAAGTCTCGGTACCGTCGCTGAGAGCATGGATGAGGAGCCCGGGGAGCGTCCCCGCACAACAGCCGATGCGGGGATCGGCACGCTGCTGGCGGGCAACGGCGTGCGCGGCGTCGGGATGCTGCTCGTCTTCGCCACGCACCTCTTCCTGCTCGCCGACGTCGTCGAGGGCAACAACATGCGCTCCTACGGCTGGGCGGCGCCGTTCCTCGGCCACATCGACCTCGGCCTCGCGGCGTTCTTCGCGCTGTCGGGCTATCTCATCGCGCGACCCTTCACCCGCCACTTCGTCATCGGCACCCGCAAGCCTCGCCTGCGCTCCTACGTGCGAAACCGCGTGCTCCGGGTCGTCCCGGCCTTCTACCTGTTCACCGTGCTCGTGCTGCTGCGCTTCGGCGTCGACGGCACGCTTGAGCCGGGCTTTGAGAACACGAGCAGCGTGTGGCAGGTCGTCGGCCAGTTCCTCTTCGTGCAGGGCCAGACGGGTGGCCCCGCGACCGTCCCGATCGGTCCGGCGTGGTCGATCGGTGCCGAGGTCGGCTTCTACGTCCTCATCCCGATCGCGTCGTGGCTCGCGATCCGCCTGTGCTCGCGCCTGCAGGGGCCGGAGCGCCGAGCGGCGCTCGGCGTCGTGGTCGCCGGCGCCGTCATGGTCGTCAGCATCGCCCTGCGCGCCCACGACCAGTACCGCTTCACGTGGCTCACGAGCCCGCCGGCGATCATGTACGTCTTCATGCCCGGCGTCGCGATCGCGCTCGTCGAGCCGCTGATCGCGGCGCGCCTGCGTGACCGGGCGGGGCGGGCACGGCTGGTCGCCTACGGGTCGTTCGCCGTCGCGGCCCTGCTGGCCGTCGTGTACGCGGCGACCGACTACGACCCGCGCCAGACCCCGATCCACCATGCGCTCGGCCAGCGCGCGCTGCTCGCGGTCCTGTGCTGCGGGCTGCTCATCCTCGGGCTGATCGTCCTGCAGCTCGGCACGGGCCGGGCACCGCGGCTGTTCGGCAACCGCCTCATGCTGTGGATGGGCGAGCGCTCGTACTCGTTCTACCTCGCGCACATCTGGGTCCTCTACGAGATCGACCACGCGCTCGGCGCGGGCGAGAGCGTCGGGACTCGGCTCGTCGTCATGGCCGCGATCGCGCTGCCGGTCACGACGGGCATCGCCGCGCTGTCGTACCGATACGTCGAGCGGCCGTTCCTCGAGCGCAAGCGCAAGGTCGTCGCCGGCGGCGACGACCCCGGCGGCTCCGGCGTGCCGCCCGACGCGCACTCGGTGCCCGCACCGGTGCTCACCTAGGCCGGGGCTTGCCGGCGCCTCTCTTCAAATAGGCTGCCTGCAATGGCCCGGCTCGCGCGGTACGCGTTCCTCGCCACGCTTCTCATCGCCGCGACGGCGCTGGCGGCGTGCGGCGGCGACAACACCGAGAAGAACGCGTACATCCGTGAGCTCACGGCGGCGCAGACGACCTACCAGACGAACGCCAAGCGGATCGAGGCCAATGCCACGCCCACGAGCTCCCCGCGCCAGGACCGGCGCACGCTCGCGCGCTTCTCTGACGCGATCGCCGCGACGATCAAGGCGCTGCGCGCGATCAAGCCGCCTGGGGAGGTCACGAGGGAGCACGAGGCGTTCGTCGACGTGTTCGTGACCTGGCACGACGACGTGGCGCGCTTCACGAAGGCGATCTCCAAGCCGACGCGGCGCGGCGTGCGGCGGGCGCAACGTCAGATCGCCGTCGCCAACCAGACGTTCAACCAGTCCCTGCGCCGGGCCGGCACCGACATCGACGCAAAGCTCGCCTCATAGTGGTCCGCCCGACCTACCGGATGGGCCACCCATGAACCCCACGTGGATCTGGATGCAGATGGCCATCGTCGTCTTCGTGTTCGCCGGCTGCGTGATCGCGATCGTGAAGCTGGTGTAGTGGCCCATCCCGTGAGTCCGCACCCGCTGGGATCGGCTGCCGATCACCGCCTGGCGGCGTCCTCGCTCGGTCATGGCCCTGGAGGGCCACTCCCTCACTGCGTCCTTACCAGCCGGCGCCGGCAGCCGCCCAAGCGAGCACGGACCCACAGGACGGACCACTAGGTGTTCTCATCGATCGTCGTGGGCATCGACGGCTCGGACACCGCTCGCGAGGCGGTGCGCCAGGCCACGGTGCTCGCGAGCTCGGTCGGAGCGCGGATCGAGCTCGTCTCGGCATACGAGCCGGTCACGGACGCCCGCCTGCGCGAGTCGATGGCGGTGCCCGAGGACCTGCACTGGATCATCAACCCGCGCGAGGACGTCGAGGCGACGCTCGAGGACGCGGCGGCGGAGATCCGCGCAGCCGGCGTGACCGTCGAGGTCTTCGCCCGTCAGGGCGATCCGGCCGACGCGATCCTCGACGTCGCCGAGGAGCGCGGCTCGGACCTCATCGTCGTCGGCAACAAGGGCATGACCGGCGCCAAGCGCTTCCTGCTCGGCTCGGTGCCGAACAAGGTCTCCCACCACGCACCCTGCTCGGTGCTCATCATCCGGACGGCGTGAGCGGGATCGGCCGCGCGGTCGCGGCCGCCGCGTCGACGAGCCCCGCCCCGTAGTAGCGGTCGCGACCGGGACGGCCGAGGTCGCGCGCGGTGCGCTCCAGGTGACGCTCGACCTCGCCCGGCGTGGGGTTCGGGCCGAGCACGCCCGAGGCGAGCACGAGCGCGACGAGGCCGGTGACGTGCGGCGCCGCCGACGATGTGCCGCGGAAGCCGGGCAGCATCTCGAAGTGCCTCGGCGCGCCGGCCCTGAAGCTCACGCCCGAGATGTCGCGGCCCGGCACGCCCTCGGGGTTGCAGAGCGCGTCGCCGCGCAGTGGCGCGTCGAAGCCGCCGCCGGGCGCGACGAGGTCCATCCCCGGCCCGTGGTTTGAGTAGCTGCCCAGGCAGCCGTGCTCGGTCGTGCCGCCGACGTTGATCGCCAGCGTGTCGTAGAGCTTGCCGGGGACGCGCAGGTCGAAGCTGTTGCCCGCCGCCGACACGACGACGACGCCCTTGTTGCGGGCGTGGCGCAGCGCCTCGCGGACGGTCTTGGAGGTCATGACGCTGCGCGGGGTCGGCGGCAGCGGCGGCGCGTCGAAGAGCTCGAGCGAGAGGTTGATGACGTCGGCGCCGTGGTCGACGGCGTAGCGCAGGCCGCGGGCGATCGTCGCCGCGTCGCTCTTGCCTTCGAAGTCCAGCACGCGCACCGGCATGATCCGCGCGCGGTACGCGACGCCGACCGTGCCGTAGCCGTTGTTCGCCGTCGCCCCGACGATGCTCGCCACGAACGTCCCGTGGCCGAACTCGTCGCTCGGGTAGCCGTCGTTGTCGATGAGGTCGAAGCCCCGAACGAAGCGCGTCGGCGCGAGGTCGGGCGAGCGTGCGTACGGGCCGCGCGTCTTGTACGCGACGCCGCTGTCGAGCACCGCGACGGTGACCCCGCGCCCGCCGCTGCCGCCGAGGCGCGAGGCCTGCGACCACGCGACCGGCGCGTTGATCCCGTACGGGCCGTTGAGCTCCCACTGCACGGCGGCCCAGCCTGCAGCGGGGCCCGCGGCGCTCGCGACGCCCGAGTCGTTGGGGACGTACGCGGCGCGCGCCTGCAGCGAGCGCTCGACCCAGGCGACCGCGCGATTGCGCTGCAGGCCTCGCAGCGCCTGGGCGAGCGAGGTGCCCGCGCGGGCACGCACGACGTCCGCGCCGCCGACGCGCGCCACGCTCATGACGCCCGCCGCGCGCAGCGTCGCGGCACGCGCCGCCGTGTCGATGCGGTGCTTGAAGCGCACGACGAGGCGGCCGTCGGCGGCCGTCGCGCTCGCCGGCTGTGCGGCGCGGGCGACGGTGGCCGGCACGCCGAGCGCGAGCGCGACAGCGCATGCGCTCGCCAGGGCGAGACCGGGACGGCGCGTGCGGGAGAGGGGGTGCAACGGAGGGGGGATGGTCAGCCGGCCGCTTGCGGACAGCCACCGAGGCGCCGCTGCTTCGCCTATTAGGAACGACACACGATACGCCTGGCGGTCGACGCGAGCGCCAACGACCGCCGCCACGCTGCGATAGTTGCGCCGGCAGTCATGGCGACCCCGTTCTTTCCGCGCGACGAGTACTTCATGCGCTTGGCGCTGCGCGAGGCCGAGGCGGCGCTTCACCACGACGACGTGCCGATCGGGGCGGTCGTCGTGCACGACGGCGATGTCATCGCGGGGGCGCACAACGAGCGCGAGCTGCGCCAGGACCCCACGGCGCATGCCGAGCTGCTCGCGCTGCGCGAGGCCAGCCGCGTGTTGGAGTCGTGGCGCGTCCTCGAGACGGTGCTCTACGTGACGCTCGAGCCGTGCGCGATGTGCGCGGGGGCGATCGTGCTGGCGCGGGTGCCGAGGGTCGTCTACGGCACGACCGACCCGAAGGCGGGCGCCGCGGGGTCGGTGCTCGACGTCCTCTCCGAGCCGCGCCTGAACCACCGCCCCGTCGTCGCCGGTGGGCTGCTGGCGGCGGAGTGCGCGCTGCTCTTGACGGACTTCTTCGGCTCGCGCCGGTAGTCGGCGTCAGTCGGGCGGGCCGGCGAGCTGCATGATCGAGAAGTGGGTGCCGTTCGAGTCGCTGACGACGCTCATCCTGCCGATCCCCTCCACGTCGAACGGGTCGACGTGGACGCTGCCGCCGAGCTCCTTGACGCGCTTCACCGCCGCGTCGGCCGCTTCGACGACGAAGTACACGTGCCAGTGCGACGGGACGCCCTCGGGCCACATCTCGTTGATCTGGACGATGCCGGCGACGACGTCGCCGCCGACCTTCAGGACGGTGTACTCGCCGAACGCGCCCGCCATCTCCTCGGGCTCGTGGCCGAAGACGCTGACGTAGAACGGCAGCGCCGCGTCCTTGCTGCGGCACTGCAGCTCGTTCCAGCCGAGCGCGCCGGGCTCGTTGACGAGCTGCGCGCCGGTGGTCGTGCCCGCCTGCCAGATGCCGACGAAGGCGCCGTCGGGGTCGACGAGGAAGGCCATCCTGCCCGCCTCCATGACGTCGAGTACCGGCATCGCCACCTGCCCGCCCGCCTCGGTGGCCTTCGCGACGGTCGCGTCGGCATCGTCGACCGCGATGTACGTGCTCCAGACCGGGGGTTGCTCCTCGCTGCGCAGCGGTCCGATGCCGGCGACGATCTTGCCGTCGATCATGAACATCCCGTAGCCGCCGGTCTCCTCGGGCGCGCCGGTGTCGGCGTGCTCCCAGCCGAACAGGCCGCCGTAGAAGGCGATGGACCTGTCGACGTCCGCCGAGGCGACGTCGACCCACGACGGGACGCCGTTTGCGTAGCTGGTCCGCTCGGGCATGCACGTGCTCCTCTCCGTGGGGTCGTCCCCGATCGTCGCGCTCCGGCGCAAAGCAGACGTAAAGCTCGATCTCCTATCCTCGGCGCTGCGCCAGCGCGCCTCGGAGGGGTGCGAGAGTGGCTGAATCGGGCGGTCTCGAAAACCGTTGTAGGGGCAACCCCCCTACCGTGGGTTCGAATCCCACCCCCTCCGTGACCTCAGATCAGACGCCCGTCCAAGCGATCTGGTGTTCGACTCGTAGTCGACGATGTTTTCGGGCCGGCGGCCTCGCGAGCGAACCCGTGCCGTGGATCGCGGCGCTACGCTTCGAACATGCCGCGTGCGGACACCTATCAGGCCGAGGTCGAGAAGGCCGAGCGTGAGCTGAACCGCCGCACTCCCGGCGAGAACCTACGCGTGGCGCGGACCTTGGGCACGCTGAGGACGGGTCTTGCGGAACGCGAGCAGCGAGTCGTCGACGAGGCGGCAGCCGAGTTCGAGCGCAGAGCACGCGACGGTCAGACGTCCCCGAACTCGGCTTCGAGCTGAGCTCGCAGCTCGGCAAGATCCTCGACGCGGCGTTCGATCGCCGCAACCGCCGATACGTCTCCGGTCGAGGCGAGCACCGCGTCCGCCTCCGCTCCCGCGAGCAGGCTCGCGGCGTGGGTGACGAAGTGCCCTTGGATTCGATCGAGCGGAGCCCCCGCGTGCAGCGCGTCGGTGGCAGCTGCAAGCACGGAGTACGCCAGCGTCCGCGCGGCAAGCATGAGCTCGTCGAGTCGCTCGGTCACGCGGTGATGATGGCCGATCGATCGGCGGCCTGTTGAGATCAAGCGCGCCGAGCCCGCGCCGTCGTCAGCCTGCGGTCCGGCGGGTCGACCCGGCTGACGCTGCGGCTGTCGGGCGGATCGCCGTGGACGGCCGAAGCTGCATGGCTCTCCGCCGGGCTTTGAGCGCGGCCGGATCCATCAGCACGCGGATCAATCGCTCCATGTCAGATTCGGGGTTCGCATAGCGCCCCGTTCGCCCCGCTTCCGCAGGTCGCGCCGGCTCCGGCGTTGCTAGCATTGCTAGCGCATATGGAGCGCGTCATGATCCAGGCCGACTCGACTCTGCTTGAACGCGCCCGCCGTGCGGCGCGCGAGCGCGGGGTGACGTTTCCGCAGCTCGTGCGTGATGCGTTGGAGCATGAACTCGCGACGCGCTCGGAGCCTCCTCGGCAGCTCACGTGTGCCGGGGTGATCAGCACCCGCGGGCGGGCTCGGGAGCGTGTCTACGAGCCGGACCCGTGGCGCTGATCATCGACACCGGTCCGTTGGTGGCGCTGTTGGATGCCAGCGACCCGGACCACCTGCGTTGTGACGCGCTCCTCCAGCAGACCGCGGAGCCGCGGGTGGTGCCCGTGTGCGTTCTTGTGGAGGTCGAGTACGTGCTGCGTCCCTGGCCCGACGCCTTTCCGGCGTTGATGGCGGAGTTCGACGGCGGCGGGTTCGAGCTACTCGACTTGCCTGTCCGCTGGTTGCTACGAGCGGGTGAACTCGTCGAGCGCTATCGCGACCTACCACTCGGTCTTGTCGACGCAACGGTCATCGCCGCCACCGAGATGCTGGGCGAGCCCAAGGTCGCCACGCTCGACCACCGCCATTTCAGCGTCGTGCGCCCGGCACACACCGAGGCGCTTGCGATTCTCCCCTGACGCGAGCGCCGGCGGGTGGAAGGCCCGACGCATGAGGAGATGAGCGCTCGAGGAAGTCGATGCACCCCGATGCGCCCGATGCGCCCCGTCGCGGCGAACCGGTACAGCAGCTGGCCGCACGACGCGAGCCTCGGGTCCGCGGCACGTGGGGGCGAGCAGCGCGAGGCGAGCGTCGGGATCGTCGCGGACCGCCGGGACCTGCCGGTCGGCTGTCTCGATCGCGCTGGGCCGGGCCGCCATTGGATGGCGATGACGCGTCAGCGCAACATGCGCAGCCAGGTGCGACAGCCGGTCCCGCCGGCGCTCTTGGTGAAGCCGCTGGTCAGGATCTCGACTTGGCGGCCACCGTTTGCCTGCGCCTCGCGGACGGAGATCGTCGCGGTCCACGGCCGGCTGGACAGGGCGCTTGCCGGGAAGGCGATCGACGGCGACAACGGCCCGGAGACGTTCGCGGGTCCGCCTCCGACCAGCAAGCCGGTGGCTGCCTGACCCGACAGCACCACCTGGGAGAAGCTCGTCGCGGGGCCGGTGACCGTCAACTCGAACCCGCGGTCCGCACTGGACACGGTGCATTCGCCGACGAGCTTCCCGAAGCCGAAGTCCACGAGTTGCAGGGTCTGCCCGCCGTTGTACTCGACGAAGGCGACCTCGCCGTCGGTGAGCGTGCTCTCATCGATCTCGGCGCCGGTCACGACGTCCGGCGCGATCTGGAGGTTGGCCGAAGGGGCCGCTGAGATCGCCGCCGGCGTTGCCGGGGATGCCAGGGGGACCCTGCGCGCCGGCCGGGCCCGTCGCACCGGTCGTGCCCGCCGGGCCGGCCGCGCCCGCGGGACCGGTCTTGCCGCGCAGCTGCGCGCGCGCCTTGCTGGAGAGGCGCGCGCGGACGAGGCGCTCGACACTTCCCGGCGAGATCCGCAGGGAGCGTTCGCCGAGTGGCTGAAGACGCGATGGCGTTCGACGGCGACGCGTCCGCTCGGGAGGGGTATGTCAGTATGGGCCAGCCCGTCAGGCCGCCGGCCGGCGGCATGCCGGGAGCCAACCATGGGTGAAGAAGCGCAGTCCATCCGACTGACCGTCGAGTACGACGGCTCCGACCTGACGCTCGTCTCGCAGCGGCGCGTCGCGATGCTGGCTCCCGCGCCGCGAAGGCTCAGCCCCGATTCCGAGGAGCGGGGGTACTGGGTCGAGCTGCGCGACGAGGGCGACGAGCCGCTGTACCGCCAGACGTTGCACGAGCCGATCCGAGAGGACCTGGAGGTCGTCGCGGACGACGGCGTCTCGCTCGCGCGCATCCCGCGCGAGAAGGTCGCCGGGCGCTTCTCGGTCGTCGTGCCCGATCTCCCCGCTGCGCAGGCGGTGTCGTTCGTCGGACCGACGGATCCCTTCCAGGCGGGCGGCGCGCAGACGCGCGAGCTCGCGCGCTTCGAGCTCGACCGGGACGGGTGACGTGGGCGTTCGCGACGGCGTCGTGCAAGGCACGACCCGCATCCACGACAGCGGCAGCACGGCGGAGCGATTCAACCTCGTGCTCGTCGGCGAGGGCTACACGGAGGCAGAGCTCGTCGTCTTCGCGAAGGACTGCGACGACTTCATGCGGGCACTGTTCGCCGCGCAACCCTTCGACGAGTTTCGCTCGGCGTTCAACATCTTCCGCGTCGACGTCGCGTCGCGTGAGAGCGGCGCGCGCGATCCGGTCGCGTGCGGAGGCACCGGCGCCGATCCGCGGACGTACTTCGACGCGACGCTCTGCACGGGCGGCGTCCGCCGCGCCCTCACGGTGAACGACGACCTCGTCCTGGACGTCGTCGAACAGCAGGTGCCGGCGTTTCACTCCGCACAGGTCATCGTGAACACGTCGATCTACGGCGGGACCGGCGGAGCCATCGGCGTGTCCTCACGCGCGACGCGCAAGGACGACGGCACACCGGTCGTCTGGGAGGAGACCCCGCTGCACGAGATGGGGCACTCGATCTTCAGGCTCGCCGACGAGTACGAGTACCGCGAGGGCTGCGACTCCGGCGAGCGAAGCCAGGATCGCGCGGTCGGCGGCGAGCCGGTTCAGGAGAACATCACGCGCTCCCCGTCAGCCGCACGCAAGTGGAACGACCTGCTGACGACGAGCACGCTCCCCACGACGTCGAACCCGGACTGCTCGAAGTGCGATCCGCAACCCAACCCCGTCGGCGCCGAGGTCGTCGGGACGTTCGAAGGGGCGGGCACGTATCACTGCGGCCTCTACCGCCCGCAGTACATGTGCAAGATGCGCAAGCTCGGGGAGCCGTTCTGCGCCGTGTGCCAGCGCGTCATCCGGGAGACCATGGCCCCGTACAGACCCGCCGCCGCCCCCTCGCGACCCGCTTGACCTCTCGAGCCGGGCGAGCCGCCTCCTCGTAGCAAAGGAGCGGAGGCGCGGGCGCCTCCGCTCCCTGCCGCCGATGCTCAGAACGAGAGCATCCCGCTGACCAGCGCACGCCAGGTGACCGGGCCGACGATGCCGTCGACCGTGATCTCCAGCGCATCCTGGAATCCGCGCACCGCAGCGTCGGTCACCGGCCCGAAGATCCCGTCGATCTGGGGACCCTTGGTGGGGTCGCCGGAGAGGTTGCGGAACTGGAACTCCTCCTGGACGCCGCGCACGGCGTCACCCTTGGAGCCCTTCTTGACGGTGATGACGATCGCCGCCCAGGTCTTCGGGCCGACGATGCCGTCGACCGACAGCTTCTTCGCCTTCTGGAAGGCCTTGACGGCGGCCTCGGTCTTCGGGCCGAACTTGCCGTCGACGGCCACGGTCTGCTTCTGCGCGCGCAGCAGGTGCTGCAGCGTGCGGACCGGGTGCTCGACGTCGCCCTTCTTCGTCAACGGCCAGGGCTGAATCGGGTCTGCGCTCATCGATGAGCCTCCTTGTCGCGAGGTGCCTGGCAAGGGTCCCCGCCGGTCGCCCGCCCGTGTGTGAGAGGCAGCACGGTGGCGCTACGGTGCGACGAACCCGAAGCGACAACAAGGAGCGAGGCATGGGACAGCCGGTCGTCCACTTCGAGATCGTCGGGAAGGACGGAGCGAAGCTCCACGACTACTACTCACAGCTCTTCGGCTGGGAGATCAACGCGGACAACCCGATGGGCTACGGGCTCGTAGCGCGCGAGGGCAACGTCAACGCCGACGGCATCGGGATCGGTGGCGGCGTCGTCGGAGGGCCCGAGGGCTACTCCGGCCACGTGACGTTCTACGTCGAGGTCCCCGACGTCGAGGCCGCGCTGGCACAGGCCGAGAGCCTCGGGGGGACGCGGATGATGGGTCCGGACGAGCCGATGCCCGGCCTCGTGATCGGCCTCTTCAACGACCCGGAGGGCCACACGATCGGGGTCATGACGTCCACGGCGTAGCCGCCGCAGCGTGATCCACGGCGCGCGTCCACTACGTTTAGGGAGTGGTCTGCGCGCCGTCGGCGCGCGTTGGAGTAGGCGAACTTGGAGGACGTAGATGCCGGAAGTGTCGGTCCCGGAGGAGGCGCTCGCCAACGAGGCGGCGAAGGACGGCATCGAACTCGAGCCGCAGCAGTTCGAATGGGCGTCTGAGCCCGGTCATCTCGCGGTGGCGTACCTCGCCGACCAGGCCGGGAGCCCCGACGTCATGCAGCGTGCCGAGATCGCCGTGCCCGCGCTCGAGCAGATGTTCCAGCGGCTCAAGGGGCTCATGCCGGTCCTGCACTCCTGCCGCGTGAACATGCCGTACATGCCGGTGCTCGTGCACATGGAGACGGCGACGCTCGTCGAGGTCGACGACGTCCTGCACTTCACCTCGGGCCGCCTCACGACGCTCAACCTCTACCCGCCCGAAGTCCCGCTCGGCTTCGACATGGACGAGTACAAGGAACTCTGTCGCGAGCACGCGCCGACGAGCGACAAGTGGCGCTACGGGATGGCCTCGAAGATGTTCGGCTTCCACGGCCAGCAGAACGAGCGCGCCTACCAGGACGCGATCCGGGACATCGGCGCGTGGGTCATGGGCTGCCCACCGCTGATCCGCGTCCCCGCGGTCGACGGCGACGGCGTCGCCGCCTACGCCCGCGTGCGCGACGCCCTGCAGCGCAGGGCCGCGGCGTAGCTGCGAGCGCGTGCCGCCGCGCGCCGCACCCTCGCCGCCCAAGGCCGATCGCTGCTCGCGCTGCGACGCGCGGTTCGGTTGCGGGATCGCCACCGGCAACTGCTGGTGCGCCGAGGTCACGCTGACCGCCGAGGACCGCACGCGACTCGCCCGCGACTACGACGGCTGCCTGTGCCCCGCGTGCCTGCGCGAGCTCTCGTCGCACGTGAGCTGACGGCACCCGCGCACCCCCGCCTGCTCTAGCCTCGCACGCATGGCAACCACCACCGACGCCGAGCAGGCCGTCTTCTCGCTGGAGCTGAACTCCGACCAGCGCGACATCCGCGACTGGGTCCACGGCTTCGCGGCCGGCTCCGTGCGACCCGCAGCAGCCGAGTGGGACGAGCGCGAGGAGACGCCGTGGCCGCTCATCGCCGAGGCCGCGAAGATCGGCCTCTACGGCTTCGAGGGCTTCGCGCAGTTCTGGGCGGACCCGACCGGGCTGACGATGGCGCTCGTCAACGAGGAGCTCTTCTGGGGCGACGCGGGCATCGGCACGTCGATCATGGGCACGGCGCTCGCGGTCGCGGGCATCGTCGGCATGGGGACGCCCGAGCAGCTCGGCGAGTGGATGCCGGAGTGCTTCGGCACGCCCGACGACGTGAAGGTCGCGGCGTTCTGCGTCTCCGAGCCCGACGCGGGCTCTGACGTGTCGTCGCTGCGAACGACGGCGCGCTACGACGCGTCCACGGACGAGTGGGTCCTCAACGGCCAGAAGGCCTGGGCGACCAACGGCGGCATCGCTAACGTGCACGTCATCGTCGCGAGCGTCGACCGCGAGCTCGGCTCGCGCGGGCACGCGGCGTTCGTCGTCCCGCCGGGCACGAAGGGCCTGACGCAGGGCACGAAGTCCAAGAAGCATGGACTGCGGGCCTCGCACACGGCGGACGTCTTCCTCGACGACTGCCGCGTCCCCGGCCGCTGCCTGCTCGGCGGCAAGGAGAAGCTCGACGCCAAGCTCGCACGCGCCCGCGAGGGCACTCGCTCGAAGTCGCAGGCGGCGATGCAGACCTTCGAGGCGACGCGCCCGATCGTCGGCGCCCAGGCGATCGGCATCGCGCGCGCCGCGTACGAGTTCGCGCTGGACTACGCGAAGGAGCGCAAGCAGTTCGGCCGCGCGATCATCGAGAACCAGGCGATCGCGTTCGCGCTCGCGGACATGAAGATGGAGATCGACGCCGCGCGGCTGCTCGTCTGGCGCGCGGCGTGGATGGGCCGCACCGGTCAGCAGTTCACCGCGGCCGAAGGCTCGATGAGCAAGCTCAAGGCCGGCGAGGTCGCCGTGTGGGCGACCGAGCGGGCGATGCAGATCCTCGGCGGCAACGGCTACACCCGCGAGTACCCGGTCGAGCGCTGGCACCGCGACGCGAAGATCTTCACGATCTTCGAGGGCACGTCGGAGATCCAGCGGCTCGTCATCGCCCGCGCGATCTCGGGCGTGCAGATCCGCTGAGGCCGCGATGATCGCGCCCGTCGAGATCGCGCTTCACGGGCACACGCTCAGCTACCGGACCGCCGGCTGCGGGCCGCTGCTCGTGCTCGTCCACGGGATCGCGAACTCGTCGGAGAGCTGGGAGCCGGTGCACGCGCAGCTGGCACGGCGCTTCACGGTGCTCGCGCCCGACCTGCTCGGCCACGGCGACTCCGCGAAGCCGCGCGGCGACTACTCGCTCGGCGCGAACGCGTCGCTGCTGCGCGATCTCATGGTCGCGCTGGGCCACGAGCGCGGGACGATCGTCGGCCACTCGCTCGGCGGCGGGATCGCGATGCAGCTCTCCTACCAGTTCCCCGAGCGCGTCGAGCGGCTCGTGCTCGTCTCGAGCGGCGGCCTCGGTCGCGAGCTGACGCCGGTCCTGCGTGCGGTCGCGCTGCCGGGCGCGGAGTACGTGCTGCCGCTGCTCGCCTCCAAGCCGATCCTCGGCGCGGGCGCCAAGGTCGGCGCCTGGGCGGACCGGATCGGGCTGCGCCTTGGCGCCGACGTCGAGGTGCTTGCAAAGGGCTTCGCGTCGCTGCGGGACGTCGCCGCACGCCGCGCGTTCGTCCACACCGCGCGGTCGGTCATCGACCTCGGCGGCCAGCGCGTGAGCGCCGCGGACAAGCTGTACCTCTCGGCGACGATCCCGACGCTCATCCTGTGGGGCGATCGCGACCCCGTCATCCCTGCCGCCCACGGGATCCGCGCGCACGAGCAGATCGCCGGCAGCCGGCTCGTGCTGTTCGAGGGTGCCCGCCACTACCCCCACCACGACGACCCGATCGGCTTCGCCGCGGCGATCACGGACTTCGTCGACACGACGTCGCCCGCCGAGCCCGACGAGGACGCGCTACGACGGCTGCTGCTCGAGCGCGCCGCGGCTCCGGCCGGGTAGCGGGCCGGCTTCACGCTGCCTGCGCGAGCAGCGCGCGCATCGTGGACTCGATGGTGGCCGGGTCGTCGGCGATCTGCTGCTCCGGGAACCGAACGACGCGAAAGCCGGCGAGCATGAGCCGCTGATCGCGGCGGCGGTCACGGTCGAACGCCCGGCGCGGGAGCACGGCGGCGAGATCCAGCAGCGTCCGAGCGATCGTCGTGCAGGGGATGCCGTTGACGTCCTCGACGTCGTGCGGCGCCAGCGTCGAGCTCGTGTGCGCATCGATGCCCGTTCGCTCGCGTCCCGCCCGCCGCGGCGTGATTACGTCCACCCTCGCGCGGTTGCCCTGTCGCAGACCGCGCCAAGCAGCACACTCACGACACGACAGCGCGGCATCGTCGCCACAGGCGAGCACCGCTGCCATGAGGGTCTGGCGGCAAACGTCCTTGGGTTCAGTCGGTCAGTGCACCACCGTGAGCGTCTGATGGTGGCGGGTTGACCGGATCGCTGTCGAGGCGAGGCCGGAGGCCGAGGCTCGTCAGCGATCCGCGCGGCGTTGTCGCGGGCCCCTCGTCAAGCAGTTCGCGCAGCTTCTCGGCGGGTGTCATCAACCCGAGTGTCTTTCGCGGTCTGCCGTTGAGTTGCGCGGCGACGTCGTCGAGCTGTGCCTGGGTGATGCCCTTGAGCGTGTGGCCCTTGGGGAAGTACTGGCGCAGCAGTCCGTTGGTGTTCTCGTTTGACCCGCGTTGCCATGGGCTGCGGGGATCGCAGAAATACACCAGCAGCCCGCTGTCGATCGAGAACTGCTTGTGCTCGGCCATCTCCTTGCCTTGATCCCACGTCAGCGAGCGTCGCAGCTGCTCGGGCAACGTCGCGATGCTCGCGGCCAGGGCCTGGCGCACGGGCTCGGCGCGAAAGCCGTCAGGCAGCGCAACCAGCTGGGTGTAGCGCGTCTGGCGCTCGACGAGCGTCGCGATCGCGGTGGTCTTGGTGCCCATCAGCAGATCGCCCTCCCAATGGCCCGGGACGGCGCGATCCTCAATCTCGGCCGGGCGCTCAGAGATCATCACCTTGTCGTTGATCTGACCGCGCCCTTGCCCCGACCGGCTGCTGCCCTGCGGCCGGCGCTTGACGCGCCCGCTGCGCAGATGACGGGCGAGTTCGCGCCGAAGCGTCCCGCGCGACTGCACATACAACGCGCGATAGATCGTCTCGGGCGACAGACGCATGCGCTCATTGTCGGGGTATGAGCACGCCAGCCACCCGCAGATCTGCTCCGGCGAATGATCTTGCTCCAGCGCGCGCTCGACGATCCATCGCAGCTGCGGGCAGCGATCGATCTTGCATTGCTTGGGGCGCCGCGCGCGCTGCCACGCCTCCTCATCGGCAAACACCGCGCGGTAACGCCGCCGGCCGCCGCTGCGCTTGATCTCCCGCGACACCGTCGTGTGAGCGCGACCCAGCCGCAACGCGATCCGTCGCGCCGAATCGCCGCGCGCGATCCCGCGCGAGATCTCCTCACGCTCACCAACCGTCAAACACTGCGCCGAACGCGTCCGCCGCGCCGGACAGATCCCGCCACACGCCACCAAGTACCGCGACACCCGCGGCGCCTCGAGCCCCAACCTCCGCGCGACCTCGCGATCGCTCAACCCCTCCCGACGCACCACCCAGATGCGCTCCTTATCGGCCTGGCTAAGCCCTTACGCCCCACCCGCATCGCAACCCCGCCCTCTCTCAGATCGAGGCCCATCAGACCCGATCGATCGAGGTGGTGCACCAATGCCGCGAATCCGCCTCCACTATGTCGTCGTTTCCCCGCCAGACCCCTCCATAGGTGAAGAGGTTGCCGGGACAGGTGTTGCGTGTCAGCACGGCTTTGCGACAAATGACCCGCGAATGTGTGCCGGAACTACGGCGGATCGGCGACGGCGACGTCGCGGGCCTTCGCTTCGGGCTCGAGGAACGCCAACAAGGCGTCCGCCTCGGCATCGAGCTCCTTCAGCGCCTGACCGGCGACGTGCGCGAACGGCGTCAGGGTCAGCGTGGCGACCTTGCGCTGGACCTCCACCGTCCACGTCCCGGCGACGACACCGTCGACGAGGAACGTGGCCTTCACGCGGAGGTTCTTCGTCGTGACGAGCGGGCGGTGCTCGTCGGCGATGACGCGCGAACGATCGTCGTGGGCGAGCACGAGGTTGTCGAACTCCGGCAGCAGCCGCACGGGCGCCGGCGCGTCCGCGGAGGGGCGCGGCGCATCGGGCAGGTCGAAGAGCTCGCGGCCGCGCTCGTCGGCGAACACCTCGAGACGCTCGCGCATGCCGTCGAGCACCGCCTTGGCACCCGACGTCGCCGACCAGCGCTCGAGGTCCTTCGCCGTCGCCGGGCCGAAGGCGCGCAGGTAGCGCGTCGCGAGCGCTTCGGCCGCATCCTCGGCGAGCGGCGCGTCGAGCCACTCGTCGGCGAGCGCGAACTCCGCGACGCGCGGAAAGCCCCAGCGACCATCGTCGGACGGCACCATGACGAGCGGCACGAGCGTGCGCACCGCGTAGCCGAGCGCGCGGTCGTTGACGTCGGGAAACTGCGACTGCAGCTCCGCGCGGATCGCGTCGAACGTCAGCGGCCGTCCGCGCAGCAGCTCGCGCGCGGCCGGCAGGACGGCGTCGAGGTCCAGGCCCTCGGAGCGAGCGCCGAGGACCCGCAGCGCGACAGCCCGGCTCGGCTGGAGCGCCATCCGCACCGCCGCGTAGTCGGCCGCGCTCGCGAGGTGCAGCGTCGAGCGCACGAGCGTCGCGCGGACGACGGCCCGCGAGCGCAGCGCGGCGAGCAGCTCCTCGCTGCGAAAGCCCTCGACCCGCGTCCACAGCCCGATGAACGGGTGCTTGGGCTCCTGCGCCTGCATGCCGGCGAGCCGCTCGATCGCCTCGACCGCGCTCAGCGGCTCCCGCCGTAGCAGCAGCTGGCGCGCGAGCGTCGCGCGGTTGAGCTGCGCGCGGGTCAGCGTGCCCCCGGGCACGCGTGTCAGGTGGCTTGCGGCGTCGAGGGCCGCTCGGCGACCCCGCCGTTGGCCGCCTCGCGCGCCGGAGCCTCGCCGGCGGCGCCCTCGCCGGCCACAGGCTCGCTGTCGCCCGCCTCGCGGGCGGGAGCCGCGCCGTCGGCGCGCTGGCCCGCAGCGTCGCGGGTCGCCGGATCGCCAGCCGCGGCCTGCGCCTCGATCGCCTCGCGCTCCTGCGCGATCCGCTCGACCTGACGGCCGAACTCGCGCTCGGTGGCCTCGCCCATCGCCAGCCCGAAGATCGCGACGACGGACTCCGCCGCCAGCGGGTGCAGGCGCTCGAGCGCGTCGTGCACGTCGGGCCAGCGCTCGCTCGGCTGACCGGCCTGGTCGAACGGCCGCCAGACGGCGTCGAGGAAGATCTCGACGTAGGCCTCGGCGATCTTGTCCGCCTGCTCGCGGACGCGCCCGATGATCTCCAGCTGCCGCTCGAGCCCGATGCCGAGCTTCGCGAGCTCGCGGCCGTGCTGCACGAGCCGCGGGCTCGTCAGCTCGAAGACCCCGTCGTCGCGACGGCGCACGAGCCCGACCTTCAGCGCGCGGTCGAGCAAGGTGATGTCAGTCGTCCCCCACTCCTCGGCGAGCTCGAGCAGGTTGATCTGGCGCGGCGCCTCGTCGGATCCGAACGGCCGCGCGAGCGCGTGCTTGAAGCGCAGGACCTCCCTGCTCGACCCGCCCGCGCCGTCCAGCAGGCGCCGGATGAGATCGAGGTTGAAGCCGTCGGCCTGCAGCTCCTGGATCAGCTCGAGCCGCGCGACGTGGTCCGGTCCGTAGTAGCCGGTCCGTCCTCGGACTTCGGGGGCCGGCAGCAGGCCGCGCGACTGGTGCGCGCGGATGTTGCGAACGGTCATCCCGATCCGCCGTGCGAGCTCGTCGATCGTCAGCTGCTCGTCTTCGGCCACGCCATGATCGTAGACGCGTGGCCACATTCGGACCGGCGCATTGACATGGTGTCCGGGTCAGAGTCTGATAGCTGCGTGTCCCCGGTCGTCCCACATTTCGAGCTTTCCGACGAGCACTCCCCGTCCGGGACGCACATCATCAACGTCCGCGGAGAGATCCACGTGCAGACCGCACCGCGGTTCGCGCAGCGCCTGGCCGAGGCGATCGACAAGGGCAACACGGCGATCGTGCTCGACCTCAGCGCCGTCGAGTTCATCGACTCGACAGGGCTCAGCGTGTTGCTGAACGGGCTACGGCAGGTCGTCGCGGCGCACGGCAGGATGGCGATCGTCTGCGCGAACCCGACGGTGCTGCGGCTCTTCGAGATCACGAGCCTCGACGAGACGTTCGACATCTTCCCCTCGCGACCGGAGGCGTTCGCGTACGTCCAAGCACGGCCCGGCCGGGGGCCGTCCGGAACGACATAGCTCGACGTGCGCGCTCATCGCGGCGTGCAGCTGAGCGTGCGGCTCTGCTCGGAGACCTGCGTGCAGACGTAGCCGCCCTGCTCCGGCTTGGGTCCCACCGCGCCCACGCCCCACAGCAGACCACCGAGAACGCCCACGCCGACGACGGCGAGGCCCCATGCCGGGATGTGCGGAACCTTCCTTCCGAGTGCCCCGATGGATGTCGGCGTGCGCCTTCTCAGCGCGATGAGCACGATCAGGATCACGACAAGCGTCGCCGCAAGCGTCAGCGCGACGGCCAGGAGCGGCTCGGTCGCGTCGAGCGGCGCCAGCACCTCGGCCCCGTAGAACGCAAAGACGAGTCCGGGGACGCCGAGGCCCACGGCGGCGCCCGCGATGATGACGTTCAACTGCTCCTGGGCCTCCGCTTCGCGCAAGGTGGCGACCGACGCGATGCCGGTCAGCAGGCCGTAGATCTGATCGACCTCTTCGCCGAGGTGCTCGGCGGCGACGTCGAGGTGGCGAACCGCGAGATCGTGAGGAGCGAGCCAGGGCATCTTGTCGAGATCCAGCGCGTTCGTAGGGCGAACGAGCGTCGGATCGAGCAGCTTGCGGTGCTGGTGAAAGCCGTCGCTCCCGTCGCTGACCCACCAGGCGTGCATACCTTGTCTCGCAGCCTCGCGGCAGCGCTCGCGAGCGCCGTTGGCCGCTCGTGCGAGCTCGATAGCGACGTCGACGTTCGCGATCCGGATCTGGCCGACGGCGATCCGCTTCTTGGTGACGCTCAGCAGTGGGACGAGCCGGTACGCCTCGGGCGCCTTGCCGAGCCAGAAGTCCAGTCCGTGCTCGCGGTCTGTCGGCTCGCGATCGCGGACCGGCTCGTACTCGACCTCGATGCCCGACCCCTCCACGAGCCCCCGCTCGAGGGAGAACGCGAGGTGCGTCCTCGTGCTCGGTCCGGGCGTCGGCATCACACCACCGACGCAAGCTCCTCGGGCGCGCCGTAGGGGACGAGCACGGTCGGCAGCGCGACGGAGCCGTCCTCGCGCTGGCCGTTCTCGAGCAGCGCGATGATCGTCCGGCCGACGGCGACCGCCGTGCCGTTGAGCGTGTGCAGCGTCTCGGTCTTCCGGGGGGCCTCGCGACGCACGCGGATGTCGAGCCGGCGCGCTTGGAAGTCCGTCGTGTTCGACGTCGACGTCAGCTCGCGGTAGCGCCCCTGCCCCGGCAGCCAGGCCTCGATGTCGTACTTCTTCGCCGCGCTCGCGCCGAGGTCGTTGACCGCGATGTTCACGACCCGGTAGGGGATCTCGAGCAGCGCCATGATCTCCTCCTCGATCGCCAGCAGCCGCTCGTGCTCGTCGGCGCTCGCGGCCGGATCGACGAACGAGAACATCTCGACCTTGTCGAACTGGTGCACGCGGAAGATCCCGCGCGTGTCCTTGCCGGCGGCGCCCGCCTCGCGCCGGAAGCAGGGCGAGAAGCCGGCGTAGCGCAGCGGGAGGTCGCCCGCGTCGAGGATCTCGTCGGCGTGCAGCGACGCGAGCGCGACCTCGCTCGTGCCCGCGAGGTAGAGGTCGTCCTCGGGCAGGTGGTAGATCTGCTGCTCGGTGTCCGGGAGCATGCCGGTGCCGTAGAGCGCGCGCTCGCGGACGAGCACGGGCGGGATGACGGGCTCGAAGCCGTGGCCGCGCAGCCGCGCGAGCGTCCACTGCACGAGCGCGAGCTCGAGCATGACGAGGTCGCCGCGCAGGTAGGAGAAGCGTGACCCCGACAGCCGCGCGCCGCGCTCCATGTCGATCCGCTCGCCGGCCAGCTCGAGGTGGTCGCGACCGGTCTTCGACGCATCCCCGACGACGCGCAGCACCTCGTCCTCGGGCTCGGCAGCCGACGGGTCGGGGAGGTTCGGGAGCGTGACGAGCAGCTCCTGCAGCTCGGCGTCAGCCGACCGTGCCCGCTCCCCCAGCGCCTTGACCTCGCTCGACAGCGACTTCAGCCGCTCGAGCTGCGGCGCGACGTCGCGCCGCTCGCGCTTGCCGCGCGCGACCTCCTCGGAGAGCGTCTTCTGCGATGCGCGCAGGCTCTCGGCGGCCTGCGCCGCCTCTCGCCAATCAGCGTCGAGCGCGACGAGCCGGTCGACGCGCTCGGCAAGCTCCGGGCCGCGCCTCGCCAGCGCCGCGCGAACCGCATCGGGCTCGCGACGGATCAGCCGGAGGTCCAGCACAACGGCGCCGCGATGCGGCTATCCGCCGCCTTCGGCGGGCTGCTCGGTCCCGCCCTTGCCGGCGCCGCCGGTCGGCGTCTGCGCCTCGACCTCGGAGCCCGCGTACTTGGCCAGGAACTGCGCGATGGCCTCCTTCTCGGCCCCGGTCGCGATGTTCTCCGGCATGATCGCGCCGGAGAAGCCGCCGTTCTCGATCGCGTACTCGACGTCCTCGGCCGTCACCTTGCGGGTGTCGAAGCTCGGGCCGTCGACGTTCTCCTTGTCGGTGACCTTCTCGGCCGAGCCCTGCGTTCCGGCTGCGGTCAGCGTGTGGCAGGCGCCGCAACGCTCGACGAACAGCACGGCGCCGTCGTGGTTCGGATCGTCCGCCGCGACCTCGACGCCCTGCGACCCGCAGCCGCCCGAAACGAGCGCCGCGGCGGCGAGGCATACGGCGGTCAGATAGCGGCGGGCCATGGGCGGCGCAGATCATACGGAACAATGGATCGGGCGAATGTCCCGCTTCCGCCTCTCAGCCGCTTTGCTGGCCACCTCGACGATCGCCCTGGGCGGCTGCGGTGACGGCGAGACCTTCCGCACCGACCGGCCGATCCTGCGCATCTCGCTCGACGAGTACAGGATCCTCCCGCAGGACATCGTGGCGCGGCCCGGCAGGATCAAGTTCGTCGTCCGCAACACGGGCCGCCTGACGCACAATCTCGCCATCCTCGTCCCGCCCGAGGACGTCGACGACAAGGCCGAGGAGGTCCCCGGCGGACGGGTGACCTCGATGCAGCCCGGCGAGGTGGCGCCGCCGATCAAGGTCACGCTCGCGCGGGGCGAGTACCGGCTCGTCTGCACGATCGCCAACCACGACGACCTCGGGCAGTACGGCAAGCTCGTCATCGAGGGCGCGCCGCTGTGAGCGACGCCTCGAGCGAGCTGCAGCGCACCTACCGCGACACGATCGGCTCGTTCGCCACCGGCGTCACGATCGTCACGACGACCGGTCCCGACGGACCCGCCGGGATGACCACGAACGCGGTGACGTCGCTGTCGCTCGACCCGCTGCTCGTGCTCGTCTGCTTCGACCACGGCTCGCGGACGCTCGAGGTCGTGCGCGCGTCGCGGCGCTTCGCCGTCAACGTCCTGCGCGCCGCGGACGTCGACCTCGCGGCGGTCTTCGCCTCCAAGCGCGTCCCGGCCGAGAAGTTCGAGAGCGTGACCCACTCCGAGGCGCACGGCGTGCCGGTCCTCGACACGGCGCTCGCCTGGATCGCGTGCGAGCTGCGCGAGCTCGTGCCCGGCGGCGACCACGAGATCGGCATCGGCGAGGTCATCGGCATGGGCGCCGGCGAACCGAGCGACCCCCTCGTCTGGTTTCGCGGCGCGTACACGACGATCGGCTAGCGCCCGGCGAGGTCCGGACGCGGGCGACCTTGCACCGTTGGGGTTCGCCTTCGGCGAATGCGGCAATTACGATGGTCACACGTTGAGAAATCCACGCAGGGGGAGCTCCATGACCGTTCGCCGCATCCTCGCCGCCGCGTCGTCAGGAGCTGCCGCGCTCTTGATGGCGGTCTCTACCGCGCAAGCAGCGCCCGCGATCGCGACCGACCCGTGCGTGCGCAGCGCGGAGGGCCTCGGCGGCGGCACGCGGATGACCATCGCGGCAACCGGGTTCACGCCGGGCTCGATCGTCACCGTGGTCTACGCGAGCAAGGTCAGCCCGACCCCGAGGTTCCTCGCCTCGGGCACCGCGGATGCGAACGGCTCGTACCTGACGACCGCCACCCCGCCGCCGTTCGCGACCTCCAAGCGGACCGAGCAGACGTTCACGCTCGTCGCGGCGGACAACGTCAACCCGGCTGCGCTCGCGACGCATCGAGTTCCGCCAGGTGCGCATCGGCTACGACCTCAAGCCGAGCAGCGCCAGGCCCGCATCGAAGGTGAGGCACACCGTTCGCGGGTTCCTCACGGGTCAGACGGTGTACATCCACTACCGCTACAACGGCCAGACGAAGAAGACCGTGTCGATGGGCAAGGCCAAGGGTCCGTGCGGGATCGTCTCCAAGCGGATGTCGTTCCTGCCGGTCCGCCCAGCGCGCACGGGAATCTGGAATCTCTTCATCGACCACGCCAAGCGCTACAGCCGCAACACCCCCGGCCAGCTCGTCACCGGCCTGCGGATATCGACGCGCTTCGGCTAGGCGATCAGGGCCGCGCGGAGGGCGAGAAACGCCACGACGAGCGCCGCGAGAGCCATGACGCCGATCTCGCGGCGCACGACCGCCAGCACGACGGAGCGCTGCTCGGACTCGGGCAGCGCTCCGACGGCCTGCGCGTCGGGCAGGTCGCGGTTCTCGAGCACCTGCTCGGCGGACGCGATCCGCAGCTGCTCGGCCACGAAGCCGATCGCGACGGGCAGCAGCGCGTAGAGCCAGAACAGCTCGTCGGCGGGCCGGAACCCCGCGGCGAACAGGATGCCGGCGAGCAGCGCCTGGCAGCCGGCGACGACCTGCGCGGCCCGCAGCAGCGGCCAGACGGCGCGCGACGGGACCACCTGCCACCAGCGCAGCCCGGCGAACGCGCCCGCCGCGGCGTTGACCGCAAGCGTGACGAGCGCCCCGATCTCGGCGATCGTGGCTTCAGGCACTTGAGGTCGGGATCAGCGGCATAGGTGATAGAAAGGCCGGGTGCTGAACAGCTATCTGCCGGCGATCGTGTTCGTCGCGCTCGGCGGCGCCGTCGGTGCGGCCTTCGCGGTCCTCAACTACGCGTTCGGACCCAAGCGCGACGTCCCGCACAAGCAGGACCCCTACGAGTGCGGCCTGCCGTCCGAGGTCCAGCACGGGTTTCGCTTCGGGATCAGCTTCTACCTCATCGCGATGCTGTTCATCCTGTTCGACATCGAGGTCATCTTCCTCTATCCGGTCGCGATCCAGCTGAAGGCCTTCGGGACCTTCGCGCTCATCGAGATCACCGTCTTCATCGCGCTGCTCATGGCGGCGTTCGTCTACGTCTGGCGAAGGGGGGCCCTCGAATGGAGGTAAAGCGGCAGAAGCTGCCGGCGCTCGGCACGGACCTTGGCGACCTCTCCGGCGAGGACTTCCGGATCCGCCAGCTGCGCGCCCGCGACATGCTGCGCGGCGACCTCGCCGGCCGCGAGCTCGACCAGTACGTCGAGGAGCGGGTGCTCACGACGACGATGGACAAGGCCGTCGCCTGGGCGCGCTCGAACGCCTTGTTCCCCGCGACGTTCGGCCTCGCCTGCTGCGCGATCGAGATGATGTCGATCGTCGCCGCCCGCGTCGACGTCGCGCGCTTCGGCTTCGAGGCCTTCCGCGCCTCACCGCGCCAGGCCGACCTGCTGATCCTCAGTGGTCGCGTCTCGATCAAGATGGCGCCGGTCGTGCGGCGCATCTACGACCAGATGCTCGAGCCGAAGTGGGCCATCGCGATGGGCGCCTGCTCGTCCTCGATGGGCGTCTTCAACAACTACGCGATCGTGCCGGCCGACAAGTTCATGCCGGTCGACGTCCACGTCCCCGGCTGCCCGCCGCGGCCCGAGGCGCTCATGCACGGGATCCTCAAGCTGCGCAAGATGATCCAGGACGACCCCGACATGGGCTGGCGCGAGGGCTACGGCGCGCGCGGCACCGAAGAGGTGTTCTCCGAATCGGATCCCACCCACCCACCCCACTCCTCCCAGGAGACCGCCATCAACGTCTTCCGGCCCGGGAACACCGCCGGTGCCTGACGCGACGGGTCTCGAGCTCCTCGCCCAGGAGCTGACCGAGGCCGACGCCGGGTCGGTCCTCGGGACGCTGTACTTCCGCGACAAGGGGACGCTGCTCGTCAACCCCGCGCGGATCGTCGACACGCTCGAGCGGTTGCGCGCGAAGGGCTACACCGCGCTGATGAGCGTCCACGGCGTGGACTACTACCCCGAGGAGCCGCGGCTCGGCGTGCACTACGAGCTGCTCGACATGGACGAGCTCGACCGCCTGACCGTGAAGCTGCGCGTCCCGCTCGACGACCCGCGCGTGCCGTCCGTCACCCCCGAGTGGCCGACCGCGAACCACCAGGAGCGCGAGGTCTACGACATGTTCGGCGTCGTCTTCGAGGGCCACCCCGACATGCGCCGGATCCTCATGCCCGAGGACTACGAGGGCTACCCGCAGCGCCGCGACTTCCCGATCGGCGGCGAGCCGGTCCAGTTCACGATCGACGAGGCCGAGGGGAGGTCCTACACGCAATGAGCATCCAGCCGGCCGACGACTACCGCAAGCTCGAGGAGTCGATCACGATGGCGCCCGTCGAGCGCGTGCCGTCCGACGACCCATCGACCGAGCTGCTGACGCTGAACATGGGGCCGCACCATCCCGCCACGCACGGGGTGCTGCGCCTGCTCGTCACGCTCGACGGCGAGGTCGTGCGCGACCTCAAGCCGATCATCGGCTACGTCCACACCGGCATCGAGAAGACCGCCGAGGACAAGTCCTACTGGAAGGCCATCCCGGTCATCGAGCGGATGGACTACCTCGCCTACTACTTCAACGCCTACGCGTTCTGCGGTGCGACGGAGACGCTGCTCGAGGTCGAGGTCCCGCCGCGCGCGCAGTACCTGCGCGTCATCCACATGGAGCTCAACCGGATCATGAGCCACCTCGTGTGGCTCGGGACGAGCGCGCTGGATCTCGGCGCGATGTCGATGTTCTGGTACTGCTTCCGCGACCGCGAGCTCATCCTCGACCTCTTCGAGCAGTCAAGCGGCCAGCGCATGCACACGCGCTACTTCCAGGTCGGCGGCGTGGCGGAGGACATCCCGCGCGGCTGGGTCGAGAAGTGCCGCGAGTTCACGCAGCAGATGCCGGGCCGCGCGGACCAGTACAACGACCTGCTCGCGCACAACGAGATCGTCCTGCAGCGGCTGCGCGGCGTCTGCCCGCTCGCCGAGTCCGAGCTGCTCAAGCTCGGCGTCACGGGCCCGCTGCTGCGCGCCGCCGGCAACCCGTGGGACCTGCGCAAGGCGATGCCGTACTGCTCCTACGAGCACTTCGACTTCAAGATCCCGGTCGGCGTCGACGGCGACAACTGGGATCGCTTCGCGGTGCGGGTCGCCGAGATCTACGAGTCGGTGAAGATCATCGACCAGGCGCTGGACGGCCTGCCCGAGGGGCCGTGGATCACCGACGACCGCAAGGTCGCGCTGCCGCCGCGCCACGAGCTCGCGACCTCGATGGAGGCGCTCATCCACCACTTCAAGCTCGTCACCGAGGGCTTCCGCGTGCCGCCGGGCGAGTGCTACTTCCCGATCGAGTCGCCGCGCGGCGAGCTCGGGTGCTTCGTGCGCTCGGACGGCTCGTCGAAGCCCGCGCGCGTACACATGCGCGACCCGTCGTTCGTGAACCTCCAGGCGACCGCGCCGATGACCGAGGGCTCGTACATCGCCGACCTCATCGCGACGCTCGCGATGCTCGACCCGGTGCTCGGGGGGATCGACCGCTGATGCTCGGGCGCAAGAAGAAGTCACCGCAAGCCGCGGAGGAGGCCACCGCGACGATGGCCGCCGCGGTCGCCGAGCGCAAGTTGCACGGCGGGGGCGGGGGGGCCGAATCCCAGCAGCGCACCGTCACGCGCTTCGGCCACGGCTCGCGCGTGCCCGGCTGGGACGACGCCGCCGACCTCACGAAGGACCCCGCGGAGGTCCCCGACCCCGCGACGACGCCCGTCCCGGGGACGCTGCGCACCGAGATCGAGGCGCACATGGCGAAGTACCCGGACTTCCGCTCGGCCGCAATCCCGGCGCTCGCCGCCGCCCAGCGCCATCACGGCTGGTGCTCGCCCGAGGCGATCGAGCAGACCGCGTGCGTGATGCGCCTGACGCCCGGCTACCTCGTCTCCGTCGCGACGTTCTACGACATGCTCGAGACCCAGCCGGTGGGCTCGCAGCGCATCTACGTCTGCACGAACATCTCCTGCTCGCTGTGCGGCGCGGACGAGCTGCTCGCCCGCATCCAGGACGAGGTCGGCGACGACCCCGACTTCAACGTGCGCTCGTTCGAGTGCCTCGGCGCGTGCGACATCGCGCCGATGGCGTCCGTCAACGACGTCTACGTCGGGCCGATCGCGCTCGACGACGTCCCGACGCTCGTCGAGCAGATCCGCAACGGCACGCCGCCGCTGCCGGGCAAGCAACTGCATCTGCGAAAGAGCACGGATCCCGGAGCCGCGACATGAGCGAGACCATTCTCTTCAAGGGCATCGACGAGCCGGGCCTGCACACGCTCGACGGCTACCGCAAGACCGGCGGCTACGAGGCGATGCGCAAGGTCCTCACGCAGATGCAGCCGTCCGAGGTGACCGACGAGCTCATGGCGTCCGGGTTGCGCGGGCGCGGCGGCGCGGGCTTCCCGAGCGGCAAGAAGATCTCGTTCATCCCGAAGGTGGACGTCGACAAGTACCTCGTCTGCAACGCCGACGAGTCCGAGCCCGGCACGTTCAAGGACCGCGAGCTCATGCAGAAGAGCCCGCACATGCTGCTCGAGGGCATGGTCATCGCGGCGTACGCCGCCGGCGCGAACAAGTCGTTCATCTACATCCGCGGCGAGTACGTCGAGCAGGCGGACATCATCGACGCGGCGATCGTCGAGGCGGCCGAGGCGGGCCTCATCGGCGAGGACATCGTCGGCTCGGGCTTCAGCCTCTCGATCGTCCTGCACCGCGGCGCCGGGGCGTACATCTGCGGCGAGGAGACGGGCCTGCTCGACTCGCTCGAAGGCAAGCGCGGCAACCCGCGCCTGAAGCCGCCGTTTCCGGCCAACCAGGGCCTCTACCAGGGCCCGACGGTCATCAACAACGTCGAGACGCTCGCGACGATGCCGCACATCATCCGGATGGGCGGCGCGGAGTACGCGAAGATCGGCACCGAGACGAGCGCCGGCACGAAGCTCGTCTCCGTCAGCGGGAACGTCCAGCGGCCGGGCAACTACGAGGTCGTGCTCGGCACGCCGTCGCGGGAGATCATCTACGGCATGGCGGGCGGGCCGCCGGAGGGCCGCGAGGTCAAGTTCTGGTTCCCGGGCGGCTCCTCCGCGCCGGTCCTGACCGCCGACGACCTCGACATCCCCTACGACTTCAACACGCTGCAGAAGGCCGGCTCGATGCTCGGCTCCGGCGCGATCATCGTCGTCGACGACTCCGTGCCGGTCGTGGACGTCGCGCTGAAGCTCGCGAAGTTCTACAAGCACGAATCGTGCGGCAAGTGCACGCCTTGCCGCGAGGGGACGCGCTGGACGGTGTCGATGCTCGAGCGCGTCGACGCCGGACTCGCGACACCGATGGACCTCGACATCATGGCCTCCGTCCAGGAGCAGATCATCGGCAACTGCCTGTGCGTGCTCGGCGACGCGATGGCGATGCCGATCGGCTCGATGGTCGCGAAGTTCCGCGACGAGTTCGAGGCGCACATCGAGGCGGCGCGCGAGCGCGACCCGTACCTCTCCGACGACCTGGCCGATCCGCCGCCGCCGCTCATCCAGGGAGCCGTGTAGTGCCCCGGCCCGTCAAGGAGACGATCGCCTTCTCGATCGACGGCCTCGAAGTGCGCGCGCCCGCGGGGACGATGCTCGTCGATGCGGCGAAGTACGGCGACGTCGAGATCCCGGTCTTCTGCTACGAGCCCAAGCTCGGCCAGCCCGTCGGCGCGTGCCGGATGTGCCTCGTCGAGATCGAGGGCATCCCGAAGCTCCAGACCGCCTGCTCGACGGCCGTGCGCGACGGCATGGTCGTGTTCACGCAGACCGACCGCGTCAAGGAAGCCCAGCAGGCGATCGTCGAGTTCCTGCTCATCAACCACCCGCTCGACTGCCCGGTCTGCGACAAGGGCGGCGAGTGCCCGCTGCAGGACATCACGATGGGCTGGGGCGGCGGCAAGTCGCGCTTCATCGAGCCCAAGCGCCACTTCGTCAAGCCGCTCGCGCTGTCGCCGCTCATCGCCATCGACCGCGAGCGCTGCATCCTCTGCTATCGCTGCGTGCGCTTCAGCCAGGAGATCTCCGAGGACTACCAGCTCGTCCTGCAGGAGCGCAGCGCGGCCACGTACGTCTCGACGTTCGACGGCCACCCGTACGTCGCGCCGTTCAGCGGCAACATCATCGAGCTGTGCCCGGTCGGGGCGCTCACGTCGCAGCCCTACCGCTTCCGCGCGCGGCCGTGGGACATCGAGGGCTCGGGCTCGGTCTGCACGCTGTGTCCGGCGCAGTGCAACGTCGAGTTCACGGTCCGCGACGAGCGCGTCCTGCGCGTCCTCTCGCGCGACCACGACGACGTCGACGACGGCTGGCTGTGCGACAAGGGCCGCTTCGCCTACCAGTCCGTCCACGTCGACTCGCGGGTGACGCACCCGCTCGTGCGCGTCGACGGCGAGCTCGTGCCGGTCGAGTGGGATCGCGCGCTCGACGAGGCCGCAGCGGCGCTGCGCGCGGCGGGCGCGGACACCGGCGCCATCGCCGGCGGCGAGACGACCAACGAGGAGGGCTTCCTGCTCGCCCACCTCATGCGCGGAGCCTTGAGCTCCAACCACATCGACTCGCGCGCCGGCGGGACCCTCCCCCGCGAGCTGCACGCGGCGCTGCACGCGCCCGCGCTCCAGGCGACGGTCCCCGACCTCGAGTTCGCCCACGCCGTCCTCGTCCTCGACTGCGAGCCCGTCGACGACGCGCCCGTGCTCGACCTGCGCATCCGCAAGGGCGTGCGCCGCAACAACGTCCAGCTCGCGGTCGCGACGAGCCGGCCGTCGTCGCTCGATCCGAACGCGAAGGTCGTCGCGCGCTTTGCGCCCGGCGCCGCCGAGGCGTTCTGCGCCGCGCTGAACGCCGCGCTCGGCGGCAGCGGGGTCGTCGAGGAGCTGGCCGAGGCGGCGGGCGCGGACGCCGCCGCGGTTCGCGCGCTCGCCGCGCTGCTCTCCGAGGCCGGCGAGGACGTCGTCATCGTCTACGGCGAACGCTTGACGGGCGGGCCGCGCGGCGCCCATGCGGCGCGCGCCCTGCTGAACGTCTGCGGCCGCGTCGTCACCGCGGGCCACGACGGCTGCGGGCTGCTCGAGCTGCCCTCCGGCACCAACGGTCGCGGCCTGCGCGAGGTCGGCGTGCTGCCGAACGCCGGCCCGGGCCTGACGCCCGTCGGCTCGCCCGGCCTCGACAGCCCGGCGATCGCCGCCGCCGCGGCGGCCAACCAGCTCGAGGCGCTCTACCTGCTGCACGTCGACCCGATGCGCGACCTCCCCGGCCGCCGGTTGTGGAAGAAGGCGCTGGCCCGCGCGAAGACGGTCGTCGCGCACGCGGCCTTCCTCACCGAGGGGCTCTGGGAGCACGCCGACATCGTCTTCCCCGCCGAGTCCTATGCCGAGAAGGAAGGGACCGTCACCCACCCGGACGGGCGCGTGCAGCGGTTGCGCCCGGCGATCGCGCGGCCCGACGCGGTGCGCGGCGAGTGGTCGGTGCTCGCGGACCTCTGCAAGCGCCTCGACCACGATCCCGGCGTGCTGACGTGCCCGATGGCGTCGAAGACGATGTTCGACGCGATCGGCTTCTACGCGGGGCTGACGCTCGACGAGCTCGGCGGCCGCGGGGTGCGCTGGCCGGCCCGCGCGCAGGCGGCGGCGTGGCCGGAGGCCGACCTCGGGCCGTTCGGGCTCGACGCGCCCCCGTACGCGCCGGTGCCCAACGGCGCGCTGCGCCTGGGGACCTTCCGCTCGATCTGGGCGGCGCACGAGGTCGAGCTCTCCCCCGCGCTGAAGTTCCTGCGCGCGCACCAGCGCGCCGAGCTGTCGCCGGTCGATGCGGAGCGCCTCGGGATCGGCCACGGCGATCGCGTCGTGGTCGCGTCCAACGGCACGCGCGTGCAGGCGGTTGCCACGTTGCGCGCTGCGATTCCCGAGGGGTCGGTCTTCCTCGAGTCGGGCATCGGCGGCAAGGACTCGGCGTCCGAGCTCGACGCGAGCCTCGTGGAGATCCTCCCCGAATGACCCCGGACGTCAACCTCGCCGAGCCCTGGTGGGTGCAGATCGTCAAGTCCGTGGTCATCTTCGCGATCGCCGTCCAGATCGTGCCGATCGTCCTGCTCGCCGAACGCAAGCTGCTCGGGCGCTTCCAGCATCGCTACGGACCCAACCGCGTCGGCCCGATGGGCGCCGCGCAGCCGCTCGCGGACATCATCAAGCTCGCGACGAAGGAGGACTTCCGGCCTTCGACGAGCATCGGCTTCCTCTACGCGCTGGCGCCGATCATCTCGATCGTCACGGCGTTCGCCGCGTTCGCGATCCTGCCGTTCGGCAACCAGGCGGACATCTTCGGCCAGACCGTCGGCCTCTACGGCCTCGACGTCGGGATCGGCGTGCTCTACGTCTTCGCCTTCGGCGCGATCGCGTTCTACGGCTTGATGCTCGGCGGCTGGGCGAGCGGCTCGAAGTACTCGTTCCTCGGCGCGATGCGCGCGGCCGCGCAGCTCATCTCCTACGAGGTCGCGATGGGCCTGTCGCTCGTCGGCGTGCTGATGATGGCCGGCACGCTGTCGCTGCCGGCGATCGTCGAGGCGCAGTCGAACATGTGGTACGTCGTCCCGCAGTTCGTCGGCTTCCTCATCTTCCTCGTGTCGGCGTTCGCGGAGACCAACCGCGCGCCGTTCGACCTGCCCGAGGCCGACGCCGAGCTCGTCGCGGGCTACAACACGGAGTACGGCGGCGCGAAGTTCGCCTCGTACTTCTTCGCCGAGTACGTGAACATCCTCGTCGTCTCGGGGATCGCCGTGACGATGTTCCTCGGCGGCTGGCAGCTGCCGTTCGTCGACCCGCCCGGCTGGGTCGACCCGTTCGTCGTCTTCGGCAAGATCTTCGCGTTCGTCTTCCTGTTCGTCTGGATCCGCGCGACGCTGCCGCGGCTGCGCTACGACCAGCTCATGAGCTTCGGATGGAAGGTCCTCTTGCCGCTCGCTACCTTGAACGCCCTCGTGACCGCGATCGTCGTGGTGGCCGTCCAGTGATCCCTCCTGCGAACCCTTGCACGCCTGGATCGGTCGCTGATCACCGGCTGGCGGCGTCCTCGCTCAGTCATGGCCCTAGAGGGCCACTCCTTCGCTGCGTCCTTGCCAGCCGGCGCCAGCGACCGCCCAAGCGCACAAGGGCTCACAGGAGGAATCACTCATGACCTGGAACCCCGGTGACGACATGCTCGTCGTCCAGCGCGCGCCGCAGCCCGGCGCCGCCGGCGGCACCTACCGCGCCTTCGGCGAGACCCTGCGCGGCATGAAGACGACGATGGCGCGGCTCTTCGAGGGGCCGAAGACGATCTCCTATCCCGAGGAGAAGGTGCCTGTCTATCCGCGCTTTCGCGGCCGCCACAAGCTGCACCGCTTCGAGGACACGGGCCTTGAGAAGTGCGTCGGCTGCTCGCTGTGCGCGGCGGCCTGCCCGTCGGACTGCATCCGCGTGGTCGCGGCGGAGAACACCCCGGAGAACCGCGTCTCGGCCGGCGAGCGCTACGCCGCGGTCTACGAGATCAACCTCGCGCGCTGCATCTTCTGCGGCTACTGCGAGGTCGCCTGCCCGTTCGACGCGATCACGATGGGCCAGGACTACGAGATGTCCGACTACAACCGCTCGGACCTCATCTTCACGAAGGAGATGCTCCTCGACGAGCCCCTCGAGCGCACGCCGCTGCGCAACGAGGGGGAGTAGCCCGGCGCGGCAGCGCGAGCGCGACGCCTGACAGCTGCGGACCCTGGTGGGTTCCGGCCGATGTCGAATAGTGAGCGGCATCCGCTCACTATTCGACATCGAGCCCCCGCTCCGGGGGAGCAAACTCGAATTCGACCATCCGGCCGCCCTCGCCAGGCACCCGGAGGACGAACCCCTCAGCATGCTTCTCGTCGGCGAGATCCTGGGCCGCGCGATCGAGCAGAGCGACATGCTCCGCGAGCATCGGAGGGGTACGCGCAGCGATCACGTCGTCAATGACCCTGTGACCAGCCTTCCGCACTCCGGTTCGCATCAGGTCGTAGAGAACCTCATCGGCGACGCCAACGTCCGAGGCGATCCGGATCGCGTTGACCCATGCGCCGACCTCGTCGGCATGCGGCAGCGCGGCTGAGATGGCCGGTTCGAGCGCGTCTGTGAAATCGAGTGTCCCCTGGGGTCCCTCGCGAAGGCTGAGGAACATTCGGCGGTTGTGCGCCGCACCACAAAGAGCATCGGCGTCCAACGAGGCCGCCAGAAACGCCGACGCCTCGTCGACGGACAGCTCCGGGTCATCCGGGTCACGATCCGCTCGGCTAGCTCGTTGGCCTCGTCGGGTCGGCGATCCTGTGCGTCGCCAGCCAGTGCTCGGATGTCAGCCAGAACGCGATGCTTGAGCCGCCAGACGCTGTCGGCCGGCGTGCCTCCGCCGGCCAAGTACCCACCGAACCTGGCATCAGCGTCCGCGTATCGGCCGGCGTACATGAGCGAATCCGCCAGCAAGGCCGTCCACCGTTCCTCTTGACCGCTTGCAATGGCGCGCTCGTACCGCGTCACGGCATCCTTGGAACGCCCTGACTCGAAGAGGCTGGCTCCGAGGTCAGCGTGAAAGTACGGGCGCTCTTCGTACTCTTCGTCGAAGGACGCCGCCTGTTCGAAGGCCCTAACCGACGCTTCCCATCTCCCGGCACGAAACAGCGACTTGCCGAGGTTGTAGGCGTCGCTGGCGGCGGCAGCCGAATTGCCGCCGGCAATGGTCGCCTCGAGAATCATCCGAGCTGTCTCCACTGCTACCGAAACGTAGAACCTCAAGCGAATGGCGGCGTCCCAATACGACAGCTGGAAGCGATCGCACGTCACGAGCGCGGCGAGCATCACGTCGGTCGTGATGTCCGCCACCCGGAAGCGCAGGAACGACTCGACGAGCGCCGCTACCTGGGCATGAGTCAGCGGATCAGGTCGTCGCGCTCAAGGCGGTCCGCCGCGCTGAAGCGAGCGATCTCGTCCTAGACGCGGCGCTGCTGGGCCTCGAGTCGCGCGAACTCGGCGGCGTCGCCCGAGAGCGATGTGAGGAACTCGGCAACCATGGCGCTGACCGAGCCACCGCGCTCCGCCGCACGAATCCTGGCGTCGCGGTAGACGTGGTCAGGCACCGAAACCGTGATGTTCTTCATGGCGCGAACGTAACAGCATCACGCGTTCTGCGACCCACAGTTGGCGATATCGAGGGATCTCGATCGTGGCGACTCTCACGGCCGACTCGCGGGCGACCGAGGGCGAGTACCTCGACTCAGCGACCCAGGGGGGCTTGACGGCGGGCGGCGGTGCGAGCCGGCCCGAGGACCCAGAACTTCACGACCACCGTGCGCGCGCGTCGTCCGTCGTCGGTCGTCGCGGTCATGGTCGCGACGTACGTGCCCGGGGCGAGTGTGGTCGGCGACTGACGCAGGACGGCGCGGCGAGGGCCGCTGCCCACCCGACGGTGCATGAGCACGCGGGTGCGCGGCGCCGTCGCGCTTGCCGCGACGACCTGGCCCTCGTCGCCGACCGTGAGCTCGCCCGGCCCGGCTGCGGATGGAACCTCGAGCAGGATCGTCGGGCCGAGCCGGCCGGGCTCACCCGGAGCCCGCCGGCTCGGGCAGCGCCTCAAGGCGAGTGAGTTCAGACGGCGCTGGATCATCGAGCACGACCGTCGCCGGCTCCGAGAGCGCGAACGTGAAGCCCAGGCGACGACGGGGTCCGATGAACGGCGCGCCGTAGCGGATGCACTGCGGGTTCACGCCGAAGCCACCCAGGCCCAAGACGGGCTTGACGGCGGGGGGTGGCGGAGGGGGCGGCGGCGGTGCTGCGGGCGGCGGGGGCGGGGGCGGAGGTGGAGGCGCGGGCGGCGGCGGCGGCGGAGGAGGCGGCGGCTCTCGCGGCGCGTCGAACACCGCGGCCCGGATGTCGCCCGCGGGATCCTCGGGATCCCCCAGGTCGTGATGCCAAGCCACGACGGCATCTCCCTGAAGCGAGAACGCGAGGTCGAGCCTGGTCACCGATTCGCCAGGGGACAGCAGTTGCGGGACGTCGAAGGTCCCGATGGCGTTGCGCGCAGCGATCATGACCTCGGCCTCGTCGCCGTTCGCGCGGATCCATGCGACGTACAGCGTTCCCGTGGAGTCCGTCGCGAGCCCGGCCGCCGAGGAGTCGCCACCACCCGGCACGGGGAGGTTCGTCTCGAGAACCCCGGGTGCCTCGACCCGCACGTGGACCGACTCGCCGTCCTCTCCGACGAGTTGGGTCCATGCGAACGCGATGCCTCCCGAACCGAAGGCCGCGACCGCCGGCTCGCTGGCGACCGCGCCCTCCGGTGAGACGCGGCGCGCGGAGCTGAAGGAACCCCCGCCCGTGCTCACCGCTTCCTTGATCGCCCCGTCCGCCGAGGAATCCAGGCTCGTCCAGACGACGTGCAGCGCCCCTGCCGAATCGAAGACCGCGACGGGCTCGTCCGCGTCGTCCTCGCCGGACACGATCGGATGGGGGACGTCTGCGGCGGGAAGGGACCCGTGGAAGACGCGGATCTGCCCCTGGCCCTCCGAGGTCGTGCTCATCCACGCGACGGCGACCGAATCGCCCGCGCCGACGGCGATCGACGGCAGCAAGGCGTCCTCGCCGGCGGCGGAGAGGCGCTGCGGCGACAGCGGCGTCCCGTCGGACGCCAGGCGAGCCACCATCACCATGCTGTAGCCGTCGGAATCCTCGACGACCCACGTCGCATACAGACCGCCGCTCGGCCCGCGCGCAAGGTCGGGATCGCCCGCCCCGTCCGCCGTGGCGATCGCGGGACCGGCGGCGAACGGACCGCCGAGCGGGCGGCGGACGGTCGGCAACGTCGCGAGCGGCCCCGGCCCCTGCGTCTCGGTTCCCCATGCGATCGTCATCAGCCCTTGCCCGTCGTACGCCACCGTCGGAGCCTCGTAGACGCGAACGTCTTGCGGAGCGACCTGGATCGGCGGCGACCACGTCGGAGCGCCGGCGGCAACTCCCGCAGCCGCGAAGCAGGCTGCGCACGCGCTGGCAACGGCCGCCGTCAACCCCCTGATCATGCGCCGGCCGGCCACACCCGCAGCGTACTCCCGCAGCGATCGCCGGATCACGGCCGCCAAGCCGTGAGCCCCCGACGTGATCCTGCCGAGCTCCGGCACCGACGGTCCGCCGCCGCCCTACGATCCGACGTCGTGGGCGTCGGCGAGATCCTCTTGGCGGTCGTGCTCGTCGCCTGGCTCGCGATCTCGGCGCTCGGTCAGATCGACGTCGAGCATCCGGACTCGCGGTTTCAGCGGCTGCGCACGCGCGACCCGTTCGGGCTGATCCCCGTCTGGACGTTCTTCGCGCCGCGGCCGGCGTGGACGGACTACCACCTGCTCTACCGCGACATCCTCCCCGACGGGCGCGCGACGGCCTGGTCGGAGCTCTTCGCGATCGAGCCTCGGCGCCTGACGCACGCCGTCTGGCACCCCGGCAAGCACTGCCGCAAGGCGGTCATCGACCTCGTTCGCACCTACACCAAGGAGCTCGAGCTCGTCGCGGGCTCCGGTGGCGAGGATGGCGAGCTCCCGCCGACCGAGCAGCTGCCGGCGACGCTGTTTCTGTCGTTGTCGTACCTCACGCTGCTGCAGGCCGTCTCGTCGGCACCGCGCTTCGGCGCCGCCGTGTCGACGCAGTTCATGGTGCTCAAGCACGATCGCGTGGACTCGCCAGCGCCGCGAGCGATGCTCGTCTCGGCGGTCCACACGCTGTGATCGGCGGACCGGACAGCGCCGCGGCGCTGCGGATCGTCGAGCAGGTCGCGGCCGTCGGCGTCATCGTGTCCTGCCTGGAGTGGCTCGCCCAGCCGGCGAAGCTCCGCGACGACGCGCTGCTCGGCTGGGCGACGCAGCGCAACCGCGCCGCGTGGCTCGTCCGCGCGCGCTACGGCCGGCTGCTCGATGCGCTGTTCGCGTTTAGCGGGGCGATCGCGCTGCACGTCCTGCGGCTCGCGTGCGCGGTGACGCTCGTGGCGCCGTGGACGGACGGGCCGCTGCGCGTCGCCTGCGTCTTGACGCTGGCCGGGCTGGCGCTCGCGCTGCGCTTTCGCCTGCCGATCGGCCTCGACGGGTCCGACCAGATGCTGTCGATCGTGCTCGTCACGGTCGCGCTCGCTCACGTCGTCGACTCCGAGACCGGGCGGGTGCTGTGCCTCGCGTTCCTCGCCTGCCAGGCGTGCCTCGCCTACGCCACGTCGGGCTGGCTGAAGCTCGCCGATCCCCTGTGGCGCGACGGCACCTACCTCGGCCGGGTGCTGAGCTCGACGACGTTCGGCCATCCGCGGCTCGGGGCCTTCCTCCTGCGCAACCGGCGAGCCGCTCGACTCCTCACGGCCGCGATGCTCGGCTTCGAGTGCCTGTTCTTCGCCGGGGTCCTGCTCGGCGGCCCGGCCGCGGTCGTCGCGATCGCCTGCGGCGTCGCGTTTCACCTCGCGACGGCGGTGTTCATGGGCCTCAACACGTTCGTGTGGGCGTTCGTCGCCACGTACCCCGCGGTGTGGTTCGTGGCGGTGTGAGCCGATGCGCTACCGACCCGAGAGCACCGCGCGCCGCGCCTGCAACAGCTCGCGCGCCGAGCCGACCGGGCCGAGGTCCGTGACCTCCTTGACGGTCAGGCGCGACGAGTCGTCGAAGAGCACCTCCGCGTCGGCCTCGAGCATCTGCGGCTCCGAGCCGACCGCCCAGTGGTAGACGTGCACCGCCGCGTTCGCGATGCCGTACCCCGCCACGACGCCGAGGATGAAGAGCGCGGCGTACTCGGGAAAGCCCTCGTTGATCGCGACGCCGACGTTCATCTCGCGCTGCGCCTGCGGGACCTCCTTCAGCGCCGCCTCCTCGACGTCGCTGAGCTGCGGAGCGCCGATCGCGGCGAGCACCTCGAGGCTCGCGTCCGACCCGGGCTGCCTGTAGCTGACGGCTTCGAACGCGTCGTCCGCGAGCGGGCCGCCGTTGTACGGACAGACGACGACGGCGACCCCGTCGGGGCCGGGATCGAACAGCGTCGATGCGAGCGTCTTGCCGGCGTAGCGGATGTCGAGCAGGACCGGCTTGCTCGCGATCGCCTCCCAGCGCTCGTCCTCGCTCGGCGCGGTCGTCGGGAGCTTCGCGAAGTCGGCGGAGACCTGATCGACGAGGCCTTGGTCGGCGCCGTTCTCGCGCACGAGCTCCGTCGCGCGAGCCAGCAGCGCGCTCCCGGGGTCACCGACGAAGAACGTGATCGTGCCGGGCAGCGCGAGCGGCCCGGAGCCCTTCGGACCAGGCTGGTAGTAGCTCGTCGCGATCGAGCGCGTGTCGACCTCGCGGCCTTCCTTCTCCCGGATGATCCGCTGCGCGAGACTCAGGTCCTTCGCCACGCGAACCAGTCTGACGGGCACCCGGCGCGCAGGCAACCCGCTGCCGGCCGCGCGCGAGACGTCAGCCGCGCCCGCTGCTCAGCGTCTTACTTCCTGTCAACTCTGATCAGACCTCCGGGTCGGGCGGCTCGTCGGCCTCCCACATCTCCTCGATCTTCGCGATCTCGCGTTCGCGGTGCCATGCGAGCTCGTCGTCGTTGTCGCGGTTCCAGCGCGTCTGGTGGACGTACATGTAGACGTGGTCGGCCGAGATCGGCGCGTTGAAGTCGCCGACGCGCGCGATGAACGCGTCGCGGAGCTTGGCGTAGTCGTCCTCGAGCGCCAGCGACCAGCCGTCGGCGCCGAACGTCGCGACCTCGCGGCCGTCCTCGTCGAGCAGTGGCCGCCCGCCGAGCGTCGGCTCGAGCGCCACCAGCACGCGCTCCAGCGGCGCGCGGATCGCCCACGTGTCGTTCGTCAGCGCGATCCGCACCTCGAGGCGCAACGGCTGCTCGTGGATGCGCAGGTCGATCCAGTAGCGGTACGGGTCGCGCAGGACGAAGTCGCGGCGCGCCGGGTCCTCCGGCGCGCGTTCGACGTCCAGCGCGTCGAACAGCGCCGCGACGGCCCGGCCCTCGCCCTCGTCCGACAGGGCCAGGATCCAGTGGGCCGACTCGCGTCCCATCGGTCCGCGCGCGCTCGAGGTCGTCAGTCCGATTCGACCTGCCGCAGGGCGTCCCAGGTCTTCGGGCCGACGATGCCGTCGACGTCGAGCCCGCTGTCGCTCTGGAAGGCGTTGACCGCGGCCTTCGTCTTCGGGCCGAAGCGCCCGTCGATCTCGCCGGGCTCGAACCCGCGCGTGGTGAGCATCCGCTGCAGGCCGCGCACGGCGACGCCCTTGGAGCCCTCCTTGAGCGTCGGATCGCTCTTGTCGGCGAGGTCGAGCTTCTCCCAGGTCACCGGGCCGACGATGCCGTCGGCCAGGATCTGCGCCCATGACTGAAACGACCTGACCGCGGACTCGGTGTAGACACCGAACTTGCCGTCCGGCTCGCCGGGCTTGAAGTCGAGCTCGATCAACGCCTCCTGCAGGTCCTTGACATCCGGGCCCTCTGATCCGCGCTCAAGCGTCGGCTCTGCCATCGGTGTGTCCCCCTCGGGTCGAAAGATTGGCCGTCGAGGATACGGGTCAGCGGCGCTCGCCCGCGACCTGGCTCAGCGCCGCTCACCCTCCGACTCGAGCGCGTTGACGACCGCCCAGGTCTTCGGCCCGACGATCCCGTCGACGGTCAGGCCCGCCTGCTTCTGCAGCGTCTTGACCGCGGCCTCGGTCTTCGGACCGAAGCGGCCGTTGACCTCGGGGATCTCGAAGCCCGCCAGCTTCAGGCGGTTCTGCAGCCGGCGAACCGGCAACCCCTTGGAGCCGTTCTTCAGCAGCGGCTCGCTCTGGTCGGCCTCGTCGATGTTCAGCCACGTGATCGGTCCGGCGATGCCGTCGACCTCCAGGCCCTTGAGCTTCTGGAAGGCCTTTACCGCATCCTCGGTCTTCTTCCCGAAGACCCCGTCGATCGGTCCCGGCTGCAGGCCCAGCGCCTTGAGCGCCTCCTGCAGATCCTTCACCGCTTGCCCCTTGGCGCCCTTCTTCAACGTCGGCTCAGCCATCGATCCTCCTTGCGTCGCGGTTGGCGGATTGTAGTTAGCGCGCGGCCGGCCCCGGTCAGCGGCGCCGCACGACGAGCGTCTTGCGCACGACCGGACCCGCCCGTCCGCCGGTCGGGCGGAAGGCGACCCAGAGGTTGATCCTCGGCGCCCGACGGGAACGCCGGATCGCCCGCTTGCCGCGCGCGTTCGGCGTCACCTTGACGCGCAGCTTCCCGCCCTTGAGCGCGCGCACGGTCTTGCGAGCGATCGTGAAGCGGCTCGGGCCGGGCGTGCGCACGCGCTCGGTCGAGGCCCCGAGCGTCTCGAGCACCATGACCTCCCCGCGCCCGGCGACCGTCACGTCGAAGCGCACCGTGCCGTCGGAGGCGACACGGGAGTTCGTCACCTTGAAGGCGTTGCTGGGCAGCGGCGGCGGCGGGATGGGACCCGGCGGCGGGGCGACGGGCGGCGACACGGGCGCCACGAGGACGAGCAGCGACGCCGCGGCGCCCGGGCCGGCACCGGCCTCGACGGAGCTGACGGCGCTCGTCGTGACCGTCTTCGCCCCCTCGGTCGACGCCGAGACGCCGACGCCGAAGGTGCAGGTCGCCGACGAGCCGAGCGCGGCACCGGCGAGCGCGATCGACGACGAGCCCGCCGCGGCCGTGATCGTGGCGCCACCGCACGAGCCCGTCAGGCCGGCCGGTGACGCGACGGTGAGCCCGGCGGGCAGCGCGGCGTCGAACCCGATGCCGCTCAGCGCGAGCGCAGGGTTCGTGTTGGCGACGGTGAAGGTCAGCGTCGTCGTCGCGCCCGGAGCGATCGACGTCGCCCCGAACGCGAGCGTCAAGCTCGGCGGGGCGAAGACGACGAGCGTGTCCGACGCCCCCGGCGCGGTCGCGGAGCGCAGGTCGCCGCCACCGGCGTCGTAGCCGAACGTCAGCGCACCGGTCGGGTTGGGCACAGTCGTCGCGGCCGTCCCCGTCACGTCGACCGAGAAGGCGCACGCCGCCGCCGGCTCGAGCTGGACGGCGAGCAGCGAGATCGTCGTGACGGTTGTGAGCACGTCGGTCGGGTCGCACGTCGCGGCGACGTTCGCGGGCGACGCGACGGCGAGGCCCGCGGGGAGCACGTCGTCGAACGCGAGGTTGTAGAACCGCATCGACGCGTTCGGGTTGGTCATCGTGTACGTCACCCGCGCGGTCTCGCCGACCCTGATCGAGGTCTTGTCGAACGCCTCCGCGAGCGTCGGCGCGGCGAGCACCTGCAGCGACGCCGTGTTGCTCGGCGACCCCGGCCCGGCCTCCGTCGACGTCGCGCCTCCGGACGTGACGGACACGACGCCCGGCGCGGCGGCGACGACGTCGAGCAGGACGTCGCAGCTGTTGGGGAGCTCGTCGCCCGCGGGCGGCAGCGTCGCCCCGCTGAGGCTGATCGTGGTGCCGCCGGCGGTCGCCGTCGCGGTCGCGCCCGTGCACGTCGTGGTGAGCTGGCTCGGCGTCGAGACGACGACCCCGGCAGGCAGCGTCACGTCGAATCCGACGCCGGTCAGGACCGCCGCGCCGCCGTTCGGGTTGGCGACCGAGAAGCCCAGTCCGACGTCGGCTCCGGCCGTCGTGGCCTCCTGTGAGAAGAAGGCCGTGACGACCGGGGGCGCCAGCTGCGCCGACGCCGCGGCGGGCGCGACAGCGCACGCGACGACCGCCGCGACGAGGATGCGCGCCGCGGCGGACGCCCGACCGAGCACTGTCGCGCTGCTCAGCGAGGCAAGACGTTGTTCGTCGGCGAGCCGTCGCTGCCGTTGCCGGTGACCTCGTTGTTGCCGAACGACGTGATCTTGCCGCTGGTCGCCGTGGCGAGGCCCGTGCCGTTGCCGGTGATGCTGTTGCTGCCGATCCGGACGTCCGCCAAGGCCCCGACCGATGCGATGCCCGTCGTGTTGTCGGAGATCGCGCTACGGAACACGTTCACGATCGCCGCCTGCACCGTGCCGTTCGCAGCGATGCCCGCGATGTTGTCCTCCAGCGAGCTGCCGCGGATCGTCACAGCGGTACCCGCAGCGCCGGGGGAGATCGTGACGCCGTTGGCCGCGCCGACGTTGTCGTGGATCGAGGTGTTCTGGATGATCAGCCTGGAGTTGGCGGTCGTGGACGTGAAGTTGACGCCCGCCGTCGCGAAGCCGTAGATCTGGCTGTCCTCGATGCGCACGACCTTGCCGGAGTTGATCTTCACGCCGCTGGCTGCCGTGTCGAGGCCGTTGATGTCCAGGCCCGTCAGCGTGACGCGATCGTTGACGCCCGCGCTGACGTTGATGGCGTTGGCCGCGTTCGTCAGAACGCCGGCGGTGTTGCCGCGCGCGCGGATGTGAATCGACTTCGTGATCGTGACGGCCCCGAAGCCGCCCGGATCCAGGACGTTGATCTCGCCCTTCGCGGCGGTCTTGGAGATCGCGCCCGCGAAGGTCTTGCACGGTGCCGTGCGGCTGCACGGGTTGACGTCGTCGCCGACGCCGGACACCCACGTGCGCGTCGCCTGGCCGAATGCCGCTGAGGGAAGGGCCCCCACGGCAACTATGGTGGTGAAGGCGGCCAGGGCCGCACGAGTGGGAACTCTGATCATGCGGCAAGCCTAGGCCGGGGCCGCGCGGAGGGCAACACAACCTTTGGTTAGGTCCCGGCGGCACCCTTCGGCGACGCTCCGCGGCGGCGTGACACGCACGTCAGAAAGGGATCGTGACGCTCGCGACGATAGATTGCGCGCTTCATGGCGGAGGTGCTGTTCTTCCTGGCTTCAGTCGGGGCGATTGCGGGGGCGATTGGGGTCGTCGCGGTTCGCAACCCGTTCTACAGCGTGCTCGCGCTCGTGACGCACCTCCTGTCGCTCGCCGCGCTCTTTCTGCTGCTGCGCGCGGAGTTCGTCGCGGCGGCCCAGGTCGTCGTCTACGCGGGTGCCGTGATGGTGCTCTACGTCTTCGTCGTCGCGTACGTCGGCGGGCAGGACGAGCCGCTCGGCCCGCGCGCCGGACGGGGGCTTCGGCTGACCGCGCTGCTGTGCGGCGCCGCGCTCTTCGTCGAGCTCTGCATCGCCACGCTCGGGTCGGGCTTGCAGGCGATCGACACCGACGGCGCCGCGCTCGAGCCCGGCTTCGGGTCCCCCGCGCAGATCGGCGAGCTGTTGCTGACGCGCTTCTTGCTGCCGTTCGAGATCGCATCGTTCTTGCTGCTCATCGCGGCCGTGGGCGCCGTCGTGCTCGCCCGCCGCCGCGGCGGCATCAGCGCCGCCGAGGACCAGGCGCGCTACAGCGCGATGGACATGCTGCGCCCGGCATACACCGGCACGATGGCCGAGGGCGTCGGCGGTCCGCGTCCGCAGCCCGCCGGCGCCCGCGCGCTGCCGGCCGGCGACGAGCCCGACGCTCCCCCGGAGCCCGAGGCGTAGATGGCGATCGGCTGGTACCTCGCCGTCTCCGCGCTGATCTTCACGATCGGCGCCGCCGGGGTCCTCACGCGTCGCAGCCCGCTCGTCATCCTGCTCTGCCTCGAGCTCATGCTCAACGCCGCGAACCTCGCGCTGATCGCGTTCGCGCGCATGCACGGCGACGACGACGGCCAGATCTTCGCGATCATCGTCATGGTCGTCGCGGCCTGTGAGGTCACCGTCGGCCTCGGCCTCATCGTGGCGATGCACCGCCGGCGGCTGCCGATCGACGTCGACGAGATGCGCGAGCTCCAGGGCTGATGGGCTCCGTCAAGCTCTTCGCCTGGGCCTGCCTGCTGTTCCCGCTCCTCGGGACGATCGTCGTCGCGCTCGCAGGCGCTCGCCTGAAGGGTCGCGCGCCCGGCTTCGTCGCGACCGGCGCGATGGCGCTGTCCTTCGCGTCGGCGATCGCGACGCTCTTCGCGCTCCAGGGCCTCGGCCACGAGGAGCGCCAGGTCGTCGCGGTGGCCTGGGACTACGCGAACACCGTCGGCGTCGACGCCCAGCTCTCGCTGCTCGTCGACCCGCTCTCGGTCTTCATGATCCTCGTCGTCGCGGGCGTCTCGGCGCTGATCCACCTCTACTCGGTCGCCTACCTGGACTCCGATCGCGGCTACACGCGCTTCTTCTCGTACCTGAACTTCTTCGTCTTCTCGATGTTGCTGCTGGTCCTCGCGGGCAACTTCCTCGTGCTGATCATCGGCTGGGCGTTCGTCGGCGCGGCGTCGTACATGCTCATCAGCTTCTGGTACCGGCGCACGACGGCGACGAGCGCGGGCATCAAGGCGTTCGTCATCAACGTCCTCGGCGACGTCGGCCTCGTGCTCGGGACGTTCTTCATCTTCAAGCACGTCGGCACGCTGGACTTCCTCAAGACGTTCGAGGCGGCGGGCGAGGAGTTTCGAGTCCGGCGACCGTGACCTCACGATCGGCTGCATCCTGCTGCTCGTCGGCGCGTTCGCGAAGTCCGCCCAGGTCCCGCTGCACACGTGGCTTCCGGACGCCATGGAGGGCCCGACGCCCGTCAGCGCGCTGATCCACGCCGCGACGATGGTCACCGCGGGCGTCTATCTCATCGCGCGCATGCACCCGCTCTTCGAGCTCGCGCCGACCGCGGCCGACGTCGGCGCCGTCATCGGCTGCCTGACGCTGCTCGTGGCCGGGACGATCGCGCTCGCGGTCACCGACCTCAAGCGCGTCATCGCCTACTCGACGATGTCGCAGATCGGCTACATGGTCATGGCGGTCAGCGCCGGCGCGTACGCGGCGGGCCTGTTCCACCTCATGACGCACGCCTTCTTCAAGGCGCTGCTGTTCATGGCCGCCGGCTCGGTGATCGCCGCGATGGCGGGCAAGCAGAACCTCGACGAGATGGGCGGCTTCCGGCGGGCGATGCCGTTCACCTACGGGTGCATGGTCATCGGCGGCCTCGCGCTCGCGGGCATCCCGCCGTTCTCGGGCTTCTTCTCCAAGGACGAGATCCTGCTGCTCATCGGCGATCGCGGCGGCTGGTACTGGGCGTTCTACGTCGCCGGCTACTTCGGGGCGTTCCTGACGGGCGTCTACACGTTCCGGATGATCTTCCGCGCGTTCTGGGGCGACCCGGTGCCCGAGGCGATCGAGCTCGAAGAGGGCCACCTGCACCACGCCGAGGTCCACACGAACCCCGCCAACGGCGAGGTCGAGGACACCGACGTCGGCTTCCCCGGCCCCGACCACCAGATCGCCGAGCGCGAGCCGACGATGAAGATCGCGATGGGAACGCTCGCCTTCCTCGCGGTCGTCGGCGGCCTCCTGCAGATCCCGAAGGTCACGCACGTCGTCGACCACTTCCTCGAGCCGACGTTCGCAGGAGTCCGCGCTGTACGAGCGGGACCCGAGCGGCGGCCTCATCGGCTTCGGCCTGATCCTCGGCGTCGCCGTCGGCGCGGCCGGGATCGCCCTCGCCTACTACCTGTGGGTGAAGAACCCGGCCCTGCCGGGCCGGATCCGCGCGCGCTTCGGGGCCGTCCACAAGGTGCTCGTCAACAAGTGGTACTTCGACGAGCTCATCGACGCGGTCGTCGTGCGGCCGACCCTGTGGTTCGGCTCCTTCGCCCAGCAGACGTTCGAGCGGATCTTCGTCAACGGGCTGCTCGTCGGCGGCGCGACGGGCCTCGCGCGCGTCGGATCGTCGGCCGTGCGCGCCGCGCAGACGGGCTTCCTGCGCTACTACGCCGCCCTGCTCGTCGTCGGCATGGTCGGCCTCACGACCTGGTTCCTCCTCCAAGCATGACCCTGCACCTCTCGATCGCGCTGTGGCTGCCGCTCGCGTTCGGCGTCCTCGGGCTGCTCGCGCCGCCGCGCTTCGCGTCGAAGCTCGCACTGGCCGGCACGCTGCTCGTGCTCGGCTATGCGATCACGTTCGTCGTCGACTTCGACAGCGGGTCCGGCGGGTTGCAGTACCTCACCGACGAGATCTGGATCTCCGAGCTCGGGATCCACTACAAGCTCGGCCTCGACGGCCTGAACCTCTTCCTCGTGCTCCTGACGGGGGTGCTCTGGTTCGCCTGCACGCTGTGGGCGTCGTTCACCGACTGGGACAGGCCGCGGCTGTTCTACTTCCACCTCGCGCTCGCGCAGACGTCGGTGCTCGGCGCGCTGATGGCGCAGGACCTCGCGCTGTTCGTCGTCTTCTTCGACCTCATGCTCGTGCCGTTCTTCTTCCTCACGGGCATGTGGGGCGGTGCCCGCCGGGTGCAGGCGACGATGAAGCTCGTCATCTACACGCTCGTCGGCTCGCTGCTCATGCTGACCGCGGCGGTCGCGACCGGCGTGCTGTCGGCGACCGGCGGGGTGGAGCTCTCGTTCGCCTTCTCGGATCTCGCGCAGCGCTCGCTCGGCGAGTCGACGCAGAACTGGCTGTTCCTCGCGTTCGCGGCGGCCTTCCTCGTGAAGATGCCGGCGTTCCCGTTCCACGGCTGGATGCCCGACGGCTACACGGCCATGCCGCTGCCCGTGCTCGCCGTCTTCTCGGCCGTCCTGAGCAAGGTCGCCGCGTACGGCTTCCTGCGCATCTGCCTGCCGTTCTTCCCGGACGCGAGCGAGCACTTCCAGACGCTCATGCTGCTGATCGCGCTCGTCTCGATCCTCTACGGCTCGGCGATGGCGTTCACGACGACGAAGGTGCGGCTGATCCTCGGCTACTCCTCGGTCGCGCAGCTCGGCTTCATCGTGCTCGGGATCTTCGCGCTGAACTCACAGGGCGCGCAGGGCGCGATCCTCCAGGCGTTCAACCACGGCCTCGTCGTCGCGCCGGCGTTCTTCATCGTCGCGCTGCTCGCCGCGCGGTCGGACGGCAGCGAGGACCTCCGCGACATGGGCGGTCTCGCGATGCGCGCTCCCGTCCTCACGGCCCTGTTCCTCATCGTCGCGTTCGCGACGCTCGCGATGCCGGGATCGTCGAACTTCGTCGGCGAGTTCCTCATCCTGCTCGGCGTCTTCGAGGCGAAGATGGCGATCGCGATCATCGCGTCCACCGGTGTGGTGCTCGCGGCGTACTACGCGCTGCGCCTCTACATCACGAGCGTGCACAACCGCACCGGCCCGCGCGTGGAGCCGCGCGAGATGAGCGTGCGTGACGGGTTCGTGCTCGTGCCGCTCGTGCTCGCGATCCTCGCGATCGCGCTGTTCCCGCAGTTCGCGCTGGAGCGCAGCGAGAAGACGGTGTCGGGGGTCGTGCCGAGTGGCCTGCAGGAAGCCGCCGCCGAGCCGATCCCGGAGGCCTCGCCATGATCTCCGCCGCCGCTGCGAAGGTCGTCCGGGCCGGCGATCGACTGGGCGGGCCTGTCGCCGCTGATCGCCGTCCTCTCCGGCGCGCTGCTCGTGCTCATGCTGGGCCTGCTGCGCTCGCGCGCGGCCCGCGAGAAGCTCGTCCCGGCGCTGGCGATCGCCTCCCTCGCGGTCGCGATCGGCCTCTCGATCTGGCAGTGGGGCGAGCGGACGGACCTCATCGCGGGCGCGCTGCGCCTCGACGAGCTGACGCTGTCGCTGACGATGATCTTCTGCGTCGCGGGCATCGCGACCGTCCTGCTCTCCTGGCGCCACGTCGCCCCGCGCGAGGCCGCCCACGGCGAGTACTACGCGCTGCTCTTGACGTCGATCGCGGGCATGATCGTCCTCGTCGCCGCGCAGAACCTCGTGTCGCTCTTCCTCGGCCTCGAGCTGCTGTCGATCCCCCTGTACGTCTTGTGCGCGACGGAGATGCGGCGCGCGTCGTCGCTCGAGTCCGGGCTGAAGTACCTCGTCGTCGGGTCGGTCGGCTCCGCGACGGTGCTCTACGGGTCGGCGTTCCTCTACGGCGCGACGGGCTCGACGGACTTCTCCGACATCGCTGCCGCGCTCGGCGGCGGCGGAGGCCTCGTCTCCGATCCGCTGCTGCTGACCGGCATCGCGCTGACGATCGTCGGCCTGGGCTTCAAGGCGTCCGTCGCGCCGTTTCATCAGTGGACGCCCGACGTCTACGAGGGCGCCCCGACGCCGATCACGGCGTTCATGGCCGTCGCGACGAAGGCCGCGGCGTTCGGCGTCTTCCTGCGGCTGTTCGACGTCGCGCTGATCGATGCGGCGATCGACTGGGGTCCCCCGCTGGCGGCGCTCGCCGCGTTCACGATCGTCGTCGGCAACGTCGGCGCGCTGGGGCAGTCCTCGCTGAAGCGGCTGCTGGCGTACTCCTCCGTGGCACAGGCCGGGTACATGCTTGCGGGCGTCGTGGTCGCGTCGCGGCTGGGTCTGCAGGCGACGGTCTTCTACCTCGTGACGTACCTGGTGATGAACCTCGCGGCGTTCGCGGTGATCGTGGCGCGCGAGCGCGAGACCCCGCTCGGCGACGACATCTCGTCGCTGAACGGCCTGGGCGCGACGCGGCCGATCCTCGCCTGGCCGATGACGATCGCGATGCTCGCGCTCGCCGGCTTCCCCGCGACCGCCGGCTTCATCGGCAAGTTCTACCTGATCGATGCCGCCGTGTCGGGGTCGTATGCCTGGCTCGGCGTGTTCATCGTCATCGGCTCGATGATCTCGCTCGCGTACTACCTGAAGGTCGTCGCGGCGATCTGGATGACCCCGGCGCCGGAGCCGTCGACCGCGGTCGCGTTGGGGGCGGGCGGGCCGGATCCCGTGCTCGCGGGCGGCTCGGACGATGCGACGGCGATGAGCGGCCAGGGCGAGGTCGTCGCCGTCGCGGTGGTCTTCGGCGCGCTGACGGTGGTGCTGGGCGTCGTCCCGCAGCCGCTGTTCGATCTCGTTCGCGACGCCGGCGCGGCGCTCGGCCTGCTGTAGTCACGCACCCCGTTGCCGGGGCTTTGTGCAAGTTGTTTTGCTGCTTGACAGCCGTGCCAGAGGTCGTAGTGTGCGCGGCCATTAGGGGGTCGGGTGCGTGCCGTCGCGCGCTCCCGGTAAGGCGTCGGTTCGCAGATCGGGGGGCGGGCGGTGAGTGCGATTCAACCGGTCGAGTTGCGCCGTTGCGGCTCGCGCACCAGCTGCCGCCGGTGGTCGTTGCGCGTGGATTTAGTCGCGTTCACCGCGGCGTTGCTCGTGCCATTCGCACTCGCGCTGACGGGCGATGCGGGCGCTGAGGAGCGCTCCTCACGGGCTTGGGTGGCCCCGGTGTCCACGTCGGTGCGAGCCGCGACGGCGCCGCCAGCGGGCGTGAACCAAGTACCGCTGCCACCGCCGAGTGAAGACCCCGTGGTGCCACCACCCCCACCGGCCAGCGGTGTACCGCCGAGCGCCCTGCCACCGCCGAGCGAGGTCGCGCCCGCGCCACCTCCGCCGCCGCCACCGCCACCGCCACCGCCGCCGGCAGCACAGCCGGTGGATCCGCCGGCCGTGGTGGCGCCGGCGCCCGCCGCGACGCCGCAGGCGACCCCACCGGTGCCCGAAGCCGCGCCCCCGCGCACATCTGGCTCGAGCACACCGAACCCCGCTCCTGCACGCCCTTCGCGCAGCGACACCGCCGCGCCCCGCGCGCAGAGCGCCGCAGCACCGCCGGCAACCGCCGCGACGCCGGTCGCCACCTCCGCCGCGGCCCGTACGCCGGCTGTCGCAGGACGCGCCGCCAGGCCGTCGCCCGTCACGTCCGGTCCTCGCGAGTCCTCGAGCCCAGCGAGGAGCGGCGCCTCCGAGTGCTCCAGCGGTCGCGTCGCAGGACCGGGTGGCCGCTGCGATCAGGTCGCGCCGCCGAAGCCGGCCCTGAGCGAGCTGCTGCCCTACGACCTGCGGGCCCACCCGCAGACGGCGATCACGTTGCTCGGCGCGTCGTTCACGCTGTTGTTGCTCGCCGGCTCGGGCCGTCAGTTCGCGGCGGGGAGCGGTGCGAGACCGCAGCGTGGGAGAGCGGCTCGCAGTGCGGCGCCCGAGTCGGAGTACGTCCACGAGGGCGTCGAGGTCGAGCACATCGGCGGCGCGGCCGCCGCCGTCGCATTGGGCGATCGGTCGCGGACGTGGGGGTGGCCGGGCACCCGCGCGACGGATCGGCTCAGCACCGCCCTGCCCGTGCGACTGGCTTCGCGATCGCCGCTGATCGCGCGCGTCGTAGCAGACGGCACGTACCTGCGCGCGATGCTCGGCTCGGCGTCGTTGCTCGTCCTCGTCGCGGGCGCGATCCTGGGCTTCGCGGCGATCCGTGACACGGGCGGCCAAGCGCTGCCACCTGCAGCGATGCTGACGATCGCCATCGCCGTGCTCGGCGTGCTCGACGCGGCCGCCGGGCTGTTCGCCGTGATGATCTTCTTCGGGGGCGTGCTGCTGCTCGGCGGGATGGACTCCGACGCCGACGTCCGCACGCTCATCGGTCTCAGCGTGATGTGGTTCGTCGTTCCGGTGCTGGCCGGCGCGGCGCGCCCGCTGCGGCGCCCACCGACCCGAGGCCTCGCAGAGTCCTGGGACCGGGCCGCGGACTTCGTGATCGCCTCGCTGATCGGCGCGTGGGCGGTGAAGAGCATCATCGAGGCACTGCCCGGCCTCGCCGGCCTGCAGCTGCCGATCGCCGACTACGCCGACCGAGCGGCGCTCGCGGTGCTGGTCGCGCTCGTGCTGCGGATGACGTTCGAGACGATCACGTCGCACCTGTACCCCCAGCGCCTGACGGACGCCGAGGCGCGCGATCTCCCCGATCCGAGTGCGCTGCAGCGCATCGGGGCCTGCCTGCTGCGCGCGACGATCTTCGTCTACTTCGCGATCGTCGTCGTCGGCGCGAGCTGGCAGTTGTGGGTCGGGGCCGCGCTGTTTGCGATCCCGCAGGTGCTGTCGATCTTCGAAGACCGCCTCCCGCTCTGGCCGGCGCTGTCACGCGCGCTGCCGAAGGGTCTGGTGGAGATCGTGGTGATGCTGCTCGTGGTGACGGTGCTCGGTGCGCTGCTGGTCGACGCCAACAGCGATTCCCCGGACTTCCTTGCCAACAGCTTCGTGATCCTCGCCATTCCGGGCTTCGTGCTGTCGCTCGCGGCGCTCGTCGGCCGCGACGCGCCCGAGCCCGAGCTGGACTGGCCACGGCGCTTGGGCGGCGTCGTCGTCCTTGCCTTCGGCGTCCTGCTGTCGCTCGGGATGCTGCCGTAGGCGACACAGCGGGTAGGCTTGTGAGGGTCGCGGGTGCAACACGGGGAGGTTGCAGTGCACAGGACACCGCAGATCGGACTGCTGCGATGCCTCACAATCGCCGGGGTCACATTCCTGCTCTATGCGGTCGCCGCATCAGCGCACGTTCCCGGCGTCGGCAACGGTCTTGCCCCATCGACCAACGGGCCTGATCTGCGTAGCGTAGAGGCCCTCGCCAGCGATCTCGACGACGGGCTGCCCGAGCAGGCGCGATATTGCTTTGACGCGGAGCTCGCCAAGGTCGCCGACGCTACCGCCAGCGCGTTCTTCTTGCTGCAGACCTACGACGCCAAACGCGCGATGAACCCGACGAGCGCCATCCGCGACGCCGCCAATGCGACCTGCGCGATCGCGAGCTTCGCGCCCGGCACCGACGTCACCCAGGCGACCGTCGGGGAAGTCGCACCGGGGGCGGTGAGCGACTCGCAGAGCCGCACCAACACGCTCGCCATCGAGCCTGTCGCGGGCAGCGTTCACACGAGGTTGCCCGGTTCCACGACCGGCCCGGACCTCGTCGACGTGGTCGTCAATGCCGATGACCCGGGGCACAAGCGCGCGGCGTACATGTTCGACGAGCCGCTCGATCGCACGCCGGCGGTGCCCTACAAGGCCTCGCAGTTCGGGTTCTACAACGCCACGGATACGCCGATCTCCGCTCCCGCAGGATCTGTGAGCATCAGCGGCAAGTCGGCGATCGTCGACTTTCTCACGACACCGCAGGTCGAGAGCGCGACGCGCTTCTTCATCGACCCGGGGGCGGTGCACGACCGGCCGCAGACGACGGCTTACGGTGGGCTGCCGGTCATCACGGCGTCATCTCCCGACGTCCTGAGTCGTGGCGCCGTGTCTGTCGCACGGGTGCAGATGACCTCCGCGACGCCGATCGGTCCGCAGGAGATCAAGGTCACGTTCAACGTCCCGATCCAGTTCACACCCGCCTCGGCCGCGGGGTTCTTCGCCATCAGCGACGCCGGCGTGAGCCCGATGGCTGCAACCGCAGCCGGTTCCGGCGGCGCGCCCAACGAGCTCGTGGTGACGTTCCCCGTGGCGATGAAGGACGATCCCGGCGCGATCGTCCGCATCTACCTCGCGCCCGCGACGGTCACGGCGGTCGGCGGCGCAGCGACCAACCTGGCCGGGCAGGCCGCGACGTCCACGCCCAACTCGGCTCCGGGCTACACGAACGGGCCCGATCTGCTGTCGGTGAGCGTCAACCGCCTGACCAACCGCGTCACGTACACCTACGACGAGGCCGTCCAGGACGCGCCATCGCCGGCAGCAGGCGCATTGACTGCGGCCGCGGTTGATGGCACGCCGATCACGGCGCTGGGCGGCGTCGTCGTCAGCGGGGCGACCGTCACCGCGCTGTTCAGCCCGTCGGTCGGCGCGGCGGTGATGTTCAGCAACCCCTACGGCACGGTCTTCGACAAGACGGGCGTTCCGAATCCCGGCCAGAGCGTGAGCACCGAGGTCGAGCAGGCGCCGGCGGTCCCGCCGCCGGTCGCGGCAGCGTCACCGCCGCCGCCACGGCCGCCGGCCGCGGTGGCGGTCGCGCCGCGCAAGTACTGGACGAGGGTCACGATCCACAGCCGTGGGCGGCTGTACTTCGGCACCGTGAGCTCCAAGCGCGACCGCTGCCGCCGAGGCCGCCGGGTGATGCTCAAGCGCGGCGGGCTCAAGTACTCCACGGCAATCAGCGCTCGCAAGGGCACGTACAGGATCAAGCGCACACGGCGGCTGCGTGGTCGCGTCTACGTCACCGTCACCGCGCGCGGTGTGTGCAGGAGCGGAAAGTCCAGGCAGATCAAGGGCTGATCGCTCGCGGCGGCTCCCCGTTTCGCCCGATCGGCGCGCCGCGAGTCTCATGCCGGGCCAGCCAAGCCGCTCGGCGTGCCGAGATGTCGCGAGCGCGCGAACGTGTCGCAGCGCCCGACATCGGTCGGGTCGTGTGCGGCTGAGAACCTCGCCCCCGGAGCGGCCGCTACGACCGCTCGGCGCGCCGGGCGGTCGGGTCGTGTGCGGCTGAGAACCTCGCCCCCGGAGCGGCCGCTACGACCGCTCGGCGCGCCGGGTGAGCGCCGCCGTCGCGACCACGACGCACAGCAGCGCCAGCGCGCCCGTGGTCAGCGCCACGCGCACGGGTGTCACGCTCGCAAGCTCGTCGCGCAGTGGCAGCAGCGCCCACGTGCCCGCCGCGGCCAGCGCGGCGGCGATCGTCGCGGTTCGCAGCACCCCGCCCATGACGGTCGGCCGGCGGCGCCAGACCCACTGCCGGCGCCGGGCCCGCGGCCGCGGCCAGAGAAGCGCGACGCAGATCGCGGCGGCGAGCAACAGGGCGCCGGCGACGGCGAGCAGCAGCGTGTAGAGCGATCCGAGGCTGGCTTGCTGCATCTGGCTGGTCATCGGCGGGCCGGTGCCAAGCCAATCGCCCCACGCCTGCTCGGTGAGTCCGAGGATGCCGTCCATGCGCTCGCTGTTGGTCAGCACGACGATGCCCTCGCGGCGGTCGGGTAGCGTGAGGAACTCGGCGCGCCAGCCCGTGTTCTTGCCGCCGTGCCCGGCCGCCCGGGTGCCGTCGGGCAGCGTCTGGACTTCGTAGCCGAGGCTGACGATCGATCCGTCGGCCACGCGACGGGAGGCGAACAGCGCGGCGACGCTCGCGGGCGTCAGCACGCCGCGGCCGGCTGGTTCGCCGCGCGGGCCGGTCATCCCCGCGGCCATGAAGATCGCGATGTCGCGGGCGGTCGTGTGCAGCCCGCCGGCAGCCTGCTCCGTGAGCGCCGACCGCGGCACGGTGCGGCCGGCCACGTCGTAGCCCGTCGCCGCCTGCTCGCGCAGGTCTCGCTGCCACGTGAAGCTCGAGTGCGTCATGTGCAGCGGGTCGAGCACCGCGCGCTGCATGTACGAGGCGAACGACTGGCCCGTCACTTCCTCGATGACGAGCTGCAGCAGCGTGTAGCCACCGTTTGAGTAGTTGTGCTGGCGGCCGGGCTCCATCGTGATGCGCACGTCGTCGCTGCCGCTGCGGGCGTTCACGCCGCCGCTGTCGCCGGCCAGCGACGCTTCGAGCGACGGCAGCGGTCGCACGGAGATCGGGGAGTAGTCCTGGGTGTTGAGCCCCGCCGTGTGGTTGAGCAGCCGCTCGATCGTGACGCCGTCGGCGTCGTACGGCGAGCGCGGGAGATGCCAGCGCGTAAGGTACCGCTCGACGGGCGCGTCGAGGTCGAGCTTGCCCTGCTGCACGAGCCGCATGACGCCCCAGGCAGTCACGGACTTCGAGATCGAGCCCACCTGAAAGACCGTGTCGGGCGTCACTGCGCTGCCGCGCTCCTTGCTTGCCTGCCCGTAGCCCTCCGACCACGCCGGGCTTCCGTCGCGGACGATCGCAACGGCGGCGCCCGGGACCTCGAACGCGGCCAGCCAGCGGTCGACGTCCAGGTGCTGCTCGAAGCGGCCTTCGCTCCCGGCGCCCGACGCTGCGCCGGCTGACGTCCCTGCGAGCAGGCACAAGGCAACACCGATGGCGCCGAGCACCACGCCGCGACGACCGCGACCGGTCGAGCGACCTCGGGCGGCGGCGCCTTGTCGCACCACGTCGGGTGCGCCAGGGGGTGCGGGCATTCCAGCTCCTCAGGGGTTGCGCTTCGGACGCTGGCCGTGCCGACCAGTGCGACACGACCCACTATCACCGCCACACCGCCCGGCCGGCATGGGGGCGACCATGCCTCTCCAGGTACGGCCTGCCCCCCGCACTCACCCAGGTGAACTCTGTCGGTGCGGCGCGGGGCGGCGCGGCGTCACGGCACGCCGCCGTGCGCGTGGATCGTGACGATCGTCGTCGCGCCGCTCGGGCGCGCGGTCAGCCGCGCGTAGCCGGCGAGCGACGCGACCGCCCACGCGCGGATGTCGTCGAACGGCCCGGCGCCGTAGGAGGGGTCGTAGAGCTTGCCGTCGTAGATGGCGACGGCGTGATCGCCGACCGCGAACCATCCCGGCGGGTTCGGCACGACCTCCCTGCCCTGGCCGGCGACCCCGGCGGACGATGTAGTCGTCGAGCAGTGTCCACGGCGTCCAGTAGCTCAGCACGACCCGCTCGACCGTCACTCGCCCGGACACCGGGTCGAGCGTCCGGGGACGGATCGCTCGCGCTTCGAACTCGGCCCAGATGTCCTCGAAGACGTCGCGCTCGGTCGTCTGTCCGCCGGCGGCGCGGGTCGTGAGATCGACGAGCGACAGGTACGGCGTGCCGGTCGGCCTGGCGTAGGAGACGTACAGCGGGTGGGTGCTGTTGCGAACGGCGTACGTCCGGTCGCCGGCCTTGACCTTCCAGCGGATCGTCAGCATGCGGCCGCGCGATCGATCTCGAGGCGCGTCCCGCCCGCCGCCACGAACGGCCAGTTCTTGTCGGGGGTCCCGTCGGGAATGCGTTCGCACTCCTTCCATTGGACGGCGTCCTTCGGGACCGGACACGCGGCGACGAAGTCGCGGATGCCCTCCGCCGAATCGCCCGCGCGGTCGCGCACGACGTTCAGCGCTTCGAACCGCACCTCCTTGACCCTGAGCGACCGGCCCGACGCCGCCGGCGCAAGCGTCCCGGCCACCGCGACCGCGGCGACACCGATGAGCGCCCTGAGGAGGAGCGCGCGCATGGTTCGTCGAGCGTCGCGCCTAGCGAAGCGGCTGTCAAGTCGCGTGCGAAGGCTGCGCGCCGCTCGTCGCCGCGATCATCGAGGGGTTGGGTCGTCGGCACGACCGGGTACCGGCCGGGCAGCAACCCGGGGCGCCGCGAGGCGGCAGCGACGTCCATCCGACGTGGCGCCTGAACATGTACATAGAAGAATGTGACATCGAATGATGACAACGTGCTAGGGTCCCGTCCATGAGCGTCCTCCAGACCGGCATGTCCCTCCTCGCGGCCGTCGAGCCGCCCAAGTCACCCCCCGCGGGGGGCTTCTCGGAAGAAGACCTCGGCATCGCAGGTGCCGCGGCCGCCTTCGCGACGATCGTGCTCCTGATGGGTGGCCTGGGCCACCGCGCCGGCCTCGTGCCGGTCATCGGCTGGTTCGAACGGTTCGCCGAGCGCATCTCCGGTCAGCCCGGCTGGGCGTCGATGCCGTGCGGCCTCGCGATCGGGTCGCTCATCTGCGCGCTGTTCGGCCTGTACTGGGACGTCGCGCTGCACGTCGACGTCGGTCGTGACGAGGGTCCGTTCGGCACCCCGGCGCACTACTTCATCCTCGCCGGCCTCTACGGCATCGTCATGGCGGGCTTCTTCGCGATGTGCCTCCCGGAGAAGAAGGAGGGCCCGACGTTCATCAAGATCACGCGCGACTGGCACGCCCCGCTCGGCGGCGTGATCATGTTCGCCGCGGGCAGCTTCTCGCTGATGGGCTTCCCGCTCGACGACCAGTGGCACCGGCTCTTCGGCCAGGACGTCACGCTCTGGGGGCCGACGCACCTCATGCTCATCGGCGGCGCGTGCATGACGCTCATCGCCATCGCGATCCTCCAGGTCGAGGTCATCCGCGCGATGAAGCGCGACGGCACGTTCGACCGCGAGGTCTGGTGGGTCAAGGGCCTGCGCCGCACCTGGTGGCCCGGCGGCACGCTCATCGCGCTGTCGACGTTCCAGCTCGAGTTCGACCTCGGCATCCCGCAGTTCCAGCTCATCTTCCAGCCGATGCTCATCATGTTCGCGGCCGGCGTCGTGCTCGTCGCCGCGCGGGTCTACATCGGCCCGTGGGGCGCGTTCAAGGCCGTCGCGTTCTTCCTCGTCATGCGCGGGCTGCTGTCGCTTGGCGTCTCCGGGCTCGGCGAGTCGCTCGTGCACTTCCCGCTGTACATCGCCGAGGCCGCCCTCGTCGAGGGCATCGCGCTCCTCGTCGCCGCCCAGCGCAAGCCGCTCGTCTTCGGCGCCTGGTGCGGCGCCGCGATCGGCACGATCGGCCTCGCGGCCGAGTGGGGCTGGTCGCACGTCTGGATGCCGATCCCATGGCCGTCGGAGATCCTCGCGCAGGTGGCCGCACTCGGCCTCGCCGCAGCGCTCGCCGGCAGCCTCATCGGCGCCTACATCGGCGCCCGGCTCGGTGCCGACGACAAGGTCCCGCAGGTCGGAGGCCTGCGCTGGGCAGGCCTCGCCGGCGCCGTCGCCATGACCGCGATGATCGCCTACGGCCTGCACACCCCGGCCGACCCGACGGGCCTCAGCGCGAAGGTCACGCTGAGCGACGTCGTCAAGGGCGACGAGCGCACGGCGATCGTCACCGCGCGGATGATCCCCGCGAACGGCGCCGACGACGCGACGTGGCTGACTGCCACCTCCTGGCAGGGCGGCGGCCTGACGGTCAACCGCCTCAAGGAGATCCGGCGCGGCGTCTACCAGTCCACCGAGCCGATCCCGATCCACGGCGACTACAAGACGCTCATCCGCCTGCACGACGGCAACGCGATCTCGGGGCTCCCGATCTACGCGCCCGCCGACGCCGCCATCCCGGCACCCGAGGTGCCCGCGCCGCGCGCCTTCGAGCGGCCGTTCGTCTCCGACCACGCGCTCCTGCAGCGCGAGGCGAGGACGAACGACCCGGCGATCACGGCCGGCGCGTACGGGATCATCGGGTTCTGCACGTTCCTGCTGCTCGCGATGCTCTCCTGGGGACTGCATCGCGTCCGCGTGACCTCCTCGCCGGGCGGCGTCGCGTCGCCGCGCGAGACGAGCCGCGCATCCGTACTCGCCACCCCGCCGACGGCCTGAGAGGATCGACGTCATGGCTGACACGCTCGAACTGGCGCCCGACAACGGCGCCGAGACCGCGGCCGCTGGCGGCGCGGAGCACGTCCGAATCGCGATCGTCGGCAGCGGGTTCGCCGGCATCGGCATGGCGATCCGCCTCAAGGAGGCCGGGATCGAGGACTTCGTCATCCTGGAGCGCGCCGACGACGTCGGCGGCACGTGGCAGGCGAACACGTACCCGGGCTGTCAGTGCGACGTGCCCTCGCACCTGTACTCGTTCTCCTTCGAGCCGAACCCGTCGTGGACGCGCACGTACTCCCGCCAGCCGGAGATCTGGTCCTACCTGCGCCGCACCGCCGAGCGCCACGGGCTGTCCGAGCACCTGCGCTTCGGACACGAGCTGACCGGCGCGACGTGGGACGAGACGCAGGCAGCGCTGGCTCGTGGAGACGGCCGGCGGAGCCTTCTCCGCGCACCTCCTCATCGACGCGACCGGGCCGCTGAGCCATCCGGCCGTGCCCGCGATCCGCGGCCTCAAGCGCTTCGAGGGCAAGATGTTCCACTCCGCGGACTGGGATCACGACCACGACCTGACCGGTGAGCGCGTGGCCGTCATCGGCACGGGCGCGTCGGCGATCCAGTTCGTCCCGCGGATTCAGAAGCAGGTCGGGCAGATGCACGTCTTCCAGCGCACGGCGCCGTGGATCATGCCTCACACCGACCGGCCGACGTCCCGCTTCGAGCGCCAGCTCTACCGGCGCATCCCGGCCGCGCAGCGACTCGTGCGCACGCTCGTGTACTGGACGCGCGAGTCGTACCTCGTCGGGTTCGCGAAGAACCCGCGGATGATGCGCCCGGCCGAGCGGATCGCACGGCTGCACATGCACCATCAGGTTCGCGACCGCGCGCTGCGGCGCAAGCTCGAGCCGGACTTCCGCCTCGGCTGCAAGCGCGTCCTGCTGTCGAACGAGTGGTATCCCGCGCTCACCCAGCCCAACGTCGAGCTCGTGACGGACGCGATCTCGCACGTCGACGGCAACCGGATCGTGCTCGCCGACGGCAGCTCGCGCGAGGTCGACACGATCATCCTCGGCACGGGCTTTCACGTCACCGACCCGCCGACCGCGCACCTCGTCCGTGGCCGCGACGGCGTGACGCTCGCGAAGGCTGCGGGCCCGAGCCCGCAGGCGTACCTCGGCACGGCGATGTCGGGCTTCCCGAACGTCTTTCGGATCATCGGGCCGAACACCGGGCTCGGCCACAACTCGATGGTCTACATGATCGAGTCGCAGCTCTCCTACCTCATGGACGCGATCCGCGTGATGGACGAGCAGGGGATCGCGACCGTCGAGGTGCGTCCGGAGGTGATGGAGGCCTTCAACGAGGAGGTGCAGGCGATGATGGCCGGCACCGTGTGGAGCTCGGGCTGCGCGAGCTGGTACCTCGACGCGACCGGCAAGAACGCGACGCTGTGGCCGGACTTCACGTTCCGCTTCCGCCAGCGCACACGGCACTTCGACCCCGATGCCTACGAGCTGCGCGCCGGCGGACCCGCGTCGCAGGCACATGCGGCCGACACGGCGGCGGCGGCATGATGCGCCTCCCCTTCGCACGACCGGACTACGACGTCGCCGGCCGGACGGTCTTCGTCACCGGCGCGGCCCGCGGCATCGGCGCCGCGATCGCCACGCGGCTGCACGCGGCGGGCGCGAACGTCTCGCTCGTGGGCCTCGAGCCCGACCTGCTCGACGAGCTTGCCGTGTCGCTCGGCGACCGCGCGGTGGCGTTCGAGGCCGACGTCACGGACTACGACGCGCTCCAGCGTGCGGTGCGCGGGACCGTCGAGCGCTTCGGTGGGATCGACGTCGGCATCGCGAACGCGGGCATCAGCTACATCGGCAGGCTCGCGACGGCGCCGATGCAGCAGGTCGAGCGGGCGCTGGAGGTCAACCTCATGGGCGTCTGGCGGACCGACCGCGCGCTCATCGAGCAGATCACGGCGCGGCGCGGCTACCTGCTGAACATCGCCTCGCTGGCGGCCGCCTCGCACACGCCGCTCATGGGTCCGTACTCGGCGTCGAAGGCCGGCGTCGAGGCGCTGACGGACAGCCTGCGCGCCGAGACGGCGCCGACGGGCGCGCGCGTCGGCTGCGCGTACTTCGGCTTCATCGACACCGACCTCGTACGCACGAGCTTCGCCCACCCCTCGTCGCAGATCCTCACGGACACGCTGCCGAAGTTCGTCTCGACGCCGGCGCCGCTCGTCGACGCGATCGACGCGATCGAGAAGGGGATCCGGCGGCGGTCGTCGCGCCTGTGGGCGCCGCGCTACGTCGGCGGCGCGCTCGTCCTGCGCGGCGTCATCCAGCCGCTGACCGAGCTGCAGATGCGCTTCAACCGCGACCTCCCCCGCGCGATGGAGCTCGCCGACCCGGCCCGCGGCGGCGTCGAGGACCAGCACGCGAAGCTCGGCGTCTCGGGCGACGCGGCACGCTCGGCGCGCCCGCCCGTCGCGGCTCCCGCCAAGCAACCCGCGCGCCGGTCGTAGCGACCATGGCGATCGGCGCGCCCGGAGAGGCTCAGCGCCGCGCTGAAGGTCCCGTCGATCTCATCGTCGGGTCCGGCACGGGTCCGCTCTGGGGCCTCGCGAGCGAGGACCTCAACGCCACGCTGCTGTCATGGCCGGCGGGACACGAAGTGGCCGAGCACGTCAACGCCGAGCTCGACGTGCTGGTCGTCGTGCTCGGCGGCACGGGCGTCGCAATCGTCGACGGCGAGATCCATGCCGTCGCGGCCGGCCATGCGCTCCTCGTCGAGCGCGGCGCAACCCGCCGCATCACCGCCGGCGAGTTCGGGATGCGGTACCTCTCGATCCATCGGCGCCGCGGGCCACTGCAGATCACCCCGCTCGCGGCCGCAAGCGCGTGAGCCAGACGTAGGCTGCGAGCTTCGCGCCTTCCACCGCGCCCTGGTTGTCGGCGGTGCGGAAGTGGATCCCGCCCCATACGCGGGAGTTGACGACCTCGATGCGCGCGTCGGAGAACCTGGCGTAGCGTCGCGTCGTGTTGGTGTCCCTGCTGTAGCCCGTGAAGGCCATCCGGTCGGTCCGGAAGAACAGCGCGAGCATCGTGGTGATCGTCGCGGATACCTCCGCGTGGCCCGAGGGGTGCTCCGGGACCGGTGGTGTCGGCAGCAACGGCGCCCAATCCGGATCGGCCGCCGTCTGTGGGTTGCCGTCGGTGCCGGCCTCGGGGATCGCCGTGATGGGTCGCCAGGAGCTCCAGTGGTACTTGGCCTTGAAGTTCGCGATGAACGAATCGTGCGAGCTGATGTTCAGGAGCGCCAGCATGCGCGCCGCCTCGGAGACGCTGAGACGCCGCGCGAGCGCGATCTGGTCGAAGATCGACCACCAGGGGTTGTGCTGGCCGCCCCAGAAGAGCGCGGCGTCCGTCTGGTCGGGCGTTCGCGTCGTACTCACCGCGGAGCCGACCGACTTGACCTCGTTGAAGTCGGTCGCGTACCTCGCGCTCGTCAAGGCGTCGGGTGCAGGCGAGCGGAACAGATCGGCATCCGGGACCGCGAACGGCCGCATGAAGCCGATCTGGGCGCTGATGCCGACGAAGAACGGCGCCGTCGGCCGCCACTCGCCCGGCTGCGTGCCGACGGGCCACGACATGCTGGCGTCGACGCCGTCGTTCTCGCGCGCCGCGAGCATCGCGCCGGCGGCCTGGCCGCCGACGGCCACTCCCCCGGCCTTGCGGGGCCCGTCCGGGATGGCGGCGAGCGCCTCGTCGTATTGCTGGTCGAGCCATGTCCGCTGGTCGGGAAGGAGGCCCACGAGCACGTCGTGTGCCGCCGTCGCGACGGCGGCGTCCTTGGAGTACGAGCGGCGAGCCGGGGGCGCGACCAGGTATGGCCGGTACGGCGTTCCGTCGATCGCGTTGACCGCGTCGTAGGTGGCGCCGCTCACCATCGCGAAGCTCCGCGTCTGCACCCACGGCAGCTGCTGCGCGACGTCCGCGATCGCGTGCTGCGCGCGGGCGTTCCAGTCGGTCACGGAGTTGGCCGCAGCCACCGGCGCGGCGGCGAGGACGGCGAACGCGACGACGGCTACGACGAGGCCGGCGGCGTGCGCACCCGGGCGCGCTCGGCGGATGGGTCGACTCGGCATTTTGGCGTCCCTTCGTTGCTCGTGCCCGGCAGGCTCCTCACCCGCGGTCCGGCGAAACCTTTGTCGCGGGCGCGGCCGTTGTCAAGGCAAAGTCGCGTCACCGCGCGACCGGTCGGACTACCCAGGTAGCGCCGCTTCTCGCGCACAAGGGGCGGTCTCGATCGTCGTGATCGGGCCACGCGGACGGCGGGGCACGGTCAGCCGCGGCGAGAGCGCCGGAGACGTCGAGAGGCAGCGGCCGCCGCAGCCCTCGGAGGAGGCGTCAGTGGTTCGAAACGGGCCTATGTGTCACGTTTCGAACCACTGTCCCGTGAGCGCCGCGGAAGAGTTCCGTCAGTGTCATCGTTGCTGAGGTCGATGCGGTTGTCGTCCGGCGGATGCGGTTGGTTCTCGGGCTGGCGGCGGGCTGACTCTAGAGTTCCGTGTCGTCGTTGGCCTGACCCACAGAAGCTTCTGTCGCCCGCCGCCGCCCGAGGACCTTCGGCGTGACTTGATAGGAGCGTGGCATCGCCCCAACTGACGGTTGTCCGCCGAAGATCCGCTTCGTCGCTGATGACCAACGAAGGGGATGGTGCAGATGATCGTGATCGGGGCGGACACGCACAAGCGCTCGCACGCGCTGGCGGCCGTCGATGAGGGCACGGGCCGGGTGCGCGGCGCCCGGCAGATCAAGGCCGACGAGGCGGGGCATCTCACCGCCGTGCGCTGGGCCCGCGAGCTCGACGACGAGCGGGTGTGGGCGATCGAGGACTGCCGCGGCGTGTCCGGGCGCCTTGAGCAGGCGCTGATCGCCGCCGGCGAGCAGGTCGTTCGCGTCGCGCCGCACCGAATGGGAGCCTCACGGCGCGGTGAGCGCCAGCCCGGCAAGTCTGATGAGATCGACGCGCTCGCGATCGCCAGAGCCGTCGTCAAAGACGGCGTCAAGGACTTCCCGGCCGCGTATCTGAATGAACAGGCGATGGAGATCCGGTTGCTGTCTGATCACCGCAAGGACCTCGTCGCCGAGCGCACGCGCATCCAGAACCGCTTGCGCTGGCATCTGCTGGAACTCTGCGGCGAGCTTGAGCAGTCACTCGGTCGCGGCGCGCTGGAACGCCCGCGGCAGCTCGATCGCATCGACCGGCGCCTGCGGCGCCTGCCTGCCGGCGCTCGTGTCCGCGTCGCTCGTGAGCAGATCGCGCAGCTGCGTGTGCTGACCCGCCAGATCGACGCGCTGCAGCGCGAGCTGCTCGAGCTCGTCAAGGCACACCGCCCGCAGCTGCTCGCCGAACGCGGTTGCGGCGCGCTGACCGCGGCGATCCTGATCGGCCGCACCGCCGGCGCCCAAAGGTTCCCCAGCGACGCGAGCTTCGCGCGCCTGGCCGGCACCGCACCGATCCCGTGCTCCTCGGGCCAACGCGACCGCCACCGCCTGGACCGCGGCGGCGACCGCCAGCTCAACTACGCGCTACACGTCATCGCGATCACCCGCGCGCGCTATGACCCCGTCACCAAGGCGTATCTCGCTCGCAAAGAAGCCGAAGGCAAGACCAAGAAGGGCGCGCTGCGCTGCCTCAAACGCCACCTCGCCCGCCACGTTCTCGACCTTTCGCGGCTTCGGCTCGCGCTCCGCAGCAGAGCGCGAACGGGTGGCGTTGCAGACCTCGTGTCTGGATCGCACGGGGCAAGCATCGCGGCCCCGGAGCGCGCTGTCTGCGCTGCCAGCCCCCATTTCCGGGTCATGCCAGCTTCCGGTGTATCTACATGCCAGCACCATTTGCGGACGCTCCGGGCATCCGGGAGACTCGGCGGCTGTGCGCCTTCGATGCCTCATCGTCGATGACAACCTCGAGTTCCTGCGGGTCGTGTCGATGCTGCTCGAGACCGAGGACATCGACGTCGTCGGCGTCGCCACGTCGAGTGCCGAGGCGCTGCCACGCGTGCGCGAGCTGCAGCCCGACGTCGTCCTCGTCGACATCAAGCTCGGCAGCGAGTGCGGGTTCGTCCTGGCTCGCGAGCTCGCCGAGAGCCCCGACGTCTCGGCGGCCGTGATCATCATCTCGACGTACGCCGAGCGCGACTTCGCCGACCTCATCGCCGCGAGCCCGGCCGTCGGCTTCGTCTCGAAGTCCGCGCTGTCCGGCGACGCGATCCGGGCGCTCGTCGCTAGCGGTTCTCGAGAAAGGTGATGACGGCCAGCACGCGGCGGTGATCGTCGGCGGTCGACGCCAGCGGCAGCTTGGCGAGGATCGCGTGGACGTGCTTCTCGATCGTCCCCTCCGCGACCCACAGGCGGCGGCTGATGCCGACGTTCGACAGGCCCTCGGCCATCAGGGCCAGCACCTCCCGCTCGCGCGCGGTGAGCGCCTCGAGCGGATCGTTCTTGCGCCGCGCCGCGAAGAGCTCCTTGACGAGCGCCGGGTCGACGACCGAGCCTCCCGCGCCGATGCGCGCGATCGTCGACAGGAAGTCCTCGATGTCGATGACGCGACTCTTGAGGAGGTAGCCGATGCGCTCGCCGCCCTCGAGCAGCTCCATCGCCTGGTCGACCTCGACGTGGGCCGACAGCACGACGATCGCGGTCTCCGGGAGCTCCTCGCGGATGACGCGCGCCGCGTCGAGTCCCTCGGTTGCGTGGTGCGGCGGCATCCTGATGTCGACGAGGACGAGCTCGGGGCGCTCCGCGCGGACGAGCGCCATCAGCTCGTCCGCGTCGCCCGCCTGGCCCACGACCTCGAAGCCCGAGCGCTCGAGCAGGCTGGCGATGCCCTCTCGCAGGAGGACGTCGTCGTCCGCGAGGACGACGCGCATCGGCGACGGCGCCGTCACGCGACCCGCCCGACGATCGGAATCCGCGCTCGCAGCGCGGTCCCGCCCCCGGCGGGGCTGTCGAGGGCGATCGAGCCGCCGAGCGCCTCGACGCGATCGTGGAGCCCGATGAGCCCGGAGCCGCGCGCCGGGTCCGCGCCGCCGGCGCCGTCGTCGTCGACCGCAAGCTCGACCGACCCGTTCTGCGCCGTGACCGCGACGCTGACGAACGAGGCCCGCGCGTGCTTGGCGGCATTCGTGAGCGCCTCGGAGACGACGAAGTACACGGCGGCCTCGACGGCTTCGGGCAGCCGCCCCGCGATCTCCGTGTCGAGCTCGACCGGGACCGTGCAACGCCGCGCGAGGGTCCGCAGCGCCGGGGTGAGACCCCCGGTCGTGAGGATCGCGGGGTGGATGCCACGGGAGATCTCCTGCACTTCCTCGAGGATCTCGGCCGTCCCCGCGGCTGCGCCGGCGATCCGCTCCTTGACGTCGGACAGCTCGGCGGGCAGCACCGCTTCGACCGCCCGCAGCTCGAGGCCCAGCGAGACGAGCCGCTGCTGGGTGGAGTCGTGGAGGTCGCGCTCGATCCGCCGCCGCGTCTCGTCGGCGGTCGCGACGACGCGGGCGCGGGACGCCGCCAGCTGCGTACGTCCCTCGGCGTTGGCGATCGCGACGGCGACGAGCTCGGTGAACTGCGCCATTCGCTCCTCCGCGTCGGCGGGCGCCGCAGCCTCGTCCTTCCATGACGCGATCATCACGCCCCACAGCCGACCCTCGACGGACACGGGGGCCCCGACGCCGGCCCTCAGGCCCAGGCTGCGCGCGCGCCCGGCGATCGGGCCCACGGCGTCCTCCACGTCGCGCTGGCGCGCCGCGCGCCCGGATCGCAAGACCATCGCGGGCACGTTCTCGCCCTCCAGCGACACGCGCCTGCCGATCACCACCTCGCGTCCCGGCTCGTTGTCGCCGGCGAGCACCGTGACGGCATCGCCGCTCTCGTAGCGCAGCAGCCTCGTCGAGTCGGCGTCGAGCAGCGTGCGAACCTCGCGCACGACGGCGTCGAGGACCTCGTCGGGGGACGCGTCGCGCGCGACGAGCGTCGCCACGCGGCGCAGCGCCGCCTGCTCGGCGACGAGCAGCTCGAGCGCGCGCGCGGTGCGCTTGCGCTCGGTGATGTCGCGGGCGGCCGCGTAGATCAGGCCCTCCTCCGCGATCGGGCGGGCGCTCCACTCGACCGTGAGGATCTCGCCGTCGGCACGCAGGACGCGCGACTCCACACGAGCGACGTCGTTGCCTCGGGCGAGCCTGCTGGATGGACGAGCAGCGCCAGCAGCCCCGGCCACACGAGGGCGATCCACGGCAGCGCGGCGGTCCCCGCGGTGACCCGCGCGGCGGCGACCTCGACGCGCCAGCGCCGCCCGAGTGCCTCGAACTCCGCGCCGGCCGCCGGCTGCGTGAGCCCGCCTTCGAGATGCTGCCCGTCGACCGCGATGCTGATCTTCCGCGCGTCCTCACCGATCTCGACCGTCAGCCAGCCGCGCGGGACGAACACGGCCAGGCAGCCCCGTCCGTCCCTGCCGCGCCCGAAGTCGGCCGCCTGGAGCAGGTAGAAGCCCGGCTCGCGCCCGAGCCGTCCGGGCAGCGTCGCGCCGACGGCGAAGACGCTCGCGCGATCGCGGATCCCGGCGCGCAGCCCCGGCCACTGCGTCACGTCCGCGCCGGGGATGAGCTCCGGGCGCGTCTGCGTCGAGAACGTCGCCGGCAGGTAGCCCTTCACCGACTCCGGAGCGCGCGCCGGTCGCAGGCCCACGAAGTGCGTGATCTGCCGCTTGAGCAGCCGCTCGTAGCGCGCGCGGTCGGGGTTCGCCACGCGCTGGACCCAGAGCACGTCGACGAGCCCGGCGCCGCTCGATGCGCTGCCGGCAAGCTGGGCGAAGCGCCGCTGCCCGCGCTGCATCTCGCTCTGCAGGACGTTGCCGAGACGGGCCACGAACGTCCGCGCGCCCGAGAGCGCCCCCTGCGCGCGAACGCTCTCGAGCTGGGCGCGACGCTCGGCCTCGGCCGCGCGGTCGGCGGCCTGCAACCGCGTCGTCGCGACGTACCCGGCGACGCCGATGACGACGGCCAGCGCCGGGATGCCAGTCCGGATGGAACGGAGGTAGCGCAACCGCGAGTTCGCCTTCAACTCGGCGATCGTCGCGTACGGAGCCCAGCCCTGGCACATCGCGTCCGAATACTCGACGTGTGCCCGCTCACGGCGGCTCTAGGATCCACGCATGCAACGGCGAGCGACCGTGCTGGCGGCGCTCCTCGTGTGCACTGCGGGGGTCGCTTCCGGGGTGCGGGAGCGCGGCCGAGCCGAAGAACGTCGACGCGAAGAGCAGCTCGCTCGCCGCGATCATCAAGGGGCTCGACAACCCGTTCTTCGGCACGATGCGCGACGGCCTCGTCGCGACCGCCCGCGACCTCGGGATGGCGCTGCGCGTCGAGGCCGCATCCGACCAGGAGGACGCCGCCGGCCAGGCGGCGCGGCTGGACTCGCAGGCCAGCGCCGGCGCGGGCTGCTTCATCGTCAACCCGATCGATCAGGCGAACCTCATCCAGCCGCTGACGCGCGTCGCGAAGGGAACGCCGATCGTCAACATCGACTCGCCGGTCGCCCGGCGCCAAGCGACGTCGATCGGCGTCAGGATCACGACGTACATCGGGACGGACAACGTCGCCGCCGGCAAGGCCGGAGCGGCTGCGATGGCGGGGCTCGTGCCGCGCGGCGCGCGCGTCGCCGTGCTCACGGGCCCGCCTGGCGACGTCACGAGCGGCGCGCGCGTCTCGGGGTTCCGCGACGCGGCGCGGGGGCGCTTCGAGGTCATCGCGTCGGTGGCCGCCGACTTCGACCGGCGCAAGGCAAGGCTCGCGACGGAGGCGCTGCTGTCCGACGGCGACCGCGTCGCGGGGATCTTCGCGGCCAACGACCTCATGGCGCTCGGCGCGTCGACCGCCGTCAAGGCCGCGGGCAAGCAGGGCGAGATCGCGGTGATCGGCGTCGACGGCATCGAGGAGGCGCTGTCGGCGATCCGCCGCGGCGCGATGTCCGCGACCGTCGCCCAGTACCCGTACACGATCGGCCAGCTCGGCGTGCAGGCGTGCCTCGCCGCGACCCGGGGCAAGCGGGTCCCCGCCCGCATCGACGCGCCGATCCAGGTCGTCGAGCGGCAACGTCGCGCGGGCACAGGCGAACTTCCCGAAGCCGCTGGACACCGTCGACAACCGCGGCGCTGCTGCGCGAGTGAGCCCGCCGCGTCGATCGCCAACACCGGATGGCAGGGGTAGGTAGCGTGCGGGGTGTCACGACCTGGGAGAAGCCATGACCGACATGGGCGCAGCGTTCGAGCAGTACCGTGAGATCGAGACCGGCGAGGCGTTCACGCCTCAAGGCCCGTATGCGCTGAAGGTCGAGCTCTCGGAGACGTCGATCATGGCGCGCAGCGGGGGGATGGTCGCCTACCAGGGCGACGTGCGCTTCGAGCACAAGGGCGGCGGGATCGGGCGGATGCTCAAGAAGGCCGCCAGCGGCGAGGACCTGCGGCTCATGAAGTGCAGCGGCAGCGGCGAGCTGTTTCTCGCCAACCAGGCGATGCTCGTGCACGTCCTGCGGCTCGAGGGAGAGGAGCTGACGGTCAACGGCGCGAGCATCCTCGCGTTCGAGAACCAGATCGAGTGGGACGTGACGCGCGTCAAGGGCGGCGCGGCGGGGATGCTCGCCGGTGGCCTGTTCAACATCGTGCTGCGTGGCAGCGGGCTGGTCGCGCTGACGTCCGACGGCCAGCCGATCAAGCTCGACGTCGGCGAGGCGCCGACGTTCGCCGATCCGCAGGCGGCGATCGCGTGGTCCGGCGGCGTGACGACGACGCTGAAGACCGACGTGCAGGCGAAGTCGCTGATCGGGCTCGGCTCCGGCGAGAGCGTGCAGATCGGCTTCTCCGGCCACGGTTGGCTGCTCGTCCAGCCGTCCGAGGGCCGGCAGGTCACGACGGCGGGCTGACCCTCGGAGCAGATCGGCTGCACGCGGGTCCGGCTCTCGTGGACGGCCTCGCCGCCGTCGGCGGCTACCCGCCAGGTCGCTGATCGCGCTCGCGTCGCCGACCGGCGTCGAAGGCTCCGCGACCGCTCGCGGCCCGCGAGCGGGCGGCTCAGCCGGCGCCGGGGTTCTGCGTGGCGCCGTAGCCGTATGTCGCGAGCGCTTCGGCGACCGCGACCCGGTCGTCGTCGGCCAGCACGCGTGGCGTGCCGATCGCGCATGCGTGGACGTAGACGCCGCACGCCCATTCGAGCAGCTCGGTCGCGTCGAGGGCCGACCGGAGGTCGTCGCCGTACGTCACGGCGCCGTGGCCGCCGAGCAGCGCGGCAGTGCGACCCTCGAGCGCCTCGACGACGCTCGCAGCCAGGTCGTCGGTCCCGAACGTCGCGTAGCGCGCGACCCGCACGCTGCCGCCGAGCGTGAGCAGCGTGTAGTGGATGCAGGGCAGCTCGTCCGCGACGCACGCGATGGCGGTGCCCATCGGCGGGTGGGTGTGCACGACGGCGCCGGCCTCGTATGCGTGGTAGATCGCGAGGTGCAGCGGCAGCTCGGACGTCGGCGCGAGCGGACCCGCGACCTGCCGACCGTCGAGGTCGACGACGGCGATCTCGTCGGGCCCCAGCGACTGCAAGCGCGCGCCGGTGGGCGTCACCGCGACGAGGTCGCCGGCGCGCGCGGAGACGTTGCCGGCGGTCCCGACGACGAGACCGTTGCGGGCGAGCCGGTGGCTCGTCTCGACGACCGCCGCACGCAGCTGCATCGAGGCGTTCGGTCGTGTGGCGAAGCTGGCGCGCCATGACTCGTCTATCGGCTCCTCGCGACCCGCCCTTGACGACCGCCGGCCGAAGATCTTTCCGTTGCCGTGTCCATCGCCCGCTCCAACACGACGAGCCTAGCGGGGTCGGCGGCGCGATCCCGGCGCTACCCTGGATCGCACGGGATCATGAGACGGCGCCGCATGCACATCCGGGCAGCCTCCCGCGCATGCCTCACGGCACTCGCGCTGACGATCGCCTGCGCCGCGCTCGCGACGCCGAGCGGCGCGATCGTGCCGCCGACCGACTGCGGCAACGTGACCGTCAAGGGCAAGCGCTACAACATCAAGGCCGATCAGCTGCGCTGCAGCACCGCGAAGCCTCACGCGACGCGCTACCTCTCGACGCACCGGCGGCCCACGGGCTACACCTGCCGCGACTACGGCAGCCAGACGAAGCTGAAGTTCCGCTGCTCGCGCGGGGTCAAGGTCTTCTTCGCGATCCGGCGTTGAGCGCGCGCCGCGACCCCCGGGGCGCGCTGCGGGCAGCCGCCACGCCCCGCGACCGGTCGCACACGCCGCGCGCAACCGGCGCCCTCCGCGACGCGTTGCACGCGTCGCGGGCAACCGCCACGCGGCGCGGACTTCGAGCGGCGGGAGGCTTGCTGCTCGCCGCCGCCGCCCTGCCGGCCGCGGCGCAGGCCCACGGGCTCGTCCAGCGCGCGAACCTCCCGCTGCCAGAGTGGCTCTTCGGCTGGGCGGCCGCGGTCGTCCTCGTCGTGTCCTTCGTCGCGCTCGCGACCCTCTGGCCGCAGCCGCGCCTGGAGGACGACCGCTGGCGCCCGCTGCCCGGCGCCCTCGGCCGGGCGCTCGGCAGCCGGGCGCTCGAGATCGCCGCCGGCACGGTCGGGATCGGGCTGCTCGCGCTGGTGCTCGTCGCCGGGTACGCGGGCACGCAGAACGCGCTGAGCAACCTCGCGCCGACGTTCGTCTTCATCACGTTCTGGGTCGGGCTCGCGTTCGCGAGCGCGCTGTTCGGCGACGTCTTCCGCGCCTTGAACCCCTGGCGCGCGCTCGGTCGGGCGACCGGATGGGTGCTGCGCCGCGACGGCGCGACCCGCCGCGCGTACCCGCCGGGTCTCGGATGGTGGCCCGCCGCCGCCGGCCTGCTCGCGTTCACGTGGATCGAGCTCGTGTCGGGGTGGGGCGAGCAGCCGCGAACGCTGGCGATCGTCGTCACGATCTACACGGTGGTCACGCTCGCCGGTCAGGCGGTCTACGGGGTCGAGACGTGGACGACGCGCGCCGACCCGTTCTCCGTCTACTTCTCGCTGCTGGCGCGAATCTCGGTGTTCGAGACGCGCGCGCGGGTCGCCGGCGTGCGGCCGCTGCTCGGCGGCCTGCCGCGCCTGGAGGTCGTCGCCGGCACGGTCGCGTTCGTCGCCGTGATGATCGGCACCGTGACGTTCGACGGGCTGAGCCAGGGCAGCGTCTGGGCCGAGGTTCGCAAGCCGCTCGACGACCTCGCGACGACGATCGGCCTGGCGCTCGAGCCGGCGCAGAAGCTGTCCGACACGATCGGGATCCTCGTGTGCGTCGCGCTCGTCGCCGGCTTCTACGGCCTCGGCTGCCGGGCGGCGCGGCGCCTCGCCCCGGCGATCGACGCGCCCGCGCTGCGCCGCGGCTTCGTGCACTCGCTCGTGCCGATCGCGCTCGTGTACGTCGCGGCGCACTACCTGACGTTCCTGCTCTTCGAGGGCCAGGGCATCGCCTACCTCGCCTCCGATCCGCTGGGCGAGGGCTGGGACCTCCTCGGGACCGCGGGCGCCGCCGTCGACTACGGCGTCATCTCGCAGAACCAGGCGTGGTACGCGCAGGTCGCGTGCGTCGTCGCCGGGCACGTCGCGGCGCTCACGCTCGCGCACGACCGCGCGCTCGTGCTCTACGGCCAGGCGCGCGCCGCCGCGCGCTCGCAGTACGCCATGCTCGCGATCATGGTCGGCTTCACGACGCTGGCGCTCTGGCTGCTGGCGCAGGCGGGCAGCTCGTGACGCGGCGGGCGGGCATCGCCGTGCTTGCCGCGCTCGCGCTTGCGCTCGGCGGCTGCGGCGCCGCGGAGGACGCGCCCGTCAAGCGCTCCTCGCGCCTCGTCGACTTCACGAAGAAGCCGCCGTTCGTCAACGCGCTCGACATCGACCCGCAGTCAAACGACTTCCTGCTCACGACCAACCGCGGCTTCTTCCGGATCGCGCGGCAGGGCGGCAAGGTCACGACGGTCCGGGGCACGATCAGCGCGCAGGGCAAGCGCTCGACGATCGGGACGTTCCTCGAGCTGCTCGCCGTCGGGCCGGGGCAGCTCATCGGCTCGGGCCACCCCGACCAGCAGGGCACGCTGCCGTCGTTCCTCGGCTTCATCATCTCCGACGACGCCGGCAAGACCTGGACGGCGGTCTCGCGCCTCGGCAACGCCGACCTGCACAAGATCATCCGCATCCACAACCGGATGTACGCGTTCGACGCGGTGCTCAGCGCGATCCTCATCTCCGATGACGGCGGGCGCACGTTCACCGAGAACTTCACGCCGCGCGGCCTCGTCATCGACTTCGAGGTCGACCCGGCGAACCCCAAGCGCATCGTCGCGTCCAACGACGGCGAGCTCTTTCGCTCGACGGACACGGGCGCCTCGTGGCGGCCGATCGACCGCCGCGAGGGGATCCGGCTGTCGTGGCCCGCGCCCGACGCGCTCTATCGCGCGCTGAAGGACGGCACGGTGGAGCGCTCTAGCGACGGCGGCGACACGTTCAAGCCGGCCGGCCGCGTCGACGGCGAGCCGTACAAGTTCAAGGCAATCGGGAAGAACGAGCTGTACCTCGCGCTCAGCGACGGGACGATCATGCACACGACCGACGGTGCCAAGACCTGGGAAGCGGTGTTCCGGCCATGAGGCCGTGGATCGCGGCCGCCGCGCTGCTCGGCACCGCCGCCGGCGTCGCGATCGCGCCGTCCGCGGCCGGCGCGCACTCGCTCGTGCGCCCGTCGCCCGGCATCGTCTCGTACACCTCCGCCGACGCGACCTCGCTCAACACGCTCGTCGTGCGCCCGAACGGCTCGCGGATCGAGTTTCGCGACCCGACCGTCGACGGCGGCATGGACCCCGGCTCCTGCACGCCCGGCGACATCAGCGCCGACGCGAACGCGTGGATCATCCAGACGTTCTGCCCGGCCGCGGGCGTGCGCACGGTGCGCCTCGATCTCGGCGAGCGCGAGGACACCGCGACCGTGACGGTGAACATCGCGACGACGCTCCTGGGCGGACCCGGCGCCGACACGCTCACGGGCGGCCCCGCCGCCGACCAGCTCAGCGGTGACGACGGCGACGACACGCTCGCCGGCGGCGGCGCCAACGACGTCGTCGTCGGCGGGCTCGGCGTGGACGAGCTGGCCGGCGACGCGGGCGACGACGACCTGCGCGCGCGCGACGGCATCCAGGATCTCGTGCGCTGCGGCACGGGCAGCGACAAGGTCGACGCGGACACGCTCGACGAGGTCGACGCCGACTGCGAGACGATCGTCCGGACGCTCACTGCGGCGCCGCCCGGTGGCGGAGGTGTCCGCGACCGCGTGGCCCCGCGGATCGAGGTCGGCGGGCCCGCGCGCAAGCACATCGCGAAGACGCGCACGATCCGCGTCTTCGCCACGTCGACGGAGAGCGGCTTCGTCGCGGCCTCGGGCTCGCTGACCATCGACGGCCTCGCGCTACCGCTCAGGGTCGTGCGGCGCGAGATCGCCGTGGCCGGCGGGGGCGCCGAGCTCGCGGTCAAGCTCACGCTGTCGCAGCATCGCCAAGCGCTGCGGGCGCTGCGCAGGCGCCGGACGGCCATCGTCAGCCTGGCGATCGTCGCAACCGATCGCGCGGGCAACTCGCGCGCGGCCAAGCCGCTGACGGTCCGCCTCGTGCGCTGACCGCCGGCGCGCGCTGCTTGTCACATTCGTCTCGATTGGGGGTGATCCGGGTATCCTGCGGGGCAATCGCCGCGGCGCCGGGGGACGGGGAGCTTGGGCAGGCGCGCCGGACCGCCCAACAAGGATGGAGGCAAGTTGATGGCAAGGTTTCGCTTAAGCGCTCTCGCAGCCGTGACGGCCGCGTGCGCTACAGCCGTTGCCGTACCGGGGGCCTCGGCTCTCACCAAGACCGCGCGCGACGCGGCGCGGGTCCAGTCGACGTCTGACGGAGCCATGGGCGCCGGGCTCAAGCACAGCTCCCCGTTCGGTCTGAACGGCGGTTTCGGAAGGCACCACGGCATCCCGTTCGACCACCTGCCTGGCGTCCAGGAGAACATGGATCTCGTCGGCGAGCTGAACCTCATCAGCCCGACGACCGGCAATCCGGTCCTTCCGGGCCAGATCGCGGACGTCGCCGTGCACAAGGGCTACGCGTACGTCAACTCGTGGGATAGCCCCACGTGCGATGACGGCGGCACGTTCGTCGTCGACATCCGCAACCCGGCGAACCCGACGCAGGTCACGTTCATCCCCGCCCAGGCGCCGTACTACCACGGCGAGGGCGCGCACGTGATCTCCGTCAGCACGCCGCAGTTCACGGGCGACATCCTCGCGGTCAACGACGAGACCTACGGCTCGAACGTCGCGCTGACGGACCCGACGTGCGCGCCGGCCGACAAGACCGGCGGCGGATTCGACCTCTACGACGTCACCGACCCGGCGAACCCCGTGCCGCTCGTGCAGGTCGCCGGCGACCAGTCGCCGGAGGGCTCCGTGGTCCAGGATCCGGGCGAGGTGCCGAAGTCCTACCACAGCGTGTTCATCTGGCAGGACGGCGCGAAGGCCTACCTCGTGGCGTCCGACAACACCGAGCTCGCCGACGTCGACATCTTCGACATCACCGACCCGACCGACCCCGAGTTCATCAAGGACCTCGACCTCTTCGACCTGCCCGAGGTCGACGACATCGTCGACGAGGGCGCGCGCGGCAACGCGATCTTCCACCACGACGTCGTGGTAAAGAAGGTCGGCGGCGTGCAGCGCATGCTCGTGTCCTACTGGGACGCCGGCTACGTGGAGCTCGACGTCGACGATCCGGCGAACCCGTCGTTCATCGTCGACTCGGACTTCGACGACCCGGATCCGCTGACGGGGATCGACCCGCCGGAGGGCAACGCCCACCAGTCGGAGTTCACGCACGACGGCCAGTTCTTCTTGGCCGGAGACGAGGACTTCGCGCCGTTCCGGCTGATCAGCGAGATCACGCAAGCACCGCATGCTGGCCTGAGCTTCGCATCGGCGCTGTCGGCCGCCGAGCCGATCGCGCCGGGCGAGCTGTTCGCGGGCGACACGGTCTTCGTCGGAGACGCCTGCGCAGCCGTCATGGCTCCGCCGGCGGGGGTGACGATCGCCGTCGCCGAGCGCGGCACCTGCGATTTCCAGGTGAAGGCCGACAACATCGAGGCCGCCGGCTATGACCTCGGGATCATCATGAACAACTCGTTCGGCGCCGGTGGCGGGCGCTGCGACACGCTGATCAACATGCTGATCGACCCGGCCACCGTCGACATCCCGATGCTGTTCGTCGGGCGCGAGAACGGGATGCGGATCCTCGACGCGTTCGACGAGGGCACGTACCTGTGCACCGGCGCAGCCACCGAGACGCCGGCGGACACCGACGTGCCGGCTCCCGGCGCCGCCGGCCTCACCGTCCAGATCGGCTCGCTGTTCGACGGCTGGGGCTATTCGCACCTCTACGACGCCGAGACGGGCGAGGAGCTCGACGCGTACGCGGTCGACGAGGCGATGGACGCGCGATACGCGGTCGGCTTCGGGGATCTCACGATCCACGAGGTGGCCACGGACCCGACGACCAACCTCGCGTACATGGCGTACTACAACGCCGGCATGCGGGTCGTCCGCTACAGCCGTACGGACGGCATCGAGGAGATGGGCAAGTACATCGACGACGATGGCAGCAACTTCTGGGGCGTCGAGCAGTTCACCGACGCCGCGGGCAACCGGTTGATCGCAGGCTCCGATCGTGACTTCGGCCTGCAGATCTTCAAGTACACCGGTCCGGGAGCGGTGCTCGCGCTGCCACCACCACCGCCGCCGCCGGTCGCACCACCGCCACCACCACCGCCGCCGGTCGCGCCACCGCCGCCACCACCGGTCGTGGCCCCGCCACCGGCTCCGCCGGCGTCGCCGTCGTCGTTCTTCACGTTCGGCTCGCTGCGGAACCTGACGTACGTCAACCGGCGGGCATCCAACTCGATCAGGGTGCCGGGCGCAGGCAAGGCGACGGCAACGGTCAAGGCCCGGATCGGGCGTACCGTCGTGACGCTGTCGAGCGCGAGCGCGACGGCGACGCGCGCGGGCGCGCTGCGGTTCACGTTCCGCCTGTCGGCGAGCAACGCACGGCTGCTGCGGCGCACGCTCGCGCGGCGGCCGACGGGCCGCACGTCCGGCGTGTTGCGGGTGCAGTTCACCCCGACTGGCGGGCAGCGGCGCACGCGCAACAAGTCCCTGTCGATCGGGATGCGCTGAGTCCGAGCACGATGGCCGGCCGGTCCTCCGGGACCCGGCCGGGCGCGTGCCGCGTGGCGCGCTCGACCGGCATCGCGTGCCGATCGACCTCGCCCGGAGCACGTGATCGCGTAGCGACCGGCCGGCCCCTCGGGGCCGGCCGGTCGCGTTCTACTTGCGCAGCTCGACCGGCTTGCTGACCGTGCGCTTGTTGGCGGCCGCGTCGGTGGCGGTCACCCGCAGCACGGCGGCGACCTTGCGCCCGGCGCGCAGCTTGCGCGCGGCGGGCTTCCAGCGGGCGAAGACGTAGGTCTTGCCGGCCCCGGCGAGCGACCACGAGCCGGCGGCGAGCACGACGCGCTTGCTGCCCAGCCGCGCGCGCTTGGCGGCCTTCGCGTCGGCCGCGAGGACGACGTCGAGGTCGCACGCCTCCGAGCACGAGGCCTTGACGATGAACGAGCTGCCCGAGTCGGCGAGGCGCTGACGGCGCTGCACCGTCAGCGTGACCTTTGGCGCGGTGCGGTCGGAGGACGGTGTCGCGGCGCCTGCGCCGGGGCCTGTCCCGGTCCCCGTGCCCGTGCCCGGCGTCGTCGGCGTGCCCGGCCCGGCGATCGACTCGTCGGGGTCGCACGCGCTGCCGATCCCGTCGCCGTCGAGGTCCGCTTGCACGTATGGCGGGGTCGGGGGCAGGTACGGGTTCCAGACCGTCGGACAGTTGTCGACCGCGTCGGGTGCGAGGTCGTTGTCGTCGTCGCGGTCGCAGGCGTCGCCACCCCTGGTGGAGCCGCCCTCGCCGTCGCCGTCGAGGTCCTCCTGGCCGGGGTTCGGGTCGCTGACGCAGTTGTCGTTGGGGTTCAGGACACCGTCGCCGTCGGAGTCGACCGGTGGGCAGAGGTCCCCATAGCCATCGCCGTTGGAGTCGAGCTGATCGGGGTTGGCGACGGTGCGGCAGTTGTCGGGAGGCACGCCGGGACCGCCAAGGTCCGGGATCCCGTCGTTGTCGTCGTCGGCGTCGCAGGCGTCGCCCTCCGCGTCACCGTCGGTGTTGATCTGCGTCCCGTTGGCCGTGAGCGGGCAGTTGTCGACCTCGTTCTTCCAGAGGTCGCCGTCGAGGTCGCCGGGCTCGGGATGGGCGGCCGCGGCCGCGCCGATCGAGGCCGGGGCGCCTCCCGCGCCGACGATGACGCCGCCCGCGAGGGCCAACACGACGACGAGTGCTCTGATCCCGCTCATCGCACTCGATGATAGGCACGTGTCGAGGCCGGCGAGGCGGTCCGGCGGCGACGCGCGGCCGGTCGCCTCGTGTGATCGCGCCGCAACCGGGCGCGTGCGCGCTCTCAGTCGGGTGAGCCTTAAAGCGGCCCGGCGCGCAGGGGAGAGCAGGGTCGTGTGCGCGCAAGAGCGCCGCGAACTGCCCGAGGCAGCGTCGCCCGCACACGGCCGGCCCACCACACGAGGAGCTCTTTCAATGAAGCGCATCAACACGTCCAGCGTCTCGATGGCGATCGCCGTCAGCGCGCTGTTCGTCGCCGCCGGCGGACCGGCGCAAGCCGCGTCGCTCATCACCGGCCTGAACATCCGCAACGGCTCGATCACGGGCGCGGACATCCGCAACAGCTCGCTGACGGGAGCCGACGTCCGCAACAACTCGCTGACGGGATCCGACGTCAAGAACCTCCGGCGCGGCGACTTCGCCGCCGGCCAGCTACCGGCCGGCGCGACGGGTCCAGCCGGTCCGGCGGGACCGAAGGGCGACACCGGCCCGACCGGCGCCGGCGGCGCCACGGGCCCCGCCGGCCCGGAGGGTCCTTCGCGCTGGCTGCTCGTCAACCGCGCGGGCGCGATCGAGGCGCAGTCCGGTGGGTTTCGGATCGCCAACGCCTACCCCGCGGGCTCCGCGGGCGAGGGCAACGTCTACATCGACTCGGGCGACGCGAACCTCGCGAACAACGCCATCGTCGCGTCGATCGCGCTCGAGAACCAGTACTCGCTGAAGGGCGCGACCCCGATGGGCGGCACGCTGACCAACGGCCGCAACCCGGAGCCGGACAACAACCCGGAGTTCTCCGGCGAGATCAGCGTCTCGAAGTGCGCCATCGGAACCGGCCCCAACGCCGTGATGGGCGTGACCGGCGCCGTCGCGTGCGCGCCGCCGGACACCGCCGCCAACGGCGGCGACGGCCTGTCGACCAACCGCGACCGGTACTTCGTCGTCAGCCCGCGGCTCAGCGACGGCGGACTGACCGTCAACGACAGCGCCGCCGGCGCGGGCGACAACACGCACAAGCGGTTCTACGTGATCGTCTCGGGTCCGCGCGACTAGTGGTCACCGGCACGCCGGGCGGGTCTTCGGATCGGTCCGGCGTGCGCGGCTGCGCTACGAGCGAGCGTGCTGCCAGACGGCTCTGACGAGCTGCCTGATCTCCGGCGTCACGACCGCTGATCGGCCGTTCAGCGAGCCCGAACCCTTGATCTCGCGCGGGCGACTGGCAGCCGACTTGATGACGTAGGCGCCGTTGCGGCGTATGCGATTGTCGGACGTACGCATGTGAGGTGATCGTCGACGTTACCGTGCCGCTCGGACTGCGGACCAGCCGAGGCGCAGTGTCGCCATGGAGCACAGGATAGCCGCCACGAGCCAGATCTCCAGTGGGCGCTCGTCGGGGACCTCCATGGCGAGCGACGCGGACGCCGTGAGGGCGCACACCACCACGACGACCAGCGCCCGGCGCCGGTTGCGCAGGATCTTGTCGACGATGATGTGGTAGCCCGCCGCGGCGAAGAACCCGGACACGACCGCACCGCCGGCAAGCAGCAGCGAGACGGCCGCGCCCGGCGCGGACGCGTCGAGACCGGACAGCCAGCCGACCCATAGCAGCGCGGTGACGGCCAGCGCCGTCAGCACCGCCCTCGTGGCCTGCCCTTCGCGCTCGGACACGATCTCCACGTACGCCCCCACGTCCTCGTGCGGCTCGATGGGTCTGGCCGCATAGAGCGCCGCCCGATTGACGAGGCGGTCGGTTTCGCCGAGATCGGGGATGCCGTCGCCACCGCCCGCGGGAAACCGCCCGAGCTCTGCGCGTGCGATGCGCAGCTCCTCGGGGATCGCGATCTCCATGTGGAAGCTCTCGGCGCGCCACGCCTCGGGGCAGTCGATGACGAACCACGTCCGATCCGGGTTGCGCGCGCGCCACCAGAGCACGCTCGGCGCGTACCTGTCGCGCCACCGCGCCCACGGCGGCTCGAGCGGGAAATCCTCGCCGTAGCTGTACTTGATGACCCGGCGGTCCGGCCCGTGCAGGGGCAGCGCCGCGAACAGCACGTAGTCCGTCGCGAGCGTGCGCAGCATGCTCCGGCACGCCGGGTCCGCCCACACCCGGGCGCGCATCGCGTCCCCTCCCTCGGCGGCCTCTACGAAGGCCTCGAGCGTCTCGACCGCCAGCGGCTCGTCCGCGAACACGATCTGGCGCAAGTCGGCCGTGATCGCGTCGATGCGAGCATCCGCGGGCGGGTCGCCGAGAGCATCGTGCACCGCGCGCACGAGCGCGATGAGCGCGATCTCGCAGTTGTCCGCGCGACCGAGGATCGGCCGCGCGGACGTGTCCTCCTCGCGGAGGTCGAAGTTGCGCAGCGGGCGCTTGCTGAGCACGGAGATCGGGACCGTGAGCCCGTGGCGCGTCGTCAGGCGCGTGCGCTGCTGCGCCGACAGCGTGAAGTCGATCGACACGCGCCGCCGCGTCTCCTCCTGGGAGAGCATCTCGACGGTCTCGACGCGGCGGTTGATCCAGCCCTTCGGGTTGGGGATGAGGTCCGCGCACGCGGCTCCGGCCTCGATGAACTCCGGGGTTGGCTTCACCACCTGGCGAAGTGTGCGTCTCGGGGCGGACGTACGTGGGCCGCCCCGCGGCCCCGGCCGCGAGCGCCAACCGCGCCGTGGCTCCCGACCGTCCCTGACCGCCGGGCCAGCCGCCGGGCTCGCTAGCCTCTCGACCCCGTGCGGTACCCGGTCGAGACATTCACGCCCGCCGAGAGCGAGCGCTTGGCGCCCCACGTCACGAACCTCGACGCGCCGGTGTTCGCGCTGGTCAACCTGCCCGAGACCGTCAAGGGCGCGCTGTTCGCGCGCTACTCGCGCTATCCGGGGACGCTGCGCCGGCTGTTCCTCGACGAGTTCGCGGAGTCGCTGCCGGCCGGCGGCGCGGCGTACGACAACGCGGAGGGCGCGCGCGCCGCGGACTTCTACGAGCGGATCTTCGTCGGCTACGGCGACGACTCGATCGCCCAGCTCGGCGGGGCGCACGTCGCGTGCGAGTGGGTCTCGAACGTCCTGACGAAGGTCCTGCAGCGCCCGCGGCTCGGCGCCTACCTCGAGCAGTCCACGCGCTACATCGCCTACGACGCGCCGATCGAGGGGACCTCCAGCTACCGCTACTACCGCGACGAGACGCTCGGCCCCGCGTACGAGGCCGCGATGGACGAGCTGTTCGCGATCTACTCCGACGCGATCCCCCGGGTGAGCGCGTGGGCGGCGGCGCGCTACCCGCCGGCCGACGGCGAAGCGCCGCGAGCGCACGCGCGCGCGATCAAGGCGAAGGCGCTCGACCTGCTGCGCGGCCTCCTGCCCGCCGCGTCGCTGTCGCACATGGGGATCTTCGCGACCGGCCAGACCTACGAGCAGCTCATCCTGCACCTCATCGCGCACCCGCTGCCGGAGGCGCGCCACTACGGCTCGATGATCCTCGACGCGGTGCAGGGCGTCATGCCGAGCTTCGTCTCGCGGGTCGAGCGCCCGGACCGCGGGGGGGAGTGGGTCGCCTACCTGCGCCGGCGCGAGGAGGCCGCCGAGCGCTGGGCGGCGCGCCTGGGCCTCGACCGCCGGCTCGGCGACGACGGTGCGGGCGGACCGTCCGTGCGCCTCACCCGTCACGACGGCGACGAGGAGCTCGTGCTCGCGGCGCTGCTCTTCGAGTCCACGGGCGCCGACGAGCAGACGACCCGCGCGGCGCTGGCCACACTCGACCCCCAGCAGCGCGGCGAGCTGCTCGCCGACCTGTGCGGCGGCCGGGCGAACCGTCGCCACCGTCCCGGCCGCGGGCTCGAGGCGCTGCGCTATCGCTTCGAGATCGTCAGTGACTACGGCGCGTTTCGCGACCTGCAGCGCCACCGGATGCTGACCTGCCAGTGGCAGACGCTGACGCCCGACCTCGGCGCCGGGGTACCCGAGGAGGTCGACCTCGCCGGCGTCGGCGACGACTTCCGCCGCGCGCTCGAGGTGTCGCGCGCGGCCTACGAGCAGTTGCTCGACGACGGCCACGACCGCCGCGCGGCGATGTACGCCCTGTGTCTCGGCTACCGGATGCGCTACGTCCTGGACCTCAACGCGCGCGAGGCGATGCAGCTCATCGAGCTGCGCTCCGGGCGCGAGGGGCACCCCGCCTACCGCGCCATCGCGCATGCGATGCACGAGCGGATCGCGGAGGTGCACCCGGCGGTCGCCGCGGCGATGACGCACGTCGATCGCGAGACCGAGCCGCGCCTGGAGCGCATCGTCTCCGAGCTGCGCACGCAGGCCAAGCTCGACGCGCTGGCGTAGGAGGAGAATCGTCCGAGTCACGGCCGGGCTGCGGGCGGCGCGGCGCTGCTAGGGTCGCGCGCATGGCATCGGACGACCAAGCCCGTGCCGAGCGCGCGCGCAACCTGGGCAGCCTCGTGCTCCGCAGCGAGCGCGATGGCGACACGCACGTCATCGAGTTGCTCGGCGAGCTGGACATCGCCGGCGCCCCGAGCCTCGAAGAGGAGTTCCTGCGCGTCGAGGCGACCGACGCCGCAGCGATCGTCTGCGACCTCAGCGGCCTCGAGTTCATCGACTCGACCGGCATCCGCCTGCTCGTCATGGCGGCCGACCGGTCGGCAGCCACGGGGCGCTTCTCGATCATCCCCGGCTCCAAGCAGGTGCACCGCGTCTTCGAGATCACCGATCTCGTGAAGCGCCTGCCGTTCGCCGGATTGTGATCGCGGCGCGCTGGTCCGACGCCCGAGCGGGCGCGCGCTGCCCGTTCAGCGGACGATCCTGAACGCCGTGCGCTTCGTCGCCGACCGGTTCGCGGCGCGATCGGTCTCGCGAGCGTTCAGGCGGTAGCGGCCGGGGAGCAGCGTGCGGCCGCCGATCCGGCCCCGCAGCTCGATCCGGTTGACGCCCTTCTTGCCGGTGACGGTGAACGACCCCTTGACCGCGAGCCAGCGCGTGCAGCGCGGCCGGCGCGGTTGGTGCTCGACGGCTTGACGCACCGGCCCTTCACCGAGCGACCGGACGCCGACCGGTCGATCGTGAACCGCACCTTGCCCGGCTCCGACAGCGCGAAGGTCACGGTCGTGCCGATCGGAGCGCGCGCCGCGCGGAAGGGGCCGCCGGACGGCGCGGCGCGGAAGGTCGTCTGCGACAGGCGTAGCGCGGTGATCCTCGGCGGGGTCGTGTCGGGGCTCGGCGTGGGCGTCGGGGTCGCCTGGGGCATCGGCGTTCGGCGTCGCGACCGGGGTGGGGACGGGCGTCGGCACCGCGCCGGGCGTCACCGTGGGCGTCGCCACCGGCGTGATCGCCGCCAGCGAGAACGAGGCGACGCCACGGGCCTGTGGGTCGCCACCGGCGCTCGTGAAGCTGCCGCCCGCGAAGAGGCTCCGCGGAACGGTCGCCGCGGCCAGCCGATCGAAGATCGCCAGCGCGTTGCCCTGCGCGTTCAGCGGGCCGTTGCCCGCCCCGTCGGAGCCCACGGGATGCCATGCGCTGCCGTCGTAGTAGGCGACGTTGTCGGCGGCCGGGTTGCCGGCGGCGTCCTGGAAGCTGCCGGCGGCGAAGAGCTTCGAGCCGAACGTGGTCAGCGCGTAGATGAAGGTCGAGGCCGGAAACCAGCCGTTCGTGCCCGTGGCGTCCGAGCCGACCGCGCTCCACGCCGAGCCGTTCCAGTGCGCGACGTTGTCGGCCTGCGCGATGCCGGCGACGTCCTTGACGTCCGTGCCGACGTAGACGTCGGTGCCGACCGCGGTGAGGCTGCGCACGAAGCCGTCGATCGCGCACTGACAGGCACCCCCGCCGGTGCCCATCGCATGCCAGCCGTTGGCGTCGAGGTAGGCGACGTTGTCGGCCTCCGGAATCCCGGCGATCGCGAAGCGCCCGCCGGCGTACAGCACGCCGTTGCTGTCGGCGGTCAGCGCTGCGATCGGCCCGAACGTCGCGGAGTCCGCGAGCGTCGACGTCGCCGCGCCGGTGGTCAGGTCGCATGCGACGAGGTAGTCGGCGGTGGCGATCCCGGCACCGTTCTGGAACTCGCCACCGACGTAGAGCGTCGATCCGATCACCTGCAGCGCCTTGACGTTGCCGCCGAAGGCCGGTCCGGGCACGGCCGGATTGCAGAACGGCGCCCAGGCCTGGCCGTTCCAGACCGCGAGGAAGTCGGCGTTGGGGTCACCCCCGGCGTTCGTGAAGGCGCCGCCGGCGTAGGTCTTGCCGTTGGCGTAGGCGATCGCGAAGACGCCGCCGTTGAGCTGGTCGCTCGCGTTGCCGACCGCGCTCCACGCGCTGCCGTTCCAGCTTGCGAGCTTGTCCGCCGCGGGGTTGCCACCCGCGTCGGTGAACTCGCCGCCGACAAGCAGGACGTTGGGCGCGTCGCCGTTGATCACGTTGACGTTGCCGTTGAGCGAGTCCGAGCCGGGCGTGCCGGCGTCGCCGAGGTGATCCCAGCCGCCTGGCCCGGCCGTGACGGCTTGGCCGACGAAGGCGCCGCCGAGCGCCAGCGCAACGAGCACCACCGCACCCAGCCACCGAAGCCCCACGAGCGGTCCGCCGCCTTCCGGCCCTGCATCGACCGCCGGCCGCTCAGGTCGAGCGACCGTTCGGTGCGGTCACGCTACCGCCAACGGCCCGCGACCGCGAGCGCCGCCGTCCGTTTCACCTCCCGGGCCTGCCTCCGCGACCCCGTAGGGTCGTGGGGAAACGGCTGGGGGCGAGGATGCGCAGGCGCGGCGTGCGAGCGGCGTCCGATCCGATCGGGCGGCGCGAATGGTGGGCATGGGGCGCGCTGGTCGCGCTCGCCGTCGCCGCACGCTTCGCCGACCTCGGCAGCCGCCCGTACCAGTTCGACGAGGGCCAGGTCGCGTTTGCCGCCTACCGCTTGTCGGAGTTCGGCGACTACCACTACATGCCCGTCCTGCACGGGCCGCTGAACTACGAGCTCACCGCCCTGAGCCACCTCGTGTTCGGCACCGTCGACGTCGCGAACCGGATCCCGGCCGCGCTCGCCGGCTCGATCCTCGTCGCGCTCGCCTTCGGCCTGCGGCGCCAGCTCGGCCGTACGGCCGCCTTCGCGGCGGGCGTGCTGCTGTGCTTCAGCCCGACGCTGCTGTACTACTCGCGCTTCAGCCGCGAGGAGCTCGTCATGGCGGCCGTGACGCTCGCGATCGTCGTGGTCGCCGCGCGGCTTGTCGCGGCGCCGCGACGCTGGCACGTCGAGGCGCTGGGCGCCCTGCTGGCGCTGAGCTTCGCAACGAAGGAAGCGACGTTCCTGCACGTGCCGATCGGGATCGTCGCGGGTGTTGCGTGGTGGCGATGGCGCGGCCCCGGACGGCCCGCCTCTACCCCGCACGGAGGGGGTGTGGCGGCAAACGTCCAGCATGTGGACGTTTCCCGCCACACCCCGCGGGTTTGGTGGCTGTCGGGCGCCGTCGTGTTCGTGCTCGTCTTCGTGATCCTGTTCGGCCAGTTCGGCACGCACCTCTCGGGCGTGTGGGACGGCGCGTACGAGGGCCTGCGCTACTGGGCGCACGAGCACTCGCTGCACCGCGGCGGCGAGGACTGGTTCGCCTATCTCATCCTGCTCGTCGCCTACGAGCTGCCGCTGCTGGTGCTCGGGACGATCGGCGCGGTCTGGTCGATCCGCCGGCGCCACGCGTTCGGCACCGGCATGGCGGTCGCGGCGGTGCTGACGCTGGCGATCTACTCCTACGCGGGCGAGCGCTTCGCCTGGCTGCTCGTGACGACGCTCATCCCGCTCGCCCTGCTCGCCGGTCTCGGCTTCGCCGCGCTGTGGCGGTCGCGGCGCGTGGTGGCCGTCCTCGTGACGGCGCCGCTGCTGGCAGCGCTCCTCTGGAGCGACGTCAACGTGCAGATCCTCCACCCGAACGACCCGAACGAGCTCATGACGGTCGCGCCGACGGACGCCGTCGTCCCCGGGCTCGCCGCGGAGCTGCGGCGCCGGGACGCCCGCGCGCGCGCCGACGGCCGGCCCCGTCCCACGATCGAGGTCGATCCGAACTACGGCTCCGCGTCGCCGTGGTCGTGGTACCTGCGCGGCCTGCTCGGCGGCTACCCGGACATGGCCGCGGACACGTACGTCCCGACCGGCGACGTCCTGATCGTCACCGACTCCTCCCGCGAGCTCCTCGGCGCTCGCCTGCGCGACTACGCGGGCCGGCCGTTCGTCCTCCGCGGACGCCGCCCGCCGATGGGCACCGGCTTCACGCCGGCGGGCCTCGCACGCTGGTTCGTGCACCGCACGCCCTGGGCGCCGGTGGCCGGGGAGCGCGAATGGCTCTTCGAGCGCCGCGCCGGCTCCCGGCGGGTCCCCGGTGATCGTCTAGGTTAATCGCGGCCGGCGGCACCCCGATCCCCACGGGGCCGGCTGTGGAACTCTCGACAGGGCACAACGGAGGACGGACGATGTCGAACCCTACGCCCGAGCCGGTCATGCGGAGCGCGACGGGTGCGGACTCCGGCCGGTCGTGCCCGTACTGTCGGTTTGCCATCAAGCAAGGCACCGCGATCGTCGCCTGTGGCGCGTGTCACGCCCCGCACCACCAGGACTGCTGGACCGACAACGGCGGCTGCGCCATCGTCGCCTGCGACGGCGGTCCTGCGGCCGGGACCTCGCAGCACGCGCCACCGCCGACCAGGCGCCACCCGGTCGCTCCGCCGCCGATCGTGCCACCGCCGCCGCCTCCCGCTCCCGCGCCGGGGGACGGCGGGGCGCGATCGAGCACCGTGCTGATCGTCGCGTGCGCGGTCGCGCTGCTGGCCGCCGGCGGCGCCGTCGCCGCGGTGCTGCTCACGCGTGCCGAGCCGGTGGCGCAGCGCGATCCCGTGACGGTGACGGTCTCGCAGACGTCGACGAGCGACGTCGGCGAGACGAGCACCGTCGGCGGTCCGACCGAGACGACCCCTCAGCTGCCGCCACCACCACCGCCACCGCCACCGCCCTCGCCACCGCCGCCACCACCTCCGCCGCCGCCCTCAGAGAGCCCCGACACGGTGATCAGGGAGCACTTCACACGCATCGCCAACGGCGACCTGCAGGGCGCGTACAACCTGTTCGCACCGAGTTACCGCAACGCCGTCCCGCGCTGGGTCGCCGTGCGCAGCGCCGCGCAGCCGCGCGTCTCGATCGCGTACGTCAACGAGGCGACGATCACGGGCAACACCGCGCGCGTCCCGACGAAGATCTACCTACGCGACACCTATCCGTCGAACGGCAGCGACACGAAGTGCCGGCGCTTCGAGGGCGAGCTCCCACTCGTCCTCGTCAGCGGACACTGGCGCTACGCGCCCACCGGACACGACTGGTCGGGCGTGGTGCTCCCCTCCACCATCTCCGACTGCCCCTGAGCGGCGAGGCTCAGCCAGGCACTCTGCTCTCGCCGACCCGGCCAAGGCGGTCGTCGGGTGTATCTCATGTCACCATCGCGAACATCGCCGGCGACTGGTCCAGCGCGACTTGTTCATCGCTACCTGCGACATGGTCCGTCTCGAGCTGTTGCACAGCGCTCGCAGCATCGACGCGTTCCGCGCAACGCGCAGCGACCTCGCCTATCTGCCTGAATGCCCGATCGCGGTCGAGGATTGGCAGCGCGCACTCGACGTCTACGAAGCGCTCGCCGCTCAGGGAGGCAAGCGTCAACGCGCCGTCAAGCACCGCGACCTGCTGATCGCGGCTGCGGCCGAGTCAGCCGGGGTCGCCTTGCTGCATTACGACGAGGACTTCGACCGCATCGCAGCGGTCACCGGCCAGCCGACACGCTGGCTCGCCCCGCGAGGGACGCTCTGATCGCAGTCAACGCACGTATGCGAAGCCGCGCCCGGACGAGCGGTGGCAGGCTGTCCGTCGCATCCTCAGCCAGGACAGCCCGACCAAGACCGGCCCGTAGATCGACGGTCAGGCGTCCGCCTCGTCCTTGCGCGCGGCGATCCGGTCCTCGAGCTGGGCCATGACGTTCGGGTCGCGCAGCGTCGTGACGTCGCCGAGCTCGCGGCCCTCGGCGATGTCGCGCAGCAGGCGGCGCATGATCTTGCCGGACCGCGTCTTCGGCAGGTCGTCGGCCCAGACGATCCGCTTGGGGCGGGCGAGCTTGCCGATCTTCTTCGCGACGTGCTCGCGGATCTCGGCGACGAGCTCGTCGGTGCCCTCGAGGTCGCCTTCGAGCGTGACGAAGCAGACGACCGACTGGCCGGTGTCCTCGTCCATCGCGCCGATCGTCGCGCACTCGGCGACCTTCGGGTGCGAGACGACCGCGGACTCGATCTCCGCCGTGGACATGCGGTGACCGGACACGTTGAGCACGTCGTCGACGCGGCCGATGACCCAGAAGTAGTGGTCGCCGTCCTGGCGTGAGGCGTCGCCGACGAAGTACGTCTGCGGGCCAAACTTCTCGAAGTACGTCGAGACGTAGCGGTCGTCGTCGCCGTAGAGCGTGCGCAGCATCGACGGCCACGGCTCCTGCAGCGTGAGCAACCCCTGCCTGTCGCGCGGCAGCTCCTCGCCGTCCTCGCCGACGACCGAGGCCACGACGCCCGGCAGCGGGTGGGTGGCGCTCCCCGGCTTGCACGACGTGATCCCCGGCAGCGGCGAGATCATGATGGCGCCCGTCTCGGTCTGCCACCACGTGTCGACGACGGGGCAGCGCTCGCCGCCGATGACGTGGTAGTACCACACCCAGGCCTTCGGGTTGATCGGCTCGCCGACGGACCCGAGCAGCCTGAGCTTCGACAGGTCGTGGCGGCCGGGGTACTCCTCGCCCCACTTCATGCACGCGCGGATCGCCGTCGGCGCCGTGTAGAAGATCGTCGCCCCGTAGTGCTCGCAGAGGTCCCACCAGACGTCCTTGTCGGGGTAGTCCGGCGCGCCCTCGTACATCACCGACGTCGCGCCGTTCATCAGCGGGCCGTAGACGATGTAGGAGTGGCCGGTGACCCAGCCGACGTCGGCCGAGCAGAAGTACACGTCGGTCTCCGGCTTGAGGTCGAAGACGTACTTGTGCGTCCAGGCCACGCCGGTCAGGTAGCCGCCGGTCGCGTGCAGGATCCCCTTCGGCTTGGCCGTCGATCCGCTCGAGTACAGGATGAACAGCGGATGCTCGGCATCGAGCGCGACGGCCTCGCACTCGTCGTCGGCCGCGTCGAGCAGCTCGTCGTAGAAGACGTCGCCATCGCCCATCGGGCAGTCGATGCCGGTGTGACGCACGACGATCGTCGTCGCCACCGGCATGCCGACGTCGTCGCACGCCTGCTTGACCGGCGCAACCTTGCCCTTACGCCGCGCGCCGTCGACCGTGACGAGCACCTTCGCCTCGGAGACCTCCATGCGCTCCTTGACGGACTCCGCCGAGAAGCCGCCGAAGACGACGTTGTGCGGCGCGCCGATCCGCGCGCAGGCGAGCATCGCAACGACGACCGCGGGGATCATCGGCAGGTAGATCCCGACGACGTCGCCCTGCTGCACGCCCTGGGCCTTCAGCGCGTTGGCGAAGCGCTTGACATCGCGCAGCAGGTCGGCGTAGGTGAGGTCGCGCTCCTCGCCCTCCTCGCTGCGCCAGTGAAACGCGACGCGATCGCCCAAGCCGGCCTCGACGTGGCGATCCAGGCAGTTGTAGGACGCGTTGATCGTGCCGCCTTCGAACCACTTGAAGAACGGCGGCTCGGAGTCGTTCAGCACGGTGTCCCACTCGCTGAACCAGTGCAGCGCGCGCGCCTGCTCCTCCCACCACGCCATCGGGTCGGCGGCGGCGCGCTCGTAGATCTCCGGGTCGTTGAGCAGCGCGTCGCGCGCGAAGTCCTCGGGCGGCGGGAACGACTCGACCGCGAGCAGCTCCTCGAGGCGCTCGGCGAGACGGTCGTGGGACGTCTGGTCGGTGCTGGCCATGACTACTTGACCTCCTCTTTGCTTCGCTCGCGCAACTCGATGCGGCGGATCTTGCCGGTCAGGGTCTTGGGCAGGTCGTCGACGAACTCGACGATCCGCGGGTACGCGTATGCGGAGAGGTGCTCGCGAACGAACGCGGAGATCTCCTTGCCGAGCTCGTCGGAGCCCTCGTACCCCTTCGCGAGCACGACGAACGCCTTGACGATGTTGCCGCGCCGCTCGTCCGGCCACGCGACCGCCGCCGCCTCCGCGACCGCCGGATGCTCCAGGCACGTCGACTCGACCTCGAACGGGCCGACCCGAAACCCGGCCGTGATGATGACGTCGTCGGCGCGCCCCTCGTACCAGAAGTAGCCGTCCTCGTCGCGCGACGCGGCGTCCTTCGTGTGAAACCACTCGCCGCCGAACGTCTCGCGCGCGGCCTCCTCGTTGTTCCAGTAGCCGAGCGGATAGTGCGGGTTCGAGCGCGCGCGCAGGCAGATCTCGCCGCGCTCGCCAACGGCCACCGGACGTGAGTCCTCGTCGAGGATCTCCACGTCCCAGCCCGGCATCGGCTTGCCCATGGAGCCCTCGCGCACCTCCATGAACGGGAAGTTCCCGCACAGCGGATAGGACTCCGACAGCCCGTAGTAGTCGAGCACGGTCACGCCGTAGTGCTTGCGAAACCAGCGGATCGCCTCCGGGTTCAGCGGCTCGCCGGCCGAGCAGACGATGCGGAAGTCCTGCGGGTAGCGCGTGCCGGCGTCGGTGATGCCCATCATCGAGCGGATCGCCGTCGGCGTGCCGAAGACGTTCGTCGGCTTGTGGCGCGAGAGGAACGCGAGCTGCTGGTGCGGATCGAAGCCGCCCTTGCGCTGGAGCACGATCTGCACGGCGCCGTAGCGCCACGGCCCGATGAGCGGGGAGATGCCGGCCGCCCACGCCCACTCGCCCATGCCGTGGAAGCGCTCGCCGTCCTGGACGTCGTGGCAGTAGACGAACTCGTTGTGGCCGAGGATGTAGCGGTGGGCGTGCAGGATGCCCTTCGCCAGACCGGTCGTGCCGGAGGTGTAGTAGAGCTGGGCCGGGTCGTCGGCGGCGGTGTCGACGGGCTCGAAGTCCGTCGAACCCTCGGAGAGGTCCCCCGGTTCGATCTCTATGACTTTGGACAGACCTTCGACGCGCGCGCGGTTCGCCGCGTTGGTCACGACGACCGCCGCCTGCGAGTCGTTGAGCCGGTGCGCGATCCCCTCGTCGCCGTAGAGCACGGACATCGACAGCAGGATCGCGCCGGACTTCCACGTCCCGAAGAACGCGGCCGCCGTCTCCGGCGTCGGCGGCAGCAGCATCGCGACGCGATCGCCGCGCTGCACGCCGTGCTCGCGCAAGAGCAGCGCGAAGCGGTTGGACATGTCCTGCAGCTCGCCCCATGCGAGTTCCCGGACGTTGCCGTCGGGATCCTCGTGGATCATGGCGAGCTTGTCGCGCGGGTGCTTGTCGCAGACGTCCGCGGCGATGTTGTAGCGCTCGGGAACCTCCCACGAGTGCCCTGCGCACGCCTCCTCGTATGTCATGCCTGGACCGTACCCTGCGGCGGACGATCGGTGTGCCGGGCAGGGCGCGCACGCGCGCCGCGTTACCGGCGCTTGCGCTTCTTCTTCTTCGACGACGAGTGCGGCCGGCGCTGCTCGGGGGGCTCCGGCGCCGGCGTCTCGGGCGGCTCCGCGCGCTCGCGGCGGCCGATGCGGCGCGGGCGCTCCTCGTCTTGAGCGCGGTCGGCTTGCTTCTCCATACGCGCCTCGCGCAGCTCCTGCTGGGTCGGCCACGGCTGCGCCACGCCGGTGACCCACGCGGGCGGCATCCCCGCCGGCCAGCGCCCGAGGAACAGCGCGCCCAGCGCGCACAGCCAGAACGCCTGGACGATCGGCAGCGAGGACCCCAGCGGGATGATGAAGAGCGCGCCGACGATGATCCCGAGCACGCCCATGAAGCGCGTCAGCAAGCCGACGCGCATCCCGTTGAGCGCGAGCAGGACGAACGAGACCGCGAAGGCGAACACCCCGACGACCTGCATGAGGCCGGCGGCCAGCACCGCCTGCGACGCCTGGGCGTCGCGTGCCGCCGCCGCGGTCTGCTGCGCCGAGTCGGCGAAGGCGGCGGCGGAGATCACGCTGCCGACGGCCTGGACGAGGCTCGCCACCGACAGCAGCGCGGTGCCGGCGACGAGGGCGATGAGCACGGCGCGGGGAAGCTCCGGCCGGCGCGCCTTGACCGAGCGGTAGAGGTACGACAGCGCGATCCCGATCGCGAGGGCCGCGAGCGCCAGCATGACGCCGAGCAGCACGAGCTTGACCGCGTTCTCGTCGACCCACAGCACCTGGCGCGCCTTCAGGCCGGGCTCGGCGGCCCCGGTGTCGAGATGCTCGTTAAGCGCGTCGAGGACGGGGACCGTCGGGCGGTCCGTGAACACGGCGGCGGTGACGGCACCGCCGACGATCGTCAGGATCCCGGCGCTGATCGCGGCGACGCCCGCGGGGATGCGCCGGCGTTGCTCGTCGGCAAGCGTCTCGTCCCCCGTGGTCGCCACGGCGCAAGTGTATGTTGCAGCCGTGGAGATCAGAGACGTGATGACGGAGGGGGTTGTCACCGCGCGGCCCTCGGCCACGGTCCGCCAGGTCGCCGAGCTCATGCGCGAGCGCAACGTCGGCTCGGTCGTCCTGCTCGACGACGACGGCGGGCTCGCCGGGTTCGTCACCGACCGCGATCTCGCGCTCGGCGCCCTGACCGACGGGCGCGACGCCAGCGACCCGGTCTCGGCCCACGGCTCGTCGCCCGTCGTGACCGCCGAGCCGGCCATGGACGTCGAGGAGGCGGCCGAGCTCATGGTCCGCCACGGCATCCGCCGCCTGCCGATCCTCGACGGCGGCCGGCTCACCGGCATCATCACGCTCGACGACATCGCGGCCCGCACGGGCGACCTCGAGCTCGCCCACCACATGACGTCGCAGATCACCCGGGCGGCGCTGCCGGGCTTCTACTTCCACGACCGCGGCGGGTGAGCGGCGGGCTCGAGCCGGCCGAGCCGATGAGCAGCGCGCCGACCGCCGTGCGTGCCTGCCCCGCGTGCCGCGGCCCGCTCGAACGGCTGGCGGACGGTGCCCGGATCGGATCCCGCGCTGCCGGGCGACGTCGCGCTGGACCGCTGCCGCGCGTGCGGCACGGCCGTGACCCTCGGAGCGGTCCCGCCCGCGGCCCACGAGTCCGGCGCCTATGGCGGCGGCACGCCGCGCCTGTCGCGCGCGGTCGCGCCGATCCTGCGCCGCTTCGACCGCCGGCGCCTTGCCGTCCTCGAGCGCGCCGGCGCCCAGACGCCCGGCCGGCTGCTCGACATCGGCGCGGGTCGCGGCCGCTTCGTCGCCCACGCGCGCGCGGCCGGCTGGTACGCGCACGGCCTCGAGCCGTCGCAGCGCGGCGTCGACGGCGCGCGCGCCCTCGGGATCGACCTCGTCCACGGCACCATCCGCGACGCGGAGGTCCCGCCCGGCTCGCTCGACGCGGCGACGCTGTGGCACGTGCTCGAGCACGTCGACGACCCGGGGCTCGAGCTCGACTGGATCGTGCCCTGGCTGCGGCCCGGCGGCCTGTTGCTCGTCGGCGTCCCGAACCTCGCGAGCGTCCAGGCGCGGGTCGGCGGGTCGCGCTGGTATCACCTCGACGTCCCGCGCCATCGCACGCACTTCACGGTCCGCGGCCTGGAGGCGCTGCTGCGCGCGCACGGCCTGGAGCCCGTGGCGGTCCAGCACGTGCTCGCCGAGCACAACCCGTTCGGCCTCTGGGTCTCGTTCGTCAGCCGCTTCACGCGCGTGCCGTCGTGGCTGTACCACGCGCTGAAGCACAACGCCTCGCTGCGCAGCCGCGACGCGGTCGTCACCGCGCTCGCGCTGCCGCTCGTCCCGCTGGCGGTCGCGCTGGAGGCGCTGTTCGGCCTCGCGCGGCGCGGCGGGACCGTGGCGGTCGTGGCGCGCAAGCGGTGATCGGGGAGCACGGCCTCAGGCGCCGCCGGAGTCCTGCCGCTCGTCCACCCAGCGGTCGATCGTGCGCCACCAGTCAAAGAGCCAGTCGATCTGCTCGTCGCGCGTCGCCGGCACCTCCTCCGCAGCAGCGACCCACATGCGCAGGCGCACCGTCTGCTCGCTGAGCAGCAGGTGCCAGAGGCTGCGGATCCCGGCGGGGATGCCCACGTGCCCGACGAACACGACGTCGGCGTCCGGGAGCGCCTCGATGGCCGCGAGCGACCCACCCGGCCGGGGCGCGGACAGATGCTCCAGCTCGCGCGCGACCCGCGCCTCGTCCTCGTGCCCGGCCGCTTCGAGGCGCTGGATGCCCCGGCGTCGCCGCGCCGCCGAGAAGTTGCCGCCCTCGGGGAAGATGAGGACCGCGCCGTCGTCGTCGAGGTCGCTCGCCATCGCGGCGATCTCGCCCTCGATGTCACCGCCGCGCGGATCGATGAAGCGGTACGCCAGCCTGTGGCCGAGGACGTCGATCAGCGGATCGAGGCGCAGCGCCTCGTGCAGGACGACGCGCGGACGGCGCCCGTGCCTGCACATCAACGCGTGCAGGACCAGCAGCGAGTCCCCTTCCCCCGCGTGGCGACTCAGGACCACCACCGGCCGGCGATGTTCCGACAAGACCGCTTGAGCCGCGGACGACTCGCCGACCTGCACCGTGACCCCGGCGCGACTCGTCGCGGCGCGGTTGACGCCGCTGACGTAGCGGCGCAGCACGCCGTCGTACGCGCGTCGCAGGCGGGCGGAGCTCGCGCGCAACCCGAAGCCGCCGGCGACCCAGAGCGCGACGCACGACAGCATCCCGGCGAGGTGGCGCGCGGCCCACTCGACGGTGATCGCGAGCACCCGCAGCGGGCGCCACGCGCCTCCTGTGAGCGGCGAGGCGATCGCCGCGAGCACGGCGAGCGCGGGCGACACGACGATCAGGGCCAGCTCCGCGAGGGCGACGAGCGGGGCGACCACGACACGCCGAACGAGCGTCGGTGGGACTCCGATCACGTGCCGAGGTCGTGGCCGTCGAGGTAGCGCAGCGACGCCTCGTGCGCACGGGCCATGCGCGCGCCGGCGTTCGAGCTGTCGCGGTAGCGAAACTGGGAGATGTCCGTGTAGCGCGGCGGCTCGCGCTGGCCGGTCGGCAGGACGTGCAGGTCGACGCCGTCGGGGAGCGTCGCGAGGTCGCCGAAGAAGCGGTGCCGGCGCGCGACCTCGAAGGCCACGAGCGCGACCTCCCACGGCCAGCGCGGCGGCTCGAGCGGGCGGTCCAGCCGGCCGACGTGCAGGACGAAGATGCGCTGCGCGCCGAGCGCGACCGCGCGGCTCACCGGAATGCTGTTGACGATGCCGCCGTCGATGAAGTGCTCGTCGCCGATCCTCACGGGCGGCAGGATGCCCGGCACCGCGGCCGACGCAACCACGGCGTCGACCAGCGGCCCGTCGGCGAACCAGTGCTCCGACGCGCGCTCGATGCTCGCGGCCACGCACTGAAACGGGACCGCCAGCTCCTCGATCCGGCGGCCTGCCCCGAACGCCGACGTCAGGTGCGCGCGCAGCGCGTCGTTGCGGTGCAGGTGCGTGCGCGTGCGGGCGAGCGTCCGCGCGCGCCGCAGGACGGAGCCGCCGAAGACGTCGCCGATCCGGCTCCACAGGTCGGCCAGTCGCTGCACCCCCGCGGGGCTCGGATCGGCGGCGACCGCAGCGCCGTTGATCGCGCCGACGGAGGTTCCGAGCACGAGGTCCGGCACGATCCCGCGCTCGAGCAGCGCGCGCAGCATGCCGACCTCGTGGGCTCCGAGCGGCCCGCCTCCGCCGCCGAGGACGAACGCGACGCCGCCGCGCCGGATCCCGCCCTCCCGCGCGCCGGACGCCGCCACGGATCAGCCCAGCACGGCGCGAGCCGCCGCGACGACGTCGCCGTCCGTGCTGCGGCGCGCGTCTGCGAGCAGCGCGGCCGCGGCGCCTGCTGCCTCGACGACGTGCGCCTGCGTCCCCGGACCCGTGACGACGGCGACGGGGACGGCGATCGATCGCAGCTCGCGACGCGCGGGCGACCAGCTCAGCTGGCCCGCGTAGTCGGCGAAGAAGCCGAGCGGCGAGAAGCTCGCGCGGGCCGGGCGAACGACGTCGGCGCGGCTGGCGATCCACGCGTGGATCGCATCGCCGGGGCCGCCCTCGCGCAGGGCCTGCTCGAGCAGCGTGCGCTCGTCGGCGAGCGCGTGCGTCGCGGACGGTACGAAGGCGAACAGCGGCGGGTCGGCGAGGACGGCGGCGCTCGCGAGCTGCGGCCGGCGCACGAGCAGCTCGAGCACGACGAGCGCGCCGAAGCCGTCGCCGACGAGGAGCGCGGGCGCGGCGTCGAGCGCCGCCAGGACCGCGGCGGCGTCCTCCGCCTGCTCCTGGATCGTCGTCGCGACGTAGGGCTGCGGCGCCCCGCTCGCGCCATAGCCGCGGCGGTCGTAGGCGATCGCGCGGGCGCCCGCGGTCGCGAGCTCGTCGAGCGCCGGCATCCACGCGGCGGCGTCGGATGCCATCCCGTGCACGAGCAGCAGCGGCCGCCCGTCGCCGCGCTCCTCGTAGTGCAGCGCGACACCCGCGCCTTCGACCTCAGGCATTGGTAGCGAGGCTACGGCACCCCGCGTCCGTCCCGCGTGGCGAGACGAGCGAGCTGAGGATGACCTGGCGAGGCCACGGCACCCCGCGTCCGTCCCGCGTGGCTAGACGGGCGAGCGGAGGACGACCTGGCGAGGCTACGGCGCCCTGCATCCGTCCCGCGTGGCTAGACGGGCGAGCGGATGACGACCTGGCGAGGCTACGGCGCCCTGCATCCGTCCCGCGTGGCTAGACGGGCGAGCGGAGGATGACCGTGCGCGTGGCCGTGTAGGTCGCGCCGGCCAGCGGGTCGACCGTGAGGCGGAAGGTGATCGCGAGGCGGCGGTTGCGGCGCAGGGCACGCCGGCCGGCCGCGTTGAGCGGGAGGCTGATCGAGACCCGGCCCGGACCGACGGACGAGCGGAGCTGGCGCGCGACCTGGACGAGGAGCGTGCTGCGTCCGCCGCTGAGCGCGCCGCGGCGGGCGAAGGCGCGCGCCAGCAGGCGCGAGCCCGCGCGGCTGACGTTGACCGAGCCGCGCAGCGTGAAGGTGCGCTGCGGGTTGGTGACGCGCAGCAGCGTGGCGGCGGCCGCGGTGGTGGAGGGTGGCGGCGGAGGTGGCGAGACGGGCGGCGGCGGCGAGACCGGAGGCGGCGGCGGACCCGGCGGCGGCGGGGGTGTCGTGCCGCCCGGGACCGTCACCGAGCCGTTCATGTTCTCGCCGTGGAAGGCGCAGTAGAACGTGTAGGTGCCCGGCGCCGTGAACGTGCAGGTCCCTGCCCAGGCATCGGTGCTCGCCTGGTTGGGCAGCGGCGGCACGGGTCCGCTCGAGGCACCTGCCGTTTGCGTGCAGGCCGGCGTCAGGGTCTTGAAGACCACGTTGTGCTTGAAGCTGCCGCCCTGCGCGAAGGAGACCGTGCTGCCGGCGGCGACCGTCACGGCGGCGGGGCCACCGTCCAGCGTCTTGAACGCGTAGGGGTCGGTGGCCAGGATGCCGACGCTCGGGGCCTGGCTCTGCGCCGACCCGCCGACGAGCAGCACCCCGCCTGCCACGCCGGCCACGACCAGCGCGAGATGGCCCCGCCGCATCCTCACCGCCGCCATTCTGCGCTTCGCACCCCGCCATGGCAAGCCGATCCCCAAAGGCCACCCAGCACCTCGCTAGGATGGCTCGACGATGGAAGGCTTCGGAGGACTGTTCGGCGACCCGGAAGAGCTGCAGCGCCGCCTGGCCGAGACGTTCGAGCAGATGCAGGCCCAGCAAGGCCTCGCATGGGCCGACAACGCGATCAAGCTCGCGGTCGAGATGACCGTCGCGGCGATCAACCGCGTCAACATCCAGGGCACGCCCGAGCAGCAGGCAGAGCAGATCCGCTCGGTCATGGCGACGGTCTTCCCCGAGGCGGTCGCGCTCGTGCGCGAGGCGCGCTCGGGCCTTCAGTAGGCCTCCGGCGCCCCGGACTCCGGCGGGCCCGGACCGGCCGCTGCCCGCTCGGCCTCCTTCTCGCGCTCGCGCTCGTCGCGGCCCAGCCGCACCGCCTCCTTGAACGAGCGGATCCGGAAGATCGCCACGAGCGCGATGAAGCCGACGGCCAGCGTCGTCACCGCGATGACGATCTGCTGCCCGACGGAGTACGCGGCCACCGTCGCGCCCGTCGCCGCCCCCGCGAAGACCTTCACGAGCAGCGCCTGCTGCACGCCCGCCCCACCCGGCGTGAACGGCACGACCGCCGCCACCGCGTTGACGCCGAGCACGAGCAGGACGTTGCGCACCGACCCGCCGACGTTGAACGCCTCCAGCAGAAACCAGAACGCGGCGAAGCGAAAGCACCACCCGCCGAGCTGCCACGCGAACACCTCGCGCAGGTAGCGCTCGCGGTCGGTGAGGATCGTCAGGCCCTGGCGCACCCGCGCCCAGAACGCCTTCACCCGCTGCGACAGCACCGCGAACCCGACGAGCGCGAGCACCGCCAGCAGCGTCAGCAGGAACAGCGTGAACTTCAGGTGCGACGCGAAGAACGACAGGTCGAAGGCGTCGAGCTTCGCGAAGTCCGGCGGTTTGGGGAACACCCCCTGCGTGAACGCGAAGCCGAGGATGAAGACGGCCATGATCGCGTCGAAGACCGCCTCGACGCAGATCGCCGCGCCGACCGCCGGATACGTCGCGTGCGGGATCGACTGCTTGACGAGGAACAGCTTGATGACGTCGCCGCCGCGCGCCGGGATGACGTTGTTGAAGCCGTAGGAGGCGATGTACGCGCCCCACACGCGCCGGAACGCGATCCGCTCCGCCGGATACGCCGCGCGCAGCGTGTGGAAGAACGCGCGCGAGCGCAGCGTGAGGTAGATGACGAACGAGGTCGCGCCGAGCAGCAGCGAGACCCACCCGACCTTCGACAGGCTGTCGAAGAACGACCCGATCGCGTCGAAGAACGAAGCGATGCTCGCGATCGTCGTCATCGCGCCAAGACTACGACGGCCGGTCGCGATCCTGCTCGCCCGCGCGCTCGCGCAGCACCGCGCTCGCGAGCACGAGCACCGCGCCGGCGAGGATCTCCATCAGCGCGTACTGGTCTTCGAGCGCCGGCGCGCCGTGCGGCCGCTGGCGGTGCTTGCGCGCGGTGAACGTGGAGTTGCGAATGTTCAAAACACCGGACCAGTCCGGTTGCCCGATGTGTGAGACATCGCATACTCGATCGTGTATTGCGGCAGCCGTCTTCAGCTTCTACTCACGTACATGAGCCGCCGCTCGGCGACTCTGTTCCAACGAAGGAGGAACTCCGATGGCTGACGCGGTCACAGACTGGAATGGCGTGCTGCTCGAAGTGGTGCGGCAGGTCGGCGGCCCGCCGGGGCCGGTGTCACGCGGCGCCGCGATGATGCACGGCGCGATCTACGACGCGGTCAACTCGATCGTGCCGTCGACGCACCGTCCCTATCTCGTCTCCGTGCCTCCGCCCGCCGGCGCGTCGATCCGGGTCGCGGTCGCACACGCGGCCCACGACACGCTGCAGGCGGCGTTCCCGACGACGACGGTCGACCTCGATGCCAAGCTCGCCACGGCGATCGCCGGCATCAGCGCAACCGCGACGGCCGGCGGCAAGACCGTCGGCAAGGCGACGGCGAAGGCCATGATCGCGGCGCGTACGAACGACGGCGCCAGCGACAACCCGCCCTACACGCCCGGTAACCAGCCCGGCGACTGGCGGCCGACAGGGCCGGGCAACCCGGCGACGCCGTACTGGTCAGACGTCAAGCCGTGGTGCATCCCGCACGGCGTGTCGTTTCGCCCGCCACAGCCCGGCGGCTACACGACGAAGGCGGCGATGCTTCAGAGCAGCGAGTACGCCGCCCAGCTCAACGAGGTCAAGCGCCTCGGCAAGTCGAACTCCGTCGAGCGCACCGCCGAGGAGACGGAGATCGCGTTCTTCTGGGCCAACGACCTCGACGGGACGTCCAAGCCGCCGGGTCAGCTGTTCACGATCACGCGGATCGTGTCAGAGCAGAAGGGGCTGAGCCTCGCGGAGAACGCGCGGCTGTTCGCGCTCGTCGCGTTCGCCATGGCGGACGCGGGCATCGTCGCGTGGGACGCCAAGTACGAGACGAGCCTGGACCTGTGGCGTCCGGAGACGGCGATCAAGGAGGCGGCCACCGACGGCAACCCCGCGACCGCACCAGACGCGAGCTGGCAGCCGCTGTCGGTGAACCCGGCGAACAACCAGCGCTTCTCGCCGCCGTTCCCGGCATACGTCTCCGGCCACGCCACGTTCGGCGCCGCTCACGCGGCGGTCATGCGCCGGTACTTCGGGACCGACAACGTCACGTTCACCGCGACGTCGGAGGATCCGAACCTGCCGGCGAACGTCACGCGGACGTTCAACAGCTTCACGTCCGCGGCGCTCGAGAACGGTCGCAGCCGCGTCTACCTCGGCGTGCACTTCCAGTGGGACGGCGACCACGGGTTTCACTCGGGAACCGCGTGCGGCGAGTTCGCCTGCGACCACGTCCTGACGCCGATCGGGTCGTGAGTCGCGCGCGCTCGGAGGGCGGGCGATGACGCCTTCGCCCTCCGCGCGCCCGCCGGCACCCGGTCAACCGTGGCCGGGCGCCGGCGCGAGCCCCCGCAGCTGCGGCGGGACCTCGCTTGCGAACTCGCTCGCCACAGCGGCGAGCTGGTCGAGCTCGACGCACGGCACGCCGAAGCGGCGCGCGAGCCCGCGGATGCGCTCGGTGTGGTGCCAGGTCTGCATGCGCCAGAACGCGAGGCTGACGATCCGCGCGTGCTGTGCGCGGAAGTCCGTCGGCGTGGTGTCGATCGCGCCCCACGCGACGATCGCGCCGTAGGCCGCCTCGTTGGAGCCAAAGCCTCCGTCGAGGAACGGGTCGGGTGGGGCGTAGCGGGCGTACAGGCCGCATGTGCAGCCCGCGTGCGGCGCGTCGTGACCCAGCCGGCACCGGGCGACGACATCGCCCGGCTTCCAGACGGTCCGCGCGTCGGGATGCACCGAGACAAGCGACGCGAGCTCGCCGCCCTCACCCAGCCGCCAGGCCCGATACCCCAGGACTTCGGCTGCCAACAGCGGCACGTCGGTCATGCCGTGGCCTTCTGCGGTACGCGCTCCGGCAGCGACGGCGCTGGCTCGGCCGGCGCGACCGCCGGGCGGCGCACGGGCTCGACGATGATCCGGCGGGCGGGTTCGGTGGATCCGGCGCGCATGTGTCCTCCTGGCTCGGTTGCGTCCCGCGCATTGTCTCGCAGCGGGCAAGCCATGTGAAGCTCACGCTCGAGAAACCACGAAGTCACTCAATCATTCGTCTGTCTTTGCCGATACGACCTGCACGATGCAGGCCCTCGCACCACGTCCAGCACGCGTCGCCCCGTGGTCCCGGCTCGGCGACGAAGCCCTCGCGGGCCGCGCCGCCGGCGGCAACGACGCCGCGTTCACCACGCTCTACGAGCGCTACTACGGCCCGCTCCTCGGCTACACCACCTCGATCCTCCGCGACGCCGAGGACGCTCGCGACGCGACCCAGAACGCCCTCGAGAACGCGCTCCGCGCCCTGCCCCGGCGCGACACCTCCCTTCCGCTGCGCCCCTGGCTCTACAAGATCGCCCACAACGAGGCGATCACGATCATGCGCCGGCGCCACCCGCAGACCGAGCTCGTGCCCGAGCTCGAGCCGATGGTCCCCGGCCCCGAGGTCGACGCCGAGCGGCGCGGTCGCCTCACGCAGCTCGTCGCCGACCTGCAGTCGCTGCCCGAGCGCCAGCGCGGCGCGCTCGTCATGCGCGAGCTCAACGGCCTGAGCTACGACGAGATCGGCACGGCGCTCGGCCTCACCAACGAGGCCGCCCGGCGCGCGGTCTTCGACGCCCGCAACGCGCTGCACGCCGCCGCCGACGGCCGCGCGACGGAGTGCGTCAGCGTCCGCCACTCGATCTCCGACGGCGACCGCCGCAGCCTGCGGGCGCGCTCCATCCGCGCCCACCTGCGCTCCTGCAACGACTGCCAGAGCTTCCAGCGCTCGATCGGCACCCGCCGCGCCGACCTGCACCTGCTCGCCCCGTGGATGTCGGGCGCGGCCGTGCTCGGCGCGATCGGCCTCGGCGCCGGCGGCGCGGGCGGCGGCGCACTGCTGACCACGGGCGGCGGCACGGCCGCCGCGGGCAGCGGCATCTGGGCCGGCCTGCCGCTGGCCGCGAAGGGCCTCGCCGTCGCGGCCGCGGTCGCCACGACCGGGACCGCCGCCGTCGAGATCAAGCATGCCGCCGACCCCAGCCGGTCGGTTGCCACCGCGCAGGCCACCCCGCGGGCGAGCTCGGCTCGCGCCGACGCGCTCGCGCTGCGGGCCGCCGCGCTCGCCGCCACCGCGGCGCGCCGATCGCAGACGAACGCGAGCTCGCGCCCCAGCCGCGTGCGCACGAGCACCACCACCTCGAGCGCCGGCTCCTCCGCGACGACCAAGCCCAAGCGCGACGCGCCCGCACTGCTGCCGCCGGCACCCTCCACGCAAGCCGATCCGACGCCCGCCGCGACGGCGCCGCCGCCGCCCGCCGCAGCCGCGCCGGCCACGCCGACGTCGGAGGAGAAGGCGATCGACAAGCTCAACAGCCTCGGCGAACAGGTCCGTGAGGTTCTCTCTGACGCGACCGCGATCGTGGCCGACGGCACGCAGGAGGCGCTTGCACTGGCCACCGGGCTGCTCGACCGCACGCTCGGGCCGCTACGCGCGTCGATCGACCGCGTGCTGGCGTCGCTCGGCCTGTCGCTGCCCGCCGCGCCCGCGGCCGGGGCGCCGGCCGCGCCGAGCCCGGTAACGACCGTTCTCGCACCCGTCGAGCAGGTGCTCGACGGCGTCCAGTCACTCCTTCAGCAGCTGCTCGGCGGCGGCTGAAAAAGAGCGCGAACGCGCCAGCTCCAAATCTTTTCCAAGTAGCACATCACAACCACCGGGTCATGCCGTGGTAGGGGTCAGACAAACGAAAAGGCTAACCCGTCGCGAGACGGGGGCGCAAAACCAGGGGCCTCTCCGAGGCCGCCCAGTTGCCGAAGGGGGCATAACCCACATGTCACAGTTCCGTCGTTCCGTCGCCGTCATGGCGACCGTCGCAGCCGTCGCCGCCGTTCCCGCCACGGCTTCCGCAGCACCCGCCAAGGCCAAGTCGCCGATCGCGAGCGTCGAGAAGAGCGTCTCCAACGCGAAGACCTCGCTCAAGCGCTTCAAGCGCGCCGTCGTGGCCGATCAGAGCAGCGTCGCGAAGAAGCAGCTCAGGCTTGCGCGCTCGCAGACCGCCAACGCCTCGCGCACGGCACGCACCATGGCGCGCTCGGCGACGACCGGCGCCGCCGCGAACACGGCAGCTCAGGCGCTGACGATCGCCGGCACGCAGTACGACGCGCTGCTGGAGACCCTCACCGCGCTCGTCGACGACGGCACGATCCAGACGACGATCGCCGGTGCGATCCGGCCCGCGATCGCCGGCAAGGAGCAGGTCCTCCAGATGCTGACGTCGCTGCTCGACGAGGTTCCCGCGTCGGTCCAGCCGTCGCTGGCAGCCGTCATCGCCGCGCTCGGCGCCGGCGACGCGACCGAGGTCGTCAACCTCAACGACGCGCTGGACGTCGGCAACCTGCCGTCGACGATCACCGGTCTGGTCAGCGAGTGCCTCGCGACCGCGATGGCCGCGATCGAGAGCGCGATGGAGATGGTCCAGGGCTTCCTCCCGATGCTGCCCGTTGACGTCCAGGCGCCGATCGGCACGATCCTGTCCCAGGTCACCGGCATGGTCGGCGACCTCATCCCGAGCGTCCTCGCGACGGTCACGGGCCTGATCAACTCGATCATCGGCGCGCTGCCGATCGTCGGTGGCGGCGGGACCGGTGGCCTGCCCGGCCTCGGCGGCCTGCTCGGCGGCATCACCGGCGGCGGCGCGGGCACCGGCTCGCTCCCGGGCGTCGGCGACATCGGCACGATCATCAGCGACCTGCTCGCCGGCGTCCTCGGTGGCGGCAGCGGCAGCGGTCAGGGTCCGGCTGGCGGCCCCGTGGCCGGCGTGATCAGCACGGTCACCGGCCTCATCAGCTCGCTCCTGGGCGGCCTCCTGGGCGGCGGGGGCCTGATTCCCTCCACATGAACCACAGCGGCGGCCCGTCGGGCAGGTCGATGCGGTCGGTCACGCTGAAGCCGTGCCGGATGTAGAAGTCGACGTTGCTCTCCTTGGAGCACTCGAGGTAGGCAGCGATGCCGACGGCGTCGCAGCGATCTAGAACCGGACCCAGCAGGGCGGAGCCAACCCCTCCGCCCTGTTGGTCTGGGTCGGTGCCGAGCACGGACAGGTAGTAGTGCGGCACGACCGGGTGCAGGCGCTCGATCTCCCGCACCGCGCGCGTCGAGCGCACGATCCGCGGCAGCAGGACCGGCAGCATCGGCAGCAGCATCAGCGACTGCCTCAGGTCCTCCCGCCAGCGGCCAGGCAGCGTCCACAGCGCGGCGCCGGAGTGATCGGTCGTCGTGTAGATCAGATCCTGATCGGCGAGCTGGCGCAGCCGGATCCCGAAGAAGCGCCGGGCGCGAGCGAGGCGGCGCCGGGGGTTCGGATAGAACCAGGACGTGACGGGGTCGTCGTAGAAGGCCCGCGCGAGCATGGCCGCGAGCGGCGCGAAGTCCTCACGGCGCGCCCGCCGCACGGTGACCGGGGGGCTGACGACCATCCGTTCGGAGTCTAGACCGGTCGGTCTGCGGCGCCGGTGAGACCGGCGCGGGTGGTAGCGTGCCCGCGGCGCCGGCCGACGCGACTCGGTGACCGCGGACGGGGAGATCGTTCATGCCGCGAGAGGAGAGCATGCTGGCGCGTTCGGATGCGACGCGAATGGTCGTCACCGGTGGCGCGGGGTTCATCGGCTCGCACCTCTGCGACGCGCTGCTCGCACGCGGACATCACGTCACCTGCATCGACAGCCTCGTCGGCACGCACGGCAGCGTGCGCAACGTCGAGCACCTCCTCGGCGACGACCGCTTCGAGCTCGTCGTCGAGGACGTCCTGAGCTGGTCGGAGCGGGCGAGCCTCGAAGGCGTCGACTGCGTCTTTCACCTCGCCGCCTCCAAGAACGGCGTCTGCATGGCCGACCCCGAGCGCGACCTCGCGGTGAACGCGCTGGGCACGTTGCGCATCGCGCGCGCCGCGGCGCGCGACGGCGTGCGCAAGCTCGTGCACTCCTCGACCGGGTCGGTGGCCGGAGCGCCCGGCGACGGCGTCCCCGTCTCGTACTACGGCGCGAGCAAGCTCGCGGGCGAGTCCTACTGCCGGGTCGTGGGCGATCTCTGCGGGATCGACTGCACGATCCTGCGCTACTACCACGTCATCGGGCCGCGGCAGGACGGCTCGGACAGCGGCGGGGTCGTCCCGATCTTCGCCCGCCGCGCGCTGAGCGGAGAGCCGTTGACGATCGACGGCGACGGGCTGCAGACGCGCTCGTTCACGTCCGTCCGCGACGCCGTGCGAGCCAACCTCGTCGCGCTCGAGCACGGCGGGGCGCGCGGCCGGACGCTGACCTGCGCGTCGGGCCTGCGCGTCAGCATCCGGGAGCTGGCCGACTACGTCATCGACCTCACGTCGAGTCGCGCCGGCATCCGCCAGGCCCCCGTGCGCCCCGGCGACATCCGCCACTTCGACGTCGACAACAGCCACCTGCGCGGGCTCGGGCTGGAGTTCGAGACCGACTGGCAGGGGATGGTGCGCGAGGTCGTGGCGTCGCTCGCGGCGCCGCGCGCCGCGGCCTGAGGTCGCCGTGCGGTTCGTGCTCGCAAACCGGCACCTCATCGCCGCCGGCGGGACGGAGGTGCACCTCGTCACGATCACCGAGCACCTCCAGCGCCTCGGCCACGAGGTCGTCGTCTACGCGCCCGAGCTCGGGGCGTATGCCGGGCACGCGCGCCGGCGCGGCATCGAGGTCGTCGACGACGTCGGCGCGCTGCCCGCCGCGTGCGACGTCGTGTTCGCACAGGACACGATCGTCGTCTACGAGCTCGCCGAGCGCTACCCGGATGCGCTGCTCGTCTTTCGCATCTGCGGCGACGTCTTCGACTTCCAGCTGGCGCCCCAGCTCGACGGCGTCGTCGACCTGTTCGTCGTGCTGTCGGACCGCTACGAGCGCGTCGCCCTCGCCTCCGCCGCCAGTGCGCCGGTGCTGCGCCTGCGCGTGCCGATCGACGTCGACCGGCTGGTGCCGCTCGGAGCGCTGCGCGAGCGCCCCGAGCGCGCGGTGATGCTCGGCAACTACGGCGAGCGCGAGGAGCTCGTGCGCGCGACCTGGAGCGAGCTGGGCGTCGAGGTCACGCGCGTCGGCGGCGACGCCCAGACCTACGACGTCGCGGCCGCCCTCGCCGACGCGGACATCGTCGTGGCGAAGAGCCGCGCCGCCTTGGACGCGATGGCGTGCGGCCGGGCGGTGTACGTCTATGACTTCCTCGGCGGCGACGGCTGGGTCACGCCGTCCGCGTACGCCGCCATGGAGGCGGACATGTTCGCCGGCCAGGCGACGGATCGCGTGATCGACGCGCCCACCCTGCGGTCGGACCTCGCCTCGTACACGCCGCAGATGGGCGTCTCGAACCGCGACCTCGTGCTCCAGCACCACGGCGCCCGCGACCACGTCATCGCGCTGCTCGCCGCAATCGGCGAGCGCGGGCCCCGCGACCGCAGCCCCGCGCCCATGCGAGAGCTCGCGCGGCTCGTCGCGCTGCAGTGGTCCTGGGAGCTGACCGCACGCGAGTTTCGCTCGATGCACTGGCCGCTGCGCGAGCATGCCGCACAGAGTGAGCAGCGCTCCGCCGCCGCGGCCGAGGTCGCTCGGCAGGCGAGCGAGACGGCTCGTCTCGCGACGGAGGAGGTCGCGCGCGTGGCGGCGGCGGCCGACGGTGCGATCCGCGCGCGCGAGCAGGCGCTCGAGGGTGAACGGCTCGCGAACGAGACGGCGCGGCTGCTGCGGTCCGAGCGCGACGAGACGCTCGCGCTGCTCGCCGGGGAGCGCACCGCGCACGCCGAGCTTCGCGCGCGAATGGATGCGATGCGCGCAACGCGGATGTGGCGGCTGGCTGAGCGCTACTGGCGAGTCAAGCGCCGCTTGCGCGGCTGACGCCTGCCGCCTTCAGCGACCGGGGCGCTGACGAGAGCGCCCCCGGCGTGCCAAGCGGCGCTTGCGCCGACGCCGACGGCGCTCAGCCACCGGGCCGCCGAGCGGAGCGCTACGGGCGAGCCGAGCGGTGCTTGCGCGGGCCACGCCTTCTCGTGCTCAGCGACCGCGCCGCTAACCGACCGCGTATGGCCGGCCCACGACCCAGCCGCCGACGTGCCGCGGCCGGTCCGCGAGCTCGACCAGCTCGACCGCGTCGCCGATGCTGACGTTCCCCGGCGCGACGACCCACGAGTCGAGGGCGATCTCACCGCCGAAGTCGGCGTTGATCGTGCGCAGGACGTCGACGTCCTGTGCGCCGCTGTCGGGGTCGATCGTCGTGACGACGCAGCGTCCGCGGACCTTGAGGACGCCGATGACGGCGCCGCCGATCGCAAGCGCTTGGCCCGGCCAGTCTCGCTCCTCGCCCGCCGCCACGCCCCCGATCAGGAGGTTGGGCCGCAACCGCCGGAGGTCGGCGCCGAGCGCCGCCACTTCGCCGTCGGTGGCGACGAGCAGGTTCGCGATGTCGAAGCGCTCCGGGCCGTCGTAGGCGGCCAGCCGCGCATCGGGCCCGGCGTGCGCTCGGACGACCGTCGCCGCTTCGGGCGAGTCCCAGCGATGACCGTCGACGCGCGGTGCGCCGTCGGGCCCGGTCGACGCGGGGATCGTGAGGAGCCCGTGGCGGCTCCGGCCCGTGAGCGGCTGGTGCGCCCCGCGGACGTGCACGAGCCGGTCGCCCGCGACCCCGTCGAGCGTCAGCTCCGCGGCGTCAAGCGGCTCCGCGCGAAGCGACTTGACGGGGTAGCGCCAGAGTCCCGCGACGTGCATGGCTAGCGCAGCGGCAGCGGCGCGCCGTGCTCCTCCTCGGGCCGCTTGCCGAAGATGCGCCGCTCGTCCTCGGCGATCGGCACGTCGTTGATGCTCGCCTCGCGCCGGCGCATGTAGCCGTCGGCGTCGAACTCCCAGTTCTCGTTGCCGTAGGCGCGATACCACTGGCCGTCCTCGTCATGCCACTCGTACTGGAAGCGCACCGCGATGTGGTCGTCGGTGAACGCCCACAGGCTCTTGCGCAGCGCGTAGCCCTGCTCCCTGACCCACTTGCGCGTGAGGAAGGCGACGACATCGTCGCGGCCGGTCAAGAACTCCGACCGGTTGCGCCACACCGTGTCGGGCGTGTAGGCGGCGGCGACGCGCTCGGGGTCCTTCGTGTTCCACGCGTCCTCGGCGGCTTGCACCTTCTGGCGCGCGGTCGCCTCGTCGAAGGGCGGCACAGGGGGTCGAGTCATCTCCCACTCCTAACGGTTTTCGGACCATTCGTACATTAGCACTGTCCTAACGTCCGATTGGCAGCGCTACCATTAGGTCGTGCGCTACAAGGGCCCGCTTCGCGACGAACCGCTGGCGGTCGAGCTGCACAACACGATCTACGCGACGAGCAGGGGTGGCGTCGACGGGCTCGCGGACCCGGCACACGCCGCCGCCTGGCTCGAAGCGCTCGCGCCGCGCCTGCTCGTGGATGTGACGGCGTCCGGCGAGTGGCCGAGCGGCGGCGAGCTCGTGGCGCTGCGCGCCGCCGTGCGCCGGGCGCTGCGCGCCGCCGCCGACGGCGAGGATGTGGAGCGCGAGGCCATCGACGCGATCAACCGCGCGAGCCGCCGCGCGCCGCGATCCCCGGTGGCGGTCTGGCACGACGGCGCCGAACCCTCGGCCACGACCGACTACGGCGACGCGACCCGCGCCGACATCGTCCTGGCCACGTTCGCCGCCGACGCGATCGATCTCCTCACCTCAGACGACCGCCACCACCTGCGAACCTGCGGCGCCCCGCGCTGCGTGCTGATGTTCCTCGCGGAGCATCCACGCCGCGAGTGGTGCTCGGACCGCTGCGGCAACCGCGCTCGCCAGGCCCGCCACTACGAGCGCCACAGCGGCCGGCGCTGACGCTCGCCGACCGTCGACGGGTCCCGCCCGGGACCCGCGGGACCGCCCTCGTCGCACGCCTTCAGTCGACGCGGAGCCAGGCCGCGGCGGCGCGCGCGGTCTCGCGTGCGGCGGCAGCGTCATCCCCGCGGGCGAGCGCGACTGCCATCCGGCGGTTGGGCCGCGCGTCGGGCTTGGCGAACACGCGAACGTCGACGCTGGGATCGACCGCCATGGCGTCGGCCACGCCGCTCACCGACGGCGCGTCGCCCTGCGCCGTCGCCAGGCAGACGGCCGACGCGCCCGGCGACAGGAGCGGGACCTCGCCGGCCGGGACCGGCAGGCCGAGGATCGCCCGCACGTGCAGCGCGAACTCGCTCAGCCCCTGGGTCACCATCGTCGTCATGCCGGTGTCGTGCGGGCGCGGGGAGACCTCGCTGAAGAGCACCTCGTCGCCGCGCACGAAGAGCTCGACCCCGAAGATCCCCGTTCCGCCGAGCGCGTCGGTGACCTGCCGCGCGAGCTCCCGCGCCGCGTCGAGCACGGCCGGAGCCATCGGGTGCGGCTGCCAGCTCTCGCGGTAGTCGCCGCGCTGCTGGAGGTGACCGATCGGCGCGCAGAACGACGTGCCGCGGCGTGGCGGATCGTCAGCAGCGTGATCTCGTAGTCGAACTCGACGAACGCCTCGACGATCACGCGGCCGGCGCCGACGCGTCCGGCCTCCTGGGCGTAGGTCCACGTGGCCGCGACCTCGGCGTCGTCGTGGATGACCGACTGCCCCTTGCCTGACGACGACATCACGGGCTTGATGACGCACGGGGTGCCGAGCGCGGTGACCGCCTCGCGGACCTCGTCCTCGGTGTCGCAGAAACGGTAGGCGCACGTCTTCACGCCGAGCTCCTCGGCCGCGAGCCGCCGGATGCCCTCGCGGTCCATCGTCAAGCGGGCGGCGCGAGCCGTCGGCACGACGTGCAGCCCCTCCTGTTCGAGCGCGAGCAGCTCGTGCGTCGCGATCGCCTCCAGCTCGGGCACGACGAGCAGCTGCGCGCACGGCCGCTCGCGCTCGGCCTGCAGCAGCGCGCGCAGCGCCTTGGGGTCCGTCATGTCGATGACGGCGTGACGCTGGGCGACCTGCATCGCGGGCGCACCCGCGTAGCGGTCGACGGCGAGCACCTCGCACCCGAGCCGCAGCGCCTCGATCGCCACCTCGCGACCCAGCTCGCCGCTGCCCAGCAGCACGATCCGCACGGCGGTGTCGGTCAGCGGGGGCCCGGGCGCGAAGCTCACGATCGCGCAGCCTACGCACGAGGCAGCGGTTGCGTCGGGCACGGACCCGGCCAAGCAACCGCGGGCAGCGTTGTCGAGCGCCGACACCCGTCGGAAGCGCTACGCACACCCGGCGCCCGTCGGGAGCGCGACCCATCACCCGGCACCCATCGGGAGCGCTACACCCCCAACCGACAACCTTCGGGAGCGCTACGCCCCCGGCCCACCCGGGCGGTGCGACCGAATGGGAGCGCCCCCGGCACCCCTCGCCGCGCACCCTCGATCGCGCACGAGTAGCCCCTGATAGCACCAGTGATAGCGGGGGCTACTCGTTCGGGAACGGGGTATGGCTGCCGAGGCCGTGCGGGGGTTCGACGCGCGACGCGGAGGGCTCCGCGCCCATGCACGAACCCAGCCTGGCGCGGGCGGCGTCCCGCCCGAGGCTTGCCAACCGGCGAGCGCTAGGCGGTGGCCAGAGCGGCAGCCGGGGCCGGAGCGGCGGGCCGGTCTTGTCGCGAATACCACCCATATGGCGGACTATTCGCCAAGACCGCCGGCGCGGGCGCCGCCGAGCCCTCAGTCGAGTAGCTCGAGCACCCGCTCGACCGGGCGCGCGAGCACGGCGCGGTCGCCGCGCACGATGATCGGGCGCTGCAGCAGTTCCGGGTGCTCGGCCATCAGCGCGATGAGCGCGTCGTCGTCGACGCGCTCGGCGTCGAGCAGGCCGAGCTCGGCGACGAGCGGCTCGCGGACCCGCAGCGCCTCGCGTGGGCCGATCGAGGCCTTGCGCAGCAGGTCGCGGATCGTGGCCTCGTCGATGCCCTCGACGTGGTACTGGATCCGCTCCGCCTCGATGCCGCGCTCGGCGAGGAGCGCCGACAGCTTGCGGCACGTCGAGCAGGTGTTCTTCTCGTAGATCGTCAGGTCGGTCATGGCTGCTCGCAGCCTAGCCGCCGGCCGACCCCAGCTTCGTACCGGCGGCGCGCGCCGCTCAGTCCGAGGGCCGCCCGATGCGCAGCACGCGCACACCCGCCGCCGCGAGCGCCTCGCCGTCGAGTACCCCCCGGCCGTCGACGACGATCGTCGCCCCGCCGAGCTGCGCGACGTCGAGGGTGCGGTACTCGGCGTGGTCGGCCTGGACGATCGCGCCGTCGACGGCCTCGTCCGCGGACCACGGCTCGTAGCCGGCGGCTCGCAGCTCGGCCGCCGAGTACATCGGATCGCTCGCGACGGGCCGCGCGCCGCGCGCGCGCAGCTCGTCGCGCAGCGCGGCCGCGCCCGAGAACGCCGTCTCCTTCACGCCGCCGCGGTACGCCACCCCGAGGATGAGGACCGCGAGGCCGTCGAGCGAGCCTCCAAGCCCCTCTGCTAGCAGGTCGACCGCGTACGCGGGCATCGCGTCGTTGACCTCGCGACCGACCCGCGCCAGCCGCGCGCCCGGGTCGCCGGCGAGGAGGAAGTGCGGGTAGACGGGGATGCAGTGGCCGCCGACGGCTACGCCGGGGCGGTGGATGTGGCTGTACGGCTGGCTGTTGGCGGCCTCGACGACGCGCTGCACGTCCAGGCCGAGCCGGTCGGCGTAGACCGCGAGCTCGTTGGCGTACGCGATGTTGACGTCGCGGTACGTCGTCTCGGCGAGCTTCGTGAGCTCCGCCGACTCCGCCGAGCCCATCGCTCGCACCTCGGCGGCGATGAACTGCTCGTACAACGCGACGCCGCGCTGCTCGCCGGCGTCGTCGAGCCCGCCGACGAGCTTCGGGTACGTGTCGAGGTCGCGGAAGACCGTGCCGGTCGAGACGCGCTCGGGGCTGAACACCACGTGGAAGTCCGTGCCCGCGCGCAGGCCGCTGGCCGCCTCGAGCGTAGGGGCGACTCGCGCGCGAGTGGTGCCGACCGGGACCGTCGTCTCGAGGCTGACAACCGTGCCGGGCTGCAAGCCGCCGCCGATCGCCTCGCACACGGCGTCGACGCTGCGCCAGTCGGGCTCGGCGCGAGCGTCGACGTACAGCGGCGGCACCGCGACGACGAGGTCGGCGCCGGCCGCGACCGCCGCGGTCGTGTCCGTCGTCGCCCGGAGTCGGTTCGAGGCGACGACCCCCGCGAGCGCGTCGTCGAGGCCCGTCTCGCCGGGAAACGGCGCGCGCCCCGCGTTGACGGCATCGACGGTGTCGACGGAGATGTCACAGCCGACGACGTCGTGGCCCGCGTCGGCGATGTACGTCGCCAGCGGCAGGCCCATCTTGCCGAGCGCGACGACGACGACCTTCACACGCGCACCGTCTGCAAGGTCCGCGCGCTCTCGAGCACCCGCTCGGCGCAGCGCACGGTCTGCAGGCCCTCGGCAAGGGTGACGGCCGCCGACTCCTCGCCGCGGACGAAGTCGCAGAACGCCTCGAGCTCGACGAGCAGCGGCTCGCGGCGGTTGAGCGCGTAGCGCGTGGAGTTCCCCTCCGCGACGCCGCGCAGTGCCTGTGAGGAGTCCCACTCCGACGTCACGCTGCCGTTCTCGTGGAAGACGAGGTCGGACGTGAGCGTGTCGGCGACGAGCATGCCGCGGTCGCCGAGGATGCGCATGCGGCGGATCTTCGTGGGCGTCAGCCAGTCGACGGTGATGCTGAACGCGAGCCCGCTCTGCAGCCGGCCGGTGGCGAGCACGAGGTCCTCGTGTTCACGACCGGTGCGGTAGGCGGTCTGCGCCGCGACGACGTCGATCGGCGACTTGCCGAGCCAGCCGACGAGGTCGAGGTCGTGGGTCGCGAGGTCCTTGACGACGCCGACGTCCCTGACGCGGTCGGGGAACGGTCCGCAGCGCTCGGTCCCGATGAGGAAGACCTCCCCGACCTGGCCGTCCTCGGTGCGCCGGCGCAGCTCCATGAGAGCGGGGTTGAAGCGCTCGACGTGGCCGACCGCGGCGCGCACGCCCGCCTGCTCGCACGCCGCGATGATCTCGAGCGCCTCGGCGACGGTGCCGGCGAGCGGCTTCTCGACGAGCATGTGCACGCCGGCCGCGGCGAGCGTCCGCGCGACCCCCAGGTGCTCGTCTGTCGGCACCGCGACGATCGCGAAGTCCGGCTGGCCGTGTTCGAGCAGCTCGTGGATCGACGCATAGATGTCGGAGGGCTCCCGCACCGCCCCGTACCGGTCGCCGCCGGGGTCGACCGCGCCCGCGAACGCGATCGCGGGCGTCGCCTGCAGCAGCCGCGCGTGATGGCGGCCCATCATCCCGAGGCCGACGATGGCGCCTCGCAGGTGCTCGACAGAAGTCACGCGGCCAACCCTACGTGCCACGATCGCCCGGCGACTGACCGGGGTGGTTCGTTTCACTGGGCCCATGGCAGTGCAGAACGAACCACCCCCGGTGAAAGCAGGTGCGCAGCGGGTAGCTGACTACCTTGCGCCCGAACCCGATGCATCGCCGTCTGCTCCTCGTCCTGCTCGCCGCCGCGGTGGTCGCGGTGCCGGCGTCCGCGCAGACGACGAACCCGCTGCCGCCGATCGCGACGACGAGCGCGGCGACGAACGTCACGCTCACGTCGGCGACCGTGCCGGGCACGGTCGACGCCAACGGCTCGCCGACGACGTGGTACGTCGAGTACGGGACGACGACCTCGTACGGCCTGAAGACCGCGACGCTCGACGCCGGCGAGGCGCTTACGCCGGTCGCCGTCAGCGCCGCGCTCACCGGCCTGACGTCCGCCACGACCTACCACTTCCGCGTCGTTGCCACCAACGCCGCTGGCATCGGTCGCGGCGCCGACCGGACGCTGCGCACGACCACGCCCCCGAAGCCGCTCGCGCCGCTCGCCACCACCGGCGCGATCGCCGACCTCGGGCCGCGCGGGGCCACGGTGACCGGCACGGTCGACCCGCGCGGGACCGCCACGCGCTACCGCTTCGACTGGGGCACCGGCACGAGCCTCAACCGCCACACGCCGTACGTCGCGGCGGGAGCGGGCAGCGGCGCCGTGCCGGTGGCGGCAAGCCTCACCCTCGTGCCCAACACCCGCTACAGCTACCGCGTCGTCGCGACGAGCTCCGCCGGGACGGCCAACGGCGCGCGGCGCACGTTCACCTCGCCGCGCGCGCCCGCGCTGCTGACGTTCGCGCTCCAATCAAACCGCGTTCCGTACGAGGGCACCGCCGTCGTCACCGGCAACGCGACGAGCGCCGGCGTGGGCTCCGTGCCGCTCGTCCTCGAGCGCCAGGTCTTCCCGTTCACGGGCCCGTTCGACGCGATCGCCCGCCGCAACTCCGCGAGCAACGGCTCCTACCGCTTCACGGTCTCGCGACTCCTGCTGAGCACGCGGTTGCGGGTCGTCGCGCAGACCGTCCCGCCGGTCACGAGCATCGCCCGCACCGTCCGTCCGACGATCCGGGTCTCGATCGACGCGCGCCGGCTGAGCGGTCGCCGGGTGCGCTTCAGCGGCAGCGTGGCGCCCGAGCAGAGCGGCGCCCGCGCCTCGCTGCAACGTCGCAAGCGCGGGCGCTTCGTGACGCTGCGCCGCGTGCAGCTGCGGCCGCCCGGCGCCGCCACGCGGTCGCTGTATCGCATGACGATCCGCGCCCGCAGCACCGGCGCGACGTACCGCGTCGTCGTGACGCCCGGTCCGTCCAGCGGGCAGGCTCGCGGCACCAGCGCGCTGCGTTACATCGCGGGCCTGACCCGCCGCTAAAGGGCTGGCGCGCCCGCGCCACCCTCCCGGCCCACGTTCGCGATCTACTACACTGCGACGCAGATTTCTTAGTACGCATTCCGGAAGGAGCCTCACCCCACATGGGCAAGACCATCGGTATCGACCTCGGCACCACCAACTCCTGCATGGCCGTGCTGGAAGGCGGCGAGCCCACGGTCATCGAGAACTCCGAGGGCGGTCGCACGACCCCTTCGGTCGTCGCCTTCGCGCAGTCGGGCGAGCGCCTCGTCGGCACCGTCGCCAAGCGCCAGGCCGTGACGAACCCGCAGAACACGATCTTCTCCATCAAGCGCTTCATGGGCCGCAAAGAGGCCGAGGTTCGCGAGGAGGAGTCGATCGTCCCGTACAAGGTCGTCTCCGGTCCCGGCGGCGACGCGCGCGTGGACGCCGGCGGCAAGCAGCACTCGCCGCCCGAGATCAGCGCGATGATCCTCCAGAAGCTCAAGGCCGACGCGGAGGCCTACCTCGGCGAGCCCGTCGACGGCGCAGTCATCACCGTGCCGGCGTACTTCAACGACGACCAGCGCCAGGCGACCAAGGACGCCGGCAAGGTCGCCGGCCTCGACGTCAAGCGGATCATCAACGAGCCGACCGCGGCTTCGCTGGCGTACGGCCTGGACAAGGAGACCGACCAGACGATCCTCGTCTTCGACCTCGGCGGCGGCACGTTCGACGTGTCCGTGCTCGAGATCGGCGACGGCGTCTTCGAGGTCAAGTCGACCGCCGGCGACAACCACCTCGGCGGCGACAACTTCGACAAGGCGTTGGTGGACTGGCTGGCCAGCGAGTTCAAGAAGGACCAGGGCATCGACCTCAAGAAGGACCCGATGGCCCTGCAGCGCCTCTACGAGGCCGCCGAGAAGGCGAAGATCGAGCTCTCGACGGCGCAGGAGTCGCAGATCAACCTGCCGTTCATCACCGCCGACACGAGCGGGCCGAAGCACCTCGACGTGCGGATGACGCGCGCGAAGCTCAACGAGCTGACCGCCGACCTGCTCAACCGCGTCGTCGCGCCGGTCCGCCAGGCGCTCGACGACGCCAAGGACAAGGGCGCCGGCAAGATCGACCACGTCGTCCTCGTCGGCGGCATGACGCGCATGCCCGCCGTGCAGGAGAAGGTCAAGGAGCTCACCGGCCAGGATCCGCACCGCGGAGTCAACCCGGACGAGGTCGTCGCGATCGGCGCCGCGATCCAGGCCGGCGTGCTCGCCGGCGACGTCAAGGACGTCCTGCTGCTCGACGTGACCCCGCTGACGCTCGGCATCGAGACCAAGGGCGGCGTCATGACGAAGCTCATCGAGCGCAACACGACGATCCCGACGCACAAGAGCGAGGTGTTCTCGACCGCCGAGGACAACCAGCCGTCCGTCGAGATCCACATCCTGCAGGGCGAGCGCGAGATGGCGACGTACAACAAGTCGCTGGGCAAGTTCCAGCTCACGGGCATCCCGCCCGCGCCGCGCGGCATCCCGCAGATCGAGGTCGGCTTCGACATCGACGCCAACGGCATCGTCAACGTCAAGGCGAAGGACCTCGGCACCGGCAAGGAGCAGAAGATCGAGATCAAGTCCGGCTCCGGGCTGTCGGATGACGAGATCAAGCGGATGGTCCAGGACGCCGAGTCGCACGCCGACGACGACCGCCGGCTGCGCGAGCTCGCCGAGGCGCGCAACGGCGCCGAGAACGCCGCGTACCAGGCCGAGCGCCAGGTCAAGGACCTCGCCGACAACATGGACGAGTCGCAGAAGACCGAGATCGAGGGCCTGATCAAGGACCTGCGCGACTCGCTGAAGTCCGAGGACCCGGCCGAGCTCAACGCGAAGGCCGAGGCGCTGCAGTCGGCGTTCCACAAGATCTCCGAGGCGATGTACGAGAAGGCCTCGGCGCAGCAGGCGGCGTCCGGCGGCAACGGCTCGGGTCCCGACGAGCCGACCGCGTCCTCCGACGACGACGTCGTCGACGCCGAGGTCGTGGACGAGCCCGCCGAGACGGTTGACGAGGGGCGCTAGCCCGTGTCCGCGCCGGAGCGAGGGGTGGACTCGGAGCGCAAGGCGGCGGCGGCCGACGAGGCGCCGCCGCCGCTCGACGTGCACGGCGAATCACCCGAGGCCGAGGCGATCATCGCCGATGCCGAGCCGGTCGTTGCCGAGGCCGAGCTCGACGACGACGCGGCGGCCGGCCCCGACGCCGAGCCCGCGGGCGACGGCATCGCCGAGCCCGTCGACGAGGCCGACCTGCTCGAGCGGGCGGGCAAGGCCGACGCGTACCTCCAGCTCGCCCAGCGCACCCAGGCGGACTTCGACAACTACCGCAAGCGGATGACGCGCGAGGTCCGCGCGGCCGAGGCACGCGGGATCGGCAAGCTCGCGCGCGAGCTGCTGCCGGCGCTCGACAACCTCGAGCGAGCGCTCCAGGCGGTCGAGGAGTCCGATCCCGAGCACCACCTGTCGGCCGGGATCCGGCTCGTGACGAACGAGCTGTCGGCCGCGCTCGGGCGCACCGGCATCCAGGGCTACAGCCCGATCGGCGAGCCGTTCGACCCGTCCCAGCACGAGGCCGTCGCCCAGGCGCCGTTCGAGGGCGCCGAGCCCGGCACGGTCGCGCAGGTCCTGCAGTCGGGCTATCGCCTCAACGAGGCGATCCTGCGTCCCGCGCGGGTGATCGTGGCGAGCTGAGCCGAATGCCACCCCAGGACCACTACAAGGTGCTCGGCGTCGGTCGCAAGGCCACGCAGGACGAGATCAAGAAGGCCTACCGCAAGCTCGCGCGCCAGTACCACCCCGACAAGAACCCGGGCGACGCCAAGGCCGAGGAGCGCTTCAAGCAGATCTCCCAGGCCCACGACGTCCTTGGCGACGCCGAGAAGCGCAAGGACTACGACCGCGCGCTGCTGAACCCGTTCTCGCAGGCCGGGCGCGGCGGCAGCGGCCAGCCCGGCTTCGACGCCGGCGGCTTCGGCGACATCCTGTCGGACCTCTTCGGCCAGGCGACGCGCGGTCGCGGCGGTCCGGGCGGCGCCCCGCCACGCTCGCGCGCCGAGCGCGGCCGCGACCTCGAAGCCGAGATCTCGATCGGCTTCGAGCAGGCGATCAAGGGCGCCGAGGTGCCGATCTCCGTGCCGACCTACGAGCGCTGCGGCACCTGCGCCGGTACCGGCGCGAAGCCCGGGACCTCGCCGAAGGTCTGCCCCCGCTGCCAGGGCCGCGGGATCGAGTCCGAGGGCCAGGGCCTGTTCTCGATCTCCCAGCCGTGCTCGCAGTGCGGCGGCGCCGGCACGGTCATCGAACAGCTCTGCCCGACCTGCCAGGGCGAGGGCCGCAAGCGCGCCGTCAAGCGCTACCGGGTCAACGTGCCCGCGGGCGCGCGCGAGGGCTCGAAGATCCGCCTCGCCGGCAAGGGCGAGCCGGGACGCGACGGCGGCCCCAGCGGCGACCTCTACGTCGTCACGCACGTCCAGGACTCGCCGGTCTTCCAGCGCAAGGGCGAGAACGTCGAGGTCGAGGTACCGCTGACGATCCCCGAGGCGCTGCGCGGGGCGAACGTCGAGGTCCCGACGCTCGACGGCCGCAAGACGCTGAAGGTCCCGCCGGGCACGCGTCCCGGAACGGTCCAGCGCCTGCGCGGCCTCGGTCCCAAGCGCTTCGGCAAGCCCGGCCGCGGCGACATCCACTATCGCTTCGTGCTCGACCTCCCCGACCGGCTCACCGCCGAGCAGGAGGCCGCGGTCGACGGGCTGGCCAAGGTCTTCAACGGCAACCCGCGCGAGCGGCTCTTCACGCCATGACCACGCGACGCCGCACGACGACCACCCGGATCGAGGTCTCGTCGGACCGCGGCGTCTTCATGATCTCCGTCGCAGCCGAGCTCGCCGAGATGCACCCGCAGACGCTGCGCATGTACGAGCAGCGCGGCCTGATCGAGCCCAAGCGCTCGCCGAAGGGGACGCGCCTGTACTCCCACGAGGACGTCGAGAAGCTGCGCCGTATCCAGCAGATGACGGCCGAGCTGGGCCTGAATTTGGCGGGCGTGGAGAAGGTGCTCGAGCTGGAAGAGCAGCTCGAACGCACCCGCCGCAAGGTCGCCGCCCTGGAACGCCGCCGGGGCGAGCTCGAAGAGGAGATCGCCGCGCTGGAAGGCCGCCGCGAAGCGGTCAAAGCCGAGATCGTCCGCTACGAGACGGCGAAGGGCTCAGCGCTCGTCCGCGCGAGCGACATCCGCCCCTACACAATCCCGATCCACCGCATCGACTAGGCGGACCCCGGCGGATCGGGCCGAGCGCGCTCTCAGTAGTCCGATCCACATCCGGCGCGTCGGCACCCAGCCTGACGTCCAGGTAGGGCTTGCCGCATTCGCGCAGCCGTGCTAACTACCTCGTGACGCGCGGCGGGAAGCCGCAGCCAGCGGCTGAGGAAGCAGCCGAGACGGGGAGACAAGGGGAGGATGCACGTGCGTCGCACGCGCGTCGGTCAAGCACAGCGGGGTGGGCTTGCGTCGCTCGCTGCCCTGGTGTGCCTGGCGCTCGCGCTGGTCGCCGCGCTCCCGTCGACGCCCTCGGACGCGTCTCCGGGGATCGGTGGGCCTGTGTTCGACTGCCAGCTGCTGGAGAAGCACTTCCTCTCCCAGGGTGGCGAGCTGAAGGTGCGCCAGTACGGCGAGGGCGTGCCGGACACCTACGTCCCGGTCAACCCCGCCGCAGACACGTCGGTGAACTACAACGCGACCGGCTTCAACCCGATCGACCGCTACATCTACGCCGTGAGGCCGAGCGACGACCACCTGCTGCAGGTCGACGCAGACGCCGACGTGCATGACACCGGGGTGACCGTGCCGGGCGTTACCGGCTCGTTCATCGATACGGGCGCGTTCGACGAGACCGGGCTCTACTACCTCAAGATCGAGCCCGGCGGGGGAGTGGAGCCGACGCTGCTGCGACTCAACGTCCCGTCGGGCACCCCCGTCGGCAGCGCCACGACGCTGAGCTCTGTCTTTCCGCCCAACGACTGGACGTTCACAGGGACCGGAGCCAACCGGCGGTTGTGGGGGCTGGACGACACAACCCTCTATCGCGTGGACCCCGCGAGCGGGCAGGTCAGCGCGTTTTCCGCCCCGTCCGGCGTCACGTCCATGCAGCCGCCGCTCTACGGTGCCGCATGGACGTTCGGCAACGGGGACGTCGGCTTCGCCCACAACGCCACCGGTGATACCCACCAGATCCGCATCACGAATCCCACGGCGGCCGCCCCGGCGTTCACGCTGGTCGCGACGCGGCAGGCAGACCCGAGCAGCCAAAACGACGGCACCTCGTGCATCGGCGCAGACGTCGACCTCAGGATCACGAAGACCGCGCCCGCGACGGTGAGCCCCGGAGGCGTCATCACGTGGACGATCACCGTCCACAACAACGGACCCGGAACCGCGTCGGCGTTCACGATCGAGGACTCCCTCAGCGGCGCGGCCTTCAACACCGGGGCGCCGCCTGCGGGCTGCTCGCTGACGACGACGCACATGACGTGCAACCTCGCGGAGTTGGCCAGCGGCGCCGATCGCGTGATCACGCTGACCGCGAACGCCCCTGCGGCCGGCAGCTGCGCCACCAACAGCGCGACGGTCGACGGACAGCAGAACGACCCGGTCACCGCGAACGACACCACCGGCAACGTCCTCACCTGCACGGTCGCTGCCGGGACGCCTACGCTCGCGATCGAGAAGACCCATGCCGGAGGGCAGACCTTCGTCGCCGGCGGGAGCGGGAACTTCACAGCCGTGATCTCCAACACGGGTACCGCGTCGACGTCCGGCACGGTCAACTTCGACGACACGCTCCCCACGGGGCTCGTGCCGAACGGCGCGCCGTCGGGGACCGGCTGGCTCTGCGACCCGCCGGCGGGCTCCGCGGTGCACTGCGACCGCGCGAACGCGCTGCCCGCCGGGCAGCGGTATCCGCAGATCACGATCCCGTTCAGCATCGGCGCGAGCGTCACGGGTCTGATCACGAACACCGCGTGCGCCTCGGGCGGCGGGGATCAGGGGCCGACCGTCTGCGACCCGGACAGCATCACGGTCGGCGCTCTGGCGGCTCCCGACCTCACGCTCACCAAGAATGCGCCCGCCCACTTCGTACGCGGGTCCAACGCCGTGTACACGTTGACGGTGAGCAACGACGGCACCGGGCAGGCGAACGCACCGATCACCGTCACGGACACGCTTCCCGCCGGGCTGACGTTCGTCTCCGGCGGAGGCGGCAGCAGCGGCTGGGCGTGCGGTGCCGTCGGCCAGGTCGTGACGTGCACGCGCTTCACCGCGCTGCCGTCCGGCTCCGCGACCCCGTTCACGCTGACCGTCGCCGTCGGCCTCGCTGCGCCCGCGTCGATCACCAACTGCGCGACCGTGAGCGGCAACGGCGAGCCGGAGCCGACCGCCAACAACGGTGCTTGCGACACGAGCACGGTCGTCGACGTCATCGATCTGTCGGTGACCAAGAACGTCAACGTCGCGACGGCGCGGCCGGGTGACGCGGTGACGTACACGATCGTTGTCCACAACAGCGGCCCGTCCGCCGCCACCGGCGTGACGCTCGACGAGACGGTCCCGCCCGGGATCACCGTGACGTCGGTCCAGACAAGCGCGGGGACATGCTTCGTACCCAGCGGCGACTGCTTCTTCCCTCCGCTTGGCGCGGGGGAAGACGTGACAGTCACCGTTACCGGAGTGGCCCAAGCGGCGTTCGTGCACACCGACCAGACCAATGCCGCCGACGTGTCGGCAGGCAACATCGCGTCGGATACCGACCGCGGCAACGAGCACGCGACGGCGACGGTGCGGATCGTCGCGCCGGACCTGCGGGTGACCAAGAGCACGACCGGTCCGCTGGTGCGCGGCACCGACGTCACGTACACGCTGACGGTCTCCAACGCCGGGGAAGCGCCGGCGAACCCGCCGATCCTCGTGACCGACACCCTCCCGGACGGGCTGAGCTTCGTGTCGGGCGGCGGGCCGGGCGGCGCCTGCAGCGCCGTCGACGCGACCGTGACCTGCCCGGGGAGCGCCGGTGCGCTGGCGCCACTGGCCACCGCGCAGATCACGCTCGTCGCGCACGTAGCGCTTGACGCGCCCGCATCGATCGAGAACTGCGCGACGGTCGCGGGCAACGGCGAGGCCGAAGTGCCCCACAACAACCAGGACTGCATCACCAACACCGTGACCGACGTCATCGACCTGTCGGTGACCAAGACCGTCGCAGCGCCGACCGTTCGTGCGGGCAGCGACGCGACGTACACGGTCACCGTCCACAACAGCGGCCCGTCGGATGCGACCGGCGTGACGCTCGACGAGACGTTGCCTGCCGGGATCGAGCTGCAGTCCGTCACGCCGGCCCCGGGCGCCTCGGCGACCTGCGACGCCGTCGGTGACTGCGCGCTGACCAGCCCGCTGGGTCCGGGCGCGAGCGTGGTGTTCACGGTCCTCGGGCGCGCGCAGCTCGCCCAGCACGACAGCGACCAGGTCAACCAGGCGCACGTATCGGCGACCAACATCGCCGCAGACAGCGATCGCAGCAACGAAGAGGACTCGGCGACGGTACGGATCGTCGCGCCCGACCTCACGATCGCCAAGACGACGACCGCGACCGAGCTCGTCCGTGGCACCGACGTCGCGTACACGCTCGCGGTGTCGAACATCGGCAGCGCGTCCGCGAACCCGAACCTCACGGTCACCGACAACCTCCCGACCGGGCTGAGCTTCGTCTCGGCCAGCGGCGGCGGCTGGTCATGCGGCTCGGCGCCGCCGGTCGTGACCTGCACACACGCCGGCCTGGCGGCAGGCACCGCGGCCGCGGCGATCACCCTCACCGTCCACGTCGCGCTCAACGCCCCCGCAACGATCCAGAACTGCGCGACCGTCGCGGGCAACGGCGATGCCGAGGTGCCCGGCAACAACCAGGACTGCATCAGCAAGAACGTGACCGACGTCATCGATCTGTCGGTGACCAAGACCGTCGCCGCACCGACCGTTCGCGCGGGGCAGGACGCGACGTACACGATCACCGTCCACAACGACGGGCCGTCCAACGCCAACGGCGTCACCCTCGACGAGACGCTGCCCACCGGGATCGTGCTGCAATCCGTCACCCCCGCGCTGCTCGGCAGCGCGACATGCAACGCCGCCGGTGACTGCACGCTGAGCAACCCGCTCGGTCCGGGAGCAAGCCTCGTGTTCACCGTCATCGGGCGCGCGCAACTCGCTCAGCACGACACCGACCAAGTCAACGACGCCGACGTGACGGCGACCAACATCGCGTTTGATACCGACCGCAGCAACGAACATGACAGCGCGACGGTCCGCATCGTCGCGCCCGACCTCACGATCACCAAGACGACCACGGCGACCGCGCTCGTCCGCGGCACCGACGTCACGTACACGCTCGCGGTGTCGAACATCGGCAGCGCTACGGCGAACGCGAACCTGACGGTGACCGACACGCTGCCGGCCGGGCTGAGCTTCGTCTCGGCCAGCGGCGGCGGCTGGTCGTGCGGCTCGACGCCGCCGGTCGTGACCTGCACACACACAAGCCTGGCGCCAGGCACCGCGGCCGCGGCGATCAGGCTCACCGTTCACGTCGCGCTCAACGCCCCCGCAACGATCCAGAACTGCGCGACGGTCGCGGGCAACGGCGAGGCCGAGGTGCCCGACAACAACCAGGACTGCGTCACCCGGCCGACCAAGGACGAGGTGGACATGACGATCACGAAGGTCGCGAGCCCGACGAAGATCCTCGCGACCCAGCGGACGACGTTCACGATTGTCGTCACGAACACCGGCCCGTCGATCGCGCACGGCGTCGTCATGACCGACCTCGTCGCGCAAACGACGCCGAACGCGAACACGTTCACGCCGATCAGCGCGACCACGACGAAGGGCACCTGCACGACCCCGAGCTACACCTGCGCGCTCGGCGAGATGGACCCGCAGACGAGCGTGACGATCACGATCGTCGCCGAAGCGAACAACACCAAACCTCCGGCGGAGTCGACGCAGCGCAACACGGCGCGCGTCGCCACGACACCGGCGTCCGAGGAGACCAACACCGCCAACGACAGCGCGACCGCCGACGTCACCGTCGATCGCACCAACGACCTGCTCGCGACGAAGCTGCTGCTCGAGACCGAGGCCGTCGCCGGCGCGCCCGTGACGTTCCGCATACGCGTGCTCAACACCGGGCCGTCGGATGCACTCAACTCGACGGTCACCGACACGCTGCCCGCGATGCTCAAGGCCCCGCTCACCGCCGAGGTCGATCCCGCCACCGGCGCCGGCACCTGCACGTTCGACTCGCCCGAGACCGAGATGACGTGCGAGCTGCCGTCGATCCTCGAGGGCGACGCGGTCGACATCCTGCTCACCGGCACCCTGGAGAGCGACTCGGCGGGCGAGCAGCTCGAGAACACGGCCTGCGCCGCCAACCCGAACGACCCCAAGACCGCGAACAACTGCGACACGACAGCGCAGGTCGAGATCATCGCGCGGTCGGACATCATCGTCACGCTGGACGGGCCGGCGCGCGTCAAGGCGGGCGCCGAGATCGCCTATGACGCCACGATCCGCAACGCCGGTCCGTCCGACGCGCCGGGCACGCAGCTGATCGTCGACCTGCCTGGCGGCACGTCGTTCGTGACGATCGATCCGGCCACCGACAGGGTCGCCCGCAGCGCGCCGGGCTGCGCGGAGGGCAGCGCGGTGACGTGCTCGCTCGGGGTGATGACGGCCGGCGCGCAGCGCGGCTACCGGCTCGTCGCCAGGACGACGCTGTCGCAGGCCGAGCAGCGGCTGACCGCCGTCGCGCTCGGCTCGGCCGACCCGCCCGACCCGACGCCGCAGAACAACCGCGCCGAGGTCGTCACGGTCGTCGACCCGGCGTCGGATCTGAAGATCGTCAAGACTGGCCCGGCAACCGTCCCGGCGGAGCAGGCGGCGACGTACACCCTGACCGTGAGCAACGGCGGGCCGTCCGCCTCGCCGAACACGATCGTCCAGGACGCGATGCCGGCAAGCATGACGCTCATGTCGGCTGTCCCGTCCCAAGGCGCGTGCGGCATGAACGAAGCGCTCCTGCGCTGTGAGCTCGGCACGATCGCCGCGGGCGCCGGTGCGACGATCCAGGTCACAGCGATCCCTGCCCTGGGCCTGGCGAACACGACCGTGCCCAACACCGCGACGGTCAGCGGGCCCCACGACGATCCCGACGCGGCCAACAACGCGTCGACGCACGCGCTGCGCATCACCGACGCGCTGCCGGATCTGCGGCTGCGCAAGCGGCTACTGACCGGAACACCGCGCGTCGGCAAGACGATCAAGTACGTCATCACCGCGACGAACGTCGGCCACGGCCCGGCGACCGGGGTGATCGTCATCGACAGGCTTCCCGCCGCGCTGAAGTTCGCGACCGTTCGGTCGAGCGCGGGCACCTGCCGCGGCAAGCAGGTCCAGACCTGCGCGGTCGGGACGATCGGGCCTGGCGCCAAGGTGACGATCACGCTGTGGGCGACCGTCGTCGCGAAGGGATCGGTCACCAACACCGCGCAGGCGACCCAGAACGAGCGCGACCTCAACCCTGACGACAGCGTCGCCGCGATCACCATCGGCTCGAGCGCCGCCCATGCGATCCTGCGCAAGCGCGCGGACTCAAAGACCGCACAGCGCGGCGGCCCGCTGCGCTACACGATCACCTTCCGCAACCCCGGCCCCGGACCGCTGCACGACGTCAAGGTCTGCGACGACTTGCCGTCCGCGGTCATCTACCGCTCGGCCTCGCCCAAGCCGTTCCTCGAGCGCGGCAAGGTCTGCTGGCGCACCCGGTCGCTCTCCGCCGGCGCTTCACGCACGTTCCACATCCGCGTCCGCGTCGTTCGCGATGCACGCGGCACGAGCATCACCAACCGCGCCGTCGCGACCGGCCCCGAGATCACGATCCAGCGCGCCGCCTCGAAGGCGAGATTGGCCCGCGGCGGCGTGCTCGGCACCGGCGTTGGCGGCGGGGTCACGGGCTGAGCATGGTCGACTCCGCGCGCCGGCTGGGAGGCATCGACTGACCGTCCGGCGGGCGGAGCGATCGCACAGTCGGCGGCCGCGCGGTTGCATACAGTCGCGGCGTGAGAGGGAGCAAGCCACTTCCCGAGGACTTCGACGACGTCCTCGTCGCCGAGCAGAACACGCGCACCGTTGGCGAGGCTGTCACGGCCGGAGGAGCGCTCGGCCTCCTAATAGCGCTCTGCGCCGTCTGGCTCGCGCGTCTCAAGCGCCAGCGCTGATCGTCCAGGGCGCCCGCGCGATCCTCCCGCCGATACCCTGACGGCGTGTCCGAGTCCCAAGGCGAAGGCGACCAGGCGACCCTGCAGGACCGCCTGGAACGCGCCGGCGACGATTCCCGCGAAGCGCCGGCAGCCCCCGGCGACGACCACTCGATCCGCGATCCGGTCGCGCTCCTGCGCCACCTCGACGTCAGTGGGCGCTTTCATCGCGACGGCCGGCTGGGCCGCATCTACCACCGCGGGATGGTCTCGCTGCGCGAGAACGTCCCGACCGACAGCCTCCACGTCTCGGTCGACGACAACCACATGTCCGCCCACGTCGACGGCGTCTCGCCACTGGCTGCGGACAAGCCGGGGCGTTCGCGGTACGCCGTCGATCGCGTCCTGCTGCACAACGTCTTCGGCGCGGCGCAGGACCTCGTCTGGCTGCTGCGCGGGCGGCAGGGCGATCACAGCTGCGTGCTGGACTGCGAGTGGATCGTGGAGGGCAAGCGCCGCAGCCCGCCGCTGCTCGACCCGAAGGACACGACGTGGAGCGTGCAGCTCGAGGCGCGCGTCGGCGGCTCGCTCGACGAGTCGCGGCTGCGTGCGGCGATCGCGAAGGTGCTCGCCACCGCCGGCGGCGACGAGGTGCCGCTGGAAGTCGAGGCCTGTTCGGACGACGCGTCCGTGCAAGCGGCGCGCATGGCGCTTCAGCGCCGGTCGATCGGGCTCGTCGGGCGCCCGCCGCTGGCAGCCTGCCTCGCGCGCCGCGACGGCGGCGACATGCTCATGCTCAACGTCAACCACGCCGCCGCCGACGCGCACGGCGCGCTCCAGGTGCTGCGCGCGATCGCCCACGCGTACGCGGGCGAGACCGATGGCGAAGAGCCCGCGCTGGACTTCCTCGCCTGCCGCGAGCTCCCGGTCCGGCCCGCGCCGCCGCCGACGTCGGTCGCGATGCGGCTGGGCAAGCGCGCGGTCGAGCGGATGCGCGATGCGCTCGCGCGGCCGTCGCGGATGGCGGCCGATGGCGCGAGCGACGACGACGGCTACGGCTTTCACCTCGTCGCGCTCGACGACGAGCAGACCGCGCGCATCGCGGAGGTCGAGCAGGCGCACCCCGACCGCAACGTCGTGATGGCTGCGCTGCAGCTCGCCGTCGGCCAGTGGAACCTCAAGCACGACGAGCAGGCCCGGCAGGTCGCCGTGCTCGTGCCGACGAGCCTGCGTCCCGAGGGCTGGCCCGGCGACGTCGTCGGCAACTTCTCGGTCACCGCCCGTGTGGCGACGAGCCGCCGCGAGCGCAAGGGTCCGAAGTCGGCGCTGAAGGCGGTCGCTCAGCAGAATGCCCGCAACAAGCGGACGCGGACGGGCGTCGCGCTGATCGAGGGGTTGCGCCGCAACGGGCTGCTGACCATGTGGGCGAAGCAGTCGCTGATCGTGCTGCAGCCGCTGACCGGCAACCGCCACGTCGATGCCGCGATGCTCTGCGACCTCGGCCGCATCGACGCGCCGTCGTTCGCCGCCGAGCCCGCGGCGGCCGATGGCGCGGTCCGCGAGCTGTGGGTCTCGGTCCCGGCGCGGGCGCCGCTGACGCTCTCGGTCGGAGCGGCGACCGTCGGCGGCCGCCTGCACCTGACGATCCGCTACCCGCTGCGGATCCTCGACGCCGGCGGCGCGCGGGGGTTCGCGGAGTGCCTCCTCGCCCAGATCCGGAGCGTGTCGGACCTGGCGATCTGAGCGCGTTGGGCGCGTCGCGCCGACGAGTGAGGTTACGCGCGGACGCGCGGTGAGCGGGCGAAGCGGCACAGGCGCCGGCCGGACACCCGCTCGACGACCACCGCGTAGACCGTGCCGCCCGTGCGCGTGCGGCGGCGCAGGGTGAACGTGCCGTCGGAGCGCGTGCGCGCGATCGAGAAGCGCTTGAAGCCCGAGCCGGCGTGGCGGAGGACGACGAGGCGGTTGGCGCGGCAGGTGGGACCGTCGGTGGTCGTGACGTCGCCGGTGTAGCGCACCGCGGCACCGGCGACCCGGCGCAGCGTCACGCCGGTCCTGTGCGAGACGCGCGGGCCCCGCGGCGGGTCCCCGGCGGGTGCCGCCGGCAGCACCGCCTCGGCGGGCGACAGGCGGATGCGCCAGCGCGCGCCCGGCTGGCCCAGCACGCGGATGACGTTCTCCGCGGTCGAGCCGACGATCGGCGCGCTGACGACCTGCTCGGGCTTGGCTTCGAGCTTGGGCAGGAGCACGTTCTTGACGGAGTCCACCACCCGCGCCTCGAGGTCGCCGCCGACCGCCGCGAGCTCGACCGTGACCAGCTGGCCTGGGGACAGCCACGCGCGCATCCGGTCGACCTCGCCCTCGGCGTCGATCTTGCCGAAGTACTCCACGTCGCCGGCGAGCGGGCCGAACGCCTGCGCGATGGTGTCGTTCGGCTCAGGCACGGTGACGTCGGGAAACGCGGGCACGGGCGTCGGGTCGATCGCGTCGGTCGCGTGGCCGCCGGAGTCGGTCACGATGAAGCGGTACGTGCACCCCGCGGCCTCCTCGCCGTCGGCGAAGAACGTCAGGTGCAGCGTCTGGATCTCACCGTCCAGCTCGCCCGGCGTGTCCTTGGGAACGATGTCGACGAACTCCGTGCCGACCGCCAGCTCGCCGCTCACGAACGGCTCGACCGCCTCGGGCGCGCGCAACAGGTAGCGGACGAACCCGCCCTCGGGCGCGAGCGGGCACTCCGGCGTTCCCGCGTTGATGAGGCTGAACAGGAGCTTGACCTTGCGGGCCGGCTGAAACTGGACGAGGAACTTGTCGATGTCGGTCTCGGCGCTCAGCGTGCCGATCGCGCCGTCGCGCGAGATCGGCCCGGTCAGCTCGAAGACGCTCTCGTTCGGCTCGGCGTCGAGCGTCGGCGCCGCGAGCGCCGTGCCCGACGACACCCAGGCCACGAGGCACAGCGTGAGGAGCAGCGCCCGCGTCATGCCGGCACGACTCTACCGAGCGCGCGCGGGCAGCTGATCGAGGCGACGCGTGTTGAGGACGTCCGCCGCGGTCGCGCCGCCACGACGCGCCGTGGCGACCGCGTACTGCATGTTCTGAAGGCCGTTCACCGAGTGTGCGTCGGTCGAGCAGACGATCTTCACGCCCGCGCGCAACGCGTCGCGGACGTGCTCGCCGCTGAGGTCGAGCCGCGGTGGGAGGCCGTTGACCTCGAGCGCAACGCCGTGCTCGACCGCGAACTCGAACACCGCGTCGAGGTCCACGGCGTTCTCCGGGCGGCGGTTGATGTAGCGGCCCGTCGGATGGCTGAGGCAGCGCACCGACGGATTTCGCAGCGCCTCGAGGACACGACGCGTCATCTCGGCTCGCGGCATGCGCTGCCCGCCGTGAACGCTCGCCTGGACCCAGTCGAGCTCGGCGAGGACGTCGTCGGGCAGGTCGAGCCGGCCGTCGGAAAGGATGTCGACCTCGATCCCGCGCAGGATGCGAAACGGTGCCAGGACCGCGTTCGCCGCGGCGATCTCGCCGGCTTGGCGGCGGACGTCGTCGGCGGTCAGGCCTTGCACGGCTCCGACCGCGGGCGTGTGGTCGCAGATCGCCAGGTAGTCATAGCCGCGCGCCATCGCCGCGCGACCCATCTCCTCGGCGCTCGCACGGCCGTCGGACCAGGTCGTGTGGCTGTGCAGGTCTCCGCGGATGTCGCCGAGCTCGACGAGCGCGGGCGGCTCGCCCCAAAGCCGGCCTCGCGCAGCTCGGGCGGACACCACGGGATGCCGAGCTGCGCGTAGAGCGCGCGCTCGTCGGGCGCGTCGGGCAGCGGCTCGAGCGGCTCGACGTATTCGGCAGAGCCCGTCGCCCGCGCCAGCGCGGTGCCGAAGCGCTGCGGCTCGGCGACGACGAGCGTGACCGGCACGCCCTCCACCGTGACGCCCACCGCCTCCCGCTGCACCGAGGAGATCAGCGCGACGAGGTGCGGCAACGACGCGAACCGCGCGAGCAGCGGCCCGGGGTCGGCTGCGGCACACACGACGGCGAGCTCCTCGCACGAGTCGCGCCAGCGCCGCGCGTCGCCCGCGATCTCACCGCCGAGAACGCCGGCGATGCCGCCGAGCAGCTCGCGTGCGTGGTTGAGGAGCAGGCCTTCGCGGGGGCGCGGCGCGCCCTCGCGGCCGAGCGCCTCGAGCAGCCGGGCCTCCGTGGTGCGCCCGATCCCCGGCACGCTTCGCAGCCTGCCCGCCCGCGCCGCCTCGCGCAGCTCGTCGGCCGTGTGAACGTCCAGCGCCCGCGCGAGCTCCACCGAGCGGCGCGCGCTCAGGCCGAGGTACCGCCCAAGCCCGATGAGGTCGGGGGCAAGCTCGCGCTCGAGCTCGGCCAGCTCGGCGATCGCGCCGGTTTGCACCAGCTCGCGCAGCCGGGCCTCGATCCCGGACCCGATGCCGCGCAGCTCGCGCACGCGCCCCTTGCGCACCAGCTCGGCGACGTCGACGGGCGTGCCCCGGATCGTGTCGGCTGCTCGCCGGTACGCCCGCGCCGTGTACGGATTGGCGTCGGCCAGCTCCAGCAGCGCGGCGAAGGCTGCGAGGCGCTCGGCGATCAGCTCGTTCTCCATCACGCGAAGCCTTGCGCATCGCTGCACCTGTCCGCGCCCCCGCGAAGAGGTGACGGTCGAGATCGACGTCATCGCCGCTCACGCTTGAGAGATGAAATCTGAGTCGTCTACACTCAGATCCATGCAAGCCGACCGCTTCACGATCAAGACTCAGGAGGCCCTGCAGGCGGCGCTCAAGCTCGCGCCGAGCCGGCGCCACGCGCAGGTCACCCCGGAGCATCTGCTGGCCGTCCTGCTCGAGGAGCAGGACGGCGGGCTCGTCGCGCCCGTCCTGCGCAAGCTCGGCGCCTCGCCCGACGCCCTGCGCTCGGAGGTCAACGCCGCGCTCGACGCCCTCCCCACCCTGACGAGCGAGGCCGAGCCGACGACCTCCGCCGAGGTCGTGTCCGTGCTGCGCGCCGCCGAGCGCGAGATGCGCCAGCTCTCCGACGAGTACGTCTCCGTCGAGCACCTGCTGCTCGCGATCGCCGGCCACGACGGCCCGGCCGGCAAGGCGCTGCGCGCCGTCGGCGCGACCCGCGACCGCCTGCTCCAGGCCCTCGCCGACGTCCGCGGCTCGCACCGCGTCACCGACCAGTCGCCCGAGGACAAGTTCAAGTCGCTCGAGAAGTACGGCCGCGACCTCACCGACGCCGCGCGCGACGGCCTGCTCGACCCCGTCATCGGCCGCGACGAGGAGATCCGCCGCGTCATCCAGGTCCTCAGCCGGCGCACGAAGAACAACCCCGTCCTCATCGGCGAGCCCGGCGTCGGCAAGACCGCGATCGTCGAGGGCCTCGCTCAGCGCATCATCGAGGGCGACATCCCCGAGTCGCTGCGCGACCGCAAGGTCGTCGCGCTCGACATCGGCGCGCTGCTCGCCGGCTCGAAGTACCGCGGCGAGTTCGAGGAGCGCTTGAAGGCCGTCCTGAAGGAGGTCTCCGAGGCGCGCGGGCAGGTCGTCCTGTTCCTCGACGAGCTGCACACGATCGTCGGCGCCGGCGCCGCCGAGGGCGCGGTCGACGCCGCGAACCTGCTCAAGCCGATGCTCGCCCGCGGCGAGCTGCGCGCGGTCGGCGCGACGACGCTCGACGAGTACCGCAAGCACATCGAAAAAGACGCCGCCCTCGAGCGCCGCTTCCAGCCGGTCATGGTCGGCGAGCCCTCCGTCGAGGACACGATCGCGATCCTGCGCGGGCTGAAGGAGCGCTACGAGGTCCACCACGGCGTGCGCATCCAGGACGCGGCGACGATCGCCGCCGCGACGCTCAGCCAGCGCTACATCGCCGACCGCTTCCTGCCCGACAAGGCGATCGACCTCATCGACGAGGCGGCTTCCAGGCTGCGCATCGAGATCGACTCGATGCCCGAGGAGATCGAGCAGCTCGAGCGCCGCGCGATGCAGCTCGAGATCGAGCTGACGTCGCTGGCGAAGGAGAAGGACGAGGCGTCCAAGACGCGCCGCACCGCGATCGAGCGCGAGCTCGCCGAGCTGCGGGAGCGGTCGAGTGGCATGAAGGCGCAGTGGCAGCACGAGAAGGCCCAGATCACCGCCGTCCAGACGCTCAAGGAGAAGCTCGAGGCCGCCCACCGCGAGGCCGAGCGCGCCGAGCGGGAGTCCGACCTGCAGCGCGCCGCCGAGCTGCGCTACGGGGAGATCCCCGAGCTGCAGCGCGCGCTCGCGACCGCCGAGGAGCGGTCGGACGCGAACAGTGGCTTCCTCAAGGAGGAGGTCACGCCCGAGGACGTCGCCGAGGTCGTCGCGCGGTGGACGAACATCCCCGTCAGCCGGATGCTCGAGGGCGAGGTCGAGAAGCTCGTGCGGATGGAGGACCGCCTGCACCAGCGCGTCATCGGCCAGGAGGAGGCCGTCGAGGCCGTCGCGAACGCGCTGCGCCGCTCGCGTGCCGGCCTCCAGGACCCCGATCGCCCGATCGGCACGTTCCTCTTCCTCGGCCCGACCGGCGTCGGCAAGACCGAGCTCGCCCGCGCGCTGGCGGAGTTCATGTTCGACACGCAGGAGGCGATGATCCGCATCGACATGTCGGAGTACATGGAGAAGCACTCCGTGTCGCGGCTCGTCGGCGCGCCTCCCGGCTACGTCGGCTACGAGGAGGGCGGCCAGCTCACCGAGGCCGTCCGCCGCCGGCCGTACTCGGTCGTCCTGCTCGACGAGATCGAGAAGGCACACCCCGACGTCTTCAACACGCTGCTGCAGGTCATGGACGACGGCCGCCTCACCGACGGCCAGGGCCGCACGGTGAACTTCAAGAACGTCGTGCTGATCATGACCTCGAACATCCCCGGCGGGATCTCGGGCGCGGAGCTGACGTTCCGGCCCGAGTTCATCAACCGCCTCGACGACATCGTCGAGTTCTCGACGCTCGACCGCTCGCAGATCGGCGAGATCGTCGCGCTCCAGGCGCGCCGGGTCATCGATCGCGTCGCCGAGCGTGGGATCGCGGTCGAGCTGAGCCCCGAGGCGCGCACGCTGCTCGGCGACCTCGGCTACGACCCCGTCTACGGCGCGCGACCGCTGAAGCGCGTCATCCAGAAGAAGCTCGTCGACCGCCTCGCGCTCGCGATGCTCCAGGGCGAGTTCACCGAGGGCGACACGGTGCGCGTCACCGCGGCCGAGGGCGAGCTCGTGCTCGTCAAGGCGCCGGCGGCGGCGGACGTCGCGGCCTGAGGCCACGCGCGGACCGGGCTGTTCGGGCTACGGCTCGAACAGCTCGGACAGCGCGAGCTCGAAGCCGGGCAGCAGCGGCGACTTCAGCGTGCCGGTGAGGTCGAGCTCGAGCGCCGTGTCGTAGTAGCCGACCTCGGGCGACGACCGCCGGAAGACGAGCACGACCCGCGCGACGTCGTCGACGAGCCACAGCTCCGGCACTCCCTGCGCCTCGTAGACGGACTTCTTGCGCCCGACGTCGTTCTTCCACGTACTCGGCGACCGGATCTCGACACAGATGAGCGGAAGCTCCGCGAGACGCCCGCGATCGTCGACGCGTCGCTGCCAGCGATTGATCACGACGTCCGGACCGTAGAAGTCATGCGGTCCGAGCTCGACCCCGGTTGGACCGCTGATGCGAGCGTGATGCGGAACGCGATGTTGCCACGCGATCACCGCTCCGATCAACGACGCCTGAAGCTCGCCATGCGACACGCGAGGCTGGCTCACGACGACCAGCTCACCGTCGATGAGCTCCATCGGCCGCGGATCCGCCTCGCTGATCGCGAGGAACTCCTCGACCGTCATGCGTGTTCGCGTCGTCGTCGCCATGGGCCACATGGAGCTTAAGGCGCCAGCGACCGAAATTCGCCCCCCTACGGGGCGGCGGGCTCGAACGGGATGCTGATCGCGCCGCGCATGTAGCCGATCAACAGGTCGCCGTCCCAGGCGCCGAACCAGAAGCGCACGTGCCACGGCTGGTCGAGCGCGGCGCGGCCGCCGAGGTCGCCGTCGACCGTCTGCGGGCCGTTGACGTCGAACTCCCACTCCAGCCGGAAGCCGAGCTTGTTGATGACACGGTCGCCCCAGAACTCGAGCTGGTAGATCCGCGACCGCGCCTGCTCGATCGCGAGCTCGAGCTTCGCGCGCTGCTTGCCCTTCGCGCCCTTGTGCTCGCCCTCCAGCCGCGCGATCTCGTCGTTGAGAAACGCGCGTCGCCCGCGGAAGTACGCGTAGCCGTCGAAGACGCTGATCGCCTGCTGCGCCTCCGCCGAGCCCGACTCGAACGCCGTCGGATAGCGCCGCCCGTAGGACGCCGGGTTGTCGATCTGCCAGATCTGCTGGTCGGGCTGGGCGGGGTTGAGGTGATCGACGGCCCGCAGCCGCACGTGCTCCGTCGCGATCTCGAGCTCGAACGGGTTGACGACGAACGCCAGCGTGTCGTCGGAGCCGACGATGTTGTTGCGGCTCTCGAAGATCGGTCCCGGAAAGACGTCGTCGGAGCCGTGCAGGCTGACCTTCGCGCCGTCCAGCGGATGCGCGCCCTGCCACGGGACCCCGTCGAACGTCACCGACCGCACCGTCACCCCGACGTCCCGGCCCAGCTCGGCGCCCGACTGGTAGGTCTGCCGGAGGTTCGAGCCGGTGCGATGGGCGCTGTGATGGACGTAGCGCAGCGCATCGGCGACGTCCTTGGAGGCCGAGCGCTCGGCCCGCTTCGCGACGCGGTCGATCGCGCGCGTCATCTGCTCCCAGCGGTCCAGCAGGAACACGATGTCCCCGAAGCACGGGTCGCCGGGGTTGGAGAGCAGCGCGTGATCCGACGCCGAGATGTGGTAGTTCGAGGCCGTCCGCTGCTTGCCGCGCTCGGCGACGGGCAACAGCACGAGGACCTCGTTCAGCGCGCGGACGATCATCGTCATCATCGGCGCGAAGGCGTTCTGGCTCAGCGCGGTCGCGAGGTACGGATAGGCGTCGTCGGCTGCGGGCTTCGCGTGCTGGTAGAGGCTCGTGAGGATCAGCAGCATCATCACGTAGGCGTCGTTGGTGACGTCGAAGACCGCGCGCGTGAGCTTGTCGGAGATGTCCGTGCGGTCAGGGTTCGTCAGCAGCCGGTAGGACGGGTCGAACCGCTTGTCGGCCGCCCGCAGCGCGAGCAGCTCCGTGCGGATGTCCGAGAAGCGGCGGAAGTGCGCGTCGAGGTTCCAGGGATCGCCGAGCCCTTCGCCCTGCTCGAGGATCAGGTTGACCGCGGCGACGGCGGTCGTGCGGTTCGTCACCGGGAAGGCGTAGACGTTGTACTCGACCGGGATCTCGACCTCCGGCGGGTCGGAGAGAAACAGCCCGTCGAGTTCCTGAAACGCCGTGCGGATCGCGAGGTAGAGCTCCTGGACGCTGCCCGCTTCGAACCCCGGCGAGGCCGGCGCCGGCGACGCCTGCGCCGCGAGCGCCGACCGCGGCGCGCCCGCCGACGCCAGATGCGACGGTTCCATCGGGATCTCGTCCGCGGCCGCAGCGCCCCGCAGCGCCGCCGGCTGCGCCGCGCAGGTGAAGCACCACGCCGGGTCGACGCCCTTGGGCACGTCGGCGTACGGCGGGCTCTCGCCGCAGATGAAGCGCTCGATGGTGGGCGACCATGAAGATCGTCGAGGACCAGCGGCGCACGGCCTCGTACTGCGCGGGCGTGCAGCCCGGCCCCGGGTCGCGTTTGAGTGAGAACCCCGCGTACAGGTACTGCACCATCAACTGGTGCTCCAGGTTCGCGGCGTCGTGCAGTGCCGCGATCAGCGTCTCCCTGTCGGTGATCGGGTTCACACCGAAGTGAGCCTACCTCGGAAAGGGCGGTTCAACCAGGTCCCACGAGGTCCCAGTCGGGCTCGTCGCCGGGCGTCGGCTCGTAGACGCAGAACGTCCCCGTGCGGATCGCGCTGCCGATCGAGCGACTCAGCACGGGGTCGTGGTCGGCGATGCGCTTGAGCGCCGTGCGGATCGCGCGCGTGACGTTCACGCGGGCGCGCTCGGCGTCCGAGCCGGTCTTGCGATCGCGACCGCCGAGCCCGACGGCGCCGGCGAGCTCGCGCGCGAGGAAGCCGAGCTCCTCGCGGGCGCGGGCGGCGCGTTCGGGGTCGTTGAATGCGTCGGCCTCCTCGATCTCCTCCTGCAGCTCGGTGACGCGCGCACGGTAGGCCGCCTTCGCCTGGACGTCGAGCATCGGACCCGCGTCGCCCTCCCCGCGCCCGCGGATCTCCATGCCCGACGCGACGGCGACCGCGACGCTCGCGCCGCGCTCGTGCTGGCCGCCGACGAGGTCGAGCGCGTGGAACTCGACGTGCGGCGCGGCGAGCAGCCGCACGATGTGGCTCAGCCCCTTCGCGTGGCGCAGCTGGACCTGCGCGCCGGCCGGGCCGATCGTCCAGATGTCCCCGCGGCGATAGAACGCGACCCGCCTGGCGCCCCCGGCCGGCACGACGGACGGCGCGACGGACGGCGCGACGAGCGGCGCGGATGCCCGCGCCGACACTGCGGCGGCTGCCGCGGCGGCCGTGAGCGCCGCCTCCTCCTCGGTCTCCCAGTGCACGAGGAAGCCGTGCAGCTCCAAGCGGCGCGCGCCGGCGATCCCCTGCTCGCGTAGCGCCTGCGCCCGTTCCGGGTCCATGCCGGCGCGCGAGAGCGCGTGCGCGAGCTCGACCTGGATCGCCGCCACGAGCGGGTCGGCGCCCCACTGGCGGGCGGTCTCGAGGGCTGCCTCGAGATAGGAGACGGCGTCGGCCCAGCGGCCGGCGGCCGCCGCCGCGATCGCGATGAAGCGCGAGACGGGTCCCAGGCAGGTCGCGCCGCGCCCGGTGACGACCGAGCGGTCGGCGTAGGGCTCGAGCAGCTCGCCGAGCTCCCACGTCCGGCGGGCGTCGCCGAGGACCGCGCCCGTTCGCAGCAGCAAGGCGACCGTCGAGAGCCATTCGCCGTCGCGCGGGACCTCGGCCAGGCCGCCCGCGCTGAGCGACTCGAACGCGCGCCGCGCATGCTCGGTGCGCCCGACGACCGCGCTCGCGTACGCGGCAGCGGCGCGCCACACGGGCGCGGCCGGGTAGCGGCGAGCGAACTCCTCGAGCGACTGCTCGACCTCGCTCAGGCGGCCCTGCATCATCCGCAGCGCGAAGAGCTGCACCGCGTAGAGCTGCGCGGCGTTCTGCGACTGCACGCTGCGGCCCGTCGCGAACGCCTCGCCGGCGAGCCGCTCGGCGTCGCCCATCCGCCCTTCGAGCATCGCGCGGTTGGCCTGGTAGAGCGGCACGTACCAGAGGTGCAGCGGGTCGCGCAGCTCGTCGGCGAGGCGGGCGTGGATCGCGAGCTCGATGTCCGCCCCGACCCAGTCGCCGATCTCCATGAGCGACACGATCCGCCACACGTGCCCGCGCAGGACGAGCTCGCGATCGCGCGCCTCCTCGCCGAGCGCGACGACGTCGGACGCGATCTGCAACCGCTGCATCGAGTTCTCCGGACCCCAGAGCGTGAGGAAGCGCGCGCTCAGCGTCGACGCGATCGTCGCGCGGTCGCCGAGCCGGCGCGCCATCGCGACCGCGTCCTCCGAGAAGCGGGCGCGCTCCTCCGCGCGGTCGGAGTAGTACAGCTCGGTCGCCATCCGGCCGAGCACGCGCGCCGCCAGCGGGGCGTCCGCGCTGCCCAGTGCCTCGCGCGCCTCCTGCAGCAGGCCGATCAGCGTGTCGTCGACGAGGCCGAACTCGAAGCCGCCCATGCCCGCGCCGTAGCCGAGCGCCGCGCGCGCGAGGCGCTCGGGGGACTCGAGCCGCCGCGCGAGCGCGGCGGCGCGCAGGAACGTCTCGCGGGCGAGGCGCGCGTTGCCCGCGCGGCTCTGCGCCGTCCCGAGCGCGAGCAGCAGGTCGCAGCGGCGCGGCGCGGCGGCGTGCTCCTGCAGCCCGTAGGCCTGCAGCGCGCGCTCGAAGTGGTCGGAGGCCTCCTCGTAGGCGACGAGCGACAGCGCGCGCTCGCCCGCGCGGACCGAGTAGTCGATGGCCTTCGCGAGCTCGCCCGCGGTCGCCGCGACGAAGAAGTGATGCGCGAGCTCGGCGACGTGCGGCTCGGGATCGGCGGCGTAGAGCTCCTCGAGCGCGAGCCCGACCGAGCGGTGCAGGAGGCTGCGGCGCTGCGGTCCGAGGTCGTCATAGAGCGCCTCGCGGATGAGGCCGTGGGAGAAGCCGTAGGCGCCGATGACCGTCGGGCGCTCGGCGATGACGCCCCAGTCGACGGCCTCCGACAGCGCGCCGTCGAGCTCGGAGGCCTCCAGCTCGCAGACGCGCTGGAGGGTGTCGAGGCGAAACTCGCGCCCGATGACCGAAGCCGTCAGCAGGAGGATGCGTGCACGGTCGGGCAGCGGCGCGAGGCGGTGGCGGATCGTCTCGCGGACGCCGTCGGGGATGCGCAGGCCGGCGACCTGCGCCTCGCTGTCGAGCCGGCCTTCGGCACTGAGCAGCCGCACGACCTCGTCGACGAAGAACGGGTTGCCCTCGGTCGCGTGGTGGATCGCGCGAACGACGCGGTCGGGCGGGCGGCGGCCGGCGACGCGCTCGACGACCTCGGCGACGTCGCGCTCGCGCAGCCCGCGCAGCGGCAGGCGCTGGCCGTGGCGGATGATGTCCCCGAGCTGGCCGGCGAGCGTTGAGTCCAGGCGCGCCTCGGTCTCGCGGTAGGTGCCGATCACGAGGATCGGCGAGTCGCGCAGGTGGACGGCGAGGAAGCCGAGCAGCAGCAGCGATGGGTGGTCGGCGCCGTGCAGGTCGTCGAGGACGAGGACCAGCGGGCCGGCGGACGCGGCCGAGCGCAGCAGCGACGTGACGGCGTCGAAGAGCTGAAAGCGCGCCGCGTCGGTCTCGCCGGGGCCGGGACCGGGGCCCGCGTCCGCGGCCGCGGCATCCCGGGCCGGCGCGGGGACGATGTCGGGCATGAGGCGCGCCAGACGAGCGCAGGCCTCGGGGCCGAGTGCGGAGACGGTCGCGCCGACGTCGCGCTCGGCGGCCAGGCGGCGCAGGATCCGCAGCCACGGCCAGTAGGCGGGCGCGCCGCCGCCGTCCCAGGCACGGCCCCAGAGGACGAGCGCGCCCCTGGCCACCGCCTCGGTTCCGAGCGCGTCGGCGAGGGCGGTCTTGCCGACGCCGGGGTCGCCGGAGACCATGAACAGGCCACCTCGTCCACCCAGCGCGCCATCGAGGCCGTGGCGCAACTCGGCGAGCTCACGCTCGCGGCCGACGAGGTTTCCCCGTGCGTGTGACACCCCGCCGCAAGTCTAGAGCGGGGTCGGGCGGCCGCACGCCCGTCCGTGCAGCTACTTCATGAAGATCTCCACCGGCTTGCGAACCCAGATGTACGGGGACTTACTGGTTGCTCGTGTGTACTTCTTGTTCGTGTCGAACTGCAGGATCCAGCGGCCACGCTCGGCCGGGAACGGAAAGAGGTGGCGTTCGCGCGTGCGGCGGATGACGCCGCACGTGCCGAGCGCCGTGCCGAGGCGCACCGTGCGGCGGAGCCTCTTGCCCGGCGAGATGTAGTGCAGGTAGACGGAGGCGTGGCGCCTGATGAGCCCGAAGCCGGCGACCTCGAAGCGCACCGTGAGCGTCTTGGGGTCGCCCTCGTCGGGGGCGAAGTCGGCGTAGATCTTCGTCGTGCGGTAGCGGACCGACGCCGCGTTGAGGGCCGCATCGGTGGCCGTCAGCGCCGTCACGCTCTCGCGCTGGTCGCGTGGTAGCTCCGCGGCGGCGAACTTCGCTTGGAAGCTGCCGGCAGCGTCGGCGGTCGCCGTACCGAACGGCGCGCCGTCGCGGGTGATCGAGACCGTCCCGTTGGGTGCGAAGCCCGCCCCGCTCACGACGACGTCCTGCGTCTCCTGGTAGCAGCGCGTGTCGGTGGCCAGCGTGGCGGCTTGGGCCGCGGTCGCCGTGGCGAGGGTACCCGCCACGAGGGCGATCAGGGTGATCGTGCGTCGCATCGTGCATCGAAGGTAACCGATGGGGTGGTCGGTCGACGCGGGTCGTGAGCCCGATCGGATACAACGTTGCCACGAGGCCGTTGGATCGACCGATGGAGGCGCCATGCCCACGTATCTCATGCTCGCCACGCTGACCTCCGAGGGCGTGCAGACCGTGAAGAACAACCCGCAGCGCATCAAGGAGGTCAACCGCGAGGTCGAGCAGCTCGGGGCGAACGTCAAGGCGCAGTGGGCGACGCTCGGCCGCTGCGACTTCATCTCGGTCGTCGAGGCGCCCGACGACATGACGATGGCGCGCGTCTCGATGGAGCTCAGCTCGCGCGGCACCGCGATGTACGAGACGCTGCCGGCCTTCCCGATCGACGACTTCATCTCGTCTTTGTGAGGGTCCTCGTCGTAGGTGGCGGCGGGCGCGAGCACGCGCTGGTGCGGGCCCTCGCGCGGTCGCCCGGTGAGCCCGAGCTGCTGTGCGCGCCGGGGAACCCCGGGATCGGTGCGGATGCCTCGCTGGTCGACGTGGCGATCGACGACATCGCGGGCCTGGTGGACGCCGCGGTCGGGTGCGACCTCGTGGTCGTCGGGCCGGAGGCGCCTTTGGTGGCCGGGCTCGTCGACTCGTTGGCCGCGCGCGGGATCCCGGCGTTCGGGCCGAGTGCCGCGGCGGCGCGGCTCGAAGGCTCCAAGGCGTTCGCCAAGGAGGTCATGGAGGCGGCCGGCGTGCCGACGGCCGCGTGGAGCGCCGTTTCGACCGTCGACGAGGGGATGGCCGCGATCTCGGGCTATCCGGTCGTCTTGAAGTTCGACGGGCTGGCGGCGGGCAAGGGCGTCGTCATCGCGGCGGACGAGTCGGTCGCGCGTGCCACGCTCGAGGAGTTCCTCGTCGCGCGGCGATTCGGGGAGGGGCAGGTCGTCGTCGAGGAGTGCCTCGTCGGCGAGGAGCTGTCGCTGCTGGCGCTGTGCGACGGCGAGCGCGCCGTCGCCATGGCGCCGGCGCAGGACTACAAGCGCATCTTCGACGGCGACGAGGGGCCGAACACCGGCGGCATGGGGTCCTACTCGCCGGTGCCGGGCATCTCGCCGGCGCGAGCCGAGGAGATCTGCGCGCTCGTTCACCAGCCGGTCGTCGACCTGCTGGCCGCGCGCGGGATGCCGTTTCACGGGGTGCTCTACGCCGGGATCATGCTCACCGCCGACGGGCCGAAGGTGCTCGAGTACAACGTCCGCTTCGGCGATCCGGAGACGCAGGCCGTGCTGCCGCGGATGCGCTCGGACCTGTTGTCGCTCCTGCGCGCCGCGGTCGAGCCGGGCGGCCTCGCCGGCGAGCGGTTGCAGTGGGCGGGCGACTGGGCGGTGACGGTCGTGCTCGCGAGCGCGGGCTACCCGGAGTCGGCGTCCAAGGGCGACGTCATCTCCGGCCTCGACGACGTGCCCGAGCTCATCGAGGTGACGCACGCCGGGACGGCGCTGGACGAGGACGGCGCGATCGTCACCGCCGGGGGGCGCGTGCTGAACGTCACGGCGCTCGGCGCGACGGCGGCCGGCGCGCGCGATGCCGCCTACGCCGCGGCCGCCGCGATCGCGTTCGACGGCCGCCAGATGCGCAGCGACATCGCGCTGCGCGCGGTCGACTGACCCGCCAACAGACCGAGGACGACCGACGCTCGGGCTCGCCGTATCCTGAGACGCAGCGAATCGGAGGGGTTCGCCGGGCGCCGCGGGCGCTTCGCAACGGCATCGGGAGAGTGAGCGCGCATGGCGGAGGACGAACTGGAGACCGGCCACGCCGAGGTCGTCGGGACGAGCGAGCCCGCGACGCAGGCGACGACCGCGGTCCAGATGGAGTCGATCGAGGTCGACGCGCCGACCGTCGGGATCATCATGGGCTCCAAGAGCGACATGGACGTCATGGACGGCGCGGCGAAGGTCCTGCGCGAGGCGGACGTCAGCCACGAGGTGCGCGTGATGTCCGCTCATCGCGAGCCGGACCTCGTCGCCGAGTACTGCCGCAACGCGCGGATGCGCGGGCTGCGGGTGATCATCGCGGGCGCTGGGTTGTCCGCCGCGCTGCCGGGCGTCGCGGCCGCGCACTCAGACCTGCCGGTCATCGGCGTGCCGCTGTCAAGCCGCCTGTCGGCGATGGGCGGGATGGACTCGATCCTGTCGGTCGTGCAGATGCCACCGGGGGTGCCGGTCGCGGCCGTGGGGCTCGACAACGCCAAGAACGCCGGCCACCTGGCGCTGCGCATCCTTCGCGCCTGACGCCATGGCCTCCCTCAGTGCGACTGCGGCAGAGGGTGCTCATCCACGGCGGTTATCTGCTCCCCGACGTGACGCTCCTGTCGCCGATGTCCGGCGAGCAGCAGCCGACCACCGCCTATCTCGTAATCGAGATCGCTGAGACCTCGCAGGCGCGCGACCTCCAGAAGTCGCGCGACTACGCCGTCGCCGATGTCGCGGAGTACTGGACCGTCGACCTGCTCGCCCGCCCCGTGATTGTGCTGCGCGGCAACTCACCACCTTCCGGTGCGAGTGGTCGTAGAAAGGTTTGAGTCCGGGGCGTCAGCATGTGCCCCGCCGGGACGTACGTGTAGGCATGAGGACAACCCCGCGACGGCGGCGCAGGATCCGCCCGCGCATTTTGTGGACCATCACACCGCTGTTTCGTCACTCCTATTCGCGTGACGCGTACATCCTCCGAGGTGTCGGCCGCAACGTCGGCCCCGTGTTCAAGGTCTCCGATCGGCCACGGGCGACCGCGAACGCGTCCGGGGAACCGCCGCCCCGCACGCCGGCCTCGGGACACACCGCAGCGCCGCGTCACAGGTAGGCCTTGCGACGCGGGCACTCGCGGCCGACCTCTGATCGCAGCTAGCCGGCGCGGTCCGACTCGGGCCATGAGCAATGGCTGAACCTTTGGACGCATGAGCTAAAGGTCGAACGTGATGTGCCGATAACCGGCACATCATCCGGCGACAACTCGCCGCCGGTCCCCGCTGTCCGGCCACACTCGCGCAGAACGCTGTCCCCAGCCTGCGAGCCCGGACTTCCTCTCGGAAGGCCCCACATGCCCCGTAGCAACGGTCGCAAGAAGATCGTCGTCCTCGGCGCCGCCTGCGCGCTCCTCGCCGCCACCGGCGCCTACGCGTTCTGGACGGCCGGCGGTTCCGGCAGCGGCAGTGGCGAGGCCGGCACGACCACCGCGCTGATCGTCAACCAGGTGACGGTGCTCGACGACATGTACCCCGGCGACTCGGCGCAGGAGATCAACGGCACGTTCGACAACGACAACGCCGGACCCATCCGAGTCGCCACGGTGACCGCCGCGATCTCCTCGGTCGTGAAGGCCGGCAACGCGCCCGCCGGCGCGTGCACGGCAGCCGACTTCACGCTCGACGGCGCGGTCATGACCGTCGGAACAGAGATCGCGACCGGCGACGCGGTCGGCGACTGGGGCGGCGCCACGATCCAGTTCAACAACACGGGCGCGAGCCAGGACGGGTGCAAGGGCGCGACCGTCACCCTGAGCTACACGATCGCTTAGCTCCCCCGGCCGATCCGCGGCAGCAGTGACGGCATCCGTCGCGCCGCTGCCGCGCCTCGCCGAGCGCACGACATGACGTGGCGTCCACGAACGCTCTTGGCCGCGCTCGGCTCGCTCGTGCTGCTCGCCGCAGCGTCGCCAGCTCAGGCGTTCTGGGGCGAGTTCGGCTCGGGCGCCGGTGCGGGCGCCGCCGCCACGATGCCGCCCGGCGAGCAACCCTCGGGCGCCGTCTCGGGCCGGAGCGTCACGGTGACCTGGTCGCAGAGCAGCTTCCTCGAAAGCCCGCTGGGCTCCTTCGCCGGGGGCGGCTACACCGTCTCGCGCTACGCGACCGGCAGCTCGATCCCCATCACGCCCAACGCCGGCTGCTGCCGCGACGACGAGCGGCGCCGGCGCCACGTTGCAGTGCGTGGAGGCGGGCGTGCCGTTCGGGTCGTGGCAGTACACGGTGAGCCCGGTCCTGCACACGTTCACCGGCGACGCGGGCGCCAAGAGCGCCGCCGTCGCCGTCGCGACCCTCGCTCCCGTGCTCGGCACGGCGGTCGCACAGAATCCCGGCGCGGCGCAGACGACCGGCGACGTCCAGCTGACCTGGGCGCTGGCCAGCGGCGCGACCGGCTACAACGTCTACCGCCGGACGTCCGGCGGCTCCTACGACTTCGCGTCGCCGCGCAACGGAGCGACGCCGATCGGCTCCGGCGTCACGACGTACGCCGACGCCGGTTCGGGGCTCGCCCCGTCGACGACGTACGACTACGTCGTGCGAGCCGTCGCGGGCGCGCCGGCCGTCGAGTCGGCGAGCAGCAACCAGAAGAGCGCCGCGACGATCAGCCGGCCGGCAGCGCCGGGCAGCGTGAGCGCGACCGCTGCCGTAGCCGCACGGATCGACGTCGGCTGGCCGGCCGTCGCGGGCGTCACCGGCTACAACCTCTACCGCCGCACGTCCGCCGGCTCGTACAACTTCGCGTCCCCGGTCAACGGGGCCACCCCGCTTGCGGCCCTCACGTACGCCGACCTGAACGCGGTCAACGCGACGACCTACCTCTACAGCGTGCGCTCCGTCAGCTCGGGCGTCGGCGGCGCGCAGGTCGAGAGCGCGAGCACGGAGAGCAACGCCGCGACCGCCGACAGCACGCCCCCGCCCGCGCCAAGCGCGATGGCCGTCACCAGCGGCGGCACGGTCTTGATCCTCCTCACGTGCGCCGTCGCCGCTGGCACGCGCTACGTCAACATCGCGGGCGCGCCCGCCGCCGGCGTGAGCGCGACGATCGCCACGCCCGAGAGCGGCCAGACCGTCGTGTTCGCGGCAACGAGCGGCGCGACGGCGACGGCGACCGTCGCGGCCGGGAGCACGACGGTCGCGACCGCGTTGAACGTCGTCGCGCTGACCGACGGCGCGGTCACGCTCACAGCGCGCACGAAGGATCTTGCCGGCAACCTCTCGGCCACGATCGGCCCGCCGAACGCCATCATCAAGGACACGGTCGTGCCCCCGCTGACGCGGGTCGCCTTCGCGGACAACCCCCTGGGGCAGAATCCCCGCGTCACCGGGAGGGCGGAGTGCGCGGCCACGATCCGCGCCGAGAAGACCTCCGGCGGAAACGCCGGCGCGGTGTGGGAAGGAACCGCGGGAGCCTCGTCGCCGTTCTCGTTCATCGTCGCCGTCGAAGGCCCGCTGCTCGGGCTCGGCTCGGTGTCCTACGACGTTTCCGCAACCGACCGCGCCGGCAACACCGGCGCGACGGTCGGCGTCGGCGGCTGACGACCGGTCGCCGAGAGCCGGGTGAGCCCGGCCGCCGGCGGGCGGCCGAAGGGCAGCGGGCATACTGGCGGCGTGCGCATGGACCCCAAGCTGCTGCTGCGCGGCCTCGGCAAGTTCCTCGCGGTCGTGGTCGCGGCCGGGTTGGCGGGCGCCGGGATCGGCATCGGGCTGGCGGAGCTCTCGGGCAACGACTCCCCGACCGATCCGGTCCTCCCGGCGACCACTGCGCAGCCGACGACGGCGCCCGCGGCGGGCACGCGGACGACGGGGACGACCGGCACCGTCGCAACGTCGACGAGCCCGACGAAGCCCGTCTATCGCGTCCCGCGCGTGCAGGTGCTCTCCGCCCAGCTGGGTCCGGTCTCCGAGTCGACGGGCCGCGCGCTCGTCGCCGTGCGCGTTCGAGTAACCAATCGCGGCAACCGTCCGCTGACGATCAAGACCCCGGCACTGCTGTCCGGCGAGGACGAAGTGCCGCTCGGCTCGGACGCACGTGAGGCAGCGGGGGCGCTGCTGCGCCCGATCGACCCTGCGGCGACCGCGCCGGGCGTGCTGCGCTTCTCGCTGCCGAGCACGATCGCCCAGCGACTCACCGCCACGCCGGCGGCGCGGCTGCGCGTCGCGAACCGCACCGTGACCGTCGAGCTCACCACCGAGCAGGGGGCAGGATGATCGCGCGCTACACCCGCCCGGAGATGGGCGCCCTGTGGACCGACGAGGCGCGCATGGAGGCGTGGCGGCGCGTCGAGGTCGCGGCGTGCGAGGCCATGGACGGGCCTTCCGCGGAGGAGCTCGAGGCCATCCGCGCGGCGACCTTCACCGTCGAGGCCGTCAACGAGCGCGAGCGCGTCACCGACCACGACGTCGCCGCCTTCGTCGACGTCCTGAGCGAGTCCGCCGGCGACGCCGGCCGCTGGATCCACTTCGGCCTGACGTCGAGCGACGTCCTCGACACGGCGACCGGCGTGCAGCTACGTGCCGCGGGCGAGATCGTCTTGGCCGGAGCCCGCGAGCTCGTCGCGGCTTTGAGCGAGCGCGCGCGCGAGCACGTCGACACGGTGTGCGTCGGCCGCACGCACGGTGTGCACGCCGAGCCGACGACGTTCGGCATCAAGCTCGCGGGGTTCGCGATGGAGGCGTCGCGCAACGTCGCCCGGCTCGAGCGAGCGTTCGCGCAGGTCTCGGTCGGCGCCGTCTCCGGCGCGGTCGGCACGTACGCCGCGACCTCGCCGCAGTTCGAGGAGCGCGTCCTGGCCGGCTTGGGCCTGGAGCGCGAGCCGGTCTCGACCCAGGTCGTCGCCCGCGACCGCCACGCCGAGCTGCTGCAGGCGATCGCCTTGGCCGGCGCCGGCCTCGAGCGCCTCGCGACGGAGATCCGCCACCTCCAGCGCACCGAGGTCCGCGAGGTCGAGGAGCCGTTTCGCGCCGGCCAGAAGGGCTCGAGCGCGATGCCCCACAAGCGCAACCCGATCACGACCGAGCGCATCACCGGGCTGGCGCGCGTGCTGCGCGGCAACGCGAGCGCCGCCGTCGAGAACGTCGCGCTCTGGCACGAGCGCGACATCTCGCACTCCGGCGCCGAGCGCGTGATCCTCCCCGACTCGACGATCCTCCTGGACTACCTCCAGCACCTCGCGATCCGCGTCGTCCGCGGCATGGTCGTCCACTCAGACCGCATGCGCGAGAACCTCGACCTCACCTACGGGGCGCTGTTCTCCCAGCGCGTCCTGCTCGCCTTGGTTACGAGCGGCATGACGCGCGACGAGGCCTACCGCGTCGCGCAGGAGCTCGCGCAACGCGCATGGGACGAGCGCGTGCACCTGCGCGAGCTGCTCGAAGCGCGGCCGGAGCTCGGCCTGGACCTCGACACGATCTTCGACCTCGGCCACTACGCGCGCTACGCCGAGCAGATCGTCGCGCGGCTCGAGGATCACGGGAACGGCTAGTACCGAATCAGTCGGGTGCCGTATTCCGAATCGGTCGGATGCCGTAGTCCGAATCGGTCGACCGCCGGTTGCGGTAGCTTCAGCGCCAATGGAGCTCTTCGTACGCGGCATCGAGGAAGAGCTCCGCGACATCCTTTCCGTCAGCCGCGCGGCCGCGATCACGGGGCCGCGGCAGTCCGGCAAGAGCACGCTCGCCAAGCAGCTGCAGCTCTCCGGGGTCGTGCCGAACTACTTCAGCCTCGACGACGAGGCAACGCGAGCAGCCGCGCTCGCCGACCCCGACGGGTTCGCGCTCGCGCTGCCGCGGCCCGCCGTGATCGACGAGGTGCAGCGCGCGCCCGATCTCATGCTGGCGATCAAGCAGATCCTCGATGCCGACCAGACGCCGGGGCAGTTCCTGTTGACCGGATCCGCCGACCTCGTGACGGCGCGCGTCATCGCCGACGCGCTGCCGGGCCGTGTTCAGTACGTCAACCTCTGGCCGCTCTCGCAGGCCGAGATCTCCGGGAGCCTCACATCGGTCGTCGACGCGCTGCTGGCCGGAGAGCCACCCCGCGTCACGGGCGCACCGAAAGGGCGAGCGGCGAGCGCCGAGCTCGTCGTCACGGGCGGGTTCCCCGGTGCGTTGGCGCTCACAGCTCGTCAGCGGGCTCGGTACTTCCGCTCATACGTGCAGACCGTGCTCGGTCGCGACCTGCCCGACATCGGTCAAGTCAGGCTCGATCGCTCGAAACTCGAGCAGATGCTGCGCGTGCTGGCCGCTCGGACGAGCACACTCGTCAACTACTCCGCGCTCGGGCGCGACCTCGGGCTCGATGACAAGACGGTCAAGGCACACATCGAACTGCTGAGGCAGCTCTTTCTGCTCTACCGGCTGGCGCCATGGTCCGTCAACCTCGGCGCACGGCACATCAAGACGCCGAAGTTGATGGTCGCCGACAGCGGGATGGCGGCAGCGCTCATCGGCGCTGACGCGGCGCGATTCGCCGCACCCGAGCAAGGATCGCTGGCCGGGATGTTGCTGGAGACGTTCGTCGTCATGGAGCTCGTGAAGCAGGCAACATGGAGCACCACGCCGGTCGAGCTGTACTTCTACCGCGATACCGAGAAGCGCGAGGTCGATGTCGTGATCGAGTCGCTGTCGGGCGACGTCGCGGCGGTGGAGACGAAGGCGGCCGCAGGGGTGACAAGCTCCGACACCCGCGGCCTCGAGCTGCTGCGGTCCAAGCTCGGCTCCCGGTTCAAGACCGGCGTGGTCGTGTACTCGGGCGAGCACACGCTGCGGCTGTCCGACCGGATCTGGGCCGTTCCCATCTCGGGGCTCTGGCAGGGTCGCGCGACGTAACCCGATCGTCAACCTCCATGCTCGCAGTGTGATCGCGTCACCGAAGCTCAATCCCGCTCGTACGGCGGACGGGTGATCTGAGTGCGCCCCGCCGCGGCCGCGGCCGTCGTCTTCCTCGCATCGGCCGCGGTGCTCGTGCTCGAGATCCTCGCCGCGCGACTCATGGCGCCGTACATCGGCGTCTCGCTGGACACGTACACGGGGATCATCGGCACGGTGCTCGCGGGCATCGCCGCCGGCAGCTGGCTCGGCGGTCGGACCGCGGACCGCTACTCGGCGCGCGTGATCCTTGGGCCGATCCTCGTCGCTGGCGGCTTCCTCGCGCTGCTCACGCCGACGCTGGTGAACGCCATCGGTCCACACGTCGAGGGCGCCGACGTCGGAGCGATCGTCGGCCTCGCGATCTGCACGGTCTTCCTCCCGGCCCTCGTACTCAGCGCCGTCACGCCGGTCGTCGTCAAGCTGCAGCTCACCGACCTCAAGGCCACCGGCACGATCGTCGGCCGCCTGTCGGCGTTCGCCACCGCGGGAGCGCTGTTGGGCACGTTCGGAACGGGCTTCTTCCTCGTCACACACGCGCCGACCCGGATCATCGTCGCGGCGACGGGCGTCGTGCTGATGGTGCTCGGCGTGCTCGTCGCGAGCTGGTCGAGGCGCGGCCTCAGTGCGTCGACGATGGCGGCGGTCGCCGTCGCTGCCGTGGGCGCCGGCGGCGGGGTGCTCGCCGTCACCGGGCCGTGCCAGTCCGAGAGCGCCTACTTCTGCATCCGCGTGCTCGACGACCCGCCCGGCAGCTCGGGACGGTTGCTCATGCTCGACGACGTCATGCATTCGCACGTCGATCTGCGGGACCCGACGCTGCTGAAGTTCGCCTACGCGACGATCTCCGTGTCCGTCATCGACGCGATCGCTCCCGGGCACGGAGCGGTCTCGGCGCTGCAGATCGGCGGCGGCGGGTTCACGATGCCGCGCTACCTCCAAGCCACGCGACCGGGGTCGAGGATCGACGTCCTGGAACTCGACCCGGCCGTGCTCGACACCGCGCGCCAGGATCTCGGTCTTCGCACCGGGCCGAACCTGAGCGTCGACGTCGGCGACGCGCGGCTCCTCGTACGCAAGAAGCCCCCAAGCAGCTACGACTTCATCCTCGGCGACGCGTTCGCCAGCCGATCGGTGCCGTGGCATCTGACGACGCGCGAGTTCCTCACCCGGATCCGCAGCCTGCTGCGCCCGAGCGGCGCGTATGTCATGAACCTCATCGACAGCGGCGACCTGCGCTTCCTCAAGGCCGAGGCGGCGACGATGCTGGCGGTGTTCGGAAGCGTGGCGATCTTCCCCGTACCCAACAACTACGTGCTCGTAGGCTCCAACGATCCCGTCGACACGGACCGCGTGGCGCGGACCGTGGCCGGGAGAGGCATCCGGATCGCGCCGCTGACAGGTGCGGAGCTGCGGTCCTTCGTCGGCGGCGCGAGCCCGCTGCGAGACGACTACGCGCCGGTGGACCAGCTCCTGCGCTGAACGAACCCGGGTCGTCGCAGATAGTCACAAGCGCCGGCCCGCTGAGCGTAGGCTCAGGCGCAAGGCCGAGATCGAGGTGTCGACGGTGAAGCGCTTGCACGTCCTGACGTCGGTGTCGTTGACCGCGATGCTGGGACTGGGGCTGTCCTCCCCGGCGAGCGCTCAACCTCCGCAGAGCCGGGTCGCGCCGCGACAGGTCTCGTCGGCGTCGACGCCCAAGCGCGAGCGGATCAGGCCGTACACCTTCACGACGACGGGCAGGGTCGTGCCGCCGCCGTACTGCGCGTCGGTTGCACCGGCCGGTGGCTGCGTGCCGCTGCTCTGTCCCCCGGGCGCCACGACCATCGCGTACTGCGAGCGGCCGCCCGTGTGCTCGGGCACGGTGCGCGTCCGCTTCAAGCGGTTGACGCGGACGATCTCCACGCGGCGCGTTGCTCTGCGGCTAACCGGCGCGCGAGCGGACGGGATGTACCGCGTGCCGATTGTCGGTGGCGTGTCCCGCGGAGCTCGGCCCGACATAGGAGGTGACTGGTCGCGCGCTCGTCGCCATCCGCGCCAGCGTCACGAGCCGCGGCCTCATCCCATCCCACTGACGGTTAACACCCCGTGCTGCGTTCGGGCGATGACGGGACACCGCTGAGCGCAACACGCGATGCATCCGGGCGCCTGCTCAAGCCCAGCCCGCCCGGGTGACACCGCTCCCGGCTTGCTGCGCCACACGGTCACCAGCAGCGTCGCCCAGCGCCTGACCGACAACCCGACCGCCCGGCTGCGCCTCGCGAAGCGCGCCATGTCCGTCAAGCTCACACCGAACCGCCGGGGGATGACTGCCGCTACACGCGGCCCGAGATGGGCGCCTCGGCCTGATGAGGCGCAGATGGAGGCCCTGGCGGCGCCTAGAGGTCGACGCGTGCCAAGCGATGAACGGCCAAACCAGGCCGGGCTCGATCAGGTCCGCGCGGCCCGCGAGCCTTCGCAGGCGTCGGTGGGCGCGATCTCGGGCGCCGTCGGGACCTACGCCGCGACCTCCCCCGATTCGAAGAGCGCGTCCCGCCAGGACTGGGCCTGGAGCGCGAGCCGGGCTCGACCCACGTCGTCGCCCGCGACCGCCACGCCGAGCTGCTCCAAGCGATCGCCTTGGCCGGCGCCGGCCTCGAGCGCCTCGCGACCGAGATCCGCCACCCCCAGCGCAGGTCGTCCGCGGCATGGTCGTCCACTCAGAGCGCATGCGCGAGAAACCTCGACCTGACCTCCGGGGCGTTGTTCTCCCAGCGCGTGCACCTGCGCGAACTGCTCGATGCGCGACCCGAGCTCGGCCTGGACCTCGACACGATCTTCGACCTCGGCCATTCGCGCGCTACGCCAAGCAGATCGTCGGTCGTCTGCCGTAGTCGAGCTGCCTGCTGCCGAAGCACACGACACTCGACCGACAGCCGGCGGCCGGAGGCGGGCCGACGGCCCGCCATCTTGGCGCGTAGTAGCGTGCGTGCTTGTGCTACCAGGACGTGCCGTTGCAACCGCCGCCGGTGGGCGTACAGGTGCGGGTGTTGCCGCCTGCGGTATGCGCGATCTGGAACTGGCGGCCGTTGGATGACTTGGCGAGGACGGTGTAGTTAGTCGTGGTCGCGCCGGTCAGCACGGCGACTCGGCCGTTGGGCACCGCTGCAGCGTTGGCGGCACCGCCCGTGACGAGCGCCAGTCCCGTGTTAGCGGAAGTCAGCGAGGTGTTGCAGCCGACATAGGTCTGGCCGTCGATGTAGCAGGACTCCATGTGGCTCACGAGGTTGCGAACGTCCGATTTGGCGGAGCCGTCCTGTGCCTTCTCGCGCTGGCCCAGAAACGTCGGCAAGCGATCGCGGCAAGGATCCCGATGATCAGATGACGACGAGAAGCTCGATCAGCGTGAAGCCCTCTTGGTCTGTGGCTCTGTGCGCAGCCGCTGCAGCATGTGGAATTGCTCCGGAGGTGTGTCGCTGTGGCGCCCGGGAGTCCGGGCCGAATGGCTGCGGACACATCGGCCATAACGTCGTCCGCAGGCAACCAAACTTGAGACGAGTGGACACATTGCCGGGCTTCGGAACTGCACTGGTGCTGGGGCACTCGGTGAGGCCGGGCGATAGTCGGCGCGCCAGAAGGAGCCGCAGGAGCGTCTGTGTGCCAGACACGCCGGCGACGAATCTTCCTTGCGCTGTCGCGAGCGTGCCCGGCTGACAACGCCCCCGGAAGCGCGATACGCCGACTCGGGCGACGCGTAAGCATGCACCCTGCGTGCCCCGTCGCCGAACACGCGCCCGTGACGCAGCAGTTGCTTGCCGTCGCGGTAAGCGCTGGTGTCGTAGCGTCGCGAAGATCGTCGCGGCAGCGCACCAGATCGCGCAGACACTGTCGCGCCGCCGGGCGAGAGCCGACTTCATCAGACGCACGCCGTCCAACGGAGCCTGTGCCCACGCGCTCGCGGCCGCGGCGCAAACCCAACGTAGACTCGACATCGGTGCCCATCCCTGCGCTGGTTCACGACTACCTCTTGGTCATGCGCGGGGCTGAACGGACGTTCGCCGCGATCGCATCCTGCTGGCCCGACGCGCCGATCTTCACGCTCCTCTGCGATCACCAGATCGTCGCTGCCGAGTTTGCCGGGCACGCGGTCAAGACGTCGTATCTGCAGCGCCTCCGGCCGGGGCAAAGCGGCTTCCGTCCGTTGATGCCGCTGTTCCCGCATGCTGCCGAACGGTTACCGGTAGGTGACTACGACCTTGTGCTCTCGAGCAGCAGCGCATTCGCGCACGGCGTCAGGACCGCGCCGACCGCGATGCACATCACGTATTGCCACAGCCCCTTTCGGTACGCGTGGCACGAGATGGACGCGACCATCCGGCGCACGCCGATGGCGCTGCGTCGACCCGTCCGAGGGCTGCTGCGGCGCACCCGCAAATGGGACGTCCGCGCCTCGCGGCGAGTGTCGCATTACATTGCGAACTCGAAGCTCACACAGTCGCCGGATTCGCGACTACTACGGGCGCGACGCAACCGTGATCCATCCCCCCGTGGATGTGGACCGGTTTCACTGCGCGCCGGCCGAGGACTTCTTTCTCGTCGTCTCCGAGGTCGTGTGGCATAAGCGCGTCGCGGTCGCGATCGAGGCCGCGCGCCTGGCCGACCAGCCGCTCGTCGTCGTCGGCGGCGGACCCGATCTCAAGCACCTCATCGCTCGGTACGAAGGCCGGGGGGTGACGTTCACCGGGCGCATCCCCGACGCCGAGCTGGACTCCCTGTATGCCCGCGCACGAGCCCTCGTCGTGCCAAACGTCGAGGAGTTCGGGATCGCAGCAGTCGAGGCGCAGGCCTCGGGACGGCCCGTGATCGCCGCCGCCGAGGGTGGCGTAACCGAGACGACGATCCCCGGCGAGACAAGCGTGCTCGTGCCCGCCGGCGACGCCCGCGCGCTCGCGGACGCCATGCGCGCCGGCGAATTCGACCGATTCTCGTCCGAGCGCATCCGAGCGCACGCCGCCCGGTTCTCGATCGACGAGTTCAAGCGCCGGTATACCGCCGAGGTCGCGCGCGTCGTTCAATCAAGCGCCGCGCGGTAGCCGTCGAGCATCGCTCGGGCGAATCGCGACCGATCGAAGCGTGCAGCCGTACCCTGTGCAGCGCGCCGGATGGCATCGCGCCACCTCGGCGTCGGCCAGTGTTGCGCTGATCGCCCGCGCCCAAGCCGGCGGGTCGCACGGCGCAAGCAGCAGTCCGTCCACGCCGTGGGTGATCGTCTCGGACGGCCCGCCCACGGCCGTTGCGGCGACCAGGCACCCCATTGCCATGCCTTCCGCGACGATCCGTCCGAACGGCTCTTGCTGTGATGGCACGAGCAGCACGTCGGTCGCGGCGAGAATCGGGGCAACGTCCTGGCGTTCGCCCAGCCACGTGACGTGCGATCCGAGCTGTCGCTCCTGCACGAACCTCCGCAGCGTTTCGAGGTACGCGATGTTGTCGTACCGTGTCGCAGCCCCGACGAACTTCGGCTCACCGACGACGAGCAGCCGCGCGCGCGGCTGCTCGCTCCGCAGCGCGTCGAGTATCTCCAGCGCGTCCCGCTGTCGCTTCCACGGCGTGATCTGTCCGATGACCGCGAGGACGAGGTCGTCAGAACGAAGGCCCAACATCTCGCGCGCCGCTCGCTCGGAGTGCTGAGCGGGATCGAACTCCGCGAGGTCGATCGGGTTGAACACAACGCGCCGACGCGGATCGTCGATCGCGAGGCCGAAGCGGTCGGCGCTGTAGGCGGAGTTGGCGAACAGCACCGACGCTTGTGAACGGACCGCCCTGCTCGTCACCGAGGCCATACGGCCCGCGGGAAGCGCATCGTGGACGAACGCCGCGAACGGGGGCGCACCAAGCCGCCGAGCGCCCGCCGCCACGAGGCAGGAGCGCAGGGTGTTCGCATGGATCAGGTCGCTCCTGTGGTCGTGCGCCAAGCGGCGCACCGCAGTTGAGAGCCAAGCGAGCTGCGCGGCCGCCCGCGGCGTGCGCAACGGATGCAGGCGCAGGCCCGCGGCGAGCTCCCGCATCGGTACGGCCTCGACGCCGAGTGCATCCACCGCATCGAACAGCGGGCCGGGCGGGCAGCCCACGAGCGGCACGACCTCAGGACCGAGGCCCGCGAGGAGATCGAGCAGGCACCGCTCCGCGCCGCTGATAAGCGCTCGTGTCGTTGAGGAACAGGACGTTCACGGCTGCGCGATGACGTCGAGCAGGAGATCCTCGACGCGCGCGACCATCCGCGGCCACGAGAGCTCCGCGGCACGCCGCGCACCCGCGTCGCCCAGCCGCGCGGCGCGCGCCGGATCGATTAGCAGACCGGTGACGGCGTCAGCCACATCCGCCGCGCGCGGCTCCGACGAGCACGCCGGTCTCGCCGTCGACGACGGCATCCGGCGCCCCGGCCGCTGCCCCCGCGACCACCGGCAGCCCGTGAGCTCCGCCTCGAGATACACGATGCCGAACCCCTCGCCCCCCGCCCCGCCGGGCGGCAGACGACTCGGCATGACGAAGACCCGCGCGCGGTCGAGCCACGCGTCGCGTTCGATGTCGTCGACCGCGCCCACGAACTGCACAGCGTCACTCACCGAGAGTGCCCGCGCGCGCGCCTGCAGCGCGGGACGCAGCGGGCCGTCGCCGATCACGACCCAGCGGACGTTCGGGATGCGTTCGCGGATCGCGGGCAGCGCCTCCAGCACGACATCGTGGCCTTTGTAGGCGTCGGTCAGCCGCGCGACCGTCACGAGGATCGGGTCGCCCGATCGAGCTGCCCGAGCTCCATGCGGGAGATCCACGCCGGGCTCGATCACCGCGACGCGCTCGGGCGGCGCACCGAGTGCGACAGCGAGGTCGCGGCCGTACCGGCCGAGGACGATGGTCGCGCGCGCCGAGCGGAACGCGAACCTTGCGAGCCGAGGCTGCGCGGGCCCCTCGTCGGCGTACAGGTAGACGACGACGGGCACGCCCAGGATACGCCCGGCCGCAAGCGCCGCGGGCGCACACACGATGTGCCCGCAGAGGATGGCTTGGGGCCGGAAGGCTCGCGCCTGCGCGAGCGACCATGCGTTGAGCATGACCAGCCCGGCACGACGGCTCCCCGGCACCGCAGTCGCCCTCCGAACGTCGAGCCCGCTCGACTCGTCGCACGTCTCGGCCGCGGGGTGATCGCGGGTCACCACGCGCACGGTCACGCGAGAGGCCAACGACGCGAAGCGATGCAAGAGGAGCTGGATGCCTCCTCGTGAGGGAGGAAAGTCGGGCGTGGTCAGCAAGACCCGTGGGCG
>CAWDYO010000013.1:0-17094 GCA_963806515.1 uncultured Actinomycetes bacterium | reverse complement strand
CGGGCGCTGGCGAAGCTCGAACGAGGGTTCGATACCGACCTCTCCGATGTGCGGGCGATGCTGGAACGCGGCCTCGTCAGCGCGGGCGAGCTGCACGACGCGTTCGCGACGATGCGGCCCGGCTTGTTTCGCTTCCCGGCTGTCGACGAGGCGACGCTCGAGTGCAGGCTCAACGACGTGGTCGGAGGCCCGTAGCGGGGTTGGACGTCGTCGGCTCGGTGCTGAGGCGATGCACCTACACATGCTAATGTATGCACATGTCGCTGGATCATCGTCTGCAGATCCTGCTTGACGCCGACCGTCACGCTCGCCTGATCGCGGTCGCCGAGGAGCGCGGCGTGTCGGTCGCGAGCGTCGTGCGGGAGGCGATCGACCGCGGTCTGCCGGCGCCTGGCTCTCGCCGACGTGCGGCGGCGAACAGGCTGCTTGCCGCCGAGCCGATGGAGGTGCCCGAGCCGGACGAGCTTGTCGCGGAGCTCGCCGATCTTCGCGCTCGCCGGCCGTGATCGTCCTCGACACCACCGTGCTCGTCTACGCGGTCGGCTCGAAACATCCCTTGCGGGACCCCTGCCGGGAGCTCATCTCCGCGATCGCTGCCGGCAAGCTGCGCGCGACGACGACGGTCGAGGTGCTGCAGGAGTTCACGCACGTGCGCGCACGGCGTCGCGGCCGGGAGGATGGCGCGCGGCTCGCCCGGGACTACCTGGACGTGCTGAGCCCGTTGTTGCTCGTGGGCGAGGACGATCTGCGGGAGGGTCTGCGCCTCTACGCGCGCGGCGAGCGGATCGGCGCCTTCGATGCCGTGCTTGCCGCGGCGGCCAGCCGGTCGAGCGCTGTGGCGATCGTCTCCGCGGACGCGGCGTTCGCCGAAGCAGACGTGCCGCACGTCGTGCCCGACGTCCAGGGCGTGACCGGGCTGCTGTCGGGTTGATAGGGCAAGCGTCGTTCTCAGCCGTGGCATCACCGGGCTGTTTGCAGGGCTGACGCGCGAACGCAGCCTCAGTCGAGCGTGGTGAGCAGCTCGACCTCGTCACTGACTGCGAGCTTCACGGCCGCGGTGTCGAAGGTCACCAGGCGCGTGCGGTGTCGCCGGGCGATCGCGAGCAGGTGCGCATCGGTGACCTGCCGGTAGCCCTGCAACGCCGGGATCTCGGCGTCGGCGAGCGAGACGTCGTCGTGCAGGAAGCGATGGGCCTCGTGCTCACGCAGCGCGCGAAGGACCGCTCGCGCCTGCTCGACGCTGATCGGGTGCGGAAGCACCTTCGGGTTCGAGGACACGCGGACGAATCCGCTCTCGGTCACCGGGCACGTCGCCCAGCCCTTCGCCGCGGAGCTCGCGAACCACGCGCGGACGGCCGCGTGGTGGACGTGCGCATCCCAGGCGAGCGCCACGAGCGCGTTGACGTCCAGCAACGCCATCTCAGTCCTCGTCGAGCGCGCGCTTCACCATCTCGGGCGTGATCGGCGCGCTGCCGGCGGGCAGTCGGATCACGGGTAGCGAGCCGTCGACGCCGACCTGCGCCGGGGTCAGCCCCCGCCGGGCGAGCTCGGAGATGACCGAGCCGATCGAGCGCCCTTCGAGCGCCGCCAGCTCGCGTGCCGCCGTAACGACGTCGTCGTCGATCGTCAGGGTCGTCCGCATCGTGTGATGCTAGCGCATCACAACATCACCCAATCGGCGTGCCTGCCGGAGCTTGCCGGTCAGGTGGATCAGGCGTGCGTCCGGGTGACCCGTTCGCAGCGGCGCTGGCGGTCGGTGAGGTCGAGCGTGACGCTGTCTGAGCCGGGCCCGCAGTCGACGTCGTCGGCGGTCGAGCCGGCGGTGCGGACCCGGTCGTTGCCGCTGCCGCCGAGGAGGCGGTCGCGGCCGTAGCCGCCGAGCTTGCGGTCGTCGAGCAGGTCGTTGCCGGCGCCGCCGTCGACGCGGTCTGCGCCGGTGCCGCCGCCGAGGCGGTCGTTGCCCGTGTCGCCGCGCAGGTCGTCGTTGCCGGCGCCGCCGAGCAGCAGGTCGTTGCCGCTGTCGCCGCGCACGCGGTCCTTCGCGGCGCCGCCGCGGATGACGTCGTCGCCCGTCGCCGCCGCGGACGTCGTCGTTGCCGCGGCCCGAGCAGATCGTGTCGTCGCCGCCGCGGCCGTCGATCGTCTCGGCGAGGTCGCCGCCGACGATGACGTCGGCCCGCGAGGTGCCGATCAGCACGCGCTGCCCGGCGCGCGCGACGATGGTCGCCGGCTTGCCCTCGCACATCGGGGGTAGACCGATGACGGGCGGGGGCGGCGCGACGACGGGCGGCGTCACGGGGACCGGCGGTGGCACGACGACCGGCGGCGTCACGGGGACCGGCGGCGGCGCGGTCTGGGTGCCGGTCCCGGCGAGCGTGACCTCGAACGGGGTTTGCGGTCCCTGCGGGGTGACCGTCAGTGTCGCGGACTTCGCGCCGATGGTCGTCGGATCGAAGCGGACGTGGACGTCGCACGTGTCGCCGTCCGCAACGGGCGTGGTCGTGGCGCAGTCGCCGGATGCGACGACCTCAAAGTCGCCCGGATCGCTGCCGCCCAGCGCGATCGATGTGGGCGTGTTGGGGTCGTCGCCGGTGTTCGTGATCGTGACCGTCTGCGTGCCCGCGGTGACATCGATGTCGACGTCGCCGAACGCGAGCGGGCCGGCCGGTGACAGCGTGGCTTCGAGGTAGACGGCGCGCAGCACGGAGACCTGGTCTGACGCGCGGTCGGCGGTGGCGAGGTCGGGCCGCCCGTCGCGATCGAAGTCGCCGACGTCGACCGCGATCGGGTTGTCGCCGGTCGGGCCGGGTGGTGGGCCAGGGGCGTGAACGTCCCGTCGCCGTCGCCGAGCAGCACGGTCACCGTGTGGTCGTCGAAGTTGGCGGTGGCGAGGTCGGACTTGGCGTCGCGGTTGAAGTCGCCGACCGCCAGCGCGGTGGGATTGGCACCGGTCGGCGGGCGGTCGGGTTGCACTGCGAAGTTGCCGAGGCCGTCGCCGAGCGCGACGGCCACCTGCTGACCCGGCGAGTCGGCGGTGGCGAGGTCGGGTTTGCCGTCGCGGTTGAAGTCCCCGACCGCGACGACGTCGGGGTTGTTGCCGACACCCAAGTCCACGGTGCCGAACGCGGAGAACGTGCCGTCGCCGCTGCCGAGATGCCAAATCACATACCTGTCCGCGGACGTGGCGAGGTCGGGGAGCCCGTCGCGGTCGAAGTCGCCCGCCGCGACCGACTGAGGATTGCTGCCCAAATATCGGGAGAGCGACGGGGAGAACGTGCCGTCGCCATCGGCGAGCAGGACGCTCAGCGACTTGTTGTTGAAGTCGGCGGTCACGAGGTCGGATCGTCCGTCGCGATTGAGGTCGGCCAGCGCAACCGAGGTGGGACCGGCGCTCGTGGCCGGCCGCCCGGCTTGCGCGACGAACCCGCCGGCGCCGTCGGCGAGCAGCACGGTCACCTGGTCGTCGGCTTGGTCGGCTGTGGCGATGTCGGGGTGTCCGTCGCGGTCGAAGTCGCCGACCCTCACGTCCCTGGTGCCGTTGCCGGTCGCGGGCGTCGCGAGCGGGATGAACGCGTTGGTGCGCTTGATGACCGTCGTGTTCAACCGCACGGTGACCTGACCGGAGCCCTGGTCGGCGGTGGCGAGGTCGGGCAGGCCGTCGCGGTCGAAGTCCGCGACCGCGACCGAGTAGGGCTGGCTGCCGGTGGCGGGGGTGGCGAGCGTGCTGAACGTGCCGTCGCCGTCGTTGCGCAGCACGGTCACGCGGTCGGCGGCGTAGTCGGCGGTGGCGAGGTCGGGCAGGCCGTCGCGGTCGAAGTCCGCGACCGCCACCGAGTAGGGACCGCCACTCGTCGGGGCGGTCTGGGCGCTGGGGCTGAACGTGATCGCCGCGTGCGCCGGCGCGCACACGGCCAGCAGCGCGGCGCCGCACGCCACAGCCAGACCTCCCGTCCGCCACGCGATCCGCGACAGCCGTCCCGCTATCCCGACCTGCGCATCGGTGCGCAGACCCCCGGTCGATAGGAACTCAGCCTATTGCGGCGCACAAGCGCCGCGCAAGCAAGCCTGGCCGGTCGCCCGGGGTCGCGATGTGCTCAGACCTTGGCCGGCCTCCCACGGCGTGACCTGCGGTCCTGGACGCTTCGTGGATGCTGGACGCGATCGCGTCCTCCGCGCGCGCGTCCCAGCTCGTGATGCCGCTGCCGTCCCCGCTATCCCGACCTGCGCATCGCGGCGCAGGTCCCCGGTCAATAGGAACTCAGCTATAGCGGCGCAGAAGCGCCGCGCAAGAACGCCTGGCCGGTCGCACGGGTCGTGTCGTGCTCAGACCTTCGCCGGCTCGGCGCGGATGCGCCGGCCGCGCACGCGCTCGCCGTCGATCGCCTCGGCGATGCGCTCGGCGTCGGCGGCGGGGACCGACAGGAACGCGAAGTGCTCGAGCACCTTGACGTTGCGGACCGCTTCGCCGTCGATCGCGGCGGCCTTCGTCACGGCGTGGACGAGGTCGGCGACCTCGATGCCGGCCGAGCGCCCGCCGCAGACGATGAGCTTCGCGTACGGCTCGTCGCCGTTGTGCTTGATCTTGGGCTTCGTGTGGCGCGGCGGCTTGTCGACCATCTTCTTGGGGGCGACGTGCACGCCGGGCTCCCACGTGGTGATCGCGATGCCGACGTGCTTCTCGATCGCCTCGAGCTCCTTCTCCTGCTTGGGCTCGACGAACGTGATCGCGCGGCCGGAGCGACCCACCCGGCCGGTGCGCCCGATGCGGTGCACGTAGACGTCGGGCGAGCGCGGGACGTCGAAGTTCACGACGTGCGTCACGGTCGAGATGTCCAGGCCGCGAGCGGCGACGTCGGTCGCCACGAGGATCGGCACGCGGCCGCCCTTGAAGCCGAGCATGACGCCGTCGCGCGAGCCCTGCGACATGTCGCCATGCAGCGCCTTCACGTTGAAGCCACGGTCCTTCATCTTCTTGTAGAGCTGGTCCGTGCGGATCTTCGTGCGGGCGAAGACGATCGCCTGGTCGGGCCGCTCGGCCTCGAGCACCTCGACGAGCTTGTCGGCCTTGTCGGCGGTCTTCACCGTGACCTGGAACTGCTCGACGGAGTCGACGGTGAGGTGCGCGGACTGCACCTTCACGTGCTCGGGGTCATACAGGTAGTTGTCGGCGAGCTTGCGGATCGGCGGCGGCATCGTGGCGCTGAACAGTGCGGTCTGGCGGCTGTTGGGCGTCAGGCGCAGGATCTTCTCGACGTCTTCGAGGAAGCCGAGGTCGAGCATCTCGTCGGCCTCGTCGAGGACGACGAAGCGGCAGGAGTCGAGCACGAGCGAGTTGCGCCCGATGAGGTCGAGCACGCGGCCGACGGTGCCGACGACGATGTGCCCGCCGGCCTTGAGCTGCGCCTGCTGGGTGCGGATCGGCGCGCCGCCGAACACGGCGACGACGTCTGCGCCCTTGCGCGTGGCGTAGGCGCGCAGCGCCTGCGTGACCTGGATGCAGAGCTCACGCGTGGGCGTGAGGACGAGCGCCTGCACGTCGGGCTCGGTCGGGTCGACGTATTCGATGATCGGCAATCCGAAGGCGGCCGTCTTGCCGGATCCCGTCTGCGCCTGACCGATGACGTCGCGTCCCTGGAGCATCGGAGGGATCGCTTGTTCCTGGATCGGGCTAGGTGATTCGTATCCAACATCCTGCAGGGCCTGCAGGGTGCTGTCTGAGAGGCCGAGGTCGGCAAAATCTGTCATGTGCCCTAGCAGCTTAGTCGGGCGACCAGCGCGCTCGGGCGACATCGTCGTCCAAGCGTTCGAAGGGACGCGAGCCGCCACGATCGCCACGGTGCTGCACCGGTGCTACGCTCGAATCGATGCCGACCCGGCACAAGCGACATTCCGTGACGGAGACGCCCGACGTCGCGGCGGCTCTCAGACCTCTGCGCGCGCGGCAGGCGGACGTCAAGCTCGGTGAGCTGATCGTCCTCGGGGCGCGCGAGAAGCTCCGCCAGCTCGAGCGCGACGAGGACGAAGCCACACAGGCGCGGCAGCGGCTCGCGCAGCGCGTGCGCGGTCGCGCGACGGGAGGCGACGCCGACGTCGCCGACCGTGTACGCCGTGACGGTTGGCTACGCGCGTGAGCGCGGGCTGGCTGCTCGACAACTCGGCGTGGTCACGGCTCGACCTTCCGTCCCTGCCCGCATCGCGGCGGTCCGAGATCGCCGACCGATTCGGCACCGGGCGCTTGCACACGTCGCTGCCGTTCCTGCTCGAGGCAGGTGTCTCGGCCAGAGATCCAGCCGACTGGGCAAGGCTCGCTCGCGACTTCGAGGCACTCCCCGAGGCTGCGATCGATGCCGTGGTCGAGCGGCGCGCCCGAGAGGCGCAGCACGACCTCGTGCGCGGCGGGCTGCACCGGGCGATCCCCCCGGTCGACATCCTGCTCGCCGCGCTCGCCGAGCGCCACCGGCTCACGCTGCTGCATTACGACCGCGACTTCGAGCGGCTCGCCGCCCATACCGGCCTCGATTTCGGCTTGGAGTGGCTCGCCCCGGTCGGCTCGCTCTGATGTCCGACCGCTCGTGCTCCCGTCGACGCGCGCATACCAAGCCGGTATGCTCGTCGGTATGAGCGTGCAGATTGCAGTGCGGCTGGCCGTCGAAGAGCTTGAGAGCCTCGACGCCGCGATCGCGCGCGGCGCCTTCTCCAGCCGTGCGGAGGCGGTGCGCGCCGGGCTCGCAGCGGTGCTCCGCGGGGAGCGCGAGGCGCGGATCGACGCCGCGTATCGACGCGCGTACGCCACCGAACCCGACGACCCCGCGGTGGGGGAGGCGGGCCTGCGCTTGGGCGCCGCGCTCCTGGCCGCCGAGGACGCCGCCCGGCCTGACTCGTGAACCGGGGCGACGTCTACGACGTCGACTGGCCGGGCATCGGCATGCGACCTGCCGTGATCGCCACGCGGCCGACCGCCATCCCATACCTGACGAACGTCACCGTCGTGCTAGTGACAACACGCGTCCGCGGACTTCCCACCGAGGTCGAGCTCGGAGAGGTTCACGGCGTCGTCGAGGGCTCGGTGGCCAACTGCGACAACGTCCTCACGGTCCCGAAGTCAGCCCTCGTCACGCGGCGCGGTTCACTCGGCCCGGCCGAGTCGCGTTCCTTCGACGACGCCCTTCGGCTGGCTCTCGCGCTCGACTGAACCGTTCGACTGCCTCAACGGGCGTCCGGCTGGGGAAGCACGGGCAGGCCGGGGTCGTACTCGTGAATGTGCTCCGGGCAAATCCGGACGATCTCTTCGACGACCTTCTCGAGAACGTCGCGTTCCGCTTGCACGTCCCCCGGCGACACGGCAACCACCCGGATCAGCTCGACCATCGCCACGCGTTCACCCATCCGCGGACCGCCCATCGGACGGCTCATACGCGGTGCGGGCGTCGTGGCGCGGCTACGAAGCCGCGGCGCGGCGGACGGAGGCTGCTTGGGCCGGGTCGGCGGCGAGCTCGGCGAGGCGCTGGGCGGCGAGGCGCACGCGGCGGTCGACGCGTTCGGCCCCGAGCTGGCGGACCTCGCGCTCGCAGTCATAGAGGCACTCGACCGCGACGTCGCCGCCGAAGGTCGGGTCGGCGGCGGCGAGGGCGGACACGACGTAGCGGCGGCCGTACGAGTAGGGCAGCTCTTCATACGCGCGCGAGAGCTCCTCGAAGGGGCCGTGGACCGCGCAGCGCCCGAGCGCCTCGGCCAGCGAGCAGACGACGTAGACGTCGCCGTCGAGGCCGCGGTCCAGCTCGCGCGCGAGCGCCGACCGCGCCGGAGGGACGTCCTCGTCCTCCGCCCACGCGGCGAGCATGCCGGCCGCCTTGCGCCGGCGCGCCCAGTCGTCGGAGTCCAGCCAGTCGTAGGCCAGGGCGCGCGTCTGCGACAGCGGCATCGCCTCCAGCGCCAGCGCGATCGCGCCCTGGAGCTTGCCGCGCTCGGCCTGCGACGTGTTGCGCTCGGCGATCTCGAGCACCTCGCGCCGGCCCTGGCGACCGAGCGCGAGGATGGCGGCGCGGCGCATCGGCAGGTTCGGCGCGTTCGCGGCCTGGACGAGCAGTTCGACGTCGTAGGGGGTCGTGCGGGTCGCGAGCTCCTCGGCGATCTGCGCCCAGCGCGAGGACTCCTGGATCGCGAGCAGCTCGACCGTGTACATCTCGCCGGGCTTGACCTGCCGCTCGCGTGGTCGCCACGCGCGCTTCGGCGGCGGCCCCGCCGCGGAGTCGCCGTGATCGAAGGCCAGCGCGCGCGCGATCTGCGGGCTCTCGACCGTCCACAGCGACCACGGCCGCTCGCGCGGGTCGATCCCGGAGAGCGCCTCGTCGAGCGCCTCCTGCGACGCGAAGCGCTCGAGCAGCACCGAGTCCAACCCGGCGACGACCTCGGGCCACGGCGGCCCGCTCGACGGCGGCCCCGCGTCGCCGCCGACGAGCCCCTCGAGCGCGCGCGCCCAGGCGACCCCGTAACCGACGTACGCGCGGAGCACGCGCCGCGCCTCGGAATGCCCACGGATCGCCATCCGCCCGAGCAGCGCGATGATGTCGTGTGCCGTCTCGGAATCCTCGTCGGGACTCGACCGCAGCCACCCCTCCAGCGGGGCGAGGTCGAGCCCGACGTCGAGCGCGAGCGTCGCGTAGTAGTCGTCGCGATCGTCGAGCTGGCGGTCCCAGCGCGGGTCGTTGAACACGCAGTGCACGAGCAGCGCGTGGGACACGGCGCGGTCGGCATCCAGCGCCCAGAGGTACCCCGAGCCGAGTCCGCGCTGCAGCTTGCCGAGCGGGTCGGCGGCGTCGGCGAGGGTTGGCAGCGTGCCGGACAAGGACCGATCGTGGCACGGTTGTGCGCCAAACCCCGCGCCCGATGACGTGGAATCCACCGTCGGGTCCATCGGCCGTCCACGTTTGCTCAAGCCGTAAGGGCCCCGGGCCGATTGCAAGCAGTGGCAATGGACGTCGCGATCATTCCTTCGGCACAGGTCGACGCCACCGTCCTGCGTGCGTCGCTCGACGGCATCATCTCGATCGACGCGGACGGCATCGTCCTTGAGTTCAATCCCGCTGCCGAGCGGATGTTCGGCTACTCGCGCGCCGACGCGATCGGCGAGGACATGGCCGAGCTCATCATCCCGCCGGCCAGACGCGCCGCACACCGGGCCGGGCTGCGACGGCTGCTCGAGGGCGGCGCCGATCGCATCCTCGACCAGCGCGTCGAGCTCGAGGCGCAGCGCGCGGACGGCTCGACGTTCCCGGTCGAGATCGCGATCACGCGGATGTCCGGCTCCACCGCGACGTACACCGGCTTCATCCGCGACATCACCGACCACAAGCTCGTCGAGCAGGAGCGCGCCGAGCGGATCGCGCGCCAGGCGCTCGTCGTGGCCCTCGGCCAGAGCGCGCTCGCCGGCCAGGCCCCCGCGGACCTCTGCGCATCCGGCCTGTCGACGCTCGTCGAGGGCCTGGGCGCCGACCGCGGCACCGTGCTGACCGTCGAGCCCGACGGCGGGCTGCGGCGCGAGGCGGCGATCGGCCTCGGCCCGCTGGCCGGGCACGGCGAGCCCGCCGGCGAGGCGCAGGCCACCATCCTGCAGCGCACGATCGACGCCGGCGGGACGCTGCTGTTGTCGGGCGCCGCGCTCGCCGACCTCATCCGCGGCATGACGACGCAAGGGATGACGTGCATGCTGTCGGTCGCGATGCAAGGCGACGGCGGCGCGACGATCGGCATGCTCGCCGTCGCCGCGGCCGAGCCTGACGGGATCAAGCCCGGCGACGAGGGCTTCGCGCAGGCCATCGCGAACGTCGTCGGCACGGCGATCTCGCGCTGGCGCGCCGACGAGGAGTTCGCACGGCTCGGCCTGCAGGACCCGCTGACCGGCCTCGCCAACCGGCCCCTCTTCGAGAACCGCCTCGAGCAGGCGCTCGATCGCGCCCGGCGCGAGCAGGGCGATGCCGCCGTGCTGTTCGTCGACCTCGACGGCTTCGGCAAGCTCAACGACGGCTTCGGCTACCGCACGGGCGACGAGGTGCTCGTCGGCGTCGGCGCGCGCCTCGTCAGCGTGCTGCCCGCCGACGCGACCGCGGGGCGCCTGGCCGGCGACGACTTCGCCGTGCTCGTCCCCGGCGTGGCCACGGACGGCGAAGCGCTCGAGATCGCCGAGCGCATCGGCGCCGCGCTGTCGGAGCCGATGCTCGCGGCAGGTCGCGAGCTGACGATGACGGCGAGCATCGGGGTCGTGCTGACCGAGCGCGGGACGGCTTCGGTGTCGGAGGTCCTGCGCACGGCGACGGTCGCCGCGACGCGCGCGCGGGAGCGTGGTGGCGCGCGTGCGGAGCTCGCGACCCAGGGCATGCGCCGGCGGCTGCTGCACGCCGCCGAGATCGAGCAGGGCCTGCGCCGCGCGCTGACCGACGGCGAGCTGCGCCTGCACTACCAGCCGATCCTCGGCCTGTCCACGGGCACGATCGTCGCGGTCGAGGCGTTCGTGCGCTGGCAGCACCCCACCCACGGACTGCTCGCGCCGGCGCAGTTCCTCGCCGCGGCGGAGGCGACCGGGCTCGCGGTCCCGCTTGGCGCGGAGATCCTCATGCTCGCCTGTCGCGAGCTCGCGCGCTGGAAGCGCGTCCTCGCCGACGACCCCGACCTCGAGCTCCCGTCGGTCCACGTCAACGTCTCGGCGCGCCACTTCGCGGCCCCGGGACTCGCCGGCACCGTCTCGCGCGCGCTGCGCGTCAGCGGCCTGGATCCCGACAAGCTCGTGCTCGAGATCGCCGAGACGATGTTCACCGGCGAGGGCCAGATCGCGATGGCGCAGCTCGACGACCTGCGCGGCGTCGGCGTGCGGATCGCGCTCGATCGCTTCGGCACGGGCTACTCGTCGCTCGCGGCGATCCGCCAGCTCCCGTTCGATGCCCTGAAGGTCGACTCGTCGTTTCTCACGGAGCTCGGCGACGGCACGCGCGACGCGCGCCTCATCGAGGCGATGATCGGCATGGGGCACTCGCTCGGCCTGCCGATGACCGCGGCGAAGGTCGAGACCGAGGAGCAGCTGCGGCTCCTGCGCTCACTGGGACTTGACCGTGCGCAGGGCGAGCTGTTCGCGCCGCCGCTGTCGGCCGACGCGGCGCTCGAGCTCGTGCGCTCCGGTCGGGTGTGGTCGAGCGTCCTCGAGGCGACCAAGCCCCTGGCCGTCGCACCCGCCGATCGCGACGCTGGCGAGTCGAGCCGGGCCGCGCCGGAGGCGTCATTGAGCTTGGGCCAGGTCGCGCAAGCGCTGCGGATCTCGACGACGACCGCCCGCCGCTGGGCCGACGACGGGCGGCTCGGGGCCACGCGCACCGCGGGCGGACACCGTCGCTTCGCCGCGTCGGAGGTGCGCCGGCTGCTCGCCGAGCGCGGGCGGCCGCAGGTCGCGCCGGTCGAGGCCCCGCGACGCGCCCTGCCGGGGCTCGCGCGGCTCGTCGAGAGCCATGGCGCCGCGCTCGCGGACCTCAGCTGGCGCGGCCTGTACGGCGATCTGCGCTCGGGGTTCTTCGTCGACCCGGAGGGGGTCGCCGCCGCGGAGCGCTGGATCGGCGCGCTGTCGTCGGCCGCCGTGACCGCGAACTTCGAGATGCTCCACCAGGCGACCAGCGCGCTCATGCGCGCCGCGGAGCGCGGTGGCGCGTCGCTGCTCGAACGCCACCTCGCACTCGAGCGCTTCTGCGAGACGGTCGCGCGGGCGCTCGCCCGGAGGTCGTGCCCGCGCGAGGAGATCATCGCCGTCCGGCGCCTGTTCGCGGCGCTCGATCAGCGCCAGCTCGCGGCCGCGGGGTGACCCGCAAATGGCCCCTCCGAACGTCCCAAGCGCTCAAGGTCGGCCGATCGCGGCCGACCACCGAAACACAACGCACGGCCCGCCCCTAGCGCCGACGATCTTCAGGAGGACCCCATGCTGTTCGACGACCCCTCCTCGTCGTCGCCGATGGTTGGTGACGCGAGACTTGCACCGGCCGCACCGCGGCCGCAGTCCGGCCCCGTCTCCGCGGACCCGCGACTCATCGAGACCGCGGGCGCGCCGGAGCCCGAAGCGCTGAGCGCGACGACGATCGCCTCGGCGGTCGTACGCGAGCTGTACGAGACCGGGCGCGAAGTGCGCTTCGCGTTCGTCCCCACGCGCGAGCGCGTGACCGTCTTGCTGTGCGACATGGACGGCGTCGTCCTGTCGAGGCTGACCCCCGCCCGCGCGCTCGAGATCGCCACCGGCGAGCCGATCCCAGGCGGCCGGCGCCGCTGAGAAGAATCCCAATGCGCCAAGCCGGCGGGAGTAGTGTCGCCGGCTATGAGACCTCTCCTCGCCGCACTCGTCGCGCTGTTTGCCTTCGCATCGGTCAGCCCCGCACTCGCGGCTGACGACCCGCCCGACGATCGGATCGTGCTCGCCGGCTCGGTGCTCGTCGATCGCGGCGAGACGGTGCCGGGCGACGTCGTCGTCGTCGACGGCGACGTGCTCATCCGCGGCACGGTCGGCGGCGACGTGATCGCCGTCTCCGGCGACGTGACGATCCGCGGCAAGATCGGCGGCGACGTCGTGGCGGTCGACGGGCTTGCGACGCTCGGCCGTGCGGCGCGCGTCTCGGGCGACGTCGTCTACTTCGACAAGGAGCCCGTCGTCGCCCCCGGCGCGAAGGTCTCGGGCGACGTGCAGAAGATCGACGGCGGCGAGATCGGCGATGTCCTGGCCGCGCTGGCGTTCGGCATCTGGGTCGCGTTCTCGGTCTCGCTCGTGCTCTTCGGCCTGATCCTGCTGCTCCTCGCCCCGCGCGCGGCCGACGCGATCGCGCGGACGGCCAAGGCGCGCTGGGGGATGTCGATCGGCGTCGGCTTCGGCGTCTTCATCCTGCTGCCGATCGTCGCCGGGCTCATCTGCCTGACGCTCATCGGGACGCCACTCGGCGTGATCCTGCTCGTGTCGCTCATCCCGCTGTTCGCGATGGCGTACGTGTCGTCGGCGTTCGCGGTCGGGCGGCTGATCCTCAAGGACTCGCGGATTCCGGCGTTCCTCGTCGGCATGCTCATCCTCTGCCTGCTGACGCTCGTCCCGTTCGTCGGCGGGCTCGTCGCAGCGCTCGCGATCATATTCGGGCTCGGGTTGCTGTTCACGACGCTCATCCGCGCGCGGTCGTGATCGGGCGCCGGATCGCGATCCTGTCGCTGGCGGCGGCGTGCGCGCTGAGCGCGGCCCCGCCGGCGCATGCGCTGCTGCCGACGACCCAGGTTCAGGTAGACAACGCCACCGGCGGCGGGTCGGTCAACTGCCCGTTCCCGGGCCGGGTCTCGAGCGGGGGCTTCTCCGGCAACCTTGGCGGGCTCGTGACCTCCAGCCTCGCGCCGACGAGCTCGCTGCGCGCGTGGAGCACGATCGTCGACGGCAAGCGCTACGCGTCCACGGGGACGACGCACGCCGTCTGCGTGTCCGCCGACATCACGCTCGCGAGGAGTCAAGCCGCGCTGACCTTCAGCTACATCCCGAAGTTCATCAGCGCAGCCACGGCGACCTGCGCGAACCCGCTCGCCCGCGTCGTCGGCGGGGGCTTTGAGACCGGGAGCGCGTCGAACACCAACCCGATCACGGCGAGCTACCCGTCCGGGCCGCGGAGCTGGACGGTGCGCGCGGAGGCGCGGTCGCTGCGAGACATCCCGGTGGGCTTCGCGTACGCGCACTGCAGCGTGCTCCTCCTCGACGCGACGATCCACCAGGGATCCTCCCCGCAGGTGCCCTGCAACTTCAGCCGGGTGGTCTACGGCGGGGGCTGGTCGGGCGGCGTGGCGAAGTCGAGCCAGCCCAACGGGACGCGCGGATGGTGGGCGGAGGTGCCGGTCGCGCTCGAGGGTGAGACAGCCCGTACGTACGCGATCTGCGCTTCCTGATCAGCGGGAGCGCGATGATGGGCGCGATGGACGGGGACCTGCGCGTGGACAAGTGGCTGTGGGCGGCGCGCCTGACGAAGACGCGCTCGCTCGCGGCGGACGCCGTCAAGGGCGGGCGCGTGCAGGTCAACGGCCAGCGCGTGAAGCCGAGCAAGGAGGTCGGGCCCGGCGACCGCGTCGAGATCACGATCGGCCAGACGCGACGGGCGGTGGTCGTGCTGGGCGTGGCCGAGCGTCGCGGGCCCGCGAAGGAGGCCGAGCTCCTCTACGAGGAGACGGCGGAGAGCATCGCCGCGCGGGAGGCCGCGGCCGCCGAGCGGCGGCTGGCCACGCCGCCGACCTTCGACCTCGGCGGCCGCCCGACCAAGCGCGACAGACGCAGGCTCGACGCGACGCCCGGCTCACGCCGCGGCAGGCGGTAGCCGCCTTAGCAGTCCGTGATGAAGATCGAGCGCTGCGACGCGGCGATGAGCGGGGCGATGTCGCCCGCGTCGCTCGTCAAGATCCGGTCTCCCGCGCGACTGATGGCCACGACGCTGGCGTCGACTGCGTCCCGGGTGCCCGCTCGACCGAGAAGCACCCCCGCCTCACATCCGAGTTGTCGATCGACCGCTTTCACGTCGACTGACCTGAGCAGCCGGGCAAGGTTCGCCTGGCGTCCTGTGGGATCTCGCCAGACCTGGCTGATCACCACGCCCGTGGTCCGCAGTTCGAGCCCGCCGCGCTGGGCCATGCGTAATCGAGCGAGCATGGCGCGGTCGCCCCGGTCCACCGCGACGAATGCCCCGGCGTCGAGCACCAGGGCACTCATGCCGCCGGTCGAACGGCAGATTGCGGCATGCCCAGCTCCTCGGCGGCTCTGGCGAGCTCGTCCGGGGTGAGCTTGCCATGCTCGGCTTCCCATTCGTCGAGGAACTCGCCCAGCGCCTCGGCACGCAGCCGAGCCGTTGCCGCATCGGCCAGCCAACGGGATAGGCCGCCGCCACTTCTCTTCGCCGCCGCACGGACAGCATCGCCGAGGTCTGGATGAAACGACACGCTCAGCTTGTCCACCTTCATGGGCGGAACCTACCGCAGTAGGACATACCACGGTAGGAAACTCGTCCGGCGACGTCCGCGGCTCACCGATGAGTTCTCGCGGGTGCGGCAGTCTTGGGGGCATGAGCAATCCCACGCAGGTCCCTACGACCATCTCCAACATCGGCGTCGCGATGTTCACGATCGCCGACCAAGACGCGGCCATCGCGTTCTACACCCAGACCCTCGGCTGGGAGTTGCGGGCCGATGTCGCCTTCGGCGACGAGGGTGGCAACCGCTGGGTCGAGGTCGCCCCGCCGGGCTCCGTGGCCCGACTCGCGCTCAACCCACCGATGGGCGGGCAGCCGGGCGGCGGCGGCGTTGGCGTCGAGACGCCCGACATCGCGGCCGAGCACGAGCGCGTCGCGGCGATCGACGGCGTGACCGCCGGCGAGATGATCGGTGGCGAGGGCCCGGTCCCGCGGATGTTCTCGATCGAGGACCCCGACGGCAACCACATCTGGGTCGTCCAGTCGACCTGACGACGTGACAGGCGCGGCCGAGGCTCCGTCTCCTCGGCTGTTCACACGAAGTCGTGGGACCGTGGTTCGAAACGCGCCGTATAGGCCGGTTTCGAACCACTGTCCCGCCGCGGCTCACAGGCACGCCGGCAGCGAGTGTTCGAGGACGGCGCTTGCTCTCCAGCGCGCGAAGTGTGGCCCGAACTACGAGCGCTGACGGCGGCGGGCCCGCACCGCAGCCGTTACGCACGGTCTCCGGCCGCAGGTGGTCCGGCAGCCGCGAGCGCCGCCTATCCTCGACCTTGTGGCCGGGTCCTCATCGCATGCGGCGAGCTCCGCGGGGCCCGGCGAGCTGTTCGAGCGCATCGCCGCGCTGACCCTGCGCGACGAGCATCGGCTGCGCCGCCGGGCGGATCGCGTCCGCCGTGGCCACGACGAGCGCGACGCACTGCTCGCCGAGATCGTCCGCGCCGAGTCGACGGTCGCGCGGCGGCGGGCCGCGGTGCCCGCGATCAGCTACCCGCCGCAGCTGCCCGTGAGCGCCCGGCGCGACGACCTGCTCGCGGCGATCGCCGCCAACCAGGTCGTCATCGTCGCCGGCGAGACCGGGTCGGGCAAGACGACCCAGCTGCCGAAGATCTGCCTCGAGCTCGGCCGGGGGGTCCGCGGCGCGATCGCCCACACCCAGCCGCGGCGCCTCGCTGCCCGCACGGTCGCCGAGCGGATCGCCGAGGAGCTCGCGGTCCCGCTCGGCGAGGCGGTCGGCTATGCCGTGCGCTTCTCGAACGTCTCGCAAACAGACACCCTCGTGCGCCTGGTCACCGACGGCCTGCTGCTCGCCGAGATCCAGCACGACCGCCTGCTGCGCCGCTACGACACGGTCATCGTCGACGAGGCGCACGAGCGCAGCCTGAACATCGACTTCCTGCTCGGCTACCTGCACCGGCTCCTGCCGCAGCGCCCGGACCTCAAGCTCGTCATCACGAGCGCGACGATCGACCCCGGCCGCTTCAGCGAGCACTTCGGCGGCGCGCCGGTCGTCGAGGTGTCGGGCCGCACGTATCCGGTCGAGGTGCGCTACCGGCCGCTGTCGCTCGAGCCTTCGGCTGAAGAAGACGAGGACGCCGCCCCCGTCGACCGCGACCCCGTCGACGCGATCGGCGACGCCGTCGAGGAGCTGCTGCGCGACGGCCCCGGAGACGTGCTCGTCTTCCTGAGCGGCGAGCGCGAGATCCGCGACACGGCCGAGGCGCTGACCGGGCGGCTCGGATCGCACATCGAGATCCTGCCGCTGTACGCGCGCCTCGCACCCCAGGAGCAGCAGCGCGTGTTCAGGCCACACGACGCGCGCCGCGTCGTCCTCGCGACGAACGTCGCCGAAACGTCGCTGACCGTGCCGGGGATCGGCTCGGTCGTCGATCCCGGCACCGCGCGGATCAGCCGCTACAGCGCGCGGCTGAAGGTCCAGCGGCTGCCGATCGAGCCCGTCTCGCGCGCCTCGGCCGACCAGCGCAAGGGCCGCTGCGGGCGCCAGTCCGACGGCATCTGCATCCGCCTGTTCTCCGAGGAGGACTTCGACGAGCGCCCCGCGTTCACCGATCCCGAGATCCTGCGCACGAGCCTC
>CAWDYO010000012.1:0-303017 GCA_963806515.1 uncultured Actinomycetes bacterium | reverse complement strand
TCGCGTCGGTGATCTTGCAGATGGAGTCACTCGGGCTCGGCGAGGTCGAGGACTTCCCGTTCCTCGACCCGCCCGACCGCCGGCAGATCCGCGACGGGATCGCGCTCCTGCACGAGCTGGGGGCGTTCGACCCGGCGCAACCTTCGGGCAAGCGCCTCACGCCGCTGGGCCGCCGGATCTCCCAGCTCCCCGTCGACCCGCGCTTCGGGCGGATGGTCCTCGAAGCCGACCGTCTCGGCTGCGCGGACGAGGTCGTCGTCATCGCCGCCGCGCTCTCGATCCAGGACCCGCGCGTGCGCCCGCTCGAGGAGCGCGCCCAAGCCGACCAGCAGCACGCCCGCTTCACGGACGAGCAGTCGGACTTCGTCGGCTTCCTGAACCTCTGGCGCTACCTGCGCGAGCAGCAGCGCGAGCTGTCGGGCAACCAGTTCCGCAAGCGCTGCAAGGCGGAGTACCTGCACTACCTGCGCGTCCGCGAGTGGCAGGACCTCGCCGGCCAGCTGCGCACGTCCGCGCGCTCCGTCGGCGTGACGATCAACGACGAGCCGGCCGAGCCGCAAGCCGTCCACGTCGCGCTGCTGTCGGGGCTGCTCTCGCACATCGGGCTGCGCGACGTCAGCCGGCGCGACTACCAGGGCCCGCGCGGCGCGCGCTTCGCCATCCAGCCGGGCTCGGTGCTCGCGCGCAAGCAGCCGGCGTGGGTCATGGTTGCCGAGCTCATGGAGACCTCGCGCCTGTGGGGTCGCACGGCCGCGCAGATCCAGCCGTCCTGGATCGAGCCGCTGGCGCCGCACCTCTTGAAGTACACCTACGAGGCACCGCACTGGGAGCGCAAGCGCGGATCGGTCGTGGCGACCGAGCGCGCGACGCTCTTCGGCCTGCCGGTCGTGGGCGGTCGCAAGGTCGCCTACGGCGCGATCGACCCCGAGCTGTCGCGCGAGCTCTTCATCCGCTGCGCGCTCGTCGAGGGCGACTGGCAGACGCGCCACGAGTTCGTCGCGGACAACGCCCGTGTGCTGGAGGAGCTCGAAGAGCTCGAGCACCGCGCCCGGCGGCGCGACATCCTTGCCGGCGACGAGGCGGTCTTCGCGTTCTACGACGCGCGCGTCCCGCAGGACGTCGTGTCGGTCGCGCACTTCGATCGCTGGTGGAAGGCCGCGCGCCGCGCCGAACCCGGCCTGCTCAGCATCCCGCGCGACCTGCTCGTCGACGCCGAGGACGCGGCTGACCTCCTCGACCCGCGCGCGCGGCCGGACACCTGGCGCCAGGGCGACCTCGAGCTCGCGCTGAGCTACCGCTTCGAGCCCGGCGACGAGCACGACGGCGTCACGGTGCAGGTCCCGCTGCACGCGCTCGCGCAGCTTCGCCCCGAGGGCTTCGACTGGCTCGTCGGAGGGTTGCGCCACGAGCTCGTCGTCGCGCTCATCCGCTCGCTGCCGAAGGAGCTGCGCCGCCCGCTCGTGCCGATCCCCGAGCTTGCGGCGGAGGTCGTGGCCGGCCTGCGGCCGCGCCGCGGGCGACTCGTGGACGCCGTCGCGCGCGAGCTCGAGAGCGCGCGGGGCGTGCGGGTCGCGGCGTCGGACTTCGACCTGTCCCGCCTGCCGGCGCACCTGCGGATGACGTTCGCCGTCGTCGACGAGCAGGGGGCCGTGCTCGCAGCGGGCAACGACCTCGCCGCGCTGCGCTCCGCGGTCGCGCCGCGGTTGCGCGCCGAGCTGACGGCCGCGACGGCGCATGTCGAGCGCACGGGGTTGCGCGACTGGACGCTCGGGGACCTGCCGCGGACGATCGAACTGCCGGGCGCGGTCGCGTACCCGGCCCTCGTCGACGAGGGCGAAACGGTGGGCGTGCGGGTCTTCGAGACGGCGCAGGCGCAGCGCGCGGCGATGCACGCGGGCACGCGGAGGCTGCTGGCGCTGACCGTGCCCTCGCCGGTGCGCGCGGTCCAGCGCGACCTCGACCGGGCGGCGGCGCTGACGCTTGCCGGCGCGCCGCACGGCGGGGCGCGGGCGCTGCTCGACGACGCGGTCGTCGCGGCGCTGGACGCGCTCGTCGCATCGGGGGGCGGGCCTGTGTTCGACGCGTCCGGGTGGGCGGCGCTGCGCGCGCACGTCGCCGGATCGCTGGCCGCGACGGCGGCGCGGATCGTCGCGCAGGCCGTCGAGATCCTCGATGCGGCGCGCGACGTGCGCCTCGCGCTCGACGCGCTGCCGCACGACACCGCGCTGCGCCCGGCCCGGCTCGACGTGGCGGCGCAGCTCGGCGGGCTCGTCTACCCGGGCTTCGTCGCGGCAACGGGCGCCGATCGCCTGGCCGACGTCACGCGCTACCTGCGGGCGGCCCTGCGGCGCCTCGAGCGGCTGCCGGACGCGCCGGGCGTCGACCGCGACCGCATGGCGGTCGTGCACGCGCTCGAAGCCCAGCTCCGCCGCGCCCGGGACGCCGCGCCCTCGCCCGCGCTGCGTGAGGTCGGATGGATGCTGCAGGAGCTGCGAGTCTCGAACTTCGCGCAGGGCGTGGGGGTGCGCGGTCAGATCTCCGCGAAGCGGGTACGCCGCGCTCTGCAAGACGCCGGAGCTGGCGTGCCGGCGCTACTCGGCGCGCCTGCCGGGGCAAAGCGACGATGATGAAAGACGTGTGACTGTGAGCACACGAGTGGCCAAGAGCGTTCAAGTAGACGAGAATGCCGCCCCGGATGTTGTCGGGGAGGCCAGGGATGGGGCGATGGGGTCGAGCGACGTGACAACGGAGGCAGTCAATACCGGCAACGGCGAGGTCGTCGATGCCGAACGCCCCGTGGCATCCAACGGGCACGCCGCGAAGAAGCGCAAGCGCCAGCAGGCGCTGGCCGCCGTCGCTGCGAACGGCCACGTCTCGAAGGTCGCCCAGCGCAAGCCCGCCGGCTCCAACGGTGCGGTCATCGCGGACGAGCCGCCCGTCGCCGACGACGGCGAGGACGGACTGCCGGATCGCCCGACGGTCGAGGTGCCGGAGGTCGAGGCCGCGGTCGTCGAAGAGCTCGACGAGGCAGAGCCCGAGGCTTCGGAGGACGAGGATCCACTCGACGAGCCGCCAGCCGACGGCGGCCGCAGAGCCCGCAAGCGCGCCGCGAAGCGTGCGGCGAAGGCCGCTGGCGCCGAGGTCCCGCTGCGCGGTCGCGCCGCGAAGCGTGCGGCGAAGGCCGACCGCGGTGAGGCGCCGCTGCGCGGGCGTGCTGCGAAGCGCGCGAAGGCCGCGAGGCTCGCGTCCCCTGCCGCGAGGCGGGCCGAGCTCGTCGCCACGGCTGCCGAGATCGCCGCCGCCGCCGCCGCGGAGGCCGAGTCCAGGCCGGACCGCCCGGGTCGCAGGCGCGCCGCGAAGGTCGGCCGCCGGGTGTTCGCGGTCCTCGCGGTCGCGATGATCCCGTCATCGGTCTACGCGCTCGCGGTCACGGACGGGCCGACGACGTCGCTGTCGCGTGCCGACGCGAAGTTCATGGGCGGGCAGCTGATGACCGCGGACCAGCGCGTCCGCCGGCAGCTCGTGCGCCTGAAGCCGAGGCAGACCTCCGCCGCGGTCGCTCGGACGCGCGACGCCACCTTGACCGCCCGCTCTCTCGAACTCGAGCTCGCGAAGCTCGGCGGCCGCGACGCCGACCTCCTGCGGCGCGCGCTGAAGCTCGAGTCCGCGTGGCTGGATGCGGTCGGCTCGGTGCTCGCCAACCCGCGCAGCCCGCTGCGCGAGGAGCTCGTCGCGCGGGACGCCCTCCTGCGTCCCGCGCTGAACGCGCTGCCGGTCCGTGAGGGCCGGCGCAAGGGCGGAGCCAGACATCTCGTGCGCTACGCGAAGTCGCGCGTCGCGGCCAAGCGCCGGCGCTAGACAGCCTGATCGATGAGCTCGGCGTCGCTCGCCAGCGCGGTGCGCAGCGTGCGCTTGAGCTCGCCGTGGATCTGGCAGACGCGACTCTCGGAGACGCCGAGGACGTCGCCGATCTCGCGCAGCGTGAGGTTCTTGACGTAGAGCAGGACCGCGACCTCGCGCTCGCGCCGCCCGAGGGCTGCGAAGGCGCGGCGGAAGTGGTCCTTGGCCTCCTGCTTGGCGGACGCTCGGAAGGGGTTGGAGTCGTCGTCATCCGACGCGATGACGTCGACGCGCTCGACCTTGGCGCCGTCGTGGGCGAGCACGAGCGAGTTCAGCGACGTCACGTCTGACGCGACGAGGTCGCGCTGGCGGTGTCGCAGCTCGATCGTCGTCATGTGCAACGAGTCGGCGAGCTCGACCTCGCTCGGGGCGCGGCCGTGGATCGCATGGAACTCGCTCTGCACGCGTCGCAGGTCGCGCTCCCAGCGGCGTAGCGAGCGCGGCGCCCAGTCGCTGCGGCGCAGCTCGTCGATGACGGCTCCGTGGATCCGCGTCCATGCGAACTGCTCGAGGGTCGCGCCCTTGACGGGGTCGTAGCGGTCGATGGCCTTGATGAGCGCCTCGAGGCCGGCCGAGACGAGATCGTCGACGTCGCAGCTCGCGGGGAGCTCGCCGATCTTGCGGTAGACGATGAACTTGACGAGGGGGGCGTACGTCAGGACGAGACGATCGCGCAGGCGCTCGTCACCGCTGCGGTTGTACTGGCGCCAGAGCGCCATCGCATCTTCCGCCTCGATCCACCGCCGCGGCGAGTCGGTTGCCGGCCGGCTGGCTCGCGGGCGGCTGAAGAAGGAGGCCATGGCTCCTGTATCGCGTCAATGGGGTCAAGACCCCAGTCGACGGCGGGAATTTCATACTTCTCGGGACCCGATGGGCAGGTTTTCCTCTGTCATGCGTAGGTTCGCGCGGCAGCGGCGGGGACGACCGGTGCCGGATCGCAGGTGCGGCTCTACGCGGCCGCGGGCTGCGCCGGTGGCGTGCTCGCGTCGGGATCCGCGGCGGACCTGGCGGGTGCCGGGATCGCGATCGGCGTCGCGGACAACTCGACGACGGTGCTGTCGGCGACGGCGACCGCTGCCGGGGGCGTCTCGGGGTGCTCCGGCTCGCTCGAGTACGTCGAGGAGACACCGCCGCCGCCTCCTCCGCCGCCCGTGGCGCCGCCGCCTCCGCCCGTCGCGCCCGTCGCGCCGCCGCCGCCGGCCACGCCGCCTCGGCGCGCCCAGCCGGGGTGCCCGGTGACGGGCCCGCAGGTCGCCGGCAGCCCTGCGGCGGACACGCTGGCAGGCGGCCCGCTCACCGGCGACGTGCTGTTCGGGCTTGGCGGCGACGACGTGCTGCGCGGCCGTGGTGGGCGCGACTGCCTCTACGGCGGAAACGGCGACGACCGCCTGCTCGGCGGGCGCGGCGTGGACCGGCTGTTCGGCGGGGCGGGTGACGATCGCCTGCTCGGCGAGGACGGCGTCACGGACGCGATCGGCGGCGGGGAGGCTCGCGAGGGCAGCGGCGGCGATCGTCTCGACGGCGGGCCGGGCAGCGATCGCCTGACCGACCGGCGCGGCGACGCGACGCTGGCGGGCTCAAGCGGCGACGACGTGATCGATGCGCGCGACTTCTCGCCGGGCGATCGCCGCAAGCCCGACGAGATCGCCTGCGGCGCGGGGCGAGACCTCGTCCACGCCGACGCGGTGGACGAGGTCGCGGACGACTGCGAGCGCGTCACGCGGCGCGCGAAGCCGCGCGGTCGGCGCGCGTAGTCTCGGCACGGAGCGCGGCCCGATCGCCGGCGCCGCCGCCGCTCAGGCGGTCGGGTCGAGGGTGACCTTGCCGGTCGTGCGCCGCGCCACCAGGTCGCGCTGCGCCTGTGCGGCCTCGGCGAGCGGGTAGGCGGGGCCGGCGACGGCCCGCAGCTCGCCGCGCGCGGCACGGGCGAACAGGTCGGCGAGGGCCTCGTCGACCATCGCCGGCCGGCCGAGGCAGTGAAAGAGCCAGAACCCGACGACGGCGCGCGAGCGGCGCATGAGGTCGCCGCTGCGCACGGCGTTGTTCTCGCCCGAGGCGATGCCGTATGTGACGAGCCTTCCGAACGGCGCGAGCGCGGCGAGCGAGCGCTCGAAGACCTCGCCGCCCGCCATCTCGAAGACGACGTCGACCGGGTTGCCGAGGTTCGCTTCGACGAGCCGCTCCGTGAGGCCTTCGGGCGCGCCGTCGACGGCCGCGTCCGCGCCGAGCGACAGCGCGAGCTCGCGCTTCTCGTCGGTCGAGGCCGTCGCGATCACGCGGCCGGCGCCCATCGGCTTGCCGAGCTGCACGGCGAGCGACCCGACGCCGCCGGCGCCCGAGTGCACGACGACGCTCTCACCGGGCGCGACCCGCCCGCTCGAGCGGTACAGGTGCCACGCGGTGAGGCCCTGCACCAGGAGCGCGAGCGCGGTCGCGTCCTCGACGCCGCCGGGGATCGCGAACGTCAGCGCGCTCGGGGCGGTCGCGTACTCGGCGTAGCCGCCGTCGCCGCACAGCGCGAGCACGCGAGCCCCGGTGTCCTCGCACACGCCCGCGACCTCCGACCCGGGGACCAGCGGCAGCGTGCTCTTCGCGAGGTACGAGTTCGTGCGCTGATGTGTGTCGGCGAAGTTCACGCCCGCCCGCAAGACCTTGACGAGCACCTCGCCCTCGCCCGGCTCGGGGACCGGCAGCTCGACGAGCTCGAGCACCTCCGGGCCGCCGAACGCGGACATCTGGATCGCGCGCATGCGGGCGCGAGGATAGCCGCCGGGGCTCCGGCATGGTGCATCGCAGGGCGCGGTCGCCTCGTGGGCCGTTCAGAACGTTGCACCCGAAACGCCGGGCGCCGATCACCGCCATGCGGCGTCCTCGGATCTCGATGTGGCAGAGCCACACCTTCGATCCTGCGTCCTTGCCTGGCGGCGCCGGCATCCCGGCGTTTCAGGCACAACCTTTCCGGGACGACCCACTAGTGTCTCGGCGATGCGGGCTCAGGAGTCGCAGCGCCCGAGGGCGCGCCGCCGTGACACGACGACCGCGCGCGCATGAGCGGACGACCGAACACGGGCTTTCCGAACGACAGCACGCTGCCGCTGCTCGCCGCCTTCGTGCTGGCGCTCGCGTTCCTCGGCGGGGTCGTGGCGGTCGGGCTGAGCGACGGCGCCGACGGGACGCCCGCCGCGTCGACGACGGACACGATCCCGATCTTCGAGGAGGAGGCCACGCCACGCGTGACGCTCACGCTCGACACGGCCGGCGGCGGCAAGGGCACGGTGCGGGTCGCCGGCGAGAAGCGCCTGTGCTCCGCCGCGTGCAACTTCGAGATGGACCGCGAGACGTCGGTGACGATCATCGCTCGCGCGGGGGAGGAGTCGAAGTTCGTCACCTGGACCGGCGCCTGCGGCGGAGGGCGCATCTGCACGATCTACATGGACCGCTCGCGCACGGTCACCGCGCTGTTCACCTCGACGGCACCGACGCCGGCGCCGGTGCCGACGGCCGACTGCGCCGACGGCCTCGACAACGACTCCGACGGCTTCCCGGACGACGCCGACCCTGACTGCTTCACCGGCGCCACCGAGGCCGGCGACGAGGGCGACCCCCTGCTCGACGACGGGACCGTGCCGGAGGAGGACCCCACGCCCGCGCAGCCGGTCGTCCCGCCGCCCGTCGTCCCGCCCCCGGTGGTCCCGCCGCCGCCACCACCGCCGCCACCGCCTCCGCCCGTGGAGCTCCCACCTCCCTCGCCCCCGCTCGACGAGCCCTGACAACGGTGGGCGGTTGTCTGGCACCCGCCGATCTGCCACGCTCGGCGGCGTGGAGGTCGCCGCGCTGACAGCCTTCCTCGCGCCGTTTCTCGGCTCGTTTCTGTCCGCGGGTCGCGAGGCGCTGACCGGCGCGGCCGAGCGCGGCGGCGAGGCGGCGGTCGAGCACGCGCAGCGGCTGTGGGAGCGGCTGCGTGGACGGATCGCCGAGCGGCCCGAGGCCGAGCAGGCGGCCCAGAAGCTCGCCGGGCGGCCGGGCAGCTCGCGCCGGCAGCGGGCGCTGTCGGAGCAGATCGAGCAGCTGCTCGCCGAGGACCCCGAGCTCGCCGAGGAGATCGGCGCCCTCTTCGAGCAGGCGCGGGCTGCCGGCGTCGTCGCGGTGGCGACGGGGGATCGCAGCGCCGCGGTCGCGGGTGACGTCTCCAACAGCGTCATCATCACCGGCGACGACGTGTCCGTCGAGCAGTAGGCGGACCGTCCATGACGCCCCCGGGACACACGCTCGCGTCCGGGGTGCGCAGCGTCGCGGTCGCGGGCGACGTCACGAACAGCGTCATCGTCACCGGCGACGACGTGACGATCGAGCTGCGGGTCGACACCGACGACGCCCTGCTGGCGAACCTCCTCGAGGGAGCGCGCGTGCCGCGCTGGACCGAGCGACCGGTCCCGCTGACCGCGTTCCCCGCGCCACCCGCGGACCACGTCGGCCACCGCGACCAGGCCAGCACGCTGACCGTCGGCGTCAGCACCGGCGGCCGGTTCGTCTGCGACGTCAGCGGCCCGCGCGAGATCGGCAAGACGTTCCTCGTCCGCCACGCGCTGGGCGGTGCGTCGATCATGCCGGGCAGCAAGGCCTACGTCTTCGCGAAGGGCAAGCGCCACAGCGACATCCTGCAGGAGCTGCACGAGGCGTTCTTCGAGGCCCGGCCACCCGCGATCGCCGGCCACCAGCAGGTCCGCAGCGACCTCGCCCGTACGTCGGCGCTCGTGGTCCTCGACTCCGTCGAGCTCGAGCGCGACGAGGTGCGCGACCTCGACTCGGTGTTGCTCGGCGGGCCGCTGGTCTCGTGGCCCGCGAGCGCCCGCGAGGCGAGGGTCCGCACATCGCCGTCCGCGGGCTCGAGCTCGGCGACGCGCTCGCGCTCGTCGAGCAGGAGCTCGGCCGCGCGCTCGAGGCGGGTGAGCGGCCGGCGGTGGAGGAGCTCTGCACGCTGCTGGACGGGCATCCGTTCGAGCTGCGCCAAGCGGCTGCCGCGGTCCGCGACGGCGAGCGGTCGTTCGCCGAGCTGGAGGAGGCCCTCGGTCGCCGGAGCTCTGCGGACACGTCCGTGCTCGGCAGCCAGGCGGCCCGCGACGCGGCCCCCGCGGAGCGCGCCGAGGCGACCCCGCCGGCGGCGCGCGGCGAGCTCGCGGATGAGCGCGCTGCGGCGACCCGGCCGGCGGCGCGCGGCGAGCTTGCGCGGCTGCTGCTCGGCTCGCTCGCCGTCGAGGACGCCGCGATCGTCGAGCTGCTCGCCTCGCTGCGCGGTGCCACGGTCGGGGCCGAGCACGTCGCGGCGATCGTTGGCCGCGACGACGTCACGCAGGCGCTCCACTCGCTCGAGGCGCGCCGGCTCATCGCCTCGGCGAGCCCGCGCTTCCGGATCGCGGGCGCGTTGCGCGACGGCGCCGCGGGCGGTCCGGACGCGGTGGCGGGCGCGACCGCGTACTTCGCGAGCTGGGCGCGCCGGCACCGCGCGCGGCCGGCGCGGCTGCTAAGCGAGGCGCCCGCCCTGCTCGAGCTCATCGGCCGCGCGGAGTCCCAGGGCCGCCACGCGGACGTCATCGCGCTCGGCCGGGCAAGCGACGCGGCGTTCGCTCATGGGCGCCGCTGGGGCACCTGGAGCGCCGTGCTCGACGCGGTCCTCAGCGCCGCCGAGCGCAGCGGCGACGACGGCTCCCGCGCCTGGGCGCTGCACCAGCTGGGCACGCGCGCCTACTGCCTGGGCGAGGTCCCGGCGGCCGTCGCCATGCTGCAGGAGGCGCTGGAGCTGCGCGAGCGGATCGGAGAACGTGCGGCCGCCGAGGTCACGCGCTACAACCTCGAGTTCATCGCGTCGCCGCCGCCGGCCGGCGATGGCGGGGGCGGCGGCGGAGGCGGGGGTGGCTCGGGTCCCGCGACGCGCATCGCGCTCGTCGTCGCGCTCGTCGCGGCGCTCGCGGTGGCGGGCGCGGCTGTGGCCGTCGGCCTTGGCGGCGGTGAGGACCCGACCCCGACGAGCACCGTCGTACCGATCGTCACCGATCCGGTCGTCGTGCCGCCGCCGCCCCTGCCGACGACCGACCCCACCGTGACCACGGCGACGCAGACCCAGACGACGCCGCCGCCGGCCGCCCCGCCACCGCCGGTCGACCCGCCGCCCCCGCCCCCGCCGCGGCCGGTCGACCCGCCGCCGATCATTCCCCCGCCCGTCGACGCTCCGCCGATCGCCCCGCCGGTCGTCGATCCGCCGCCCCCGCCGCCGATCATCGGCTGACCGCCGCCGCGCAGCGGATGCGGCCGCAACGGATTAGGGTCCCGCCGCATGAGTGTCACTGTCGTTGGATCGATCGCCTATGACGCCGTGCGCACCCCGCACGGCAAGCGCGAGCGCATGCTGGGCGGCGCCGCCGTCCACTTCGCGCTGGCGGCCTCCTTCTTCGACGAGGTGCGCGTCGTCGGCCCGGTCGGCGACGACTTCGGTCCCGACGAGTACGCCGTCCTGCACGGGCGCGACGTCAACACCGACGACATCGAGCACGTCGAGGGCGGCAAGACGTTCTTCTGGAGTGGCGTCTACCACGAGAACATGAACGCGCGCGAGACGCTCGAGACCGACCTCAACGTCTTCGAGACGTTCGACCCGAAGCTCTCCGAGGCCTCCAAGCAGTCCGACGTCCTCTTCCTCGCGAACATCCTCCCGGCGCTGCAGCTCAACGTCCGCCGCCAGTGCGAGGCCGCGAGGTTCGTCGCGCTGGACTCGATGGACCTGTGGATCAACATCGCCCGGGACGCCCTCATCGCGGCGATCTCCGAGGTCGACTGCGTGATCCTCAACGACTCCGAGGTCGAGCTCTTCACGGGCGAGCGCGAGGTCGTCGCCGGCGCGCGCAAGATCATGGAGCACGGGCCGAGCGCGATGGTCGTCAAGCTCGGCAAGTACGGCGCCGCGCTCGTCACACCCGACGAGTCGTTCTGGATCCCGGCGTTCCCGGTCGACTTCGTCACGGACCCGACCGGCGCGGGCGACTCGTTCGCGGGCGGGTTCGTCGGCTGCATCGCGGCGCACGGCGGCGAGGCCACGAGCGACGTGCTGCGGCTCGCGATGGCGTACGGCACGGCGGTCGCGTCCTTCAACGTCGAGGAGTTCGGCACCGAGCGGGTCGCTCGCCTGACGGGCGAGGAGATCGTCGCACGGGTCGAGGAGCTGCAGCGCCTGACGACGTTCGAGACCAGCGCCGTCGCGCTGCGCTGAGCGACCGCCGCATCTGGGACCGCCCGTCTCAGAGCAGCGTCGGCGCGGCCTGGAGTGTCAGCAGGCAGCCGAGGCTGACGATCAGCACCGCCGAGGCGGCTGGCAGCGCCGTCGCGAGGCGCTGCGGGACGCGCAGCCTCGTCGTCAGCCGGCGCGCGTGCACGACGAGCAGTCCGAGAGCTGTCAGGGTCGTCGCCAAGCCGACGCTGAAGGCGACGATGAGCGCGAGCCCGAGCGCGACCTGGTGCTGGGCGACGGCCCCGAGCAGCACGACGAGCGCGGACGGGCAGGGGATCAGGCCCGCCGAGGCTCCCATTGCGATGAGCCCCTTCCCGGTGATCGTGCCGGGGACGTCGTGGCTGTGCCCGTGGCCGTCGTGGTCGTGACCGTGGTGGTGCTCATGGCCATGCCCGTGCCCGTGCCCGTGCCCGTGGGCAGGGCTGGGCGACCGGCGCGCCCGGTGGTCGCGCACGCGTGCGCGCAGGACGACGAGCCCGATCGCCACGACGAGGAGCCCTGAGGCGAGGGTCAGCCACGGATACAGGTCCTCCGGCAGGATGTACTGCGCGAGCAGCAGCGTGACCAGCCCGAGCGCGAACACGCCGATCGTGTGGGTGATCGTGACGACGGCGCCCAGGACGACGGCGTGCCGGCTCGTGCCGTTGGATCCCACGAGGTAGGCCGCGACCATCGTCTTGCCGTGCCCCGGCGAGAGCGCGTGCAACGCCCCCCAACCCAGCGCGGCGAGCACCAGCAAAAGCAGGGTGGTCTTGCCCGCGGCAGCGTCCTGAAAGACGCCGGCGAACCCGTCGCCACCACCGCTGCGAGTCGTCACGGCGTCGCCGCCGCGCAGGCCCGGCGCGACCAGCGTCGCGTCGCCCTCGCTCACGCGCAGCGTCGCTGTGCGCTGATCGAGTGGGCGCTGCAACGCCGACGCCGGATAGCTGCGCAGTCCACGAGTCGGGTCCGCGGAGGAGACCGTTGAACGCACGGCCGTCCCCTTGCCGGGACGCGCGACGAGCGCCGTGTAGCCCAAGCGATCCGGATACGTGCCGTCGCGCACCTCCACGACGCCGGCGCCGGTCGCCGAAGCCCGTAGGGGGATCTCGATGCGCGTGGTGTTCAGGCCACCCTCCCCGGGTGCCGATGACAGCAGCGCGGGTCCCGCGTCGCGCAGGACCGCGCGCCGGCCGTCGACGGTCACGGCGAGCCCGCGCGCGACCTCTTCGCGCGCGTCGCGCAGCGTCTGCGCCCGTGGTTGACGGCGAGCCTGGAAGGTCGGGATCTCGGCGATGTCGAGAATGAATCGCAGCTCGACGGTCTCAGCGGTGACCGCGACCTGCGTGAGGTGATTGATCGTGAAGTTCCCGAGCGGATGCGCAGCGGCGCTGCCTGCGGGCAGCGCGGACGCCGCGATGGCCAGGATCACGAGGGCGCCGAGGCGGTTCACGTGAGGTCTCGCAGCGCCTTGCGTGCTCGCGGAGCCCAGACCGCGGAGAAGCGCGGGGTGGCGCGCACCGCCCTGCGCAGATAGCGGCGCGCCTCGACATCGCGCCCCGCCGCGCGCGCGGTCAGGCCCGCTCGTGTGAGCACCAGGGGATCGCGCGAACCCAGCTTCAGCGCACGCCGCGCCCAGGCCAGACCGTCGCTCGCGCGCCCGGATCGCGTCAGCGCCCAGCTGACGGCGTCGGCGGAGCGCACGCTCGGGGCGTCGCGCCACGCACGCCGGGCGAGATCGACAGCGCGTCCGCGGTCCCCGTGATCGGCTTCGAAGAGCGCGATCTCGACGTCGGTGTTCACTCCGCTGGCGGCCAGCAACCGTCGCTCGGCGTCGACGAGCGCGAACGTCTCGCGCGCGTCGGCGTCACGTCCCGCAACCTGCTGGATCTCGCCGAGCGCGATGACGTACTCCGGGAGCGGCCGCCGTCGCACGATGCGCTCGTAGCCACGGATGGCGGCCGACAGGCGTCCGGTGGCGGCGTCCAGGCGCGCGCGGCTCGCGAGTGCGGGCACGTAGCCTTCGGCGCCCGCCAGCGCGGCCGCGTACGCCTGGCGCGCGGCGCGGGGCCGCCCGCGCAGCGCCTCGAGGTCGCCGAGAAGCGTTTGGACGAACGCCACGTTCTCGGGCATCCCGGCCCCGGCGGAGACGGCGAGGCGCATCGCGCTCGCGGCACCGGCGAGGTCGCCGTGAAGCTCGCGAAAGTACGAGACCCGCGCGTACGAGGCAAGGTTCGGTTGGAGGTCGATCATCCGCTGCAGCGAGCGCGCGGCCTCCTCGTAGCTGCCGAGCTCCAGCTCGGCGTCGACGAGCACCGAGAACGGCCGCGCCAGCTCAGGTCCCAGACGCCTCGCTCGCCGGGCGAGCCGCAACCCCTCGCGGAAGTCGTGGCGCGCGAGCGCCAGCGTCGCCATGCCGATCGTGGCGTCGACCGAGCGCGGGTCGATGCGCAGCGCTCGGCGGAACGCCGCATCGGCCGTCGCGTAGCGCGCGGGGTCGGCCGTCTCGCGAGCGCGCTGCAGGTCGGCGTTGGCGCGCCGGACCAGCACGCCGGCGCTCTCGGCCCGCGCACGAGCGGGCTTCGCCGTGCCGTTGAGCGCCTGGAAGGCCCCCAACGCCACGACGAAGGCCACCCCAGACGCCACGAGCACCCGCGATCCGGGCAGCCGCAGGGTCACAGCGCGGTCAGGGCACCTGAGGTCCGATCGGCAGCCGCAGCGGTGGCAGCTGGGGTCCGATCGGGACCTGCGGGTCGTTGCCGGGGGGCGTGGGCAGGTGCGGCGGTTCGACGCGCCGGCCGACGACCTGCTCGAAGCCCGAGGTCGGGGCAGCCTGGTAGGGGAACGTGTCGAGGAACGGCTTGTCGTTCTGGTCGACGCCGTCGCCCGCCGAGAGCTTGTTGTTCTTCAGAAAGCCGCCCAGCAGCTGGACGAAGATGTCGGTGGCATCGTCCTCAAGTCGCCTGCCGTTGGGGAAGCCGGCGCGATCGCCCCCGAGCAGGCCGAAGCGGTTGGGCGTCCGCGCGGGTGCGATGCCCATGTTGATCTTCAGCGTGTCGGTCGGCAGCGGGTTGGACTTGTCGATCTGGTTGAGACCGGGGATTCCCGTGAGGAAGGCCGCGACGAGATCGGTGCGGTCGGTTTCCGGCGCGCCGAGCTTCAGCGGCACCGCTACCGGCGCGATCTCGTCGGTCAGCGCGTTGATCTGGCGCGCGAACTCGGGCGTCAGCAGGTACTTCTTGATGCGCGCGTCGTCGGTGCTGGGCTGGGACTTGTTGAAGGCGTCCTTCTGCGCTGTCGGCACGAACAGCTCGTTGATCAGCGGGGTGCCCAGGCGCGACACCTGCACCCAGCCGCCACGCGCGCCCTTGTTGTTGTCAAAGCGCGCGTTGGTGACTTGGAGCTTGCGGCGGTCCGTCGATGCCCACACGCCGACGGTGGCATTGTCCGCGTCGGGTCCGGACACGGGCTTCTGATCGCGCGTGACGTCGGACTCCGGCACCTGCATCGTGATCGTCTGGATCGACGTGTCGGCCTGCGTGTCGGTGCCGCCGCCCGTGCTGCCGGTGAGGACACGGATGTTGATGTTGTCGAAGGCGGCACCGAGATCGATGAAGAAGGCGTCGTCGCGCTGACCCGCGAAGTACTTCGAGTTGCCGATGACCCGGATCGCCGCGTCGGAGACCTTCTTGTAGTCGGGGAAGGACTTCGGCCCGCTGTTGCCGGGCGCCACAGGCAGATCGGAGGCGATCTTCTGCTCCGTCGTCGGCTTGCCGTTCTTGTAGTTCTCGCGCACGATCGAGTAGCGCTGGAACTGCAGCAGGCGGGCATCGCCGAAGGACCGGACGCCGACCTTCGACTGGCGGTAGGAGTTGTCGCTGACGGTCGTCTTGAACACGAAGCGGTAGCGGATGTCGGCCTTGCCGTCGCCCGTGTTGTCGATGTTGACGTAGTAGCGGGCGCGGTCGTCGAAGCGGAAGAAGTTCGGTCCGTTGGCCGGGTTGCCGCCGGGGACCCAGTTGGCGACGACCGTCAGCGACGCGGGAGCGTCGTTCGCCGTGAACGCGTAGGTGTCGGTGTTGTCGGCCGACGGGTCGAGCATGATGTTCGGAGCCTCGCGATGGCTCGAGCCGGAGCTCAGCGACACGGCCGTCAGCGCGGCGATCAAGGTGGTGCCGAGCGCGCCGGCGAGGGGGAGCTTCCTCATCGGGTGTCCTGCGATGACGTGGCTGCGCCGGGAGACGGGTCGCCTGCGCGAAGGGTGGCGGGGTGCATGCTTGCTCTGCGGGACCTGGATCGATGCGGATCAGCGATGCGAACGTGCTCGGCGCACGAACATGAGATGGTCGTGCAACACATGTCTCCTCGCGCGATCCTCGCTGTGCGGGCTCGCCGCCATCGTGGTGGCGGCCGGCGTCCTGCTCGGCTACGGCGGGGGATCGGACGAGGATCCGCCCCCGCCGCTCCTTGCGCCGGCTCGTGTGGGCGCGCCGGTCGACATCGGCGGCGAACCGGTCGCGGTGGCTGTCGGTGCTGGCGCGATCTGGGTCGTCGATGGTTCGCGGCAGCTGCTCGTCAAGATCGATCCGGACACGCGGTCGGTGGTCGGCGCGCCTCGACGCGTCCCCGGAGGCCCATTCGCCGTCGCCGTGGGCATCGGCGTCGTGTGGGTCGCATCGGGAGATGGGACCGTGCGGTCCTACGATGCGCGCCGGGTCCGGCAGACCGGCGCGACGGCCACGGTCCCCGGCGCCAACGGGCTCGCGGTCGGCGATGGCGGCGTGTGGGTTTCCAGCCGGCGTGCGGGTACCGTCACCCGCATCGACGCGCGCTCGCGGCGTGCTGGCGTGCCGATCCGAGTCGGCCGCGGCCCGGCCGATGTCGCCGTCGGATTCGGTTCGGTCTGGGTTGCGAACGCCGACGGGGGATCGGTCAGCCGCATCGATTCGCGCGGCGGTGAGTCGGCCACGCCGATTGGCGTCGGCGCCCGCCAGGTGCTCGCCGTGACGGTCGGCGAGCGACGTGTGTGGATCGCTCGCGCGGGCGGGCCCAACGCCGATCGCCCGGAGATCGTGCAGATCGATCCCGGCGCCGGCAAGGTCGTCGGCAAGCCGATCGCCGTGCCGGGTGCGGTCCCGCTGGACCTCGTCGCGGGGGATGGCGTCTGGGCGACCGACAGCGGTGGCGCGATCGAGCCGGCCGCGGACGACCGCGGCGGCGTAACGCGCGTCGACCCCGCGACGGGCTCGGTCGCCGGCCCACCGCTTCGCACAGGCGACCGGCCATCGGCGATCGCCCTGGGCGAGGGCGGCCTCTGGGTCGTCAACTCGGGCTCCGCGACCCTCACCCCGATCACCGTCGGCCCGCGCCGATCCGGCTGAAACCTGCGCTCCGCGACGACGACGGGACCCCGGAGGGTCCCGTCGCATCCGGACTGTTCGGTACGGCCCTACTGGATGAAGCCCGTGGCTCCCACGGCCTTGAGGATGGCGGCCTCGGACTTGCGCACGTCGTAGGCCGCGGGGGCCGGGGACGCGCCGTTGAGGAAGCGGATCCACGCGGCGTGCCGCGCCTCGACCGTGGCGATGGTGCCTGCGGCGCCGAGGACGCCGGGCTGGAAGACGTTGGTGACCTGCCCGAGGTAGGCCGTGACGCCGGTGTCCTCGAGCACCTGAGCGGTGGCGGAGTACGTCGCGGTGTCCGTGACGGCCTTGCCGAAGTCGAACTTCGGCGACTTGATCGCGGCCGTGCCGAGCGCGCCCTTGAGGAACTTCACGTGCGCGGCCTCGTGCCTGGCCACGACCTCGGTGAACTTCTTGAGGTTCGCATCGGAGCCGTACGCGGCGTTCGCCAAGGCCTCCTTGTAGAACGCGGACTCGAGGAACTCGAGCGTCAGCGCGAAGTTCAGGATCCTCACGTCGTTCTTCTTGGACCGCTTCTTCGAGATCGCGGCCTCGGCGATGCTGAGCTGTGAGAAGAACGCGCTGCCGGCGATGAGCCCGCCGCCGGCGATCGCGCCGCGCTTGATGAACGTGCTGCGGTCGATGCCGATGGCCTCGGCGGAGTCGCGGATGGCGCCGTCGGCGTCGATGAGGTCGAGGTTGAGCAGATTTGACAAGGGACTCTCCTGAGATGGTGTTCGGAAGTTCAGCGGACGGTGATGCGGCCGGTCATTCCCGGGTGCAGCGTGCACTGGTACCGGTAGGTGCCAGAGCTGGTGAAGGTTCGTCTCTGCGAGCCGGAAGACCGGTTCGAAATAGCCTTGAACTTCTTGCGACCGACACCGACCACGTTGTGGACGATGCCGTCGTCGCGAAACGCGAACGTGACGGTCGTGCCCTTGGACACCGTGAGGCTCTTGGGAGAGAACGCGATGTTCCGCAGCGTGACCGTCTTGCCGCCTGCGGCGCCCGACGCGGCGATCTGTCCTCCGAGACAAACGGCGGACAGACCGGACACCGCCACCATGGCAAGCAGGCGCTTGTTCATGACCCACCTAGCGGCGCCGTGCGCGTCGCGGATCACGTCCTGGCGCGTTGGCGGTGAGAGCGCCGCAGTCGATCGTGGCGCGATCGCGTGCCCACGCCGGCACGGGGTCGGGCGCTCGCGCGCCGGGAGCGCAGAAAAGGCGTGCGCCGGCACTGCGGGCCGGGTAAGGTCCGCCGAATGGACCCGGCGTTCATCTTCCTGATGTTCGTCCTCAAGCTGCCGATCATCGGGCTGCTGTACATCGTCTGGTGGGCGATCCGCGCGACGCCTGAGCCCGAGCCGGTCGGAGACGAGGGCGGCGGTACGAAGAAGCCACTGGCCCCGCGCCCGCGCCACCCGCATCCGCGCCCCGCGCTGCCGCGCAACCCCCGCCGCGGCCCGCACGGCGCGCCCGCCGTCCCGCCCCCGCCCCGCGTGCGCACGGTCATCGCGCGGAGTCGCCGCGTCGAGCACTGACCCGACGGGCGCTCGCCGCCCGGGGATCTAGACTCCGGGCGCATGTCCGCCCCCGCATCGGTCCTCTCCGACGGCACGATCCTGCGCCTCGTGCAGGAGGGTGTCATCAAGGTCGACCCCTGGGATCCGGCGATGGTCCAGCCGGCGAGCGTGGACCTGCGCCTCGGCAACACGTTCCGCGTCTTCCACAACCACCGCACCGCGGCGATCGACCTCGCCAAGCCGCCGACGAACCTCACCGAGCAGATCGCGATCACGGACGCCGAGCCGTTCGTCATCCACCCCGGCGAGTTCGTCCTCGGCCGCACGCTCGAGTGGGTCGAGCTGCCCGACGACGTCGTGGCGCGGATCGAGGGGAAGTCGAGCCTGGGCAGGCTGGGACTGATCGTGCACGCGACGGCGGGGTTCGTCGATCCGGGCTGGAAGGGCACGCTCACGCTCGAGATCACGAACCTGACGCGGGTCCCGATCAAGCTGTGGGCCGGCAAGCCGATCGCGCAGCTGTCGTTCATGACGCTCGACGCGCCGGCGCTGCGTCCGTACGGTCATCCCGAGCTCGGCAGCCACTACCACGGCCAGGTCGAGGCGACCGAGTCGCGCTACGAAGGCGGGCCGGCGGCGCCGAACCCGGCACCCGCCGAGGGGCGTGGATGATCTCCGGCCCGGTGCGATAAGGTCGCGCCCGCCATGGACCTCGCCGTCATCATCGCCGCTGCCGAGCATGCCGCCTCCGCTGCCGCGGAGCACGAGGAGCACAAGTCCGAGGCGCCGTTCTTCATCGCCGGCGGCGTCTTCGCCATCTTCGCGATCCTCATCAGCGTCTACGGCTTCAAGAAGCCGGACTTCCCGGAGACCGCGGCCCAAGCACGCGGCGTCATGTCCGCCGGGGCAGTGCTCATGATGGCGGCGGTCGGTACCGCCATCTATGTCGCTCTCTGACGACGACGGCCACGCCATCTCCTACAAGGTGCTCGAGAAGGGCACCCCGGTCGTCGCGTCCGACGGCGAGACGGTCGGCAGCGTGCGCGAGGTGCTCGAGAACGTCGCCGAGCACATCTTCGACGGCCTCGTCATCGACACCCCGCTCGGCCAGCGCTTCGTCGATGCGCCGGAGATCGCCCGCATCGCCGAGCGCCGCGTGACGCTCGCGCTCGACGCCGAGGGCGCCGCGGCCCTCCCCGAGCAGGACTCCAAGGGCGCCCCGACGTTCCGCGCGAACGCCCGTGGCGGGCGCCTCAGCCGCTTCTTCGGGGGCGGCTGGAAGCGCGACTAGGAGCGCCCGCAACGAAATTTCACGAGCCCGAAGCCCTGAATTCGGCGCTCGCCGGGGCATAATCGGTGGACGTGAGTACGCCGAAAGACACCAAGCAGGCCAGCGGCGAGTCCGCTCAGGACACCAACGGCGCCGTCGGGCCAAGCGGACCCGAGACGCTGAGCGTCACCGACAACCGCACGGGACGCACGTACGAGATCCCGATCACGGATGGCACGGTGCGCGCGCTGGACTTCCGCGCGATCCGCGTCGCCGAGGACGATTTCGGGCTCATGACCTACGACCCGGCCTTCATGAACACGGCCTCGTGCCGGTCGGCGATCACCTACCTCGACGGCACGAACGGGGTCCTCGAGTACCGCGGCTACCCGATCGAGCAGCTCGCCGAGCACTCGAACTACCTCGAGGTCGCCTACCTGCTCATCTACGGCGAGCTGCCCACCGCCGCGCAACTCGAGCACTGGCAGCACGAGATCACGACGCACACGTTCGTCCACGAGAACATCAAGGAGTTCCTCGGCGGGTTCCGCCACGACGCGCATCCGATGGGCATGCTGCTCGGCGCGACCGCCGCGCTGTCGACGTTCTATCCGGACGCCAACGACATCGACGACCCCGAGAACCGCGACATCCAGACGATCCGCATGATCTCGAAGATGCCGACGCTGGCCGCGTTCGCCTACCGCCACGCGCAGGGTCAGCCGTACGTCTATCCCGACAACGACCTCGCGTACTCCGGCAACTTCCTGAACATGATGTACAAGATGACCGAGCTGAAGTACGAGCCCGATCCGCGCTTGGAGCGGGCGCTCGACATCCTCTTCATCCTGCACGCCGACCACGAGCAGAACTGCTCGACGAGCGCGGTGCGCTCGATCGGCTCCGCGAAGCCCGATCCGTACTCGGCGGTCGCCGGCGGCATCGGCGCGCTCTACGGCCCGCTGCACGGCGGCGCCAACGAGGCCGTCCTGCGGATGCTCGAGCAGATCAAGACGCGCGACAACATCCCGGACTTCGTCAAGGGCGTGAAGGCGGGCAAGGAGCGCCTCATGGGCTTCGGCCACCGCGTCTACAAGAACTACGACCCGCGGGCGCGGATCATCAAGTCCGCGGCCGAGGACGTCTTCGAGGTCGTCGGTCGCAACCCGCTGCTCGACATCGCGCTCGAGCTCGAGCAGATCGCGCTCGAGGACGACTACTTCATCTCGCGCAAGCTCTATCCGAACGTCGACTTCTACTCGGGCCTCATCTACCAGGCGATGCGCTTGCCGTCCGCGATGTTCCCGGTGATGTTCGCGATCGGGCGCACGAGCGGCTGGATCGCGCAGTGGCGCGAGATGGTCGAGGACGCCGAGCAGAAGATCTCGCGCCCGCGCCAGATCTACACGGGCGAGCGCGAGCGCGACTACGTGCCGATCGACCAGCGCTAGGAGCGCGCTCGGCGTCCGCGCGTGACGCCGCGCCGGACCGCACTACCCTCGCGCAATGCCCTACACCGTCACCGTGCGCGTCGGGCGCGGCGGTCACGCGCAAGCGCGTCCCGACGCTCGACGACGCGATCGACCTGCTCGAGCTCGAGCTGCGCGCGCTCGGGCCGAAGGCGCTGCGCAAGACCGCGAAGGCGTTCGTCCGCGAGATCGCGCCGGCCGCGCAGGTGTCGGCGCGCGGTGAGCTGAGCGGCCCCGGCCGGCTGCGCCCGAGCGTGCGCGCGGGCGCCGACGTCCGCGGCGACGGCTCGATCGAGGCCTACCGCGGCAAGGTGCAACCGCGAGGTCGTCAAGCGGCAGCGCGGCGAGTCGGCGTTCGACGCGCTGCGCCGCGTGCTGGGGGCCTGAATCTCGTACGAGTGTGACGTCGGTCACTCCGCCCGGCGCGACGGGGTCCTAGGGTTCGCGCCATGGCGATCCGGCGCCCGGGGGGCGCGCTTGTCGCGAGCGCGATGGCGCTGCTTGGCGCTGCCCGCGTCGGCCGGCGGCGTTCGGCACGGTCAACCGCCCGTGCCGGGCAGTCGGCCGAGCACGAGCGGATGACGCGCGCCGCGCTCGCCTGCCCCTCCGGGATGAAGTCCGACGACACGTGCTTCGAGCCGGCGACGATCGCGCAGCTCGCCGGGCGCACCGGCACGTTCGGCGCGGTCGGCCAGCCCGACATCCCGCCGCCCGAGGGCCCGCCGTCGCACTGCGACGACGCCGACTACCTCGACACCGGCAGCTACCCGATCTCGCGCGCCGCCGCCACCGCGACGCTCGACGCAGTGCATCACGCCACATGCAGGCGCAGTTCACCGAGAGCTGGATCCGCGCGCGCCGGATCCTCTTCGACGGCCGCGACGTCATCGACCCGCCGCAGGTCTCGCTCGTCGCCCGACTGCGTCTTCGCGGGCAACGGCGGCCAGCGCGCGAAGTGCGACGTCATCTACTACCTCGGCCGCGCGCTGCACGGCGTCCAGGACTTCTACGCGCACTCCAACTGGTCCGACGAGGCGGCGCCCGGCGCGACCGGCCGCGACAACCCGCCCGGCCTGAACCGCGCGTCGCTGCCGCCGTTCCTCGACCTGCGCCACATCAGCTTGTCGCTGAGCGTGCCCGCCGGCCTCAGCACGGGCTGCTTCAACATCGAGGAGCTCACCGGCGGCAGCGATCTTCTCCTGCCGCCGGCGCGTGCGCCATCTCGTCCTCAACAAGGACAAGGGCCAGATCGATCCGGTGACCGGGGCGACGAGCGCGCCGACGACGGCGCGCGGGCTCGTCGGGTCGAACTTCGCGAAGGCGGTCGCGGGCGCGATCGCCGACACGCGCCGCCAGTGGGCGGACCTGCGCAGCCAGATCCTCAGCGCCTACGGGCCCGCGGCGCGGCGGGCTCATGGTCTGCGCGGTCACGCACGACGATCCGGTCAAGGACTGCCAGGGCCGCGACCTCGCGATCGTCATCGACTCCTCGGGCTCGAACACCGACACCGACCCCGGCTTCCTGCGCGTCATCGCCGGCCAGCAGTTCAACGCGAGCCTCACGACCGCGGCGGCGGCCGGCCCCGACGCGCGCCCGGACCGCAGCGCGGTCATCGACTTCGACACCTCGGCCACGGTCCTCTCGCCGCTCGCCGACCCGAGCGCCGCGTCGTTCGCCGGCATCGACGCGTCGGGCGGGACGAACATCGGCAGCGGCGTCGCGGCGGCGCTCGGCGTACTGACCGCCGATGCCAACGAGGTGCGCGACCGCGCCGGCATCGTCGTGCTGACCGACGGCATGGACAACTCGCCGGGCGGCCTGGAGTCGGCGCTGCAGACCGCGCAGTCGCTCGGGATCCGCGTGTCGTTCGGGTTCCTCGCGCCGCCGCGCCAACCCGGTCCCGCCGACCGTGCGAGCCGCCGCCACCGGCGACGCGCCGCGCCGCGCGACGCTGCGCCAGGCCGCCGCCGGGCCGCCCGTCGACCTCGTCCGCGCGATCGACGCCACGGGCGGCGTCTACTCGACGATCAACTCCGCCGAGGCGCAGCGCGCGTTCGTCTCACTTGTCAACGCCAACGGCGCGACGAACCTCAACGACCCGTTCGGCTCGGACGACGACGGCGCGCTGGCGGCGGGCCTCGCACGGACGGCGCGGATCGCCGGCCCGCAGGACACCGACCGCTTCACGTTCCTCGGCGAGCGCGGCCGCCGCCTCGTCGTGACGGTCACGCCGCTCGAAGGCCAGGCGCTGACCGCGAGCGCGATCGACCTGCCGACGGGCGCGAGCGTCGTGGGGCGGCGGACGCCAGCCGCGGGCGGCGCGGTGCTCGTCCTGCGCCCGCGCGAGACCGCGACGCTCGAGCTGACGGTCTCGAGCCCGGCGGCGGGAGCGGGGCTCTACACGATCGGCTCGGCCGTCGAGGGTGTCACGCTGCGCGGCACGGCGAAGGGCAACCGCCTGAACTGCACGGCGGCCCCGACGCTCGTCCTCGCTTTCGGCCGGTAAGGACCGCGTCATGTGCGGCGCCGGCGACGACATGATCTTCGGTGGCGCCGGCCGCGACCAGCTCTTCGGCGGCAAGGGCGACGACGTCTTCGTCCTCAAGTCGCGCGACGTCGGCGGCGGCACCGAGCAGGTCAACGGCGGCTCGGGCCGCGACGTCGCGGTGTTCGCGCTTCGCGCGGCCGAAGGGCGTGCGCAAGCGCGGCGGGGCGACCTTCGTGCCCGCGCGCGGCGGCCGCTTCCGGGTCAAGAACGTCGAGACGCTGCGGTTCGTTCCGGCGCCTCGAAAGCGAGGTGGACGATGAAAGCGTGGCGGACGCTGTGGCGCATGGCGACCTTCAGGCGGGTGTTCGCGGTCGCGATCGTCGCGGCGCTGGCAGGCCCGGGCGCCGTCGCGTCCGCGAAGACCGTGACGGCCTACAACATCGTCTCGCCGACGAAGCTCATCTCCTGCTGGGCGGTGCTGCAGAGCACCGAGATCAACTGCTCGGCGCCGTACATCCCTGAGATCGGCGAGCTCGACACGTACTTCGCTCTGCGCCCGCGCGGCACGACGAAGGTGGCCGAGCGCGGAGACTTCCCCGGTCACAGCACGCCCCGGCGGACGCTGCGCTACGGCGACGTCTGGGTGCGCCCCGGCATCCGCTGCACGATGCGCACGAGCGGCCTGACGTGCCGCAACCGCGACAAGCACGGCTTCCACGTGCAGCGGGGCAACACGCGCCGTTTCTGAGTCGCGGGTAGCGGTGCTCACTCCGGGGCAGGAGAGAGCAATGCCTCGCTGTGAGAACGACCTGTGCTGACCCTCGCGGCCAGCGCGGGGAACGCCATCGCCATGGGACTCGGCGGGATCGTCGCGGTGCTCGCGGTGTGCGCGGTGTTCTACGCCATCGGCCGCGGCGAGGATCGCGACCGCGCGAGCGCGCCACCCGCGTCCGCGCCGGACGCGGCGCCCACCGGCGCGCCGTCCGTCTCCGCGCCCGCCGCGGCGCCGCCCGCCACCGCGCCGGACCAGCCGCCGCGCCGAGCCGCCGCCCGAGCGCGCAGCGGAGGAGCGCGCGGCGCCGCACGCCAGCCCCCGCGCGCCCGCGTTCGCCGGGCGGCGGACCGAGGCGCCGCCGGCCTTGAGGCGCTCGGCGCCGTATGCGGCGGCGATCCTCGCGGCCGCGGTCCTGGCGGCGGCCACCCCGCTCTCCGCGGCGGCCGCTCCCGCTTCCGCCCTCGATGGCCCCGCGCTCGGCTCGCCCGCGGACGTATCGCTGCGCCTGGGCGCGACGGCGCCCCGCAGCGGAGCGATCCCGCCGCGCTTCGTCGGCCTCAGCGTCGAGTGGTCGCTCGTCGAGCGCTACATGGGTCCCGCCGCGCGGCCGGCGTTCGTGAACCTCCTGCGCAACCTCGGCAGCGGCGAGCTGCGGATGGGCGGCGCCTCGCAGGACCTCATGCCGTTCGAGCCGTCCGCGTCCAACACGAACCGCATCATCACGCTCGCGGACCTGCAAGCCGTCCGCGCCACGCTCGACGCGGTGAACGCGGGCGACCGCCGGCGCGAGGACCCGAGCTGGGGGACGATCCTCGGTACCGCGCTTGCCCCGGTCGAACCGGAGCGCCCGTGGGTCGGCGTCGAGCACGCCCGCGCGTTCGTGCAGCAGGGCGTCGTGCCGGCGTTCGCGGACGGCGCCGAGCGCTACGTCGCGGGCATCGGCCTCGGCAACGAGCCCGACATCTACTATAGCTACGACCTGCCGCGCTACCTCGCCGACCTCGTCGCGTACCGCGACGCGAGCGTGACGCGCCCGTACGCGATCGTCGCGCCGAGTACGAGCGAGACGATCGCGCCGTGGCAGTCGATCGCCGCGCGCACGATCCCGACGCGGTTCTTCTGGGACTGGCCCGCGATCCTCGACACGATCGCGCCCGCGATGAAGGCCGTGCGCACGGTTCACGGGACGCTCGCGACCGATCACTTCTATCCGCTGGCTCGCGGCTGCACGACCGACGACTACCGCTGCGCGTCGATCGAGCGTCTGCTGTCCGACGAGCGCTTGGCGAACCTCGCCTACGAGGTCCACACCCACGCGGTCATGGCACGCGAGCGCGGCCTCGACTACCGCCTCCAGGAGACCGGCACCGCGGCGGGCCGGGGGTCGACGGCGTCTCGAACGTCGCCGCCGCCGCGACCTGGGCGCTCGCGGCGATGCTCGAGTCGGCGTGTCCGCAGCCGCCGAACGCGCCAGGCGCGAACGCCGACTGCGCGACCGGGTCGGTCGGCATCAACCTCCACAACGCGGAGGTCAACAAGTTCTTCGTGCCCGAGGAGGGCAACGCGTTCTACAACGCCGTCGCCTTCGACCCGACGCCCGCCGCTGGTGCGCCGGTGGCGGCGCCGCCGTACTACGCCCTGCTCCTGTTCTCGCGCTTCGCGCAGGACACCCGCGGCCTGCGTCCGGTCGCGCTCGCGCCCGGAGGCGACCCGGCCGCGCGGATCAAGGCCTGGGAGATCGACGCGGGCCGCGAAGGCCGGCGGGTACTCCTGCTCAACCTTGGCGCCCGCCCTCGGGCCGCCGCCGTGAGCGCGCCGGCCGGGCACTACGAGATCAACCGGATGACGCCGTTCGATCCGACCGGCGCCGGCCGCACGCTCGACGCTCCGCAGGTGCGCATCGACGGCCGGGCCGTCCGCACCGACGGGACGTGGCCGGGCTTTCGCCCGAGCGCCGGCCGGATCCCACCCTCCGGGCGCCCGTTGCGCGTCGCACTCGCCCCCGGCGAGGCCGCCGTCGTCACGCTGCCCGTCCGCTGACCCCGGCCGCCCGGATCGCCCGGGCGCCGCCCGGCAGGCCGCGGACAGCAAGCCGCCTCAGCCGCGCGGCAGGCAGGCGCGGGCCTCCTCCGCGCCGCCCGGCTCGGCCTGCGGCGCGGGGCCGAGCCCCCCGCGTGGGCGTGCAGGACCCCCGCGCTGCCGCGATGTCCATACCTCCGTCCGCGCATGAGTAGCCCCCGCTATCACTGGTGCTATCCGGGGCTACTCACGCGCGGGCGGAGGGACGTGTGCGCGGCCGAGAAGGGCCGTGAGGCATCCCGTCCGCTTGCCCGGCCCGGCGGGGTGGGCTCGGTCGGGTGGGCGTAACGCTGCGATCATGCGCATGTGAAGTCGTTCGAGGCGGTCGCCACGTCGTCGGGCTCGCCGGCAGCCGTCTGGGAGCTGCTGGCAGACGCCCCCGCGTGGGCGCGCTGGGGTCCGTGGTCCGCAGCGGAGATCGAAGGCGGCGGCGCACAAGCGCCGGGCGCGGTGCGCGTGCTCGTCAAGTTCCCGTTTCGAGTGCGCGAGCGCATCACCGAGTGGGTGCCGCGGGAGCGGCTGAGCTATGAGCTGCTCGACGGGATGCACGTCCGGGGCTACCGGGCCACCGTGACGCTGGAAGAGACGGCCGCCGGCGGCACGACCGTCCGATGGCGCGGGACCTACGAGCGCTCGGACCCGCTCACGGCGCTCGTGCTCCGGCTCGCCATCCGTGACGCCTGCAAGCGCTTGGCGAAGGCCGCCGCGACTTGATGGCCCTTCCGGGCGCGTGTAGCCTCGATCGCATGAGCGGGATCCCGAGTGAGCCACTGAAGCGCAACCGCAACGAGCTGACGATGAAGGACGGTCGCAAGCTGAAGCTCAAGCTGCCGGGCATGCCGGAGCGCATCGAGCCGACCAAGACCGAGGAGCGTGGCGCCGACGAGCCGCCGCGCGCCAACCCGGCGCCGCTGCACAACCCGTACCACGGCGTCTAGTCCGGCGCGCCCGGTGCGCGACGCTCGATCCTCCGGACCAACGAGCCGAGCCTCATGACCGGCACGAGTGAGCCGACGCCGTCGCTGCAGGCGCTTCTCGACGCGTTCAACGCCCACGACACCGACGCGGTCTTGTCGTTCTTCACCGACGATTGCGTGTTCGACATGCCACGCGGACCCGCGCCCGGGGGACAGCGGCTGGTCGGCAAGCAGCAGGTTCGCCGGGGGATCCAGGCGAGGTTCGACGGGATTCCCGACATCCACTACGGCGACGACCGCCACTGGACCTGCGGCGACCGCGGTGTATCGGAGTGGACGATCCGCGGCACCCGGGCGACCGGAGAGCCGATCGAGGTCCGCGGGTGCGACCTGTTCGAGTTCACGGACGGCAAGATCCGTCGCAAGGACTCGTTCTGGAAGATCGTCGACTGACCCGGCGGGCGCCGGGCGCCGCTCGCGTTCAGCTCGTGAGCTCGAGCATCGCGCCGTAGGGCCCGCGGCCGCAGAGGACCGCCGCGCCGCAGCGGGCGGCGAGCGCGATCGCGTCCTCGAGCGTCATGCCGGCGCCGAGGCCGTAGGCGAGCGCGGCCGCGAAGGCAGTCGCCGCAGCCGTACGCGTCGACCTTGGGGCCGGGCAGCGGCGTCGCGTCCCAGGTGCCGCGCAGCGGCGCGGCGAAGGCGAGCTGCTCGGCCGCGGGATGGCCGGACGGCGCGCCGGCGGCTGGCCGGCGGAGCCAGGCGTGGCGCCGGCCGCGCCGGCAGGCTGGCCGGCGGAGCCAGGCGTGGCGCCGGCCGCGCCGGCAGGCTGGCCGTCGAGCCAGGCGTGGCGCCGGGGAGCCAGGGCAGCGGCGGCTCGCCGGGCGCGGCCACGCGCGCCTCCCACGATCCACCCTCGCCGCCGCTCGTGCGCACGATGACGCGCGGCTCGGACGCGAGCATGCCGGGCTCGTAGACCTCGCCCGGATCGTGCGCGCTGCCGACGAGGACGTCGAGCGTCACGCCCGACTCGGCGATCGCGCCGAGTGCGCGCGGCGTCGCGACGAGCACGCGCGCCGCGCGTGCGGCGCGGACCGCGCCCGCGTCGCCGCCGGTGAGGTAGATCGCGTCGAGCTCGCCGAGCGTCTCCCATGGCAGCGGGTCGAGCGCGCACGGGCACGATCCGCTCGCCGAGCACGGTGATCGTGCGCTCGGCGTCGTCGTCGAGGAACGTGAACGTGCGCCGCTGGGGACCCGGCCGTGAGCCGCGCGTGAACGGTCACGCCGAGCGCGCGCAGCTCGGCGGCCGCGCGCTCGGCGTCCGGGCCCGGTCCCGAGCGCGGTGAGGAACGACCGCCGCGCCCGCCAGCCGGCGCAGCTGCACCGCGGCCACAGCGCCGCCGCCAGCGGGCGCGAAGAAGACGTCGGTCGCATGGACGATCTCGCCCGCCCGCGGCACGCGGGGCACGCGCGCGAACTGCGACCCACTCGACGTGGCCGACGACCCCGACGCGCGGCGCGGAGGAGGCCCGCGATTGCCCGTCGCGGTCAGCGCGTGCCGCGGCGAAGGGCGGCGGGCCGCTGCCCCCGTCGTCGTCCGTCACGGCAGCGTGCCGCCGGGCCCGGCCTCGCGCACCTGCGGGTAGTACTGCTCGAGCCCGCCGAAGGGCAGCGGTCCCTGGACCTTGCAGCCGGGCGTGTTCGTCGGGCCCTTCTCGCCCTGACCGCGCGCAGTCGAAGCTCGGCAGGATCTGCGCGGCCGGATCGGGCCGGATGTTCGACGCCGGGTAGGCGTTGCCGCGCTCGCCGGCCCCGCGCGTCAGCGACGGCAGCGTCTCCGGACCCGTGACGATGCATCTGCGGCAGCACGTGGCCGTTGCTCTTGCTGTCCGGCACGGTCGAGCGGATGCCGCCGAGCGTCGACGCGGGCGTCGACATGAAGTCCGTCAGCCGCACCTGGTTGAGCTCGAGGAAGCGCAGGAACGGGTTGACCTGGCGCAGGAACGGGCCGGCCGCGGCGAGCGTCGGGTCCAGCCCGCGCAGCGTCCGCGACAGCGCCGGCAAGCCGTCGTCGCCCGCGTCGATCAACGGATCGAGGTTGTCGAAGAGATTCTCGAGGTCCGGCGCGACCTCGTGCAGCGACGCGAGCGTCGGCTGCAGGTCGTCGAGCACCGGGTCGAGGTCGCGCAGCAGCGGCTCGGCGTTCAGGGAGAACGTCCCGACGCGCGCGAGCGTCGCCTTCGTCTCGTCGAGGAACGTCGGCAGGATCCGGATCGACTCCGCCAGCGCGTCGCGCCGCTCGGCCAGCTCGCCGAAGAGCTCGGAGTTGCGCTGCATGAGCGTCGACAGCGCCTCCTCGTCGCGCGTGACCTCCTCGAACGTCTTGCCCGCGTTGTGGACGAGGTTGCGCAGCGCCGCCTGGCGGTCGTCGAGCACGTCGACGACGTCGCGCGCGTTCTCCGTGAACGGCGCCAAGCTGCCGAGCGCGTCGTTGAGGTCGCGCGCCGCGCCCGGCGCCCGCCTTCGCGAGGCTGGCCTGCCACTCGCGGAACGCCTTGCGCGTCGGCTTGTCGAAGATCCGCAGCAGCTCGTCGAACTCGACCGCCTGCGCCACGCGGCCGTCGTCCAGGCGCGAGCCCTCCTTCAAGCGCGGGCGCGCCCGCGCTGCCCGTCGTCAGCTCGACGTACGTCTCGCCGAGCAGCGTCTTCTGGCGCAGGATCGCGCGCGCGTCCGAGCGCAGCGGCGCGTAGCGGCTCTGAAGCTCGATCGTCGTGAGCAGCTTGCTGTGCCTGCGGAGCCGGTATTGCCGCCCGGCGCGAGCTCCTTCGAGACGACCTTGCCGATCGAGACGCCCGCCGTCCGGACGTCGGCCTGGTCGGCGAGCGTCGCGGCGTCGGTGAACGCGACCTGCACCCGGTAGCCCTGCGGCTTGAGCGGGATCGGCCCGCCGAACGCCAGCCAGAAGAACAGCAGCAGGCCGAAGCACGACAGCGAGAACGCCGCGATGACGAAGATCCGGCCGCGCGTGGGCGCCGCGGTGTTCACTTCTTCCTCAGCCCGAGCTTGGAGAGCGTCTTCGTGACCGACAGCGAGGTCGTGTCGGGGTTCTCGCAGACGGTGTTCAAGCAGGCCCGACAGGCCGAGCGCGAACTCGAGCTGCGGCTGGTCGTTGACGAGGCTCACGAGCGTCTTGCACGTGCCCGTCAAGAAGAACGGGCGCATCGGGCCGTTGGCATCGTCGATCGACTGGAGGTTCGCCGTCTGGTGCGTGACCCAGCCGAGCCAGAAGAGGTAGCCCTCCTCGCGGCCGGCGGTGTCCGGGCCCTCGCGGCCGCGCTCGTTGTGGCCGAGCATGTTCACGAAGTCGTTGAGGACCGCGCCGCTGCGCAGGAGCTCGGGCGCGGTGCGGGCCAATCCGCGCGCCGCGGGCGCGAGGTCGCGCACGACCGGCTGCGCGCGGCGCGTGAACGGCCGGATCTTCTCGCGGACGATCGGCGTCGCCTCGCGCGCGAACGGGCTGACGGCCGCGTTGACGGATTCGAGCTCCTGCACCGCCGGCAGCAGCGCGCGGGTCGTCGGCCCGAGCTCCGCGGCGAACGGCTCCACGGCGCGCAGCGTCACCGTCGCCTGGCTCAGCGTCGGCGCGAGCTCGCCGACGGCTTCGCGCAGGTTGGCGTCCTCGGAGGCGATCGCGCCGAGCGTCGACGAGGCGGTGCGCACGAGCCGTGTGAGGTCGGCGGGCTTGCGCGCGAGCCGGCGATTGACCTGCGCGAGCGACGTCACGAGCCGCCGCAGCGCGACGCGCTCCTCGGAGACGGCGTGGTTGACGCGGGAGAGGTCGCGGACCGTCGGCCCGTAGCGCTCGAGCACGCGGGCGAGGTCGTTGCCGCGGCGGCGCAACCCCTCGCCGCCGCCGTTTGCGAGCAGCGTCACGTAGTCGCGGGTGCGGGCGTCGAGCTCGGAGAGGATCTCGTCGAGGTCGACGTCGGTGAGCGACTTCGCGAGCGCGATCGTGAAGCCCTCCTTCACCGGCGCGCCCGTCCTTGCCGGGGAAGATCTGGACGTACATGTCCTTCAGGCCGGTGCGCGGGCGCAGCTGGGCGCGGGCGTCGGGATGGATGAGGTCGCGGTAGCGCGGCTCGATGTCCAGGCCGACGATCGCGCGCCCGTCCGCGCAGCGTGACCTCCGCGATGTCACCGATCCGCACGCCCGCGACCTGCGCCGTCTGCCCCTGGCCGGGCGTCACGGCCTGGGCGTTGTCGAACTCGACGTTGACGCGAAACGGCGTCGGCTCGGCGAATGGGAAGCGCAGCCGCTGCTCGTTGAGAATGTACGCGCCGACGACCGCCGCGAGCGCGACGAGCACGAGGATCGCCGTAAACGGGCCGAGGTTCTTGCGGATGACGCGGCTCATGGCTTCGCGCTCCCCCGCAGGGTGCGCTCGAGCTGCTCGGAGAGGCCGTTGCGGCGCGCGATCGGCGCGGATGTCGGCGAGCGTCGCCGGCGGTGTCGGAGACCTTCCGGCCGGTGCCCTCGAGCTGCTTGCGCACGACGGCCACCGCCGCGGCCTGCGCCTTGGCCTCGCGCGCCGCGCTGACCCGCTCGCGTTCGGGATCGCCGCTGGCACGCCGCGCGGCGTGGAGCGCAGGTCCGGGCTGCTCCTGCGTCTCGCACGGCACGTCGGGACGCAGCGCGGGGCGTGTGCGGACGGGCGGCGGGTTGTTGCCGGCGATCGGTTCGAGCGCCGAGCCGAAGATCCCGTTGCCGAGGTTCAGCGTCTCCGCGCCGGCGCCGCCGAGGACCTTGAACCACGGGCTGTTGGCGTCGAACGAGCGGCTCTCGCCAGCGAGGTTGGGCAGGAACTTCGCGAGCTCCTGGTAGACGGGGCCGTGTCGTCGGGAACGCCTTGTCGACGAGCGTGTCGTTGCCGAACGGGACGATGACCTCCGCCGCGCAGCTCGAGACGGAGCGCAGCTCGGAGAAGACACCCGGCAGCGTCTTCGCGAGCTTGGCGAGCGGCGGCGTGGCCGCGTGGAGCTGGCGTGCGAGGCCGCGCAGCTCGGCCGGTCGCACGAGGCCGCGCAGCTGTTTGGTGAGCGGCAGCAGCGCGTCGACCGTCGGGCCGAGCGAGCGCACCCCCGGTCGCGCGCCCAGAGCGAAGCGGCGCACGTCCGGGAACGCCGCGCGCAGCTGGTCGAACGCGGGCGTCGCGGCGCGCAGCGTCCGCGGCAGCTCGCCGACGGCGGCGGTCAGCGCGCTCTCGCGGTCGGCGAGCGCGCCCGCCGTCTTGTTGAAGTCGACGACGAGCGATCGCAGCTTCACCGGATCGGCGTCGAGCGCGCCGGACACGACGCCCTGGTCGCGGACCCAGTCGCCGAGGTCGCCCGGCTGCTTGCCGAGCAGCGCCTCGGCGACGATCGCCGTGAACTTGTACGCGGCCGGCTGGTACTTCAGGGAGTCGTTGAAGGCCTTCGCGCCGCCCGCGTCCTGCGCTTCGCCCACCTCGTCGAAGACCGTCGCGAGGTCGTTGCGCGTGTCGGACTTCAGGGCGCTGAGGACCTGGTCGAACTGGACGGGGGTCGTCGTGCGGGCGGCCGGGATCGTCGCGCCGTCGTCGAGCTCCGCGCCGCGCGACCCCGGCACGAGGTCGACGAAGAAGTTCCCCTCGAGGAAGATCCGCGGGCGGATCTTCGCCGCCGCGTTCGCGCGCACGGGGCGGCCGTCGTCGCGGATCGCCAGCGTGACCGTCGCCGCCTGCGAGCCGGGGCTCGTGTGCTGCACGCCCGTCACCTCGCCGACCTCGACGCCCGCGATCCGCACCGGCGAGTGCGGCTTGATGCCGGCCGAGTCGCGGAACGCGGCCTTGATCTCGTAGGGCTCGTTGACGAACGGGACGTCCTTGGCGAACGAGAGGTACGTCACGAGCACCGCGAGGGCGAGGAGCGTCGCCCCCACCGTGAACGTGCTCGGTCCGCGGTCGCGCATCATGGGAGCACCGAGGGAGCGATCCCGTCCGGCTCGGCGGAGAAGGACTGGCCCTCCGGGACGCGCGGGCGGCCGTCGTACGTCGGGCCCTGGTTGCCCGGCGTGCGGCGGTCCGTGTAGATCCCGTCGGGGTAGCCGCGCTGGCCGCCCTCGCAGTCGGCGTTGCCGTTCTCGTCGACGGCGCGGGCGTAGTCGGACTGGTGCAGCTCGGCCGCGTCGCCGGACAACGCATGCTGGACCGGGTCGACCTCGCCGCCGGCCGCCGGCCGCACCGCGCCGAAGCTCTGCATCGAGTTCTTCTGCACGATCGGCGAGAGCTTGACCTGCACGCGCTCGGTGTTGCCGGTCGGGTCCTCCTCGGAGAGGTGGTCGGCGAGGTGCGTCCAGCCGTACGTGAAGTAGTTGCAGACCGTGACGTGCGGGCCGACCCAGCGCAGCGTCGGGTTCAGCGTCTTCATCGTGTCCGTGAGGCCGGCGAGCGTCGTGTCGGTCGACGGCGAGCGCGCGAGCGAGCGGACCGCGCGCAACGAGCCGCGCAGGTCGTCGGTGAACTCCGGCGTGCGTTCGAGCACGCGCGTCCCCGCCGCCAGCGCGCTGTTGACCGAGGGCAGGCTCGCGCGCAGCTCGCGCGCCGTGCCCTGGACCTCGTCGGACAGGCCCGCGAGGCGGCTGAGGAACGGGCGTGCGTCGGGCAGCGACGCGACCCCCGCGTCGAGCGTTCCGGGCGTCGCGGCGATCGCGTCCTTGAGCGCCTCGGGGTCGCTCGAGATCGCCTCGAACGTGTCGGCCATCGAGGTGAAGCCCTCCGCGAGGACGCCGGACTGCGGCGCGACGATCCGCGCCGCGTCGCCCGTCTCGCGGACGAGCCGTGCGAGCTGGGTGTCCTCGTCGGCGAGCGTCCGCATGACCGGCGGCAGGTCGCCGAAGAGCTCGGGCAGCGCGCCGAGCGAGCGGTTGATCTCGTCGCCGCGGCTCGCCAGCGCGGTGCCGAGGTAGTCGAGGTTGCGCTCGACGTTGTCGCGCGTCGGCTCGTCGAAGATCGCGAAGAAGTCGTCGAGCTCGGGGCCGACGGCGTCCGCGCTCGCGCTGATCGTCGCGCCGTCGGCCAGTGCGCGCGCGGAGCGGCCGCGGACGAGCTCGACGTACTTCAGCCCGAGCGCCGACCGCGGTCGGATCTTGATCGTCGAGTCCTCGGGGACCGGCGTCGCGGACGTGTCGAGCTGCAGCGTGAGCTGCGCGCCGCCGGACCGGCTGCCGGGCACAGGCGCGATCCGCGAGATGAGCCCGATGCGGAAGCCGCCCTCGCGGACCTCGTTGCCGACGACGAGGCGCGCCGCGTTGGGCACGTCGACGCGGACCTGCTGCACCGGCACGAACGGCAGGCCGCGGTTGGCCTGGTAGGCGAGCAGCACGGCTGCGACGAGCACGAGCACAGTCACGGCCCCGATGAAGACCGGGTCCGAGGCGATCGAGCGCGTGCGGCGTCCGCTCATGGCCCGAGGAGGTAGTCGAGGAGGCTGCGCTCGGACGCCTCGGCGGCGCGGCTCGAACGCTTGCCCGGACCGAGGCCGGGGAGGTTGTCCGTGAGGCCGGGCAGGAGGTCTTCGAGCACGCCGCCGGGGCTGGCCGGCGGGGCGGCGGGCGGTGGCGGCGGTGGCGGCGGCGGTGGCGGTGCGGTCCCCGGGCCGGCCGGGTCCGTCGGCGGTGCGAGCGGTGGAGCCTCGCTCTCCGGGCCGGTGGACGGGCCGCTGCTCGCCCCGCCGTCCTCCGTACGCGCGGCGGCGCCGCCGGTGACGTTGAACTGGTTGGGGCCGAGCCACTGCTTGCAGTTCGCGGTGCGCTCGGGGTGCTCGCGCGCGGTCTTCGCGTTCGTGTACTGCGAGCACTCGTTGAGCAGCGCCCCGATCTTCAGGAGGTAGCTCTTCGAGTCGTAGATGTTCATCGACTGCGACTGCGTGAAGAAGTACTGCAAGAGCGCCTCGAGGCCGGTGAAGCCCGCGCCGTTGCCCGGGCTCAGCTTGTTGGGCTCGACCGCGCGGTCGCGGTCGTTGATGTCCTCGAGGACGAAGCGCAGGTTGCGCATCGGCTCGGTCGAGACGCTGCCGAGCCCGCGGAGGTTGGAGACGGTGGAGGCCGCGTCGCGGACGGCGGCGCTGCCGGTCGTCGACGCCTCGCCGAGCCCGCGGACCGCCGGCCGCGCGGCCTCGGCGAACGGCCCGAGGCGGCGCAGGAGCGTCGTGAGCTGCGGCGCCGCGGCGCGCAGGTCGGCGAGCGCGGGCGTCTGCTTGGCGGCGGCGGTACCGAGGTCGCGCAGGGTCGGGCGCAGCTCGCGTAGGAAGGCCGGCAGCTTGCGCACGCTCGCGGCCAGCTCGGTGCGACGCTCGGCGGAGGCGGCCGTCGTGTCGCCCGCCTCGGCGACGAAGCGCGCGACGTCCTCGCGGTTGCCGGCCAGGCCGGCGAGGACGCGGTCGGCGTCGCGGGTGAGCTCGCGCAGCGTCTGGCGATTCTCCGCGAGGATGTCGAGCACGCGGTCGGTCTCGCGCAGCGCCGGGACGCCGCGCCGGATCGTCGTCTGGAGGTCCGTCCCGCGGGCCGCGAGGCCCATCCCGAGCTCCGAGAGGATCAGGCCGAAGCGCTCGCGGGCCGGCTTGCGCAGGATGTCGAGCACGACGTCGGGCGGGATCGTCGCGGCGGTCTGCTCGACGGGGATCGTCTTCGGTGCCGGTTGCGCGGCCTTGCCGGGGTCGCAGTCGAGGTAGTACTCGCCGATCAGCGACTGCGGCTTGACCTCGCAGAAGACGTCGGAGCGAAAGCCGGCGAAGTCGGGTCGCGTGACCTCGATCGTCGCGAGCGCCCGCGCCGTCGAGCGCTGCACGTCGAGCGCGGCGACGGCGCCGACGGGCACCCCGGAGGACCGCACGTCGGACCCCTCGGTGAGGCCGAAGGCGTTGTCGAGCACGACGGTGTAGCGCTGCGTGTCGCCGGCGCCGGCGGGCTGGGTCGCGGCGATCGCGATCGCCGCGGCGGCGACGAGGGCGAGCGCAGCGATGAGGATGCGGCGCGTCATGGCCCGATCGGCACCTGGCTGCGGTCGCAATCGAAGTCAGGCGACGGGATGTACGGGTTCGAGTTGTCGGGAGCCGTGCGCTCGAGCGAGCCGGGGCAGCGGTTGTTGCGGTGCGTCTTCGTCCCGGCGGCCAGGAGCTCGGCGCGTAGCGCGGCCGGGATCGGGACGAGGTTGCCGAGCGTGCCGACGGAGAAGCCGTTGAGCGCGAGCCCAGCGCGCGAGTAGCTGCCCAGGGCGTCGTAGGCGCCGGTCGTCGAGAAGTCGTCGAACCACCCGACGAGCTCGGGCGCGTAGGGCCGCAGGAAGCCGACCTGCGGCGTCGCGCCCGCGAGCGCCTTCGTCGTCGCCGGCAGCGCTCCGGGGCGCTCGGCGCCGTTGCGCTCGGCGGTCTCGTTCGCGATCGCGTCGATCGCCGGCTGGCGGCGCAACAGCTCGACGAGGTCGTTGTCGGCGCCGCGCTTGCGCACGACCGCGGAGAGGTCCTGGATCGCCGGCTCGGCGTCGCGGGCGAGCGGGCGCAGCTGCGCGAGCAGCGGTCGCACCTTGTCGCGGACGATCGGCTTGGCGTCGTCGACGAGCGGCGTGAGGTCGTCGAGCGAGCCGCGCAGGTCGACGAACGTCGAGTTCGCCTTGCGCATGACTCCCGGCAAGAGGCCGACGGACTCGCCGAGCGCCTCGCCGTTGGACGTCAGGGCCGAGGCCGTCGTCGCGAGGTCGCGCACGAGGCCCGCGAGCGCGTCGTCGCGTGCGGAGACGTCGGTGACGAGCTTCGCCGTCTCCTCGATGAAGCGCTCGAGGTCGGGCGTGCTGCGGTTGACCTCCTGCAGCAGCCGGCTCGAGGACGTGAGCGCGGGGTCGAGGTAGCGCAGCGCGGCGTTCGCCTCTTCCTCCGAGCCGGCTTGGAAGTCGCGCAGGAACTCGACGGAGCTCGACACGCCTTCGCGGGTCTTCGCGTCGAACGTGTTGAAGATCTCGTCGAGGTCGACGGCGGCCTCGGTGCTGGCCGTGGGAAGCGTGTCCCCGTCGTCGATGTCGGGCTGATCGCCGCCGCCGAGCTGCAGGTCGACGTAGCGGTTCGCGACGCCCGACAGCGACGCCTGGCGGATGATCGCGCGCGTGCCGCGACGCAGCGGGTGGTAGCCGTCCGCGGTGATCTTCAGCGTGACGGCGGCCTGGCCGTCGTCGGTGAGCGCGACGTCCTGGACCGAGCCGACCGTGATGCCCGCGACCTTGACCTCGTTGCCCTTGACGAGCTGGCTGGCAGAGACGAAGCGGGCGGAGACGGTGTAGCCGCCCGCGCCCGACAGCGCGACGACGAGCGCGATCACGACGACCGCGACGACCACCCCTCCCAGGATCCGTCCCGCCAGAATCGGCACTAGAGCACCAATGTATTCCCCTCACGGCGTAGCCAGCGCCGGTGCTCCGGATAGTCCGGACAATGCGTGGAGACGAGCTGCCAGAACCGTGGCGAGTGGTCCATGACGCGCAGGTGGCAGGCCTCGTGCCAGACGACGTAGTCGAGCACCGCTTCGGGTGCGAGCAGCAGGCGCCAGTTGAAGCTCATCGCGCCGGTCGACGAGCACGAGCCCCAGCGCGTGCGCTGGTTGCGGATCGTCAGCTTCGAGTAGCTGCAGCCGAGCGCAGCGACGGCGGCGTCCAGGCGCGGTGCGATCTCGGCGCGCGCCGCGCGCCGGTACCAGCGCTCGATCGCGTCGCGGGCGAGCGGCGGGTCGGCCGGGACGAGGAGCTCGTCGCCGCGGCGGTGCGCGCGCGTGCGGCCGGGCCGGGGCGCGAGGGTCAGGTCTGCGCCGAGGTACGGCACGGTCGCGCCGCGCGCGGCGACCGCGTCTCGCACGGCCTGCCCGGCGGCGAGGCGCTCCTCGATCCATGGCCGAAGCTCGGCAACCGCGGCGGGCGCGGCGGAGGCCGGGCTGCGCCGCGGGAGCACGACCTCGACGCCCGTGTGCGGGTCGACGAGGACGCGCACGCGGCGGGCGCGGTCGGAGCGGCGGACGCGGTAGGGGAGGTCGTCGGGCATGGCGATGGGGCGAGCGGCACGGGCACGATCGGCGCTGCGGCGATAATGGCGCCGTGCCGTCGATCGTTCCACTCCCGCCAGACGTTCGCGCCCCGTTCGACGTGTACGTCAACGGCGTGCGCCAGAAGGAAGGGACGGATTACCTCGTCGCAGACCGGTCGCTGGTCTTCGAGCGCGATCTCAAGAAGGAGGGCAAGCTGGGCGCCTGGCGCTGGTTTCTCGGCGCGTGGGGCGTCGGTACGTATCGCCAGAACGACTCCGTCGATGTGAGCTTCGAGCGCAACGGCCATCCTGCGCTCGTGGAGGGGCTCGACATCGAGCCCGGCGTGAGTCGGGCCGCGCCAGGCTCGTGACGGCGACGCGGGCGGAGGGTACGTCGCCCGCCATGCCCTCGAACGCGTCGCGCGGCGTGCCGCTGCTGCTGGCGCTGTCGGTCGGGCTCGTGCTGTCGGACTCGTCGGTCGTCACGCTCGCGCTGCCGGCGATCCTGCGCGAGTTCGACGCGAGCGTCTCGGCGGTCGCATGGGTGCTCGTCGCGTTCAACCTCGCGCTGGCGGTTGCGGCCGTCCCCGGCTGGATCGCTGCGCGTCGCAGCCCGCGGCTGGCGTTCGCGCTCGCGAGCGCGGGCTTCGCGGCGGCGTCGCTGGCGTGCGCGGCCGCCCCGTCGCTCGGCGTGCTCGTCGCGGCTCGTGGCGCGCAGGGCGTCGTCGGGGCGATCCTCGTCGCGGCGGCGCTCGAGCTGCTCGTGCTCGGCAGCGAGCGCCGGCGGGCGGTCGGCCTGTGGGCGGCGGCGGGCGTGCTCGGCGGCGCGGTCGGGCCGGCCCTCGGCGGCTTTCTCACCGAGGCGTTCTCGTGGGAGGCGATGTTCGCGCTCCAGGCGCCGGTCGTGCTCGTCGCGCTGGCGGGCATGCGCGGCATCTCCGCAGCGCAGCCGGTGCCTGCCGGAGGCGGCGACGCCGCCGCGACGGCCTCGGCGGCGCTCGAGCCTGCCGCTGCCGGCGGTCTCGGCGACGCCGGCGCCGTGGCGGCCCGCGAGCACGCCGCCAGTGCGGGTGGGCGCCCCGCCTTCGCGCCGCTCGTCGCGCTCGCGCTGACCTCGGCCGCGCTGGCCGCGGCGCTGTTCCTGCTCGTGATCATGCTCATCGAGGGCTGGCGGCTGTCGCCCGGCGAGGCGGCGCTCGTCGTGACCGCGATGCCCCTCGCCGCGCTCGTCGCCGGGCGCTGGGCACGCGCCGCCCACCGGCTCGCGCCGGCGCTGCCCGGCACGGTGCTGCTCGCGGGCGGTCTCGCCGCGCTCGGCCTGCTGCCGGGCACCGGCGCGCTCTGGACGATCGCGCCGCAGCTCGCGATCGGCGCCGGGCTGGGGCTGTCGCTCGGGGCGCTCATCGGCGTCATGGCCGACGACGAGCGAGGCGATCGGTCGCCCGGCGGCGTGGACGATCGCCGCGCGCCACGCCGGGATCGTCGCCGGACTGCTCATCCTCACGCCGATCTTCACCGCGGATCTCCAGGGCGCGCGCGAGCCCGCCGAGCGGGCCGGCACCGCGCACCTGCTCGATGCGTCGATCTCCCTGAAGCCGAAGATCGCGCTCGCCCGGTCGCTGAGCGCGCAGGTGTCGGATGCGAGCGGCCAGGAGCTCCCCGACCTCGACGCCGGCTTCGCCGCGGTCGACGTGCCGGCCGGCGACCGCGCGGCCGTCGCCGCGCTGCGCGACGACCTCCACGACGAGCTCGACCGTGCCGCGACGGCCGCCTTCAGCCGCGCCTTTCTCGCGGCCGCGCTGCTCGCGCTGTTCGCGGCGGGCGCCGTCGCCGTCGCGGTTGCGCAGGCCCGCCCGCGAGCCGCGCCCGCGAGCTCCAACGGCAGCCGGCGCGCGCCCGGCGAGCCGTTGGGCCTCGTGCCCGGCGCGCCCGTCAGCCGCCTCACCCCGGTCGCCTCGCTGAACGTCGCGTTGCCCGCCGCCTGCGCGATCGCGACGGCGCTCGTCGCCGCCTACGTCGTGCTCGGTGGCTCGACCTACGGCCCGACGCCGATCGCCGACCCCTGCGCGCCGCGGGCCCGCCCGGTGGACGACAAGACCCAGCGGGCGGCGCTCGCGACGATCGACGGCGCCGCGTGCGCGCTGGGCCGCGGCCGCGAGGAGCTGTTGCTCGCGCTGCTCGACGGCGACCGGCCCGACGGCGTCTCCGAGGACCGCCTGTCCGCTGCGCTGGTCAAGGGCATCGACCGCGCCGAGGACGAAGGCGAGCTCGGCGGCTTCGCGGCGACGGGCCTGCGGCTCGCGGTCCGGGCGAGCGGCGCACTCGGCGTCATCGGCCTGCTGCTGCCGGACTGACGGGTCGCACGCGTCGGTCTTGTCGCGCTACGGCCGACAAGATCGACACGCCCTGGTCGGGAGCAGTAGGTTTGGCGCGCCTGACGCTCGACGCGGAGGGTCCTTGACACCCATGTCCGCCACGTCCACCGAGACCGCCCCGCGCTGGCGCGACCTCGTCGACCTGCTGGCGCCGGTGCGCGGGCTGCTCGTCGGCGCAGCGGCGCTCCAGGGGCTCGCGGCCGTCGCGTCGATCGTCCCGCTCGTCTGCGTCGTCGAGGTCGCGCGCCGCCTGCTCGCCGCCGGGCCGCCCGACGAGGACGCGATCGGAACGCTCGTCGTCGTGGCCGTCGCCGCGTTCGGCTTCCGGCTCGTCGCGCACGGGATCGCGAGCCAGGTCACTCACCTCGCCGACAACACGTTCGCACTCGAGGTGCGCCGTCGCGTCGCGGAGCGCCTCGGCCGGCTCCCGCTCGGCTGGTTCGGGGCGCGCCACTCCGGCCAGGTCAAGCGCGCCGTGCAGGACGACGTCAACGCGATGCACTACCTCGTCGCGCACTCGCTGCCCGACCTCGTCGCGGGTGTCGTCGCGCCGGTGGCGTCGCTCGCCTACCTCGCGTCGATCGACTGGCGGCTGACGCTCGTGACGATCGCGCCGCTCGTCGTCTTCGGGGGCTGCTACGCGTCGATCGTGCGCGGCTACTCCGCGCAGATGGCCGGCCACGCCGCCGCGCTCGGGCGGATCGACGCGGCCGTCGTCGAGTTCGTGCAGGGCATCGCGGTCGTGAAGGCGTTCGGGCGCTCGCATCGCGCGCACGAGCGCTTCGCCCAGCGTGCCCGCGAGTTCGCGGACTACCACGACTCGTGGGTCGCGCCGATCGCGCGGCGCAGCGCGCTGGGCGAACTCGCGTGCTCGCCGCCCGTCATGCTGCTCGTCATCCTCGGCGGAGGGACGGCGCTCGTTGCCGGCGCCGGGCTCGACCCGGTCGACGTCATCCCGTTCGCGCTGCTCGGGCTCGGCCTGACCGCGCCGCTGCTGACGCTCGGCTACAGCGCGCAGGGCTTCCGCCTTGCGACCGAGGCGGGGTCGCGCGTCGCGGCGCTGCTCGCCATCCCCGAGCTGCCCGACGCGCCGTCGCCGCGGGCGCCGAGCGAGAACGGGATCGAGCTCGACGACGTCGGGTTCTCCTACGACGGCCGCACGGAGGTCCTGCGGGCGATCTGCGCGAACCTCGAGCCCGGCACCGTGACGGCGCTGGTCGGCCCGTCGGGCGCGGGCAAGTCGACGCTCGCCACGCTCATCCCGCGCTTCTGGGACGTCACGGACGGCGCGGTGCGCGTCGGCGGCGCCGACGTGCGCGACATGCGCCCGGGCGCGCTCTACGCGCGGGTCGCCTTCGTGTTCCAAGAGCCTGGCCTGCTGCGGACGTCGCTGCGCGAGAACATCCGCCTCGGTCGCACGGACGCGTCGCGCGCGGAGGTCGAGGACGCCGCGCGCGCGGCGCAGATCCACGACCGCATCGTGGCGCTCGAGCGCGGCTACGACGCCGTCGTCGGCGTCGACGCGCGCCTGTCGGGCGGAGAGGAGCAGCGCGTCGCGATCGCGCGGGCGATCCTCGCCGACCGGCCGATCATCGTGCTCGACGAGGCGACGGCGTTCGCCGATCCCGAGTCCGAGGCCGCGATCCAGGACGCGCTGTCGCAGCTCGCCCGCGGCCGGACGGTCGTCGTCATCGCCCACCGCCTCTCGACGATCGCTGCCGCCGACCGGATCCTCGTCCTGGCGGGCGGCAAGATCGCCGAGCGGGGCACGCACGACGAGCTGCTCGCCCGCGGCGGCGTCTACGCGCGGATGTGGCGTGCTCACGAGCGTGCCAGCGGGGGTCCCGGCGGCGCGGGCGCCGGCCCCGACAGCGCCGCGGGAGCGACCGCGTGATCGGCGCCCTGCACGACCTGCTCGACCCCGCGGGGCGACGGCTGCTGCGCCAGCGGCCCGCGCTGATCGGCCGCCTCGCATGATCGGCGCCCTGCACGACCTGCTCGACCCCGCGGGGCGACGGCTGCTGCGCGAGCAGGTCACGCTGATCGTCGCCTACGCCGTGGCGCAGGGCGTCGCGTTCGTGCTGCTTGTCCCGATCCTCGGCGCGCTGCTCGACGACGACAGCGGCCGGGCAGCGGGCTGGCTGGTGGCGCTCGCCGCCGTCACGGCGCTGGCCTGCGCCGCGTTCTACGCGCAGGCGATGCTCGCCCACCGCCTCGGCGGGGTCGTCGCGCGCACGATCCACCGCCGGCTCGGCGACCACGTCGCGTCGCTGCCGCTGGGGTGGTTCGGCCCCGAACGCGTGGGCGAGCTCGTCCGGCTGTCGAGCCAGGGCGTCACCGACGTCATGGGCGCCGCGGGCCATCTCCTGCGCCCGATGGTGGCCGCGATCGTGACGCCGGCGACCGTCGCGGTGGCCATGTGCTTCGTCGACCTGCGCTTCGCCGTTGCGACCGCGCTCACGGCGCCGCTGATCTGGGGCGCCCATGCTTGGTCGAGCCGGATCGCGCGTCGCGCCGCCGTCGGCGTGCGGGTTGCGGCGAACGAGGCGTCGGGCCGGATCGTCGAGTTCGCGCAGCTGCAGCCGGTGCTGCGCGCCTACGGGCGCGCGGGCGAGCGCCAGGCACTGCTCGACGGCGCGCTCGTCGCCCAGCACGCCGCGCGTCGCCGCCAGCTGTGGCAGATGAGCGCCGGGATCGTCGCGTCGTCGGTCGCGGTCCAGCTCGCGTTCCTCGTCGTCGTCGTGCTCGGCGTCGACCTCGCGCTCGGCGGGTCGATCGACGTGCCGGAGCTCGTCGCGCTGCTCGTGCTCGTCGCGCGCTTCGGGCAGCCGCTCGTCGAGGCGGCGGACATCGCCGGTGCGCTGCGGGTCGCGCAGGGGAGCCTGACCGCGCTGCGGCGCGTGCTCGACGTCGCTCCGCTGCCCGAGCCCGCGCCGGCCCAGGCGCGCCGGCCGGCGAGCAGCGCGCTGCGGTTGCGCAACGTGCGCTTCGCCTACGGCGATCAGGTCGTGCTCGACGGGATCGACCTTGACGTCGCGCCGCGGACGATGCTCGCCCTGGTGGGCCGCTCCGGCGCCGGCAAGACGACGGTCGCGCGCCTCGTCGCACGGTTCTGGGACGTCGACGCGGGCAGCGTCGAGATCGGCGGCGTCGACGTGCGCGAGATGACGACCGAGACGCTCATGGCCCAGGTCTCGATGGTCTTTCAGGACGTCGTCCTCTTCGACACGACGATCGCAGAGAACATCCGCGCCGGCCGCCCGGACGCGACGGACGCAGAGGTGCGCGAGGCCGCGCGCCTGGCCGCCGTTGACGAGATCGTCGCGCGGCTGCCCGGCGGCTGGGACGCGCCCGTCGGCGAGGGCGGCGCCGCGCTGTCGGGCGGCGAGCGCCAGCGCGTGTCGATCGCTCGCGCGATCCTCAAGGACGCGCCGATCGTGCTGCTCGACGAGGCGACCGCCGCGCTCGATCCGGAGAACGAGGCGGCGATCGAGCGTGCGCTCGCGGCGCTCGTGGCGGACAAGACGCTCGTCGTCATCGCCCACCGGCTCGCGACGGTCGTCGCCGCCGATCAGATCGTGGTCCTCGACGAGGGGCGCGTCGCGCAGCGCGGCACGCACGCCGAGCTGCTCGCCGAGGGCGGGATCTACGCCGACTTCTGGCGCGAGCGCTCGCGCGCTCGCGGCTGGCGGATCGCGTCCGAGCCTGTGCCATGACGGCGAACGGGCTCGACGTGCGGGGGGTCGTCGTCTCGCTCGGCGGGCGTGCCGTCCTGGACGGGGTCGACGTGCGGGTCGAGCCCGGGTTCGTGACCGGCCTGCTCGGGCCGTCGGGATCGGGCAAGAGCACGCTGCTGCGAGCGTGCGTGCGGCTCGTCGAGATCGAGGAGGGGACGATCACGCTCGACGGCGAGGACGTCCGAGCGCTCGACGCGCGCGTGCTGCGCCGCCGCGCGGGCCTCGTCGCGCAGACGCCGGTGATGCTGCCGGGGAGCGTCGCCGACAACCTGCGCTACGGCGTCGAGGACCTCACGGAGGATGGGCTGTTCGCGGCGCTCGACGACGCCGGACTGGCGCCGTCGTTCGCCGGCCGGGTCGCCGGCGAGCTGTCGGGCGGCGAGCGCGCGCGGGTCGCGCTCGCCCGCGCGCTGACGCGCGAGCCGCGGCTGCTGCTGCTCGACGAGCCGACCTCGGCGCTCGACCACGACGTCGCCGAGCACGTCGGAGCGACGCTGCGGCGCCTCGCTGACCGCGGCCTCGGCATCTGCCTCGCCACCCACGACCGCGCCTTCGCCGATCGCTGGCTCGACCGCCGGGTGCAGCTCGGATGACCGTTCCCAGCGCCCTGCGCGCCGCCCGGCGGCGACCGCCCCCCGCCGCCGCGGGCGCCGCCCGGCGAAGACCGCCCCCCGCCGCCGCGTGCGCCAGTCGGCTGCGACCGCCGCCCCGCCTCGCGGGCAAGCCACGCCGCCCGCGCTGGGCGACCCCATGAGTCCGACCCTGCTTCAGGTGCTCGCCGGCGCGGGGTTTGCGGCGATCGCCGTCGCGCTGTCGCTGCGCTACCGGCTCGGCTACGGGCGCGAGATCGCCGTCGCCGCGGGGCGCGCGCTGGTCCAGCTCGCGGTCGTCGGCGCGGCGATTGCGCTCGTCTTCGAGTTCCCGGCGCTCGCGGCGGCGTTCGTCGCGGTGATGTGCGCCACCGCGGGGCTCACGGCGGGTGGCCGGCTGCGCGGCCTGCCGGGCGCGCGCGTCCGGGCGCTCGTCTCGATCGCGATCCCGGCGCTGACGGCGACCGGAGCGCTGCTCGCCGTCGGCGCCTTCGAGCTCACCGCGCGCTCGGCGGTGCCGATCGCCGGCATCCTCATCGGCGGCGCGATGGCCGCGACCACGCTCACCGGGCGCCGGCTGCTCGAGTCCCTGCACGACGACGAGGCCGAGATCGAGACCCGGCTCGCGCTCGGCGACGGTGCGCGGACGGCGCTCGCCCCGGCCGTCCGCCGGGCCGTCCACACCGGCCTCGTACCGGTCGTCGATCAGACCCGCAGCGTCGGGCTCGTGACGCTGCCCGGGACGTTCGTCGGCCTGATCCTCGGCGGCGCGAGCCCGGAGGAGGCCGCCGCGACCCAGCTCGTCGTCCTGTGCGCGCTGCTCGCCGTGGAGCTCGCGGCGGGCCTGCTGCTCGCCGAGCTGCTCCAGCGCGCCGTGATCCTCCCCGGCGAGCGCGTGCGAAGCGTCGAGCCGCCCTGACACGGTCGCGCCCCTCGCGCGTCGCCTCCGCTGAGCGTTCAGGCCTTGCGGGTCCGCCAGTCGGCGTGCTCAAGCGCCACGTAGTAGAAGCGGTACACGATCTCGGCGACGCGATCGCGGCGCGCGTCGTCGGCGGTCTTCAGGTCGTCGAAGCGCATGCCCTCGCGGAGCTCGGTCACCAGGACCCGGCGGGTTGACAGCGCGGTGACGACGCGCGGGACGAGCACGTGCGGATGGTCGCGCCACCAGCGCGCCACGCGGCGCTGGTAGGCCGACTCGAGCTCGTAGTCGAGCTCCTCGGAGATGCGCTCGCGCCCCTCGTCGGACCGGACCCGATCGAGCACGCGGCCGCCGGCGATGCGCCCGCCCTGCACGGCCACGAGCCGCTCAGCCGGCTCGTGCGGCGCAGGCGCGAGGAGGTCGGGTTCCGTCGCTCACGACGATCGTGCCGCCGACGCGCTCCACCGCTCGGGCTCGCCGCCGTCGCGCGCGGCGGCGCCCGTCACCTCCAGGTGGCGCAGATAGCAGAGCGTCTCCGGCAGCCACCAGCTCGCGTTGAACTTCGTGATCGGCTCGCCGTAGAGCAGCGGAACGACGTCGTAGGCGGTGATCGGGCCGCGCTCCGCCACCACCTCGCGCACCCGCGACAAGCGCTCGCGGACGAGCGCGCGGTTGGCCTCGATGTGCGCGACCACGTCGGTGAACGTGCGCGCATGGCCGGCGAGGCACAGCCGCGCGTCGAGCGCCTGGACCGTGTCGAGCGAGCCGAGGAACTCGCCGATCGGGTCGGGCGTCCAGCCGTAGTCGAAGTACAGCGAGACGCGGCCGAGCAGGTGGTCGCCGGAGATGAGGATCCGCCGGTCGGCTTGGTGCAGGCAGACGTGCGACGGCGCGTGGCCGGGGGTCCGTCGGACGGTCCACGGACCGAGGTCCGTGTCGACGACGACCCCCGGCAGGAGGTCGCGGTCAGGCTCGACGATCCGCGCGATCCCGTAGCCGCGCCGCTTGGCGACCTCGGCCCACTCCGCCAGCGGCTTGACCGGCACGCCGCTCATCCGCGCGACCTCCAAGCGCCGCGCGAGCGCCTCCTGCGGATCCTCGGCGGCAGCGGTCATGTGGCGGTGGTTGGGGTGCATCCACAGCTCGCAGCCGCTCGCGTCGATGACGTCGGCGGCCTGCCCGTAGTGGTCGGAGTGCGCGTGCGTGCAGACGAGCAGCCGCACGTCCTGAAGGGCCAGCCCGACCTGCGCCAGCGCGCGCACGAGCTGGTCGAGCGAGCCCTCCTCGCCTGCGCCTGCGAAGCCGGTGTGCAGGCCGCAGTCGAACAGCACGACCCCGTCGCCGGCGCGCACCGCCCATGCGTTGCAGTGCGGTACGCCGGGCCACGGCAGCGGCAACCGCAGCCGCCAGACGCCCGGCAGCACCCGCTCGCCGCGGCCAAGCTCGCGACGCCGGGTCGACTCGGGCACGGGTCGTCACGATAGGGACCGCGGGGTACGATCCCGTGGTGGCCGTTGAGACGAGCCTCCCCAGCCTCCCCCGCGTTCCCGTCGATGAGCACGTACACCGGCTGTCCAACGACGTCTATCAGCGCATGGTCGACTCGGGCGCGTTCGAAACCGCACGAATCGAGCTGCTTGCCGGTCTGCTGGTGGACATGAGTCCTCAAGGCGCAGACCACGCGCGTGTGATCCATCGGGTCATGCTGCTATTCGCGTCGCAAATGAGGATTCTGCGTGTGCAGATGCCGCTGGCGGTTGCCGAGGGCTGGGTACCGGAGCCGGATGTGGCCCTCGCGGAATATGGCTCTGGAGGCGAACCGCATCCGACCACCGCGCTGTTTGTCGCCGAGGTTGCAGTGTCGTCGCAGACGTTGGACGCCACGAAGGCGCTCGTCTACGCACGCGCCGGCATCCCGACCTACTGGCTGATCGACCTCCCGGCGGGCATCGTCCGCGTTCATTCCAAGCCTGCGCAAGAGGGCTACGGGTCGATCATCGCGAAGACCGGAGACGACGTGCTCGACGCCGGGGTCGAGGGCGTCGAGCCGACGACGGTCGCCGCCCTGCTCGCGCTCTGACCGAGCCCAGGCAGGCCGATAACCTGCCCCGGACGATGGGCAAGCGCAATCGAGGCGTGGGCCGAATCTCGGCCCCGATGACCGACTACCGCGACGCGGACGGCAACGTCCTGACGCTGCGCGGGTCGATGTCGCCGCTGACGCGCCACAAGTACAAGTCCACGCTGCACGACCAGAGCGTCAGCACCGACGACTCGTGGCACCGCGCGGTCGAGTTCCTCTTCGAGCGCCTCGTCGAGCGCTGGACGATCTACGACGTCCCGACCGAGGGACAGAAGGAGCTCCTCCTGCGCTATCGCATCGCCACGCCGCAGGAGAAGCGCTGGATCCGCGACGTCCTCCGCGAGCACCTTGCCGCCAACTTCCCAGACATCGAGGCCCCGTGAGCACGATCACCGACATCCCCACCCGCCTGCTGCTCGGCTCCGGCCCGAGCCCCGTCCCCCCACGCGTGCTCGAAGCGCTCTCCCAGCCGACGATCGGCCACATGGATCCCGCGTTCGCGGCGATCATGGGCGAGACGATCGAGCTGCTGCGCGAGGCCTTCCAGACCGAGAACACCGCGACGCTGCCGGTCTCGGGCACCGGCAGCGCGGGCATGGAGGCGCTCGTCGCGAACTTCGTCGACCCCGGCGACCGCGTCGTCTGCGGCGTCCACGGCCTGTTCGGCGTGCGCATGGCGGACGAGCTGACGCGGGCCGGCGCGGAGGTCGTCAAGGTCGAAGCCGAGTGGGGGCGCGCGATCGACAACGACGAGCTCATTGCGGCGGCCGCCGACGGCCTCGACGCGATGGTCGTCGTCCACGGCGAGACCTCGACGGGCGTAGCCCAGCCCCTGGACGGGCTCGCCGACGCATGCCGCGACAAGGACGCGCTGCTGCTGATCGACTGCGTCACGTCGCTGGGCGGGCACCCGCTCAGGCTCGACGAGGCCGGCGTCGACGCCGCCTTCTCCGGCACGCAGAAGTGCCTGAACTGCCCGCCCGGGCTCGCCCCGTTCACGGCCGGCGAGCGCGCGATCGCCAAGCTCCAAGCGCGCGAGCAGCCCGGCCGCTCGTGGTACTTCGACCTCGCGCTCGTGCTCGGCTACTGGAACCCCGAGCAGGGGGGCGGCACGGCACGCGCCTACCACCACACCGCGCCGATCAACCTCATCTACGCCCTCCGCGAGGCGCTGCGGATCGCGGTCGTCGACGAGTGGCTGCCGAACTCGTGGGAGCGCCACCGCAAGGCGCACCACGCGCTGAAGGACGCGCTCTCCGTGCTCGGCTGCGAGCGCCTGGCTCCCGACGGCGAGCAGCTTCACCCGCTGCTCGCGGTGTCGCCGCCCGAGGGAATCGACGAAGCCGCGGTGCGCAGCGCGCTGCTGCTCGACCACGACATCGAGATCTCGGGCGGCCTCGGCCCGCTGGCCGGCAAGCTCTGGCGGATCGGCGTCATGGGCGCCGGAGCACGGCGCGAGCCGCAGGTGCAGCTCGTCTCGGCGCTCTGCGAGCTGCTGGGCGCCGACTCCGCCGAGCCGCTCGCCGCGCTCGACGAGGGCTGGCGCGCGTAGCGTGAGCCTCGCGCTCGCGCCGCGCTGCGCCGCAAGCGCGGCTGCTCGCCGCGCCGCCCGCCTCGGGGCGCGACCGCGGTGAGCCTCGACCCCGCGCGTTTCGCGGATCTCCTCGCGGGCTACTGCCTCGAGGTGCAGGCCGGCCAGGAGGTGCTCGTGCGCTCGACGACGCTCGCCGCGCCGCTGCTGCTCGAATGCCAGCGCGCGATCCTCGAGCGCGACGCATGGCCGCTCCTGCGCGTCGAGCTGCCCGGGGCGACGGCCGCCCACTACCGCCACGCGCTCGATCGCCACCTCGACACGTTCTCCGAGGTCGCGTACGCGGAGTCGAAGAAGTCGCACGCGCAGCTCGGCATCCAGGCACCCGAGAACACCCGCGCCCTGACGGGCATCGACCCCGAGCGCCTCGCTCGCGCCACCCGCGCGCGGTCGCCGCTGCGCGAGCTGACGATGAAGCGGCGCTGGTGCTCGACGCTGTGGCCCACGCAGGCGGGCGCCCAGCAGGCCGGCATGAGCCTCCCGGACTTCGAGGCCTTCGTCGAGCGCGCGCTGTTCCTCGACCAGCCCGACCCGGTGCGCTCGTGGGGCGAGCTGCGCGCGTTTCAGGCCGCGCTGATCGAGCGGCTGAAGGGCGCGCGCGACCTGCGGATCGAGTCGGCGGGGACCGACGTGACGCTCACCGTCAAGGGCCGGACCTGGGTGAACTCCGACGGCAAGCGCAACATGCCCTCGGGCGAGGTCTTCACCGGCCCGCACGAGGCGAGCGCGAGCGGGATCGCGCACTTCGACGTGCCGTCCTCGCCGGCCGGCGTCGACGTCGCGGGCGTCACGCTGCAGTTCGACGAGGGGCTCGTCGTGGGCGCGAGCGCCGAGCGCGGCGAGGACTACCTCCAGCGCGCGCTGCAGACCGACGACGGCGCCCGCCGGCTCGGCGAGATCGGCATCGCGACGAACTTCGGCATCGACCGCGCGATCGGCGCGACGCTCTTCGACGAGAAGATCGGCGGGACGGTCCACCTCGCGCTCGGCCGCTCGTATCCCGAGACGGGCGGCAAGAACGAGTCCGCCCTGCACTGGGACCTCATCTGCGACCTGCGCAAGGGCGGTCGCCTGACCGCCGACGGCGAGGTCATCCAGCAGGACGGCCGGTTCACGTGAGTAAGACGTGGACCCTTGGCGACACTGACGTCGCCATGGGCATCGCGACCGCGGTCACCGCGCTGCATCCCGAGGCGGCGCACGCCCCGGACCTGCGCGCGGCGCAGGACGCCGTCCGCAGCCTGCTCGTCGCGCTCGGGCGCGACGTCGGCGACCCCGGCCTGCGCGACACGCCGCGCCGCGTCGCCGCCGCCTTCGCCGAGCTGCTGGCGCAGGAGCCGTTCGCGCTCACGACGTTCCCCAACGACGCCGGCTACGACGAGCTCGTCGTCGTGCGCGACATCCCGTTTCACTCGCTGTGCATGCACCACCTGCTGCCGTTCCACGGCGTCGCGCACGTCGCCTACCTGCCGGGCGAGCGGATCGTCGGCCTGTCAAAGCTCGTCCGCGTCGTCGAGCTGTTCGCGCGCGACCTGCAGCTCCAGGAGCGGCTGACGATGCAGGTCGCGGAGTTCCTGCATGAGCACCTCCAGCCCAAGGGTGTCGGCGTCGTCATAGAGGCCGAGCACCTCTGCATGTCGCTGCGCGGGGTCCAGAAGGCCGGCACCCGCACGACCACGTCGGCGCTGCTCGGCCTCCTGCGCGACGACGCCCGCACGCGCCAGGAGTTCCTCTCGCTGGTCACGGCGTGATCCTCACGATCGTCCAGATCTGGCTCGCGTCGTCGTTCGTGCTCGCGTTCGTGCTGGCCGCCGACCAGCTGCGCCGGCCGGTCGCCGCGTGGGAGGCGGCCGGGCGCGAGCGGCGGTTCTGGGTCACGCTGACGATCGCCTCGGGGTTCCACGGCCTCGGCCCGCTCAGCGCTGTCGCGTACCTCACCGCCGTCGTGCCGCGGTTTCGTACCGCGCGTCCGGCAGGACCGAGCCCCGCGGTGCTACGGCTGGGCCGCGCGGTCGCCGTGCGTCCGGGGCAGCGGACCGCGGCCGAGTCGCTCGCGCTCGTCGCCGGACTGCTCGTCTTCGCGTCGAGCGTCATTCACGCCCGTGTCATCGCCGATCACCTCGAGTACTGGTGGCCGTCGGGCGTGTTCTTCCTCGTGGTCGCGTGTGCGCAGGCGGCCTGGTCGGTGCTCATCTTCCGCCACCCGCGCAACCGCCGGCTTCTGCGCGCCGGCGCGATCGGCAACGGCGCGCTCGTCGTCGTGTGGGCGTTCTCTCGGACGGCCGGCATGCCGGTCGGGCCGCAGCCATGGCGTCCCGAGCCGGTCGGCGCCGCCGACGTGCTCGCCACGGTCGACCAGCTCGCGGCCGTCGTCCTGCTCGGCGTGGCGCTCGCGGTCGCGCCCGCCGCGCATCGCACCCTCACCCGGATCCACATCCGGCTCGCGACCTCGCTGGCCGGGCCGCTGTTCATCTACAGCATCCTCGCGGCGTTCGGTGCGAAGCACGTCCACTGAGTAAGACCTGGGCTCCGCGCGACGCTCACGGACGAGATGAGCCCGACGAGGCCACAAGCGAGCACCCCCGCGGTCGGCGAATGGCGGCGGCGGCGGCTGATCGCCGCCGGATTCGACGCGCCGCTCGCGACCCGGCTCGCCGGCGACGACGCCGTCGACCTGCACGAGCTGCTCATCCTGCTCGACCGCGGCTGCCCACCCGACCTGGCGGCCCGCATCACCGCACCACTCGAGCCCGCGCGCCGATGGTGAGGCGCGCTCCGCTGATACGGTCGGGACCGTGGGCTCGCCCCGGGTCGACCGCGCCGCCACGGCGCCGTTGCGACGCCGACTCGCGGCACTGGCTCGACGCGCTGTCCGGCGCCGGACGCGAGCACGACGACGCCGTCGCTCGGCTGCACGAGCTGCTGCTCCGAGCAGCCCGCTTCGAGGTCGCGCGCCGCCGTCCGACGCTGCCGTACCTGCGCGGCGGCGACCTCGACGACCTCGCCTGCCAGGCCGCCGACGACGCGCTCGTCGCGGTGCTGCGCAAGCTCCCGACGTTCCGCGGCGAGAGTCGCTTCACGACGTGGGCGTACAAGTTCGCGCTGTACGAGGCCGCCGCGAAGCTGCGCCGACGCGCCTGGCAGGACCGCGAGCTGCCGCTCGAGCCCGACGGCTGGCCGACCATCGCCTCGCAGGCGCTGTCGCCGCACGAGCAGCTCGCCGAGAGCGAGCTGCTCGCCGCCCTGCGCGACGCGATCCGCGATGCGCTCAGCGCGCACCAGCGCGAGGTGCTCGTCGCGGTGACGCTCAACGGCGTCCCCATCGACGTCCTCGCCGAGCGGCTGAACACGACCCGTGGCGCGCTCTACAAGACGCTGCACGACGCGCGGCGCAAGCTCCGCGTGCGGCTGACCGAGCAGGGCTTCGACCCGACCGAGCGAGGGCGCAGACGATGACCGACCGCCTCATCGACGCGCTGCTCGGGCCCGACGGCCCCGAGGTCTCGTGCGAGACCTGCTTCGACGAGCTCGACGTCTACGTCGACGCGACGCTCGCGGGCCGCGACGCCGATCGCACCGTCCCCGGCATGCGCGCGCACCTGCACGGCTGCCCCGCCTGCCGCGAGGACTTCGACAGCCTGCTCGAGCTCGCGCGCTCGTAAGACGGCGCCCGCCGCGGGCACCAAGGGGGCATGGTCGAACTCGCTCCCCTCGCACTCCTCGGCAGCATCCACGAATGGGGGCGCGAGCCGGTCATCGCGACCCGCACCGTCGCCGCCGACGCCGCCACGCTGCATCGGCTCGTCTCGGACCCGGCCTGCCAGTGGCGGCTCGTCGCCGGCGTCAGCCCGCGCCTGCGCCCCGCCGCGCACCGTGCGCCGAGCCGCCATCCGCGCTTCGTGCACGCCCGCGTGACGTTCCGCGGCCGCGAGGCGTTGTGGATCACCTGGATCCTCACGCCGCACCGCGGGACGACCGAGGTCGACCTCGCCGCGCAGCTCGCGTCGCCGGCGCTGCTGTCGCGCCTGGTCGCCGTCGCCGGCCGGCGCCGGCTGCGTCGACACCTCGAAGCGGTGCTCGGCACGCTGGCGACGCTGGCGGCGCGCGCGGCGGAGGACCTCGACGACGTCGAGCGCGAGATCGCGCCGGAGGCGGCGCTCGCCGCTCGCCGAGCCGCCTGATCGCGCTCGGCCGGGGCCGTAGACTCGCCGGCGATGAGCTCCCGCCGCGCCGTCGCGCTGCTCGGCTGCATGTCGTCCCTCTCGATCGCGGCCTGCGGGGCGGGTGGCGACGGCTTCGCGTGCACCGGCTCTACGTGCAAGGCGTCCTTTCAGGGGACGGGCGAGCAGGATCTCTCGTCTCTCCTCGGCGAGGGCGCGACCGTCGAGATCCGGTCCGTGGCCGACGCGGCGGCAGTCGTGCGCGTCGCGGGCCGGGAGGCGACGATCGAGAGGACGAGCCGAAGCGCATCGGGCGCTTCGAGGTGACGCTGTCGAGCATCGACGGCGACGACGTCACGCTGCGCGTCGTCGGCGAGTAGCTCAGCCGCCGGGCGGCATCCACGCCGCGCGCATGTCGACGCGCGCGCCGCGAAACGGGACGTGCTCGGCTTCGAGCAGGCGGCGCTGGCGATCGCCCTTGGCGAGCGAGCCGTCGGCGCGCACGACGCGCTGCCACGGCACGGTCGGGTCGTCGCAGGCCGAGAGCGCGGCGCCCGCGCGTCGCGGCGCGCCCGGACAGACGTCGCCGTAGGTCGTCACGCGGCCCGCCGGGATCGCCCGGATCCGCTCGAAGATCGTGTCGTCGTCGATCGCCATGCGGCGCCACGCTACGCGAGATTTCACGCGCTCGAAACAGCGTGGCTCGCCGACCGGCGAGTACCGTGCTGCGTCTTGACGCGACGCACGAAGATCGTGGCCACCATCGGCCCTGCCTCTCGGGATCCCGAGACCCTCGTGCGGATGGTCGACGCCGGGATGGACGTCGCGCGGCTGAACTTCTCGCATGGCAACGCCGAGCAGCACGCCGAGACCGCGCTGCGCGTGCGCAACGCCGCCGGCCGCGCCGGGCGCGCCGTCGCGATCCTCCAGGACCTCCCCGGGCCGAAGATGCGCATCGGCCCGCTCGACGGCGACATCGCGGAGTTCAAGCCCGGCGACCACGTCACGTTCGTCTGCGGCGACGACGGCCTCGGCACGGCCGCGCGGCTGTTCGTGGCGCGGCCCGAGCTGTGCGCCGCGATGGCGGTCGGCGACGTCATGTACCTCGCCGACGGCGCCGTGCGCCTGCGCGTCCAGGCGATGCGGATCGGCGACCTCGAGATCGAGGCCGAGGTCGAGGTGGGGGGCGCGGTCGCCTCGCGCCAGGGGCTCAACGTGCCCGGCCCGCTCGAGCAGGTCGCGTCGGTCCCCGAGGAGGATCTCAAGCACCTCGCTGCGGGCGAGAAGATCGGCGTCGACCTCGTCGCGCTGTCGTTCGTGCGCAGCGCGCAGGACATCCAGCTCGTCCGCGAGCACACGCGCCTGCCGCTGATCGCGAAGATCGAGAAGCCGCAGGCGGTAGATCGCATGGACGAGATCATCCGCGCCGCCGACTGTGTCATGGTCGCGCGCGGCGACCTCGGCATCGAGCTGCCGATCGAGACCGTGCCGATCGTCCAGAAGAACCTGTTGAAGAAGGCCGGGGAGCTCGCGCGGCCCTCGATCACCGCGACGCAGATGCTCGACTCGATGGTCGCGTCGTCGCGGCCCACCCGTGCCGAGGTCGCCGACGTCGCGAACGCGATCCTCGACGGCACGGACGCGGTGATGCTCTCGCAGGAGACGGCGATCGGCCACTACCCCGTCGAGTCGATCGCGATGATGGCGTCGATCGCCGAAGCGACCGAGCCGCACGCGGTCTACGCGGACTGGAACGAGCACCGCGTGCACCGCGACGCGCGCGACCCGTCCTACACGATGGCCTACGCGGCATGCCGCGCGGCGCGCGAGCTCGAGCTCGACGCGCTCGTCATCCCGACGCTGTCGGGCCGCTCGGCGCGACTCGTGTCCGCGCACCGGCCGACCGTGCCGATCCTCGCGCTCTCGCCCGGCAAGGAGACCGTGCGCCGCTGCGGCCTGATGTGGGGTGTGCGAGCGGCATCGATCCGCCGCCACGAGATCACCGAGGCGCTCATCAACGACTGCGCCCGGCGCGTCGTCGAGCTCGGGTGGCTGCAGCCCGGCCAGCGCGTGGGCATCACCGCGGGACTGCCCAGCGGGCGCCCGGGCAGCACGTCGCTGCTGCAGATCCAACAGGTGTAGCTCCGGTAACGTCGCGCCATGCAGCCCGCGACGGCCTCGGTCAGGATCCGGCGACCGCGCGCCGCCGTCCACGCGCTGATCGCCGATCTCTCGCGCCACGAGGAGTACCTCGACCACTTCCTCGTCGACTGGACGATCACGAGCGACAGCGCTCGGGGCCCCGGCGCCACCGGCCGCGTGCGAGCGAAGGGCGGCGGAGGCGACGCCGAGATCGAGTTCGAGCTCGTCGCGATGACCGACGAGCAGATCACGATCGAGTCGCGCAGCGGGCGGCGCGGCGGCCGGCGGATGCGCCTCGTCTACGCGCTCGACGACGTCGCGGGCGGCGCGACGCAGGTGACGTTCACGCTCGAACTGGTCCAGGGCTCGGTCATCGACCAGGTGACCTGGGCGTTGCCGCGCTCGCACCTCGAGCGCCAGTACGCGCAGGCGATGCTACGTCTGAAGGGCCTGCTCGAAGGCGACCCGCGGGCGGCGTAGGAGGCGCCATCGCGCGTCGCTGAACCGTCCGGCCGCGGCGAGCGCCGGCAGTCGCGTGCCGGGCCAACCGGGACGCGCCATCGCGCGTGGCGGACCCGTCCGGCCGCGGCGAGCGCCGGCAGTCGCGTGCGCCGGGCCAACCGGCCCGCGCTCACCTGCGCGACGGTAGCCTGCGCCCTGTGCCGCGCGTTGCCTGGATCGCCTGCCTCGTCGCCGCGCTCGCGATCGCGGCGCCGGCCGTGGCGAAGACGATCACCGGCGGCTTCGGAGCCGAGACGCTCGTCGGCACAGAGAGCGCCGACACGATCTCGGGCGCATCGGGCGGCGACACGCTCGAAGGCCTCGGCGGCGACGACAGCCTCCTCGGCGGCACCGGCGACGACCGCGTGCGCGGCGGCGCGGGCAACGACAACATCGACGGCAACGACGGTGACGACACGCTCGACGGCGGCGCGGGCAACGACCTCATCCTCGAGGCGGGCTTCGGCGACGACCGCATCGTCGGCGGCGACGGCGACGACCGCATCGACGGCAACCGCGGCAAGGACACGATCTTCGGCGGCAACGGCAACGACGTCATCCGCGGCGGGCCCGCCGGCGACACGATCGACTGCGGCCCCGGCGTCGACATCGTCTACACGAACACCACCGGCGACAAGGCGACCAACTGCGAGGTCGTGAGGCGCGACCCCGACATCCGCCGCCGCTCCTGCCGCCAGGGCGGGACGAGCAAGGGCGAGCTCGTGCTCGGGACCGCGCGTGCGGACACCTGCCGCGGCCGCGGCGGCGCCGACGACGTCGAGGGCGCGGCCGGCAGCGACAAGCTCTACGGCGACGCCGGCGACGACCTCGTGTTCGGCCGCTTCGGCGACGACCGCATGGTCGGCGGCGACGGCGACGACCAACTGCAGGGCGGCCGCGGCCGGGACACGATGTTCGGCGGCGCCGGCGACGACGAGATCACCGGCGGCTTCGACCCGGACCGGATGTTCGGCGGCCCGGGCAACGACATCATCACCGCACGCGGCGGCGGCAGCGACAGCGTCGACTGCGGCCCCGGCCGCGACACGGTCTTCCGCGACAGCCGCGATCGGGTGCGCAACTGCGAGGTTGTGCGCCGCAACTGAACGGGGGTGGCGTCGCCTGCAGTCCGCAGCGGACTGCAGACGCCTTCACCCTAGGCTTGGCGCCCGCGCGACACGAGGTCGCGGCGGACGAGCACGAGCCCGAGCACGCCCATCGCGACCAGGGTGGCGATGGCCACGATCGACTCGGTCGAGTCGAAGTTGCCGAGCGAGCCGCCGAGCGCCGTGTAGGCGAACGCCCGCGGCGCGATCCCGATGAGCGTCGCGGCGGCGAACGCGGCGAAGCCGACGTGCGTCACGCCGAAGACGTAGTTGGCGACGTCGCGCGGCACGCCGGGGAAGATCCGCGCGTACAGGACGGCGACGAAGCCGCGCCGGGCGACGGCCTCCTGGACGCGGCGCAGCCGTTCGCCGGCGAGCGACTGCACGGCGTCGTGCGCGGCGTAGCGCGCGATGAGGAACGCGAGCATCGCGCCGAGGGTGCCGCCAGCGATCGACAGCAGCGTGCCTTCGAGCGTCCCGAACAGCACGCCGGCGGCGGCCGCGACGAGCGGGAATGGAAAGAAGGCGAGCGTGAGCGCGACGGCGAGCGCGACGAACGCGATCGGCGCCCACGCGCCGGCGCCGTCGGCCGCACGCTGGATCTCCTCCGGCGAGCGCGCGACGAGCACGAGCACCGCGACGAACACGGTCGCCAGACCGAGCGCGAATGCGACGACGCGGACGAGCGCCTCGCGCGGCACGGCGGATCGCTCAGGCCGCGCCGCGCAGTACCGCCGCGGGCGGGTGCTTCGCGTAGAACGCGGCCTCCTGGCGGCCCAGTTCGGTGACCGGCGGCTCGTCGTAGATCCACTCCCGCGCGATCCGGTGCCAGTTGCCGCGGGCGCGCAGCTGGCTCATGACCGCGAGCGTCAGCATCTCCAGGCGGCGGCCGAAGAGGTGGTCGGGCGGCAGCGTCTCGTGGCGCATCTTCGAGAAGTGCGACGACCGCGGGTCGGACATCTCGATCATGATCTCCGTCGCGATCTCGGGCGTGAGCTCGACCTCGTCGTCGACGCCGTACCACCACGTCATGTCGTGGACCTGGGCGAGGATCCCGTCGGGTGTGTAGTGCTCGGGCTCTTTGATGAAGCCGCCCTCGTGCAGGTGCTCGATCAGCGCGACGCCGTCGCCCGCGATCCCCAGGCGCGCGATCTCGAGCTCGAACTCCGAGACCTCGGCGGGGATGCGCTTGAAGAGGCCGAAGTCCAGGAAGCACATCCGGCCGTCGTCGAGCAGCAGCGAGTTGCCCGGGTGCGGGTCGCCCGAGAACTGGTGATGGCGGTACATGCAGCCGAAGTAGAACCTGAACACGATCTCGCCGAGGCGGTCGCGTTCGGCTTGGGGTAGCTGCTTGATCTCCTCGAAGCCGCGGCCCGAGACGAACTCCGACACGATCACGCGCTCGTGCGAGAGCGAGGTGACGACCTCCGGCACGACGATGAACGGATGGCCCCGGTAGAGCCGCGCGACCGTGCGCTGGTTCTGGGCCTCCAGCTCGTAGTCGAGCTCCTCGTCGATGCGCGAGCGGATCTCGTCGCCCATCGCCTTGGGATCCAGGCCGGGCGCGACCCGCTTCATGAGCCGCAGGATGATCCCGAGGTTCTTCATGTCCGAGCGCACGGCCTGCGCGACGCCCGGATACTGGACCTTGACCGCGACGTCGCGGCCGTCGTGCAGCCGCGCCTTGTAGACCTGCCCGATCGAGGCCGCGGCGATCGGCACGGGATCGAAGGTCTGAAAGACGTCCTCGACGCGCTCGCCGTACTCGGTCTCGATGACCTTGCGCATGTCCTTGAAGGAGACCTTCGGCGCCGCGTCGCGCAGCTCGGCGAGCTTGGCCTGGAACTCCTCGCGGTACTCCTCGGGGACGAGGCCGACGTCGAGGAACGACATCACCTGCCCGAGCTTCATCGCGGCGCCCTTCATCGTGCCGAGCGCGGCGACGATCTCCTCGGCGGTCTCGAGCTGGCGCTTGGCGAGCGCGCGCTGCTTGCCCTCGTCGCCGCGCGCGACGTTCGTCGCGCGGGTCCCCATCTGCTTGGCGGCCGTCGTGGCCGCCAGCCGGCCGACCTTCGTCGAGCGGCTGAGACGCGAGGTGGGGATCCCGCCCTTCTCAGCCATCGATCAAGACGAGCGCTCGACCTTCGAGCCGGGGACGATGTCGTCGCGCCCGTCGGCCCAGCGCACCCAGGCCTTGTGCCCTCCGTCGTAGTCGTCGCCCCAGACGACGAGCGTCGCGGGATCGCCGAGGACGGTGACCTGCTCGTCGCCCTCGGGGTCCAGGCCGCGCCAGACGCGGATGAACGCGTTGTGCTCCCACTCGTCGCCGATCGTCGTCGGATCGGTGTGGCCGGGGTGCACGACCGTGTCGTGGTCGAGCTCCATGAGCTCGTCCATGATCGAGGCCTTGATGTCCTCGTAGGACGTGCTGCCGGGCGCGCGCACACCGCCGATCGAGTTCTTGAAGAGCGTGTCGCCCGTGAAGACGTGGCCGTCGACCGTGAAGTTCAGCATCCCGGCGGTGTGGCCGGGCGTGTGGATCGCGTCGACGAGCACGTCGCCGATGCGCAGTGGCGCGAAGGCCTTGGCGCCCGGGATCTCCTCGGCGGGATGCGCGAGCACGACGATCTTCGGGTAGCGGGCCTTGACGGCGTCGATGTCGCAGACGTGGTCGTGGTGGTGGTGGGTCAGCAGCAGGTGCGTCACGTCGATCGACTCCCGGACGGCGGCGTCGAAGAGCGGAGCCATCGGGCCGCCCGCGTCGACGAGGAACCCCGGCCCCCCGGTCGTGGACGCCGCGAGGTAGGTGTTCGTCAGGAATCCACTCGACATGGATCGTTCGATGAGCATGCTGCCAGCGTACTGGGGGCGCCCGCTTGCCAGTGCCGCGCGCACGCCCTCTGGGTACGCTGATTCGCATGCCTGAGCTCATCCACACCTGCTACCGCATCGGCGACATCGACCGCTCCGTCGCGTTCTACGAGGCCCTCGGCTTCGAGGAGCGCAAGCGCAAGCCGATCCGCGACGAGGCCATCAACGTGTTCATGGGCCTGCCCGGCGACGGCGACCGGCTCGAGCTGACCTACAACCACGGTGTCGACGAGTACACGCACGGCACGGGCTACAACCACATCGCGATCACGGTGTCCGACATGGACGAGACGCTCGCGGGCCTGAAGGAGCACGGCATCGAGCCCGAGAAGCCGCCGTACTCCGTGCGCGAGGGCGGCTCGCTGCTGTGCTTCGTGCGCGACCCCGACGGCTACCGCGTCGAGATCATCGAGCAGCACACCTAGCCTGCAAAGCGACATGTTTCGAAGATTGTATGCATCCGTGCGGGGCCGCCAGTCTGGCTAGCGGACCCCGAAGGTCGCACGGACGTCTCGACGAGCCATGGTAATGTGCCATGGCCATGGCTCGCCGCATGAAGATCTCCAAAGGGGGCCAGCTTTCGGTCCCGGCGGCGATCCGTGTCCGCTGGCAGACGAACACGGTGGTCATCGACGATCGCGGCGATCATCTCGTCGTGCGCCCGGTCGCGGACGATCCCGTGGAGGCAACGTTCGGCATCTTCGCGGATGAGTTCGCGGATGCGCCTGCGGCCGAGCAGCTGATCCGCGAGCTGCGCGAGCAGGACGTGGCGGCCGATGATGGACCTGCAGGATCGTGATCCTGCTCGATGCCTCGGCGCTGCTCGCGCATCTGATCGGCCACGAACGGGGGCGGTCCGTCACCGCGCTCCTCGCCCGAGGCGGTCTTGGCATGGCGACGGTCAATCTCGCCGAGACGGTCGACGTGCTCACGCGACGCGTGGGGCGCGAGCGAGCCTACGACGCGCTGGCACCGCTCGTCGACGGGCCCGTCGCTCACCTCGTCTCACTCGACGGCGCGCGCGCGTGGCGCGTCGGGGAGCTGCGGGCGCGCCATTATCACCGCACGCGTAGGCCGGTGTCATTGGCGGACTGTGCATTGCTTGCCTGCACCGACCCGGGTGACTCGATCGCCACGCTTGACGCGATGCTCGTGGCGATGGCCCGCGACGAGCAGCTCGACGTCGTCGAGCTCTGAGATCACCGTTCGGTCGCGTCAGCCGAGATTGGTCAGGTGCCGTGCGCGACCCGGCCGGCTACCGCGTCGAGCGCTCGCAACCGGAGCGCGGAGCCGGCCCCGCGGCACGCTTGACCGGATCTGCGGCTGCGCGTACCGTGGCCGTCCGGCAGGTTTCCTCATCAGACAACGACCGGAGGGAGTGGGGCGATGAGGCTCATTCGCATGGCGATCGTGGGGGCGCTGGCAGCCGCCACCCTGGCGATCACGGCGCCGTCGGCGCTTGGCATGGCCGCCGCGGGGTGCACGAACTGGTCTTCGGGCAACTACCGGTATTCGCACTGTGTGGACTACGACGGAAGCCACACCCTCACGGTCACGGGCGCGTGGGGCACGTCGGCGCAGGGCTACTGGCACGTCTACTACTGGTAGGGATCGGTTCAGGCCAGCAGATCGTCGACCGTCGGCGCGAACCCCGGCAGCACGTCGTCGAGGTCGAGCACCTCGCCTGCCGTGTAGCCCTGCGACACGCGCGGCGTTCGGTGGATCGTCGCGATGCGCTTGCGCGGGTCGACGACGACGACGGCGCGCGTACCCGCCTCGAGCCAGGATCGGATCTTGCTCTGCGCCTCGCCACGGCGGTCGCGTGGTGAGGTGACTTCGAAGGCGAGATCGGGCGGGCCGGGGAAGTACTCGCTCGGGATGCCGCCGAGCGCCTCGATGCGCTCGCGCGTGACGAAGCTCGCGTCGGGCGCGCGCACGGTGTCGGGGTCCTTCTCGAGGACGTAGCCGGTCTCGGCTCCGAACACCGTTCCGAGCCCGCGCGCGCGGACGTGCGTCCTGAGCAGCTCGCAGATCGCGGCCGCGACAGCTCCGTGAAGTGCGCCGGCAGGCTCCATCTCGAAGAGCCTGCCACGCACCAACTCCGTTCTGAACGGCTCGTGGCTGTAATGGAACAGCTCGTCCGCGGTCATGTTGCGAAGCGCGTGCATTCCGACACACGATAGACCGCCGTCGGCGGTCAAGGGCGACGGCGGACGACGCGCTCGCAGTCGGCCGCGACGCGGTCGGCGGCGTCCGCGAGCGCGGTGTCGCGGCCGGTGCCGCAGCGCACGACGTCGCGCCGGCGGCGGTCGCGCGCCGACGCGTCGCGAGCGTCGATGCGGTCGCTGCCCGTGCCGCCGACGAACGTCGCGTTCCCGCGGCGATCGACGAGCCGGTCGCGCCCGGACCCGCCGCTGAGGTAGTCGCCGCTCGTCGCCTGGCGCGCGCCGGGACCACCCTCGAGACGGTCGCGGCCGTCCTCGCCGTCCAGGCGATCCTCGCCGGGTCCGCCGAAGAGCCGGTCGGCACCCGAGCCGCCGAACAGCCGGTCGTCGCCGTCGCCGCCGTAGAGGCAGTCGCGCCCGGCCAGCCCGCGCAGCAGGTCGGCGTCCGCGAGCCCGAACAGGATGTCGCGCCGCGCGGCGCCGGTGAGCGCGTCGACGCCCTCGGTTCCGGCGCCCTGGATCCCGCCCGCCGGGCAGCTCGGCTGGGGACGTCGCACCGGTCCGGGCGGCGGGGGCGGGGGCGGCGGCGCAGCGACGGGCACGCGATCGAACACCGCGAGGACATCGTCCGAGCCCGCGACGTAGGCGTTCTTGCCGTCGGGCGAGAGCACGACCGATCGCGCGCCGCTCAGCCCGCGGCCGTCGACGCATGGGCCGCCGCCGAACCGCGAGATGCAGCCGCTCGTCCTCGCCTTCTGCGTGAGCGATCCATCCGCGGCGCGGTCGAAGATCACGACGGTCCCGGTGTTGTTGCTCGAGATGGCCACGAGGGTCGCGCCGTCCTTGCTGACCGAGACGGACTCCACGGCGGTGACCGAGGTCCCGTCGGTGCACGGACCCGCTCCGTCCTCGGAGACGCACCCGGCCCGACCGGGCTTCTGCGTCAGCGTGCCGCTGGCAGCGCGGTCGAACACGAGGATGCCGCGCGCGGGCCGACGTACACGCTCGCCCCGTCGGCGCTGACCGTCACGTCGTAGGGCAGGAACTCGATCGTGTCCGCGCAGCCGCCGCCACCGGTCTCGGAGATGCATCCGTCCGTCCCTGCCTTCTGGGTCAGGATGCCGTCGGCGGCACGGTCGAAGATCGCCAGGCCCTGCGTCCCTGAGGCTGGACTCCGCTGCGACGTAGACGCTGTCGCCGTCGGGGCTCACGGCGACCGATCGGCCGAAGCGCAGCGCGCGCCCGGTCGCGCACCCCGCGATGTCCGCGTCCGAGACGCACGCCCCCGGCCCGCTGCGCTGGGTCAGGGATCCGTCGGCGCCGCGATCGAGCACCGCGACGGGTCCCCCGTAGGACGCCGCGTACACGTTGGCGCCGTCGGGGCTCACGGCAAGCCCGTACGGACCCCCGAGGATCCCGGCGCTCAGCCCGATGACGTCGCGGCAGGATCCGGCCCCGCCGCCCAGCACACCCCCGTCGGTCCCGGTCTCGCTGACGCAACCCGCCGGATCCGCGCGCTGGCTCAGCGCTCCGCCGGCGGCGCGATCGAAGACCGCGATGCTGCTGCTGAACTCCGAGCCGACGTAGACGCTGCGCCCGTCGGGGCTCGCCGCCACGATCTGCGGATAGGTCATCGCTCGCGAGCGGGCGCACCCGTCGCCGCCCGCCTGCTGGACGCACCCCGCGAGCCCCGGCTTCTGGACGAGGCCGGGCGTGTCCGCGGCCGCGGCCCCGCGGCCCAGACGCCCATCGTCAGCACTGCCACGACGAGGCCCCTCCCGAATCCGACCATCCACACGCCTTCCCGCGAAACCCGGTGACCGCGTCCCGGCGAGCGTACCGGTGCTTCTCGACTCCTGCGGCTACCGGCGCGGAGGGGTCATCCCCGCCCCGTAAGCTCATCTGCCGTGCCTGATCAGCGCACAGCGGTCATCGACCTCGGGTCGAACTCGTTTCGCCTCGTGGTCTTCACCGCGGCCGAGGGGTGGTGGAAGCGCACCGACGAGATCTACCTCGCCGTCCGCGTCGGCGAGGGCATCGAGGCGACGGGTGAGCTCGGCAAGGAGCCGATGCAGCGCGCGCTCGAAGCAGCTGACGTCTTCGCGCACTTCTGCCGCGCCATGAAGATCGAAGCCCCGGACATCCAGCCGGTCGCGACGAGCGCGATCCGCGACGCCTCCAACCAGGCGAGGTTCCTCGCGCGCGTCGAGCGCGAGACGGGCCTCGACGTGCGCGTGCTCGCCAAGGAGGAGGAGGCGTACTACGGCTACGTCGCGGCCGTGAACTCGACGACGCTCGCCGACGGCGTCGTGCTCGACCTCGGCGGCGGCTCGCTGCAGCTCGTCGAGGTCGTCAGCCGCCACCCCGGCAGGGTCGGGTCCTGGCCGCTGGGCGCCGTCCGGATGACCGAGCACTTCCTCCCCGATCCCGAGGAGGCGACCAAGAAGCAGCGCAAGGCCTTGCAGAAGCACGTCCTCGAGACGCTCGAGCGCGACGCGCCGTGGCTCGAGCGCGCACCGAAGCGGCTCGTCGGCATCGGCGGCACGATGCGCAACCTCGCTGCGGCGGTGCAGGCAGAGGAGGGGTTGCCGTCGCTCGGCGTGCAGGGCTTTGAGATCCGCCGCGAGCGGCTCGCCGCGCTGATCGACGAGCTCGCGGCGCTCCCCGCGTCCGAGCGCGCGTCGATCAAGGGCATCAAGTACGCGCGCGCCGACCTCATCCTCGCGGGCGCGATCGTCGTGCACTCCGTGCTCGAGGCCGGCGGCTTCGACGCGATCGAGGTCACCGAGGCCGGCCTGCGCGAGGGCGTCTTCTTCGCCGAGCACCTCGACGGCGACCCACCGCTGTTCGACGACGTTCGCCGCTCCACGATCCTGAACCTCGCCGCGCGCTACCACGTCGACCCGGCCCACACCGAGCACGTCGCGCGGCTCGCCCTGACGCTCTTCGACGAGCTCGCCGACGCCGGCCTGCATCCCGGAGACCGCTGGGAGCGCGAGCTCTTGTGGTGCGCCTGCGTGCTGCACGACATCGGCATGTCGGTCGACTACGACGACCACCACAAGCACTCGCGCTATCTCATCCTCAACGCGGGCCTGCCGGGCTTCGCGCCGCGCGAGGTCGCGCTCATCGCGCAGGCGGCGCGCTATCACCGCAAGGGCATGCCCGACTTCCAGGAGCTCAAGCCCCTGATCGAGGAGGGCGACGACGCCCGGCTGGATCGCATGTCGATCCTCCTGCGCCTCGCCGAGGACCTCGAGCGAAGCCGCGACCAGAGCGTGCGCGAGGCGCACGTGAGGACCGACAACGGGACGGTCCGGCTCGCGCTCGAAGCCGACGGGGCCGCCGCGGTCGAGCGCTGGGCCGCACAACGCGAGGTCGACCTCTTCGACCGCGCGTTCGACAAGCGACTGAAGGTGGAGCACGCATGAGCCTGACCCTCGGCACCGGACCGCTCGGCGGCCGCCCGGGCGACGCGAACTACACGTTCGAGTCGCCCCCGCACAAGATCCTCTTTGAGCCCGACGGTCGCCGCCTGCGCGCGCTCGTCGGCGACACGGTCGTGCTCGACACGACGGGCGCGCACCTGCTGCACGAGACCGGGATCCTGCCGGTGGCCTACGTCCCGCTCGCCGACATCGACCCCGACCTGCTCGAGCGCACGGAGACGACGACCCACTGCCCGTTCAAGGGCGACGCCTCGTACTGGTCGCTGCGCGTCGGCGACGACGTGCGCGTGGACGCGGTCTGGGCGTACGAGGAGCCGATCGACGCCGCACCGTGGCTGCGCGGGTTCGCCGCGCTGTACCCCGACAAGGTCGACCGCTGGCTCATCGAGGACGAGCCGTTGGTCGGCCACCTGCGCGACCCGTATCACCGCGTCGACGTCCACCAGAGCTCGCGCGCGGTGCGCGTCAGCGCCGGCGACGACCTCATCGCCGAGACCGCGCACCCGGTCCTCGTCTTCGAGACGAGCCTGCCCGTCCGCGCGTACATCCCGCGCCGCGACCTCGTCGCCGGCCATCTCGCGCCGAGCCCGACGCAGGAGACGTGCCCCTACAAGGGCGACGCGACGTACTGGCACGTCCACGCCAACGGCGAGAAGTTCCCCGACGCCGCGTGGAGCTACGAGCTGCCGCTCGCGGCCGCGATGAAGATCGCGGGCCACGTCTGCTTCGCCGCCGACGGCCTGACGGTCGAAGTCTCCGACTGAGGCGCTCCGCCCGCGGCCTTCGTGCGAGGAGCGAGACTCGTCGGGGCGCGGCCCGACTGTGGTTCGAAACGTGACACATAGGCCGGTTTCGAACCACTGACGCCGTGCGCGAGGCTGCTGACGGTCGTGGTTCTCTACGACTCCGTAGCACTTGACCACACATCCCGCAGCGCGACCGCCATGCGCTCAGCGATGCGTGCGATCGCGCGGCTCAGCCGAGGTCGAGCTCGTCGCCGCGGTACGCGAAGCCGAGGCCCGGCAGCTCGACGCTCCGCTCGCCCGCCTCGACGCGACCCGAGACCGCGGCGCGCATGCCGCGCGCGGCGGCCGCCTCGACGACGCCCTGCGCGTGCTCGGCCGGGACGTAGACCGCGAAGCCCGCGCCCATGTTGAACGTGCCGTAGGCCTCGCGCTCGTCGATGCCGGCGTGTTCGACGAGAAACGACAGCGCCTCGGGCACCGCCGGCACGTCGTCGATCACATAGGTCCAGTCCCCCGGCGCGCGCATGAGCTTGCGCATCCCGTGGCCGGTGATGTGCGACAGGTAGCTCGGCCGGATGCCGCGCTTGCGCAGCTCGGCGACGAGCGGCACGTAGATGACGCTCGGATCCAGCAGCGCGTCGCCGAAGCGCCGCCCGCTCGGCATCTCGGTCAGCAGGCCGTCGGGCAACCCGGCCGCGACCGAGCGCGCGAGCGACGCCCCGTTGGCGTGCAGGCCGGAGCTCTCGACGAGGACGATCGCATCGCCCGCGCGCAGCTCATCGCCGAGGATCGGCCCCCACTCGGCGGGGATGAGCCCGATCGCCGACCCCGCGAGCTCGATGTCGTCGGCCGAGACGAGGCCCGGAAGCGCAGGCGACTCGCCGCCGCCCCACGCCGCGCCGGAGAGCTCGCACGCGCGGTGCCAGCCGGCCAGCAGCGACGGCAACGCGGTCGAGTCGGCATGCCAGTCCGAGCGGCCCGTCGCGAAGTACGCGTTGATGACGAACGGCAACGCACCGACGCTGCAGACGTCGTTGACGATCGCGCCGACGGCGTCGATCGCGACGTCGGCGAAGCGGTCCTCGCCGGATGCCTCCATCCACTGGCGCGAGATGATCGACTTCGTGCCGAGCCCCTCGACGACGAACGCGAGGTGCTGGCCACCGAGCTCGAGCACGAACGCCGACGCCCCGCGCGACGCCTCCACGGCCCTCCCGCCGTGGGCTTCGAGCAGATGCGAGGTCGATTGGGCGAAGCCGATCGCGTCGCGCTTGGACGCATCGAGCACGTCGTAGTCGATGCCCAGCTTGCCGTACTCGCTCATGGGCGAGCGACCCTACTACGCATCACGGCGCTCGCCGGCAGCGCGGCGAGGCCGTTCAGCGAAGGGGAGCGATCGTGGCGCCGAGGGCGCCGCGAGCGACGATCAGTCCGGGACCTTGTTGGGCTTCTCCACGCCAGGGGAACCCTTGACGACCTGCGACGGCGTGTCGCCGCGATCCCATGGGCCACCGTTGTCGATCATCGTCGTGAAGGCCACCAGAATGGCGACGAACACCAGGAACGTCAGAAACGCGAAGAACAAATACGAAGACTTGACCATTGTTGCCTAGCTCCCCTTGAGTCGATGAGGCGGGCCGATGCATCCGCTCGGCGCGCAATCTACCGCGATCGGCCACGATCGGCACGTTCCTCGTCGGCGCGCGAGCGACCGCCGTGCTATGCGCGCGGCGCGGAAACTTCGGTTAGCGGTGCTCGTCCTCGCGCGGGTTGCCCACCGGAACGCTCACCTGCTGGGTCGAAACGGCCTCGACGACCTCTTCCTCGGCGGCTTCGAGCTCGGCGAGATGATCGCCGTCGCAGAGGACGCGGAAGTTGCCCGCCACGCCGCCGTCGGCCTGGATCGTGATCCCCGGGATGACCTGCTCGCCCTCCTCGAAGCCGAACTTGTCCATGTCGAACGGGTTCAGGCCGATGCCGTAGGCCGTGTGCGTCGGGTTCTCGCGATCGTGGGCGTTGATCGCGATGACGAAGCGGCGCAGGTTGTCGGCGATCTTCTGCGTGTCGGAGGCCATCGGCGTCTCAGGGTACCGGGACCGTCAGGGGTCGATCAAGGCTCCGGGGTTCAGCAGCCCCGCCGGATCGACGGCGGCCTTCGCCGCTCGCAGGGCCGCCGCGAACGGCTCGGGCCGCTGGCGGTCATACCAGGCGCGGTGGTCGCGGCCGACGGCGTGGTGATGGGTGATCGTCGCGCCCGCGGCGAGGATCGCCTGCGACGCCGCCTCCTTCACGGCGGCCCACTGCGCAAGCTCCTCGCCACGGCGCGCGGGCGCGAGGACGGTGAAGTACGGCACCGGGCCGTCGGGATAGACGTGGGAGATCCGGCACGTCACCCGCCCCGCCGGGCCGATCGCCTCGCCCGCCGCCGCCATCACGGCCATGTGGAGCGCATCGAAGCGCTCCCACGTGATCGCGGTCTCGAAGGTCTCCGAGAGGATCCCCATCGAGACGAAGGCGTCGCGCAGGTACGGCGCGCGCAGGAACGCCGTCCGCCACGCGCCGACGGCGTCGCCGCCACCCGCGTCGCGCGTGCCGGCCGCGGGACGCCGCACCGCCCCCTCGTCCCACGTCCCGCTCTCCTCCGCGCACAGCAGCAGCGCACGGTCGAGTAGCTCGCCGACCGGCAGCAGCACGTCCTCCGCGGCCTCGAAGCCGAGGACGAGCAGGGCGCTCGTGCCATCGCTCGCGCCGGTCATGCGCGCCTCCTCGGCGTCGATGAGCCGGCAGTTGGACGGCCGCAGGCCCGACTGGGCGATCGCCCGCAGCGCGAGAATCCCGGCGCCGAACTCGGCGAAGCGCACCGCCGCGAGCGAGTGCGCCTTCGGGCGCGGGCGCACGCGCATCCACGCCTCGGTGATGACGCCGAGGATGCCCTCGGAGCCGAGCAGCATCCGGTCCGGCGACGGGCCGGCGCCCGAGCTCGGCACGCGGCGCGACTCCCAGGCGCCGGTCGGCGTGACCGCTCGCACGGACTCGACGAGGTCGTCGATGTGCGTCTCGACGGTCGCGAAGTGCCCGCCGGCGCGCGTCGCGATCCAGCCGCCGAGGGTCGACAGCTCGAAGGACTGCGGATAGAAGCGCAGCGTCAGGTCCAGCGCGCGCAGCTGGCGCTCCAGAGCGGGACCGCTCGCGCCGGCCTGGATGCACGCGGCGCGCGAGACGTCGTCGATGTGCAGGACGCGATCCATCGCGCTGAGATCGAGCGAGACGGCGCCGTCGAAGCGCGCGGGGACCTCGCACTGCACGCCGCCGCTCACGCTCGTGCCGCCGCCGTACGGGACGACGGCGACGTTCGCGCCGGCCGCCCATTCGAGCACGGCCTCGACGTCGCGCTCGCCGCGCGGCCGGGCGACGACGTCGGGCGGGAAGTCGAAGCGCCCGTTAAAGCCGCGCACGACGTCGGCGTAGGACTTCCCCCACGCGTGCGAGGCGCGGGCGTGGGTGTCGGTCGCGCAGATCGCCGCGAGGTGCTTCGGGGCCGCCACGCGCGGCGCGGGCAGCACGACGTCGTCGATCGCGACGGGCTCGCGGACCTCCCCGTCGCCCGCGATCCGCAGGTGCTCCTCGAGGCCTCCGGCGGCCGCGCGAAGCTGTGCGACGGACCACGCGTCAGCCTCGTCGCCCCACCCCCAGTGCTTGCGCCGGCCCATATGCGCGACCATAGTCCCGGCCCATGCCTGCGCGCGCCCTCATCTTCACCGCTTCGACCCCTGCCGGCCACGACTCCGCGGCCCAGGTGCTCGCGGCGGGCTTGCGCGAGCGCGGCGCAACCGCGGAGATCGTCGACGGCGCCGACGCGGGCGGGTCCGCGGCCCGGGCGATCCTCCGCGCCACCTCGACGCTCGAGCGGGCGGCCGGCGGTCGCGTCTTCGACGCCGGCTACCGGCTGGCGACCGGCGTCGGGCCGGTGCGCCGCGCGGGCTCGCGCGTCCTGGACCAGGTGCTCGGAGCGCGGCTGCAGGCGTTCCTGCGTGCCCACGAGGCGGACGTCATCGTCTCGACGCATCCGCTCACGACCGAGCTGCTCGGCCGCTTGCGGTCCTCCGGCCGGCTCGCGACTCCCGTCGTCAGCGCGATCGCGGACCTCGCCGCGCTGCACTTCAAGGCCCATCCCGGCGTCGACCTGCACCTCGTCGCGCATCCGGAGTCCGAGCAGGAGGTGCGCAAGATCGCCGGCCCGTCGACGCGGATCACGGCGGTGCACGGCCTCACCGATCCGCGCTTGCAGGACCCGCCCGACCGCAATGCCGCGCGGACCGACCTCGGGCTGCCGACGCGAGGGTCGCTCGTCGTCGTCTCCGGAGGCGCCCGCGGTGCCGGCGATCTCGCGACCGCGATCGAGACGGCGCTGCACTACAGCGCCGACACGATCGTCGTCCTCACCGGTGACAACACGGCGGCGCGCGACCGCCTGCGGGCGACCTTCGGCGAGCACGAGCGCGTCAAGGTCGAGGGCTTCGCGGAGGACATGGTGACGCTGCTCGCGGCGGCCGACGTCCTCGTCCACTCGACCGCCGGACCCGTCGTCCTGGACGCCCGGCTGTGCGACTGCCGCGTCGTCTCCTACGGCTGGACACGCGGACCGGTGCGCGTCAACGACCGCGCCTACGAGGAGCTGGACTTCGTGTCCGTCGCGCGCAACCGCTCGGAGCTCGCGCACGAGCTGGTCGCCGCGCTGAACGCGCCGCCGGCCCACGTGGCGATCCCCGAGCTCCCGCACGCCGCCGACCTCGTGCTCGCGCTCGTCGACCGCGAGCCGGCCGTCGCCGGCTGACGGGACCGGAGGCGGCGCGCCGAACTATCGTGTGAGGCCATGGACTCGGTAGCGATCCTTGCCCGCGGCCACTGGCCGGCCGAGCGCGTGCGCGCCCACTGGCGCGACGAGCACTACGAGCCGCCCGAGCAGCACGCCGAAGCGGCCGACGCGGCGATCGAAGCGCTGCGCGAGCGTGGCTCGCCGAGCCACGACGGCTTGGCTGCGCGCCTCGTCGACCACGCCGAGCGCGGCGACGAGCTCGTCCTCGAGCTGCAGCCCGTGCGGTGGGCGCTGCGGCTCGTCCACGGCGACGCCTCGCACTCGGTGGCGGCGCTCACCGTCACGCGCGCCGCGGACGGCCGCTGGCTCGCCGGACGCCGTGCGGCATGGCTGTCCTCGTGGCCCGGCCGCTGGGCTTTGGGCGCCGGCGGCGCGGTCGACATGGGCGAGAGCCCCGCGCACACGCTCGAGCGCGAGCTGCAGGAGGAGTGGTCGGTACAGCCGTCGAGCCTGACGGTCGAGGCGCTCGTGCGGCTGCCGCACCAGCTCGTCATGGTCGTCGGCCTGGCCTGGCTGCCCGACGGCGCCGAGATCGAGATGGACGACGAGCACGACGCGCACGCCTGGTGGCCGTCGGACGTCGCCGACTGGCCCGACGAGGCCGACGAGCCGCTGCGGCGCATGGCGACGATGCTCGCCGCCGGCACATGACGCGCGCGCTCACGTTCGACCGCCTGAAGGTCGCGTCGTTCACGCACTCGGCGATCTACACGGTGCTGCTCGTCGTCTGGCTCGCTCCCGGCCTGCACGGGTTGGAGGCCGTCTTCGGCATGGGCCACGGCCTCGGCTGGATCGCGATGTCGCTCGCGTGCATCGCCGCCGTGCGCCTGCGGGTCATCGATCTGCGCCTCGGGGTGGCCGTCGCGGTGCTCGGCGGGATCGGCCCGTTCGTCGGCTCCTACGAGTTCGTGCGCCAGAGCCGGCGCCGCGGCGTCGCCGATCCGGCGGCCGCGCCCGCCTGACGGCCGGCTTGCCGGCCCGCCGCGCGGGGTATGAGCGGGCGATGGCACGCGGCGGAGGGCGCAAGGCGAACATCCCGGTCGGCGCGGGCCCGGTCCCCGAGGGACCCGAGAGCGGCGGGCTGCGCCGGGCGATCACGCCGGGCCTGCTGCTGTTCTTCATCGTCGGCGACATCCTCGGCGGCGGCATCTACGCTCGCGTCGGGCAGGTCGCGGGGGAGACGGGCGGCGCGATCTGGGTGGGCTTCGCGCTCGCGCTCGTCGCGGCGACGTTCACCGCGGGCTCCTACGCCGAGCTCGTCGGCAAGTACCCCCGCGCCGGCGGCGCCGGCCTCTACGTCCATCGTGCGTTCGGCAACTCGTTCGTCACGTTCGTCGTCGCGTTCGCCGTCGTGGCGTCGGGCATCGCGTCGGCGAGCGCTCTGGCGCGCGCGTTCGGCGGCGACTACCTGTCGGAGTTCGTCGACATCCCGGTGATCCTCACGGCGCTCGTGCTCGTCGGTCTCATCGCCGCCGTGAACCTGCGTGGCATCGCGGAGTCGGTGAAGATCAACGTCGGCTTCACGCTCGTCGAGATGGGCGGCCTCGCGCTCATCGTCGTGGTCGCGCTCGTGGCCGTCGCCGGCGGCGATGCGGAGCCCTCGCGCGCGTTCGAGTTCAAGGAGGGCGGCTCGCTGCTGGGCGCGGCGCTCGCCGGGGCCGCGATCGCGTTCTACGCGCTCGTCGGCTTCGAGGACTCCGTCAACGTCGCCGAGGAGACGCAGCAGCCTGCGCGCACGTACCCGAAGGCGCTGTTCGGCGCGCTCGCGATCGCCGGCGCGCTCTACCTGCTCGTCACGATCGGCGCGTCGATGGTCGTGCCGACGGCCGACCTCGTCGCCTCCGACGGCGCGCTGCTCGAGGTCATCAAGCAGGGCCCGCTCGGCATCCCCGAGAAGCTCTTCTCCGCGATCGGCCTGCTGGCGCTGTCAAACGGCGCGCTGATCAACATGATCATGGCCTCGCGGCTGCTCTACGGGATGGCGCAGGAGGGGGTCGTGCCGCGGCCGTTCGCCCTCGTGCTCTCCGAGCGCCGCACGCCGTGGTTCGCGATCGCGTTCACGTCGGCGATCGCGGCGGTGCTCGTCGCGACGGGCGACCTCGACGAGCTCGCCGACACGACGGTCGCGCTGCTCGTCGTGGTCTTCGCGATCGTCAACGTCTGCGTGCTCGTCCTGCGCCGCGAGCCGGTCGACCACGAGCACTTCGTCGTGTGGTCGTGGGTGCCGGTCGTCGGGATCGCGATCTCGCTCGGGCTCCTGACGCAGATCGAGGCGGAGATCTTCGTCCGCGCCGGCCTGCTGATCGCGGTCGGCGGCGCGCTGTGGGTCGTGAACTGGCTCATCCTCCGCCGCCAAGGCTGAGCCCGCGACGGTCTTGTCGTCTATCCCGCCGATATGGCGGAGTATTCGCCAAGACCGACGCGTCAGGCCTGCGGCTGGTAGTTCAGGTAGACGACGCCGTTGGCGTAGGAGTCGGCGGTGGCGAGCTCGAACTTCGCCGGCGGCGCGCCCTCTTCGAACAGGCGCGTCCCGGCTCCGAGGGTGAGGGGGTAGACGAACAGGTGCAATTCGTCGACGAGGCCGTCCGCGAGCATCGCTCGGACGAGCGTGATGCTGCCGCTGACGTAGAGGTCGCCGTCGGACTGCTCCTTGAGCGCGCGGATCGCGTCGGGGTCGTACGCGCCGACGATCTCCGAGTTGCGCCAGGTCGCATCCGTGAGCGTGCCGGAGACGACGTACTTCGTCGTGTCGTTGAAGAACGGCGCGCCGGGGTCGTCCTCGACGGTCCGCGTCGACCATGCCGGCTCGAACATCTCGTAGGTGTTGCGCCCGAGCAGGATCCCCGTGCTACGGCCGCACACCGCGGCGAGGACCTCGCCCATCCCGGGATCGAAGCCGTAGTCGAACGACCACGTCGGCGCGTCGACGACGCCGTCGAGGGTCATGAACTCGTGTACGTGGATGGCTCCCATGGCACTCACCTCCGGTCGATGTTGGTGCCCTGTAGACCCGGCCGCCGCCGGGAAGTCATCGGTGGCTACGACATCGCGCCGGGACGCGACGCGAGCTCGAGCACGGCGACGCTCATGGCGCGGGTGATCGCCGCGGCGTACTCGCCGTCGATCTCGACGTCCGCGTTGGAGTGGTAGTTGGGGTTCGGGTCGAAGCCGGGCTCGCTCGGACGATTGGGGAAGAAGTCCTCGCTGACGAGCACGCCCGGATAGCCCTGCTCCTGAAACGACGCGTGGTCAGAGCGGTTGATCGCGCCGTCGAAGCGGGTCGGGTCGTCCCCGTCGCGCGGGATCGTTCCCGAGACGAGCTGGACCGCCGGCAGCTCGCCGAGCTGCGCGCCCGCGTCGGCGACGACCTGCGCCACCGGCACGCTGAGGTCGCGGATGCGCGGGTCCGTGAAGCCGGCGTGCACCTCCCAGGCGAGCGTCGCGTCGCTGTTGTAGCCGATCATGTCGGCGCAGACGGCCGCGATCACCGGCGCCCGCGCGGCCTTCAGCGACGCGGCATAGGCGCGGCTTCCAACCAGGCCGGACTCCTCGGCGTTGAAGAAGCCGAGGCGCACGGTGTTGTGAGGCGCGTCGAGCGTGCGCAGGTGGCGCGCGATCGCGAGCAGGGCGACGACGCCCGAGCCGTCGTCGTCGGCGCCGGGGGCCGGGCTCGTCGCGGGCCGGTAGCCCGGATCGCTCGCCGCGGTCGAGTCCATGTGGCAGCCGACGACGAGGATGCCGGCGTCGACGCCGAGCTGCCCGCTACCGGGCATGTCGGCGATGACGTTGCGCAGGATCCGGCCACCGAAGCTGAACTGGTGCGTGAACGGCGCGTACCCCATCTCGGTCAGGTCGGCCACGAGGGCGTCGATCGCGCGGGCGTTGTCGGGGTGCGAGCTGTGGCGCGAGCGCAGCGGGCCGCGGCTGTCGATCGGCGCCATGCCGGAGTACCGCCGGATGTCGGCGAGGTAGGACTCGGCGGTCACGGGCGCGGGCGCGGCGGCGACCTGGAGGCTCGCCGTGGCCGATGGCGAGCTCGCCAGCGCCAGCACGGCCGCCGGCTCGAGCAGCTCGGGGCTCGGCGTGAGGAAGATGAAGTGCCCGTGGCCGCCGTGCGCCGGGACCTCGTCGTTGACCTGCCCGGCGTCGAGCGCGAGGAGCACGCGTGTCGCGTCGGACCACAGGATCTCGTAGTCCGCAAGCGCGTCGCCGATCTTCGCGCCCTCGTCGAGTGCGACGAACAGCGGATCCTCGAGCCCGAGGTCCAGCGGCAGGCGCTGCACCTCGAGCCCCGCGTCGATCGCGTGGCCGACGGACGTCCGGGGCAGGGCGGCGAGCGCCCACGATGGGCCATGCGACCGCTCCTCGAGCCAGTAGGGCACGAGCCCCGCGACAGCTCCGATCGCGCCGCGATCGCCGCTGAGGCGCGCGAACACGAGCTGCTCGCCGCGCGCGGCGGCCGCCGCCAGGGCGGGATGCGGCACCGCGGTCCAGCCGAGCCCGGCCGCCCGAGCGCGGACGACCCGATCGGCCGCGACGAGGATCCCTGGCCGGTCCTGCGGGACGAGGCCGTCGATCCCGGCGACGATCTCCGCCTCGGAGACGAGCGCCTCGAGCTCGTGGATCGGGTCGCCGTCGAGGTCCTCGGCGACGACGATCCGCACCGGGACCTGCATCCGCGACGCCTCGCGCAGCAGCTCCTCGGTGGCGGGGAGCAGGTGAAACGCGGACCCTCCCGGATCCGCGGCTTCGGACGCCGAGCGCAGCGTTCCGGAGTGCTGGTCCAGCACGACGTCGATCGACGCCGGCGCAGCGGATGCGTGCATGCCGCGATCGTAGATCCTGCGACGCGGGATGCAACCCGCCACCATCGGGCTACAGGTCTCTAGAGTGGATCGCTGGATGGCCGTGAACACGACGACCCTGGTGACGCTTCCTGCGATGGGCGAGTCGGTCCGCGAAGGGACCGTGCTCGAGTGGCACAAGCAGGAGGGCGACGCGGTAGCCGAGGGCGAGACGATCGTCGAGGTGTCGACCGACAAGGTCGACGCCGAGGTGCCCGCTCCCGCATCCGGAACGCTCTCGCGGATCGTCGCCGCCGAAGGCGACACGATCGCCGTCGGCGACGTGCTCGCGGAGATCGCCAACGGCACCGCGCCGGCGCCCGGCCCCTCGGACGGGCCCGACGTCGAACGCGTCTCCGACGGCGCGCTCGCGCCGGCGCCCGCCCCCTCGGACGGGCCCGACGTCGAACGCGTCTCCGACGGCGCGCTCACGCCGACGCCCGCCCCCTCGGACGGGCCCGATCCCGAGCACGGCGACGGCGGCGCTCGCGCCACCGCGCCGGCCGAGCCCGGCGGGGAGCTGCCCTCGCACGCCTCCCCGGAGATCGTCGACATCGTCACGCCGGCGGGTGGCGAGTCGGTGACCGAGGGCACGATCCTCGAATGGGCGGTCGCCGTCGGCGACGAGGTGTCCGACGGCCAGACGATCGTCGAGCTGTCCACCGACAAGGTCGACATGGAGCTCCCCGCACCGGGCGCGGGCGTCATCACCGAGATCCTCGCGGCGGTCGGCGACACCGTGCACGTCGGCCAGGTCATCGCGCGGATGCTGCAGACGGAGTCCGCCGGCAACGGCTCCGGATCGGATGGCGCCGCGGCATCGAGCGCGCCCGACTCGGCCGCGGCCGCGACGCACGATGCGCCCCGGCCGGACGACCGGGACACGGCCGCTTCCGATCCCGCGCCCGCCGGCAACGGCGCGCATGCTGCCCCGATCTCGCCCGTCGCGCGCCGCGTCGCCGAGGCGGAGGGCATCGACCTCTCCGCCGTCCACGGCAGCGGCCCGGCCGGGCGGATCACGAAGGCCGACGTCCTGTCGGCAAAGGCCGCCCCGCCGGTCGCCGCGCCGCCGCCCGCTGCCGAGCCGGCCCCGATCGCCGCCGGAGCGTCGCGCGCCGCACCGCCACCCTCCGCCGCGCCCGGCGCCACGCCCCTGCGCGGCGGCGCCGCCGTCCTCGCCCGCTACATGGAGTCCTCGCTCGAGGTCCCGACCGCGACGTCCTTCCGCACGATGACCGTCACGGCGATGGACGCCCGCCGGAGCGAGCTCAAGGCCGCCGGTCACAAGCTCTCGTTCACGCACCTGATCGCCTACGCGATCGCGCGCGCGGCGACCGACGAGATGCCGGTCATGGCGCACCACTTCGCCGCGATCGAGGGCAAGCCCCACGTCGTCGACGACGGCGCCGTCAACCTCGGGATCGCCGTCGACGTCGAGAAGCGCGACGGCTCGAGGACGCTGATGGTGCCGGTCATCCGCGATGCCGGCCGGCTGACGTTCGCGCAGTTCGTCGACGCGTTCGCGCAGCTCATCCGGGCCGCGCGCGACAACGCGCTGACCGCCGACCAGCTCACGGGCGCGAACATCACCCTGACGAACCCCGGCGGGATCGGCACCGTCGCGTCGGTGCCGCGCCTCATGGCCGGTCAGGGCACGATCGTCGCGACGGGCTCGATCGCCTACCCCGTCGGCCTCGGCGCGGTGGCCGCCCGGATCGGCGCCGAGAAGGTCATGTCGATGACCTCGACCTACGACCACCGCGTCATCCAGGGCGCCGAGTCCGGTCGGTTCCTCAAGGTCGTCGAGGAGCACCTGCAAGGCGAGCACGCCTTCTACGATCAGATCTTCGGCGAGCTCGGCGTGCAGCTTGGCCCGCCGCCGGCGCCGCCGGTGCCCGCTGCCGAACCCGCGCCTTCCACGCCCGCGCCCCCGGCGGCCCCCGTCCTCGGCTGGATCGAACTCGAGGAGCTTCTGCAGGCCGTCCAGGCGGCGTCGTCGCTCGTCAAGGCGCACCGCACGTTCGGCCACCTCGCGGCGCGCCTGGATCCGCTCGGTACCGAGCCCGAGGGCGACCCTGCCCTGGATCCTGTGCCGCTGCATCTGACGCCCGAGATCATGGCCAAGATCCCGGCGAAGATCCTGCGCGTGCACGTCCCCGGTCAGACGCTCGCGGACGCGTTCCCGCACCTGCACGAGACGTACTGCGGGACGATCGCCTACGAGATCGAGCACATCGCGTCGCACCGCCAGCGCACATGGCTGCGGGAGAAGATCGAGTCCGGGGCGTTCCGTGTCCCGCTGTCGCACGACGAGCAGAAGGCGCTGCTCAAGCGCCTGATCGAGGTCGACGCGCTCGAGCGATTCATGCACAAGGCCTACCTCGGCCAGAAGCAGTTCTCGATCGAGGGCCTGGACATGACGGTCCCGATGCTCGACGAGGCGATCCAGCTCGCGGCGCAGCACGGGGGGCGGGAGGTCGTCCTCGGCATGGCGCACCGCGGCCGCCTGAACGTCCTCGCCCACAACCTCGGCCGGCCGTACGACACGATCTTCGCCGAGTTCGAGGGGGCCTCGACGCTCGAGGCCGTGACGACGATCCCGCAGGGCGGCACGGGCGACGTCAAGTACCACCACGGCGCCCAGGGCTCCTACCAGCTGCCCGACGGGTCGTCGATCCTCGTCAACCTCGAGTCCAACCCGTCGCACCTCGAGTACGTCGGGCCCGTCGTCGTCGGCGCCTCGCGCGCCGCGCAGACGACGCGCCGGGGACCGCACGCGCACCGCGACACCGACTCGGCTGTCCCGATCGTCCTGCACGGCGACGCGGCGCTCCCCGGCCAGGGCGTCGTGCCTGAGACGCTCAACCTCCAGGCGCTGGACGGCTACAACGTCGGCGGCACGCTGCACCTCGTGCAGAACAACCAGGTCGGCTTCACGACCGACCCCGACGACGCCCGCTCGACGCGCTGGGCGTCGGATGTCGCCAAGGGCTTCGACGTGCCGATCATCCACGTCAACGCCGACGACGTCAGCGCATGCATCGCGGCCGTCCGCCTCGCGTGGGCGTTCCGCAAGGAGTTCGGCCACGACGTGATGATCGACCTCATCGGCTACCGCCGCTTCGGGCACAACGAGGCCGACGAGCCCGCGTACACGCAGCCGGCGATGTACGAGCGCATCAAGCACCACAAGCGCGTCGCGGACATCTGGGCCGATCAGCTCGTCGCCGACGGCGTCGTGACGCAGCGCGACGTCGAGGCGCAGAAGGGCGCCGTGTGGGACGACCTCACGGGCCTTCACCAGCGGTTGCGCGAGCAGATCAAGGCGGCGGCCGAGGCCGGGACCGTCGACCAGCCGACCGGCGAGTACCAGCTCGACCGCACGCCCTCGCCCGAGGTCAAGACCGCGGTCAGCGCCGAGCGGTTGCAGATCATCAACGACGAGCTGCTCCGCACGCCGGACGGCTTCACGGTGCACCCGAAGCTCGTCAAGCAGCTCGAGCGCCGTCGCGTGGCGCTCGGCGAGGCCGGCGGGATCGACTGGGCGCACGCCGAGTCGCTCGCGTTCGCGACGCTGCTCACCGAGGGGACGCCGATCCGGCTCACCGGCCAGGACGTCGAGCGCGGCACGTTCTCCCAGCGCCACATGGTGCTGCACGACGCGCAGACGGGCCGCACGATCTGCCCGATCCAGTCGCTGCCGGGGGCGCTCGCGCCGTTCGAGCTGCACAACTCGCCGCTGTCGGAGGTCGCGTGCCTGGGCTTCGAGTACGGCTACAGCGCCGAGGCGCCGGAGACGCTCGTCCTGTGGGAGGCGCAGTTCGGCGACTTCGTCAACTCCGCGCAGGTGATCATCGACCAGTTCATCTCAAGCGGCCTGGCGAAGTGGGGCCAGACGTCGCGGCTCGTCCTGCTGCTGCCCCATGGCTACGAGGGGTCGGGTCCCGAGCACTCGAGCGGGCGGCTGGAGCGCTTCCTGCAGATGGCGTCCGAGGGCAACATGCGCGTGGCGAACGTCACGACGCCGGCGCAGTACTTCCACCTCATCCGCCGCCAGGCGCGCGTCGCCAAGCAGCGCCCGCTCGTCCTCATGACGCCGAAGTCGCTGCTGCGCCTGCCGCAGGCGACGAACCGGATCGCCCATCTCTCCGAAGGGCGCTTCTACCCGGTGCTGGCCGAGCCGCGCGTGCCGGTCGAGAAGGTCCAGCGGCTGGCGCTGTGCACGGGCAAGATCTACTACGACCTCGTCGGCCATCCCAACCGCAAGGGCAACGAGGGCGTCGCGATCGGCCGCGTCGAGCTGCTGTACCCGTTCCCCGAGGGCCAGGTGCTCGAGCTCATCGAGACCTATCCGAACCTGCGCGAGGTCGTCTGGGTGCAGGAGGAGCCGCGCAACATGGGCGCCCGCGCGCACATGTTCCCGCGCCTCATGCAGATCCTCCCCGAGCGGCTGCGGTTCGGCTACATCGGTCGCCCCGAGCGCGCGAGCACCGGCGAGGGCTACCCGGCCGCCCACGTCGCCGAGCAGTCGCGGATCATCCGCACGGCGCTCGACCTCTCGATCCCCGTCTCCGCGTACCCGCTCAAGAAGCCCGGCGAGCGGTAGCCGCGCGTGCATCCTGCCGACTGGCATTTCATACATCAGCAGCAGCGCCAGCGTGACGACGCGTTCTCTTTCCTCGCGTGGCGCGACCAGCAGGACGGGATCGCGGTCGCTGAGCTGCGAGGGCAGTGGGACCAGCGCCGACGGATGATGTTGTGCGGGGTCCTCGCGCCGAGCTCGCTGGCGGCTGTCCCAGATCGCCGCGACCGAGACCGGTAGCTCGTCGCGTGGCCAAGGATGAGTACGCTCCGCCACGCTAGACACCGTGCTACGGTGTCGCACATGCGGGTGAGCGTGAGGGAGCTTCGCAACAGGACGGCGGCTGTCGTGGCCGCCGTACAGGCGGGTGAGTCGGTGACGCTCACGAGCAACGGCGAGCCGGTCGCGGACATCGTGCCCCACGGCCGGCGGGCCCGCTGGCTTCCGGGCGAGTGGCTGACGGAGCAGCTCGGCGAGCGTCAGGCGGACTCGGCCCTGACCGCCGACCTCGAGCAGCTCGCCGGGCAGACGATCGACGAGCTGTGAGCCGCGCGCTCCTCGACACGTCGGTCTTCATCGCCCGCGAGCAGCACCGGCCGCTCGGGCCGCTGCCCGACGAGCTCGCCGTCTCCGTCGTCACGATCGGTGAGCTCGAGCTCGGCGTGCTGGCGGCGACCGACGCCGATCAGCGCGCGCGGCGGGCCGATACGCTCGCGCTCGCCCGCGCGGCCGATCCGATCGCGATCACCGAAGCCGTCATGGGTGCCTTCGCGCGGCTGACGCACGACTGCCGGCAGGCCGGCGCGCGGCCGAAGGTCCTCGATGCGCTGATCGCATCCACCGCGATCGAGCACGGCCTCCCGGTCGTGACGCAGGACGACGACTTCGCGGCCATGGCTCGAGCACATCCGCGCCTCGCAGTCCGAAGGGTCTGACGCTCGTGGCCTACGACGAGCGGCTTGCCGCGCGCGTTCGTGCGCTGCTGGACGGTGAGCGGCAGGTCGCGGAGAAGGCGATGTTCGGCCGCCGGATGTTCATGGTCGGCGGCAACCTCGCCGTCGGCGTGGCGGGCGACGAGCTGATGGTCCGCGTCGGCGTGAAGGCGCGCCACGCCACGCTGTCCGAGCCGCACACTCGCGAGTGCAACGTCTCGAAGCGCCCGATGTACGACTGGGTGCTCGTCGGCGGAGACGGCCTCACCGCCGAGGCGGGGCTCGACGGCTGGGTCCGGCGCGGTGTCGCGTTCGCGCGGACACTCGTGAAGGGTTGAGCGGCACCCCCGCGTGCGCGTCTCGGCGCGCGTGTCAGCCGATGGTCTCGATGGATATCGCGCTCGTCCTGGCGGCAGCCCGGGCGAGCGCATGATCAGCGGTGACGAGCGTCGCCTCGAGCGCCTCGGCCAGCGCGACGTACAGCGCGTCGTAGACCGTGATGTTGTCTCGCAGCGCCCATGCGCGATCCAGCAGGGGCCTGCTGGGATAGCAATGCATCGGCAGGTCGGCGAGGTCCTCGCGGATCTCGTCTGCGCGCTGCACCGAGATCTCGCCGGTCACGGCCTTCCGACGAATGACGTGGGTGACCTCGACGCTCACGAGGTCCGGCGCGTGGACGCTTGCGCCCTCGGACAGCACGAGCTCGATCAGCCGTTGCTCGTGCGGTCCGCGCAACAGCAGTTCGCACGCCGCCGACGCGTCGACGACGATCAAGCTTCGCGGTGTCGCCGCATGCAACGGAGCCAGGGACCCGCTGCCCTGGCCGGCCCCGCTCGCTGGCACGGGTGACCGCTACCGTCCTGCGCATGACGGTGGGCGATGACTGACGGCGCAGCGCGCTCGCAACCCATGGCCCGCAGCACCGCGGACGTCCAGGCGCTCATCGCTGCCGAGCGCGGCGGCCAGCCGTTTCTCACCGGCCGCGCCGAGGACGGCAGCCAGCTCATCTTCGTCCTGCCGCGCGATCGCTGGCGGCTGACGGTGGGGCGCAAGCCCGATTCGGACATCGCCCTGGGCTGGGACGTCGAGGTGTCGCGCGCCCACGCGCTGCTCGAGCTCATCGGCGACCAGTGGACGCTCGTCGACGACGGGCTGTCGAGCAACGGGTCCTACGTCAACGGGCAGCGCGTCGTCTCACGGCAGCGGTTGCGCCAGGGCGACCGGCTGTGCTTCGGGACGACGCAGCTCCTCTTTCGCGATCCCGGGCCGCCGGAGTCCGAGGCCACGCGCCGCGACGCGCGCTCGACCGCGATGCCGCTGACGCCGACCCAGCACAAGGTGCTCGTCGCACTCTGCCGCCCGCTGAACGACGCGACGAGCGCGCTGCCCGCGACGAACAAGCAGATCGCAGACGAGGTGTTCCTGAGCGTCGACGCGGTCAAGGCGCAGCTGCGCCAGCTCTTCGACCGCTTCGGGCTCGCCGAGCTCGCGCAGAACGAGAAGCGCGTGCGGCTCGCGCAGTCCGCGTTCGCCGCGGGTTCCGTCACGCCGCGCGACTTCTGATCGATCAGCCTGCCGCGAGCTCCCGGCCGCAGGCCTCGCAGTAGCGATCGCCCTCCTCCGGCAGCGCGCCACAGCCGCTGCAGGGTCCTGCCGCACTCCCGTCGCCGGCGCCCGTGTGGCGCGGCTGCGGCGACGCCCCGGTCGGCAGGTCGGCGGCCACGACGGCGGCCGTCCGCGACGCGTCGAGGTCGGTACCGCCGGTGGGCTCCGCGCCGCTGGGCGACGGCGCCGCCTCGTCGGGAGCGCCCTCCGTCCACGTCACGACGACCCGCGCCGCCGCCACCCGCTCGCCGGCGGCGAGCACCGCGACCCGGGCGGCGAGGAGCTCGTCGCCGGGGCCGCCCGCGGGCAGCGCGACCACGAGCTCGAACTCGTGCACCCCGTCGCGCCAGCGGCCGGCGTCGATCCGCAGCGTCCGCTCGTCGACGCGCACGCAGCCCTCGAGCCGGTCGGCCTGCCCTGGCGCGACCTCCCGCAGCGCCGTCACCGCGACGCTCGCGGGCGTCCACAGCTCGAGCGCGACGTCGACGCCGTCCGGGTCGAGGTCCACCGCGCGGATCCAGACGACCGCCTCGAGGGCGCGGGCGCCCCCGGGCAGCGCCGGGTCGTAGAACGCGGCGACGGCGAACGCGCTCACGTCCACGTCCTCGGGCGCACCCTGTTGGCCTCGTCGACGAGCCGCGTGCGCTCGCTCGGGTCCGGCGCGACGGCCGCCAGCGAGCGGTAGGTCCGCTCGAGGCCGAGTCGCAACTGCGTCTGCACGAGCGTGCGGCCGCCGAGCGTCACCGCCGGGTCCTCGGCCGACGGGTCGCGCTCGACGAGCTCGAGCGCGGCGCGCAGCAGCGCGGCCGTCAGCAGCGCCCGCCCGTCCGCGCCGATCGAGAGCTCGTCGATGGCGGCGCCCGCCGCTCGCAGCTCGGGGAGGCCGGGTAGCCCGTCGAGCAGGCAGCGAACCCGGGCGGCCTGGGCCTGGTCGTGGCCGCTCGCGGACTCCGGCACGCGCTCGTACGCGGCCAGGGCGCCGGCGCGATCGCCGCACGCCAGCCGGCAGCGGGCGAGCCCGAAGGCGGCCGTGGCGTAGGCGGCGTCCGTGCGCGACACGACCTCGTACCAGCCGGCCGCGCCCTGCGGGTCGCCGGCGAGCTCGGCGCTCACGGCGAGTGCGAGCTTGGGGGCGAGCTCGCCGGGCATCGCGTGATAGACGAGCTCGAAGCTCGCCGCCGCGGCGTCCGGCCGGCGCCGCGCGAGCGCCGCGACGCCGCGGTACCAGTGCGCGCGCCACTCCCAGGGATCGTGCTGTTCGATCTCGGCCAGCAGGGCCGCGGTCTCGTCCCACTGCTCGGCGTCGATGAGCGCCTGCGCGAGGCGCAGCTGCACCTCGATCGTCCGCTCGGGCGCGCGGCGCAGGATGGCGACGAGCTCGTCGGGATGCGCGGCGGCGAGCGTCGCGAGGTAGCCCGCCGCGGGGTCGTCGGTGTCGACCCGCAGCGCCGGCAGCAGCCGCCGGTCCGGCCCGTCGCCGCGGGGGCGGAAGTCCGCGGTGAAGAGCGCACTGCGCGCGGGGACCGGCGTGCCCGTCTCGTCGGCGACGACCTCGCGCAGCACGCCGTAGAGCTGGCCGGCCATCTCCTCGGCGGAGGCGAAGCGGTCGTCGGGGTTCGGCGCGGTCGCCTTCGCGAGCAGCTGGCAGAGCGAGTCGTAGCGCGCGAGGAGCGGGGTGTCCGCGCGCGGCGGCAGCGCGTGGCGAAACGTCGTCTGAAAGCCGCCGAAGAAGTCCAGGCACAGCGCGGCGAGGGTCCGCCCGACCGTGTAGAGGTCCGACGCGATCGACGGGCCGTCGTGCTCGATCTCGGGTGCCTGGTAGCCCGCCGTGCCGTACACGGGGCTCTCCCTGTCGCCGATCCGGTAGACGGCGCCGAGGTCGATGAGCTTCAGCGAGTGCTGCGTCTGGATGACGTTGTCGAGCTTGAGGTCGCAGAACAGCAGGCCCGTGCCGTGCAGGTAGCCGAGCGCCGGCAGGACCTCGAGCACATAGGCGATCGCGTGTGCGACGGGCAGCGGGTCGGACGCGCCGCCGTTCGCCTCGCGCCGCGCGGCCAGCAGCGCCTTGAGGCTGAGGCCGCCGACGTACTCCATGACGATGTAGCCCGACCCGTCGCGCTCGACGAAGTTGATGATCTTCACGATGTTCGGGTGCTCGACCTCCGCGAGGAAGAGCCGCTCGGCGAGCGCCGCCGCCATCGCCTCCGGGTCGCCGGCGTTGAGCAGGCCCTTGAGCACGACCCAGCGGTCGGCGACGTTGTGGTCCTTCGCGAGGTAGATCCAGCCCAGGCCGCCGTGGGCGAGGCAGCCGACGACCTCGTACTGCTCGGCGACGACGTCCCCGGGGCGCAGCTTCGGCGCGAACGAGAACGGCGCGCCGCAGTTGCGACAGAAGCCCTCGGACCGCCCGGGCGCCCCGCCGTGGCTGCGTCCGACGGGGCCGCCGCAGCGCGCGCAGAAGCGCCGCGCCTCGGCGACACGGGGGTCCTCCATGACGGCGAGCGCCGGGTCGCGGAACGCCACGGGCGGCACCTCGACGAGACCGGCGCCGAGGTGCGCTCGCGACGTCGTGCGCGTGCGAGCCGAGCCGCCCCAGCGTCGTGTCCCGGGCACCGCCGCCGCCGACGCGCTCGGCGTGCGCCCGCGGCTGGGGCGCGTCGCCGCCGCGGCCTCGGCGGGAGCGGGCTCGGCGCGGACGGGCGCCATCCCGCAGTCGGTGCAGTAGCCGTCGTCGACGATCCCGTCACAGCCCGGTCGGGCGCAGCTGTCCGCGCTCGAGCTCATGTCCCCGGGATCTCGCAGCGGCGGATCGGATCGTCCGATCGGGTCTCGACGGCGCCGAGCCAGCGCTCGCGCAGCGCGTCGAGGTTCGTGCGTTCGAGCACCGCGTTGACGAACCGCGCGAAACCGACCCGGCGCCGGTCCATCGCCAGGCCGTAGTACTGGACGTCCTTGATCGTCGGGCCCACGATCTTCGTCTGCGGGTCCTGACGGCACAGGCCGAGCAGGATCGCGTCGTCGGACGTGACCGCAGCGACGTCTCGCTCCTGCAGTGCGGCGAGGCAGTCCGAGCGCAGCTCGACCCGGTACGGGATGACGCCCGTGCCCTCCAGGCTCGCCACGGTCGTCGAGGCCGACGTCGCGCAGACGCGCTGGTCTTGAAGGTCGGCCAGGCTGTCGACACCGGAGTCCTCGAGCACGAGCAGACGCTGCCGGGCGCGGTGGTAGGGGACGCTGAAGCGCACGCGCCGCTGGCGCGAGCAGTTGATCGAGAAGGCGCTGGCGACGATGTCGACCTTGCGGTCGCTGATCGCAGCGACGCGCTGCTGCGTCGAGATCGCGATGTAGCGGATGTGGTCGTCGGGGTCGTCGCCACCGAAGATGGCTTGGGCGACCTTGCGAGCGACCTCGATGTCGAAGCCCTCCATCTCCTCGGTCGCGGGATCGAAGTAGCCGAGCCCGAGCGAGTTCTGATCGACGCCGACGACGAGGCGCCCGCTGCGCTGGACCTTATCCATGAAGGAGCCCGCGGGCATGCGACCGGGCGCGGGCAGGGCGCTCGGCTTGACGCTGCGCAACGGGTCGCGCTCGCAGGCTGGGGTGCCCTCGAGCGGCGGCAGGTCGGGCAGGGCTCCGGGTTCCGGCGTCTTCAGCGCGGCGAGCGAGCGGTCCTGGGCGTCGTCGGACACCGACGCGCAACCACCGAGCGCCACGACGCAGGCGCAGGACAGGGCGAGCAGGCCGCGGCTGCCCATCATCGGTACTCCTCCAGCCGCCTGCGCACGCCGAGCAGCGCCAGCACGCCGAACAGGCTCGTGAGCGCCGGGATGCCGACGGCGAGCGCCGCGAGCGTGGATGCCGGCGCGATCGGCCTCGGTCGCGAAGCGCTCCTGGGCGGCGTCGACCTCGTTCGAGAGGGCCGCGTTGAGCTCCTCCGCGGCCGCGTTGGAGGAGCCGCTGGTCGCGGTCGCGAGGTCAACGGCCTCGTCGAACCGGCCGGCGCGCTCGAGCGTGAAGACCGCCCCGTGGCGCTCGCGATAGCTCCGGTAGGCGGCGTAGATCGCGTCGATCGCTGCGGTTGGGTGGCCCGTCTTCGAGATGGCGACGTCGAGCAGCCCACCGCTGCCGCGGGCCGACGGGGTGCTCGTGTCGCCGATCGGGTTCACCGCCGCGATGAAGCCGCGATCGACGTCGCTCAACCGGATCTCGCCGGCGCCGCCGCCGCGCGACGAGAGGCCGACGCTCTCGTTGGCCTGCGCCCGCGAGGCGAGGATGCTCGTCGCGGTGAGCAGCTCGACCGGATCCGAGCCGTTGCTCTGCGCCTTCGAGAGCTGGTTCTGCTCGATCGCAAAGGCGACGACGACCCACGTCATGAGGCCGACGAGGATCACGGTGGCGATCGCGAGCGGCGGGTTGACGATGCGCTTGCTCGTGCGGGCGATGTAGATCTGGGTGGCGGCCAGCAGCGCGAGCATCCCGCAGCCCGCGAGGACGACCGCGAGCCAGGTGGACCCCGAGACCCCCTCCCGGTAGGCCGCGATGAGGTCGCCCGCCTGGATCTCGTAGAGGGCTCCGGCGCGCGGCAGCATCTGCTCGCGCATCTCCTTCGCCGCTCGTCGCAGGTACGCGCCTCCGACGGGGAAGCCCTGGCGCTGGTTGGCTCTCGCGCTGTCGATCAGCCCCGAGTAGACGGTCAGCCGTTCGGTGATGCCCCGTAGCGCCGGCCCGCTGCCCGACGGGCCGCCGATCTCGCCCGCGAGCTCCGACAGGCCGACCGCTGCGTCACGCAGCTCGCGCTTGTAGCGCTCCCGCGAGCTGGCGGGCTCGGTTCCGCCGACGAGGAAGCTGAACGCGGCGATCGCGTGGGCGTCCGACAGCGATGCCGAGACGTCGACCGCGCGGACGAGGAGTGACTCGGTGGTCTTGACGTCGTCGACGGCGCGGCTGCGCGTCCCGGCGGCGGTGGCGACGACGAGGCCGAAGGCGATCGATCCGAAGGTCAGCGCGACGACGGCGAGGCGCAGGCGGCCGGGCGTGGTCGCGAGCTGGCCGCGGATCTTCACGCGACGTCGTGCGGCCTTCAGCGCTGCGGTGCCGGCACTGCCCATGGCGACCTCCTCGCTGTCGACGGCCGGGGGCCATGCATGCTCTCACGCTCCGCGCACCCACCAGGGTGGTTCGTCGCACCGGGACCGCTACGCCGTCGCGTGGCCTGCCCGGGCGGTCTTGAAGCGCCCGCGCAGCCACCATGCGAGTGCCGCGCCGATCGCGAGGTCGACGACGAGCGCGACGGGTCCGCGGTACGCGTCGTCGATCGCGAACACGAGGCTGTGCGCGGCGACGACCGTCAGTGCGGCCAGCAGCAGGGCATGTGAGCGATAGCCGGCGAAGTGCTCGCGGACGCACAGCTCCGCGACGACGACCGCGAGCATGACCGCCCCGACCCCGAGCAGCCACGTGTTGGTCGTGGCGTAGCCGACGCCGAAGATCGCGATCCCGACGCCCATGCCGATCTCGGTGAGCGGGAACGGCGCCCAGACCGGGTCGGGCCGCCGCATGTCGCCGTCGCGCACGGGCCGCGGTCCGCCCGTCGCGCCGCCGGCGGTCGTGCGGGCCTTGCCGCCGCGCGCCTTCGCGCCGCGCGCGCCCGCGCTCGCCTTGCCGCCCCCCGCGGCCCCGCTCGCCTTGCCGCCTGCATCGCCGCGCCCCTTCGCGCCGCCCGCCGCCCCGCTCGCCTTTGCGCCACCGCCCCGCGGCGTCACCGGCGGCGCACCGCCCGCGGGCTGCCGGCCGGGCGCCGTGGTGCCGGCGGCGCGGGCGCGCTGGCGTTGCTTGCGCTTCGCGCGGCTCTTGCTCACGCCCACAACGTAATTCACGCGGCGACCGTAAGTCGCCGGGGGTGGCGCGGTTGGGAGATCAACACACCCGATCGAAAGGCCACCACGATGCACCCCACCACCACACGCCACCGCCGTCCGCGCGTCCTGCGCACCGCAGCCGCCGCCGTCGCGACGTCGCTCGCCGCGCTCGCGGTGACGTCGTCCGCTCAAGCCACGCCCGTCTTCCCGCGGGCGACCTTCGACCCGGCCGAGACGAGCTGGCTCTCGCTGCGCGACGCCACGAGCGCACAGTTCGCCAGCCGCTTCGACGACCTGAAGAGCTCGATGATGGTCCTCGACCTCGACGTCGACAAGATCGGCGGCGCCTATCGCGTCGGCGCCGTCTTCCGGCCCAACGCCGACGGCCGTGGCTGGGTCAGCCTGCGCAACCTCACCGGGTCGCAGTTCGGCGACAAGTGGAAGGAGTACCGCGACAAGGGCTTCCGGCTCGTCGACCAGGAGGTCTACGTCGTCGACGGCAAGGATCGCTTCGCCGGCGTCTGGATCGAGAACCGCGAGCACCTGCCCTGGGCGTCGTACCGCGGCGCCACCGCCGCGCAGTTCGACGCGAAGTTCGCCGAGTACCGCGACGGCGGCTTCCTGCCCGTCGACATCGACGTCTACCGCACGGCCTCAGGTGCCCTGCGCTACGCCGCCGCATGGGTGAAGAACGCCGACGGCCTCGCATGGAAGCTGCATCGCAACCGCACCTCCGATCAGTACGCGTCCGCGTTTCAGACCTACGCCGACCAGGGCCTGCGCTCGATCGTCGTCGACTCCGCACGCACGTCGCAAGGCCAGCGCTACGCCGGCATCTGGATCGAGAACCGCTCGCACCGCGGCTGGTACGCCTACCGCGACATGACCGCCACCGGCTTTCGCAACCAGTGGAACCGCCTCGCCGACATGGGCTACCGCCTCGACGGCTACGAGAAGTACGACACCGCCTCGGGCGCGCGCTACGCCGGCGTCTGGCGCCAGAACTCCGACCGCCCGAACTGGTCGCTGCGCTCGAAGGTCGACGGCTTCGTCCAGAAGGAGCTCGACGACTTCGACGTCCCGGGCATCAGCGTCACGGCGTCGGTCAACGGCAAGGTCGTCTACCGGCGCGGCTTCGGCTACCAGGACAAGGCCGACGGCATCTGGATGCACGGTGGCTCGGTCAACCGCACCGCTTCGGTGAGCAAGGCCGTCGCCGGCGTGCTCGCCCTGCGCATGGACGCCAAGCACTCAGAGTTCAGCCTCGCCGACAAGGTGCGCACGCACCTGCCGTGGTTGCCTGCCAAGCACGACTACACGATCGCGCAGGCCGTCATGAACCGCAGCTGCGTCAAGAGCTACCCGGCGCCGATGACGTCGCAGAACGCCACGCAGTACGACACGGCCGCGGACTCCGTCAAGGCGTTCATGAACGAGGACCTCGGCTGCACGCCGGGCTCCTACCTCTACAGCACGCACGCCTACGAGGTGCCGAACGCGATCTACGAGAAGTACGAGGGCAAGCCGATCAACCGCATCGTGCTCGACGAGCTGACGAACAAGTTCGGTCTGACCACGCTGCGTCCCGAGACGCTCGCCGCAGGCCTGCCCGACCGCGTGCAGCTCTACAACACGAACAACACCGAGTACGCGGGCGACAACATGTCCAACAAGACCGGCGGCGGCGGACTCGTCTCGACGGCCCCGGATCTCGTGAGCTTCGCGAACAAGATCCTCGACGGGACGATCCTGAACGCGGCGCAGCGCACGACCCTGTGGTCGCCGATCGGCAGCTACGCCTACGGGTGGGACGTCGGCTCAGGCCCCGCCGGGGAGCGTCTCGTCGGCAAGGCCGGCGGCCAGCCGGGCGCGAAGTCCTACCTGCGCGTCTACCCGGACGACGGCATCGTCGTGGCGGTCCTCTCCAACCGCTGGAAGGGCGGCCACAGCGCCTCCGGCCTCAGCAAGAAGATCGGCGAGGCGATGCTCGCCCTCTAGCCGGCGACGGGGACCGATGTCGGGTTGACCCCGGATATCGGGGTCAAACCGACATCCTGCGAGCCGCGGCGAGCTCGACGAACCAGTCCAATGCGGACGGGTTCGCGAGCGAGTCGCGGCTCGCGGCGTGTTCGGGCGGGGTGCCGGAGAGGATGCGCTTGACCGGCACCTCGAGGATCTTGCCCGACAGCGTGCGCGGCACCTCGGCGACCGCGAAGACGTCGTCGGGGACGTGACGTGGCGAGCAGTCCTCGCGCACGCGCCGGGCGATCGCCGCACGCAGCTCGTCGTCGAGCGCGGCCCCCTCGCGCAGCACGACGAACAGCGCCATCCAGTTCTCGGCGCCCTCGCTGCGGCACGTCGACGACGAGCGCGTCCACGATCTCGTCGAGCGCGAGCACCGCGCGGTAGATCTCACTCGTCCCCATCCGGACGCCGCCGCGGTTGATCGTCGAGTCGCTGCGCCCGTAGATGATCGCCGTGCCGCGCGACGTGATCTCGATCCAGTCGCCGTGGCGCCAGATGCCGGGGTACAGCTCGAAGTACGCCTCGCGCAGGCGCGCGCCGTCGGGGTCGTTCCAGAAGGCGACCGGCATCGAGGGCAGCGGCTGCGTGATGACGAGCTCACCGACCTCGTCGACGACCGAGCGCCCCTGCTCGTCGAAGGCCTGCACGTCGCAACCCAGCGACCGGGCCTGCAGCTCGCCCTCGTAGACGGGCTCGATCGGCACGCCGCCGACGAACGCCGTGCACACGTCTGTCCCACCGCTCGTCGAGAACAGCCACGTGTTCGCCCCGAGCTCGTCGTAGATCCAGCGAAAGCCCTCCGGCGACAGCGGCGATCCCGTCGAGCCGACGCTGCGCAGCGCGCTCAGGTCGCGCCCTGCCGCAGGCTTGACCCCGGCCTTCATGGACGCGGCGATGAACGCCGCGCTCGTCCCGAAGCACGTGATCTGCGCCTCCGCGGCGAGCTCCCACAGCGTGTCGCCCGCGGGGCTGCCGTCGTAGAGCACGATCGACGCGGGCGTGAGCAGGACGCCCGTGAGGAAGTTCCACATCATCCAGCCGGTCGTCGTGAACCAGAAGACGCGGTCGCCCGCGTGCGCGTCGAGGTGCAGGTTGAGCTTCTTGAGCTGCTCGAGCAGGATCCCGCCGTGGCCGTGGACGATGGCCTTCGGCAGGCCGGTCGTGCCGCTGGAGTAGAGGACCCAGAGCGGATGGTCGAAGGCCACGGAGGCGAGCTCGAGCGCCGAGTCCGCCTCGCCGAGGAAGCCGTCCTGCCAGCCGTCGCCGGAGAGGTAGCCCAAGCGCACGAGCGTCCCGCCGACCTGTGCGTGGATCTCGTCGACGACGGCCGTGCGGTCGTGATCGCGCCCGCCGTAGCGATAGCCGTCGACCGCGAGCAACACCTTCGGCTCGATCTGGGCGAAGCGGTCGACGACCGACCGCGCACCGAAGTCCGGCGAGCAGCTCGACCAGATCGCGCCGAGTCCCGCGACCGCCAGGAACGCCGCGATCGTCTCGGGGATGTTCGGCATGTACGCGGCGACGCGGTCGCCGCGGCCGACCCCGAGCGCGCGCAGGCCGGCCTGGATGCGCGCCGTCAGCTCGCGCAGCTCGCCCCTCGTCATCTCGGCGAGCGGCGCGCAGCTCGGAGGCGTGGCGGATCGCGACCTCGTCGTCGTCTCGGCCCCGGAAGACGTGCTCGGGGTAGGACAGCGTCGCGCCGGGGAACCACCGCGCGCCCGGCATCTCGCGGCTGCCGAGCACCGCGCTCGGCGGCTCGCCGAACCGCACGTCGAAGTACTCGGCGATCGACGACCAGAACGTCGTCGATGTCGCCGACCGACCACCGCCACAGCTCGTCGTAGGTCGCGGCGTCGATGCCGCGCTCGGTGGCAAGCCAGCGCATGTACGCGTGCAGGCGCGAGCGCTGTGCGAACGCCGCGCTCGGCTCCCACAGCAGTCGCGGTGCGCCGGCCATCACCGGATGCTCCCGGGTGCCGGCACGGCGTCCGCCGCACACGCCGGCCGGAGCGCGTTCACCCGCTGCTCCGGCCGCTACCCGACCCCGGCGCAGAGGCGCCGGGATGCGCTACTAGCTCGTCGGGACCTGGCCCTCGAACTCGACGGTCACCTGGTCCTTGACCTTCAGCGCGCCCATCATCGCCGAGAACTGCTTGATGCCGAAGTCCTTCTGGCTCAGCGTGAGGCTGCCCGAGATCTTGCCGCCGCCGACCTGGATCGGGACGCTCACCGAGCTGCTCTGGCCGGCGATCGAGAGGTCGCCCTTGGCGCTGCCGTCATCGACGGAGCTCGAGGTGAAGGTGATCTGCGAGCTGCCGAGCACCTTGCTGCCGATGCTCTTCTTGATGTCGGCCTTGTCCTTGTCGCCGAGGGGCTTCGCGCCGCCGGAACCCTCGATGACCTCGACGGAGCCGGGGTCGGCTGTCAGCGAGATCGACGGGCTGTCGCCACCTTCGACGGTCGCCTCCCAGCTGTTGACACCGAGAACGAGGTCGTGGCCCATCTTCGCGGCCGCGCCCTCTTTGCCGGTCTTGACCGTCAGCGATCCGTTGCTGGGTCCGATTGTGTGCGTTCCTGCGTCAATTGGCATAAGCACGATGGTACCCGCCCTTCGCTTAGAGACACGTTTACGTGCCAGGATGGGGGGCATGAGCTGGAGCCAACATCGGATCACCCTCGAGCCACGTCCCCGCGGCGTGCACCTCGTCACGAGCGAGATCGTCGGCAAGGTCCCGCAGCTGCGCGACTACCGGATCGGGCTCGCGCACGTCTTCATCCGCCACACCTCGGCGTCGCTGACGCTGAACGAGAACGCCTCGTCCGACGTCCGCCGCGACTTCGAGACGTGGTTCAACGCCTACGTTCCGGAGGACTTCGCCTGGACCCACACGCTCGAGGGCCCCGACGACATGCCGGCGCACGTCAAGGCCTCGCTCATGGGTCCGTCGCTGACGCTCCCGATCGCCGACGGCCGCCTCGCCCTCGGCACGTGGCAGGGGATCTACCTCTGCGAGCACCGCGACCGCGGCGGCCCGCGCTCGCTGCTCGTCACGCTCAACGGCGAGTAGCCGGCTGGGTCTTGGCGAAAAGTGACCTGATATGGGCCACTTTTCGACAAGACCGCGCTCAGCGACGGCCGGCCGCGCCGTAGCGCTCCGCGCGGAACTCGCGGATGTCGGCGGGGACGTCGCGGTGCAGGCCGTGCGGTGCCGCCGCGAGCAGCTCGGGTTCGATGACGGTGCGGATCGCGCCCTCGGCACCGCGCTGGACCCGGTACGCGCGTGCGCCCGGTCGCGAGCTCACGACGCGCACGAGCTGCTCGTCCTCGAACAGCAGGCCGACGCCGTCGTCGGCGGCGTAGCCGTCGGGGATGACGCCGCGGCCGATCGCGTCGAGGAACACCGGCAGCCGCGAGGGGTCGCCGTCGCAGTGGACGGTCAGGCTGCCCTGCAGGAAGCCCAGCCCCGCCGCCGGTGCCGGGCTGCCCGCCGAGCGCGTGATCCCGTTCTGAAACCAGCACATCGCGCCGGCGCTGATGCCCGCGAGCACGACGCCGCTCTCCCACGCCTCGCGCATGAGGACGTCGAGCCCGTGCTCGCGCCAGATCGCCAGGAGGTTGCGCATCGAGCCACCGCCGACGTAGACGATGTCCTGGGCGAGGATGAGCTCGCGCAGGTTCGCGGGGTTGTGTTCGAGGCGAAACAGCGAGAGCTGCAGCGGCCGGCACGCGCGGTCGCCGAACGTCGCGCGAAACGACGAGATCTGGGCGTTCGGGTCGCCGCTGGCGGTCGGGAGGAAGAGGATCTTCGGCTCGCGGCTGCGCGCGAGCGTGAGGATGAAGTCGTCGAGCGCGGGGTTGGCGGGTTCCATCGTGAACCCGCCGCCGCCCATCGCGAGGATCGTCCTGCTCATGAGGCGGAGACTACGCCGCGGTCAACGTTCTGGATTCCCCGAGCCAGCGGACCGGCAGCGCCACCTCGGAGATGTCCCCGCCGACCTCCTCGACCCAGCAGGCGGTGGCCTGCGGCCGCGACGACACGACGCCCGCCAGCGACTCGCCGCGGAAGTGCAGCGCGGCGCCGTCGCTCGCGGCGTAGCCGGGGGGCATGCCCTCGCTGAGGAACCGGTGATAGCTCTCGCGGCGCGCCGGCTCGCCGTCGTAGTGCACGCAGTTGGAGTAGGGCAACAGGCCGAGGCCGGGGATGCGCTGCGGCGGCCCGTGAAACGCGGTGACCGCGTCGGCGAACCAGCACAGCGATCCGGCGCTGAGGCCGCAGAGGACGATCCCGCGCAGCCAGCACTCGCGCAGGACCTCGTGCGAGGCCGTGCGCGCCCCAGACGCCGAGCAGCGAGACGACGCTCCCGCCGCCGACGTAGATGAGGTCCTGGGAGAGGAGGTGCGTGGCGAGGTCGCAGCCCAGCCCGGCCCCCTTGTCGCGCCGGAACAGGGAGACGTGCGAGGGCTCGCACTTCGCCGGCGAGAACGCGCGGTAGAAGCGCACGATGTAGTGATCGGCGTCGCCCGAGGCCGAAGGCAGGAAGCAGACCTTGGGGCGCTCGGCGTGCGTCAAACCGAGCACGAACTCGTCGAGCAGCGGGTTGCCGTCCATCGAGAACCCGCCCCCTCCGAACGCGACGATCTGTGGGGGGCGACCGGGCATGAGGCGAGCATGAGGCCCGCGGGCCACGTTGTCGAGGCACCGCGCGATATTTGCGCGCCAGGGCCAAGTGCGACATCCCACACCTGGACCGGGTGTCGATCTCGCGCCGATTCAGACCGCGAACAGCGTCAGATCGGGCTCGCGCTCGCCGCGCAGGATCGCGAGGTCGATCTCGACGCAGTCCAGCCCGCGCGCCTGCGCGAGGACGCGCGCCTGCGGCTTGATCGCCTGTGCGGCGAGGACGCCGCGGCAGCTCGCCATCGCCGGATCCAGGCGGATGCGCGCGAGGTAGCGCGTCAGCTGCTCGACCGCGTCGATCGTCGCGATGCGCTTGATCTCGACGGCGATCCACTCGTCCTCGGTGTCGCGGCACATGAGGTCGACCGGGCCGATGTCGGTCGGCCACTCGCGGCGCACGAGCCGGAAGCCCTCGCCACAGCGCTCGGGCGCGGCGGCGAGCGCCTCCTGGAGGTCGCGCTCCACGCCGTCCTTTTCGAGTGCCGCGGCCTCGCCCATGTCGTAGGTCACGTCCGAGACGATCTCGGCGATGAGGATCTCGAGCTGGTCCTCGGTCGCGCCCGCGCGCTTGCGCACGACGATCCGGCCGGGCTCCTCCTCGATGACGGTCGGCGCCGTCATCCAGTTCGAGGGCTTGAAGCCGCCGGTGTCGGCATGGACCATGAAGGAGCCGTCGGACTTCACCATCAGCAGTCGCAGCGCCTCGGGGAGCAGCGCGGTCAGCCGGCCGGTGTACCGGACCTCGCAGCGGGCGACGATGAGGCGCATGGCTGCAGGCTATCTCTGGTCGCCGACGGACATCGGCGCATCGCCGTAGTCGTTTGCGCAACGAGCGGGTACGCCGCTGGGGAGGTGGCGCGAGCGCGCCCGCCAGCGACCCTGAGGAGACCTTCTGCGATGCCGATCGCGATCGACTATCTGAGCACCTACTTGCAGGATCACCGGGCGGGAGCGGAGATGGGCGTCAACCTCGCTCAACGCCTGCGCGACGAGAACGAGGGCACGGCCTACGAGGACTTCCTGACGCTCCTCGCCCGCCAGATCGAGGAGGATGTGCTCACGCTGGAGGAGACGATGGCGGCCTTCGGCGTCGACAAGGCGCTGCTGAAGACGGCGGGCGCGAAGGTCGGCGAGGTGCTCGGCAGGCTGAAGCCCAACGAGCAGCTCACGAGCTACTCGCCGCTCAGCCGGGTGCTGGAGCTCGAGATGCTGCACTCGGGCGTCCAGGGCAAGCTTGCCCTGTGGGACTCGCTCTACGAGATCTCCGAGACCGACGATCGCCTGGACCCCGACGGCCTGCAGGCCCTCGTCGAGCGCGCCGAGTCGCAGCTCGCCGGCCTGCGCGAGCACCACCGCATGGCCGCGCGCGAGGCGTTCGCCGCCTGAACCGCAACGACCCGCCGGAGCGGGTCGAGAAGGGCGGGCGGGTGGCGACCCCGCGTTGAGCGTGAACCGTCTCAGAAACGATCTCGAACGCTAGCAGGCCGGCGGGCGGGCCGATCCGGATCGGCAACCGCCCCCGGCTTGACGGCGGAGCGCGGGGGACTCGAACCCCAATCGAGGGAGCGACCCCCGATCTTCCGTTTCTGAGACGGTCGCGGCGACCTCGCCACTTCACGCTCCGCACCCGGAACGCTACGCGGCGAACCGTTCCAGCGGACGCGCTGATTGCAACACTTCTGCGGCGAATCTGCGGGATTAGGCGGCTGGCAGGACGCGCGGAAGCTCCGCGCGCAGGTGCCGCAGGAGGTCGGCGACCTCGGTGTCCGTGCCAAGGCGCAGCGCCCGGTCGCAGGCCTCGATCGCATCGCTGACGCGGTCGGTGCGTGCGAGCGCGTGAGCGAGGCGCGACCACGCCGCCGGGCTGCGGTCGTCGAGCAGTGTCGCCTGCTCGCAGGCCGTGACCTCGGCGCCGAGATCGCCGGCGAGGTGGTAGGCGAGCGCGAGGTCGAGCAGCCCGTCGACCGACGGGCCGAGGCGCCGCGCGCGCTCCAACGCGTCGATGGCGGCGTCGCGGTCCATGAGGCGCAGCCGCAGACGGCCGACGCGCTCCCAGGCGTCGGCATCCTCGGGGCCACGGCTCGCCGCGCGCAGCGCCGCCTCGGCCGCGAGGTCGATCGCGCCCATGTCCTCGTAGATCCGCGCCGCGTAGCGGTGCGCCGTTGGCCGGTCGCCGTCCACGCGCGCCCAGTCGCGCACGGCGCGGCCCGCGGCCGGGAGGTTGCCCGCCTGCCAGAAGGCCAGCGTCATGAGCCGCAGGACGGCCGTGTTGTCGGGCTCGGCGTCACGGGCGTAGATGAGCCGCTGCGCCGCCAGCGCGTGGTTGCCCTCCGCGATCGCATGCTGGGCGGCGGTGAGGAAGCGCTGAACGCGGTCGGCGCCCGGGTCGGGCTTGGAGAAGTCGACGAACTGCAGCGAGCCTGCCGGCACGGTCCGCACGCCGGGGGCGAACTTCACGCGCGCCCACTGCTGGATGTCGTCGCCGCCGCCGGTGAAGTAGATGCCCGTCACGCTGCCGACGCCCCACTCCGGATACGTCACGCAGCGCGCGTAGCGATGCACGACCGAGTGGTCGGGCATCTGGCTGCCGAACGGGTCGTGCGTCTTGCGATCGGTCTCCTGGGCGCGCTGGCGCTCGGCCTCCTCGTAGGCGCGCCGTCCCTCCTCGGCGCGTGCCGCGCGCGCCGCCGCCGCGTTGACCTTGACGGCGTTGCGCGAGACCTTCCCGCCGCGCGAGCCCTCGGCCAGGCGCTCGAGCTGGTCGGCCGCCTGGTTGATCGCCTTGAGGTGGCGCTCGTGCTCGAACTGCTTGCCGGGCGGGGCGATGTCCGGGTGCCAGACCTTCGCCATCCGCCGCCGCGCCAGCTGGACTTGGCGCTTGTCGAAGGGCGGCGAGATCTCCAGGAGCAGGAGCGCCTGTTCGAGGTCGAGCACGTTGGGCATCAACCCACCAGGGTATCGACGGTCATGCTTCCAAGACGACAACCTTCGACACGGGAACGGGGCTGCGATGGCCGACGGACTGCAGGGAACGGTGGCGCTGGTGACCGGTGCGTCGAGCGGCATCGGCGAGGCCACGGCGCGCGAGCTGGCATCTCGGGGCGCGGCGGTCGCGATCGCCGCGCGGCGCAAGGACCGCCTCGACGCGCTCGCTGCCGAGATCGAAGAGGCCGGCGGCCGCGCGCTCGCCATCGAGTGCGACGTGACCGATCGCGAGCAGGCGCAGGCGCTCGTCGCGCGGACGGTCGACGAGCTCGGACGGCTGGACATCGTCGTCAACAACGCCGGCGTCATGCTGCTCGGCCCGATCGTCGATGCGCCCACCGAGGAGTGGGACCGGATGATCGCGCTCAACGTCCAGGGCCTGCTGTACGTGGCTCACGCCGCGCTGCCACACCTGCTCCAGGCCGCGGCCGACGACCCGCGCCACGTCGCCGACCTCGTGAACATCAGCTCGACCGCGGGGCGCGTCGCGAGCACCGGCGCGGGCGTCTACAACCTCACCAAGCACGGCATCGGCGCGTTCAGCGAGTCGCTGCGCCAGGAGGTCACGCGCCGCCACGTGCGCGTCTGCCTGGTCGAGCCCGGCCAGGTCACGACCGAGCTGACCCATCACCTGCGCCCGGAGATCATCGACATCCTGAGACAGCGCATCGGGGACAACGAGCCGATGCAGCCCGGCGACATCGCCGACGCGATCGCCTACGTCGTGACCCGCCCGCGCCGCGTCTCGATCAACGAGGTGCTGGTCCGGCCGACCGAGCAGGAGCGTTAGCCCGGCTAGGTCACGAGCTTGCGCGTCATCGCCCAGACGGCGATGCGCCACGTCACCACCGCGAAGAACACGAGCGCGGCGAGGTGCAGGAGGTCGGCGCCCGGATCCCAGCCGAACGCGGCGTGGCGGACGAGCTCGACGCAGTGATGCAACGGGTTGAAGTTGCCGAGCACCTGCGCCCACTCCGGCAGCGTGGTCAGCGGGAAGAACGTCCCCGCGGTGAGCATCATCGGCGTCAACACGCCGCTGACGACGTAGTTGAAGTTCTCGAAGCTCTTCATGAGCCCGGAGATCATGATCCCGAAGCAGGCCCAGCCGAAGCCGGCGAGGAAGGCGATGAACGGGACCGTGAGCATCGCGAGCGCCGGGTCCAGCCCGAAGGCCATCGCGACGAGCATCGGGATGCAGCCGTAGGTCCCGGCGCGCGTGGCCATCCAGAGCGCCTCCGCGGTGACGATCTCCTCGGTGTCGACGGGAGCGGCGAGGATCGCGTCGTAGGTGTGCTGAAACGTCGCCTTGACGAACGTTCCGAACATCGCGGGGAACGCCGCGCTGAACAGCACGGCGGTCGCGACGGTGCCGGTTCCGACGAAGTCGACGTAGTCGTAGCCCGCGACCTGCGAGACCAGCGAGCCGAAGCCGAAGCCGAACGCGATCAGGTAGACGGTCGGCTCCATCGTCGACGAGAAGGTCGTGCCGCGCCAGTAGGAGCTGAAGTTCACGACCTCGCGGATGAGCACGCCCTGTAGCGCGGCCCAGTCGAGTCGCCCGACGCGCCTGACCGGCTCCCGCCCACCCCGCGGAAGCGCGGTCATCGGACCTCCTCCCCGGTCAGCAGGACGAAGACGTCCTCGAGCGTCGTCGCGCGACGCTCGCCTTCGGGCAGGTCGCCGTTGCGGTGCTCGACGCCGAGCAGTGCGACGCTCGTGCCGGTGCGCCGGCTGCGCAGGCCTTCGCTCTTGGCGGTCGCCTCGACCTCGGCGAGTCGTGCCGGCGGGCCGTAGACCTCGAGCACCTCACGGCCGGCGTGCTCGACGACGAGCTCGCGCGGAAGCCCGCTCGCGACGGCCCTCCCTTTGGACATGATCGTGACGCTGTCGGCGAGGCGCTCCGCCTCCTCGATGTAGTGCGTCGACATGAGGATCGACGTGCCCTCGGTGCGCAGCGCGTCGATGAGCGCCCAGAGCTCCTGGCGCACCTGCGGGTCGAGGCCGACGGTCGGCTCGTCGAGCAGCAGCAGTCGCGGACGGTGGACGAGGGCTCGCGCGATGAGCAGCCGCCGGCGCATGCCGCCCGAGAGCTCGTCGACCTTCGCGGTGCGGCGGTCGGTGAGGTTGGCGATGGTCAGCGCGCGCTCGATCGCGGCCTTGCGCTCGCCGCGCGGGAGGCGATAGAGGTAGGTGAAGACGAGGAGGTTCTGCTCGACCGTGAGCGTCGTGTCGAGGTTGTCGAGCTGCGGCGTGACGCCCATCTCCGCGCGCGACTGCTTCGACTCGCCGGGCAGCGAGAACCCGAGGACCTCCAGCTCGCCCTCGTCGGCGATGACTTGAGCGGTGAGCATCTTCATCGTCGTCGACTTGCCGGCGCCGTTCGGGCCGAGCAGGCCGACGCACGTGCCTTCGGGCACGTCGAGGTCGAGGCCGTCGACGGCGAGGATGTCGCCGTATCGCTTGACGACGGAGCGCAGGCGGATCGCGAGGTCGGGCATGGCTGACAGGCTAGTCATGCCTATAGGACCGAGGCTGTCCTAGAAACTCATCGCCTGCGGCGGCGCGGTCCGGGCGATCGCCGCGGTTCGAGCCCGTTGCCGCAAACGCTGGCAGCTCAGCGGGCGGCGGCGAGCGCGAAGAAGGCCGACTGGCCGCCGATGCCGCTGCGCTTGTCGCCGGCGAACAGGACATAGCTGCCGGGGGCGGCGGGCGAGCCGGCGATGTCGCGCAGGACCGTCGCGGATAGCGACTTGTCGAGCTTGTATCGCCCCTTGGCGATGGGGGCCTTGAACGCGACGATGCGTTGCTGCGTTGCGCCCGTGGGCTGGTAGCGCAACTCGACCCGGACCGAGCCGCGAGCGAGCTTGCTTATGCTCCCGGTCGCCTTGATGCGGCCCTTGAAGATCGTCGGCCGCTTCGCCTTCAGCGAGGCGCCTCGGCGGGTGGCGAGCAGCTTGACTGTGTAGGGCTGCGTGTCGCTGTCGCCGGCGTATGTGAGCGTCAGCGTGCCGCTGCTCGCGCTGGCCTGCGGCGCGGGGAGTGCCCGGTTGACCTTGACCTGCCCGTCGGCGATCGGGACGGTGAAGCGGGTCGTGCGGCCGGCCGCCAGGAACGTCACGTCGACGCTGCCCGATGCGCGGCTCGAGATCGAGGCGAGCACGTCGAGCTGGCGGCTGGCGGGCTTGATCGCCGCGCGCTTGACCGCGAGTCCGGTCGCGCCTGATGCGGATGCGGATTGGGGCGCGGGCGGGGGCGCCGGGGTGGTCGTGGGCGGAGGTGGCGGCGGTGGTGGGGGCGGCGGTGTTGCCGGGGGCGGCGGTGTTGCCGGGGGCGGCGGCGTCGGAGGCGGGGGCGGGGCGGCGGCTGGTGGATCGTCCACGCAGGTGACCGACATGCGCACCGTCGCGGTGTCGCCGCCGCTGACCGTGTACGTGAAGTCATCGGTCGCGGCGCCGGAGCAGTATTCCGGGTCGGGTGCGTAGGTGACGAAGTCGGGTGAGCCCTGCACGACGGCGACGGTGCCGTGGTCCGGATCTGACGTGCCGGTGATCTCGAGTGGGCCGGCGTCGATGTCGGTGTCGTTGGCGAGGACGTCGAACGACGTCGCGCCGGAGTCCTCGTCGACCGTGCGGCTGTCGTCGACCGCGACGGGCGGGTCGTCGATGCACGTGACGGCGATCGAGACGACCGCGGTGTCGCCGCCGGTCACGGCATAGCCGACCTCGTCCGCGCCGCACGACCCGGGATCGGGCGTGTACGAGACGCGGTCTGCCATGCCCTGCAGGACGGACGCCGTGCCGTGCTCGGGATCGGTGACAGCGGTGATCTCCAACGGACCGCCGTCGACGTCCGTGTCGTTGGCCAGGACGTCGAAGGTCGTCGCGCTCGAGTCCTCGTCGACCGTGCGCGCGTCGTCGACCGCCACCGGGTCGTCGTCGACGCAGCTCACCGCCACGCTGACGGTTGCCGTGTCGCCGCCGTTGACGGTGTAGGTGAAGTCGTCGCTGGCCAGAGCGTCACAGTGGTCTGCGTCCGGCGTGTAGGTGACCTGGTCGGGCGTGCCGTCGGCGACCACCACCGTGCCGTGAGCGGGATCCGACACTCCCGTGATCTCGAGCGGGCCGGCGTCGATGTCCGCGTCGTTGGACAGCACGTCGAACGTCGTGGCCCCGGAGTCCTCCGCGACGGAGCGGGCGTCGTCGATCGCGTCGGCCGGATCGTCGACGCACGTGACCGTGACGCTGACGGTCGCGCTGGCGCCACCGGTCACGGTGTACGAGAACCCGTCCGCGGAGCACCACTCGGGGTCCGGCGTATACGAGACGACGTCCGGCGAGCCCTGCACGACCGTCGCGCCGCCGTGCGGCGGGTCGGTCACCGACGTGATCTGGATCGGATCGCCCTCGGCGTCGCTGTCGTTGCTGAGGACGTCGAACCACGTCGCCCCGGAGTCCTCGCTCACCGTGCGCGCATCGGCGACCGCCACGGGATTCGTGTTCGAGACCCCCATGAGCACCGACACGCTGTCCGACGAGGAGGCGGCGATCGCGAGATCGCCGCTGCCGTCGCGGTCGAAGTCCGCGCTCGCCATCGCCGCCGCGCCGGCCGCGGCCGCGAAGTCGGTGCGATCGAACGACGACCCGGAGCCGTCGCCGCGCAGGATCGAGACACTCGCCGCGCCACCGTTCGCGACGGCGAGGTCGCGCGTGCCGTCGCCGTCGACGTCCAGGCTCGCGACCGCCGAGGGGGACGTGCCGGTGGCGATGTCCGCCCGCGAGCCGAACCCGCCGCCGCCGTCGCCGAGGAGCACCGACACCGCGTCGGTCCCAAAGCACGCGACGGCGAGGTCGCGGTCGCCGTCGCCGTCGAGGTCCGCGGTGGTCACCGACCGCGGGTCCGAGCCGGTCGAAAACGAGCTCGCCGCCGCAAAGCCCCCGGCGCCGTCGCCGAGCAGCACGGACACCGACGAAGACGCGGAGTCGGCCACGGCGAGGTCGCGCCGGCCGTCGCGGTCGAGGTCGGCACTCGTCACCGAGCGCGGATCTGCGCCGGCCGCGAAGTCGGTCTTGGCCGCGAAGGTGCCGTCGCCATCGCCGAGCAGCACGGACACGCTCGACGACGAGCCGTTGGCGACAGCGAGGTCTTGCACCCCGTCGCCGTCGAGATCGGCGCTCGTCACGGCCGACGGGTCCGAGCCGGTCGCGAAGTCGGTCTTCGCTGCGAACGAGCCACCGGACGCCCGGACCGTCGTGTTGAGCAGGACGGTCGCGCCACCGTTGAGGTTCGCGGCGCCCGAACGGATGGCGAGACGCATCACACCCGCGAGCGTGGCGACTGCCGCGCAGCGATTCGACCAACGTTTCACTGAAGTGCGGCGCATCGCGGACGATACGCGCGCGCGAGCGGGCGCTCGGCCGCCCGGCGCCACGCGAGCGGTCCGCGGGCGCGACGGCTCGGGCCCGGGGGCGCAGCTACCCTGCTGAGTCGATGTCCGCCCAATACGTCTTCACGATGCACCGCCTGTCGAAGACCTATCCGCCCGACAAGACGGTGCTGAAGGACCTCACGCTCGCGTTCCTGCCCGGGGCGAAGATCGGCGTGCTCGGCTACAACGGCGCCGGCAAGTCGACGGTCCTGCGCATCATGGCTGGCATCGAGACCGACTACCGCGGCGACGCGATGCTCGCCCCGAACGCGAGCGTCGGGATGCTCGCGCAGGAGCCGCAGCTCGACCCCGACAAGGACGTCAAGGGCAACGTCGAGGACGGCGTCGCGGCGACGAAGGCCTTGCTGCACCGCTTCAACGAGCTCGCGGCGAACTACTCCGAGGAGACGGCCGACGAGTTCGCGCGCCTGCAGGACGAGATCGACGCGGCCGACGCCTGGAGCCTCGACACGCAGCTCGAGTACGCGATGGACGCCCTGCGCCTGCCGCCCGCGGATGCCGACGTCACGAGGCTCTCCGGCGGCGAGCGCCGCCGCGTCGCGCTGTGTCGCCTGCTGCTGTCCGCCCCCGACCTGCTGCTCCTCGACGAGCCGACCAACCACCTCGACGCCGAGTCCGTCGACTGGCTCGAGCGCCACCTCGCCGAGTACAAGGGCACGATCGTCGCGGTCACCCACGATCGCTACTTCCTCGACAACGTCGCCGGCTGGATCCTCGAGCTCGATCGCGCGCGCGGCATCCCGTACGAGGGCAACTACTCCTCCTGGCTCGAGCAGAAGCAGAAGCGCATGTCGATGGAGGAGCGCACCGACAAGGCGCGCCAGAAGACGATCGACGCCGAGCTCGAATGGGTGCGCCAGAACCCCAAGGGCCGGCGCAAGAAGGCCAAGGCGCGGCTGAACAACTACGAGGCGCTGCTGGCCGAGGATCGCAACGTCAAGCTCGACCAGGTCCAGATCCACATCCCCGCCGGGCCGCGCCTCGGCGACGTCGTCGTCGAAGCCGAGGGGCTGCGCAAGGGCTTCGGCGATCGCCTGCTCATCGAGGACCTCAACTTCAAGCTGCCGCGCGGCGGGATCGTCGGCGTGATCGGCCCCAACGGCGCCGGCAAGACGACGCTCTTTCGGATGATCACCGGCTCCGAGCAGCCCGACGGCGGCGTCCTGCGCGTCGGCGACACGGTCGAGCTCGCCTACGTCGACCAGTCGCGCGACGCGCTCGACGACGAGAAGAACGTCTGGGAGGAGATCTCCGACGGCATGGACACGATCAAGGTCGGCGAGGACCGCACGATGAACTCGCGCGCGTACTGCTCGTCGTGGAACTTCAAGGGCTCAGACCAGCAGAAGAAGGTCGGCAAGCTCTCCGGTGGCGAGCGCAACCGCCTGCACCTCGCCAAGCTCCTGCGCTCCGGCGGCAACGTCCTGCTGCTCGACGAGCCGACCAACGACCTCGACGTCGACACCCTGCGCGCGCTCGAAGAGGCGCTGCTGGCGTTCGGCGGCTGCGCGGTGGTCATCTCCCACGATCGCTGGTTCCTCGACCGCGTCGCGACCCACGTGCTCGCGTTCGAAGGCGACTCCGTCGTCACCTGGTTCGAGGGCAACTTCGAGGCCTACGAGGAGCACCGCCGCGCGGTCCTCGGCGACGAGGCCGACCGCCCGCACCGCATCACCTACAAGAAGCTCACGCGCACCTGAGGACCCCTGCCGTCAGCTGTGCGCTGAGGCGGCGGGCGCCGCTTGCCGGGCCGCAAGCGCCGCCCCGCGTCGACGGTCAGCTCTGTCGGAACAGCTCGATGACGCCCGATGTCTCGGGTGCGCCAGCGAGCCGTGAGTCGCAGGTCACCAGCGGCGCCCCGAGTGCCTCCGCGAGCGCGACGTACGCTGCGTCGTAGGCGGTGAGGTTGTGGCGAAGCGCCCAGATTCGGTCGGCGAGTGGAGCGTGCGGGTGCCGCACGAGCAGCAGGTCCGCGAAGTCAATGCGGGCATCCTGCGCCCGGTCCGGCGTCAATTCGCCGCGTGCCACGAGGCTCCGCAATGCGTGAAGCACCTCGATGTCGATCAGGTGGGGCGCTCGCAACTCGTCGGCCTTTACCAATCGCCGGGTCAGCTTCGCGTCGCGAGGGGATCCCGCGAGCACCGCCACGACCGCCGACGCATCTACGACGAGCATCGCGGCGTCAGTCGCGGTCGCGGCCAGAGCGGACCGCATCGACGATTGCCGCGCCGGAGGCACCCCCGGACCTCAGTGCGGCGCGCTCCAGCACGTCTGCCACGCGGGGCCGTTCGGCGATACGCTTCAGCTCTTCGAGAACGTACGCCGACAGCGAGGTTTCCGCCGCGACGGCCCGCGCGCGTAACTCGCGGTGAATCTCATCTGGTACGTCGCGTACCTGAATCGTGCGAGCCATGAGGGCAGCGTACACCCAACTTGGGTGTGCTGCACCCATCGTGGTAGTGGGCAAGCGAGGGTCCGGGCGCTGCTCGCGTTCGGCGGCTGCGCGGTGGTGATCTCCCACGATCGCTGGTTCCTCGATCGCGTCGCGACGCACGTCCTGGCGTTCGAAGGCGACTCCGTCGTCACCTGGTTCGAGGGCAACTTCGAGGCCTACGAGGAGCACCGCCGCGCGGTGCCCGGCGACGAGGCCGACCGCCCGCACCGAATCACCTACAAGAAGCTCACCCGGACCTGAGCGCCGAGCCGGGGCTGCGCCCGCGCACCCCGCGGGCGTCAGCGCGGTCCGGCGCTCGCCGTTCGCTCGGCAAGCGCGTCTCGCTCGGCTTCGAGCTCTGCCGCCCCGTGCTCGCCGACCTGCTCGATGTGCTGGCGCCCCAGCGAGCGACTCAGCGAACGCACTGCTCGCTCGATCCAAGTCGCCGCGGGCGCGGGCTAGGTCGCCCGCGCGGTCGAGCAGCGTCACCAGCGTGCCGCGGTGCGTCCGTGCCGCGTAACGGCTCGATGGCTTCGTCGACATCGTCGTCGAACGCCCCGATGCCCGGTCGCCCACTCACCGCCTCGCTCAGCACCCCGAGCCCGACGCGGCGAGCGTGCCGGCCGCGTCCTGCGCCTCGCGCAGCGCGACCGCCTCGCGGGCGATCTCGATTGCTTCGGGTGACCGTTCGACGGCGATGAGCCGATCCGCGTCGCGCAGGAGGTCGCGCAGCTTCACCTCCGACGCGTCCGCGTCATGCTCGCCGAGGGAGATCGAGGGAGGCGCCGAGACGCTCGAGGCTGACGGGCGCGAACTTCCCGCTCCACGGGCTCGTCGCGCCGTGGGAGCGGGCTGGCGTTGCCGATCGGCAGATCGATCACCATGCCGCGGATCGACCACAGGTCCGGCGCAGCCTCGCGGATGCGCGGCTTCACTCGCGGCGGCGCGGCCACCAGCAGGCCCGCGCCGAGGCCCTTGCGCAGCGGCTCGCGGGCCTGGTTGAGGGTGAGAAGCGTGCGGTCCCATGCGCGCGCCCACGGGCCGTCCGCCTCGCCGGCGTCGTCGACGTCAAGCGCCGCGAGCCAGACGCAACCGAGCGTGTTTCCGCGGACCAGCTCGAGGAGGTGAGCGGCATCGTCGACGAGCGCGTCCGGTGATTGCGGGGCCAGGACAAGCTGGCCGCGTGCGCGTGCGCGCAGGACGTTCTCCGTGCGCCGCTCCAGGACGCCGAGCGTCGCCGGCGAGGCACAGAACACGAACCCCAGCCAGAAGCCGTCGGCGTACTCGAGCTGGCGGCGCAGTCGCGCCCACTGCGCCTCGCCGGCCGGATCGAGGCTGAGCTCGTGCGGCGCGCCGGCGGGCTCGGTCATGGGTCGGCGTGCTGCTCCCCGGCGGCGGATGCGGTGGAGGTTGCCGGCGTTGCGGCCAGCCGCGCACCTCGTCGCGCACGAGCGGATGCACGTCGAACCACTCGTCGCCGTTGCGGTAGCAGAGCACGAGGTGCGAGTCGAGAAACGTCACGAGCCGCGGTAGCTTCGAGACGTCTTCGAGCGACGCGTCGTGCGTCTCCGCGATCCGTTGCAGCCAGCGGACGTCGTCGAGCGCTATCGGCAACAGCTCGCTCTTGACCTGCGTGATCGCGCGCTGGATGGTGAGCTCGGTCACGGGCAGCCGGTCGGCGCGGCGCACGATCTCGCTGAGCATCCGCAGCAGATCGCGCAGGTGGCCGCCGGACTCGAAGGACAGCACGTCGAGCAGCTCCCGCTCGCCAAGCAGCCGCTGCCAGTCGCCGCGAGCCGAGACGACCCGGCAGAGGGCGTCCAGCGATGCCTGAACCGGCTCCCGCTCCGCGTTGGGCTTGCGGACCGTCAGCGGATGGAGCACCTGCAGGCCGCCCGAGAACTTAGCGCTGATCCCCGGCGCCCGGATCTTCAGCCACGGCGGGACGGTGTAGACGACATGCACCTGCGGCAGCAGCATGCTGTCGGCGTGGCTCGTGAAGTGCCGCTCGAGCGACGCTTGAACCTCCTCGGAGTTCGTGATCGTGCCGGCGATCCGCTCCAGCGAGTCGACGATGAGCACGAGGCCCGACCCGTGCCGCTCCTCCGGGATCGCGGTGACCGTCTCGGTCACGTACCGGCGCATGTCCTTGACGAGCTCGGCGAGGTGACCGGCGGCGCGTTCGTGCAGGAGCTTGCGAACGTCGGATCCGTACGCAGGCTGGCCTTGATGTCGACCGGGCCGAGCTTGCCGCCGAGCTGGTCGATCTCGACGCGCGTCTGCAGGAAGCTCTTCAAGCGCGTCCGGTAGCTCTCGTGCGTGGCGCCGCGCTTGAACACGTCCTGCTCGTCCAGCGCGTCGCTTAGCGCGCCTGCAAGCACCATGACGAAGTCGCTGACGTCGATCGGCGACGAGGGGCTGAGATAGTCGAAGACGTCGAACAGCAGGACGAGGTACCCGGCCTCGGTGAGGTCGCGGCGCAGGCGCCGCAGCTCGGTGCTCTTGCCGGCGCCGCGAAAGCCGGAGAGCAGCTGCGCGCTCGTGTTGGTCGGCGCCCACTCGATGCTCCGGGCCAGAAGCTCGACGGGATCCTCGAGGTCCAGGTCGGGGTCGTCGTAAAGGCCGATGTACTTCGGATCGTCCGGTCCAGCGGGCCGTCCTGAAGCGCTCGGAAGAAGTCCCGCAGGAAGACCTGATCCTCCGTGGTCATGTCCCGATCATAGTCCGGGGTCTCGGTAGGTCCACGTCCTGAAACCGGGTCTGCAACGGTGCTCGCGGGCGCGGCGCGTCAGGCCGCTCGCGGTGTGACGAGGCGCCACGGCACCTCGGCCGAGCCGTCGAGAGCGAACGTCCAGCGCTCGGTGAACTCGCGCTCGCGGTCCTTGTCGCCCGACAGCACCGCCGCGGTGTCGCGATCCTCGAGGTAGCGGCGCCCGGCGAGGTGCGCCGAGACCTCCATCAGCGGCTGCGCACCGCAGGTGTCCAGCGCGGTGATCGCCAGGCGCAGCAGCCGCGGTCCGCGCACGACCACCCGCCTCTGCTCGCCGCCGTCGGGATACAGGAGCGCATGCGCCGCCTCGGGCGTCGCGACCGCCAGCAGCGCTGCGTCGTCGCCGTCGACGGCCTCGGCCCACGCCTCGACGGCCCGCCGCGCCGCGACCTCGAGCACGTCCGGCGCGCAGCGCGGGTCGGCGAGCGCGAGGTCCAGCGCCTTCTCGCGCGCCGTGCCCTCGAACTCGACGCTGACGAGCTCGGACACCGCGACCTCCGGCGGCGGGGCGTCGGACGTCGCCAGCTCGACGAGGGTGTCGTCGGACAGGCGCGCGTCGTCGGACCACGGCGCCGCCACGATCGCCGCGTCGAGGTGGTGTGCGCCCTCCTCCTCCTGCTCGATCGAGACGAGGCGCCAGCCCTCCCCGGAGCGCGCGAGCGTCCAGTACTCGCAGATCTCGATGAGGCCGTCGTGATCGGTGTCCTCGTCGCGGTAGATCGTCGAGCCCGTGCTCGTACGCACGACGCTGTGGAGGGTCGCGGCGACGGAGACCGTGACGCGGTCCTCGCCGACGCCTTCGCGGTTGACGAGCCCGACGTAGCCGATCTCGGGTCCCTGCCGGACGGAGACGAGGTTCGTCCAGCCCTTGCCCTCGAAGTCCTCGAGGCGCCGCCGCCACTCGACGAGCAGGTCCGGACCCAAGCGCGACTCCAGTGCCGCGACGTCGCGGTCGCTCCAGGCCTGCTGCAGTTCCCGGTACAGCGTGCCGGCGGCTGCCTTGACCGCCGCAGCCGCGAAGACCGGGTCCTCCTCGGCGGCCTCCGCGCTCGCGGTGCTCACACGCTCGTCGCGTGCGGCGCGCGCGGCACGGCGCTTGCGCTTGACGACCGTCGCCTGGACGATCCCGAACACGACGAACCCGCCGAACAGCGCGATGAAGATCAGGAACGTCCAGATGCTGCCCCCATCGCCGGAGCCGCTGCCGCCACCGCCGCCGTAGCTGCCCCCGCCGCCGCCGCCGCCACCGCCGCCTCCGCCACCGCCGCTGAAGCCCGAGCTGCCGCCGCCGGCCTGCGCGAGGACGTCCGGCGCGAGCAGCGCGAGCGCGGCGAGTGACAGCGCTGCGACGGCGGGCAGGCGAGACATCGGCGCATCCTCTCACGCGGCGGCGCGGCCGAGGACGGGTAGGCGGGTGCGATAGAACCTCTCGGCGTGCCCACCATCCGCATCACCGAGTACACCGATCCGGGTTGCCCGTTCGCCTGGTCCGCCGAGCCCTTCCGGCGCCGACTGCAGTGGCTCTATGGCGACGGGATCGAGTGGCGGCTGCGGATGGTCGTGCTCGCCGACAGCGGCGAGGAGTACGAGGCCAAGGGCTTCACGCCGAAGGTGCTGTCCGAGGCGTTCGCCGACCTCTCGCGCGAGCACGGCATGCCCATGGACACGTCGCTGCGCGACAAGATGTCGGCGACGGCGCCCGCCTGCCGCGCCGTCGTCGCGGCGCGCCTGAACGCACCCGAGGTGGAGACGGGCCTCCTGCGTGCACTGCGCGTACGCCACTTCGCCGGGGAGGCGCTCGAGGACGAGTCGACGCGCGCGGGCGCCGCGCGCGACGTCGGCATCGACCCGGCTGCGCTCGAGGCGTGGATGGCGCGCGCCGAGACCGAGCAGATGCTCGACGAGGACCGAGCGGCGGCCCGCAGCCCGACCGCCGCCGCACTCGCACAGGATGACAAGCTCGCCCCCGCCGGAGACGGCCGCCGCTACACCTGCCCGTCCTACGAGATCGTCCGCATCGCCGACGGGGTGCAGATCGACGTGCCCGGCTTCCAGCCGCCCGCCGCATACGAGGTCGCGCTTGCGAACCTCGCCCCGCGAGCGTCGTTGCGCCAACCACCGGAGTCCGTGCTCGAGCTGCTCGAGTGGGCGGCCGAGCCGCTCGCAACGCGGGAGGTCGCGATCGTCTGCGACATCGAGCACGACGACGCGCGCGAGCGGCTCGGCCGCGTCGCACGCGAGCGCCATCTGGGGTTCGACGGACTTTGGACAGCTCCGTAACGGAGCGTTCGCGGCCTCGTTCACGAGACCGGGTAGGTCCATTCAGGGCGACGCAGCGACGGTCGCGTGGATGGGCGCCTTGCCATGACGCGGGCGCGCTCGCGCCAACTCGTGGCGAACGAGCCGTTGCGCCCGCGGTGCCGCGAGGTCAGCCGGGCTCGACGACGAGCTCGCCGATCTGCACGCCGGCGCCTTCGAGCTCGATCTCGTAGATCCCGTCGGCGTTGGCGACGAACGAGAACCGCACCCGCCCGCCGGCCTTCAGGTCGCGGCTGAGGTCGTAGCCGTGCAGGTGGATCTCGTCGGACGTGTCCGCCGAGGAGATCTCGATGCGCGCGCGGTCGCCCTTCGTCAGCTTGATCCGCTTGACGCCGCCGACGGGCTGGCCGTCGCGCACGCGGATCGTCGTGAACGCGGGCTGCGCGGGCGGCGGCGGTGGGGGCGTGGCGGCCGTCGTCGTCCCGGACGGCGGCGGGGTGACGACGGTCTGCGTCTGGGTCTGCGGCGCCGTCGCGGTGTCGTCGTCGTCGCTCGGGCGGGCGAGGAAGAACGCGACGCCCAGCACGACGATCGTCGCGGCGACGGCGATGATGCGCGTGGAGCGGCTCACCGGCGGAAGCCTAGATGGTGGGGCTGCCCGGATACGCCGCCACGCGAGGTTGGCGCGCCGGTATCAGGCCGGTGCCAGGAGGTCGCCGAGCAGCACGCCGAGTTCGCGTGCGTCGCGCGCGACGGCGTCTGCGCCGGTCAGCGCGCTCGCATGAAACGGTCCCGTCGCGATCGCGATCACCCGCACGCCGTCCGCGCGCGCGCAGGCGATGTCGCGCGGCGTGTCGCCGATCAGCAGCGTGCGCTCGCGCGGCCACGGCCCGCCGGCGGGCCGCAGCGCGCCGGCGCGCGTCCGCGCGATCGCCGGCAGCTCGGCACGCGACTCGTGGTCCGAGCCGAAGCCGCCCTGGCCGCTGGCGAAGAAGTCGCCGATCCCCGCGGCGCCGAGCTTGAGCCGGGCGATCGGCTCGTAGTTGCCCGTCACCAGGCTGAGGACCGTGTCCGCGCGCGCGGCGAGGCGCTCGAGCAGCTCGCCGATGCCCGGCGCGACGAATGCCGAGAGGTCGTCGGGGCACAGCCGCGCGTAGGCCTCGCAGGCCGCGATCCGCACGTCGTCGGCGCGCTCGTCGATCTGCTCGGCGTCGATGCCCGCGGTCACGAGCATGCCGCGCGTGATGTCGGCGTCCGTGCGGCCGGCGACCTCGGCGCCTCCGCGGCTGGGCTCGGTCACGCCGTGCACGACCCGCAGCGCCTCGTGGATCGCGTCGCGATGCGCGTGGTTGGCTCCGACGAGCAGCGTCCCGTCGATGTCGAAGAGCAGCAGCACGTGGAGGCCGGGCGAGCGCCGCGACGTCAGGAGCGGGCGAACGACGACGCGGCGCTCAGCGACTGCGCGAACGCCGCGATGAGCTTCGAGCACGCCGCGATGTCATCGAGCTGGACCATCTCGACGGACGAGTGCATGTAGCGCAGCGCGATCGACACCCCGCCGGTCGGGACGCCCGCGCGCGATAGGTGGATCGCGTCGGCGTCGGTGCCCGTCGAGCGCGCCGAGGCAGAGACCGTGAACGGGATCTCCTCGCGCTTGGCCGTCTCGTGCAGCAGCTCGAAGACGACCGGGTTGAGCACCGATCCGCGCTCGATGACGGCGCCCTGGCCGAACTCGTGCTTGCCGATCTCGTTGACGTCGACGCCCGGCGAGCTCGTTTCGTGCGTCACGTCGACGACGATCGCGACATCGGGCTGCAGGCTGTAGGCGGAGGTGCGCGCCCCGCCGAACGTGATCTCCTCCTGGACGACGCCGCACGCCGCGACGTCGCCGGGCGCGCCGCCGGCCTCGGCGACGATCCGCGCGGCCTCGAGCGCGATGAACGCCCCGAGGCGGTTGTCCATCGAGCGCGAGATGACGCGGTCGTTGAGCAGCTCCTGCGGCTGCGCGGCGATGACGGCGACGTCGCCGATGCGCACGAGCTCGCGCGCCTCGTCGCCGTCCTTGGCGCCGATGTCCATATGCAGGTCGCGCAGCTCGGCGACCTTCTTGCGGTCCTCCTCGCGCAGGAGGTGGATCGCCTTGCGGCCGACGACGCCGGGCAGCGGCCCGTTCTGCGTCAAGAGCTCGATGCGCTGGCCGACGAGGATCTGCGGATCCCAGCCGCCCACGCCGATGAAGCGCAGGAAGCCGTCGTCGTCGATGTGCGTGACGATGAGCCCGATCTCGTCGATGTGCCCGACGATCGCGAGGAAGGGCGCGCCCTCCGATGTGCCCTTGACGCGGGCGACGGCGGAGCCCATGACGTCGACCGAGACGTCCTCGGTGAACGCGCGCGCGGCGTCCGTGAAGACGGCGGCGGGGGCCGTCTCGTAGCCCGACGGGCCGGCGGCGGTGAGGAGCTTGGCGAGGACGTCTGGAAGAGGCACGCGCGCAAGGGTATTGAACGATCCGAGACGTTTCCGACGGCCGCCCCCGCCACTGACTAGGGTGCGCCGATGCAGTCAAGACGGATCGCGCTGGCAGCGGGCATCGCCGCCCTGACCGCCGCCGGTTGCGGCCAGCAGCAGATCGACGTGCCCAAGGCAGCCAAGCTCATCCAGAGCTCCGTCGAGGAGCAACTCGGCACGGACGTCAGGTCGATCTCCTGCCCCGACGAGGTCAAGGTCGAGGCGAAGGCCACGTTCGACTGCCTCGTGACCGGCCAGGACGGCACGGAGGGCACCGCGACCGTGACCCAGACCGACGGCAAGGGGACGATCAGCGTCGCCGCACCGTTCCTCTCCAAGGACGAGGCGCAGCAGTTCATCCAGAGCGACCTCCGCAAGCGCTCGCCGCGCGCGACGGTCGTCTGCCCGGACATCATCGTCGTCAAGGCGGGCGGCAAGTTCCGGTGCGCGGCGAACCGCGGTGAGGTCAACGACATCATCTTCGCGACCCAGACCCGAGACGGCGGTGTCAGGTACGTCACCAAGCCCCGCGACTAAGGGCTTGACGAGGTTCCTGCACGACGAGGCCGCGGGTGGCATCGCGCTGCTCGTCGCCACGGCGTGCGCGCTCGTCTGGGCGAACGTCGCACCGGACGGCTATGCGGCGCTGTGGTCGCGTGAGCTTCACCTCGGCGTGCTCGAGCTGGACCTGCGCCACTGGATCAACGACGCGCTGATGGCGATCTTCTTCTTCGTCGTCGGCTTGGAGATCAAGCGCGAGCTCGTCTGCGGAGAGCTTCACGACCGCCGCGCCGCGGCGCTCCCGGCGCTCGCCGCGCTCGGCGGCGTCGCGCTCCCGGCGGTCATCTTCCTGGCCATCACCTTGGGCACTCCGGAGGCCCGGGGCTGGGCGATCCCCGCCGCGACCGACATCGCCTTCGCCGTCGGCGTGCTCGCGCTGCTGCGCTCGCGGGTGTCGGCCGGCATGAAGCTCCTGCTCCTGACGATCGCGATCGTCGACGACATCGCGGCGATCCTCATCATCGCCTTCTTCTATGCCAGCGACCTGTCGCCGGCGTGGCTGGCGGCGGCGCTGCTCGGGCTCGCGGCGATCGTCGGGCTGCGCCGCGCCGGCGTCGTACGGATCGCGCCGTATGCGGTGCTCGGCGTCGCGATCTGGCTGGCGGTGCACGAGTCGGGCGTGCACGCGACGATCGCGGGCGTTGCGCTCGGCCTGCTCACCCCGGCGCGCGACGTCGGCGGGCGCAACGTCCTCACGCTGCTCGAGGGCCGCCTGCACATCTTCAGCGCGTTCGCGGTCGTGCCGCTGTTCGCGCTCGCCAACGCGGGCGTGAGCCTCGGCGGCGGCGTCCTGTCGGACGCGCTGCAGAGCCGGCTCGCCTGGGCGATCGCGATCGCGCTTGTCGTCGGCAAGCTGCTCGGCATCGCCGGCGCGACGTTCGCCGCGCTGCGCCTCGGCGTCGCCACGCTGCCGGCCGACACGCGCCGGTCGCAGGTCTGGGGCGTGGCGGCGGTCAGCGGGATCGGGTTCACCGTCTCGCTGTTCATCGCGCAGCTCGCGTTCGACGACCCCGCGACGGTCGAGCTCGCGAAGGTGGGCATCTTCGCGGGCTCGCTCGCGAGCGGGGTCCTCGGCGCGCTGCTGCTCGTGGCGAGCGCTACGCGTGCCCGACGAGGATCCCGACCACCGCGACGATCGCGCCGCCGAGCGTCACCTGGATGAGCGACGTGCGCAGCGGGACCTTCAGGAACTGCTTGCGGATCCATGCGATCGCGACGAGCTCGATGCTCACGACGACGTAGGCGACGGTCAGCGCGGTCGACACGTCGTCGATGAGGAACGGCAGGGCGTGCGCGGTGCCGCCGACGAACGTGGCGACGCCGGTGATCATCCCGCGCGTGAGCGCGGCTCCGCGGCCGGTGATCTCACCGTCGTCGGAGAGCCCCTCGGACATGCCCATGCTGATCGCGGCGCCGAGCGCCGACGCGAGACCGACGAGCAGCGCGGCCTTCGAGCCCGCGATGTAGGCGGCCGCGAAGATCGGCGCGAGCGTGGAGATCGTGCCGTCGATGAGCCCGATGAGCGAGGGCTGGATGACCTGCAGCAGGCGCTGCCGCTCGTCTGCGGCGCGCCAGCGCATGCGGAATGTGGCGGCGGGGGCGTTCATAGTCTCTAACTATACCCCTTGACTTGTAATAAGGATACCCTAAGATGGGCACATGAGCCAAGAGTTGACGACCGCCCTCCGCGAGCGTGGTATGCGGGTTACCCCGCAGCGCGTCGTCGTGCACCGCGCGTTGCTCGAGCTCGATCGTCACGTCACGGCTGACGAGCTGCTCGACGCGGTCACCGACCGCCTGCCGAGCGTCTCGCTCCCGACGATCTACGCGACGCTCGAACTGCTCGAGGAGCTCGACATGGTCCGCCGCGTCCAGCGCGCGGGCACGACGCTCTTCGACCCGCGCACGGACGCCCACCACCACCTCGTCTGCACGAGCTGCGGCTCGGTCGAGGACCTCGACTTCGACCTCGACGGCGCAGGCCTCGAGCGCGCGGCGGCGCGCCACGGCTTCAAACACGAGCGCGTCGAGGCGCTCGTCCACGGCCGCTGCCGCGCGTGCTCCTAGCCGTCAGCGAGCCTCGGATGGATCGGTAAAACCCCGATATAGCAGGGCTATACTAGACACGATCTCGCAAAGGCCATACCCTTGCGCAGGACGTGAGGTACCCACGTCGCCCCGCTCGTCAGCGCGCCCCGGCTGATCCTGCGGGAGCGATCGGGGCGGGTACTCACGATGAGCCACAGACACGACCGCAACGATGGCCGGCGATCGGTCACGACCAGTTCCCTCGCATGGAGGGCGAGTTCAGTCTCCTCGGGTCCCGGGGTCAGCTGCGAAGTCTCGATTCCTTCTCCGGGGCACACGCCGATCTGCGCTGAGGCCGGCGCCGTGGCGGAAGTAGTCCGCCTCCTTGGGCGTGTCGAAGCACCACCTCGTCTGCACGAGCCGCAGCTCGGTCGACGATCTCGACTTCGACCTCGACGGCGCAGGCCTCGTGCGCGCCTCTGAGTACGGCTTCGAGCACGAGCGCGTAGAGGTGCTCGTCTACGGCCGCTGCCGCGCCTGCGGGTAGCGGCCGACGGAGTCCGCTGGCCGCGGACGCGCTCGCGCTTACGACGTCGGTGGCTCCGACCGCGATTTGTCGGTGGTCTGCACCATCATCGCGATCGTGAGGACGAAGCAGGCGATGCCGAGCCCGGCCTCCCCGCCGCCGAGGGCGACGGTAAGCAGGTACCCGAGCCCGCACAGCATGCTGAGAATCGCGAGCTTCATGAACACTTCTGCATGACGGTCTCGATGCCGATCGCTTCCCCGAAGACTGCCGCGACGGCCTTCATCTTTCCGACTCTGCCTTCTGCGGTCAGAACCTTCTTGGCCACCTTCACGAGACCGCCCGCCTTGCGCAGCTTCGAGATCGCCACCGCGTTGCCCGCGACGAAGCCGCCGATATGCATCGTGCAACGAGCAGCCTGCGCGAAAGACACACCGGCCGCCTTGGCGACGTTGGCGGTGGCCGCGACGCCGACCCCAGCGCTGCCCTTGCCGGTGATCTGCTGAGCATGGACGGGAGAGGCTGCCCAGAACAGTGTGAACGCGGCAAGCGTGGACAGGTCTTGGTCTTCATGACGTGACCTCCGACTTCTCGGGGAATTCCGTTCCTGTAGCAGCAGCTACCCCCGGATCGCCTTCGGAAACGCCCTCACTTCCGGGCAAGTGCGGCGGGTCGGTTCGCTGAGGCCTACACGAAGGTCTGGTCGCGGTCCGGCGCGCCGAGGTACGCTCGCGCGATGCGCATCACGCCCTCGCTCTCATGGCTCGCCGCTGCCACCGCCATACCGCTCGCCCTCGCAAGCTGTGGCGAGACGGTCATCGACTCCGGCAAGGTGGAGAAGTCGATCGGCAGGACCGTCATCGACCAGACGGGCATACGCGTCAAGTCCGTATCGTGCCCGACGGGCCGGGTGGCGAAGAAGGGCGACACCTTCACGTGCAAGGTCGTCGCCAAGGACGGCACGACGGGTCAGGCGGTCGTCACCCAGCGCGACGACGAGGGCAGTCTTGGGACCACCGCGCCGTTCCTTCACATCCGCGAGGTCGAGGGGGCGATCGTCGATCAGATCAAGCAGCAGACCAAGGCGATCGTCACCGTGAGCTGCCCCGAGATCATCGTCCCGAAGGCCGGCGGGAAGTTCCGCTGCGAGGCGACGGACGGCACCCGGACGCGACAGGTCGAGACGACGATGACCGACGACCAGGGGAACCTGCGCTTCAAGGTGCTGTAGGGCGAAGGCCTACGCGGCGTCGCGCAGGGAGCGCAGGACGTACTGCAGGATGCCGCCGTGGCGGAAGTAGTCCGCCTCCTTGGGCGTGTCGATGCGCACGCGGGCATCGAACTCGATGGCGTCGGCGACGACGTGCACGCTCGTCGGCAGCGAGCCTTTGTTCAGCGGCTCGGCGAGGCCGGTGATGGCGAAGACCTCCTCGCCCGTCAGGCCGAGGTCCTTCGCCGGCGACGGCAACTGCAGCGGCAGCACGCCCATCCCGATGAGGTTCGAGCGGTGGATGCGCTCGAAGCTCTCCGCGAGCACCGCGCGCACGCCGAGCAGGCGCGTGCCCTTCGCGGCCCAGTCGCGCGAGGACCCCGAGCCGTACTCCTTGCCCGCGAGCACGACCAGCGGCGTGCCTTCCTCGAGGTACGCCAGCGACGCCTCGTAGATCGACATCTGCTCGCCGCCCGGCAGCTTGCGCGTCACGCCGCCCTCCGAGCCCGGCGCGAGCTGGTTGCGCAGGCGGATGTTCGCGAACGTCCCGCGCACCATGACCTCGTGGTTGCCGCGCCGCGCGCCGTAGGAGTTGAAGTCGCGCGGGTGGACGCCGTGCTCCTGGAGGTACAGGCCGGCCGGCCCGTCGCGCTGGATCGATCCCGCGGGCGAGATGTGGTCGGTCGTGACCGAGTCGCCGAGCAGGGCCAGCACTCGAGCCCCGGCGATGTCCGAGACCGGCGCCGGCTCCGCGGGCATGCCGTCGAAGTACGGCGGCAGGTGGACGTACGTGGACGCCTCGTCCCAGGCGAAGCGGTTGCCCGTCGGCACCTCGAGCGAGTTCCAGCGCTCGTCGCCCGTGAAGACGCCCGCATAGGAGGAGCGGAACATCTCCGAGCGCACGCAGCGCTCGACGGTCTCGCCGACCTCCCGGGTCGTCGGCCACAGGTCGCGCAGGAAGACGTCGTTGCCGTCGGGGTCCTGGCCGAGCGGGTCGTTGACGATGTCGGCGTCCATCGAACCGGCGAGCGCGTAGGCGACGACGAGCGGCGGTGACGCGAGGTAGTTCATCTTCACGTCGGGGTTGATGCGGCCTTCGAAGTTGCGGTTGCCCGACAGCACCGACACGGCGGCGAGGTCGTGCGCGCGGACGGCGGCGGAGATCTCGCGCGGCAGCGGCCCGGAGTTGCCGATGCACGTCGTGCAGCCGTAGCCGACGAGATGGAAGCCGAGCGCCTCGAGGTCGTCGGTGAGCCCGGCCTTGTCGAGGTACTCCGTGACGACCTTCGAGCCCGGCGCGAGCGAGGTCTTCACCCAGGGCTTCGAGGTCAGCCCGCGCGCGACGGCGTTGCGTGCGAGCAGGCCCGCCGCGAGCATGACCGACGGGTTGGAGGTGTTCGTGCAGCTCGTGATCGCGGCGATGACGACGTGCCCGTGGTCGAGCTCGGTGTGCGACCCGTCGGCGAGCTCGACGTCGACGGTCGTGTCGACGTGCTGCGCGACGGCGGCCGCCTGCTCGTCCGAGCCGTGGTGGACCGGCGGGCGGCGAGCCGGCTCGTTGGTCGCGGGCGGGTCGGACGCGGGGAACGACAGCGCGGCGAACTCCACCGTCGGCTGCTGGTCGTCGTCGCCGTCGTCGCGCGGCAGGTAGTCCTGCACGGCGATCCGGAACTCCGCCTGCGCGTGGCTCAGCGAGACGCGGTCCTGCGGGCGCTTCGGTCCGGCGAGCGACGGCACGACCTCGCCGAGGTCGAGCTCGATCGTGTCGGAGTACACCGGCTCCTCGGACTCCGCGCAATGCCACAGGCCCTGTGCCTTCGCGTACGCCTCCACCAGCGCGACGAGCTCCGGCTCGCGCCCCGAGAACTCGAGGTAGCGCAGCGTCTCGGCGTCGATCGGGAAGATCGCGCACGTCGAGCCGAACTCCGGGCTCATGTTGCCGATCGTCGCGCGGTCGGCCAGCGGCAGGTGCGCGAGCCCGTGGCCGTAGAACTCGACGAACTTGCCGACGACGCCGCGCTCGCGCAGCATCTCGGTGACCGTCAGCACGAGGTCGGTCGCGGTCGCGCCCTCCGGCAGCTCGCCGCGCAGCTTGAAGCCGAGCACCTGCGGGATGAGCATCGGCATCGGCTGGCCGAGCATCGCCGCCTCCGCCTCGATCCCGCCGACGCCCCAGCCCAGGACGCCGAGGCCGTTGATCATCGTCGTGTGCGAGTCCGTCCCGACGAGCGTGTCGGGATACGCGACGCCGGTCGCGTCGTCCACGAATACGACGCGTGCGAGGTACTCGAGGTTGACCTGGTGGACGATGCCCGTGTCCGGCGGGACGACCGCGAAGTTGTCGAACGCGTCCTGGCCCCAGCGCAGGAACGCGTAGCGCTCCTGGTTGCGCTCGAACTCGCGCTCGGCGTTGGAGGCGAACGCCGCGCGCGTGCCGAACGCGTCGACCTGGACGGAGTGGTCGATGACGAGCTCGGCCGGGACAAGCGGGTTGATCTTCGCGGGGTCGCCGCCCATGTCGGCCATCGCGTCGCGCATCGCCGCTAGGTCGACGACCGCGGGCACGCCGGTGAAGTCCTGCATGACGACGCGCGCCGGCGTGAACGCGATCTCCTTCGACGGCTCGGCGGCCGGGTCCCACGTGGCGAGCGCCTCGATGTCGGCGGCATCGACCGCGCCGTTGCCCTCGGTCCGCAGGAGGTTCTCGAGCAGGATCTTCAGCGAGAACGGCAGCCGCGCGACGTCGTAGGAGGCCTGCAGCGCATCGAGGCGGTAGATCTCGACCTCGCGCGCGCCGACCGTCAGCGTGCTGCGGGCGTCGAAGCTGTTGGCGGGCGCGGGCAAGCCGTGGAGGATACGGCCCGGGGCCCTGGGGAAGAGGGAGATCGTCGAGATCTCTGATCGCGCGCGACGCAGCCGCCGTAGGACTCAAGCGATGACGGAATCCGTGTGGGACTATCCCCGCCCCCCAGCGCTGGAAGCCTGCACGCGGCGGGTGCGCGTCGAGCTCGGCGGCCAGACGATCGCCGACTCGCGGGCGGCGCTGCGAATCCTCGAGACGAGCCATCCCCCGACGATCTACATCCCGCCGGCGGACTTCGTCGCCGGGTGCCTGCAACCAGCGGCCGGGAGCTCGCTCTGCGAGTGGAAGGGCCTGGCCTCCTACTTCGACGTCGTCGCCGGCGACCGCCGCGCCGAACGCTGCGCGTGGGCCTATCCCGATCCGGTGAAACGCTACGCCGCCCTGCGCGATCACGTCGCCGTGTACCCCGGCCGGATGGACGCGTGCTGGCTGGACGACGAGCTCGTGCGCTCGCAGGAAGGCGACTTCTACGGCGGCTGGATCACCGACGAGATCCGCGGCCCGTTCAAAGGTGCACCCGGAACCTTTGGTTGGTGACGCCGTTGAGAGATCATGTGGGCAATGGGGGACACGCACACGCTCATCGGGCGTGGCGGTGAGCTAGAACAGCTCGACGCGGCCCTGAGCGACGCCATCGAGCGGCGCGGTCGTGTCGTGCTCATCACCGGCGAGCCCGGGATCGGCAAGACGGCCCTCGCGCGGACGTTCGTCGAGCGCGCATCGCAGCGCGGCGCCGCGTGGGCGTGGGCGACATGCTGGGACGGCGGCGGCGCTCCGGCGTACTGGCCGTGGATGCAGATCGCGCGGGCGCTGACGCGCAACGAGGACATCGCCACGCTGCGCACCGAGCTCGGCGACGCGGCGCCGTGGATCGCGGGGTTGCTCCCCGAGCTCGCCGGCTCGCTCGGGTCGCCCGCGCTCTCCTCCGACCTCAACGCCGAGCAGGCGCGCTTTCGCCTCTTCGACGCCCTCGCGACGCTGCTCGCGAACGCGGCGGCGCGCCGGCCGCTCGTCATCGTGCTCGACGACCTGCACTGGTCCGACCGGTCGTCGCTCATGGCGCTCGAGTTCCTCGACCGAGCGCTGCCCGACCTCGGGATCCTCGTCGTCGCCGCCTACCGCCACAGCGAGGCGCACGCCCGCAAGGAGCTCGCGGCCCCGCTCGGCGGGCTCGCGCGGTCGGCGCTGCGGCTGCCGTTGGAGGGGCTCGGTAGCGAGGAGGTCGCCCGCTTGGCGACCGCCCGCGCCAGCTGGCAGGGGCCCGCCGGCGCGCCCGGCATCCCCTCGCGGCTCGTGACGGCCGTGTACGACGCGAGCGCGGGCAACCCGTTCTTCGCCGACGAGCTCCTCCAGATGCTCGCGTCGCAGGGGCGCCTGTACGACGACCGGTCCGCCCGCGACCCGCTGCCGTTGCCTGGCGGCGTGCGCGACACGATCCGCCGCCGCCTCGCGCCGCTCGACGAGCGCTCGCTGCACGCGCTGCGCGCCGCCGCGGTGATCGGCGGACGGTTCCGCGTCACGACGCTCGCGCGCGTCGCCGGCGGGTCACCGAGCGAGATGCTCGAGCGACTCGACCCCGCGCTGCGCGCCGGCATCGTTGCCGCGCCGGATGACGCCGGGCACTTCGAGTTCGTCCACGCGCTCGTGCGCGACACCCTGTCGAGCGAGATCGGCGCGACCGAGCGAGCACAGCTGCACCTCCTCGTCGCCGAGGCGCTCGAGCAGGAGTACGGCGACGACGCCGACTCGCACCTCGCGGAGATCGCCCACCACCTCCTGCAGGGCGCGACCGGCGGCGCCCCGGCTCGGGCCGTGGAGCTCGCGGCGCGGGCGGCCGAGCGCGCGATCGCCCAGTTCGCCTACCACGAGGCGGCGCAGCTCTACGAGCGCGCGATCGAGGTCGCGGCCGCCCTCCCGCCCGACGACGTCCGCTCCTGGGAGCTTCACCACGGGCTGGGCGAGGCGCTCATGCGCTGCGGCGACGTCGAGCGTTCGCGGGCAGCGCTACGGGACGCGATCCAGCATGCGAGGCGGCTCGCGGATCCCACGCATCATGCGCGGTCCGCGCTCGCCGGGACGCTGCCGGGGTTCTCGCGCCGGATCGCCGACGCGGAGCTCACCGCGGCGCTCGAGGAGGCGCAGCGGCGACTGGATTCGGCCGATCCCGAGGCTCCCGCGGAGCGCGCCGCGATCGACGCCCTGCGCTGCCGCGTCCGCGTGGAGCTCGCGGTTGCGCTGCTCTGGTCGCCCGAGCTCGAGCGCCGCGAGCAGCTCGTCGACGAGGCGTTCGAGATCGCTCGAGCGCTCTACTCCTCCGACCTCGCCCACGGATCGCCCGCGCAGCGCGCGCTCGCCGACCGCACGCTCGCGTTCGTGCTCGCGATCGGCTTCCCGGCCGTCTGGGGACCCGACGGCGCGGAGCGCGGCCTGCCGATCTCCGTCGAGGCGCTCGAGCTGTGCGAGCGCACGCGGGACGCCGAGCTGGCCATGCAGGTCCGGCTGTGGCGCATCAGCCTGCTGCTGGAGCTCGACGATCCTGGCCGCGCCGAGCAGGAGATCGAGGCGTTCGCAGAGACCGCGCACCGCCTCGGCCAGCCGCGGACGCTGGTCTTCGACCCGCTGCATCGCGCGCTCGTGGCGAACATGCGCGGGGAGTTCGCGGTGGCCGAGCGGCTCACGGCCGAGGCCATCGAGCAGTCCGACGAGGTGTACGGCTCGATGTCGCAGCTCGTCGCCGACGGCCAGCGCTTCCTCCAGCAGCGCGTGCGCGGCCGGGACCTCGTCGCCGAGCCGTTCCTGCGCCGCCACGCGGCCGCCGTGCCGGTCATGCGCCGCTGGCGGTGCATGCTCGCGGTCCGCATGGCCGACGACGGGCGCCTCGACGACGCGCGCAAGGAGCTCGACACGCTCGCCGCCGACGACTTCCGGGACTACCCCCGCGACGCGCTGTGGCTGTTCGCGATGGCGTTGCTCGCCGAGCTCTGCGCGCTGCTCGGCGACGCGCGGCGCGCCCGCCTCGTGTACGACCTGCTGGCGCCGTTCGAAGGCCGCAACGTCATCTCGCTCGGGGTCGCGTACCTCGGCCCGGTCGCCCGCTACCTCGGGCTGCTGGCGATGACGACCGGCGAGGCCGAGCGTGCGCTCGGCCACCTCGAGACCGCTCGCTCGGCCACCTGGCGGACGGGGGCGCTGCCGATGGAGGTGCTGACGACGCTCGACACGGCCGAGGTGCTCCTGCGCCGGGGCTCGCCGGGCGACGCGGAGCGCGGCGCCACCCTCGTCGAGAAGGTCGCGAGCGACGCGGAGCGCCTCGGGATGGACGGGGCGACCGCTCGCGTCGCGGACCTGCGCCGGCGGCTCGCGGCGAACCGGCCCGCCGCACGGGAGGTGCCGGTCGCGCCGTCGCATCCGGCACGGCTCGTCCGCACGAACGACGTGTGGCTGCTCGCCTACCGCGAGCGCACCGTTCACCTCCAGGACGCCAAGGGCCTGCGCCAGCTCGCCGCGCTGCTGGCGAGCCCGGGGATGCCGATCCCGGCGACGACCCTCGCGGGGTCGGGCCCCGCAGCTCCCGGTGAACACGCGCGGGTGAACGTGACACGAGCGATCCGCGCCGCATTGCGACGACTCGAGGCGCACGATCCCGAGCTCGGCCACATCCTGCAACGCTGCGTCCGCACGGGTGCGTCATGCGTCTATCACCCCGATCCCGACAGCCCTCTGGTGTGGGACGTGAGCGCCTGACGGCTTGCGAGTTGCCGCATGGGCCGTGCGCCAACCAGCAGAAATAGGGTAATTCTTGTAGGAATTCGCACCAACGGCTACTGTCGCAAGTCAGAAGCCGCGTGCCACGACGAGAGCAGTTGTCCCAGGTCGACACATCCTCGGGCGAGGGTCCGCTGGTCGGACGCCTGCGCGAGCTCACCGAGCTGCGCGCGGCCTACGCAGGCGCCCGCGCCGGGCGCGGCGGCGTGCAGCTCATCCTCGGAGACCCCGGCGTCGGCAAGACGCGCCTCGCCACCGCGCTCGCCGAGCACGCCGCGGCCGATGGCGCGAGGGTCGTGTGGACACGCGGCTGGGGTCGCGCCGCGCCGGCCTACTGGCCCTGGGTGGAGGTCGTCCGAAGCCTGTGCGCCGACGTCGACGGCGCGACCCTGCGGCGCAAGCTCGGCGACGGTGCCGACGAGCTGCTGCGGCTCGCGCCCGAGCTTGCCGAGCGGCTGCCGGGCGCGCGTGCCCCGGCCGGCCCGGCCACGGGTGGGGAGACGTCGGAGATCGCGCGCTTCACACTCTTCGACGCGCTCGTGTCGCTGCTGCGAGCGCGCAGCGCCGACGGCCCCGTCGTCGTCCTCATCGACGACCTGCAGGCAGTCGACGAGGGGTCGCTCGTGGCGCTGGACTTCGTGTCACGCATGCTGCGCGACATCGCCGTGCTGCTCGTCATCACGATGCACGAGCGCGTGCCGGAACGCGCGCCCGACGCCCAGGCCGCGCTGTCGAACATCGTCCGGTCGGGTCGCCGCCTCGTGCTCGGCGGCCTCTCCAGCGACGACGTCGGCGAGCTCATCGAGCTGATGAGCGGCATCCGGCCGGCGCCCGAGCTCGCGCTCGCGGTGCACGGGCGCACCGAGGGCAACGCGTTCTTCGCCCGCGAGATCCTGGCGCTGATGCTCGCGGAGGGGCGGCTGACGGACCATCCCGCGAACCTGCCGCTCCCGGACGGGGTCCGCAACACGATCCGCCGCCGCCTCGAGCCGCTCACCCCCGACGCCGTCGCGACGCTCGAGCGCGCGGCCGTCCTCGGCCGGACGTTCTCGCTCGCCGCCCTCGAGGCGTCGCAGCGTGACCGCGACGGCGTCCTCGCCGCCCTCGACCGCGCGGCCGAGCTGGGCATCGTCCACGAGATCCCGGCGACGGTCGGCCAGTACCGCTTTGGACACGGGCTGATCGTCGACACGCTCCTGGCCGACATGGCGGCGGGCGCGCGCATGGCCGCGCACGAGGCCGCCGGCGAGGCGCTCGAGCACGTCTACCGCGGCGCGATCGACGCGCACCTGCCGGAGCTCGCGCATCACTTCCTGTCAGCCGCGCCGCGGGGCGACCACTACAAGGCCGTCGACTACGCGCAGCGCGCGGCCGAGCGGGCGCTCGACAACCTCGCCTACGAGCAGGCGGCGGAGCTCTTCTCGCGCGCGCTCGAAGCGCTGCCGCTGCTCGCGACCGACGTGCCGCGTCGCGCCGCGCTGCTGCTCGGCCTCGGGACGGCGCAAGCGCGGGCGGGCCGCGCGGCCTCGCGGGCGACTTTCGAGGCGGCGATCACGGGAGCACGGGCGATCGGCGCGAGGGACACGTTCGCGCGCGCGGCGCTCGGCGCGGCGCCCTTCGCCCTCACCGCGGGTTTCATCGACGCGGCCCACGTGGCGCTGCTCGTCGAGGCGCTCGATCGCATCGGACCGGGCGACGATCCGCTGCGCGTCCGGCTGCTCGGCTCGCTGGCGGCGGCGCTGTACTGGTCAGACAGCCTGGCGCGCCGGCACGAGCTCGTGCAGGAGGCGCTCGCGATGGCCCACCGGCTCGGCGACGACGTCACGCTCGCCTTCGCCCTGTCCTCCGCGCAGCTGGCGACCTGCGGGCCGGACAGCACGGTGCAGGGTCTGGAGTGGCTGCGCACGCTCTTCGCGCTGAGCGAGCGCGCGGGCGAGACGACGCTGACGCTCGACGCGCGCAGCCGCCACATCGACCTGCTGCTGGAGCTCGACGACCTGGCGGGTGCAGATATGGCGATCGAGACCGAAGAGCGGCTCGCGAGGGCCGCTCGCGATCGCCGCGCGATGGCGTTCGTGCCGCTGCAGCGCGCGCGGCGCATCACCCTTGAAGGGCGCTACGAGGAGGCGCGGTCCATGCTGGCCGGCGTCACGGCGATCAGCGACGAGCTGCCGGACACGACGATCCCGCTGTCGGTCGCCTCGCAGCTCGTCGTGCTGAACTGGATCCAGCGCGGGCCGGGCGAGATCGGCGACACCGTGCGCAGCTACGCAGACAGCGTGCCGGCGATGCCCGTGTGGCGGGCCGGGCTCGCCGCGTCGCTGGCTGCCGTCGGCCGCAGCGCCGAGGCCCGCCTGGAGTTCGACCGGCTCGCCGCGAACGACTTCGCGGCGCTGCCTCGCGACAACGTCTGGTTCGGGGCGATGGCGGCCCTGACGGAGACCGCGGCCTCGCTCGGGCATGCCGACGGGGCGCGCCGGCTGTATGCGCAGCTCGCGCCGTTCGCGGGGCGCAACATCGTGACGCCGACCGTGGCGTTCTTCGGCCCGGTGGAGATGTGGCTCGGGATCCTCGCCCGCGTCGCCGGCCGCGGCGACGAGGCGCTCGAGCACCTCGAACGCGCGGGCTCGGCCGCGATCCGCAACGGCGACCGCATGACGAGCGTGCGGCTGGCCGTCGAGGAGGCCGCCGTGCTCGTCGACCACGGCGGCGTTGACGAGCGCCGCCGCGCGACGGAGCTCGTCGCGCAGGCCAGCGCCGACTGCGATGCCATGGGGCGCACGTCGATGCGCGTCCAGCTCGCGACGCTGACCAGCCGACTGGCGGGTGGCACGGGCGCGGCGCGCCCGGCCGAGCCGGCGGCGGTGCCGGCTCGCGCGGCGGAGCCGCCGGCAGCGGGGAGCGCTCCGTCGCGGCCGGCGTCGCAGGCCGCGCGCGAATCGCCGGCGGGTGAACGCGCCGGCGCGACCCTGCGTCGCGAGGGGGACGTCTGGACGATCGAGGACGGTCGTACGAGCCTGCATCTCAAGGACGGGCGCGGCGTGCGTCTCCTCGCGCTGCTGCTCGAGCACCCCGGCAGGGAGATCCACAGCCTCGATCTCGTGGCGATCGTCGACGGCGTCCCGAGGGCGGCCAGCCCGGGCAGCTCGGGCGGGCAGGAGACGGCCAGCAGCTTCGGGGTGCAGGGCGGCGCCGGCCCGCGCCTGGACGCGACCGCGAAGGCCGCGTACCGCGCCCAGGTGAAGGTCCTGCGTGCGGAGATCGACAAGGCCGTCGCGCTCGGCGACCGGGCCCGTGCCGAGCGCGCGCGCGCGGAGCTCGAGTTCGTCACCCGTGAGCTCGACCTCGCCGTCGGGCTCGGTGGACGCGACCGCACCGAGTCGGGCTCCCACGCCGAGCGAGCCCGCGTGAACGTCACCCGCGCGATCCGCTCGACCGTGAAGCGCATCGCCGGCTACGACGCGCGGCTGGGCCGCGAGCTCGAGAGTGCCATCAAGACCGGCACGTTCTGCGTCTACGAGCCCGACCCGCGCCGTCCGCGGCGCTGGGCGGTCGAGGGCGCCGGGCGGACGTGAGCCTCCCGGTCACCGGACCTGTACGACGTTCACCCGTTCGTCACGCCTTCCGGGCATGGACGCCACGTCGCAGCACACGTTCCTGTTCGCCGATCTCGTGGGCTTCACCGCGTTCACCGAGCGCGTCGGCGACGACGTCGCCGCCGACGCTGCCGTCGCGTTCCAGACCACCGCGATCCGGCTCGCGACGAGCTACGACTGCGACGTCGTCAAGTGCCTCGGCGACGCGGTCATGATCCACGGCTCCAGCGCCGCGCGGGTCGTCGCACTCGCGCTGCGGATCGCCCGCGACCTGTCGCAGGAGGGCTGGTGCCCACCCGTGCGCATGGGCGTGCACTCCGGAACGGCGGTCAGGCGCGGCGGCGACTGGTACGGATCGACGGTCAACGTCGCCGCCAGGCTGACCGACGCCGCGGCTGCCGGCGAGGTGCTCATCAGCCTCACGACGCGCGAACTGCTCGCGTCGAGCGCCCCGATGACGATCGCCGATCGCGGTCCGCGGAGCTTCAAGAACGTCGGCGCTCCGGTCGGCGTGTTCGCGGCCGCGGCCTGACGCGTCCTCTCCTTGGTGACCGACCCGACAAACAAAGAGAGGACGCCACGGGGAAGAGGCGCCCTCTCTTAGACCGGGTGGCTGTCCCTAGCCTGTCGTCGAGTACTTGGCGTGAAAGTGCAGCGAACGGTGTTCATTCGCACTGAACGGGCAGGTGGGCGAGGCCTTTCGGAGCTCGTGTTTCGCCGGTCGTGCACGCGCGATGAACGCCGTGTTTCGGACAGGACACGCGGTCGGTCCGGTTCGGACGGCCTGTCCAAAGACGCGCCGGTGATCCGTGCCTAGTCTGACTTGGGGAATGCGAGAGGCATGGATCTACGGGGACGCGGACTCGGGGCCGAGCGCCGCGCGAATGCTCGCCGAGCTGGCGTTCAGCCCGCGCCGCGTCCCGTCCGGCGGTGCGCTGCGCCCGGCGCCCGCGGGGACGTCGTCCTATCCGTCGCTGGCGCTCGTGCTCGTCGGTGAGGCCGACTCCGACGCGGGAGGAGACGACGTCGTCCGTCAACTGCGCGACGACGTCGACCTCTGCGACGTCCCGCTGGTCGTCGCCATCGACGCCGGCCGCGCGGGCTCGTCGATGCCGGCTCGGGACGCCGACGAGATCATCGTGGCACCGCTGCGCATCGAGGAGCTCGGCCTCCGGATCGCGCGTGCCCGCAACCGGCATGGGATCGACACGCGCGACGACATCCGCCTCGGCTCGCTGGACATCGATCTCGCCGCCTACGACGTGCGCGTGGACGGCGTGTCACTCGAGCTGACCCACATGGAGTACCGGCTGCTCGAGCTGCTCGTGACGCATCCGCGGCGCGTGTTCTCGCGCGAGCGCCTGCTCAGCCGCATGTGGGGCGCGCGCAGCGACGCGAACGTCCGCGCGGTCGACGGCCACATCGGGCGCCTGCGCGCGAAGCTCGGCGAGGAGCACGGGTGGCGAGTGTGCACGGTGCGCAACGTGGGCTATCGCTTCGAGCCGTGACAGTCGCGGCCGGTCCCGACGGCGAGGCGGCGACGGGGGCCGCCGCCGCGGGGCGGCGCTACCCTCGTCGTGGTTGCTCGCACGACGAAAGGACGCGACCGCCGTGCACGTCGAGATCTGGTCGGACATCGCCTGCCCGTGGTGCTACGTCGGCAAGCGCCGCCTCGAGGCCGCGCTCGCCGGGTTCGAGCACCGTGACGAGGTGCGGGTCACGTGGCGCTCCTTCGAGCTCGACCCCACCGCGCCGCCCGAGCGCGGCGGCGACAGCACGCAGCATCTCGCCGACAAGTACGGCATGAGCCGCGACGAGGCGCTCGCCGCGCAGCAGCGGCTGACCGACGTCGCCGCCGGCGAGGGGCTCGCGTTCCGCTTCGACCGCGCCCGGGGCGGCAACACGTTCGACGCGCACCGCGTGGTGCACCTCGCCGCCGCGCACGACCTCCAGGACGCGATGAAGGAGCGCATCATGCGCGCCTACCTCGAGGAGGGCGAGCTCGTCTCGTCGCACGAGGTGCTCGAGCGCCTGGCGGTCGAGGTCGGCCTGCCCGCCGAGGAGGTGCGCGAGCTGCTCGCGGGCGATCGGTTCGCGAGCGCGGTGCGCGACGACGAGCGGACCGCGTCCGGGCTCGGCATCCACGCTGTGCCGTTCTTCGTCGTCGATCGCAGGCTCGGCGCGTCGGGGGCGCAGCCCGCGCCCGTGCTGCTGGACTTCCTGCGCCAGGGGTGGCCCGCGGAGCCGGCCGTCGCCGAGGGCGCCACCTGCGGACCCGACGGCTGCCCGTAACCCGCGCGGGCGGCCGTAGGATCCGGCGCATGAGCATCGTGAAGATCAACGCCAGCGAGATCTGGTCCTTCGACGTCCTCGAGCTCGAGGGGCCGGCAGAGCCCTGACCGAGCCGCGTCGTCACAGCGCTCGCGTACACGCCCGTGAAGGGCTTGCGCGTGCTCGAATGCCCCGAGCTGACGCTCACGGCGTCCGGCATGGCCGACAACCGTCGCTTCTTCCTCGTCGACGAGCGCGGCCGGCTCGTCAACGGCAAGCACGTCGGCGAGCTGGGCACGGTCGTGGCGAGCTATGCCGGCCGGAGCCTGATGCTGACGTTCCCCGACGGAGCCGTCGTCGGCGGGACGGTCGCGCTCGGGGCTGCGTTCGACGCGCGCTTCTTCTCGCGGCCGTTGCGGGTGCAACCCGTGCTGGGACCGTGGTCGGATGCGCTGTCGGCCTGGTTCGGGCGCACGTTGCGCGTCGTCGAGAGCGTCGAGCGGTCGGGCGTCGACCGCGGCCGCGGCGGCGCCGTCAGCCTCATCTCGCGGGCGTCGCTCGCCGGGCTCGCCGCGGTGGCGGGTGAGCCCGAGGTCGATGCTCGCCGCTTTCGGATGCTCGTCGAGATCGACGGCGTCGCGGCGCACGCCGAGGACGGGTGGCTCGGCGCGCGGGTGCGGATCGGCGGCGCGGTCGTGCGCTTCCGCGGGCACGTGGGTCGCTGCTCGATCACGACCCGCCATCCCGAGAGCGGCATCGTCGACCTCCCGACGCTCGACCTGCTGCGCAGCTACCGCGGCGAGGCCGACACGACGGAGCCGCTGGCGTTCGGCGTCTACGGAGAGGTGCTCGAAGGCGGGCGCGTGGCCGTCGGCGACGCCGTCGAGGTCGCCGCGGTGCGCTGACCACCGTGCGGCTGAGCGCGACCGGGCCGGCGCAGTCGGGCCCCCGCCGTCAGCGTCGCCGTCCGGCCGCGCTCGCCTTGCAGCCCTTGACGCCCTTGGCGAGCTGCGCCTCCGACGGCGGGTCGGCGGCGAGCAGCTCGGGCACGGTCACGAGCTTCAGGTGGCGCCGCTTGAGCGCCGGCAGGATCGCGCGCATCGCCCGGATCGCCTGACCACGGTTCTCGTGCATGAGGACGATCGACCCCGGCTGCGCGTACGTGCGCACCCGTCGGGAGATCTCGTGGAAGGTCGCGGGCGGCGTGATTCGCGAGTCGGTCGAGTCGACGTCCCAGAGGATCTGCGCCATGCCCTGGCGGCGGATCTCGCGGTCGAGCGCCTTCGTGCGGTTGCCGTACGGCGGGCGGAAGAGGTCGACGGGCTCGCCCGCCGCTTCGAGCGCCTTCGCCTTGCCGCCGCGCGATCTCGGCGCGCGCCGCGTCGGCGGAGAGCGTCGGCAGGTTCGCGTGCGTCATCGAGTGCTCGCCGATCGCGTGGCGCTCGCGTTCCAGGCGCGGGAGCTGCGGGAAGCGCTCGACGCTGAGCCCGACGAGGAAGAACGTCGCGCGCCCGCCGGCCTCGCGCAGCTGGCGCAGCACGATCGGCGTGTAGCGGCCGGGCCCGTCGTCGAACGTCAGCGCGACGAGCCGGCGGGTGCCGCCGCCGCAGTAGATCGGCCGGCCGAGCTCGGCGAAGCGCTTCACGGCGGCTCGCTGCTCGGAAGGGCCGGGCAGGACGGCCGGCGCGGGCGTGGTCGCGGCCGGTGTTGGCGTCGCCGCGGCCGGTGCTGGCGTCGTTGCGGCCGGCGCGGTGACGGCCTTCGTGGCGGCGGTCACCGGCGTCGTCGCCTCGCCGGAGTCGCCGCCGCAGCCCGCGAGCGTTGACGCCGCGGCGAGAGTGGCGGCGAACGCTGCCCTGAGCGACACGGGTCGCATCATGGCAGGCGCGCGTGTCGGTCTTGTCGCGCCATGGCCGACAAGACCGACACCCGCCCCTCCGGCACGGCCGGTCGCGCTACGCGAGCCCCTCCGGCACGTCCGGTCGCGCTACGCGAGCCCTCCGGCATGGCCGGTCGCGCTACGCGAGCCCTCCGGCATGGCCGGTCGCGCTACGCGAGCCCTCCGGCATGGCCGGTCGCGCTACGCGAGCCCTCCGGCACGTCCGGTCGCGCTAAGCGAGCCCCTCCGCCGCGGCCGGGCGCGCGCGCGGGGTCGCGCCGAGCCGGGCGAGCAGCTCGTCCCACGCCGCGGCGCGCGCGGCCGTCGCGGCGGGGGTCGCGTCGCGGGCGCCGACGCCCGGCGGGAGGACGACGCCCTCCGCGTGCTCGTCGCCGAAGGGGTCGAGCGCCGCCAGCAGGATCGGCTGCCGTGCGCCGGGGACGGAGGCCAAGCGCTCCAGCGCCGCGGGGATCGGGTCGGCGCTGCCCCGTCCGCCGGCGACGACGAGCGCGAGCACGCCGCGCGAGGCGAGCAGCGGTCCGGCGAGCTGCGCGGCGGCCTGCTGCGCCTCGCCGGCCGTCGCGTCGACGACGACCGTCGCGCACGGCTGCGGACGCTCGGGCACGTGCAGGGTCGCGGCGAGGCCGTCGCGCCAGCGCCGCGTCCGCACGCCGTCGGCCGCGAGGCGGCGGGTCACGGTGCGCGTCGCGGCGCGGCCGTCCGCTGCCTCGACGCGGACCTCGATGGCGAGCGGGCGCAGCGAGCGCAGCGCGGCAACGGCGCCGGTCGAGTCCTTGGCCGGCGTCCAGGTGCTGCCGAGCTCACCGGCGCGGGGCGCGGCCGCCTGCCACACGCGACCGTCGTCGTCGCGGTAGCGCGCGCGCCAGGTCAGCTCGGCGTCGGGTCCCGCGCCGCGCACGCGCAGCTCGAACGGCTCGTCGAGCAGGCCCTCGGCGGGCCCGCGGATCTCGAGCGAGCCGGCGCGCGACGGGCTGGTGGGAGTCGGCATCGCGTCACAGCATGCCCGGTGCGGCGCGCGGCGGCGTGCGCGAGACTGTGCGCATGACCGATCCGCTCACCGGGGGCTGCCTGTGCGGCGGCGTCCGCTTCACCCTCGCCACGCCGCCGCTGGTGGCGGGCTACTGCCACTGCACCCGCTGTCAGCGCCGCACGGGGACCGCATCGTCCGTGCAGGCGCGCGTCGACGGCGACGCGTGCGACGTCACCGGAGCCGAGCACGTCGTCTGGTGGCGCCATCCCGACGGCGGCTTCGAGAAGGGCTTCTGCGGCTCTGCGGCGCGCACCTCTTCAGTCGCAACCCCGACGACCACGCGACGCTCACCGTCCGCATGTCCGCGTTCGACGCCGATCCCGGCGTGCGGCCGAGCTTCCGCCAGTTCACCGACTACGCCGTCGCGTGGGAGCCGATCCCCGACGACGGCCTCCGATCGCTACCGGGAGCGGCGCCCCTCCTGAGCTACCAGGAGTGCGTGAGGCCGCCGTCGACGAGGACCGACTGTCCCGTGACGTAGCTCGCCGCCGCCGAGCAGAGGAAGACCGCCGCCGCCGCGACCTCCGCGGGCGTGCCCAGGCGGCCGGCCGGCACCTCGGCCGCCGCGGCTGCCTGCGCCGCCTCCATGCTGCCGTAGCTCGACGCGATGCGGTCGGTCGCGATTCGGCCCGGGAGCACCGCGTTGAACGTCACGCCGTCCGCGGCGCAGTCGCGCGCGAGCAGCTTCATCCCAGCCAGCAGGCCCGGCCGGTTGACGTTCGAGAGCTGCAATCCGGCCAGCGGCTCGCGCGCGACGAACGACGAGACGGCGACGACGCGACCGAAGCCGCGCCCGCGCATCCCCGGCACGATGCGCTGCATGAGGAGCATCGGCGACACGACGAGCGCGCGGTACGCGGCCTCCCACTCCGCGGCGGTCGGGGCGAGCGGGTCCTCGAAGCGCGGCGGGCCGCCGGTGTTGATGACGTAGACGTCGATCGGGCCGAGGTCGGCGGTCACGCCGTCGACGAGCGGCCCGATCGCGTCGAGGTCGTCGCTGTCGAAGGCGAACCCGCGCCCGCCGATCGTCGAGGCGACCGTCGCCACGGCATCCGGCCGTGCGCGCCGCGACCGCCACGCGCGCGCCCTCCGCGGCGAGCCCTTCGGCGATCGCCCGGCCGATCCCGCGGGTGGCGCCGGTCACGAGCGCGACGCGATCGGTCAGCCCGAGGTCCATCAGCGCTCCGGCGCGCGCGCGATGACCGCCATCCGATCGCGGAAGTCCGGCGCCCACATCCGCTCGGCCACCCGCGCGGCCTTCGCGCCGCCGACGAGCAGCCGCGCGACGGGCGGCGAGTAGCCGCCGATCCGCTCGAGGTAGTAGCGCACGCTGAAGGCCTTCGGGGCGGTCGCGATCTCGAGCACCTCCCAGCCGTGGCGCTCGAGCAGCGTGCGGATCGAGTCGCGCGTGAAGAACTGCACGTGCGTCGGGATGACCGACCACCAGCGCTTGCCGAGCCGGCGCGCGACGGCGCTGCCCGCGTCGGGGAGCGCCATCCACGCGACGCCGCCCGGGGCGAGCAGCGCGGCCATCCGGTCCAGCGCCTCGCCCGGCCGCGGCAGGTGCTCGATGACGTCGCCCATGACGACGGCGTCGTAGTGGCCGAGCGGCAGGTCCGCCGTGAAGAGCTCGCCGGTGAGCACCTCGAGGCCGAGCTCGTCGCGCGCGTACGCCGAGGCGAACTGCGACGGCTCGACGCCCATCGTCTCCCAGCCGCGCCGGTCGGCCTCCGACAGCAGGTAGCCCACCCAGCAGCCGAGGTCGAGCAGCCGCCGCGGGTGGGGCGCGCCGTTGCTGCGGACGGGCAGCAGGTGCTGCTCGATGCGCGCGAGGGCGCGGCGGGCGGTCTCGCGCTGGCCGGCCTCCTCGTCGACGTAGTCGTCGGAGGCCGCGTCGGAGTAGGCGCTCTCGAGCACGGCGTCGGCGGGCATCGGGTCGGTCTGGCGATGGCCGCACGTCGTGCAGCGCACGAGATCCGACAGCGCCGTGCCGAACTTGTCGGTCGTGGGGATCAGGCCGTCCGGTCCCGCGTCGCCGGCCACCTTGAGGTGCGGCACGAGCCCGGACGCGCCGCAGGCGCTGCAACGCGTCATGGCGCGCCAGCCTACGAGGTCGACGCCGTCGCGCCGCTGGTCGCCCTCGCGTGCGCCGTGCCTACTACGATCACCACGTGGTCGAGCGGCACCTGTCCCTGGTGAGCGTCGTCGCGCCGATGCTCAACGAGGAGGACACGGCGGGCGTCTTCTGCGAGCGCGTGCGCGCGGCGTGCGACGGGCTGCCGTGGGAGCTCATCATCGTCGACGACGGGTCCAGCGACGGGACCCCCGCGATCCTCGCCGAGATCGCCGCGCAGGACCAGCGCGTGAAGGTCGTGACGCTGTCGCGCAACTTCGGCCACCAGATGGCGATCACGGCCGGCCTGGACCACGCGTCGGGCGATGCCGTCGTCATGATCGACGCCGACCTGCAGGACCCGCCCGAGCTCATCCCGACGATGATCGAGCACTGGCGCGCGGGGTCCGACGTCGTCTACACGATGCGCACGAACCGCGAGGGCGAGTCGCGCTTCAAGGTCACGACCGCGCGCTGGTTCTACGGGATCATGGGCCGCGTCTCGTCGGTGCCGCTGGCGTCCAACTCCGGCGACTTCCGCCTGCTGAGCCGGCGCGCACTCGATGCGTTGCTCAAGATGCGCGAGGCCAACCGCTACCTGCGCGGCATGACGTCGTGGGTCGGCTTCACGCAGACGGCGCTGCCGTACGAGCGCGCCGCGCGGCACGCCGGCAAGACGAAGTACCCGATCCGCAAGATGGTCCACTTCGCGCTCGATGCGATCGCGTCGTTCTCGAACGTGCCACTGCAGCTCGCGACGATCGCGGGCTTCGTCTTCGCCGCGCTGGCGTTCCTCGCGGTGCCCGTCGCGATCGGCTTCCGGGTCTTCGGCCAGTTCTTGCCGGGGATCACGACGACCGTCGTCGCCGTGCTGCTGCTGGGTGGCTTTCAGCTCATGGCGATCGGGCTGATCGGCGAGTACGTGGGCCGGATCTACGACGAGGTCAAGCGTCGCCCGCTGTACATCGTGCGCGGCCGGGCCAACGTCGCCGCCACCGAGGATGAGCGCGAGCGCACCTCCGCCGGATCGTGATCGCTCGCCGATGACGGTCGCGGGCCCCAGCGGGCGCCGGCAGCGCGCGCTGACCGCGCTCGGCGCGACGATCTCCCTCGCGGCGCTCGGCGGCGTGATCTTCTGGGCGGTGCACCAGGAGCCGCCGTCGCTGCCGGACTCGCCGTCGCACCTCGTGGCGCTGGCGGGCGCGATCGTCCTCTACCTCGGCGGCTGCGCGGCGCGCGGCGAGCGCTGGCAGGAGCTGCTCGAGCACAACGGCGTCGACGCGCGCCGCGCGGACACCTACAGCCTCGTGGCGGTCGGCTACCTCGGCAACAACGTCCTGCCTGCGCGCGCGGGCGATGCGCTGCGCGTCTTCTTCCTCACGCCGCGTGTGCGTGCCGACGCCCGTGCGGTCATCGGCACGATCGTCGCCGAGCGGCTGCTCGACGTGGTGCTGCTCGTCGGGCTGTTCGTCGTGCTCGCGTTCGGCGTGCTGGGCGGCATCGACCTCCCGTCGGGGCGCGTGATCTCCGCGGCGCTCGTCGTGGCGGGTGTGCTCGGACTGCTCGTGCTCGTCGCGGTCGTCCTGCACCGGCGCGGGCGGTTGCGCCGCGCGCTGGACTTCCTCGCGCCGATGGCGGCGGCGACGCGACGCATGCGCGGCCGCCACGGCGTCGCGCTGCTCGCATGGTCGGCGCTCGTCTGGGGGTTGGAGTGGGGCGCGTGGTGGCTGACGGCGCAGGCCGTCGGCCTCGAGCTCGGGCTGCTCGAGGTCGGCTACCTCATGGGGCTCGCGACGATCTTCGTGCTCGTCCCGAGCGGGCCGGCCTACGTCGGGACCTTCGATGCCGCGATCGCCTTCGGGCTGCACGCGCTCGGGCACACCGAGGCCGCGCTGTCGTACCTCTTGCTGCTGCGCTTCGTCATCGCTGTGCCGATCACGCTCATCGGCCTGGCCGCGCTGGCCGGCCGCTTCGGCGGGATCGCCCGGATGCGCGCGGCGGTGCGGGCGTGAGGGTCGCGGTGCTGGGGGCCGGGGTGGCGGGGTTGGTCGCCGCCTACCGGCTCACCGCCGAGGGCCACGTCTGCGACGTCTACGAGCGCTGGCCCGGCTTGGGCGGCCAGGCGGCGACGCTCGACGTCGGCGGCGGCGAGCTGCTCGAGCGCTACTACCACCACCTCTTCACGAGCGACCGCCACATCGTCGCGCTCTACGAGGAGCTCGGGATGGGCGACGAGCTCGAGTGGCGCGTCTCGACGATGGCGTTCTTCGTCGACGGGCGCCAGTGGGCGTTCAACGGGGCGTTGGACCTGCTGCGCTTCCGCCCGCTGCCGTTGCTCTCGCGCGTTCGCATGGGGCTCGCGGTCCTGCTCCTGCAGAAGCGCGCGCACGAGGCCGGCCCCTTCGAGTCGATCACGGCGCACGAGTGGATCGAGTCGCGCATGGGTCGCGCGCCGTGGCGCAAGATCTGGGGTCCGCTCTTGCGCGGGAAGTTCGGCGAGCGCGCGGAGGACATCTCGATGGCGTGGCTGTGGAGCAAGCTGACCCTCCGCCGCCAGCTCGAAGGCGACGAGGCGCGCGAGGAGAAGCTCGGCTACCCGAAGCACTCGTGGGAGCGGTTGTTCGACGCGCTGCGCGACGCGATCGAGGCGGGTGGTGGCCGCGTGCTCGTGGACTGCCCGGCGGCGGCGCTGTCGCGCGACGGCGAGGGGTTCGTCGTGGAGGCGGGCGCGAGCGGGTCCTTCCGGCGCGGTCACGACCCGCGGGCGTTCGAGCGCGTCGGCGCGGAGGCCGCGGGCACCCGCGCGGCCGCGGGCGCGACGGCTGCGCGCGGCGCCGAGGCTGCGAGCGGCGCGGCCGGGGAGCGCTACGACGCGGTCGTCGCGACCGTCCCGAACGACGTCTTCCTCGGCCTGCTCGACGACGACCTCGCCGCCGAGATCGGCGACCCATACCTCGACCGCCTGCGCACGACCGAGTACCACACCGCGCTCTGCCTCCTGCTCGAGCTCGACCGCCGCTTCTCGCCGTTCTACTGGACGAACATCGCCGACACGACGATCCCGTTCGTCGGCCTCATCGAGCACACGAACTTCATCGATCCCAAGCGCTACGCCGGCCGCCGGTTCCTCTACGTCGCCAACTACCTCGCGCCCGGCGACCCCTTGCTCGCGCTGTCGCAGGACGAGCTGCTCGGCGCATACCTGCCCGGCCTGCGGGCGGTCCAGCCCGACTTCTCGCCCGACTGGATCGTCCAGAGCTGGCTGCACCGTGAGCCGGCCGCCCAGCCGATCGTCACCGTCGGCTACCACACGCGCATCCCCCCGTTTCACACGGGCGTGCCGGGGCTCGTCCTCGCGAACACGACCCAGATCTATCCCGAGGACCGCGGCACGAACTACTCCGTCCGCCTCGGCGGCGACGCCGCGCGGGCGCTGCGCTCGGATCGCGGTTCGCGGCAGTCCTGATCGCGGCTCGAACCCGAAGCCGCCGGATGCAATCATCAGAGGCATGTTCATCCTCGTGCTCGGCGCCGTCTCGGTGTCGCTCATCTGGTGGCTCTTCGTCAAGCGCGAGAAGCCCGTCGGGCCCGTCGTGCGCTGGGTCGGCGGTGCGGCGGGGATCGTGGTCCTCGGCCTCGTCGCGACGCTGCGCGCCGGGCCGCTGGTCGGGCTGGCCGTCGTGGCAGTCGGGTCGCTGCTGCTCTGGCTGACGATGTTCGGCACGGGCGGCGACGGCCCCGACGACGGCGGCCCGGACCCGCCGCCGAAGCCCGATCCGGACCCCGGCCACGGCGCGCGCCCCGAGCTGCCCGCGCGGCTCCTCGACCCGGAGGCGTTCGACCGCGCCCGCGCCGAGTGGGAGCGCGAGCTGCCGAAGAGCAGCTGATCGCGTCGCGCCGGCTACGAGCGGCGGCGCGCTTAGCGCAGAGCGGCAAGGATCGGGCTACCGCGGCGGCGCGCCCGAGACCGGAGCGGCGAGGATCCCGCTACCGCGGCGGCGCGCCCCTAGAACAGGGCGGCGAGCAGCGCGCCGAGTGCGATGCCCGCGAGCAGCGTCATTCCGAGCACGACCGTCAGCACGCCGACGACGACCTTGCCCGGCACGAGGACGCGCAGCACGCGGCGAACGGCCATGCCCAAGCCCAGCGTCCTCAGGACGGCGAGCCCGCCCGCCGTCCGGCCAAGCCAGCCGCCACCCAGCCGCTCGAGCTCGGCGTTGCGCACCCGCTCCTCCCACGCGACGACCATCGCGCGCGCCTCGCGACGGGCGGAGCGCTGGCGCCGCGGAAGGCCGTCGAGGCGCGCGCGCCAGTAGACGAGCGACTCCCGCGCGTCCGCCGGCGACGGGCCGCGGACGGCCTCGCGGACGTCGTCGTCGGCCATCGTGCGGGCGCGATCTTCGTGCGACGCCGTGGCAGGCATGACGTCGATGATAGATCGCGGGCAACGCCGCTCGGCGCGGTTGCTCCGCGCGACTTCCGCGCCGCAGCCGCGTTCCAGCAGCATGCGCAGCTTCGCCCTTGCAGGGCTCACCGTCGCGTCCGCCGCCCTCGTGGTCGCGCCGGCGGCGAGCGCAGCCGCACCGTGGTCCGCTCCGCAGGCCGTCCCCGGATCGCAGATCGCGAGCCCGTTCACGGTCGGGCTGTCGCTGGGCCGCAGCGAGCGCGGCACGATCGGCTTCTCGATCAACCCGACGCCGGAGTTGTTCAACAGCCCGCAGTACGGCGCGATCGCCGGCTACGCGCTCGGCGGCCCGCTGCCCGCGCAGTCGCTGGGTTCCTACGACCTCGCCGCGCCGCCGGTGGCCTACGGCGAGAGCCGCGCGATCGTCGCGCAGCGGCGGTTCATCCGCCGCGGGCCCGGGCGCTACCGGATCGCCGTCAGCCTCGCGCGACCGCCCGCGCAGCTCGGCACGCGCCAGATCCTCGACTCGTCGGTGAAGCTGCGCCACGTCGCGCTCGCCGCGAACGCCGACGGCGAGGCCGCGCTCGTCTGGACCGAGGACTCCGGCTACGCCGGGCAGCGCGCGATCGACGATCGACTGTGGCTCTCGCTGCGCCCCGTCGGCGGCCGGTTCGGCAAGCCGACCGTGCTCGTCGGCACCGGCAAGCTGTCGAGCGTCAGCGTCGCGTACGGCCCCAACGGCCACCTCGTCGTCGCGTTCGAGCGCCAGGCGATCGACCGCCGCGGCAGGGCCGGCCCGCGCCGCGTCCAGGCGCGCTATCGCCCCGCGCGCCGGGGCTTCGGCCCGATCGACGACCTCGGCGTCGAGCGCGGCGTCACGAGCATCGTGAGCCAGATGGCCGCCAACGGCCGCGCGTACGTCGCGTGGGGAACCCAGGACGGCGGCATCGAGGCCAACGACCCGTTCGAGGTCTACGCCGCGACGAGGTCCTCCAGCGCCACCCGCTTCCGCGCGGCCACGCAGGTGTTCCGCGGACGCGGGCGGTCCGTCGACCGTCCGCAGGGGCGCCTCGCGCATGGCGATCGACCGCTCGGGCGCCGACGCGGTGCTCGCCTTCTCCGGCGTCGCCGACGGCGGGTCCGCGGTGGGCACGATCATGCCCGTGCTCGTCTCGTCGACGGACGCCAGCGGGACGTTCGCCCTCCCGCAGTTCTTCGGCGGCAACGGCGCGGTCGGCGGGGTCGTCGTCAGGCCCGGTGGCGAGGCGACGGTCGCGTGGACGGGGCTCAAGCCGGGATTCGCCCCGGAGGCGACGGGCCTGTTCGCAGCGACGCGGCCCGCCGGCGGCACGTTCCCGGCGACTGCGGAGGTCGTGTCCGCCGCCCCGCCGGTGGCGAGCTCGATCCCGGCGCTCGCCGCGCCGCTGGCCGGCGGCAACCCGGTCGTCGCCTGGTATGACCAGCGCGCGACGGGCGTGCTGACGAGCCGCCGCGGCTGACCAGCCGCTGCGCCCGTCACGTCACCGCACGCAGCAGCCGCTCGATCGCGGCCGCGGCCGCGGCCGCGCGGAGGGCGGTCAGCGCAGGGCGTCCTCGTAGACGTGCCAGGTCGCGCGCGCGGCGTCGATCCAGGTCCAGGCAGGTGGCTTGGGCGCCGGCCGGCGCGCGGCGACGCCCGCGGCGAGCAGGCCCTCGAGATCGCCGGAGGCGACGAACGTCGCGCGGTCGCCGAGCACCTCGCGCAGGACCGGCAGGTCGGACGCGACGACCGGGGTCCCGCACGCGAGCGCCTCGACGGTCGGCAGGCCGAAGCCCTCGTCGTCGGACGGGAAGACGAGCGCGCGGGCGCCCGAGTAGATCGCGGCGAGGTGGTCGTCGGACACGTGGCCGGTGAGCGTCACGTCGGGCAGCTCGTGCGCCCACGGCTTCGTCGCGCCGACGAGGACGAGCGGCAGCTCGCGCGGGGTCTTCGCGAGGGCGGCGATGCGCTTGCGCGGGTCGGGCGTCTGCAGCCCGCCGACCCACAACAGGTAGTCCGCCGGGAGGCGGTAGCGCTTGCGGACCTCGGCGATCTCCTTCGGGCCGCGCTGGCGCAGCAGGGGCGCCGGCGCCTCCGGCACGACGACGAGCCGGTCCGATCCGATCCCGAGGTGCTCGGTCACCTCGGCGGCGACGACGGCGCTCGGCACGATGACGAGCTTCGAGCGCTCGACCGCGAGGTAGCGCATGCGAAAGCGGATCCCGGAGCGTAGGTACTCGCTGCGGCGCTTGAGCGGGACGACGTCGTGCAGCGTGACGACCTGCGGGCACGGCGGGCGCAGCAGCGCGCCGTCGATCCAGGGCGAGTGGAACGCGTCGACGCGCCGCGGGCGGTGCGATTCGACGAGCTCGTGCTCGCCCGCGGTCTCGCGCAGCGCGTCTAGCAGGCAGCTCACGTAGCGCCCGATCCCGCGCGGGTCGGGCGCAGGGCGGCTGTCGAAGGCGATCCTCATCGCTCGCGCTCCGCTGCGCCGGAGCCGTTGCGCGCGGCGCTCATCGACGCACCGCCTCGATGAGGATCTGCTCGACGCGGTCGGCGTACGTGTCCGCTCCGAAGCGCTGTGCCCGGACGCGCGCCGCCGCCCCCATCTCCTCGCGCCGTTCGAGCACCTCGAGCACCGCAGCCGCCAGCTCGTCGGGCTGGCCCGGCTCGACGAGCACGCCGGTCTCCCCGTCCGCCACGACCTCCGCGAGGCCGCCGACCCGGGTCGCGACGACGGGCGTTCCGGCCGCCATCGCCTCGGCGAGCACGGTTCCGAACGGCTCCTGGCGCGACGGGACGACGAGGACGTCGAAGTGGCGCATGACCGCCGCCCCGTCCTGCACCCACGGGACGTGCTCGACGCCCTCGCCGGCGCGCACCTCGGCGGCGTACTCGGGCGCCGAGTCGTAGGGGTCGTCGCCGACGATCACGATCCGCGCGCCAGGCGCGCCGGCGTGGATCGCGGCCGCGGCGCGGACGAGGTCCAGCGGACCCTTGCGCGGCTCGATGCGCCCGACGAAGCCGACGATCGGGCCGCCGCCGTTGCGGCTCGGCGGCCACGGCGCTGGCACGTCGGGCACGTCGAGCTCGACGGGGCAGTAGACGACGTGCGCGTCCAAGCGCGGGCGCAGCCGCTCCGCGACCGCGGCCGAGTCGGCGAGGATCGCGTCGGCGAGCGACCAGAAGCGGGGCACGTGGTCGACGATGTCATGGACGTGCAGGACCGTGGGTCGTCCGGCCAGCGCGGGCAGCAACCGTCCGCTCACCGTGCCGTTGAGATAGACGAGATCGAAGTCGCGCGCGAGCTTGCGCACGGGTGCGAAGCTCGCGATCGCGCGCGCCCCGCCGCCGCGCTCGAGGCCGCCCAGGGCGATCCGCACGACCGGCAGGCCCGCGTCGTCGAGCGGGCCGGGCTCCGGCGTCGCCAGCGTGAGCTCGTGCCCGCGCGCCAGCAGCCGGCGCGAGAGCCGCAGCAGCCCGATCTCCGCTCCGCCCGGATGGGCGACGGCACACACGGCGAGGATGCGCACGTGCTGATCGTCGCAGGGCGCGGCCCGGCGCGGGCGGTTCGTGCCAGTAGCTGGTGTGTCGGCCTCCGAAAGGCGACGCAAGCCACTGCTTGCGGATGCCGGCCGCGCCGCCGGCCGTGCGACACCGGCCATGGCGCGCCGGCCGTGCCGCGCCAGCCGCGCCGTCTGCCCGTGCGACGCCGGCCATGCCGCGCGGGCCGTGCCGCCTCGGCCGCGCCGTCTGCCCGTGCGACGCCGGCCATGCCGCGCGGGCCGTGCCGCCTCGGCCGCGCCGTCTGCCCGTGCGACGCCGGCCATGCCGCGCGGGCCGTGCCGCCCCGGCCGCGCCGCCTCACCTTCAGAGCGAGCCGCGCGGGACGACCCAGTCCACCGGCTGCCCCGTGACGCTCGCGATGAGGTCGTAGTCGGCGTCGTAGTGCAGGACCGTGACGCTGGCCCGTTCGGCCGCGGCGGCGATGATGAGATCGGGCAGCGACGCGCCGCGGTGCTCGCCGCGCTCGGCGAGCACCGCCTGCACTTCGGCGGCGCGGTCGAGGACCGGTTGCTCGATCGCGAGCAGTTCGAGTGCGAGCCCGCGATCGGCGTGGGTCGCGCGGTAGCTGTCCGGCGAGCGGGCGCTATAGAGCACCTCGAGGTCGACGATCGAGCACGTCGCGACGAGTCCGCGCCGGATGAGCGGCAGGCAGCGCGCGGCCACCGGCGCGGCGTTCAGCCGCGCCCAGACGCTCGTGTCCAGGAGGAAGCGCGCGACTAGCGCCACGCGTCGGCCATGACCTCGGGATCGCCGAGGTCGAGGTCAGCCATCGTCGACATGCGGTCGATCAGCCGCTCGGCCGCGGCGCGGCGGATCGTCTCCCGCAACGCGGCGTCGATCGTGTCCGTGATGCCGGATGTTCCGAGGATCTCGCGCGCCTGCGCGATCTTGTCGTCGTCGATCGTGAGCGTCGTCTTTCGCATGCCGTCGAGGATAGCTCTGATCGCTGGTAGCGTCTATCCGAAGATGGCGCGTCCAGCAACACTCCACGACGCGGTCTGGGAGCGGATGCCCGCGGATGCGCGACCGGAGCGCTACGAGCTGCGCCGGGCGTTCCTGGTCGCGCACGTGCGCGCAGGCGACACCGTGCTCGACGTCGGCTGCGGGGCGGGCGAGTTCAGCGCGGCGTTGCTCGAGGCGGGCGCGCGGCCGATCGCCGTCGACGTCGCGCGCGAAGCGCTGCGGCGCGCGCGCGAGCGGGTGCCGGGGCTCGACGCGCGGCTGTGGGAGCCGGGCTCGCCGCTGCCGGTGGACGACGCGAGCGTCGACTCCGTCTGGGCGGGCGAGGTCATCGAGCACGTCGCCGACGTCGGGCCGTGGCTGTCCGAGGTGCGCCGCGTGCTGAGCCCTCGCGGGACGCTCCTGCTGACGACGCCGCACCACGGGCCGGGCACGCTCCTGCGCCTCGCGCTAAGCCCGCGCGCGTTCGCCGAGCACTTCGAGCCACGCTCCGACCACGTCCAGTACTTCTCGCCGCGCACGTTGCGCGCGCTGCTCGACGACCTCGGCTTCGACGTCGCGGAGCTGCGCTGCGCCGGCGGCCCGCCGCTGCTGCGATCGACGATCCTCGCCCGCGCCGTGCGAGGCTGAGCGAACTCTGGACGGCGGCGCTCCCGCCCGTCGACGACCTTTGCCGGCGCGGCGCGCGGCGGAGCTGGCGCTTGACGGCGCCCCCGGCGCCGTGCTCGGCGTGCGTCGGCGGTCCTTCGCCGCACGCCGACGCGGGTGGCGTGCGCAGGGTCTCCTCGATCGCGGAGGAGTAGCGGGGGATAGCACTGGTGATAGCGGGGGCTACTCGTGCTGGACGGGAGGGGTAGCGCGCACGGCCCGTTGCGTATCGTGGGTGGCCGATGCGCGTGCTGCTGGACACGACGTACGCGCGGCGCGGGCCGAGCGGGACCGGCGTCTACATCGACCGCCTCGCCCGCGCGCTGCGCGAGGAGGGCGTGGAGGTCGTCGAGGCCGCCAACGACCGCCGCCCCGAACCCGCGGGCGGCGGACTCGGGAGCGTGCGCAACCTCGCGCTCGACGCGCGCTGGACCCAGGTCGAGCTGCCGCGCGCCGCGCGCGCCGCCCGCGCCGACGTCATCCACCATCCGCTGCCGGCGCTCGCCCTCCGCGCGCCGTGCCCGCAGGTCGTCACGATCCACGACCTCGCGTTCGAGCGCCTGCCCGAGTGCTTCAGCCCCGCCTTCCGGCGCTACGCGTCGCAGACGCATCGCCGCGCGGCCCGCGGCGCGCAGGCCGTCGTCTGCGTCTCCGAGACGACTGCTCGCGACGCGCAGGCACGCTGGGGCGTCGATCCCGCCAAGGTCGTCGTCGCGCTGCACGGTCCCGGCCAGGAGCCCAGGCTCGTGGCGGCCGTCCGCGGCGAGCACTTCCTCTACGTCGGCGACGACGAGCCGCGCAAGAACCTCGCGCTGCTTCTCGACGCGCACGCCCGCTACCGCGCCGCGTGCCGGATGGTCGCGGCAGAGGGACCCGGCGGGGCCAGCGCGCGCGGTGGGGCGGGCGCGCGTGGTGGGGCAGGCGCAGCGGCCGGCGCGCGGGGCGCAGCCGGCACCGAGGGCTTGCCGCTCGTCCTCGCGGGCCGCGCCACCGCCGAGCAGGACGGCGTGCGCTGCGAGCCCGAGCCGGACCTCGCGAAGCTCCTCAACGGCGCCGCCGCGCTCGTGCACCCGTCGCGTCACGAGGGCTTCGGCCTCACGCCGGTCGAGGCGATGCACGCCGGCGTGCCGGTCATCGCCGCGCGCTCGCCCGGCCTCACCGAGACCTGCGCCGGCGCGGCGCTGTACGTCGATCCGGACGACGCGCACGATCTCGCGCGCCAGCTCGCGCGGGTCGCCCGCGATCCCGAGCTGCGCGCCGACCTCGCGCGCCGCGGCCGCGCCCGCGCGGCGGAGTTCAGCTGGCAGGCCTCGGCGCGCGCGCACATCGCGGCCTATACGCTCGCGCTCAAGACATGAAGGTTGCGATCCTTGGCACGCGCGGCATCCCCGCGTCCTACAGCGGCTTCGAGACCGCCGCGGAGCAGCTCGCAAGCCGGCTCACGCAACGCGGCCACGAGGTCATCGTCTACTGCCGGCCGCACGTCGTCGACCGGCGGCTGACCGAGCACAAGGGCGCCCGCCTCGTCCACCTGCCCGCGATCCGCAACAAGTACCTCGACACGTTCAGCCACACCCTCCTGAGCGCGGCGCACTGCTCGCGCCGGGTCCGCCCCGACGTCGCGCTGTTCTTCATCGCCGGCAACAGCCCGATGTGCCTGATGACGCGCGGCGCCGGCATCCCGACGGTCATCAACGTCGACGGCCTGGACTCCGACCGCAGCAAGTGGCCGGCGATCGCGAAGGCCTACCTGCGCTTCGCCGAGCGTAACGCGCCGAAGTGGTCGGACACCGCGATCACCGACTCGCACGCCGTCGCGGAGATCTTCGAGCAGCGCTACGGCCAGCGCATCGGCGTCGTCCCCTACGGCGTCGACGACCCGGGCCACACCGGCACCGAGACGCTCGAGCGCCTCGGCCTCGAGCCGCGCAAGTACGTCCTGTTCGTCGGGCGCCTGGAGCCCGAGAACAACCCGCACGTCCTCGTCGAGGCGTTCAGCCGCATCTCCGGCGAGCGCGCGCGCGACATGAAGCTCGTCGTCGTCGGCGGCGCCCCCTACGCGCACGACTACATCAAGCAGGTCCAGCGCGCCGGCGATCCGCGCGTGATCTTCCCCGGCTACATCTTCGGTCGCGGCTACTGGGAGCTGCAGCACCACGCGTACGTCTTCTGCGCGCCGACGGAGGTCGGCGGCACGCACCCAGTCATCCTCGAGGCGCTCGCCGCCGGCAACTGCGTGCTCGTCAACGACCACGCGCCGAACGTCGAGACCGTCGGCGACGCCGGCGTGACGTTCTCGGGCAAGGAGGGCGTGCCGTCGCTGACCGCACAGCTCGAGCGCCTGTTCGACGAGCCCGAGCTCGTCGAGGAGTACCGCGGGCGAGCGCGGGTGAGGGCGCGCCGCTACTCCTGGGACGCCGTGACCGACGAGTACGAGCAGTTGCTCGTCAGCGTCTGCGAGCGCGGCGGCCCCGGCGGCCTGCCGGTCGAGCTCGTGGACACGGGTGCGGATGCCCAGCAGCCGCTCGCCGGCACTCGGTAGCTCGGGCCGGCGCCAGCGGCTCGCGGGAGGACGACCTCAGCGAACGACGGTGACGCGAGCCGCGCGGCTTGCGAGCGCCTTGCGCCCGTTCACCCAGCGCAGCCGCACGAAGCCCGAGGCGGGGACCGTCATGCGCGCGTTGAAGTAGTGCCGCGGCCCGCTGACGCGGAGCGTGCGACGCGTGCGCCAGCGCGTCGAGCCGCGCGGGCGCCACTGCAACGAGACCGCCGGCCGCGTGCTCGCGTTCGCGGCGCGCAGCATGCCGAACAGTCGGACCGCTCGCCCGCGGCGGATCCGCGGTGTCTTGAGGTACAGCGGCGTCATGTAGGCCTTGTAGGCGGGCTTGCGCTTGCCGCCCTGCAGCGCGAGGCCGGACTGGAACGTCCGCCACGCCAGCCGCGGCTGCGTCCTCGTGCTGAACGCCGGGTCCGGCTTGTCGTCGACGAGCAGGAACTGGCTCAGCGTGCGGACGCTCGGGTTTCGCGACGCGATGTACTCGGCCTGGTTGAGGAACGCGGCCTGCTGCGCGAACGAGATGTGGATCGGGTCCGGCCTCGTCTGGTAGCCGTACTCGGTGAGATAGAGCGGCACGCCGCGCCTGGTCTGCGTCCGCTGGCCGTAGCGCGCGTAGATGCGGCGCAGCTCGCGGCTGAGGTCGCCGAGGTTGGCCATCGTCACCCAGTCCGCGGGCTTCGCCTTGCGCGCGGGTGGCGACAGCATGTCGTACGGATGGTGCGCGAAGCCCGTCGCGCGGAACAACGCCGGGTTCTCGGCGACGAACTGCGCCGGGTTGCCCTGGGGGCACCCGCGGACCTGGGCCGAGGTCCCCTTGAGGAGGTTGAGGTTGTCGTCGAGGCAGTAGAGCTGGCGGATGAAGCGCAGCGCGTCGATCGACTGCGTGACGCCCTTGCGGTTCTGCTGGCCCTGAGGCGCCGTCTCGCCGACGAGGATCGTGTCGCTGCCATGGCCCGTGGCTGCCAGGCCGTTCCACATCGCGGCCGAAAGCGCGCGGTAGACCTGCGGCGCGGACTCGATGCGGCGGCTCGGGCTGCGCGGGTCGGGCGCCCACTGCGGCGTCAGCCAGCCGGCCTGGTTGGGCTCGTTCCAGATCGACCAGTAGTCGACGCGCGGCAGGCCCTGGTAGTTGCCGCTGTAGCGCTTGCCCACCGCCTGCACGAACTTCCCGAACTCCTCCGGGTTGGGTCCCCAGTTGAGCAGGAGGTCCTGGCGCGACGCCGGCGGATCGCCCGCCGCCCAGCGCGGGATCGGCGACGTGATGTTGAGGTTCACGAGGATCCCGCGCGACAGCGCGCCGCGGATGAGGCTGTCGTAGCGCTCCCACACCGGCTGCTGGTAGCCGGCCGGGTCGGTCGCATCGAAGTTCGGCTTCTGCCTGGAGTCGTTCGCGGGCGCGAGGATCTTCCAGAACACCGACACCCGGATCCGGTCGACGCCGAACGCCTGGAGCTGGTTGAGCGTGTCCTCGACCTGCTCCTGCGTCCCGTAGACGAGCAGCGGGTCGTCCTGGAACGTCGACTCCTGGGTCAGCGACGCCGAGGCCGCAGAGGGGAGGGCCGCCAGCAGGAGGGCGGCGGCGATCAGGGGGAGGAGTCGTTTCACTTGTTGGAGGCGCCAGCCGCGGCGATCTGCCTGCGCGCGTCAAGGAACACGCCAAGCGGCCGGGAAGAGCGGGGATCAAGATAGACCGCCCGGCGACTTGCCGCCTCCGCGGCCTGCGGTCGCCCGGCGCTCAACTCGAAGTTCGCGAGCTCGATCCAGGGCTCGGGATTGGCTGGTTGCAGTCGCACCGCTTGCTGCAACGCGGCGCGCGCCTGAATCTGGCGGTTGCCCGCCTGCTCTTCGACCTGGGCGAGCTTGAAGAGCGGTTCGACGGCCAGCGGATTGCCGTCGCGTGCGGCCTGCGCCTGCTTGCGGGCCGCGTCGACGTCGCCGGACTCGAGCGTCGCCAGCGCGTCCTGACCGAGCGCATCGGAGCGCAGCGGCTGCCAGACCGTCCACGCCGCGACGACGGCGACGAGCACGACCGTCGCCGCGCAGATGACGCGCGGACGCTCCCGCAAGCCGGCGCGCAGGCGCTCGGAGAGCCGGCCGTGCGTGCGCCGTGGCGGCGGCGCGGCGAGCGGTCCGCGCCCGGCGACCCAGCCGGCCGCCAGCAGCGCGACCAGTGCGTTGGCGGGCACGAACCACGTCCAGTCGATGAGCGAGTGCACGCCGAAGACGAGCACGACGGCGACGAGCGTCAGCAGGCCGATGCGCTCGGGCGAGAACGACCGCACGCGTTCGCGCCGTCGCAGGCCGGTCGCCGCCGCTGCGCTCGCGAGCCACGCCACGAGCAGCGCGAGCGAGACGGCCAGCCCCGCGATCCCGAGGTCGGCCGCCGTCTGCACGACGTAGCCGTGGGCGGTGCGCACCGCGGGATCCGCGCGGCGGTAGCGCTTGCGCACGGTCGCGTAGCCGCCCGCGCCCACGCCGAGCGCGGCGTTGTCTCCGAAGATCCGCAGCGCCTCGTCCCAGTAGCGCGCGCGCACGCTGCCCGACGCCTTGAGGCGGTCGGCGCTGTTGGACGGGACCCCGGCGTTCGGGTCGGTGAGCTGCTTCCAGCGGCTCGAGATCGAGTCGGTCAGGTTCTGCTGCCCACCCTGCGCCGCGATCGCCATGCCGACCGGCACGAGCGCGAGGCAGACGACGAGCACCGTGCCGATGCGCCGCCGCGCGCGCGGGCTCGGCTGTCGCGCGACCGCGATGAAGCCGACAGCGAGCCCGACGAGCGTCAGGATTGCGAGCAGCGCGACGACGAGGATCGCGAGGTGGACGCCGGCCTGCTCGCGCAGGTCGACGGGAACGCGGTCGTCCGACAGCGCGCTCTGGCTGAACGCCCAGGTCGCGGCGGCGCCCGCGCCCGCCGACCCGACGAGCAGCAGCGCCGCCGCACGCAGGCGGCGCGGCGCGACGGTCGCGACCCAGAACGCCGCGCCGGCCACCGCCGCGAGCAGCGCGCCGCGCGAGTAGGACAGCAGGATGGTCAGCAGGACGAGGCCGAGCCCCGGGTAGGCGAGCGCGTTGAGCGTCTGGTGGCCCGTGCGTCGCGTGCCGAGCCACAGCAGCCCGGGCACCGCGAGCGCCGCCATGAGGCCGACGCTGTTCCAGTAGCCGAACGGCTCCGACAGCCGCGCGTAGATCTCGTCGGGGTTCAGGGCGCCGGGGAGGATCTTCGTGAGCACGGCGTACGCGCTGATGAGCACGCACGACAGCGTGATCGCGCCGAGCACGGCCGCCCAGCGGTGCGGCACGGCATGCGCGAGCGCCGTCGCCGCCGCGAAGGCCGCGAGGTAGGCGAAGGTCCGGTTGGCCTCCAGCCACGTGTCCGACGGGTTGGCGGCCCACGTGATCGAGAGCGCGGTCAGCGCCGCGAGCGCGAGCAGCAGCGCGAGCGGCGCGGCGCCCCACAGCTTGTCGCGGCGGGGCGCGAGCAGCAGCGAGCCCGCCACGGCAAGGCCGCCGCCGGCGATGAGCCCGATCTCCGCGGGGGTCGCACGGCCGATCTGCAGCCCGCCGTCCGCGCTGAAGGCGACCGCGCAGATGATCGCCGCGAGGCCGCTGGTCAGCAGCGGCTGGGCCTGCAGGCCCGGGACGCTCAGCGTGCCGGCGCCGCTACGTCGCTCAAGCGCGGCGGGCGTCGACAAGGCTTCGAACGCGGACGGCCACCAGCGCGAGGGCGCCGGCGAGCATCAAGGCGAGCAGGACGAGGATCGGCGTCGGCAGGTCGGCCGAGCTGTCGTTGGTGGGCGCCGCGGCGACGTCGCTCGCGGAGACCTTCGGCAGCGTCGCGTCCTTCGCCGCTTCCTGCGCGGCGGAGCGCTCGTCGGGGGTCGCCTGCGCGAGCTGCTCGGCGGCCGGCTTGGAGGAGGTCGGCGGTGCGGCCGTCTCGCCGCCACCGGGCGTCCCGCCGCCGCCGGGTGCGGCGCCCGTACTGCCGTTGCCGCCGTCCTGCTTCGTCGAGCCGCCCTTCTTGGCCGCCGCCTCCTGCGCGCGGGCGATGACGTCGCGGCAGTTGCCGTACTGGTCGGCGTCGGCGGGCAGGTTCGCGAGCGCGTCGCGGTACTCCTTCTGCGTGTAGGTCTTCGAGAGCACCTCGTCGTCGGTGCAGTCCCGGATGACGTCGCGGCCCGAGGCGAGCGCGGAGGAGCCGCCCGCCAGCAGCGCGAGGAGGGTTGCGAGGGCGATGGCGTGGTTGCGCATGAGCATGGTCACGGTAGCGAGCGCAGCGCGGCGTGCATGCCGGCTGCCCACGAGTCGAAGGTGTAGGGGAAGACGTCGCGGCGCGCGTTCGCGCCGAGCCGCTCGCGCAGGTCCGTGTCGTCGTGCAGGCGCCGCAGCGCCCCGCTGAGCGCCGAGACGTCGCCAGCCGGCACGACGAGGCCGTTGCGCTCGTGGCGGACGAGCCCGCCGGCGACGGCACCGACCTCGTCTGACGCGATGATGGGCGTGGACTGGTTCATGGCCTCGTTGGCTACGAGCCCCCAGGGCTCGCGGAAGTCGCGCGTGCGAAGCGACGGCACGACCAAGACGTCGGCGGCGGCGAGGAAGTTGCGCACCTGCTCGGGCGGCTGTCGCCCGACGGAGGTAACCGCGCCGCCGGCGGGGACCCGAGCGGACTCGGGTCCCGCGCCGACGAGGACGAGCGCGGCGGTCGCTTCCAAACCTGACGAGTGCCAGGCTTCGAGAAGCACCTGACCGCCTTTTGCCCGTGATGGCCGCCCGAGAAACACGGCCGTAAAGGAACCTTGCCGATCGACCTCGACCTTGGCGCCCCAGTACAAGTTGTCCACGGCCTGCGGCGCGATGTGGACGTTGCGGGCACCGCGTGCGCGGACAAACGCGGCGACGTGCGGCCCGTACGCGACGACGGCGTCGGCCGTGCGGTACAGCGTGGCCAGCAGCGGCGCGCCGCCCGCGACGTGCGCCGGCGTGCGGGGGTGCGCCCACAGGGCCGTCCACAAGACGAACGGCGCGCGGGCGCGCCGGGCGCCCAGCCAGGCGGCCGGCAGCGCGGTCCGTCCGGCGGTCCCGCAGATGACGGCTGCGAACGCCCCCGACGCCGCGAGCCCGTGGACCTCGCGCTGGCTCACGTAGCGGTGCGGCACGCCGGGGTCGGCGACGCCGGCGGTCGCGTGCGTCGAGCGGCCGCCGAAGATCGCGACCTCGATCGGCACGCGCCGGTGCAGCGCAGCGAACGCGCCGGCGCGCTCCGGTGGCACGTGGTTGGTGACGAGCAGGACGGGCTTCACGACGGGCGGTCCCGAGCCTGCGCCGGCGCAGCGGGTGGCGCGTGGCGAGTGACGCGCGGGACGGGTTTCACGACGGGCGGTCCCCAGCCCGGACGGCCGGCGGGACGCGCGGCCGGCCGGGTCGCAGCGCCTCGGCGTAGGCGGCCACCGTCGCCGCCCCGCAGCGCTCCCACGTGAACGCCCGGACGACCGTCGCGCGCGCCCAGTCGCCGGCCATCCGCAGCGTGCGTGCGTCGCTCAGCAGCAGGTCGATCTCGTTCGCAAGCGCGTGGACGTCGCCGGGCGCGACGAGCGACAGCCCGCCGCCCATCGAGCGGATCTCGAGCGGGCCGGGCTCGCCGTCGGCGCCGATGGCCGGCAGCCAGCCCGCCATGGCTTCGACGTACGCGACGCCAAACGCCTCGTCGGTCGACGGCATCGCGAGCAGCGACGCCCGGCGGGTGCGCCGCAGGGCCTCGTCGTGCGGGAGCTGTCCGGCGAGCTCGACGCGGTCGGCGAGGCCGAGCTCGGCGGCGAGGGCGCGCAACGACTCGAGCTCCGGCCCGTCGCCGATGACGAGGTAGCGCAGCTGCGGGTGGTGATCGCGCAGCGCGGCGATCGCGCGCAGGACGTCGGCGTGGCGCTTGCGCGCGATGACGTGACCGGTCGTGACGACGGTCGGATGCTCGTAGGGCTCGGCGCGCGCGGCGGGCAGGTCGGTGCCGAGCCGGACGACGCGGGTCGCGGACGCGCCGAGGACGCGGCAGCGCGCCTCGATGGCCGCGCTGTTGGCGAGCACGAGCCGTGCCCGGCCGAGCGCCGCCCGCACGCCCTCGGCGCCGGCCGGGGAGCCGGGGGCCGTGTGGAAGACGTCGCCGCCGTGGACCGAGACGACGAGCGGCTTGGCGATCGCTGACCGCCGCACGGCCTCGCCGGCCGGGACGGCGTTGTGCGCGTGGACGACGTCGAAGGCGAAGCGCCGGCGCAGGTTGCGCAGCGCGATCGCGAGCGACGGCGCCGCCCAGCGCCCCCAGCTGCCGTAGGTCGCGGAGCGCGGCGGGGCGAGGAACGGGACGTAGGCGATCTCGATCCCGTCGAGCGTCGTCGCCGGTGGCTGGGCGAGCGCCGTGGCGGCGGCGCGGCGGCCGCGCGTGGCCCCTCGCTCGCGGCGGCGCGCGACGGGATCGGGCGGTGCAGGACGAGCACCCGCACGTCGGCGCCGGCATCGCGGGCTGCGACGGCCTGGCGGTGCGCCCAGACGCCGAGCACGGGGTCGGCGGCGCGCGGATAGAACTCGGCGACGACCGCGACCTTCACCGTGCGCCGCCGATCGGCGCCGCGCGCGGTCCGCGCGACCGCACCGCGCTGCCGGGGTTCGGCCGCGGGTGCGGGCGGAGCGCCGCGCGCGCGGCCGTCATCCGACGCGCCGCGACCATCGGGCCTCCCCGCGCGTGACGTACGGCCGCGTGGCGAGGAACGCGGTGGCCTCGGCGACGGCGTCCGCGCGGGCGTAGCCGCCGCCGACGGGCGTCGTGTGGAGCATCGGCGTCGCGTCCACGACCCCGACCGGCCAGCCCTGCTCGCGCGCCAGCGCGGCCCAGTGCGCGTCCAGGCCCCAGCCCATCCGCAGCTCGGGGAACGGCAGCAGCGTCCGAAAGCTCGCGGCGGCGAACGCGGTCACCGGCCCGATCTCGGCGAAGCGCGTCTCACGCACGGCCACCGCCGGGCCGGCGCCGCGTGACCTTCCACGCGGCGTGCGAGTGCAGGCGGTGCGCGGGCTGCGCCAGGACGAGGCCCGCGTCCTCGGCGCAGTGCAGGAAGCGGTCGAGGAAGCCGCGCGGCAGCACGACGTCGTCGTCGACGACGAGCAGCCAGTCGAAGCCGGCGGCGGGGTGCGCGGCGAGCAGCGCGTTGAGATGCTCGAACTTGCCGCCCTCGCCCATCGCGATCGTGTGCATCGCGACCTCGTGGCGCGTGCGGTGAAGCTCGAGCCGCGCCGCGCGCATGAGGCGCTCGGGCCGCTCGATGCCGAGCACGAGGACGCGCCGGCGCGGCGGCGAGGTGCGAGCCGCGCGATCCAGCGTGCGCACGCGGCGCGCGGCCTCGAGGTCGAGCAGCGCGTCGGCCACGCGCAACGCCACCCGCCGCGGCCCGCGCACGGTCCCGCTCGCGCCCGAGAGGAAGTCCGGGTCGCCGCCGTCGCCGCCGCCGCCGCGCGGCCGCGCCTCCGCCGCGTCGCCGCGGAGGCTCCGGCCGCGCCGCCCGCGACGCGCCGCGCCGCCGGCCGAGCCGCCGGGCGCGCCGGCCGCGGAGGCTCCGGGCGCGCCACCTCCGCCGCACCGTCGCTCGCGAGCGCCGCCCGCAGCCGCCCCAGCGAGTGCGCCGCCATCACGATCGCCGTTCGCGCAGCGGTAGCGCAGCGGGTGCACCGCGCAGCCCGCCAGCACGCGCAGCTCGCGGCGCAGCGACGGGGCGCTGCCCTTGAAGACGTCGAAGCGCCGGCTCGCCGCGCCGCGGCGGTAGGCGGCCGCCGCGAGCGAGCGCAGTCGCGCGTCGTCGCCCGCGCGCCGGTGGTCGAGCGCGGCGGCGCCGACGTAGCGGATGCGCCCGCCCGCGGCGCGCAGCCGCTGCTGCCACTCCTGCTCGTCGCCGTAGAGCTCGCGCGTCTCGTCGAAGCGGCCCGCCCGCGCGAGCCACGCCCGGCGCACCGTCATGTTCGCGCCCCAGGCATGGGCGACGTCGCGGTCGTCGGGTCCGAGCTCCTGCGTCGTGATCGGCGGCTCCTCGCGGCCGCACGAGCGCAACGCATGGTCCTCGAAGCGCGCATGGATCGGGCCGGTCAGCACGCCGACCTCGGGCTCCGCGCTCGCATCGGCTGCGAGCAGCGCGTCGAGCCAGCCGGGTCTGACCTCGACGTCGTCGTCGACGAACACGAGCAGCCCGGCGTGCGCCGCGTCGATGCCCGTGTTGCGCGCCGCGTTCAGCCCGCGCGAGGACGCGTGCGCGACGTAACGCGCGCCATGCCGGCGAGCCACGTCCTCGGTCTCGCCGGACGGGCCGTCGTCGACGACGACGCAGCTCCGCGCCGGCCGCCGCGGCCTGCGGAGCGATCGAGGCGAGCGCCACGTCGAGGTACCCCGCCCGCGCACGGGTGGGGACGATGATGCTCGCCTTCGGGTCCATCTCGCCGAAGAGTCTAGGTTTGCAGGCAACTCGTGATCCTCTTCCTGCACAACCGCTACCGCACGACCGGGGGCGAGGAGCGCGTCGTCGACGACCTCCTGTGGCTCGTCCGCGAGCACCTCGGCGAGGACGCGGAGCTGCTCGCCCGCGACAGCGCGGGCCTGGGCCGGGCGAGCGCGGCCGCGGGGCTGCTGCGCGGGGGCCTGGCGCCCAGGGAGGTCGGCGATGCGGTGCGGCGCACCGGCGCGCGGATCGTCCACGCGCACAACCTCAACCCGTCGCTCGGCTGGCGCGCGCTCGCGGCGGCGCGCGAGGCCGGCGCGCGGACCGTCCTGCACCTGCACAACTACCGCCTCGTCTGCGCGGTCGGGACGTGCTTCACGCGCGGCGGCGACTGCACGCGCTGCCACGGCCGCGACACGCGCCCCGGCGTGCGCCTGAACTGCCGCGGCACGGCGGGCCGAGGCGGCCGTCTATGCGGCGTCGCTCGCGCTCTGGCAGCGGCGGCTGCTGGCGCACGCCGACGCGGTCGTCGTCCCGAGCGCGTTCGCCGGCGAGCGGCTGCGCGAGCTCGGCGCGGCGCTCGACCCCGCGCGGCTGCACGTCGTCGGCCACGTCGTGCGCGAGGTCGTCGAGCGCTCGACCGCGGCGGCGGGCGCGCACGCGCTCGTCGCCTCGCGGCTCGCGCCCGAGAAGGGCGTCGAGGTCGCGATCGCCGCGTGCGCGGCGGCGGGCGTGCCGCTCGTCGTCGCCGGCGACGGCCCGCTGCTCGACGACGCTGCGGGCGCGCGCGCGCGGCACCGACACGCGCTTCGCCGGCCGCGTCGGCGACGCGGAGCTCGCGCGGATTGCGCGCCGCGGCGGGACTGGGGGTCGTCCCGTCGCGCTCGGCCGAGACGTTCGGCCTGGCGGCCGCCGAGGCGATGGCCGCCGGCCTGCCGGTCGCCGGCAGCGCGATCGGCGCCCTCCCGGAGCTCTGCGGACCGGCCGGGCTCGTGGCGCCCGGCGACGCGGCGGCGCTGGCGGTCGCGGTCCGCGAGCGATTCGGCGACGCTGAGGCCGGCGAGGCCGCGAGGGAGCGCGTGCGGCGCATCGCGGCGCCGGCCGTCGTCGCCGGCGCGCTCGCCGCGGTCTACGCCGCGGCTGTGCGCTGACCCTTCGCGACGGGCGGCGCAGCGATCCGCATGGCGTCGTAGGATGCTCCGCCATGCGATGCAGAGGGGCACTCGCCGGGTTCTGCGCGGCCACGTTCGTGCTGGGCGTGCTCGCTCCCGCGGCGGCGGAAGCGCGCATCGAGACCGTCAAGCTGACGACCAAGCCGTTCCTGCTCGCGGGCTTTCAGACGATCTTCCCGAAGATCTCGGTCCCGACGCCGCGGCGCACGGGCTACATCACGCGGATGGACGCGCACCTCGTCGACTCGCGCGGGCGACGCGTGTCGATTCGCAACGTGATGCTCCACCACATCGTCTTCATCACGAGCGGCAAGGACAAGAACGGATCCTGCCCGGGCCGCGGCGGCGAGCCCTTCTGGGGCACCGGCGAGGAGCGCCAGCCGCTGATCCTCCCGGAGGGCTACGGCTACAAGATCAGGGCGACCGACCAGTGGCGGATGCAGACGATGCTCATGAGCCACAGCCTCAAGGCGCACAACGTGCGCGTCGTCTACACCGTGCGCATGGTCGTCGGCGCGACGCTCAAGCGCGTCAAGCCGCTGTGGCTGCGCGCCAACGGCTGCTCGACGCACCCGAGCTACGACATCGAGGGCGACCAGCCGCCCGGCGCGGTCCACACGAAGCGGTCGCTGTGGCGCATGCCGCTGAGCGGCCGCATCGTCGCGGCGAGCGGGCACCTGCACGGCAGCTCGTACGGGCTGGACGTCAGGCAGCCGCGCTGCGACGACCGCCTGCTCATCGATCAGAAGCCGCTGTACGGCTTCGCCGACGACATCGTCTATCGCGCCAAGCCGACGCTCCACGAGCCCGGCCCGATCGCCACCGGCCTGTTCCTGTCCAAGGACGGCATCCCGGTGCGCAAGGGCGAGATGCTCAGGGTCACGGGGTTCTACGAGGGCTCGCGGCCGCACCCGCGCGTCATGGCGATCACGCACGTCTACATCACGCCTGACCGCGCGGCTCCACGCGCATGCGCTCCGATCCCCAAGGACGCCCACATCTTCTGGACGCGCAAGGACGGCCGCTCCAAGCCGCCCGTCATCGACCTGCCGCTCAACGGCATCAGGGACGGCAAGGTCGTCGAGATCGACCGGCCGCTCGGCCCCGAGCGGGTCGTGAGCTCGCCCGCGACCCTCGTCCAGGTCGGTAGCGACAAGTTCCTGCCGGCGAACCTCTCGGTCGGGCGCGGCACGAAGGTCGTGTGGAGGTTCACCGATCCGTCGCTGCACAACATCCTGCTCGCGAGCGGGCCACGCCATGTCGCATCCACGACGCTCACGAAAGGCGGGCGCTATGAGAAGCGGCTGTACGAGCCGGGCGAGTACAAGCTCTTCTGCTACCTGCACCCGATCACGATGACCCAGGTCATCAAGGTGCGGCCATGAAGCGGGCAATCGCCGCGCTGATCGCGCTCGCGGCGTGCGCGACGCTCGCCGCGGTGGCGGAGTCGGCGACGACGCGGTCGATCAAGATCGGCGACAACTACTACGTGCGCCCGAGCGGCGTGCCGGTCGTGACCGTCACGCGCAACACCCGCGTGACGTGGCGCTGGACCGGGGACTCGCTGCACGACGTGCGGGTGTCGAGCGGTCCGGTCAAGTTCAAGTCGAAGGTCCAGACCTCGGGGACCTACAGCAGGACGATGACCCGGCGGGGCACGTACAAGATCTACTGCGAGATCCACAGTGCGTCGGACCAGTCGATGGTCCTGCGCGTGAAGTAGCTCCCCGGCGGGCGAGGTCGCTCCCGCCGGGGGCGCCGCTCCTAGTCGTCGTCCTTGTCGGCGGCGGTGTCAGGCGGCTCCGCGGTCGCGTCGGGTGGCTCGGCGTCGGCGGCGAGCTCCGCCGTGGCGTCGGGTGGCTCTGCTCGCGTCCGGGCTCCGGATGCGTCAGGCGGCTCGGCCGTCGCGTCGGGTGGCTCGGCGTCGGCGGCGAGCTCGGCCGTGGCGTCGGGTGGCTCGGCTGTGGCGTCGGGTGGCTCGGCGGATGCGTCAGGCGGCTCGGCCGTGGCGTCGGGCGGCTCGGCGTCGGCGGCGAGCTCGGCCGTGGCGTCGGGTGGCTCTGCTGCGGCGTCCGGCGGCTCGGCGGATGCGTCGGGCGGCTCCGCGGTCGCGTCGGGTGGCTCGGCGTCGGCGGCGAGCTCGGCGGTGGCGTCTGGCGGCTCGGCGCCGTCAGGGCGGTTCTTGCGCAACGCGGATGGCCCGGACGCGGGCGGGGTGTCGCGCTCTTGCGTCGCTGGATCGGGGGCGACCGTGAGCGGTGGCGGGAACTCGGGCGGGGTCTCGGGCGGCTCGGCGGCGACCGACGGCGGCGGACCCGTGTAGTCCGCCGGGTCGGAGCCCCTGAGCTTGCGCGCGACCGCCGCGCCGGCGCCTGTGACGATCGTCGCTGCGCCGCCGATCCGCACCCACTTGAGGCTCAGCACGCGCTTGAGCTTCGAGGGCGGGCGCAGCTCCTTGACCTTCTCGACGCCATGCGCGGCGCGCTTGCCGAGCTGCCATTCCGACCAGAGCTTCGTCACGGACGTGGCGGCATCCAGCGCCTGCTTCGTCTTGCGCTTCTGACGCCTGCGCAGGTTCATCGGTGCTCCTCAAGCTCGTGGTGGCGGGGTTTCCTCGCGCTACCCGGCGCTGCCGGTGCCAAACGAATGTACCGGCGCGGCGTGGCTTGAAGCGCTCGCTCGCGCCGCGGCAGCGCTCGGCGGATCAGCCGGCCGTGGCGAGCACCCCGCGCAGCCAGTCGGCGGTCTGGGCGATGCCGTCGCGCACGCCGATCTGCGCCTCCCAGCCGAGCACCGTCTTGGCCTTCTCGACGCTCGGCCAGCGGCGCACGACGTCGACCGCGAACGTCGGCAGGTGCTCGAGCTCGAAGGCGTCGGGGTCGCGGCCGCAGACCTCCCAGATCACGCGGGCGATCTCCGCGACCGTCATCTCGTCGGACGCGGAGATGTTGAAGTCCTCGTGCAGGCCGGCCGGCGACCCGGTCGCGACGACGACGCCGTCGGCGATGTCGTCGACGTGGGTCAGCGTGCGCGTGTGGGTCCCGTCGCCGAAGATCTGCAGCGGGTGCTGGCCGGAGAGGACCTTGCGGATGAGGTCGGGCACCGCGTGGGCGATGCCGGGCTCGTCGTCGGGCATCTCGCCCGGCCCGTAGGCGTTGAACGGCCGGCAGATCGTGAAGGGCAGGCCGTGCTCGTCGTGCGCGGCGCGGCACCACACCTCGCCGGCGAGCTTCGAGAAGCCGTACGCCGAGCGCGGCATCGGGACCTCCCAGACGTGCTCCTCGGTCGTCGGGTACTGCGTCGCGCGCTCGAAGACCATCGAGCTCGAGACGTACGTGAAGCGCTCGACCTCGCACGTCAGCGCGGCGGCGATCACCGCGTCGTACAGCGCCGAGTTCACCGACGTCAGCGTGTGCGGCAGCTTGTGGAAGTTCGCGATCCCGCCGACGATCGCGGCGAGGTGGATGACGTGTGTGCAGCCGCGCGTCGCGGCGAGCGCCTCGGCGTGCACGCGCAGGTCGCCGGTGTGGACCTCGCAGCCCTCGCGCATCCACTGCGGCGCTGGCCGCTGGTCGGAGACGCGGACCTCCCACGCGGGGTCGCCGAGCAGGCGCCGGACGACCGCGGCGCCGATCGTGCCGGCGCCGCCCGTGACGAGCACCCGCGCGCTCACGGCAGCGCGACCCGTCCGTTCGTCATGTGGCTGAGCTCCGAGACGTAGGCGAAGACCTGGGCCGCGCCGAAGCAGTTCCACGGATCGACGACGAGCGCGTCGCCACCGGCCAGCGCCGCGATCGCGTGCAGCGGGTCGGGGCCGAGGAACTCGTCGTGGTTGGCGGCGACGACGATCGCGTGCGCACCGGACACGGCGTCCTCGAAGGGCGGCGTCGGCGTCGCGACGCGCGGGTCGTGGACCTCGACGTCAGCGAGCTCGCGCTCGAGCAGCCGCACGAGCTTGTGCGCGAGCGAGTCGCGCTCGTCGTCCGTGTTGCCCTTGAACGCCAGCCCCAGGACCGCGACCTTGCGTCCGTTCAGCGACCCCAGCCGGCGCTTCATGCCCTCGACGAGAAACAGCGGCACGGACTCGTTCACGCGCGAGACCGCCAGCAGCATCCCCGGTGCGTTCGAGCGCTCCTCGCTGAAGGCGAAGTCCTTGCGCAGGCACGTCCCGGCGGTGAACCCCGGCGACGCGATCCCGCCGCGCGGGTAGTCGCGGTTGATCAGGTCGATGACGTCGAAGACGTTCGCGCCGTGCTGCTCGCAGTCCATCATCAGGAGGTTCGGCAGCGCGAAGTTGGTGTAGCGCAGGATGTTCGTCCAGATCTTCGCGAGCTCGGCCTCGACGGGGGTCGTCTGCACGATCGGCGCCCCGAACACGCTGAACAGCGCGCCGACGCGCTCCGCCGACCCCTCCCCGACGCCGCCGATGATGCACGGCAGCGTCTGGATCTCCTCGAAGAAGCGCCCGGCGGCGATCCGCTCGGGCGCGTGGGCGACGAAGATGTCCTCGCCGGCGATGAGGCCGCGGTGCTTGGCGAGGTAACCCGCGACCCAGTCCGTCGTGCCCGGCGCGATCGTCGATCGCAACGCGATCGTGTGGCCCGGGCGCAGGAGGCCGAGCAGGTCGTCGAGCGCCGAGCGGATGTCGGACATGTCGATCTCGACGTGCGACAGCGACGGCGTGCCGAGCGTGATGACGATGTGATCGGCGACGGCCGCGTCGGCGACGTGATCGGTCACCTCGAGCGTGCCGGCCGCGTGCACGCGCTCGAGCGCGTCCTGCGCGCCGGGCTCCTCGAAGGGCATGCGAGCGTCGCGCACGGCCTGCAGCCGCTGCGCGTCGATGTCGACGCCGAGCACCCTGAGGCCGCGGTCGGCGAACGATATGGCCAGCGGGAGGCCGATCCGGCCCAGCCCGATGACGGCAACCTCAGCGGTCATGAGCGGGGAAATCTACTGCTCTGGCGAGGAAGCCTGCATGCGGTGACGCACGTACTGCCGCGTGAAGCCCGCAATGAAGCGCGGGTTGTAGCGCGCGTAGCGCCTCCACAGGCGTCGCGGCTCGTGCGCAAGGCGGAACGACCACTCCAGTCCGGCCGACTGCATCCACATCGGCGCCTGCGGTACGAGGCCCGCGTGGAAGTCGAACGCCGCGCCGACGCCGATGAGCACCGGAGCGTCGAGGCGCTCGCGCATCGCGGCCATCCACTTCTCCTGCTTGGGCGCTCCGACGCCGATCCAGATGACCTCCGCCCCGGAGGCGTTCATCTCGGCGACGATCGCGTCCTCCTCCTCCTCGGAGAGGTCGCGGAAGGGCGGCGAGTAGCCGCCGACGATCCTCACGCCGGGGAAGCGCTGGCGCAGGTTGAGCGCGAGCTGGACGAGCGCGCCCTGGTTGCGCCCGCCGTAGAGGTACATCCGGGTGCCGTTGGATGCCGCGCGCTCGCAGTAGCGCGCCATGAGCTCGGGCCCGTAGACGCGGCGCTCGAGGTCGCCGCCGAGGGCGTTCATCGCCCAGACGAGCGGCTGGCCGTCCGGGAGGGTCATCGACGCCCCGAGGACCGCCTCGCGCAGCTCGGGATCCTCGTTGCAGACCATGATCGTGTGCGTCGCCGCGACGCAGACATAGCCCTTCTCGCGGTGCGCGATCGTCGCGTCCATCCAGTCCATCGTGTCGTCGTAGTCGGTCAGCGAAAGCGGCACGCCGAGCACGTCGACAGACGATGGGGCGACTGGGGCCGGTTGCGCCGGCTGGGAGGGCCGATGCAACCCGCTGGGCAGAGGGCGCGAGAGGGTCATGCTGGGGTACGACGCTGTGGGCACTGGCTGAGTTACGGGTGAGAACGCGTGGATCGGCGAAATGTTGCGTTGTTGCAAAACGGTGTTCTTCCGACCGCTACCCCACATGCCTGCACCCTGAACGCTGCGAGTGCGGGGCGCTTGCGCTCACGGGTGAGCACTAGGCTGCAGCGATGCCTCGCGCGCTCGTCACCGGCATCACCGGCCAGGACGGCTCCTACCTCGCCGAGCAACTCCTCGAGCGAGGATACGAGGTCGTCGGCATGGTCCGCACCGAAGGCGCTTCGATTGCCGGCGTGGAGCTCGTACACGGCGACCTCGCCGACGTCGACTCGCTGCGCAGCGCCGTCCTCGAGACCGCGCCCGACGAGCTCTACCACCTCGCCGCGCCGACCTTCGTGCCCGCCTCGTGGAAGGACCCCGCGCAGACGCTGGCGCTCGTGGCCGGCGCGACGGGCGCGCTCCTGAAGGCCGCGCACGAGGCCGGCAACGGGATGCGCGTGCTCGTCGCGAACTCCGGCGAGGTCTTCGGCGCCGCGAACGAGTCGCCGCAGACCGAGCGCACCGCGATGCGGCCCCGCTCGCCGTACGGCGTCGCGAAGCACGCGGCGTTCGGGCTCGTCGACGTCCTGCGCATCAAGCACGGGCTGCACGCGTCGAGCGCGCTCGCGTACAACCACGAGTCGCCGCGCCGGCCCGAGCGCTTCCTGCCGCGCAAGGTCTCGCGCGCCGCCGCCGCGATCAAGCTCGGCCTGCAAGACGAGTTGCAGCTCGGCGACCTCAACGCCGTTCGCGACTGGTGCCACGCCCGCGACGTCGTGCGCGGCTACCAGCTCATGCTCGAGCAGGACGAGCCGGGCGACTACATCCTCGCCGGCGGCGTCGGGCGGACCGTACGCGAGCTCGTCGACACGGCGTTCGCGGTCGTCGGCCTCGATCCGGTCGCCTATGTCAGGGTCGACCAGAAGCTCGTGCGCGGCCCCGAGCGCACGCCCCCGGTGGGCGACACCACGCTCGCGCGCGAGCGCCTGGGCTGGGAGCCCGAGACGAGCTTTCAGGCGATGATCGAGGAGATGGTCCAGGCGGACCTCGCCGAGCTGGCCGCCGCCGCGTAGGGCGGCGCCGCGTAGGGCGGCGCGGCCTGCCTGCGCTTGCCTCACGACCGGCTACGACACGTGCCACGGCCGTTGAGCCGAGACGTTGCGGTCCTTGATGAGCTGTTCGCTCAAGACCACCTCGGGCGGGGTTGTGCCGCACCGTGCGTTCGTCACACTTGGATGCCGGTCATGGACCCTGACTCCTTCGCGCTGGTCGGACGGTCGCGTGAGCGGCGCGTCGTCGAGGACGCACTCGGTCGGCTGGGGCGAGGCGCGGTCTGCCTGGAGCTCGTCGGTGAGCCCGGGATCGGCAAGACGACGATGCTCACCTGGTTGCGAGCGCTCGCAGTCGACGGCCACGCCGTCGTGCTTGGTGGCCGCGGATCGGAGTTCGAGCATGATCTGCCGTTCGCGATCTTCATCGATGCGCTCGATGGCTATCTGGCCGAGGTCGCTGATCGCGGGTTGCGCGATCTCAGCAGTGACGAAGCTCGGGAGCTCGCGGAGATCTTTCCCGCGCTGCAATCCGGTGAATCTGGCCCACCGTCACGACGCTCTTCGAGCGAGCGCTTCCGTGCGTACCGCGCGGTACGCACGCTGCTGGAACGATTGGCTGCGACGCGGCCACTCGTGTTGATGCTCGACGACCTCCATTGGGCGGATCAGTCGTCCGCGGAGCTGATCGGCGCGTTGCTGCGCCGTCCGCCGGACGCTCGCGTGTTCATCGCCCTCGCGTACCGTACGCGTCAGGTTCCGGAGCGGCTGGCGAAGGAGCTGAGTGCTGCGGTCGTCGACGGGGTGCTTACGCGCGTCGAGCTCGGTCCGCTGTCGAAGACCGACGTCGACGCGCTGTTACGAGACGTCGGGAGTCGTGAACGGGCGTGGCTGTTTCGGGAGAGCGGCGGCAACCCGTTCTATCTGCATCAACTGGCGCGAAGCGCCGACCGCGCGGCGGTGAACGACGACCTCGGGCCCGGTGTCCCCTTGGCGGTGGTGGCCTCGCTGTTCGCGGAGCTCGACGGCGTCTCTGAAAACGCTCGCCGCTTGGCCCAGGCGGCCGCGGTCGCGGGCGACCCATTCGATCTCGACATCGCCGCGGATATCGGCGGCCTCGAGCGACAGGACGCGCTGACGTGCCTGGACGAGCTCGTCGGCGCCGACCTCGTGCGGACGAGCACGAGACCGCTGCGGTTCGTGTTTCGTCATCCGCTCGTGCACCGCGCGGTGTACGAGTCCGCCCGTCCGGGCTGGCGCATCCACGCGCACGCGCTCGCCGACACGGTGATGGCACGTCGCGGCGACTCGCCAACCGCGCGGGCGCACCACGTCGAGCAGTCGGCGCCCGTCGGCGACGATCAGGCGATCGAGGTGCTGCTGTCGGCCGCGGCCGCGGCGATCGTGCCCGTCGTCGCGGCACATTGGCTGGACGCGGCGCTGCGGCTCACGCCGACGGACAGCGCGCAGCGGCCACAGCTGCTGTGGCGGCTCGCCGGAGCACTCGTCACGGCAGGCAGGCTTGAGGAGAGCCGCGCTGCCGCCATCGATGCGCTGGCGAGCTGGCCTGCCGACGGCGATCGGGAGCAGCGCACGGCGCTGGTCGTGATGTGCGCGACGATCGAGCGGCTGCTCGGCCGCCACGAGCAGTCACGTGCGCGTCTGTCGAGCGCCGCGAGCGAGCTCGATGACAGCGGCTCACCGGCGGGTGTGGCGCTGGCCATCGAGTTGGCGTGTGCGCGCGTCTTCGCCGAGGACTTCGAGACCGTGCCAGAGGCAGCGCTCGTCGCCCTCCGCGGAGCGACGACGCTTGGTGACCCGCTGCTGATCGCCGCTGCCACGACGATCGCGTGCTTCGGCGACTACTGCGTTGGCGAGCTCGACAGCGCCCGTGCAAGGGCCGCCGAAGCGACGGCGCTGGTCGCAAGGCTGAACGACGCGGCAGTCGCCATGCGGCCGGAGCTCCTCTTCTTCTTGGGCTGGTCGCACCGGTTCCTCGATCGGTTCGAAGCGGCCGTGGATCATTTCGACCGCGGCATCGCCGTGTCGCGCGAGAGCGGCCACAGCCAGTTCTACGTCGAGCTGGCTGTTGGCCGTGCCCACGCGCTCACCGGCAGCGGCCGGCTGGCGGAGTCGCAGACCGCCTTTGAGGAGGTGATCGAGGCGGCGCGCCTGTCGGACAACCAGCAGACGCTGGCCTGGGCACTTGGGTTCAGCGCCCTCCCGCACATCGAGACCGGCAGCCTCGACGCCGCGGTCCGTGCCGGTCGCGAGGCCGTCTCGCTCGCCGTCGACCCGTCGATCGTCTCGTCGTCGTGCGGGATCGTCCTCGGGATCGCGCTCATCGAGCGCGGCGACTGGGCGGAGGGCGTCGAGCTGATCATCGAGTGGGGAGGCGGTCCGCAGCTCGGGCTGACCTTCCCGCTGCTCCGACCCTGGATCTACGAATGCCTGACGTGTGCGGAGATCGGACGCGGGCACATCGAGGAGGCCGCCGACTGGGCGCGGCTCGCCGGCGCCGTGCTCGTGGGCGTCGCGTGTGAGCTTCCGCGGGCGCATGCGGATCGCGCGTTGGCGCGCGTTCTCCTCGCGCGGGGAGACATCGCCACCGCCGCCGAGCTGGCGCTCGGAGCCGCCGCTTGTGCCGACGGGATCGAGTCGCCCGTCGAGGCGAGCCGGTCACGGCTGCTCGCGGGACGAGCGCTCGCCGCCGGGGGCCTGCGCCACGATGCTGCCGAGCAGCTGCGCAAGGCCGAGGAGCGCTTCGCGCGCTGTGGCGCGGCGCGGCTGCGAGCGGAATGCGTCCGCGAGTTGCGTCGCATCGGAAGGCGTGTGTCCCGCGCCGGCGTGCGCGGCGACACGAGTGCAGGAGGCGTGAATGCGCTCAGCGGCCGCGAACGCGAGGTCGCCAACCTCGTTCGCGAGCGCCACACGAACCGTGAGATCGCGGCGCGGTTGTACCTGTCGGAGAAGACGGTCGAGGCGCATCTGCGCAGCATCTTCGTGAAGCTCTCCGTGAGCTCGCGAGCGGATGCCGCGCGGGCGCTCGACGCCTGCGAGCGCTGACCGGCGGCACCTGGCGGGGCGCGTTGGCGCGCCCCGCCAGCGTGTCATGTCAGCAGGTCGGTGGCACGAATCTGACCTGGACAGCGGTCGTCGACGTGCCGTCGGAGTCCGTGGCGCTGAAGGTCAGCGTCGCGAGCACCGCGTGGCATCCACCGTCGGGGACGTGGTCTGACGGCAGCCAGGTCCGCGTGTTCCCGTCGCCGAGCACCGTCGTCGTGCCGCCCGCCGTCACCGACCACGTGCCGACGACGGACGCACCGCCATCGGGATCGACGGCAGTCGCCTTGAGCGTCACGGGCGTCGTGCGCACCAGGGCGTCCTCGGCCTGCGGTGCGACGATCGTCACCAGCGGCGGGGAGCCGGGTGGCGGGTCGGTCACGGTCAAGGAGGTCTTCGTCGTCGCGACCCCGCTGTGTCCGTCGTCTGCGGTCAGCTCCACGCTCCAGGTACCGCCGGAGGCGAACGTCGTCGCGTGTGTGCACCCGGTTCCGAGCTGTTCGAGGGAACCCGAGCCCTTACGCCGCGCCCACCGCAGCCCGCTGCACGGCACGCCCGAGAGCTCGTTCGGATCGGATGCCGAGCCCTTCAGCACGATCGTCTGCCCGCGCGCGAGCTTCTGGCCGACCGTCGGCACGGCGATGGATGGCTTCGGCAGGAGGTTCGCGCTCGTGAACGAGATCGTGTCGGTCCCGGATCCGCCCTTTCCATCCTTGGCGGTGACGGTCACGTTGCGCGCCCCGGGGCTTGGGAAGCCGAACGCGATCGACGCGCCCGGGCCCATCGGCCCGTCGACGTTCGAGTCCCACTTGAGCGTGCAACACGTCGGATCGGCGACCGAGTATGCGACCGCCGAGAACCCGACCGCGTTGAACGCCCCGTACGGCGCGCTGAGGCCTGGGCTCGACGAGCTCGCCTCGACGAGCGGGCCGAGCCTCTTGTTGGCACCGGCGGCCGCCGACTTCACCGCGCCGAACGCGTTGACGATGCGTGAGACCTTCTTGTCGGAGCTCGTGTAGGCCGACATCCTGAGGATCGACTCGACACCGGCGGAGCTCAGTGTGGGGTTCGTGGCGAGCACCATCGCGGCCACACCTGCGACGAACGGCGACGAGAGGCTCGTGCCGGTGATGGTCTGGTTGGCAGTGGTGGACGGATCCGGCCCAACGGTGACGGCCCAGGGGGCGAAGATGTTCACGTCGCAGTCCCCGGCGCCCCCGCAGGACTCGGAGCCGTAGTTCGAGTTCGCGTTGCGGTTGCCGCTGGCGTCGATGCCGCCGACGCACAGCACGCCCACGTTCTCGCATGGCGCCTTCCACTCCTCCTCCCAGCACGCGAGGAAGCAGTCCTCGGCGTCGACGTCCTCGCCGATGTTGCCGGCGGACGCGACGACGAGCACCCCGGCGTTGTGGGCCGCGCGCGTCGCATCCTCATAGGGCTTGCTGAAGCCCGACCACAACGCGTCGAGGGAGTAGCCGGAGCTGATGTTGATGACGCGGGCGCCGGCGTTGCGCGCGGTTGCGATGGCCGCGAGGTTGCTAGCGAGCGTGCCGTCGAGCGTTACGGCCACGATGTCGGCCACCTGGCCACCGCTGCCCGCGACGCCGATGCCGTTGTCGAGCACGGCGGCCGCAGCCGACGCGACGTTCGTCCCGTGCCAGTTGCACGTCGCTCCACCGGTGCACTTCATGCTGTTGGGAACGCCGTTGAAGGCCCCACTCGATGCGCTCGAGAAGTCGCCCGCGGTGCTCGAGAAGCCGCCGTCGAGGACCGCGAGCTTCACGCGATTGCCGGTGAGGCCACCGATCTCGAGCGCGCGCCACGCCTCGCCCGCGCCGCCCGGATACACGTTGGCGTTGTACCACGGCGTGTAGGCGTCGAAGTTCGACCCTTCGCTCGTGGAGCGGTCGAGCACGCGATCGGCGCGCGCGAGGAAGTTCGGCGCGATGTCGAGGCTGTGCGCCGCCGCGTCCGCCACGACTGAGACGAGCCGCATCGCGGCCTTGCTCGAGACCCGGCCGTCGCCGTGAACCGACGGGTCGACCGCGCGCAGGTCGTCGGCGAGGTCGGAGGTGTCGGCCGACGAGGCGTCGATGCGCAGCACCCAGACGTCCTCGCCCTTCGAGCCGCCGTCGGTGCGCCGCAGCACCTTGCCGTGCCAGCGCTTGGCGAACGCGGCGACCGCCGCAGCGTCGTTGGTCATGATCACGACCTCGTCTACGACGAACTGCGTCGTGGCCGAGGGCCCGCCGAGCGCGGCGATGCGACGTGGTTGACCGTCGGCGAGCACCGGGAGCGTCCCGAGCTTTCGCCCGATCGACTGCGACACGCGGACCTTCGGCTTCGGGATCCCGCAATAGCCGCTCGTGGCGGCATGGGCGCGAAAGACGCTGCGCTGCAGCGTGCGCGACCTAACGACGACCGTCGTCGCCGCCTTGCGACGCGTACCCTTCATGCGCCCGGCCTTGCGCGCGGTGACATCGAGCTCGCGCACGGCGCGGCACCAGTGCCGGTGATCGTAAGCCGAGCGGGCGATGCGGATGTGGCGGCGCAGGACCGCGGTGTTCGCCTTGCCGAGCGCCGCGCGGTTCTCGGTGACGGTGCGCTGCAGCCCGGCGAATGGTGAAGCCGCCTGCGCTGGAGCGCTGACGGTGAGGGCTGCCACCGCCACGAGCGCGGCCAGGCCGGCAATTCGCGGGGCGACGAGATGCTTTGTTGTGGTGTTCATGACGAGCTCCTGATTGGGGGTGTTGGGCCACACCACCTTGGATCGCGCCATGGCGTCGCGCATCGGGGAAAGTCCCGATACCGCACCCCCTACGCGCGGCGGGCCAACCCCCCAAGCCGAGCCGGGCTGCGCCGACGCGCCGGGCCGAGACGGGCGACCACGGCGCCGTCCGCGACTCGTGCCGCGACGCCGTCGTGGCTACGAGCTCATGCTCGAGCAGGACGCGCCGGACGACTGAGCGAGCCGGCGCTCGGCGGGCCCGGCCTCTCACCGGGCGCGACCGTCGTCTCGGGCGGCAAGCGGCGTTCGCCGTGTCGCGTCACGTCAGCGCTGCGCGCGCGGCCGTGGAGACCTCCGCGGCCCGCGCCGCGCTGAGCACGGGGCTCATCGGGAGCGCGAGGTGCGTGCGCGCGAGCGCGTCGGTCGCCGGAAGGGCGACGCCGTTCGTGTACGGCGCCATCGCCTGCTGGCGGTGCACCGGGGTGCGGTAGTAGGCGCGCGATTCGACACCTGCGGCAGCCAGGCACGCGCAGAGCTCGTCGGCGCGCTCGTGCTGCACGACGTAGAGGTGCCATGCCGGCGCGCTGCCCGGCGTGGGCACCGGCAGCGTCACGAGCTCGCCGAGCCCGGCCGCCTCGTAGTGGGCCGCAGCCGCGCGCCGACCGTCGGCCCAGGTGTCGAGGTGCGGCAGGAGCACCCGCAGGATCGCGGCCTGCAGCTCGTCGAGGCGCGAGTTGTAACCGACGCGCTCGTAGGTCACGCGATCCGGCGAGCCGTGGAAGCGCAGCGTCCGCACCTGCTCGGCGACCTCGTCGTCGTTCGTCGTGATGGCGCCGCCGTCGCCGAAGGCGCCGAGGTTCTTCGACGGAAAGAAGCTAAAGGTCGCCGCCCGGCCGAGCGCACCGGGACGACCCGCATCGCAGCGCGAGCCCGCAGCCTGTGCCGCGTCTTCGAGTACCGGCACGCCGAGGGCCTCGATCTCTGCGACCGGCGCGACGTTGCCGAAGAGGTGGACGGCGATGACGGCCTTCGTCGCCGGCGTCAGCGCCGCGCGCACGGTGTCCGCGGTGACGCAGCCCGTCACGGGGTCGACGTCGCAGAAGACCGGCCGCGCGCCGGTCGGCGGGATCGCCTCCGCGCTCGCGTAGAACGTGAACGACGGGACGACGACGTCGTCGCCGGGGCCGACCCCCATCGCCCGCAGCGCGATCGTCAGCGCCTCCGTGCCGTTGGCGACGCCGATCGCATGGCGTACGCCGCAGTACGCCGCGAACTCCTCCTCGAACGCGCTGACCTCGGCCCCGAGGATGAAGCGGCCCGAGTCCACGACGCGCGCGATCGCAGCGTCGACCTGCGGGCGCAGCGGGAGCAGCGGCGTGCCGGTGTCGAAGAGCGCGATCGCCACGACCGTGAGCCTAGTGGCGTGCGCTCGATCGGAGCCTTCGAGGCCGCCGGCGCGCGCGTCTGAGAAAAGGCGCGGCCTGCGGTTGGTCCTTGGAGGTGCGGCCCCGGCGGGGGTACTGTCAGCGCATGTCGACCCCCACGCATTCTCGCCGCGGCCTCGCCGCAGCCGCGACCGCCACGGCGCTGCTCCTGCTCCTGCCTGCGACGGGCGCGGCGAAGCTCGTCCAGTTCGGCTCGAACCTCAAGGCGCGCGCCAACGTCAAGCAGGCTCGCCAGGCCGACACGGCGTACTGGCAGACGAAGCTCCCAGGGCGCTCGGCACTGGCGCCTGCGAGTGGCCAGATCAAGTCCGTGCGGATCAAGGGCATCGCCCTGTCGAACTGGAAGCCCGGCTCCCCGCTCGGCGGCGAGCGGATGTTCCACCTCCAGGCGCTGCGCAAGCAGGCCAACGGGAAGTGGAAGATCCTCGTCACCACGCAGGCGTTCTTCCTGCCGGGCCGCGGCACGCCCTCACAGAGGATCACGTCGTACCGCCCGACGAACTTCTGCATCGCCAAGGGCGACGCGGTCGTCTTCAACACCGTCGGCGGCTGGGACGGCATCGCCAACCGCACGGGTCCCTATCCCGACGGCACGCCGCTGCAGATCTTCTCGCGGGCGACCGGCTCGACCGTCGCGGAGTACACGAAGGCCGACGGGACGAACAACGGCAACGTCATCACCGCCAAGTCCGTCGCAGGCCGCGAGATGCTGATGCGCACGACGATCGGCACGGGCAAGGACGGCACGGCACTCTGCAAGGGTGGCACGAACACGGGCGGGGGATGACCCGCGTCGTTCGCGCGGCCGTCGCGGCCACGAGCGCGCTCGCGCTCGCGCCGGCCTGCGCGGGCGCGGACGTCATCACGTTCGGCTCGGGCCTCGCCGCGCCAGCCGACGTCGCGCTCGCGCGCCCGGCCGACACGATCTACTTCCAATCGGTGTTCCCGGACGGGCGCGGCACGACGGTTCCCGCGTCGGGCCAGATCACGTCGGTCTCGATCAAGGGCTACGCGCCCTTCCCGCCGGTGCCCGGCGAGATCGGCGGCGAGACGATGTTCCACGTCCAGACGCTCAAGCCGCTCGGCAACGGGTCCTACCAGGTGCTCGTCACGAGCCAGGCGTTCTTCATGCCCAACAGCGGCGCGTCGGACACGATCACGACCTTCCTGCCGATCAACCTCTGCGCTGCCGCGGGCGACGTCGTCGTCTTCAACACGATCGGCGGCTGGGGCGGCACCGCCGACCCGCCCTTCAACTTCGGCACGCCGCTGCAGATCTTCTCGCGCCAGGGCAACGGCACCATCTCCGAGTACACGAAGGACAACGGCACGAACAACGGCGCGACCGTCACTCCGATGGCCAACCCGGGCCACGAGCTGCTCATGCAGCTGACCGTGGGGACCGGCCAGGACGGCACCGGGCTGTGCCCCGGCGGCACCTTCACGGGCGCGCCGCCGCCACCGCCCGGAGCGCCGCCGCCGCCCGGAGTGCCGCCGCCCCCACCGCCACCTCCGCCGCCGCCCCCGCCGGCCCGGCTGCAGAAGGCGACGATCGGCGTCCAGCGCGTGACCGTGAGCCGCGCCGGGAAGCTCACCGTCTCGCTGTTCTGCCGGACCGGGCCGTCGCGCTGCGTGGGCACCGTGCGTCCGAAGTCCCGCGCTCGCACGCCGACGACGCTTGGCACCGGGACGTTCAGCATCGCGTCGGGGAAGACGGGGCGGTCGACCGTGCAGCTCAACCGCATCGGCCGCAAGCGCCTGACGGCCGGCCGCGGCCGGCTGCCCGTCAACCTCGTCGCCGAGACGAAGCCCGGCGGCGCGAGCCGGCGCTCGACGCTCGCCGTCACGCTGCGCCGGCGGGGCTCGTAGTCGTGGCCGCGCAACCCGCCTCGCCGGCTCGCGGGAGAACTGTCTCCGGCTCCGAGCGTCGCCGCTAGTCTTGCGCCATGTCGAACCTGACGAGCGTGCGTGGATGGCTCGCGGCACCGGCAGCGGCGCTCGCCGGGCTCGCCGCGGCACCCGCGTCGGGCCTCGCCGAACAGGTGACGTTCGGCTCCGATCTGTCGGCTCCGGCCAACGTCGTGCAGGCGCGCCAGGCCGACACGGCCTACTGGCAGACGAGGTTCGCCGACGGCCGCAACCCGGCGTCGCCGGGCACCGGGCAGATCACGTCGTTCCGGCTGAAGGGGACCTCGCTCTCCAACCCCGTGCCGGGCGTCGTCGGCGGCGAGACGATGTTCCACCTGCAGGCGCTCAAGCCGCAGCCCGACGGGACGTTCCTCATCCTGCGCACGAGCCAGGCGCTCTTCGTCCCGCCCAAGGGGACCGACCCGCAGACGATCACGACCTACGAGCCGATCAACTTCTGCATCGAGACCGGCGAGGTGCTCGTCTTCAACACGGTCGGCGGCTGGGACGGCATCGTCGACCAGTCCGGCCCGTACCCGGGCGGCACCCCGCTGCAGATCTTCTCGCGCATCCCGAACGCCGTCGTCTCGGAGTTCGAGGGCGCCGACCTGACGAACAACGGCAACCTGCTCAAGCCGAGCACCGCGAAGACGAGCGGGCTCGAGCTGCTCATGCAGCTGACGCTCAGCACCGGTGTCGACGCCACCCCGCTGTGTCCCGGCGGCCTGAAGGGCGTCCCGCCGCCCCCGCCGCCGCCCGGCCCGCCCCCGCCGCCGCCCCCGCCGCCCGACCCTCAGAAGGCGACGCTGCCCGCCAAGCAGAAGGTGACCGTGAGCAAGAAGGGCAAGCTGAGCGTGTCGGTCTTCTGCCTGCCCGGCTCGGCGCGCTGCGTCGGCACCGTGCGCATTCGGTCCAAGGGCGCCACGTCCAAGCAGATCGGCAGCGCCTCGTTCAACATCGCGCCCAAGACGACCGGGCACGCGACGATCTTCCTGACGAAGACCGGGCGCCAGCTGTTCTCCAAGGCTCGCGGCAAGCTCTCGGTCAACATCCAGGCCGAGACGAACCCCGGCGGCCAGACGCGCCGCTCGACGCTCGCCACCACGCTGCGCCGCCGCGGCAGCTGAGCGTCAGCTCGACAGTGCCGCGAGGTCCGAGCGCGTCATGAGCCGGATGAGCTCCTCGAAGCTCGTCGTCGGCTCCCAGCCGAGCTTCGACTTCGCCTTCGTGAAGTCGCCCTTGAGCTGATCGACCTCGGCCGGGCGCAGGAACGCCGGGTCGAGCGTCACGTAGCGCTCCCAGTCGTCGACCCCGGCCTCGTCGAACGCGATCTGCACGCAGTCGCGCACGGTGTTGATCTGGTTCGAGGCGATGACGAAGTCTTCGGGCTCGTCCTGCTGGAGCATGAGGTACATCGCCTCGACGTAGTCCTTCGCGTAGCCCCAGTCGCGCTCGGCGTCGAGGTTGCCGAGGGAGATCCCCTCGCGCAGGCCGTGCTTGATCGCCGCCGCGTGCCACGTGATCTTGCGCGTCACGAACTCCAGGCCGCGGCGCGGCGACTCGTGGTTGAAGAGGATCCCGCAGCAGGCGAAGAGGTCGTAGGACTCGCGGTAGTTGACCGTGATGAAGTGCCCGTAGGCCTTCGCCACGCCGTACGGCGAGCGGGGATAGAACGGGGTCGTCTCGGTCTGCGGGACCTCGAGCACCTTGCCGAACATCTCCGAGCTCGACGCCTGGTAGAAGCGCGCCTCGGGCGCCGCCTCGCGCACGGCTTCGAGCATCCGCGTGACGCCGACACCGGTGAACTCCGCGGTGAGCGTCGGCTGGAGCCAGGACACGGCGACGAAGCTCATCGCGGCGAGGTTGTAGATCTCGTCGGGCTTGGAGGCGCGCAGGGTGTCGACGAGCGAGCGCTGGTCGAGCAGGTCACCCTGATGCAGCGTGATCTTGTCGCGCAGGTGCTCGATGCGCTCGAACTTCTCGGTCGACGCGCGGCGGACCATGCCGTGCACGTCGTAGCCCCGCTCGAGCAGCAACTCTGCGAGGTAGGAGCCGTCTTGACCGGTGATGCCGGTGATGAGCGCAGAGCGTGCCACGAGCGGGGCGCAGCCTACCGCGTGGCCGCCGGGCGCCCCCCGTTCGCGGCTCCCGGCCGCGCAGAACGCTAGTTTTGACCGCGAATGACGCGCGCGGTCACGTTCGACTTCTGGAACACCCTCATGTGGGAGGCGCCCGGCTCGTTGCGCGAGCATCGCCTGCGCCACTGGGCCCGCGCGCTGCCGCACGTCGAGGCCGCCGCGCTCGCCGCCGCGCACGACGCCGCCCACGCGCGCTACCACGACTGCTGGAGCGCCAACGAGCAGTTCCTCGTCCAGGACGCGGCGGCGCTCATCCGCTCGCGGCTCGGCGACGACGTCCCCGAGGACGTGCTGCTCGAGGGCTTCGACGAGGGCGGCCGGCACGCCGCGGTCACGCCGTGCGACGGCGTGCGCGAGTGCCTCGCAACGCTCAAGGACGCCGGGACCGCGATCGGGATCATCTGCGACATCGGCCTGACGCCGTCATCCGTCGTGCGCGAGCTGCTCACACGCCACGACATGCTCGGCTACTTCGACGACATGGCGTTCTCCGACGAGGTCGGCTTCTACAAGCCCGCGCCGGAGATCTTCGAGCACGCGCTCGCGGGGCTCGGCGGCCCCGCGCCCGCGGACGCCGCGCACGTCGGCGACCGCCAGCGCACGGACGTCGGTGGCGCGCTCGCAGCGGGCATGCGGGCGATCCGCTACAGCGCGATCCTCGACGAGGACGACCCGTCGCTGCCGCAGGCGGACGCCGTGACGGTCGACCTCACGCAGGTGCCCGCGCTGCTCGGCGTCGTCTCGGGCCAGGCAGCGCCCCGATGAGCGAGCTGACCACGGCCTCGCGCGGCCGAGCTCATGCGCCAGGAGGCCGAGGCGATCCTCGCCGCCGCGGCGAGCCTCGACGTCGAGCGCTTCGAGCAGGCCGTCGAGCTGTTGTCGGGCTGCACCGGCAACGTCGCGACGGTCGGCGCGGGCGTGTCCGGCATCGTCGCGCGCAAGGTCGCCGCGACGCTGACGAGCACCGGCACGCCGGCGATCTTCGTGCACCCCGCCGACGCGCTGCACGGCGGGCTCGGCATCATCGGCGACCGCGAGGTCATCGTCGCGCTCTCCAACAGCGGCGAGACCGAGGAGGTGCTCGCGCTGCTGCCGTACCTGCGCATGCGCGACGTCCCGGTCATCGCGATCGTCGGCAACATCCGCTCGAAGCTCGCGCTGCAGGCGACCGTCGCCGTCCAGGCGCGCGCCGAGCGCGAGGCGGGCCATCTCGCGCTCGCCCCGACGTCGAGCGTCGCCGTCGCGCTCGCCGTCGCTGACGCGCTCGCGCTGACGGTCATGGAGCGCAAGGGCATCACGCCGGAGGGCTTCGCCGCCAACCACCCGTCCGGCCGCCTCGGCCGCCGGCTCACGCTGCGCGTCTGCGACGTCATGCATGCGTCCGCCGAGCTGCCCGCCGTGTCCGCGCAGACGCTCCTGCTCGACGTCGTCGCGGCGATCACCGAGGGCGGCCTCGGCGCGGTGCCGATCGTCGGCGAGGACGGGAGCCTCGACGGGCTCATCACCGACGGCGACGTGCGCCGCGCGCTGCAGTCCTGCGACATCGCGTCGCTCGGCGCGGTCCGCGCCGCGGACGTCATGACGGCCGACCCGGTCGTCGTCGCGCCCGACGCGATGGCCTACGACGCCCTGCGCCTGATGGAGGACCGGCCCTCGCAGATCGCGGTCCTGCCGGTGGTGGCCGAGGGCCGTTGCGCCGGCCTGCTGCGACTCCACGACCTCGCTCGGATCGGCCTGTGAAGGTCGCAGTTCCGGCACGGCTGCGCCGCAAGCGGCCCGCGGTGCTGCAGGACCGCTACGACGAGCACCGCTTCGACACCCCGCTCGTGCAGCTGCTCTCCGACGGCGACCTCAAGCTGCTCAACGAGCTGTTGCCATGGAACTGCTTCACGGTCGACGCGGATGGCCGCCCGTTCGGCGCCGCCGCCTGGAGCGGCAAGCGCGACACCCCGCAGCTCATCCCCGACCGCCGGATCGAGCTCATGGACGAGCGCTTCTCGCTCGCGGGCAAGCACGTGCTGGAGATCGGCTGCTTCGAGGGCGTGCACACGATCGCGCTGTGCGACCGGGCCGGCCGCGTGACGGCGATCGACGGGCGCATCGAGAACGTCGTCAAGACGATCGTGCGCTGCGCGATGTTCGAACGCCGCCCGACCGTCTTCGTCTGCGACCTCGAGCGGCCCGAGCCCGAGCAGGAGCGGCGCATGCAGGCCGAGCTCTGCCACCACATGGGCGTCCTGTACCACCTCGCCGACCCGGTCACGCACCTGCGCCAGCTCGGCGGCTGGGTCACGGGCGGGCTCATGCTCGACACGCACTACGCGACCGCCGACGACGCCGACGACAGCTATGACGTCGACGGGCGAACGTTCCGCTGCCGCTCGTTCGGCGAGGCGCGGGCGGACCCGTTCTCCGGGATGCTCCCGCAGTCGCGCTGGATCGTGCTCGAGGACATGCTCGAGGTGCTTGGCGAGGCCGGCTTCGACAAGGTCGACGTCGTCGAGCGCCGCGACGAGCGCAACGGGCCGCGGCTGCTGCTCTTCGCAGAGAAGGCGCGATGACGATCCTCGCGGTCGTGCCGGTGCGGATGGCGGCCGTGCGCTTTCCCGGCAAGCCGCTGGCGCGAGCTCGACGGCCGACCGATCGTCGAATGGGTCTACCGGGCCGCGGAGGCGTGCGCGAGCTTCGACGAGGTCGTCGTCGCGACCGACTCCGAGGCGATCGTCGCCTGCGTGCGCGGCTTCGGCGGCGCGGTCGAGCTGACGCGCGACGACCACGAGACGGGTTCGGACCGCGTCGCGGAGGTCGCCGAGCGCCACCCGGAGGCGGACGTCGTCGTCAACGTCCAGGGCGACCAGCCGTTCGCTACGGCGGCGATGCTCGAGACGCTCGTCGCGCCGTACGTCGCGGGCGAGTCGCCGGACATGACGACGCTCGCCTGCCCGCTGGGCGCCGAGCACGACGTGGCCGACCCGAACGTCGTCAAGGTCGTCCGCGCCGTCGGCGGCGACGCGTTGTACTTCTCGCGCAGCCCGATCCCCTACGCCCGCGACGGCGGCCCCGTGCCCGCGCTGCACCACATCGGCCTGTATGCCTTCACGCGCGAGACGCTGCTGCGCTTTCGCGACCTCGAGCCGACGCCGCTCGAGCGTCTCGAACGGCTCGAGCAGCTGCGCGCCCTCGAGCACGGTGTGCGCATCCGCGTCTGTGAGACCGACCGCAACGTGCTCGAGATCAACACCCCCGAGGACCTCGAGCAGGCGCAGCGGCTGCTCGACCGCAGCCGATGAACGCGGTGCAGATCGCGCCGGGCGTCGCGGCCGGCCCCGGCCACCCGCTGCTGCTCATCGCCGGCCCGTGCCTCGTCGAGGACGCGGACTTCATGGTCGCGGTCGCGCGGACCGTCCGCGACGTGGCGGCGCGGCACGGCGTCGGCTTCGTCTTCAAGTCCTCCTTCGACAAGGCCAACCGGTCGTCGGGCACGTCGGCGCGCGGGCCCGGCATCGACGCGGGCCTCGAGATCCTCGCGCGCGTCAAGGCCGAGGCCGGCGTGCCGGTCCTGACCGACATCCACGAGCCGTGGCAGGCGGCGCCCGCGGCGGAGGTCTGCTCGGTCCTGCAGATCCCGGCGTTCCTCTGCCGCCAGACCGACCTGCTCGTCGCCGCAGCGGCCACGGACGCGGTCGTCAACGTCAAGAAGGGCCAGTTCCTCGCGCCGGCGGACATGGCGAACGTCGTCGCGAAGCTGCGCGAGGCCGCGCGCCGCCGGGATCATCTTGACCGAGCGCGGCACGACCTTCGGCTACGGCAACCTCGTCGTCGACTTCCGCGCGCTGCCGCAGATGCGCGCGCTCGGCGAGCCCGTCTGCTTCGACGCGACGCACTCGATCCAGCTGCCTGGTGGCCTCGGCACGAGCTCGGGTGGTCAGCGCGAGTTCGTCCCGTACCTCGCGCGCGCGGCCGCCGCGGTCGGCATCGACGCGCTGTTCGTCGAGGTCCATCCCTCGCCGGGCGAGGCGCCGAGCGACGGGCCGAACATGGTCACGCCGGACGAGCTCGACGCGGTGCTCAGCGAGGTGCTCGCCGTGCGTGGGGCGCTGACGGGCTGACCGTGCCCGAGGACCCGCCCGGCCGAGCGCAGGACGTCCTCGACACCCCGGCCGCCGGCGGGAAGGCGATCCGCGGCGGCGTGCTGCGCATCGGCGGCTACGTCGCCGGCATCGTGCTGTCGTTCGCCTCGGCGCCGCTGCTGACGCGCCACCTCGGCGTCGACGACTTCGGCCGCTGGGTGACGGTGCTGTCGCTCGTGACGATCGTCGCCCTGGTCGCCGACGCGGGGATGACCGTCGTCGGCGTGCGCGAGTACGCGGTCCGCGACGCCGCCGGGCGCCGCTCGCTGATGGCGAACCTGCTGGGCCTGCGGCTGCTCGTCGCGGGCACGGGCATGCTGGTCGCGGTCGCCTTCGCAGCGGTCGCCGGCTACGGCGCCGAGCTCGTCCTCGGAACCGCGCTGGCCGGCCTGGGCATGCTGCTCGCGATCACGCAGGTGACCTACACCGTGCCGCTGATCTCCGAGCTGCGACTCGGCTTCGTCACGGCGACCGACCTCCTGCGCCAGGCGCTGATGACCGGCGGGATCGTCGCGCTCGTCCTCGCCGGCGCGACGCTGACGGCGTTCTTCTCGCTGTTCATCCCGGTCTCGGTGCTGTGCCTCGCGATCACGGTCCTGACCGTGCGGCGGATCGCCGCGACGCGCCCCGCGCTGCACCGCGAGGAGGCGCGCTACCTGCTCGGCCAGACCATCCCCGCCGCCGCCGCGACGCTGCTGACGTCGCTCTTCTACCGCGTCGCGGTGATCGTCATGTCGCTCGTCGCGACCGCCACGCAGACCGGCTACTTCAGCGCGTCGTTTCGAATCGTCGAGGTCATCATCGCGGTGCCCTCGCTCATCGCGGGGGCGGCGTTCCCGATCCTCGCCCGCGCCGCCGCGACCGACAGGGTGCGCCTCGCGTACGGGCTGCAGCGGCTGTTCGAGGCCGGCGTCATCCTCGGCGGCTGGACGGCGATCTCGGTCGTGCTCGGCGCGCAGGTCGGCATCGACGTCCTCGGCGGCGAGGACTTCCAGCCGGCCGTGCCGGTCTTGCGGATCCAGGGGATCGCGCTCGCCGTGAGCTTCCTCGTCGCGGTCTGGGCGGCGGCGCTGTGGGTCACCGGCGCCAAGCGCGCGCTGCTGCTGGCGAACGTCGTCGGGGTGTCGGCCGCGATCGTGCTCACGGGGACGCTGGCGTCGCTCGAAGGCGCGATCGGCGCGGCGATCGCGATGACGATCGCCGAGGTCGTGCTCGTCATCGCGCTCGGCACGTCGCTCATGCGCGCGCAGCCCGACCTGCGGGTCTCCTGGACGGTCGCCTTCAAGGCGCTGCCGGCGACGGCGGCCGCGCTCGCGGTGTGGTTCGTCCCGGTGCACGACGTCGCGAAGGTCGCGCTCGCGTCGCTCGTCTACTTCGGGGTCTTGATGGCGCTGCGGGCGATCCCGCCCGACCTCCTGGACGCCGTTCGCGGACGCCTTCCCGAGACCGCGCCGGCGGAGGGCGAGGCCGGATGAGGCTGCGATACTCGCGCCCGTGACCGCGCTACTGACCGAGCCCGTCGCGGCGTGCCCGGCGTGCGGCTCGGGCGAGCGCACCCCGTGGCGCAGCGGATGCCGCGACTGGCAGCAGCCCGCGACGGCGCAGCTCTACGACTACTTCACGTGCGGCGGCTGCGGCGCGCACTACCTCGGCGACCGGCCGGTCGAGGCGGAGCTCGGCAAGGTCTACTTCGAGGGCTATGGGCCCTACGAAGCCAACGGCAGGCTGGCCGCGACCCCGGCGGGTCTCGCGGTCAAGCTCGCCGGCCCCCCGTTGCGCGTGCTCGCCAACGGCCTCGAACGGCTGCGCCCCGATCGGTTGCAGGCTCGCCTGGACGCCTTCTACGAGCCCGCCGGGCCGGGGCAGGTGCTGCTGGACTACGGCTGCGGCTCGACGGCGTTCCTCGACGTCGCGGCGGCGGCCGGCTGGAGCACGATCGGCGCCGACTTCTCGCCCGCGATCCTCGCGTCGATCGCCGAGCACGGCCATCGCGGCGTGCTCGTCGGCGAGCAGCTGCGCGAGCAGGTGGCCGACGCGAGCGTCGACTGCGTGCGCATGAACCACGTCATCGAGCACCTCTACGAGCCCCGTGAGGCGCTGCGCGACATCCACGCCAAGCTGCGCAGCGGCGGGCGGATCCACATGTCCACGCCGAACCCCGCGGCGCTCGGCGCGCGGCTGTTCGGGACGCGCTGGTTCGATCTGGACTGCCCGCGCCACGCGACGCTCTTCGCCCCGCAGGTGCTGCGCGAGCTCGTCGTGGCGTGCGGCTTTCGCGACGTGACGATCGCCGGCGAGGTCGTGACGAAGGACCTCGCGCGCAGCTGGGGGATCGCGAAGTTCGAGCGCGGGCGCCTTCCGCACGGCGCGATCTACGGCATGGGCGCCGATCCACAGCGCGCGCACCTGCTCTCGCCGGTCGCGAAGCTCGCCGCGCTCGCGGGTCGCGCCGATCGCTTCCACCTCTTCGCGAGGGCGTAGGACCGCGAGCCGTGCCCGGCCCCGTCGTCTGGCGGCTGCAGCTCGACGACGCCGACATCGCGAGCGTCCGCTACCGCTGCCTGATCCCGGTTTCACACCTGCGCTCGCTGGGGGTGCAGAGCCGGCTGTCGTGGGGGCGCTTCGATCCGCTGGCGGGCGATCGGCCGGCGGCGATCGTCTTCGTCAAGAGCTTTCGCGACGAGGATCTCGCGATCGCCGAGCGGGCCGTCGCGGAGGGGATCCCCGTGCTGCTCGACGTCTGCGACAACGTCTTCGGCGCGGACTACGCCGGGTCGGCGGCCGAGGGCCTCGCGCGGATGGCGCGGCTCGCGGCGGCGATCGTCACGACGGGTCCGGCGCTCGCGGAGGTGCTGCGCGACCGGCTCGCGCCGGCGCCGCCCGTCCACGAGGTCGTCGACGCGCTCGAGACCGTCGACGACGTGCGCTTCGGCGAGCGCCTGCTGTGGCGCGAGCGCGCCCGCAACGGCCGCGCCGCCGGCGCGAAGGTCCTCGCGCGAACGGGCGCGGAGGCTGCATGGCGCGAGCTGCCGCGGCTGCGCCGAGCCGCCGCGCCGACGTCGAGCGCGCTGCGCGGCCTCGCCGCCCGGCGGCCCGGCGCCCGCGGCTCGTCGCCCGGCGCCGGCGACCCCTCCGCGCCCGCCAGCGACCTGCCGCAGGTCATCTGGTACGGCAACGCCGGCTCCGTGCGGCCGCGCTTCGGGATCGTCAACCTCGCCGACATCGGCGCGCAGCTCGAGGCGGCGGCGCGGCGCACCCCCTTCCGGCTGCTCGTCGTCTCGAGCGACGAGGCGGCCTACCGCCGCGACATCGAGCCGCTGGACCTGCCGACGACCTACGCGCCCTGGCACCGGCGGACGATCGCCGCGCAGCTCCGCCGCAGCGCCGTCGCGCTCGTGCCCAACTCGCGCGACGACTTCAGCATCTGCAAGTCCGCCAATCGCGCGGTCGGCGCGCTGCACGCGGGCGTCCCCGTCGTCGCGACGCGCACGCCGGCGCTCGAGCCCTTCGACGGCAGCGTGTGGTTCGACGACTTCGAGGCCGGCGTCAGCGGCTACCTCGCCGACGGCGAGCGCGCGCGCGCCGACGTGGCCCGCGGGCGCGCGCTCGTCGAGGCGTCCTACGGCGGGGCCGCCGTCGCGCGAGCGTGGAGCGACGTGCTGAGCACCGCGGGTATCGTGCCCGGTCGGTAGCGCCGCATCGTTCGCAACCCCGAGACGTCGATAGGTCACATGCTCGAACTTCGCCAGTGGATCCATGCAACCCGCTTCGCCGACAAGCCGTGGCTCGTGCTCGGCAAGGGTCCGTCGTTCGCCCGGCGCGGCGAGTTCGCGCTCGGCGACTACAACCTGCTCGGCCTCAACGGGGTCGTCGACGAGCAGCGCGTCGACGTCGCGCACCTCATCGACATCGACGTCGTGGAGCGCAGCGGCGACAAGCTCGTGTCCAACTGCACGTACGTGCTCATGCCGCGCCGGCCGCACGTGCACTTCCTGCCGACCAAGCGCAAGCTCGAGGACTTCTTCGACGACTACCCGGTGCTCCGCCAGCTCGACGACCAGGGCCGGCTCGTCTGGTACAACGCCCGCACCTCGCCGCCGATCGGCTCGTCGCCGGTCATCCGCGCGCGCCACTTCAGCTCCGAGGCGGCCATCGACATCCTCGGCGAGATGGGCGCAAAGACCGTCCGCTCGCTGGGCATCGACGGCGGCAGCAGCTACTCGAAGGAGTTTGCGAGCGGTTCGCAGCTCGCCAACGACCTGCCGAGCTACGACGCGCAGTTCCGCGAGATCGAGGAGATCGTGCAGGAGCGCGGGATCGACTACGACACGCTCATCGAGTCGATGCACGTCTTCGTCGGCGTCGACGAGTCGCAGACCGTCGCGGCGCGCGTGCTCGAGCACACGATCCGCAAGCACGCCAGCCGGCCGGTGCGCTTCCACATGATGCTGAACCTCCCGACGCCGACCCCGAAGGACGAGTCCAACCGCGGCCGCACGGGCTTCTCGTTCAGCCGCTTTCAGATCCCGAAGCTCGCCGGCTACAAGGGCCGCGCGCTGTACGTCGACGCCGACATGCAGGTCTTTGACGACATCGCCGAGATGTGGGACATCCCGTTCGGGGACAAGCGCGTCCTGTGCACGGTCCAGGGAGAGCCGCCGCCGCAATGGAAGGACTTCAAGGAGTTCCATCCAGGGCGCCAGATGAGCGTGATGATGCTCGACTGCGAGCGGCTGGACTGGGACATCGACGACATCGTCGCGAGGATGGACCGCGGCGATTTCACCTACCAGGACCTCCTCTTCGACCTCTGCATCGCGCCCGAGGAGCACATCGGCGACACCCTGCCGCCGCGCTGGAACCACCTCGAGCACTACGAGCCGGGCGAGACGGGCCTGCTGCACTACACCGTCGTCCCGACGCAGCCGTGGAAGAACGACGAGAACCCGCTCAAGGAGCTGTGGGAGGAGGCGTTCGCGGAGGCTCGCGCCGCGTACCTCGTCCACGACCACGAGATCGAGCGGCTCGTGCGCGGCGGCTTCCTCAAGCGCTCGCTCGTCGGCAAGTCGCCGGAGAACCTGCCGGTCAAGCTCGTCAACCGCGCGCTCGCCCGCGCCGAGCTCGTCGTGCGCGGGGCCGACACGCGCGGCTCCGTGCTGCGCCGTCCGCGGATCATGAAGGTCCGCGGCCGCTTCGGCCTGCTCTAGAGCCGACCCGCTCCAGGCCTGCCATGCAGGCAACGCCGTTCCAGAACCGCGCTGCTACGGTTTTCTGGTGTGGCGCACTGGAGCTTCCTGACGAACCACGCGCGCGCGCTGCTGGTCATCGCGCACGACCCCGGCGCGCGTCTGCGCGACATCGCCGCCGCGCTGGACGTCACCGAGCGCAGCGCGTACGGCATGGTCACGGAGCTGGCCGAGGCCGGCTACGTCGTCAAGCAGAAGGACGGGCGCCGCAATCACTACGAGATCCAGACGCACCTGCCGCTGCGTGACTCCGTGGCTCGGAAGCGCACGATCGGCGAGGTGCTGGACCTCCTGGTCGAGGCGAGCGCCCATCCGCCCGGCGGCGCGGAGCACCCCGCGGAGTAGCGAGGAAATATTCAGGAAATAGATTGCTAGTTAGTTGCTGCGGTTATCGGAGACGTCGAGGCACTCTGCCTTGCAGCTCTACGAAAGCGACGTGACATCTCATGCCCTACCCCCAGATCCCCGGTGGCTCCGTGACCTCGATCGTCGACATCCTCAACGGCGTCCTCAACGCGATCGTCCCCCAAGTCCTCGCGCTCCTGAGCCTCATCCCCGCCCCGCCGGTCTGACATCGGTTCGCGCTCAAGCGCGCGGATGACGGCGGCGCTGGAGCGCGCGCGGCGCGAGGTGAAAGAGCACGTGGCGCGCGTTGCGCCGCGGGATGCTCGCCGCGCAGGCCGCGGCCAGCGCCAGGCGCCGCCTGCCGAGCGGCGCGTAGACCGGCGAGCGCCAGCCGACGTCAGCGAGCGTCTCGCGCGCCATGACGAGGTGCGGCGCGCGCGCGTGCCACGCCGGCAGCCCGCTCGAGCGGACGTTGCGCGCGGTCGTCTCGCTGACGCCGCCCAGTTCGCGGTACAGCAGCGTATCGTCGAGCATCCGCACCTCGCCCGCGAACGCGACCTCCGCGACGTGCAGCCAGTCGAACGCGAGCACGTTGCGCATCGGCGAGAGCCGCTGCACGACCGCCTGCGGCACGAGCGCGTAGAGCCACGAGTTGCCGTGGTCGTCGCTCACGGCGTCGAAGTAGCGCCGCACGCGCCGTGCGGGGTCGGGGTCGGTCAAGGCGATCGGATTGCCGGCCGCGATCTCCTCGCCGTCGCGCATGTACGCGACGCGGCCGAGCGCGCCCGCGGCGGCCGGGTGCGCGAGTAGCTCGGCAAGCGTCGACTCGACGCAACGTGGCGCGAGCCAGTCGTCGTCGGCGAGCAGCATGGTGAACTCGCCACGGCCGCCGCGCAGGGTGGCGTCCATGTTCGCGACCATCCCGACGTTGCGCGGCCGGCGCACCACGCGCACGCGTTCGTCGCGCGCCGCGAGATCCGCGAGCAGCGCCGCGGTGCCGTCGTCGGAGCCGTCGTCGCCGACGAGGACGTCGAGCTCGGCGTGCGTCTGCGCGAGCGCCGACTCGACCGCCCGCCCGAGCGTCGCGGCACGGTTGTACGTGGGGATCGCGATCGTGACGAGCGGCAGCACGGCGCGCAGACTACGCCTGCGTCGCGTCGCTCCGACCGCGTGGGGTCTGGCGGACGCTTGCCGTCACACGACCGCGAGGGGTCTGGCGGGAACGACGACGTGCCGGACGCTTGCCGCCACACGACCGCGAGGGGTCTGGCGGGAACGACGACGTGCCGGACGCTTGCCGCCACACGACCGCGAGGCGCGGACGCCTTGCCGCCACACGACCGCGAGGGTCTGGCGGGAAACGACGACATGCTGGACGTTTGCCGCCACACCCCGCTCGATCACGTGGCTCGGCGACGCTCGCGGGCAGCCGCCAGCGCGCGCAGGACGTCGCGCGTCTCGCGCGCCGTGCGCTCCCAGCTGAACAGCTCCGCGCGACGCGGCCCGGCGACGCGCAGGCGCTCGCGCAGGTCCGCGTCGCCGAGGATGCGCTCGATCCCGGCACCGATCGCCTCGACGGACAGCGGGTCGACGAGCACCGCGGCGTCGCCGGTGACCTCCGGCAGGCTCGAGAGGTTCGACGTCAGGACGGGCGCGCCGGCGCGCAGCGCCTCCAGCACCGGCAGCCCGAAGCCCTCGTAGAGCGATGGGTAGCAGAACAGCTCGCAGCCGGCATAGAGCGCGGCGAGGTCGCCGTCGGGCACGTAGCCGGGCAGGCGGATCTTCGCGGCGCGCGCGGCGTCGACGATCGGGCCGGCCTCCCAGCCGACCGGGCCGACGAGCACGAGCTCGTAGGCGTCGCGCAGCGCCTCGGGCAGCGCCGACCAGGCCGCGAGCAGGCGCACGAGGTTCTTGCGCGGCTCGAGCGTGCCGGCGGCGAGCACGTATGGGCGCTCGATGCCGTGGCTCGCCGCGACGGCGGGTGCGCGGCGCAGCGCGTCGGGGTCGGCGAAGCGAGCGTCGGCGGCGAGCGGGACGACGACCGCACGCGGCGCGCTGGACGGGACGCGCTGGACGAGATCGACGCGCGTCGCCTCGGAGATGCAGATGAGCGCTCCCGACCGGCGCACGCCGATGTCGATCGTCGCGCGCTCGATGATCGCGGCGCGCCGCTGCGGGTTCGTCCCCTTCAGGAAGGGGACGAGGTCGTAGACGATCGGCGCGCTCGGGCAGCGGGTGAACCAGCACGTCAGGTAGCTGTTGGAGGAGAGGAACGCGTCGCAGTCGCGCGACGCGAGCCGCGCCGCCTCCAGGTGCCAGAGCGGGTCGGGGAGGCGCACGAGGCGCCACTCGAAGCGCTCGCCGAGGTCGACCTCCATCGGCTTGCGCGCGTAGAGGACGAAGCGGTCGTCGCCGTCGAGCGCCGCGAGCGCGGGCAGCAGCTCGCGCATGACCCGGCCCCGCCCGGCCGCCACCTCGACCGCGGCGCGGGCGTCGATGCCGAACGTCGGGCTCACGTGGCGGCGGCGCGGACGGCGATCGCCTCGACGTTCGTCGCGAGGAGGTTGAGGCCGGGCACGGCCGCGAGCGCGCGGTTCGCCGACCACAGCGCGCGCGAGGTGCGCGGGCGCTGTACGACGGGAGCGTCGAGCGTCAGCGGCAGCATGTTCGCCAGGCGCAGCTCTTGGACGTCGTAGCCGTGGCGCTCGAGCAGCGCGCGCGTGCTGGCGGGCGTGTAGAGGAGGTCGTTGGGCTGGCGGCCGTGGTAGTACATGTCGAGGCGGCCGGCGAGCCGGCGGGCGGCCCATTCGAGGTACGAGAAGCGGTTGGGGAGCTTGTAGACGTAGAGCGTGCCCTGCGCTACCAGCACGCGGGCGAGCTCGTCGAGGCTCGCCCCGGGGTCGAGCACGTGCTCGAGGACGCCGCAGCTCAGGACGGCGTCGAACGTGCCGTCGGCGTATGGCAGCGCGATCGGGTCGGAGGAGAGGTAGGCGTGGACGTCGGGATAGCGCGGCAGGGCCTGGATCGCGTCGGGCGCCCCGTCGCCGCGGTAGTCGAAGGAGGTGACGTCCAGCCCGGCGTGCAGCAGCAGGTCGGACACCTGCCCGAGGCCGCAGCCCCAGTCGAGGACGCGCTCCGGTGCGTCGCGCGCGATGCGTTGCACGATCGCGGCGTACTCGAGCATCTGCGGCGCCGAGCGCAGGTTGACGTCGATGCCGCGATCCATGAGTGCGGGCACGCTACCGCTCGTCACACTCTGCGGCGTGCACATCGGGCTGAACCTCGTCTTCCTCGTCCCCGGCGAGACGGGTGGCATGGAGACCGCGGCGCGCGCCCTGCTGCCGGCGCTCGCGACGGCCGCGCCCGACACGCGCTTCACGGCGTTCGTCAACCGCGAGGCGGCAGGGGAGACGTGGGGTGGCGGGATCGAGCCGATCGTGCTGCCGGTGAACGCGCGCAACCGCGTCGAGTGGGTGCGCGGCGAGCAGCTCGTGCTGCCGCGCGCCGCCCGGCGTGCCGGCTGCGACCTCGTGCACTCGCTCGGCAGCACAGCGCCCGCCCGCGGTGCGTTCCGGCGTGTCGTGACGGTGCACGACGTCATCTACAAGCGCTTCCCCGAGGCGCACGGCGGCATCAAGGCGATGGGGATGCGGGCGCTCGTGCCGCTCGCGGTGCGCGGCTCGCACCGCGTCATCGCCGACTCCGATGCGACGCGCGAGGATCTCGTCGAGCTGCTGGGCGTGCCGCCGGGCAAGATCGACGTCGTGGCGCTGGCGGCGAACGCGCCCGGGGTGACTCCGACGCCCGAGCGCGAGCTGCGCCGGCGCCTGGAGCTCGGTGACCGCCCGCTGCTCTTCAGCGCGTCCGCCAAGCGCCGCCACAAGAACCTCGTGCTGCTGCTCGACGCGCACGCGCTGCTCGGCGACGACCGCCCGCTGCTCGTCCTGCCCGGCTACGCGACCGACCACGAAGCCGAGCTGCGCGCGCACGCCGCCGAGCTCGGCATCGCCGGCGACGTGCGCTTTCTCGGCTGGGTCGGCGGTGGCGATCTCGAAGGCCTCTACGCCGCCTCGACCGCGTTCGTGTTCCCGTCGCTCTGCGAGGGCTTCGGCCTGCCGGTGCTCGAGGCGATGCAGCGCGGGCTCCCGGTGGCCTGCTCGGGCGCCTCCGCGCTCGCGGAGGTCGCCGGCGACGCCGCCCTGCTCTTCGACCCGTCGAGCGCGCAGTCGATCGCGGCGTCCGTCGAAGCGATCCTGCACGACGAAGCGCTCGCGAACCGGCTGCGCAACGGCGGCCATGCCCAAGCGCGCCGCTTCACCTGGGAGGCGACCGCACGCGGCTGCCTGGACACGTACGAGCGCGTCCTCGGCCGGCCGGTGACGTAGGCGGCGATCGTGGCGCGCATCGACGGGCGGCACCTGGAATCCTCCACGGCCGATGGCGGCGCGCAAGACGATCGACGAGTTGCTCGACGACGCGCGCGCGGGCCTCGTCCGCGTCGAGCCGCACGAGGCGCGGGACGCTATCGGCCGGGGCGCCCTCCTCATCGACGTTCGCTCGGAGTCCCAGCGCGCCGCCGACGGGATCGTGCCGGACGCGATCTGGTTCGCGCGCAACGTGCTCGAGTGGCGCTGCGATCCGAGCTCCGACGCGCATGACGAGCGCGTCGGCGGCCTCGAGCGCCACGTCATCGTCATGTGCGACGAGGGCTACCAGTCGAGCCTCGCCGCGGCCACGCTGCAGCAGCTCGGGTTCGCGAGCGCGACGGATCTCGTCGGCGGCTTTCAAGCCTGGCGCGCGGCGGGCCTCCCGGTCGCCCCTGCGTCCTGACCGGGCTGTCTGGGGTTTCAGTCGCGGGCTCCGGTTCCCCGCTCGTGTCGGTCTTGTCGCGTCATGCGCGACAAGACCTACGCGCCGTCAGCCGCGGCGCCCGCGCAGCGCGCGCACGAGCCGCAGCGGCAGCCCGGCGATGAGCGGGGCGTTGCGGCCGAGGTCCTCGCGGTCCTCGCGGTCCAGGCCCGCGGCGTAGCGGCTCGCCTCCGCGGCCGTGGGGTAGTCCTTCGAGCCCGCGGCGCCGCAGCCGCGCTGGCAGCGCCAGCGCATCGTCGCGTCCTCGCTCGTGAAGCGGAACCTGTGCCCGAGCACGCGACAGCGCAACATCGGGCCGCAGCGTAGCCGCCCGCGTCCCGCGTGGCTCCGCGTTCCCCGGCTCCGTCGACGGGGTAACGGCAGGCCCCACCAACGGGAGAGGCGGGGCGATGAGCAGCGAGGTCGAGACAGACACGATCCGAACGCGGATCCCCGCGCGCCTGGACCGCCTGCCGTGGTCGCGCTTTCACTGGCGGGTCGTGATCGGGCTCGGGACGGTCTGGATCCTCGACGGGCTCGAGGTCACGATCGTCGGGTCGATCGCCGCGCGGCTGACCGAAGCGGGCAGCGGCATCGCGATGAACCCGAGCGACATCGGCATGGCTGCCGCGATCTACGTCGCGGGCGCGTGCTGCGGCGCGCTGTTCTTCGGCCAGCTGACCGACCGCTTCGGGCGCAAGAAGCTCTTCATGCTCACGCTCGGCGTCTATCTGGTCGCGACCGTCGCGACCGCCTTCGCGTTCGCCCCCTGGTACTTCTTCGTCTGCCGCTTCTTCACGGGTGCCGGCATCGGCGGCGAGTACGCCGCGATCAACTCGGCGATCGACGAGCTGATCCCCAAGCGCAATCGCGGCCAGGTCGACATCACGATCAACGGCAGCTACTGGGTGGGCGCGGCGCTGGGCGGGCTCGCCGCGATCGTTCTGCTGAACACGTCGATCTTCGCCCCCGACCTCGGCTGGCGGCTGGCGTTCGCGCTGGGCGGGCTCCTCGGCATCGCGATCCTCATCGTGCGCCGGCACGTCCCCGAGAGCCCGCGCTGGCTGTTCATCCACGGCAAGGAGGAGGAGGCCGAGCGGATCGTCGACGCGATCGAGGCCGAGGTGCGCGACGAGACCACGCAGGAGCTGGCCGAGCCCGGCACGGAGCTGACCGTCCGCCAGCGCGAGACGATCCCCTTCCGCGAGATCGCGAAGGTCGCCTTTCAGCGCTACCCCGGCCGCGCGACGCTCGGCCTCGCGCTGTTCGTCGGCCAGGCGTTCCTCTACAACGCCATCACGTTCGACCTCGGCACGATCCTCAGCAAGTTCTTCGACGTCGCCTCGGGGAACGTGCCGTACTTCATCCTGATCTTCGCGGCCGGCAACTTCCTCGGGCCGTTCTTGATGGGCAGGCTGTTCGACACGGTCGGGCGCAAGCCGATGATCGCGGGGACCTACCTCGTCGCGGCCGCCTCCACGGCGGTGCTCGGCTTCCTGCTGCTCGGCGACAGCCTCACCGAGTGGTCGTTCATCGCGATGGTCGGAGCGACGTTCTTCTTCGCGTCGGCGGGCGCGAGCGCCGCGTACCTGACGGTGAGCGAGATCTTCCCGATGGAGACCCGCGCGCTGGCGATCGCCTTCTTCTACGCGATCGGCACGGCGGCCGGCGGCATCACCGGACCGCTGCTGTTCGGCCACCTCATCGACACCGGCGACGCGTCGAACGTCGCGCTGGGCTTCTTCATCGGGGCCGTCGTCATGGCGCTCGGCGGCATCGCCGAGCTCGTCTTCGGCGTGCGCGCGGAGAACGCCGCGCTCGAGGACATCGCCGAGCCGCTCTCGGCGACCGACGACAGCGAGGTCAAGCCGGCGAAGGAGCAGCCGGTGAAAGGCAGCGAGCGGGCCGCGCAGCCGAAGCCCGTCGCGCCGGGCGCGGCCGGGAGCGAGCGGCCTGGGCCGCCGGCGCCCGTCGCGCCGGCCGCGGCCGGCAGCGGGCGGCCGGCGCGCGTCGCGGCGGGCGACGACCGCGACGAGGCGCGCGCGGCAGCGACGGAACCAGAGCGCATCGCGCGCGAGCGCGAGGAGCGCATCCGAGCGCGCGTCGCTCGCCAGCGTGCGCGCGATCGCACCGGGCGGGCACGGTTGCGGCCCGGCCCGGGCGGCGGCCTCTATTCGCCAAGCGCGCTCCTGCCGGCGAGCCGCTTCGCGCCGGCTCGCGACGAGGACCTCGACCGCGAGATCGAGATCATCGAGCGCGCGCTCGCCGACCGCGGCGCGACGAGCCGCGACGAGCTCGCGACCGCCGTCGCCGCACGCTACTGGGGTCCCGGCCGCTTCCGCAGCGCGCTCCGCGAGGCCGTCGAGGAAGGCCGCGCGAGACGCGTGGCACGCAACACCTACGCGCCGCGCGAATAGGAGGTCGATGGCGAATTGACCCCGATATCCGGGGTCAATCCGACATTCGCGCCGGCTAAGACGCCGGCCGCCGCTCAGAGGCCGCGCAGGTCGGGCGGGCCGTCCCCGTCCCACGGGTCGCACAGGCGCGCCAGGCAGCGGCACAGCCGGCATGGCCTCGCCTCCTCGCCGGGGCCACCGCACGCAGGGCAGTCGGCACCGTCCGGTTCCCGGTGGCGCCGCGACGCCGTCACCTCCTCCAACGCGTCGGCGACCATGTCGAGGCGCGACACCTCGACGTCCGGTGGCCGGCCGCACGCGATCGCGCGTGACCGCCGCACCCCGGTGAACCAGACGCAGGCGAAGCCGAACGACGCCGGGTACAGGCAGTCGTCGACATAGCTGTCGCCGATGCATGCGACGCGGGTGGCGTCGGCCGGGATCGCGCCGTAGAACGCCCGCCGGCGCTTGAGCACGCCGACATCGTCGGCGAACAGGAGCCGGTCGAAGCACTCGAGCAGTCCCAGGTGCCGCAGCGACGGCAGCTGAAAGCGGCGGAAGCCGGCGCTCGCCGCGACGCAGGTCCAGCCGCTCGCACGCAGCGTCGCAAGCATCTGGTGCGATCCCGCCACGGCCGACGCGAAGTCGCGGTAGCGCTCGACGAGCCCCGCGACCGGCTCCGACCACTCGACGCCGAACGCGGCGGCCGTCTCGCGGGTCAGGCGGTCCCAGTCGTTCGCGGCCACGTCATGGTGAAGCCGCAGCGCCCCGGATCGCGCCATCAGCTCGCGGATGACGTCGCGCTCGGACGGTCGCCGCGCGGACCCCGACGCGACGCAACGGGCGAAGTGCGGGAAGACCGCCGGCCACATCGGGTTGACGAGCACTGTCTCGTCGAGGTCCACGAACGCGAGCTTCACGGCCCGCTCCGCTCGCGCTCGGCGCGTCTGGACCCCAGGAGCTCGCGCAGCCGGGCCGCGGCGCCAGCGCTGCCGGCCCACGCCTCGACGCCGAGAAACCGTTCGGCCAGGTCGCGCGGCAGCGCGGCCAGCAGATGGTCCGCGGCGAACTGCGTGCGGTGCGCGTCGAGCGCGCGCAGCTTGCGGTCGATCACGGATCGCCCGTCGATCTCGATCGCGGTCGAGCGCGCGACGCCGAAGTCCGCCGCTTCGAGGTCCCACAGTCCGACCGGCAGGCCACGCGCCGCGGCCGCGGCCACGAGCTCTGCGACCAGCCCCGGCCGCCACACGGCCTCCAGGACCGCTGCGTCCTCGAGCCGGCTCGCCGCCAGCGCCACGATCGTGCGCGTGGCGAGGTGGTCGGGATGGCCGTAGAGGCCGTCCGGCCCGAACGTCAGCAGGACCGCGGGCACGTGAGGCCGCAGGAGCTCGACGAGCTCCGTGGCCGCCACGTCGGCGTCCGCCAGGCCGACCTCGCCATCCGGGTGGCGCAGGCACCGCGCCCAGCCGGCGCCGAGCGCCCGGGCGGACGCGTGAAGCTCGCGCTCGCGCGCCTCGGCGAGCGTCTCGCCCGCGCGCAGCGAGCCCGGGGCGATCGGTCCCCGCTCCCCACGGGTCAGCGAGACGATCCCGCTGCAAATCCCCGATGAGCACGCGAGCGCCAAGGTGCCACCGGCGATGAGCACTTCGTCGTCGGGATGTGCAACGATCGCGACGAGCGACGTGGGAGCGCGGTCTGCGTGCCCGGGAAGGTGGGGAGTCGTCACTGATGAGGGGCGCGTCGTTCGTGATCGTCTACCATCGCGCGCCGTTTGACGAGGATCTCGTCGGCGACATGACGGAGCTGCGGGAGCACACTTCCCCGAACGGGATCATCCCGACGCTGCGTGCGCTGTTCACCGACGATCGCGCGGGACTGTGGGTGGCGTGGACTCGCAGCGAGAACGGCGGGCGTCCCGGAGCCGGCCACGATCTGTCCGTCGACTACCGCGGCGTGTCGATCGGCGTGCATCGAGTCCCGCTGACGGCCGTCGCCGTCGAGAGCTTCTACCACCGCTTCTCGAAGGAGGCGCTCTGGCCGATCATCTGCTCGAACCCGGCCAACGCTCGCTTCGACGAGCCGCGCTGGCGCGACTTCGTCGACGTGAACACCCGCTTCGCAGAGGCCATCGCGCGGAGGGTCGAGCCCGACGCCACGATCTGGGTCCACGACTACAACCTCTGGCTCGTCCCCGGCCTGCTGCGCGATCGCATGCCCGCCGCGCGCATCGGGTTCTTCCATCACACCCCGTTTCCAGCCGCCGACATCTTCGCGATCCTGCCATGGCGTACAGAGATCCTCGAAAGCCTGCTGGCATGCGATCTGATCGGCTTTCACATCCCGCACTACGCGAACAACTTTGCGGCGGCGGCAGTGAACCTCATCGGCGCGCGCGTCACGCGGGAGGCTGCGGTCTCGGGTCGCTTTCTCACGACGGGCACGCCGCTCTCGACCCCGGCGATGGCGCGACGCCTCGAGCTCGGCGACCGGCAGGTCGGTCTCGGCGCGTTTCCGGCGGGGGTCGACGCCGCGCGCATCGACGCGATCCGCGCCTCGCCGGCCCACGCCGGACGCGTCGATGCCATCCGCCGCGAGATCGGCGACCGGCAACTGCTGCTGGCCGTCGACCGGCTCGACTACGTCAAGGGGTCGGTGGAGAAGCTGCTCGCGTACGAGCGGCTGCTCGAAGTGCACGACGAGTACCGGACCACGACGACGTTCGTCAACGTGGTCACGCCACCGGCGGATGCGGTGTCCGTGCACGCGTCGATCCGCGACGACGTCGACCGCCTCGTCGGGCGCATCAACAACCGCTTCTCGACCCTGTCGTGGACGCCGGTTCGGTGCTTCTACCGTCCGGTGGCGTTCGAGCGGGTCGTTGCCTGGTACGAGGCGGCCTCGGTCGCGTGGGTCTCGCCGCTGCGCGACGGCCTCAACCTCGTCGCGAAGGAGTTCGTCGTGACGAGCGACGGCGCCGCCAAGGTCCTGCTGCTGTCGGAGTTCGCGGGAGCGCACGTCGAGCTCAAGCACGCGGTGACGGTCAATCCGTACTCGACGGCGTCGATGGCCGGCGCGTTGCGCACCGCACTCGATATGCCCGACCGCGACCGCCGCCGGCGCATGGCGGCGATGCGGGACATCGTGCGCGCGTCCCCACCCGATCGCTGGGCGACGGAGTTCCTCGCCGAGCTCGAGGCGCCGGCGACCTCACGCGAACACGCGCGGCCAGCTCAGGAAGCGGTCGACGTCGAGCGCCATCGGGTTCATGTCCAGCGCCCAGAAGAGGTAGCGGTACGCGCGACGAACGCGTCGCAGTGACGGCCAGGGAGCGATCTCGCGGTATCCGCGGGCGACCAACTCGGCCGCGCGAGCGTCGACGAAGTACTCGAGGCAGACGAGGTCGAGCTCGCGCGGCCCGACGGCGTACGCGTCGATGTCGACCATCGCGACGACGCGTCCACCGCTCGCGAGGAACTGCGGCGCGAAGAGGTCCAGCAGCACGAGCGAGCCCTCCCCGGGAGGTACGAGCGCGTCGACGGCGGCGCACATCTCGTCGAGGCGCGCGTCCGCGGTCGAGCGAAAGAGCTGCTTCACCCGGCCGTTGAACTCGGCGGGCGGATAGCGAAAGGAGCCCGACGGATTGCCGAACGTGTCGAACCTGCGCTCGTGGATCGTGGCGAGGGCCCGGCCGAGCTCGACGAGGCCGTCGTCGGAGAGCTCGTCGAAGCGCTCGAGCGGCGTTCCCTGCACGAGCGCGACGACGAGCCACGTCCGGCCACCGGCAACGCCGGCGCGCTGGACCTCCGGGATCGCGATCGGGCTGACGTCCGAGAGCAGCGCGTACAGCGCCAAGAGCTCGGATCGCGCGACGGGATCGATGCCGAACAGCGCGCGTCCCGAGCGCCAGAACGGATCGTCCAGGCCCGCCGGGCGGAACGAGCGCACGACCACGTGCTCGCCGGCGGTCCTCACGCGATAGACCGAGCTGCCGTGATCTGCGAACGGCGAGGCCAGCTCGACCTGCTCGAGGATCGGATCGTCGAAGAGCTCCTGCAGCTTCGGATGCGATCGGGGGCCCGCCATCAGCCGAGTTCGCGACGAAGCAGCGTTCGTACGGCACCTATCGATGCGAGAGGAGCCACGCGATCAGGACCGCTGCTCCGGCGATGGGCGACTCGCTGCCCCCGAGGCCCAGAAGCGCGTCGCTGGCGCCGGAAGTCGTAAGTGCCCGGATCGGGCCCGCAGCCGCGGAGACCAGTGGCTCGACGAACCCGAAGCCGAGCAGCGCCGTGACGACTGCGCCAGACTGGCTGGGCACCAGCAGACCGATCGTCGCGTCGAGACCGGCGTACAGCGCCGTGTGCACGGCGACGCCGGCCAGGATCCAGGCGACCTCCCCGTCCGCCAACCCAATGGGCACGTCCCGCTGCGCCAGGAGGAGGGGCGCGGTTGCGGCGATGACCGTGACAGCCAGGCATCCCAGAGCCAGCCCGAGCAGGAGATGAAGCGCGATGTGCGCGCGCCGACGAGCCGTCGTCTGGGTTCGGCAAGCAGCGTGGTCACGAGCGTGCCGTGGCGCGCATCACCCGAGACGGCGAGCGCCGCGAGGACCATCGCCAGGATGCCCGCGATCCCGTTTGCGCTCAACACCTCCCGTAGCCGGTCGTCCTGCGTCTGGCGTGGGCCGGTGATGGTCGTTTCCGCCGCGCCGCGGAGTGGGTCCAGATCCCCGGACGCGATCGGGAGCGCGACCTCGAGGAACGTCAGCACGAGGAGCGCCAGCGCCAGCAACGGCGTCGAACGGACCGTGCGCAGCTTGCGGGCCTCGGCTCGCAGGAGCGCCGCAAAGCGACCGCGCTCGTGATCGCGCTCAGAGAGCATGACTCCGCATTATCTGGGTGGGTGCCGCACGTGGATCGCCCGGCCATCGCTGGCAGACATGGGGTTGCGAGGACGCGTCGTCCGTGTGGCACCTTCCGGTCGCGACGGGCGCAGTCCATGATGTAGGCCGTGGATCTCTCGCGCGAGTCTCCGCGGCTTGTCGACGCCTCTCGACCGAAGGCCTTGGGCGTGCTCGTCTGCGCCGCCGCCGTCGCGGTGACGACGCTCGTGATCTACCCGTTGCGCGAGGTCGCGCCGGAGGTCTCGCCGGGAGTCGTCTACCTCCTCGCGGTGCTGCTCGTCGCCGTCTACCTCGGCCTCGCGTTCGGGCTGCTGACCAGCGTCGTCTCCGCCGCGGCGTTCAACTTCTTCCACATCCCGCCCACCGGCCGGCTGGTCATCGCCGACTCCGCGCACTGGGTCGCGCTCGCGGTGTTCCTCGTGGCCGCGGCGGTGGCGTCGGTCGTCGCGGATCTCGCGCGTACGCGCGCCGCTGAGGCCGAACGCCGTCGTGGGGAGGCCGACCTCGCGGCCGGCACCGCCCGCGTGCTCCTCGGCGAGGCGACCCTCTCCGACGCCCTGCCCGAGGCGGGGCGGCTCGCCGGTGCCGCGCTCGGCCTGCGCGACGTCGAGATCGTCCTCGATCCGCCGGCCGGCGAACCCGCGCGGCGCGGCGTGAAGCTCGACCTCGGCAGCGGTCACGAGGCCTGGCTCGTCCTCGGCTCCGGCGGCGACGACCCCGACCTGCGCACGCGCGTCCGCGAGCGGGTGGCGCCCGCGCTCGAGGCGCTCCTGCGCGCCGCGCTCGATCGCGATCGGCTGCAGGCCGAGGTCGTCGAGACGCAGGCGCTGCGCCGCTCAGACGTCATCAAGACCGCGCTGCTGCGCGCCGTCTCGCACGACCTGCGCACGCCGCTCACCGCGATCATCACCGCTGGCCACGCCGTGCGCTCGCCGGCGATCGAGCACGGAGAGCGCGACGAACTGGGCCTCGTCGTCGTCGAGGAGGCCCAGCGGCTCTCCGCCCTCGTCGACAAGCTGCTCGACCTCTCCAAGCTGCAGGCGGGCGCTGCCGAGCCGCAGCGCGACTGGTGCTCGCTGGAGGAGGTCGTGCGGACGGCCGCCGACGCCGTCGCCGCGGAGGACAGCGCCGGCTTCGCGCTCTCCTTCGACGCGGACCTCCCGCTCGTGCAGGCCGACGCCGCTCAGCTCGAGCGGGTCTTCGTCAACCTGCTCGAGAACGCGCGCCGCTACAGCGGCGGGCATCCCGTGAAGGTCCGCGCGCGCGTCGTCGGCGGCAAGATGAACATCCGCGTCATCGACCGCGGCCCCGGCATGAGCCCGACCCAGCTCGCGCGCGCGTTCGAGCCGTTCTACCGCGACGCGAGCGACGCGCACCCCGGCTCCGGCCTCGGGCTCGCGATCGTCCGCGGCTTCGTCGAGGCCAACGGCGGCCGCGTCCGCGCCGAGTCCGTCCCCGGCCAGGGCACGGTGTTCGCGATCGAGCTGCCGCTCGCCCTCGACGCGCCGTCCGCCGTGCCCGCGCCGTGAGCACGCCCCCGCTCCGCGTCCTCGTCTGCGACGACGAGCTGCAGATCCTGCGCGGCCTGAAGATCGTGCTGCGCGACGCCGGCTTCGACGTCGCCGTCGCGCAGAGCGCGCAGGAGGCGCTCGACGCCGCCGCGCTGCGCCCGCCCGAGGCGGCGATCATCGACCTCGTGCTGCCCGACGGCGACGGCGTCGACGTCTGCCGCCAGCTGCGCGGCTGGAGTCAGATGCCGATCATCGTCCTGTCGGCGGTCGGCGACGAGGACGTCAAGATCGCCGCGCTCGACGCCGGCGCCGACGACTACGTCACCAAGCCCTTCAACCCGCGCGAGCTCGTCGCACGGCTCAACGCGGTCCTGCGCCGCGTCGCGGGCAACGTCGACGAGCCGACGATCCTCGTCGACGGCCTCGAGATCGACCTCGCCGCCCGCAGCGTGCGCCGCGACGGCGAGGACGTCCACCTCACGCCGATCGAGTACGACCTCCTGCGGATCCTGGCTCGCAACCGCGGGCGCCTGCTGACGCATCGCACGCTGCTGACCGCGGTCTGGGGACCGCAGTACGCCGACGACACGCAGGCCCTGCGCACGCACATCGCGAACCTGCGGCGCAAGCTCGAGCCCGGCGGCGAGCCGCACTACATCCGCACCGACGCGCGCGTGGGCTACCGCTTCCTGGCGTAGCGCCCACCTTCACACGATCCTCACAGCGGCGCGCCCGATCCCCACAGGGCGCTCACGACCGCGCCCGCATGCTGGGATGTCGATGGCGGAACGCCGGCTTCAAGGTCTCCAGCGGGTCCTGGGCGTCAACGCGCTGTTCGCGACGGCGTACGGCAACGTCGGGTCGTCGATCTACTACGCGCTGGGGCTCGTCGCCGGCCTCGCGCTCGGCCTGACGCCGCTCGTCTTCGTCATCACGGGCATCTTCTTCTTCTGCACGGCGGCGACCTACGCCGAGGCCACCGCGATGTACCCCGAGGCCGGCGGCTCGTCGAGCTTCGCCCGCCACGCGTTCAACGAATTCGTCTCGTTCTTCGCGGCCTGGGCGCAGATGCTCAACTACGTCATCACGGTGGCGATCTCGGCGTTCTTCGTGCCGCACTACCTCGGCGGCCTGTTCTGGGACCCGCTGCGACACGCGCCGGGCGACGTGATCTTCGGCGCCCTCGTGATCATCGCGCTGTCGCTCGTCAACGTCGTCGGCATCAAGGAGTCGGCGGGACTCAACGTCGTCCTCGCGCTCGTCGACTTCTTCACGCAGCTGCTCATGGTCGTCGTCGGCGCGATCCTCGTCTTCTCGCCGTCGACGCTCACCGGCAACATCAGCTTTGGCGTCGCGCCGACCTGGGAGCACTTCCTCCTCGCGATCCCGCTTGGGATGATCGCCTACACCGGCATCGAGACGATCTCGAACATGGCCGAGGAGGCCAAGGACGAGGCGATCACCATCCCGAAGGCGATCGCCCGCGTGCGGACCGCGGTCTACGCGATCTACTTCACGCTGCCGGCCGTCGCGCTGTCGGCGCTGCCGGTGACGCAGAACCCGCAGACCGGCGAGTACTCGACGCTGCTCGGCGTCGCCGAAGAGGACGGCGGCTTCGCGGGCGACCCGATCCTCGGCGTCGTCAAGCAACTCGACCTCGGCTTCCTACAGGAGCCCGGCGAGCTGTACGTCGGCCTGCTCGCCGCGACGATCCTTCTCATCGCGACCAACGCGGGGATCATCGGCGTGTCGCGGCTCGTCTACTCGATGGGGATCTACCGTCAGGTGCCCGAGCGGTTGCGCCAGCTGCACCCGAAGTACAACACGCCGTGGGTCGGGATCCTCGTCTTCGGCGTCATCGCCTGCCTCACGCTGCTTCCCGGCCAAGCCACGTTCCTCGGCAACATGTACGCGTTCGGCGCGATGCTGTCGTTCACGATCGCGCACGCGGCGGTCATCCGCCTGCGCATGTCCCAGCCGGATCGGGCGCGGCCGTACCGGGGACCGGGGGCGCTGCGGATCGCCGGCCGCGAGCTGCCGCTGTTCGCGATCTTCGGCGGCACGGCCACCGCGCTGTCGTTTCTCGTGGTGACGGCCCTGAACCCGGTCGTCGCGGTTTCGGGCACGATCTGGCTCGCGCTCGGGATCGCGATCTACGCCGTCTACCGGCGCCGCCATGGCCTCGACCTCGTGACGACGGCGAAGATCGCCGTCCCGCGGCCCGCGACGGACACCGAGGCGGAGTACGACTCGGTCCTCGTCGCGCTGGAGGTCGATCACTTCACGCCGCAGATCGTCGCTACGGCCGCGAGGCTCGCAGCGCGCGGCGGCCGCGGCATCTACGTCCTGGTGACGATCACCGTGCCGCAGGCGCTGCCGATCGACGCGAAGCTGCCCGAGGTCGAGGCCGCGGCCACCGACGTCATCCAGCGCGCGCGGATGCTCGTCGGGCGGCGCGTCAGCGGGCGGACCGTCAAGATCCGGCCCGGCCAAGCGGCACGTGTGGTCATCGAGGAGGCGCGTGCGATCCGCGCCCAGGCGATCGTCATGCCGCTGCCGCCGCGCACCGGCACGACGATCTTCGGCAAGACCGTCGAGACGGTGCTCGCCGAGCGCCCCTGCCGCGTCATCATCGAATCCGAGCCGTCGCGCAGGTAGGCCCGCCGGTGCCAGACACCACGTCGCCCGTCTGGTCGGTGAATCGCGCTCGCGTGCTGGTCTGCGACGACGAGCCGCAGATCCTGCGGGCGCTGCGCATCACGCTGCGCGACGAGGGCTTTGACGTCATTCCGGCCACGACAGCCACGGAGGCGCTGGACGCGGCTGCCCTGCGCTCTCCCGACGCGGCGATCCTCGACCTGCTGCTGCCCGACGGCGACGGGATCGAGCTCACTCGCCGGCTGCGGGAGTGGAGCGCGCTGCCGATCATCGTGCTGTCGGCTGTCGGTGAGGAGGCGCAGAAGATCCGTGCGCTGCAGGCCGGCGCGGACGACTACGTCACCAAGCCGTTCAGCCCGCCCGAGCTCGTCGCGCGCCTGCACGCCGCGCTGCGCCGTGCTCGCCCGGTCGGCGACGAGCCGGTGCTGCGCGCCGGCGACATCGAGCTCGACCTTGCCGCGCGCGCCGTGCGACGGCGCGGCGTCGACGTGCATCTGACGCCGATCGAGTTTCGCCTGCTCACGGCGCTGATGACCCGACCGGGGCGTCTGATCACGCACGCCGCGCTGCTGAGCGAGGTCTGGGGGCCGGGCTACAGCGATGACGTCGCCACGCTGCGGACGCACGTCGCGAACCTTCGTCGCAAGATCGAGCCCGACGGTCCGGCGCGCCGGCACATCCGCACCGACGCCGGGATCGGCTACCGCTTCGCTGCAGACCCGTCCGGGTGACGTAGCGTCTGGACCGGGGCGCGGATGATCCGGTCGTGCGCGGGGCGCAACACGAGGATCTCGCCGGGGGCGTGCTGCAGCAGCCAGGCGACGTCGGCCGCGTCGAAGCCGTCGGTGCCGGATGTGTCGGCGGCGATCACGATGCGGTCCTGGTGCTCGTGGGCGAGCAACTCGCGTAGCGCGTGGCGGTAGGTTCGTCCGCGTTCGATCCGAGCGTCGACCCCTACGCCCTCGTGCGTGGCACGACGCTCGATCGCCTCGAGCAGCGGCATCGCTTCGACGCATTGGCGTGACAGCGGGGCGCCAAGGGGAAGGTGCATGGGCACCCGCGCGAGGTATGCCGGGACGAGTGTGGCGTGCTCGGCGCGCGCGAGTCGCAGCGTCGCGTCGAGCACCGGCTGTGACAGCGCCCGGCCGACGAACGGGAAGAGGATGCGCGCGGCCGGCGGCGCGAGCCGTGGCCGGCGAGCGCGAGCCGCGTCCCGGGCGCGCCAGGCCAGCAGGGTGCAGCACAGGACCGCGAGCGTGACGAGGGCGATGTCCGTCATGCCTGCGTGTCGCCTCGTTGGGAGACGATGCGGACGTCGATGCCCGGCAGCCTCTCGACGAGCTGGATCGGGAGCGGGTCGCCGAGGCGGCCCAGCCCACGGCGCTTGCGGGGAGCGCCCATCAGCACGTAGGTCGTGCCGCGGTCACGTGCGACGCGACAGACGACCTCGACGAGCTGTCCGTGTTCGACGAGCAGGTGGGCTCCGAGCACGGACGTCAGTCGGCGCAGGGCGTCGAGCTGGGCGCGCTGCTCGGCGGTCGGCTCGCGGTCGGGCGGCCCGACCCAGAGGACGTCAAGCGCCGCTCCGAGGCGCTGTGCCGAGCGCCACGCGCGCCGCACGATGCGCTGGCTGGACGGTTGCGGCTCGACGAGCGCGAGCAGGCGCTCGGCGACGGCCTGCGCCGCCGCGGTCTCGATCAGACGCTCCTCGCGCGACGGGGCCGAGACTCCGATCAGCCGCTTGGACTCGACCTCCTCGGCGACCTGGCGCAACGCGACCTCGCGCAGGGCGGCGAGGTTCTCGACCTTGAAGAAGCCGTTGAGCGCGGCGTGCACGCGCTCGGGCGGATAGATCTTGCCGGCGCGCATGCGGGCGAGCAGGGCCTCGGGCGTGAGGTCGACGATCACGACCTCGTCCGCCTTGCCGAGGACGTCGTCGGGCAGCGTCTCGCGGACGGTGACGCCGGTGAGCTCGGCGACCTGGTCGTTGAGCGACTCGAGGTGCTGGACGTTGACGGTCGAGTAGACGTCGATGCCGGCGGCGAGCACGTCGTCGACGTCCTGGAAGCGCTTGGGATGCTCGACGCCGGGAGCGTTGGTGTGCGCGAGCTCGTCGATCAGCGCCAGCTCGGGGCGCCGCGCGAGGACAGCGGGCAAGTCCATCTCGACGAGCTCGGCATCGCGATGGCGCACATGGCGGCGCGCAACGAATTCCAGGTGCTCGGATTGGGCGAGCGTCTCGGGGCGGTCGTGTGGCTCGAGGTAGCCGATCACGACGTCACGCCCTGCTTCGGCCTCGGCTCGGCCTTCCTGCAGCATGCGGTAGGTCTTGCCGACGCCCGCGGCCATGCCCAGGAAGACCTTGTGGCGACCGCGTGCGTTGCGAGGCCTGCCGGCAGCGTCCGCCCGCGGCTCGATCGCTGTGGTGTAGAGCGAGTCGCGGGCCATCGTCAGGCGCCCAGGAGGTTGTGGACGAGCAGGTCGACGACCTTGATGCCGGCGAACGGCGCGATCAGCCCGCCGAGCCCGTAGATCAGCAGGTTGCGACGCAGCAGTGCGGTGGCGCCGGCGGGCCGGTAGCGGACCCCGCGCAGGGCCAGCGGGACGAGCATCGGGATCAGGAGGGCGTTGAAGACGATCGCCGAGATGATCGCCGACTCGGGCGTCCCGAGGTTCATGACGTTGAGCGTGTCCAGCGGACCCGTGCTGCTGCCCGGCGTTGCGTAGGTCGCCGCGAAGATCGCCGGCAGGATCGCGAAGTACTTCGCGACGTCGTTTGCGATCGAGAACGTCGTCAGTGCCCCGCGTGTGATCAGCAGCTGCTTGCCGACCTCGACGATCTCGATGAGCTTCGTCGGGTTGGAGTCGAGGTCGACCATGTTGCCCGCCTCGCGTGCCGCCTGCGTGCCGGTGTTCATCGCGACGCCCACGTCGGCTTGTGCGAGCGCCGGCGCGTCGTTCGTGCCGTCGCCGGTCATCGCGACCATGCGGCCGTGCGCCTGCTGCTCGCGGATGAGCGCGAGCTTGTCCTCCGGCGTCGCCTCGGCGAGGAAGTCGTCGACGCCGGCCTCCGCGGCGATCTTCGCCGCGGTGAGGGGGTTGTCGCCCGTCACCATCACCGTCCGGATGCCCATCGCGCGGAGGCGGACGAACCGCTCGCGCATGCCGTCCTTGACGACGTCCTTGAGGTAGATGACGCCGAGCACCTGGTCGTCGCGGGCGACGGCCAGCGGAGTGCCGCCTTCGCGCCCGATGCGCTCCAGCGTGGCGGACAGCTCCGGCGGTGCCTGACCGCCCTCGCGCTCGACCCATGCGAGGATCGCGTCGCCCGCGCCCTTGCGCAACCGCGTGCCGTCGATGTCGACGCCGCTCATCCGCGTCTGCGCGCTGAACGGCTCGAAGCGCGGCTCGTGATCCGCGAACGTGTGCTCGCGGATCCCGGAGGCCTTGGCGAGGACGACGATCGAGCGGCCCTCGGGCGTCTCGTCGGCGAGCGAGGACATCTGCGCGGCCTCGGCGAGGTCGGCCTCTGCGACGCCGGGCATCGGGATGAACTCGGTCGCCTCGCGGTTGCCGAGCGTGATCGTCCCGGTCTTGTCGAGCAGCAGGACGTCCACGTCGCCGGACGCCTCGACGGCGCGGCCCGACAGCGCGAGGACGTTGCGGCGCACGAGGCGGTCCATGCCCGCGATGCCGATCGCCGACAGCAGCGCGCCGATCGTCGTGGGGATCAACGCGACCAGCAGCGCGACGAGCGTGGCGATCGACACATCGGTGCCGGCGAACTGCGCGAACGGACGGAGCGTGACGACGACGACGAGGAAGATCAGCGTCAGGCCCGACAGCAGGATTCCGAGCGCGACCTCGTTGGGGGTCTTGCGCCGGGCTGCGCCCTCGACGAGGGCGATCATCCGCTCGATGAAGCTCTGGCCGGGCTCCTGGGTGATCTCCACGACGATCCGGTCTGACAGCACGCGCGTGCCGCCCGTGACCGCGCTGCGATCGCCGCCGGCCTCGCGGATGACCGGCGCCGACTCGCCCGTGATCGCCGACTCGTCGACCGACGCGATGCCTTCGACGACCGTCCCGTCGCCGGGGATGACCTCACCGGCCTCGACGATCACGACATCTCCGCGCCGCAGGTCCGACGCCGGCTTGACGCTGCCGTCGCGCATCGTCGCCACCGTCTCCGTGCGCATCGCGCGCAACGTCGCGGCCTGCGCCTTGCCGCGCCCCTCCGCCAGCGCTTCGGCGAGGTTGGCGAAGACGACTGTCAGCCACAGCCACAGCGACACCGTGAAGGTGAACATCGCGGACTCGTCGCCACCCCCGAGCGGCGCACCGCCGAAGGCCTGCACGAGCCATCCGAACGTCGTGATGGTGGCGCCGACCTCTACGACGAACATCACGGGGTTGCGTAGCTGCACGCGCGGGTCGAGCTTGCGCAGCGATGCCAGCAGCGCCGGGCGCAGGATCGCCGGGTCGAGCAGCGAGCGCTCCGCGCGGTGCTCCAGCGAGCGGTCGGTCATGGCGCGGGGGACTCCTGGTCGAGGGCGAGGTTGAGCTCGAGCACGTTGACTCCGGGCTCGCCGAGGACGCCGAGCGACCGACCATCCGTGTGCTCGTCGACGAGCGCCTTCACACGATTGAGCCCCATGTCCCGCACGCGTGCGACGCGCGCCGCCTGGATCGCGGCGTTTGCCGGCGAGATGTGGGGATCGACCCCGGAGGCCGAGGTCTGCACGGCATCGACCGGCACGTCCTTGGCCTGCAGCCCGGGATTGTCGGGGCCTTCGAGCGAGAGGTAGGCCTGCACGTTGTCGACGAACATGTCGCGCAGGCGCGCGCTGTTGGGGCCGAGGTTGTTGAAGTACGTACCGGCGGGGTTGTAGCCCGTTGCCGACGGCCGGCTCTGGAAGTAGCGCGGGTCGGCCTCGAGCACCGGTTCGCCGTCGCTGTCGGTGCGCGGGCGGCCCGCGGCGTCGACCGCCTGGCGGCGGAAGTCCTGGCCGATGAGCGACGAGCCGACGAGCGTGCCGTCGCGCTCGATGCGGCTGCCGTCGGCGGCGCCGGGGAACGCGACCTGGCTCACGCCGGTCATGACGAGTGGATACACGACCCCGAACAGGATCGTGAATGCGACGACCGCGACCGCGGAGGCGAGGAGGTCCTTGCGCATGCTTGTGGCGCGCCCCTCAGAAGAGCCGGGTCGAGAGCCCCTGCACGACCGGGCCGAGCAGGAGCGCGGGGACGAAGGTCACCAGCGCGACGAGCAGGATCGTCCCGACGAGCAGGACGGCGAACGTCACGGTGTCGGTGCGCATCGTGCCGGGCCCGGCCGGCGCGACGCGCTTGCCGGCGAGCGACCCGGCCAGCGCGAGCACGATGACCAGCGGCACAAACCGTCCTGCGAGCATCACGGCGCCACCGAGCAGGTCGGCGAAGGTGATGCCGAACGCACCGACGTTGCCCGGCGGGTCGGGTTGCACGAAGCCGGTGTAGCCCGCGAACGCCGAGCCGTTGTTGTTGCCCTGCGAGACGTAGGCGTACAGCGTCTCGGAGAAGCCCTGCGGGCCGCCGTTGTAGATCGAGGGCGCGCCGTACTTCGTGGCGAGCGCCAGCGCGGTCGCGACGAGCACGAGCAACGGGACGGCGAGCGTTCCCAGCGCGACGAGCTTGACCTCCCGAGCCTCGATCCTCTTGCCCAGGAACTCAGGCGTGCGACCCACCATGAGTCCGGCGAGGAACACCGCGAGCAAGACGAAGAGCAGCATCCCGTACAGGCCGGAGCCGACGCCGCCGAAGATGACCTCGCCGGTCATCATGGTCGACAGCGCCACGGCGCCGCCGACGCCCGTCAGGGCGTCGTGAGCCGAGCTGACCGCGCCACACGACGCGACCGTCGTGATCACGACCCACAGCGCCGACGTCGCGTCGCCGAAGCGCACCTCCTTGCCCTCGAGGTTCGAGCCCGCGAGGCCGGCCAGGTGCTGGGCCGGCGTGCCGTTGGTCTCCGCGGCGTAGACGATCGCCACGCCGACCACGAACACGAGCGCCATCGCGCCGTAGAGCGTCCAGCCCAGCCGGCGGTTGCCGGCCATCCACCCGAACGTGGACGTCAGGCCGGCGGGGATGACGAGGATCAGCAGCATCTCGACGAAGTTCGTGAGCCCGTTGGGGTTCTCGAACGGCATCGCCGAGTTGACGTTGAAGAAGCCGCCGCCGTTGGTCCCGAGCTCCTTGATGACCTCCTGCGAGCCGACCGGCCCGAGCGCCAGCGTCTGCTCGCCGCCCAGCAGCGTCGGGTAGGTCGCGTAGTGCGCCAGCGTCTGCAGCGAGCCCTGGGACACCAGCAGCAACCCGACGATCACGGAGATCGGCAGCAGGATGTAGAGCAACGTGCGCGTGAGGTCGGCCCAGAAGTTGCCCAGCTCGTTCCCCGAGCGTGAGGCGAAGCCGCGGATCACCGCGATCAGGACCGCTATGCCGACCCCGGCCGAGAGGAAGTTCTGCACGGCCAGGCCGGCCATCTGCGAGAAGGACGACATCGTCGTCTCGCCGCCGTAGTACTGCCAGTTGGTGTTCGAGACAAACGAGGCGGCGGTGTTGAACGAGACGTCCCACGGGGCCGAGCCGTAGCCCTCGGGGTTGAACGGGTGGATCCCCTGCGTGCGCAGGATCGCGTAGAGCGCGACGAACGACAGCGCGCTGAAGGTCAGCGTCGTCTGCGCGTACCCCTTCCAGTCCTGCCCCTCGTCGGGGTCGGTGCGAAGCAGCCGGTAGACGCCGCGCTCGACGGGCGCCAGCACGCGCGTCAAGACAACGCGCTCGCCCATGCACACGCGATACATGTACGCGCCGATCAGCGGCGTGAGCGCCGTCAGGACACCGACGTATAGGGCGATCTGAAACCAGCCCTGCAGCGTCATCTAGAAGCGCTCCCCGCGAAGCAGCGCGTACGTCAGGTAGCCGAACAGGGCGATCGACACGACCAGCGCGAACAGCTCGGCGCCGGTCATACCCGATCGATCCCCTCGATCAGGGCAAGCATCAACGCGAAGAAGCACAGTCCGACGCCGACCGCGAGCAGATCCATGCCACGCACTATCTGCGCCGTGTCGCCCAGGCCGCGTCAAGATCCGCGGCCTCGCCATCAAGATCTCGTGAAGCCCGTCACGCGCGGCGGCCTCGACGACGACGATGCCGTCGCCTCATGCCACTGCCGTCGCGCACCGGCTCGACGATCTGCGGCAAGACCTTCGAGACGCACTCTTAACTCTCACGGCGGGCCGCCGCTGCTCGAAGCAGTAGCGCCATCACAGTTGCTTAATTGCCGTGTTGCTGAGAGCGTTGCACCACACGTAACGGGCGGGTGTACAACGAAGGGGGTCAGCAGATGAGCGAGCTCACCAACCCGGTCCTACCGGTTGGCCGTCTCCGGGTGGCGCGGGCGCTTGCGGCCGGGTGCTGGCCATCGCCGTGGCGGCGCCCGTAGCGGGCGCCGCCACGGACAACTGCGTGGCCGCCAACGGCGCCGTGCGCCACCAGTCGGGAACGGCGACCTGCGAGGCGAACGGCACGGGGTCGATCGCGATGGCACACGGCGCCAACAGCGAGGCGGAGGCGATCAACGGGGAACGCAACCACTCGCGGGCGCATGGCGACAACAGCGACGCCTACACCGGCAATGGTGACGGGAACACCGCCGCGGTCTTCGGCGATGGGAGCTCCGCGACCGCCGCGACCGACGGTTGCACCGCGGTCGCCGTCGGAACCGGCGTCATCGACTCCTGCTGAAGGCGGAACTGCACTTGAACGACTTCGTACACCTTTGGTGAAGATTCGCGCTTGACAGCGGTGGCCGATCGTGGTCACCTAGCACGCAGTTGACGCAAAAGCGTCGACGACAGCAGCGCAGCGTGGGGGAGCGGGTGTCCACAACAAAGGCGCAGCCGTGCGCGGACGCAGCAGAGTCGAACACGCCCGCGGCCAGCGGTGAACCGGCGCCGCTGGACCTGCTCACGCTCGGTGAGCCGCTCATCAGCCTGACCGCATCCGGGCGCCTCCCGACGTCGCCGGTGCTGACGAAGTCGATGGGCGGCGCGGAGGCGAACGTGGCGATCGGTCTCGCGCGGCTGGGGCTGCGCGTCGCGTACGTCTCGCGCGTCGGCGACGACCCGTTCGGCGACGAGATCGTGCGCACGTTGCGCGGCGAGGGCGTCGACGTCACGGGCGTGCAGCGCTCCGCCACGCGACCGACCGGTCTCATGGTGAAGGAGCTGCGCTCGCCGACGGACGTACGCGTGCACTACTACCGGCAGGGCTCGGCGGCGACCGAGCTCGACGGCGCCGGCAGGCTCAGGCCGGCGCGCTACGTCCACGCGACCGGGATCACGCTCGCGCTCGGCTCGGGACCCGCGGCCGCCGTCCGCGAGCTGCTCGACGGTGCGAAGGCGACGGGCACCGGCGTGAGCTTCGATCCGAACATCCGCCGCAAGCTGTGGTCGATCGGCGATGCCGTCGCGGCGATCCGCGCGATCCTGCCGCTCGTCGACGATCTCCTGCTGAGCGAGGACGAGGCGCTGGCGATCGCGGGAGCGCACGACCTCGACGGCGCGCTCAACTGGCTCGTCGAGCAGCAGATCGCGCGGATCGTCGTGCGGCGCGGGGCGGACGGCGCAGTCGGTCGCGTCCGTGGCGGGCGGATCGTGGACGTCGCCGCGCAGGCGCCGGGACCCGTCGTCGACTGCGTCGGCGCCGGGGACGCGTTCACCGCGGGCTACCTGTACGAGCGGCTCGCGGGCGCACCGTTCGAAGCCGCGCTTGCGACGGGCGCATGGGCGGCGGGGCACGTCGTCGCTCACCTCGGCGACTACGAGGGCCTGCCCGACCGCGCGGACTACGCCGCCTGGCGCGGCGAGACGGCGGGTGTCGACCGGTGACGCCGCCGCCCCGGAGCTTCTGCGCGACGCTCGGCGACAGGCGCGTGATCGCCGTCGTGCGCCACGCCGACGACACGGTCGCCGAGGCGATCGCGCTCGCGGCCGCAGCAGGCGGGCTGCGCGCGGTCGAGATCACGATGACGGTCCCGGGCGCCGCGGCGCTCATCGCCAGGCTGCGCGCGGCGCTCGACGACGACGTCCTCGTCGGTGCCGGCACGGTCCTGTCCGAGCGCCAGCTGGATGCGGTCCTCGAGGCGGGCGCGCAGTTCGTCGTGGCGCCCGGCCTCGACCCGGCGACGGTCGAGCGCTGCGCGGTCGCGGGGGTCGCGTTCCTTCCCGGGGCGCTCACGCCGACGGAGGTCATGAACGCGCGCGCGCTCGGGCTCGACGCGGTCAAGCTCTTTCCGGCGGACACCGGCGGCCCCGCTCACCTGCGCGCGCTGCGCTCGGTCTTCGCGGACGTCGCGTTCGTCCCCACGGGCGGCGTGACGCGGGCCAACGGCGCCGGCTGGCTGGACGCCGGCGCGCATGCGCTCGGGCTCGCGGGTGAGTTCGACGCCGCCTGGCGAGCCGGCGGCGAGCAGGCGGTGCGCGCCCTGGCGCGCGACCTGCACCAGAGGTTGGAGATCGGCGACGGCTACCGCCCCGGCAGCGTCGCCACGACGTAGGGAGGACAGATGCGCGGTCGAGCTTCACTCGTAGCGACACTGACGGCGGCGGCGATGACGATGGGGCTTGTCGCCTGCGGGGAGCCCGAGGAGAAGGAGGACACCTCGTCTGCGGGCGGTGGTCCTGCCGAGCTCGCGTCGGTGCCCGCGCTGCCCAAGAGCCCGATCACGCTGAACGTCATCGACGGCGGCGGCGACCTTCAGCTCTCGCAGGCGCCGATCGAGGAGTTCGTCAAGGACAACCCGAAGCTCATCAAGAAGGCGACGTTCTCCAAGGCGACCGGGCCCGAGCTCGCCGGCAAGGTCCAGGCGGGCCAGCGCGCCGGCAAGGTGCAGTACAACCTCGTCGTCGCGGGCTACGGCGAGATCGCGTCGGGCAAGCAACAGGGGATCTGGCAGCGGCTGCTGCCCAACTACGAGTCCAAGCTCGGCGCGATCGACGACTCCTACGAGCCTGGCGCGAAGAAGATGTTCGACCTCATCGACGGCTACGCGCTGACGAGCTACTACAACCCCAACGGGCCGTTGCTGGAGTACAACCCGGAGAAGGTCTCGTCGCCCCCGAAGACGCCGGCCGCGCTGCTCGCCTGGGCGAAGGCGAACCCGAAGAAGTTCACATACGCGCGACCTGCGAACTCCGGTCCCGGACGGACACTGCTCATGGGCCTGCCGTACATCCTCGGCGACTCCGACCCACGCGATCCCGACAAGGGCTGGGACAAGACGTGGCAGTTCCTCCAGCAGCTCGACAAGCACATCGACCACTACCCGTCGGGCACGGGCGTGACGATGGACGAGCTGACCTCCGGGGCGGTCAACATGATCGCCAGCACGACGGGCTGGGACGTCAACCCGCGCGCGCTCGGCGTGGTGCCGAAGGACTTCGAGATCGCGACGTTCGACGGCTTCCACTTCGTGGCCGACGCCCACTACATGGCGATCCCGCGCGGCGTTCCGGCCGGCGAGCAGGCGGCGATCGTCGAGTTGATGCGCTACATGATGACGCCGAAGGCGCAGGCCTACGCCTACGACAAGGGCTACTTCTACCCCGGCCCCGCGGTCAAGGACGTGCCGCTGTCGCTGGCGCCCGCGGAGAGCCGGAAGGTCGTCGAGGAGTTCGCGCGGCCCGAGTACGAGCAGCTGTTCGCGGACGTTCCGATCGAGACGCAGCTCGATGTCGACGACATCGTGTTCATGTTCGACAAGTGGGACCGAGAGGTGGGTGGATCGAAGGTCACCGAGTGACGGCGTCGCCCCGGCTGCGCGAGCTCACGCTCGACGGCCTGAGCCGCAGCTACGGCGCGCAGAAGGCGCTCGCCGCTCTCGATCTGACGATCGAGGGCGGCGAGTTCGTCGCGCTGCTCGGGCCGTCGGGATGCGGCAAGTCGACGGCGCTGAACTGCATCGCGGGGCTCATCGAGCCGACGAGCGGCTCGATCTCACTCGACGGGCGCGTGCTCGACGGCGTGCCGGTCGAGCGCCGCGGCTTCGGCGTCGTGTTTCAGAGCTACGCGCTGTTTCAGCACATGACCGTGCGCGCGAACGTCGCGTTCGGGCTGCGGATGCGGCGCCTGCCCAAGGCGAAGGTCGCCGAACGCGTCGACGGCGCGCTCGCGCTCGTCCAGCTCGCCGGCCATGCGGCGAAGTTCCCGACCCAGCTGTCGGGTGGCCAGCAGCAGCGGGTCGCCATCGCCCGCGCGATCGTCATCGAGCCGCCGCTCGTCCTCATGGACGAGCCCTTGTCGAACCTCGACGCCAAGCTGCGCCTCGAGATGCGCTCGGAGATCCGCCGGCTGCACCGCGAGCTCGGCCTCACGACGATCTACGTCACGCACGACCAGGAGGAGGCGTTCTCGCTCGCCGATCGGCTCGTGCTGCTACGCGACGGGGTGACGCAGCAGATCGGCACGCCCGAGGAGATCTACCACCGCCCGTCAAACGGCTGGGTCGCGGACTTCGTCGGCTTCCGCAACACGCTCGCGATGACGCTCGAGCGCCGCGACGGGGAGACCGGCGTCGCCACCGCGGACGGCATGCGGGCGCGCGGCCGCGTCAGCGGCGACGTCGCCTCCGGGCCGGTCACGGTGATGATCCGCCCCGACGACCTCGTCGCCGGCGGCGCCGGCGAGAACGCGTTCGAGATCGCGGTCGACGCCGTGGAGTTCCACGGGCGCAGCTTCGTCGTCGAGGGCGTGACGGCGTCCGGGCAGCGGCTGCGCGGGACGGCCGACGCGATCGTCGAGGTGGGCGAGCGCGTCACGCTGCGCGCACCGGCGGCCAAGGTGCTGCTGTTCGCGGAGCCCGCGTGAGCATGCGCCGCAGGCTCGCCGCGCACGAGATCGACCGCACACTGCTGCTGCTCGTGCCGGCGCTCGCGTTCCTGCTCGTCGTCTTCATGTACCCGTTCGGCTACGGGCTCGTCATCTCCTTTCAGCCCGAGCGCTACGTCGGCGCGCTGGGCAACTACCAGCAGTTCTTCGCCGACCCGTTCCTGCGCGACACGATCAGGATCACGCTCGGCCTCGCGCTGCCTGCGGCGCTGTTCAACGTCGCCGCCTCCGTGCCGATCGCGTACCGGCTGCGTGGCGCCTTCGCAGGCAAGCGGCTGCTGACCGCGATGCTCGTCATGCCCGTCACGCTCGGCACGGTCCTCATCGCAAAGGGCATGCTGACGCTGCTCGGGGCGCGCGGCTGGGTCAACCGCGCGCTGCTCGAGAGCGGTCTCGTCGACGAGCCGGTGCGGTTCGTCAACAACTACCAGGGCGTCATGCTGACGCTCGTCATCACGGGCCTGCCGTTCGCCTTCCTGCTGACGCAGGCGTATCTGAGCGGGATCGATCCGATGCTCGAGCGCGCCGCCGCGACGCTGGGCGCCGGGCCGCGCCAGCGCTTCTGGCACATCACCTTCCCGCTGCTCGCGCCGGGGCTGGCGATCACGTTCATCCTGACGTTCGTCCTGGCCTTCGCGGTCTTCCCGTCGGCCGTGCTCGTCGGCGAGCCCGCCGGCGAGACGCGCGTCCTGTCGATCGTCGCCTTCCGCGCCGCGTACGAGCAGTTCGACGCGTCGATGGCCTCGGCGATCGCGATGATCATGGGCGCGGTGCAACTCGTCGTCGTCGCGATCGTGCTCGCCCTGCGCGCGCGGCTGTACCGCGGCCCGAGCGGCGGGGGCAAGGGCTGATGGCCGCCTCGACCCCGGTGCTGCGCAAGCCGATCGTCGCGAGCCCGCTCGGCTGGCTGGTCTGGGGCTTCGTCGGCGCCTTCCTCGTGTTCATGGTCGCGCTCATCGCGGCGGTCGTCGTCAACTCGCTCGGCACCCGCTGGCTCGATCACTGGCTGCCGGATGCGTTCACGACGCAGTGGTACGGGGAGGCCTGGCGCGAGTTCGGGCTGACGTCGGTCCTCGTCGTGACGATCGAGATCGCGGTCGCGGTCGTCGCGCTGTCGCTGCTCATCGGGGTGCCGGCCTCCTACGCGCTCGCGCGGCGCGACTTCCCCGGCCGCCGGCTCGTGACGTTCGCCTTCCTCATCCCGCTGCTGCTGCCTCCCGTGACCTACGGCATCCCGCTGGCCACCGTGCTGCTGCGCGAAGGGGTGGGCGGGACGCTGACAGGCGTGATCATCGCGAACCTCGTCCCGAGCGTGCCGTTCGTCATCCTCACGATGACCCCGTTCATCGAGCAGATCGATCCCCGGATCGAGGACGCCGCCCGGACGCTCGGCGCGAGCACGAGGACGATCTTCCTGCGCGTCCTCGGCCCGCTGCTCGTCCCGGGGATGCTCGCCGCGGGGCTGCTCGTGCTCGTCCGCACCGTCGGGATGTTCGAGCTGAGCTTCTTCACGGCGGGCCCGGACTCCCAGCCGCTCGTCGTGGTGCTGTACTACGCGGCGTTCTCGCCCGGCGTGCGGGCGTCGCAGTCGATCGACGCGATGGCGGTGATCTACATGGGCCTCATGCTGACGTTGCTGGCAGCCGCGCTGACCTTCGTGAACCCCACGAACCTCGTCGCGCGGATCCGGGAGAGCACGTGAGGATCGAGCGTGCCGACGTCATCGTGTCGAGCCCGGGGCGCACGTTCGTGACGCTGAAGCTCGTGACGTCCGACGGCACCGTGGGTCTCGGCGACGCGACGCTCAACGGCCGCGAGCTGGCGGTCGTCAGCTACCTGCGCGACCACGTCTGCGAGCTGCTCGTCGGGCGCGACGCGCACCGCATCGAGGACACGTGGCAGTACCTGTACCGCGGCGCGTACTGGCGCGGCGGGCCCGTCACGATGACGGCGATCTCGGCGGTCGACGTCGCGCTGTGGGACATCAAGGGCAAGGTCGCCGGGCTGCCCGTCTACCAGCTGCTCGGCGGCGCGAGCCGCGAGGGATGCCTCGTCTACGCGCACGCGTCCGGCCGCGACGACGACGAGCTCCTCGAGAGCGCGCAGGCCCACCTCGCGCGCGGGTATCGCGCGGTGCGCGCGCAGGTCGCGGTGCCCGAGCTCGACGCCGTCTACGGCGTCTCCGGCGATCGCGTCGTCTACGAGCCGGCGGCGCGCGGCGCGCGGCCGCCCGAGGAGACGTGGGACTCCCGCTCCTACCTGCGCCGCGTCCCTGCCGCCTTCGCGAAGCTCCGGGCGCAGCTCGGCCCGGAGCCCGCCCTCCTGCACGACGCCCACCACCGCCTGACGCCCCTGGAGGCCGTGCGGCTCGGGCGCTCGCTGGAGCCCCACGACCTCTTCTGGCTCGAGGACGTCACGCCCGCCGAGAACCCCGAGCTGCTGCGTGCCGTGCGCGCGCAGACCGCCGTCCCGCTGGCGATCGGGGAGGTCTTCAACACGATCCACGACTGCCGAGCGATCCTCCAGGAGCGCCTCGTGGACTACATCCGTGTGTCGGCGACGCATGCCGGCGGCATCAGCCACCTGCGACGCATCTTCGCGCTCGCCGAGCTGACGCAGGTGCGCTCGGGCTGCCATGGGGCGACCGACATCTCGCCGGTCGGGATGGCGGCGGCGCTGCACGTCGGCCTGGCGATCCCGAACTTCGGCATCCAGGAGCACATGCGCCACGAGCCGCTCGTCGACGAGGTCTTCCCGCACGCCTACCGCTTCGCCGACGGGTACATGCACCCCGGCGACGAGCCGGGCCTCGGCGTGGTCATCGACGAGGCGCTCGCCGCAGAGCACCCCTACGTCGCGGCGTACCTGCCGGTCAACCGCCTGCGCGACGGGACGATGCACGACTGGTGATGCGCGCCGCACCCGCACGTCTGTCGCGCCGCGCGCTCGCCGGCCGGACGCCGATCCTCCCGGCGCGCGCGCCGGAGCGGACGGGCATCGTCCACCTCGGCTTGGGCAGCTTCCACCGCGCCCATCAAGCGCTCTACACGGCGCGCGCGCTCGAGCTCGAAGGCGGGCCGTGGGGGATCGCGGGCGTCGCGTGGCGCTCGCGGTCGGTGGTCGAGGCGATGCACGCGTCAGGCGGCCTGTACAGCATCCTCGAGCTGGGCCCCGAGCAGCGTGCGCCGCTCGTCGTCGGGGTCCACACGGAGCTCCTCGTCGCGGCCCATGAGCCCGAGGAAGTCATCGCGCGGATCGCCCAAGGGGACACGCGGATCGCGACGCTGACGATCACCGAGCACGGCTACACGGCGCTCCCCGCGACGGGTGCGCTCGACACGGGCCTTGCGGACGTGCGGGCCGACCTCGCCGGCGCGCTCCCGAGCACCGCGATCGGGCTGCTCGCGCGCGGACTGCAGGCGCGCCGGCGCGCCCACGGTGAGCCGCTGGCGATCGTCTCGTGCGACAACGTCGTCCGCAACGGCGAGCACGCGCGCCGGCTCGTCCTGGACTTCGTCGCGCACCTTCCCGACTCCGATGCGGCCGAGCTGCACGGTTGGATCGAGCGCGAGGTCGCGTTCCCGTCGACGATGGTCGACCGCATCGTGCCCGCGACGCAGCCCGCCCACCTGAAGCTCGTCGCCGAGCTGCTCGGGCTCGACGACGATGCCGCCGTCGTCGCCGAGCCGTTCAGCATGTGGGTGCTCGAAGACCGCTTCCCCGGCGGGCGACCGCGCTGGGAGGCGGCCGGCGCCGTCTTCAGCGACGAGGTGGACCGCTACGAGCAGCTCAAGCTGCGTCTCCTCAACGCGACGCACTCGCTGCTGGCCTACCTCGGCCTGCTCGCCGGCGCGCGGACGATCGCCGGCGCGCTGGCCATGCCGGAGATCCGTGCTGCCGCCGAGCACCTGATCGAGCTAGATCTCGTGCCGGGGCTCGACGCGCCCGCAGCCGTCGACGTGCCGCGCTACGTCGACGAGCTCATGGCGCGCTTCGCGAACGCGGCGCTCGGGCATCGCACGAGCCAGGTCGCCTCCGATGGCTCGCAGAAGCTGCCGGTGCGCGTCGGTTCCGCGGCCCTGGACCGCCTGCGCGCGGGCGCGGTGCCGCGCGGCTTGGCGCTCGTCGTCGCCGCGTGGATCCGCTGCCTGGCGACGCCCGGTAGCTACGCCGCGCCGGCCTCCGGGACGGTGGAGGACCCGCGCCGCATGGAGCTGGAATCGCTCGGCCGGCTGCTGCCCGACTCCCGCGACCTCGTCGCAGCGGTCTTCGACGCGGGCGTCTTCGCGCCCGAGCTCGGCGGGTCGCAGACGTTCGTCGACGCCGTCGCCGAGCTGCACGCCGTGCTCGCGCGCCACGGCCATCGTGCCGCGATCGAGGCGGCGACGCGATGAGCGAGCCGCTCGTGATCCACCCGCACCTGCTGCTGGGATCCAGCGAGTCCGTGCGCAGCGTCGCCGCCGAGCTCTACGCGCTCGTCGCGGACGCGCCGATCGTCTCCCCGCACGGGCACGTCGATCCGTCGCTGCTCGCGCACGACACGCCGTTCGGCGACCCCGCGGCGCTGCTCGTGACGCCCGACCACTACGTCACGCGGCTGCTGCACGCCCACGGCGTCGCGCTCGAGGAGCTGCGCCCACCCGCCGACCCGCGCGCGATCTGGCGCCGGATGTGCGAGTGCTGGCCGCTCTTTGCCGGGACCGTCGTGCGGCTGTGGCTCGAGCTCGTGCTGCACGACGTGCTCGGCGTTCGGATCACGCCGTCGGCCGCGACGGCCGACGAGCTCTTCGACGGGTTGACGCAGCGGCTCGCCGAGCCGGCGATGCGACCGCGGGCGCTGTACGAGCGCTTCGGCGTCGAGGTCCTTGCGACGACGGACGACCCGGCCGACGACCTGCGCCACCACCGCGCGCTCGCGGCAGACCCGAGCTGGAAGGGGCGCGTCGTCCCGACGTTTCGTCCCGACGCGCTGCTCGACGTCTCGCGGCCCGGATGGCCCGAGCACGTCGAGCGTCTCGGTGCGGCGGCGGACACGCCGGTCGGCTCCTACGACGACTTCGTCGCCGCGCTCGAGCGGCGCCGCCGGGACTTCGCTGCGCTCGGCGCGACGTCCACCGACCACGGCGTGCAGCTCCTGGCGACCGAGCGCCTCGACGACGGCGAGGCACGGCGGATCTTCGCGGCGGCGCTGCACGGGGACTGCGCGCCCGGCGACGGTGCGGCGTTCGCGGCGCACATGCTCGACGAGATGGCGCGCATGTCCTGCGAGGACGGCCTCGTCATGCAGCTGCACCCCGGCGTCTTGCGCGACCACCACTCGCAGACGCTGCGCGCACACGGCGCCGACGCCGGTGCGGACATCCCGCTGCGCGCCGAGTTCACGTCCGCGCTACGCCCGCTGCTCGGTCGCTACGGCACGCATCCGCGCTTCCGGCTCGTGCTCTTCACCGTCGACGAGACGGCGTACTCGCGCGAGCTCGCCCCGCTCGCCGGCTTCTACCCGTCGGTCTATCTCGGGGCGCCGTGGTGGTTTCTGGACTCGCCCGCCGGGATGCTGCGCTTCCGCCGGGCCGTGACGGACACGGTCGGCTTTCATCGCACGGCGGGCTTCGTCGACGACGCACGCGCGCTGTGCTCGATCCCGGCGCGCCACGACGTCGCCCGCCGCGTGGACTGCGCCTTTCTCGCGGAGCTCGTCTGCGAGCACCGGCTCTCGCTTGCCGAGGCGGCGGCGCTCGCGCGCGACCTCGCGGGCGATCAGGCGCGGCGCGTGTTCCGCCTGGACGGATAGACCGACCGATCGGCTGCGCGCCGACCGGGGTGAGCATCGAGTTGGTAGCGGGGCTCAGCGGATGATGCGAAACGGCGCACGGACCGGGTCGCCGGTGCGGCCGTTGGCGATCGGAGTCGCGACGAGGCGGTAGCGCCCCGCCGCGAGGAGCGCCCCGACGCCGGCGATGTCGCCGTTGAAGGCGAAGCGATCGGCTCCGGCGGGCCGGCGGCGCGTGAAGCTGCCGCGCACGCGCACGAACCGCACGCAGCTCTTGGCCGCCCGGTTGCCGGCGGTCGCGCTGACGCAGCGCGCGCCGACTCTGCGCCCGGTCCGGACCCGCTCGACGGTGAAGCGCACGCTGCCCGCGACGTCGAGGGCGTAGCTCACGAAGGTCGCGCGAGGCCGGACCGCCCGCACGGTCTTGCCGGCGCGGAACGCGCTCGGTGCCAGGCGCAGCTTGCTCACCGCTGCAACGGGCCGCGGCACCGGCGTGCCGAGGTCGGCGCTTCGCACGATCGACCCGCCCGCGCCCTCCGCCTGATGCCTCGTCGTCGTCGACTGCTCCCAGAGCGCGACGGCCCCGCCCCGACCGTCGACGGCGACCCCTGGCGACAGCACGCCCTCCCGCGAGCCGGCGGTGGCGATGGCGACGGGCCCCTGCCAGGGTGCGCCGGCGGCGCGCGTCGCGCCCTGGACGATTCCGCGCGCGTCGCTCGGACGGTCGATCGTCCACACGGCGACGGCGGCGCCCTGTGCGTCGAGGGCGACGTGCGGGTCGGTGAAGTTGACGCTGGCCGTGGAGAGGCCGACCGGCGACTGCCACGTCGCTCCCGCCGCGCGCGCCGCGGCTTGGACGGCGTGCGTCGCGGTCGCGGCACCCGCCCCGGTCGGGCGGTCCCAGACCGCGACGGCGTTGCCGGCGGGATCGACCGCGACGTCCACCCCCGAAGCGTCGCCCCCGGCGGCGGAGATGTTCACCGGCGCCTGCCACTCGCCGCCCGCGGCGCGCACCGCGGCTCGCGCCAGCCCGCGACGGCGTCGCCGTTCGCGCCGACGGCGACGTGCGGCGCGACGGAGCTGTCCTGGCCGGACGCCGACACCTCGACCGGCGCCTGCCAGCTCCCACCGGCAGGCCGCGTCGCGGCCTGCACGGCGACGACGTTGTTGCTCTTGAAGCGCTGCCAGATGGCGACTACGTCGCCCCGCGGGTCGACGGCGACCTGTGCACCGACGGCGGTGTGGCCGCCGCCGCCGGCGCGGGTGAGACCAGCGCAAGCGTCCCGGCGATCACGCAGACGGCAGCGGCCTTCGCGAGCACCCGGCCAGCCTACGCCGCATGGATGCAGATCGGTCGCCCGGCGCGACCTTCGTGAGCTACCCGAACGCGCCCACTCTCCGAAATCGGGGATAGCTCGGGCCGCTGCCTCGGGTAAGACGGGCGGCAACGTTGGCCGTGATCTCAAGGAGGCGATCTCGAATGCTTGAGCCCGCTTCGGTCGCGAAGAAGCAGGGCGCGGGAACGTACGTCTGCTCGACGTGCACCAACCGCGTGTTCACCTATATGACGCTGCCGCTGCCGCCGTGCACGGTGTGCGGCGGCGCCGAGTGGCGCCCCCTCGCTCTGGCCCAGAAGAAGCGCCCGTTGTAGCCGCTGCAGCTCGCGCCGGATGTCGAATAGTGAGCGATATCCGCTCACTATTCGACATCGGTGCGGCCCTCCACCCGCCGGTCCGCGTAGGCGGCGGCGACGCGGTCCAGCGACGCCGTCAGCGAGAGGCGGTCGGTGTTGCGGGCGAACCACGCCGCGGTCGACGAGCGTAGCTCGGGGCCGGCGTCGCGGACGCGGAGGATCGCCGCGGCGAGGTCCTCGGGCGACGCCGACGGCGCGACGAAGCCGTTGGCACCCTCGTCGACGAGCTCGGTCGCGGCGTTGTCGACGTCGGCGACGACGACGCTCGGCACGCCGCGCGCCGCCGCCTCGACGACGACGAGGCCGTAGCCCTCGCGCCGCGACGGCAGGACCATGCAGAGCGCCCGGCCGAGCGACGCCTCGAGCTCGGCCGAATCGACGAAGCCGGGGGCGCGCGCGACGTCGCCCAAGCCGAGCGACGCGATGAGCGCGCGCACCTCGTCGCGGTCCGGGCCGTCGCCGAAGATCTCCAGTCGCAGCGACGGGTCGCGCTCGTGTACGACCGCGAACGCGCGGACGAGCGCGGGGACGCGCTTCTCGGGGATGTGGCGCCCCGCGAAGACGACGGCCGAGCCGGCCGGTAGCGGCGCGGCGGCGGGTGGCAGCGCGTGGATCGCGGTGAGCACCTCGACCTCGCCGCGCACGCCCTGCTCGCGCAGCCGCGCGGCCGTCATCCGCGCGAGCGCGAACGCCCGTTGCGGCACGCGCAGGCACAGCCTCTGCACCGCCCAGCCGACCCGGCCGCCGGCAGCGCCGAGATAGTCGCGCCAGTACTCGCGCGACCACAGCTCAAACCAGTCGACGACGAGCTCGTAGCGGTGCAGCGGCCGCGCGACGGCGGCGGCGAGCAGCGAGAAGTACGGAAACGACGCGGTGTGGACGACGTCGTAGCGGCGGCCGTGCAGCAGCAGGTGCCACAACACGCCGGCACCGAACACGAGCGGCGGCGCGATCCTGCGCCGGCCGTCGACGTAGAGCGCCAAGCGCGGCCCGGCGACCCGCACCGAGACCCCCTCGACCGCGCCACGCGCGCCGCGATCCCACTGGCGCAGCGTCAGGTAGGTCACCTCGTGGCCGTCGGCGGCGAGCCGCTCGGCGAGCGTGCGGTACCAGCGCTCGCCCCCGCCGATCGTGTACGGGTACAGGCAGTCGTAGACGATGAGGATCCGCATCGCGGCGCCCAGCGTGTCAGACGCCGCCCGTGGCAGGCGGGCACCCGCTCGCGGGGGCAGGGGCGCCGCCGGCTCTCAGGTGTAACGTTGCTGGGACCGACCGTCTAGCGACTGCGCAACCTTTCGCCGCCCGCGCGTTAGACGTCTGTGAGGGCGCCCCGCCCGAGACACAGCCATGGCCTCGATCCAGAGCACACCCGCCGGCGCCGGCGCATCCAGAGACTCAACCGCCGCGTTCGAGGTCTCGGTCGTCATCCCCTGCCTCAACGAGGCCGAGAACATCGAGGAGTGCGTCCGCCTCTCGCTCGCGGCGATCGCGGCGGGCGGGCTGCACGGCGAGGTCGTCGTCGCCGACAACGGATCCGACGACGGCAGCGCCGAGCTCGCCACCGCGGCGGGCGCACGCGTCGTCCACGAGCCACGCCGCGGCTACGGCTCCGCCTACCTCGCGGGCTTCGCGGCGGCCCGCGGCGAGTACATCGTGATGCTCGACGCCGACATGACGTACCCCTTCGACGAGATCCCGCACTTCGTCGAGGAGCTGCGCAAGGGCGCCCAGCTCGTCATGGGCGACCGCATGGACAACATCCAGCCGGGCGCGATGCACTGGGTCAACCGCTACATCGGCAACCCCCTGCTCAGCGGCACGCTGAACCTCTTCTTCCGCACCGGCATCCGCGACGCGCACTGCGGCATGCGCGGCCTGCGCCGCGACATCCTGCCGACGCTCGACCTGCGCACGACCGGCATGGAGTTCGCCTCGGAGATGGTCATCCGCGCGTCGAAGGAGAAGCTCGACATCCGCGAGTTCCCCATCTCCTACATGCCGCGCGGCGGCGAGACGAAGCTCTCGCGCTGGCGCGACGGGTGGCGCCACCTGCGCTTCCTGCTCGTCCACAGCCCGACCCACCTCTTCATCATCCCCGGCGCCGTCATGCTCGCGCTCGGCGCGCTCATCGCGCTGATCTCGCTGCTGCAGATCAACCTCTTCGGCCGCGAGTGGCAGCTGCACTCGATGATCGCCGGGACGCTGCTGTGCATCGTCGGCACGCAGGTCGTCGCGCTCGGGCTCTGCGCGCACGCGTACGGCACGTACTTCATGGGTGAGAAGGACGAGTGGTTCGACCGTGCCCGCGCACGCTACCGCCTCGAGCACGGCCTCCTGCTCGGCGGCGCGATCCTCGGCGTCGGCGTCGCGATCGCGGCCTGGATCGTCATCACGTGGATCGACCGCGGCTTCGGACAGCTCTCCGAGGAGCGCCTGGCGATCGCCGCCGTCAGCCTCGTCGTCGTCGGCACGCAGATCTTCTTCACCTCGTTTCTGCTCTCGATTCTCGGGCTGCGCCGGCGCGGCGACGAACCGGCGGCGTGAAGCTCCCTCAGCGCCGGCCGCGCGTCCTCGCCGGGCGCGGCGACGTCGCGCGCACGGCGCTGCTCGCCGGCGTCCCGCTGATCGTCCTGCTCGTCGTCTGGGCGTGCTCGCCGCGCCCGTACTACACGGGCACGAACAGCATCCGCACGCGCGGCTTCACCCAGGTGGTCAAGGGCGGCCAGACGCTCTGCGTGCGCGACCTGCACCTCCCCGCCGGGACGGCGCTCGTCGAGTTCCAGTTCGTGCTGGGCGTGCCGCGCCCGGCGCTGCGCATGGACCTCCGCACGCCCACCGGCAAGGTCATCTCGACGAGCCGCATCCCGGGCGAGCCCGCCGGCTCGGCGCCATACCGCCGCGATGCCACGGCCGACAAGCTCTCGTTCGCGATCGCGCAGCGGCCCGCGCGGCCGGCCAGCATCCCGGTCGCCGCGTGCATCACCCCGCGACGAGTGGTGACGCTGGGCGGGACGCTCGGTGGCCTCGGCGTCGGCGGCGTCGAGCCGACGCTCGACGGCAAGCCCGCCGGCGACGCGCGCATCGCCGTCTGGTTCAGGCCGCCCGCCGGCTCCGAGCGCAGCCTCGCGTCGCAGCTCCCGACGATCTTCGAGCGCGCGACGCTGTTTCGCCCGCCGTGGGTGGGCCGCTGGACGTACTGGCTTTTGCTCGGGCTCGTCCTCCCGGTGGCGTTCGGCTTGGCGCTGGTTCTCCTCATCCGGGCGCAGACGCTGTCGTGGCGCACGCTCGGAGCCGGCGTGTTCGCGGTGGCGATCGCGATCACGCTGAGCTGGTCGCTCGTCACGCCGCCGTTTCAGGCGCCCGACGAGCAGGACCACTTCGCCTACACCCAGCAACTCGCCGAGAACGGCAAGGCCGCGAGCCAGTCGGGACGCCAGTCGCCGTGGTCGACGTCGCTGGTGCGCGCCCTGGAGTCGGTGCGCTCGCTGGCGGCCAACGAGCAGTCCGACGGCCGGCCGCCATGGCTGACACGCGACGAGCACGCGTGGAAGCTGGGCGGCGGCGCGGACGCGTCGCGCAAGGACGGCGGCGGTCCGACCACGGCCGCCACGCACGGACCCGTCTACTACGGCGTCATGACCGTGCCGTACCGCCTCGCCGGCGGCGCGTCGATCTGGACGCAGCTCACGGTCATGCGCTTGTTCTCCGCCCTGCTCAGCGCGCTCACCGTGCTGTTCGTCCTGCTCGCCGCGCGGGAGGTCGCGCCGCGGCGCCCGTTGTTCGCCGTGGGCGCGGCGCTGCTCGTCGCGCTGAACCCGATGTTCACGTTCATCGGCGCATCGGTGAACAACGACGTCGGCGTGAACGCGGCGGCCGCGCTGTTTGTTCTGCTCGTCATGCGGTCGGCCCGGCGGGGGCTGTCGATCCCGCTCGCCATCGGGCTCGGGGCCACGCTGGGCATCCTGCCGGTCATCAAGGGCACGAGCTACGCGCTCTACGTCGTGGCCGCCGTCGCGCTGCTCGCGCTGCTGGTCTCGCGGCGCAACCGCAAGGTCGTCGCCGGCATCGCGGCGACCGTGGTGGTGGTCGTGCTCGTCCAGGTCGTCTGGAGCACGATCGCCGCGGGCTTCGGCCGCACGACGTTCACGACTCCCGGCGGCGGCGCGCCGGTCACGGGCGCCAGCCTGTGGGACACGGCCGGGCTGTCGGTCGGCTACCTCTGGCAGATCTTCCTCCCGGTCATGCCGTGGATGTACGACCACTACCCGTTCCACGAGTGGCCCGCGTACACGATCTACGTCGTGCGCGGCTGGGGGTCGTTCGGCTGGTACGCGATCGACTTCCCGGCGATCGTCTACCAGACGATCATCGCGGGCACGGTCGCCACGCTCGCGTGCGCGGTCGTGTTCGTTCGTCGCCGCTTCGCATGGCTGAAGGCCAACTTCGTGATGGTCGTCACGCTGCTCGCACTGCCGATCCTCGTCATCGCGGCGGTCGAGCGGGCGTTCTCGACGCCGGAGCAGCGCACGGTCATCGCGGAGATGGGGCGCTACGCGTTCCCGGCCATCGGCGCGCTCGCGATCCTCGCAGCGGGCGCGTGGTGGGCGTTCGGCGACCGCTGGGCCGCGCGGATCACGACCGCCGTCGTCGTGTCGCTGATGGTCTTCACGTACGCCTCGCAGCTGTTGACACTCCGCGGCTTCTACACGTGAGCGTCATCATCGGATCGTCTTTCGCTCGTCTCCCTCAGGTAACCCGTGACCCTCGGCGACTGCCCTAGCCGCGCCGCGCCCGAACGGCGCGTCGCGCGAGCGGTGCTCGCTGCCGGCCTCGGGCTGCTCGCGGTCGCGATCGCGTTCGGTGTCACGAACGCGACCCGCACCCTGATCGGCTCCAACGCCATCAGCCCCGCGACGTTCGTTGCGATCCTCGAGCCCGGCGGCGTGCTCTGTCAGGCCGGGGAGCGCGTGCCGGAGGGAACCGGGCTGCTGCGGATGACGATCGGAACGTATGGCGCGCCCGGCCCGGCGCTGCGGGTCGCGGTGCAAGACGGCGATCGCCCGGTGCTGCCCGTCGGCGACCTGGCGGCCGGGTGGCGGCAGGGCATCGTCGACCTCCCGCTCGGCGCCACGACGACCCGAGCGGTGCCATCGGCGCGAGTCTGCATCGCCAACCGCGGAACGGCGCGCCTGGCGTTTGCGGGTGCGGAGACCGGGACGCCCGCGCGGGTCGCCGGCAAGCCCGGGCGCGGCCGGGCGCGGATCGAGTACGTGCTCGGCAAGCGGCTCTCCGGTCACAGCCTCCGGGCGACGATCGCGAGCCGGATGACGTTCGCGCGCGGCCTGTGGGGCGGGCTCGCCCCGGGGGCGGCGCTCGCGTTCGTGCTGCTGGTGGTCGTCGCGGCGACGCGCGCGCTGCTGTCCGCACACGACGAGAAGCGCGAGCCGACGTGAGGCGGATCGCCGGGAACATCGGGCGCTGCCCGACGCCGGTGCGCTGGATCACGATCGTGGCGCTGGCCAACGCGCTTGCCTGGGGCGTTCTCGTGCCGCCGTTCCACGTCCCTGACGAGGTCGCGCACGTCGCGTACACCCAGTACTTCGCGGAGACCGGCAAGCTCCCCAAGGGCGTGCCGGACCGCGCCCAGTTCTCCGCGGAGATCAACCGCACGCTCGAGGGCCTCGGGTTCTACACGGTCATCGGCCGCCCCGAGAATCGCCCGCCCGGCACGGATTCGGAAGCCGCGCGCCTCGAGGCCGTTCGGGCGCGCCCGCCGTCGCGCACGGGCAGCGGCGACGTCGCCAGCGCGACCAACAACCCGCCTGCGTACTACGCCGTCGCGGCGGTCGCGTACCTGGCGGCGCCCTCCGACGACTTGCTCACGCGCGTGGCGACGATGCGACTCGTCTCGGCGCTGCTGGCGGCGCTGACGGCGCTCTTCGGTGCCCTGTTCGTGCGCGAGATCGTGCCGGGCACGCCGTGGGCGTGGGTCGCGGGCGGCCTGGCGATCGCCACGCAGCCGCTGCTCGGCTTCATGGGCGGGGGAGTCAACAACGACATCGCGCTGGCCTGCGCGTCGTCGGCGCTGCTGCTCGCCCTCGCCCGGATCTTCCGCTTCGGGCTGACGCCGCGCAGGGCCGTCGCGGTCGGGCTGGCGCTCGTGGCCGGGGCGCTCGCGAAGGCGACGATGATCGCGTTCGTGCCCGCGGTGGTCTTCGCGCTGCTGTGGGCGATCGTCCGGGCTGGGCCGGACAGCCGCCGTGCCGCGTTGCGGGCGGTCGCGGCCGGTGTCGTCGTCGTCGCGCTACCGGCGCTGGCCTACGTGGCGCTCTCCGCAACGGTCTGGGATCGTCCGGTCTGGGGCGCGGCCTCGACGGGCACGGCGCCGGCACCAACCGTCGCGGTGCCGGCGGGGGACAGCTCGGTGCGCGAGCAGCTCTCGTACACGTGGCAGCTGTTTCTGCCGCGGCTGGGCGTCATCACGCGACTGCATCCCGACGCGAACCCGCCCGACGACGTCTGGTGGACGGGCTTCGTCGGGCAGTTCGGCTGGCTGGACTACGGCTTCCCGGCATGGGTGTACACGCTGGCGAAGCTTGTCGGCGCGCTCGTCGTGGCGCTCGCGCTCGCCACGCTCGTGCGCGATCGGCGGCGGGTGGCCGCACGCCGTGCCGAGCTTGCGACATACGCGCTCGTGGTGGTCGGCCTGGCTTTGCTCATCGGTGCGGCGGGCTACAGCTACTGGCGCAACACCGGTGAGCGCTTTGAGCAAGCCCGCTATCTGCTGCCGTTGATGCCGCTCTACGGCGCGATCGTTGCCCTTGCCGTGCGCGGCGCCGGGCGTCGCGGCGGCCCCGCCCTCGCCGCCACGGCCGTCGTGCTCGTGGTCGGCTGGTCCGCGTACGCCCAGATCGAGACCATCATGCGCTTCTACGCATGAGCGCATCCATCGACGTCACCGTCGCGATCCCGGTGCGCGACGCCGGCCCGCGCCTGGCGACGGTGCTGCGCGCCGTGCGCGAGCAGGACACGGCGCGAGCCGTCGAGCTGCTCGTCTGCGACTCGGGCTCGCGCGATGGCTCGGCCGAGGTCGCGCGATCGCACGGCGCGCGCGTCCTGACGATCGCGCCGGCGGAGTTCTCGCACGGCACGACGCGCAACCTCCTCGCCCGCGAGGCCACCGGCGCGCACGTCGTCTTCCTCACGCAGGACGCCGTGCCCGCCTCGCCGCGCTGGCTCGAGGCGCTGCTCGCGCCGTTCGCCGCGGCGCCGGACGTCGGCCTCGCCTTCGGCCCGTACGTCGCGCAGCCGGGCGCGACCCCGATGACTCGGCGTGAGCTCGAGACCTTCTTCGCGTCGTTCGGCGGCGCGCGCGTCGATCGCCTCGACGAGGCCGAGCGCGCGCTCGGCGCGCGCCACCTGCTCGGCACGCGCGGCTTCTTCACCGATGCCAACGGCGCGATCAGCCGCGCCGCCTGGGAGCGCGTCCCGTTTCGCGACGTGCCCTACGCCGAGGACCAGCAGCTCGCCGTGGACATGCTGCGCGCCGGGTTCGCGAAGGCCTTCGTCCCCGAGGCCGCCGTCGAGCATTCACACGAGTACTCGGCGCGCGGCCGGATGCGCCGCTGCTTCGACGAGTGGCGCGCGCTGCGCGAGGTCTACGGCTTCGTCGAGCCGCTGCGGCTCACCACGGTGCGCGACCACGTGCTCGCCCCGGCGCGGGCCGACGTGCGCTGGTCGCGCGCCCGCGGCGACGCCGAAGCCGCAACGGTCGTTCCGCGGGTCGCGCTGGCGGCGCGCGCGACGCTGCACCACGCGGCACGCACCGCCGGCGCGGCGCTCGGGTCGCGCCACGACCGCCTGCCCGAAGGGGTGCGCCGGCGGCTGTCGCTCGAGTCGCGCGCGACCTTTTCGCCGGTCGATCGCGAGAATGACGAGCGCGGATGACCGAGAAGCACCCCTCATCGCCCGGCAAGGACGCCACCCCCGACGCGGCGATCGCCGCGATGCCGCGCGGCCCGTTCGCCAACCTGCGTCGCCGGATCGCGCTGACGTACCGCTACCTCGGGCCGCGCGAGGTCGCCTGGCGGGTCCTCACGTTTCCGATCCGCTTCACGCCGCTGCGCCACCGCCTCAAGCTCGGGTCGCTGGCGGAGTCCGAGCAGCGCCACGCGGCGTCGTGGTACCGCGAGAAGGGCCGGCCGGTGAGCGTCGTCATCCCGACCTACGGCGACCCGGCGTACGTCGCCGAGGCCGTGCGCAGCATCCGCCGCACGACGGTGCGCGAGCGCGTGAAGATCGTCGTCGCCGACGACGCGACGCCGAGCGCCGAGCACGTCGAGGCGCTGCGGGCGATCGACGGGATCGACACGCTCATCCTCGGCGAGGAGAACGCCGGCTTCGCCGCGAACGCCAACCGCGGCCTGCGCGCGGCCGACCGCGCGACCGACGTCGTGCTGCTGAACGCCGACGTCGTCGCGCGCGACCGCTGGCTGGACTGCCTGCAGTACGCGGCGTACGCGGCCGACGACGTCGGGATCGTCGGCGCGAAGCTCCTGTACCCCGACGGGCGCATCCAGCATGCGGGCGTGCAGCGCAACCTCGGCGCCCCGGTGTGGTTCGACCACCGCTTTCGCTTCAAGCCCGCCGACCACGGCCCGGCGAACATCACGGTCCCGGTGCTCGCCGTGACCGGGGCGTGCATGTACGTCAAGCGCGCGGTGCTCGACGAGGTCGGCCTGCTCGACGAGCGCTATCCGATGGCCTACGAGGACGTCGACTGGTGCCTGCGCACGTGGGCGGCCGGATACCGGGTGCTCTACTTCCCGCCGGCGACGCTCGAGCACCACGAGTCGGTCACGCGCGGGACGGAGCTCGGCGATCGTGAGCGGGCCTCGCAGATCGCGTTCTGGGAGCGCTGGGGGGAGTTCTTCGACGGCCGCGGCGCGTCGGTCCGCACGCCGGAGGGGAAGCTGCGCGTCGTCTACGTCACCGAGGACACCGGCGTCGGCGGCGGGCACCGCGACATCTTCGAGCACCTCAACCGCATGCGCGAGCGCGGCCACGACGTCAAGCTCTTCACGCTCGGAGAGGAGCCCGAGTGGTTCGAGCTCGACGCGCCCGTGGTGACGTTCGCGGACTACGACGACCTGACCGAGGCGCTGGCGGCCGAGGACGCGATCAAGGTCGCGACGTGGTGGAACACCGGCACGCCGGTCTGGACGGCGAGCGTCCTGAAGGGCATCCCCGTCTTCTTCGTCCAGGACATCGAGACGAGCTACTACCCCGACGACGAGCGCAACCGCTACGCCGTGCTGGCGGGGTATCGCAACGAGTTTCGCTACATGACGATCTCGGGCTGGAACGCCGACCGGCTGCGCGAGCTCGGCCTCGAGTCGACGCTCGTGCCGCCGGGGATCGACCTCGACACGTTCCGCCCGCTCGACGATGTGGAGCGCCGCGACGACATGCTGCTCGCGCTCGGCCGCACGAACCCGCTGAAGAACCTGCCGCTGACGATCGACGCGTGGAAGGCGCTGGATGGCGAGCCGGAGCTCTGCCTGTTCGGCATCGAGCCGGAGCTCGGGCCGCGCTACGGCGCGCGCTATGAGCGGCGCCCGAGCGACGAGGAGGTCAACGGCCTCTTCAACGAGGCGACGATCTTCGTCCAGACCTCGACGCACGAGGGCTTCTGCCTGCCGCCGCTTGAGGCCATGGCGACCGGCGGCGCGGTCGTCTGCACGGACTCGCACGGCAACCGCGACTTCTGCGTCGACGGCGAGAACTGCCTCATGCCCGAGCCGACGGTCGCCGCGGTGAGCGCCGCGCTCGCCCGCCTGCTCGCCGACCCCGAGCTGCGCGCCCGCCTGGGCGAGGCGGGTCGCGTGACGGCGCAGGACTACACCTGGGAGCGCCGCATCGACGAGCTCGAAGCGTTCCTCGAAGGCGTCGCCGCCGAGCCGACGAGCGCTCCCGCGCCGCAAGCCTGAGTCCGCGCCGGCGGGCCGGCGCGCCGTGGGGCCTGAGGCCGCGCTTGCGGGCCGGCCCGCGCCGTGGGAACGGCTCCGCGACGGCCCTCGATCGGCTCAGCGCGCCGTGGCGTCCGCGCCGGCCACGATCGTCGCCGCGAGCGCCATCCGGTGGTCCCGCGTCCACGGCGGGCCGAGGGTCGCCCGCGGTCCGCGCAGGATCTCGTCGGCCCGCTCGGCCAGCATGATGGCCGCTTCGGCTTCCACGTCCTTGGCGTCGTAGAGGTCGACGTCCCAGCCGCGCGCGTGGGCGAGCTCGGCGAGCACCTGGCGGTACATGACGGAGTCGGCTCGGGCCTCGTACGGCGCGCGCCGCTGGACGGCGATGTCCTCGGGGAAGTCCAGCGGCCAGCCTCGCAGCGACATCGAGACGATCGGTCCGGGCACGGCGGCCGCGAGGTCGTCGAGGGCCTGCGACGTCGCTCGCAGCGCCGACGCTCGCACCTGCGCGACCAGCGCCGCGGCGCCGTCGTCGTCGAGTCGCTCGCGCGGGCGGTGGATCGGAGCCGCCGGCATGCCGGGTTCGACCAGCTCGATGCGCCGACGGTCAACGACGGCGTGGTCGGCCGAGGCCGTGACGGCCACGGCCCAGCCGAAGTGGTGCGCGATGCCCAGGCGCACGCGGACCCCTGGCTAGAGCCCCTCCTTGATGACGACGTACAGGACGAAGAGGGCGAACGCTCCGAAGATCGCGGCGGCGATCACCACGTTGAGCAGGTAGAAGACGACGGCGATCAGGACGACGGTGGCCAGGACGATCCGTGCGTACGACAAGGCGACTCCTCGGGTTCAGGTGGCGGCGCGCGACGCGTGTGGTCACCTAGTTCTACCTGCGTCGCCGTTCTCCGCCGAGCTACAGCTCCTCGGCGATCCGCGGAGCCTCGCGGTTGAAGACGTGGAGGCCCAGCGCGAACGTGCCCGCGACGATCGCGAGCGGGACGATGAGCCGCTCCGCGCCGCCGATCGCGTCTGCCGAGCTGAAGTACTCCGGGCTGATCATGAGGTGCCGGCTCTCCTGGACGACGGACGCCAGCGGGTTGGCGACGAGGGCGCTCGCGAGCGCTTCGCTCTTCGCCTTGACGGCCTCGTAGGGGACGAGGATGAGCGAGGCGTAGAAGGCGACCTGCAAGACGACGTCCCAGATCGGCTCCACGTCGCGGTAGCGCACGTACAGCGCCGACAGGAGCATCGCCAGACCCGCCGAGAAGACGACGAGCAGCGCGATCAGCGGGATCAGCCCGAGCCACGACAGCGTCGGCGCTACGCCCGAGAACGTCGCGAAGATCGTGACCACGACCATGTTCAGCGCGAGGTTGAAGCACGCGACCATGACGACCGACATCGGGATCACGAGGCGCGGGAAGTGGATCTTGCGGACGAGGTTCTCGCGCACCATGACGCAGCCCACCGCGTTGCCCGTCGCCTCGGCGAAGAACGTGTAGAGCACGATCCCCAGCAGCAGCGCGACGCCGAAGTTCGGCGTCGAGGTGAACGGGACGATCTCCGTGAACATGATGTAGAGCACGCCGAACAGCAGCAGCGGGCGCATGAGCTGCCACAGATAGCCCAGCACCGAGCCGAAGAACCGCAGCTTGAAGTCGTTCTTGGCGAGGGCGACCGTCAGCGTCAGCGCGCGGCGGAAGTCGCCTGCGACCGACGACGGCCCGCGGATCGGAACGCCGCGATCCGGCGGCGGCTCCGTGACGGCTGCGGTCGCCACCCGCGGCCTACGCGGTGCTCTCGACGCGCGGCGGCGGCGCCTCGCCGGCGCCGTGCTCGATCGTCCAGCTGTGATCGACGTCGACGATCCCGCCGCTTGCGCGCATCCCGCGGACCATGATCGACAGCTGCTTCTCCCAGCGGTCCATGAGGTCGTGCCCCTCGCCGCTGTGCGCGAGGTTCGCGAGCGGCTCGTAGCGCCCCGGGGCAAGGACGTTCTCGAAGGCCACCGCGAAATGCGCCCTGTCACCGGCGTGGAACATGCCGGTCTCGCGGTGATCGACGAGCGTCGAGACGATGAGGACGTTCTGCTGGTGCTCGTTGAGGAACGCGACGGTCAGCGATGGATCCTGCTCGTCCTCGTAGAACTCGACGATCGCGTGGAAGATGTTGCGCGTCCCCGAGAGGAACTGCGTGTGGCGCTCGCCCATGTGGTCCTCGAGCCAGGCGTCGATGACCCGCCCGGTGCCGTCGCCGGCCCGCTCGCCGGCGTTGACCGGCTTGACCTGCGCCTGCTCGTTGAAGTTCAGCTCGAGGTAGCGGTCGCCGATGTCGCGCGGATCGCCGATCGCGACCATCGCGCCGTGCTCGAGGAGCAGCGCCCGGTGGCAGAAGCGGTTGACGCTCGTCATGTCGTGCGTGACGAAGAGGATCGTCTTGCCCTCGTCGCGCATCTTGTGGAAGACGTCGAAGCACTTCTGCTGGAAGCTCGCGTCGCCCACGGCGAGCACCTCGTCGATGAGGAGGATGTCGGCGTCGACCTGGATCGCGACGGAGAACGCGAGCCGGACGTGCATCCCCGACGAGTAGTTCTTCAGCTTGAGGTCCTGGAAGTCCTCGAGCTCGGCGAACTCGATGACCTGCGGGTAGCGGGCCTTGGCCTCGGCGGGCGAGAGTCCCATCATGATCCCGTTGAGGACGACGTTGTCGTACGCCGCGAGGTCCGGGTTGAAGCCGACGCCGAGCTCGATGAACGTCGCCATCCGCCCGCGCCGGAACATCTGTCCAGAGTCGACGCCGTAGATCCCGGCGAGGCACTTCAACAGCGTGCTCTTGCCGCTGCCGTTGCGTCCGACGATGCCGAAGAACTCGCCCTCGTCGACCGTGAAGGTGATGTCCTTCAGCGCCGAGAACGCTCGTTGCTCGCGGCCGGCGAACGGATGCAGCACGCGTTCCTTGAGCGTGTGACGGGCCTCCACGGGCTGCCGGAAGCTCTTCGAAACGTCCTCGACCGTGATGGCCGGGTAGCGTGCCGCGGGGGTCTGCATGCAGGCAAGAGCGTACCGCCACGCCTCCGCGCCCGGCCGCACACGCGGCCGGCTCGCCATACTGGCGCCATCGCCTCCCGGGAAGAGATCCGCAGCCGCATCCTCGAGCTCGCTCCGTGGTACCAGAACCTCGAGCTCGCCGATGGCCTGTGGACGAAGGACCTCGACGGCGATCGGGACATCTTCTCCGGGCACGACATCCCGGGTCCGCTGTGGCGCGCGATCGCGAAGGATCTGCCCGACATCACCGGTTGGCGCGTGCTCGACATCGGCTGCAACGCGGGCTACATGTCGTTCGCCGCCAAGCGCCTCGGCGCCGGCTCCGTGCTGGGCGTCGACTCGAACCTCGGGGCTGGGATCTCGTTCGTCGACCAGGCGATGTACTGCCGCGAGATCCTGGGCTTGGACGTCGAGTTCCGCGAAGCGTCCTTCTTCGACCTCGAGCCCGAGGCGCCCTTCGACCTCGTGCTGTTCTGCGGGGTGCTCTACCACCTCGAGGACTACGCGACGGCGCTCGACAAGGTCAAGGCGCTGACGGTTCCGACCCACGGGCTGATCGTGCTGGAGACCGCCAGCGAGCCGGTCACGCTGACCTGCCCGGGGATGGCCGACTACCGCGGCGACACGAGCACGTACTTCGTGCCCTCGTTCGCCGTCTTGCTCGAGCTCGTGCGCGAGCGGGGCTTTCGCGTGGAGGTCGCGCGCAACCTCGGCGCCCGCATCGTGCTGTTCATGCGCGCCCCTGCCGGGTAGCGCCTGGCCCGTGTCCGGCGAGCTGCCACTGCCGCCGATCGAGCTGCGCGAGCTCGTCGGCAACACCAAGCCGGAGAACTACGACAACCCGACCGCAGCGCCGATCTTCCGCGACCTGCCCGCGGAGGCGTGGGACACGTATCTGGACTTCGGGTGCGGCTGCGGCCGCAGCGCCCGCCGGCTCCTCCAGCAGGACCCACGCCCGCGGCGCTACATCGGAGTCGACCTGCACCGCGGGATGGTGCAGTGGTGTCGGGAGAACCTCGCGCCGGTCGCCGACGGCTTCGAGTTCATCCATCACGACGTCTACAGCCCGTGCCTGAACCCCGACCCGCTGCGGCCCTGGGTCGCGCCGCTGCCCGTCGAGGACGGGATCTGCACGCTCATCGAGGCGACATCGGTGTTCACCCATCTCGTCGAGGGCCAGACCGAGCACTACCTCGACGAGGTCGTGCGCGTACTCGCCCCCGAAGGTCGCATCGTGTCGACGTGGTTTCTCTTCGACAAGGCCGGCTTCCCCTACATGCAGGACAGCCAGAACGCGCTGTACATCAACGACCGCGATCCCACGAACGCGGTCGCCTACGACCGCGGCTGGCTGCAGGCCGCGCTCGCGAGTCGCGGCCTCGTGATCGAGCGGGTCAGGCCACCGTACGTGCGCGGCTTTCACTGGCGCCTGCAGATCGCGCAGGTCGCAGTGGGCACGGAGCCGTGCGAGCTGCCCGAGGACACCGCCCCGCCGGGCCGCCGGCCGCCGCCGCTGGTGCGCTCGGGCGCCGAGCGGTTCGGCATGGACGGCGACACCTTCGCCGCGCCGAGCGACCCGCGACCGCGCGCCGAGCCGCCGCCGCCCAACCCCCTGGCGATCGAGCTGCAGGGCGCCAAGGAGTACATCGCCTCGCTGGAGGCGCATATCGCGGCGCTGGCCGCCGCCGCCGAGGCAGGCACGTGACAACCCCGCCGGTCACCGCCGGCGAAGGTGTGGCAGAGTCACCGTAATGCGCGTCCTGATCGTCGGCGGCGCGGGGTACGTAGGCGGATGGCTGACCGATGAAGCGGTCGCCGCCGGGCATGACGTCCTCGTGTACGACCTGCTGCTCTACGAGGACCGGTTTCTCAAGGACGTGCCGTTCGTCAACGGCGACGTGCTCGACGCCGACCGGCTGCTGCCGCACCTGCGGTGGGCCGACGCCGTCGTCTGGCTCGCCGCGCTCGTCGGCGACCCGGCATCGGCGCTCGCGCCCGGCCTCACCGAGAAGATCAACTTCGAGAGCGTCCGCTGGCTCGCCAAGGTCTACGACGGACGGATCATCTTCCCCTCGACGTGCTCGGTCTACGGCGCGCAGGACGAGCTGCTCGACGAGTCCAGCGCGCTGGCGCCGCTGTCGCTGTACGCGAAGACGAAGCTCGCGTGCGAGTCGGTCCTGCTCGAGCCACACCCGACCTCGCTCGTCCTGCGCCTGGCGACGCTCGCCGGCACCGGCGACACGTACTCGCGCATCCGCCTGGACCTCGTCGTCAACCTGCTCACCGCCCGAGCCAAGACGATCGGCCGCCTGCAGGTCTTCGGCGGCACGCAGTACCGGCCGCTGCTGCACGTCCGCGATGTCGCGACGGCGATCCTGCCGCACCTCGAGACCGAGGTCGGCGGCATCTACAACCTCGGCACCGAGAACGTGACGATCGAGGCGCTCGCCGAGCGGGTCGCCGCGCACGTCGGAAACGTCGAGATCGAGAAGGTGGACATCGCGATCCACGACGCGCGCAACTACCGCACGTCGTTCGCCAAGGCGCAGGACGAGCTCGGCTTCGAGCCGCGCTTCAGCATCGACGACGCGATCGCGGAGGTCGCCGACCTCATCGACGCGGGCCGGATCAAGGATCTCAGCCTCGCGCAGTTCTCGAACCTCGAGGCGCTGCGGCCGTACCTGTCGCCGGAGGAGATCCCGTTCGGGCGCGAGATCCGCACCGCGCACAGCCTTGCGCGCCACGCCGATCCCCACCAGGTCGTGACGTCGTGAGCGACCGAGCCCAGGCTCATCAAGGGCGGCGCCGCCGCCGACGACCGCGGCCGCCTGTCGTTCGTCAACGACCTCGACCTCTCCGACTGCAAGCGCGTGTACTTCGTCGAGAACTTCGCGACAGGGACGGTGCGGGCGTGGCATGCGCACCGCAACGAGCGCAAGTGGGTCATGGTCGTCGCCGGCGCGGCGCTCGTCGCGTGCGTGAAGATCGACGACTGGGACGACGCCGTCGCCCGGCGCCGAGGTGCACCGCTACACGCTCGACGCGTCAGGTCCCGTCCGCGCTCGAGGTACCGGCCGGGCTACGCGAACGGCGCGATGTCGCTGATGCCGGGCACGAAGCTCATGTACCTCTCGGACGCGACGCTCGAGCGAGACGCTCGCGCGACGACATCCGGTTCCCGGCTCGCCACTGGGACCCGTGGGGGATCGTCGAGCGGTGATCGTCGAGACATCGGTGCTCGTCCCGACGCTCGAGGATGCGCGCACGCTCGCCGCGACGCTCGAGGAGCTCAACGGCATCATCGTGGCGACGGGCGTGGCGACGGAGGTCATCGTCATCGACGCCAACAGCCAGGACGGCACGGTCGCGGTCGCGACCGAGATGGCCGACCGGTTTCCGCTGCTGCACATGCGCATCCTCGTGCTCGATCGCGACGAGAGCGGCTTCGGACGGCTCATCCGGCTCGGCATGGCGTACGCCCAGGGCCGCCATTGCTTCATCGTCATGCCGCATGCCCGCGACCCACTCGAGCAACTGCCGAAGATGCTCGCCGAGCTGCGCAAGGGCACGCACCTCGTGCTCTGCTCGCGCTATGAGAACAAGGCGGGCACGAGCGCGGTGCCGGCGCGCTTTCGGATCTATCAAGCCATCTACCGGCGCTCGATCCGCATCGTGCTCGGCGAGGACATCCCCGACAGCACGTACGGCTTCCGCGGCTTCAACCGCACGTTCGTGCTCGCGCTCGGGCTGACCGCACGCTCGATGGCGGTCTGCCCCGAGATCACGTTCAAGGTCCTGCTCGCGGGCGGCGTCGTCAGCCGCGTAGCCGGCTCGCAGAGCGGGCCGACGCTGCACGAGCAGTCGAAGTTCCGGCTGAGCAACGAGCTCGGCGGCTACGTCCACGTGCTCGGTCGCGCCGGGCTGCATCGCGTCGGCGTGCGCTGGTTCTAGGGACCGCTAGTACAGGTCGTCGCCGGCGCGGACGTCGACGCGGCGCACCTGCCAACCGGGCGTGGCGCTGCTCAGCTTCGCGCCGGTCGCGACGAACGGCCAGAACCAGAGCCGATCGAGGCGCACCGAGTACCGCTCCACGCCCCGATAGCCGGTCAGCGTGACCTTGAACCGCCGCCGCCCGGCGCGCACGTCGATGACGGGCCGCTCGCCGTCCTTCGCGGGCTTGCCGGTGATGGCGGCGTACGGCACGCAGCTCGATGCTGCGGCGCACGGCTTCCCGTCGGAGCCGTGCGAGTAGCTGGGGATCGCGCCGAGGTCGACGGTCTCGCCGAGCCGCGCGCGCCAGAACCCGAGCGCCGGCGGCTCGCCGCGCTTGCGCGGCCGCAGCACGTCCCACGGGTCGCCCTTGAGCTCGGGCACGTAGTGCGCGATCGCGTAGGCGAACACCAGCGGCACCCGCACCGGGTACGGAACGCGATCGATGTCGAGGTCACGTCGCCAGACGAGCCGCGCGGGCGCCATCCGCTTCAGCGCGGCGATCACCTCGCGCTGCTCGCCCTTCGGCGACATGTTGTACATCTGCGTGTGCACCGGAGGCGGCTGGCGGAAGATGACGTACAGCAGCCTGCGCCCCGATGTACGGCGAGCGGTAGAACGCGGCGGCGCCGACAGCGTCGGCGACCGGCACCGGCCCTCCCAGCAGCTCGGGAAGCCGCGCGTACAGCACGTATGCCGTGAGCCATGCGACGACCAGGCCGGCTCCCGCGAACAGCGCGCGACGACCCGGCAGCATCAGCACGAGCGCTCCGAGGCCCACCAGCGCCGCGGCCGCGAACAGGTCGTCGCTGTCGAAGCCGAGGCTGCTCGAGTTGGCGACGTCGCGGACGATCGTGGCCAGGCCGACCGTGACGAAGACGCCGAGCGCGGGGGCTCGCGTCCAGCGCGGCGAGCGGCCGGCGGGGCTCTCCACGCGGGCGTCGCGGGCTGTCGGTTCGCCGGCGCGCACCGCCGTCTAATAGAGGTCGTCGCCGGCTCTGAAGCCAACGCGCTCGACCGTCCAGCCGGGGGTCGCGCCGACCAGCCGTGCGCCGGCGCCGGCGTAGGGCCAGTACCACAGCCGGTCCAGGCGCACGGCGTACCGGTTCTCCCCGTTGTGCGTCGCGAGCGCGAACGCGTACGGCGTGCCGGCAAGCCGGACCACCACGGGGACGCCGTCACCAGGGCTGCGGCCGGTCACGATCGCGTACGGCACGCAGCCCGCGCCGCCGCCGCAGCGTTCGTGCTCGGCGCCGTGCGAGTAGCCGGGAATGCCGGCCAGGTCGACCGTCGTGCCCAGCCGCTCGCGCCAATAGGCGAGCGGCACGCGCTCGTCCGGCCGGCGCCGGCGCAGCAGGTCCCACGGATCGCCGCGCTGCTCGGGCACGTACGTGGCGATGGCGTACGCGAACACGAGCGGATCGCGCACGTGATACGGAACGCCGTCGATGTTGAAGTCGCGCCGCCAGATCAAGCGCCGCGGCGGCGTGCGGCGCAGCGCGGCGACGACGTCGCGCTGGTTGTCGCGCGGGGACATCGTGTACATCTCGATGTGGTCGGGCGGGGCCTGGCCGAAGAGGACGTACAAGATCGCGGCGTCCCCGAGAACCGCGAACGGACCCGCATCGGGAGCGCCGAGCTTCAGGGCGACCTGGTCGGCGATGAACATCTTCACGGGATCGGCGGCGAAGCGCTCGACGGCGAAGCGATCGTTCGCGGCCTCGCTCAGCTCCTTGCGATCGACGACCTGCGCGACGTCGCGCACGATCGTCACCGGGAGCGTGGCCACATTGCCCAGGTACTCCTTCGGGCGCACCGACGAAGCGTTGTCCATCACGGCGGTCAGCGTGCCGAGGAACAGGCCGAGCGCGATCCACGACGTGACGGAGCGCCGCGACCACAGCAGCGTGGCCGACCACAAGAGCGCCGTCAGGGGCCCGAAGAGGACGGCCGCCGACTGCGGTCGGACGAGGTGCTTCGCGAGGACGATCGCGGTGACCCCCGCCGCCGCGAACGTGATCAGCGACACCGCGCGAGACGTGCCGTCTCGCGCCCGCCCGTACGCAAACGCGAAGACGAGCAGGAGCGCGGCGACCACGAGGAGCAGCGGCGTCATTCCGGGGGCTGCGTCCAGGCCGGCCAGCGCGTTCTGCGAAGCGTGCGCCGCGGTGAACGCCGAGCCGCTACGAGCGTCGCCGAACCAGCGCGCGTTCTCGCCGGCCGTCCCGGCCAGCGCCCACCCGGCCAGCATGACGCCCAGCGCACCGGCCACCGCCATCACGTCGATGGCACCAGCGCGCACGAGCCGGCGGGGAGCGCGGAGGCTCGGTTCGAACATCAGCGCGCCGAGCGCGACGAAGAGGGCTCCACCGAGTCCCATGACGAAGCTGTCGGGCATCACGGTCGCGACCACCGCGCACAGCGCGAAGAAGACGGCGTGCCCGCGGGTCGGGCGGCTGTGGCGCAGGGGGCCGACCGCGGCGTACGCGACGGCGATGACGAGCCCCGCCGCGTAGCGCCAGAACAGCGGCGGATCCATGATGCCCTGCACGTCGAACCCGCCCAGCACGACGAGACCCAGTAGGCACAACCCGATCCGGTACGGGCGCGGGCCGATGAGCCGCCAGAGCGACCACGCCACGGCGCTGAGCAGGATCGCCTGCCAGAGGAGCAGCGCGGCCGGGCCGGTCGGGAAGTCCGTGAACACCCAGGCGTTGCCGTAGGGGTACCAGTAGTCCGTCATCGCCGCGAACCCCTGCTGCTGGAGATACGCCCAGGTCAGGAGGTTGGCGTGATCCCACGTGGCGTCGAGCGGGCCGCGCGACTGCACGACGAGCAGCTCGTGCAGGTCCGGAAGGAGCGTCAGCACGACGAGTCCGGTGATCACGACGAGCTTCACCGAACGCGCCGGCGCAGGCGAGCCGACCGGCTCGGGGCCGCGCTCGGACGCCATTCCACGGCGGCGCCAGACGAGCGCGCCGGCGAGCCAGACGAGGGCGATCAGCGCCGCGCCGGCAAGCTGCTGGCCGAGGTATGGCGAGCGCGAGTACGCAGCCGTGCCCACCGCCTTCTCGGTCGGGACCCCCTCGTCGATCCACCCCGGGACGAGCTCGTAGGCCCCGTAGCCGACGAGCCAGACCGCGGCCAGCGCCGCAACGGATGCAAGCGCGACCCTGCGCGGCAGCGACACGGCGAGCACCGCGAAGCCGACCAGCGTCACCGCGGTGAAGAGGTCGGCGGCGTCGAACCGGGAGACCCGCGGGTCGACGAGCGTGGACGCGAGCTGCGCGGCGAAGAGCGTCACGCCGATCGCCAGCGCGAGCCGCCTCGCCGGCGTCAGTGCCACCGGCGCCCGCCGTGTCGTGTCGGCCCGTTCTTCCCGGTTATGGTGTGCACGCGATGGCCGCCACGAGTCCTAGCGCGACAGCGGCCGCACCTGGATCGTCCGACCACGGGGTGTCGTGCCCGGTGTGCGGCTGCCGCGAATGGGCGCCACTCTACCGGCGTCTGGACTGGGATCTCGTGTCGTGTGCGAGCTGTGGGCTGCGGCGCCTCGATCCCCTGCCGACCGAGGAGCAGCTCGACGCCCACTACGCGACCCGGGCGGTCTCCGGCAACTATCGCCAAGACCTCGCGCCCGACCGCGATGCGGGCCTGGAGCAGGTGCTCGACTTCGCCGAGCGCGTCGGCGCGCGGCCGGGCAAGTTGTTCGACGTCGGCTGCTTCGACGGCGGCTTGCTCGACCTCGCCGCGCGGCGCGGCTGGGAGGGCTGGGGCCTGGAGCTCCAGCGCGATGCCGCCGAGGAGGCGGCGCGCCGGCACCCCGGACGCGTGAGCCAGGGCACGGTCGAGGGCTTCGAAGGGGTCGCGGGCGTCCAGTTTCACCTCGTCACGGCGATCGGGCTCGTGGAGCACCTGCGCGATCCCCGGCGGCTGTTCGAGCTCGCCGCGCATGCGCTCGCGCCCGGCGGCTACCTCGTCATCCAGACGCCGAACGCGCGTTCCGCGCCGGCCCGGATGCTCGGGCGCTACTGGCCGCCGATCGCGCCCCCCGAGCACACCTACTACTTCGGCGAGGACACGCTGAGCCTCGCGTGCGTGCGGGCCGGACTGCACGTGGTGCAGGCGCGCGCGCACGTCAAGCGCTTGCGCGTCGGCTACGCGTATGACCAGTTCAGGCATTTCGGCCCCGAGTTCCACCGTCTGCTCGGACCCGTCGTGCGCCGCCTGCCGCAACGAGCGCTCGAGGCGGAGCTCCCGCTCTACGGCGGCGAGATGCTGTTCGCCGCGCGCGCCGCAACCAGCTAGTCGCCGACCGCCTACCGAGCTGCGGTGCTGGCCACGAGCGCCTCTTGTGGCGCCGGGACCGTCCGCCCGACCGAGCCGGGGCTCGCGACCTTGCGCCTGAGGGCGGGCTGCTCGACGAACCGGTACAGCACCGCGGCCGCGAGCAGCGAGCACGCGAGCCCCACGCAGCCGAGCGTCACCAGCGTCACCTTGTAGCCGCCTGCGACGAGGTGCGGTGCCAGTCCGAACAGGACGAGCGAGTGCACGAGGAACAGCGAGTACGAGCGCTCGCCGATCCAGCGCAGCACGCCGTTGTCGAGCGCGCGCCAGGCGCGGCCACCGCTCCACTGCCACAGCAGCGGGCCGGCGACGATCAGCCCGGTGCAGAGCGGCAGGAGGTAGCGAACGAGCTGCGTCGGCAAGACGTGGTTGACGTAGAAGTACTGCGAGGAGAGCGTCAGCGCCAGCCCGCCGACGAACATCGCCACGCCCGCCCGGCGGGCCCAAGCGCGACCCCGCACCCGCCTGGGCAGGACGTGCTCGAGCACGGCGAGGATGATGCCCGCCGCGAAGAGGTTGGCGTTCGCCGCGAAGCTGTCGTAGTACGGAGCGTCGTTGACGGCGTAGTCGGCGCTCGCCTCGAACCCCACGCCGACGAGTGCCAGGACCAGCGCGATGCGAGTCCACCGCTTAAGGCGCGGCCCGAGGACGCGCTTGAGCCCCATGAGCGCGAGCGCCGCGAGCGGCAGGAAGAGGTAGAAGCGCACCTCGACGGCCAGCGACCAGGGCTGCCCGAACAGCACGTGCATGCCGGACGCCTTGAAGTTCGTGATGAACGCCGCGAGCCCCACCGACTCCCAGAACGTGTCCCCGCGCGTGCCGTACAGCAGGAACGCGAGGCACAGCACGACCCAGAAGGCCGGCAGGATTCGCAGCCCGCGGTTGCGCAGGTACGCGGGGATCGAGGGCATCGGCTGGTCGGCGATGAACGCCCGCAGAAACGGCCGCGACAGCAGGTAGCCCGAGAGCACGAAGAACACCGCCACGCCCGAGTTCAAGCTGTCGAAGCCGTATCCGAGGAAGCCGAACAGCGACGCGAAATGATCGCGCCCGAGCTGCCCGGCGTACCCCGACGCCTCGACGGCCCCCCCGACCAGGTGAACGCCGAAGACCGCCAGCGCCGCGAGCGCGCGGAGCGGATCGCCGACCTCGAGGCGCGCGCGCGTCGCGTGGGGCCCGAGGTCGAGTGACGCGGCGACCATCGTGGTCATTGGACACCACGGGGCCGTGCGGCGCAACCGGTCACGATCGGCGTCCCGTCCCCTTGACGCGCCGCGCGCGGGCGCCGACGGCATACGCGAGGTACTTGCCGATCAGGCGAGCGCTGTACGGAAAGGCCGAGCTGCGCTGGTCGGACGTGCGCGCGGTGAGGACGCTCGGAAACTCGATTGGCCGCACGCCGTCACGCAGCGCCCACGAGAGCTCCTCGACGATGCAGGAGAAGTCCGTCTCCTGCAACGGCCAGCGTTCGAGCAGGTCCAGTCGCACGGCGCGAAAGCCGTTCGTGACGTCGTGGATGCCCGCTCCGAAGAGCGCGGCCCCGACGAGGTTGCCGGTCACCGACACGGCGCGGCGGCGCAGCGGTACGGACGCCATGCTGCCGCCGCCGCTGAAGCGCGACGCCTTGATGTACGGGTGGCCCTCGGCGGCAAGTCGCGCGATGACGGCCAGGTCGGAGGGCGGGTTCGTGAGGTCGGAGTCGATGAACGCCGCGTAGTCATAGCCCTCGCGTCGCGCGCGCGCCGCCCCGGTGCGCAGCGCGTGGCCGTAGCCCCGGTTGCGCTCGTGCAGCTCGACCTCGAGCGCTGCCGCACCGAGCTCCGTGGCGAGCCGTTTCAGCGTCGCGCGGCTGTCGTCGGCGCTGCCGTCGTCGACGGCGATCACCGTGCATCGCCCGGGGAGCTGCGCGACCGCGGCGGCGATCTCGCGGATCGAAGCCTCGAGCGCCGGGCCCTCGTTGTACACCGGCACGACGACCGCGATCGAGGGCGCGTCGCTCACGGCGTCATTCGAAGGGGTTCGGCAACCCGTCCTCGCGGTAGGACCGCGCGACCGGGATGTGGGAGTCCTCCGGCAGATGGCCGCGGAGGGTGTTCGTCGTGACGCGCTCGACGAGGTCGTCGACGAGCCGCTGCGAGGCGTTGCCGTCGCCGAGGTTGTGCTCCCACGTCGTGCCGTAGAGCGCGCGCAGCTTTCCCCACACGACGTCGCCGGGATACGCGTCGGGCTCGGCGGGATCGAACTTCACGCTCGACGCGCAATCGTAGACCTGCGGGCGCTCGGTCGCCTTGCGCATCTGCAGCGACGGCACCTGCAGCACCGCGGTCTCCTCGACGACCGTGCCGGAGTCGGTGATCGCGCCGCGCGAGTTGACGAGCAGCGCGAGCAGCTCCTTGTAGCCGACGGGGTCGACCATGATGACCTGCTCGGGCAGCGTCAGGCCGAAGCGCGCGAGGTTCTTCTGCGTGCGGTAGCTCGCCGCGAAGTAGATCGGCATGTCGGACTGCGAGCAGAGATCGAGGATGCGCTGCAGCGGGACCGGGTCCTCGACGTTCTCGCGCCGGTGGCACGTCATGACGTAGTAGCCGTCGCGCTCGATCCCGCGGTCGGCGAAGAACGCGTCGTTCGCGTAGGCCTCGTACTCGTCGATGCGGTCGTAGTAGTAGGCATCCAGCACGTCGACGATGAGGTTCGTGATGACGACGATGTTGCGAGGGTTCAGGCCTTCGCGTACGCCCTGCTGCTTGTACTCGTCGAAGTACGTGTAGATGCGGTCCGACGTGTGGTCGATGATCGTGCGGTACTTCTCCTCGGGCATGCGCCAGTCGTAGGAGCGCATGCAGCCCTCGATGTGCACGACGGGCACGTTGAGCTGCGCCGCGGCGATGCAGCCCATGACGGTGTTCGTGTCGCCGAGGAACACGAGGGCGTCTGGCTGCTCGCGCTTGAGCATCTCCGCGGTCCTTGCGATGACGAGGCCGACGGTCTCGGCATCTGTCTCGCCCGTGCCAGCCCCGAGCTCGATCGACGGGCGCGGCAGGTCGAGCTCGCGGATGAACACGTCCTTGAGCGTCTCGTCGTAGTGCTGGCCGGACCACGCGAGCCGGAAGTCGATCTCCGCGCGGTCCTTCATGAGGTGGATGATGCGGCTCGCGCGGATGAGGTCCGGGCGGATGCCGAGGAGGAGGATGACCTTCATTCGGGCGCGAGCTCTACGAATGCGCCTGCGCCATCTCGGTGACCATCGACTCGATGGTGGGCGGCCGGTCGTAGCCGGCGGCGCGCCAGAGCGCCTCGTTGCGCTCCGCTTCGAGCGTCGCCAGCGAGCGATCGATGGGCGCGGGCGACGGCCCGGGGACGATCTCCGAAGTCGTCGCGCCCGTACGCCTTCGCGAGCATCACGAGCAGGTCGGCCTTCGTCACGACGTCTCGAGGGACCACGTGGACCGTGCCGCCGGGCGTCGTCTCGCCGCGCACGACGCCGGCGCACACGCGGGCGAAATGGAAGGTCGTGATCCCGTTCCAGAGATGGTCGGTGTAGCCGTTGAGCCGCGCGCCCTGCGGTTGGGAGAGCAGCCATCCCAGCAGCGAGCGCGGTGGGGTCACCTGCTCGGGTCCGATGATCGAGCAGCGGAGGTTGACGACGTGCGCGTCGGGTGCCTCGCCGAGGCTCTTGCTCTGGCCGTAGACGTCGTCGGCGTCGTGCGGCGCGCCCTCGTCGTAGCCCCCGTCGCGGCCGCTGAACACGCAGTCGGTGGCAGCATGGACGACGCGTGCGTCGCGTGCGGCCGCCGCCTGCGCGAGGCGCTGCGGGAAGCGCGCGTTGACATCGACCGCCTGCTCGATCGACGCCGGGCTGGCGGCGTCGATGCGTGGCTTGACGATGCCGATCGCGTTGACGATCCATGCCGGCTTGACCGCGTCGAGCAGCTCGTCGGGGTCGTCGCGGCGGGCATCGAACGGATGCTCGCCGTCGCGGCCGGACACGACGACGTCGAGGTCGTCGGTGCGCCCGAGCTCCGCCGCGACCATCGAGCCGAGCATCCCTCCCCCGCCGAGGACGAGCACGCGTGTCATGACGCCGCCATGGGTTGCGATCGATGCGCGAGCCGCTCGGCGACCACCGCGGTCACGCCGGCGCACACGAGCTCGATCGCGAGCTGCAAGAGGCGCAGCGCGATGGCCACCGCGAACCCGACGGCGAACGGCACCGTCAGGCTCAGCACCGCTGCGACGCCGGCCTCGCGCGCGCCCAAGCCGCCGGGGATCGATGAACCCGAAGACCGCCGCGAGGATGCCGACGGCCGGGGCGGCGATCACGAGCAGGAAATCGTTGGGGTGGACGGGGTGCACGGCTTGCATGAGCGCATAGAGGCTGAGGCCGGCGAGCACCCAGCTCACGCAATACAGGCCCAGCAGCCAGAGAATCGTGCGGAACCCTAGCAAGTGCGCCAGCACCGGCTTCTTGATGCGGCGCAGGCCGGCGTCCGAGAGCGGCCGGAAGATCCGGGGGTGCAGGACGACGATCGCGATCAGCGGCAGGACGAGGACGCTCCACCGCGCCGGGCCGGCCTGGATCGGGTCGCTCTGGACGAGCGCGTAGGCGCCGACGACGGACGCCGAGGTCAGCGTGAACGAGAGCTCGTAGACGATCGAGGCGATGCCGGTGCGTAGCGGGACGCCCTCGGATTGCGCCATCGCAATGCGCAGCGCGGAATACAGGACGGTGCCGGGCGTGTACCGCGCGAGTCCCGACGTGCACCAGATCGCCAGGCCGCGGCTCGCGCCGATCGGAGCGCGCAGCAGTCCCGGCAGGCTCCGCCAGAGCGTCGCGTGCATGAGGTTCAGCGCCGTGAACCCGAGCACGGCGAGCGCGAACCAGCGCCCGTCCCAGCGCCAGTCGAACTCCGGCAGCTTCCCGTAGGTCGCGGCGATCGTCAGGCCGAGGGAGGCCACGACCACGAGCACGACGCAGCCGCCGATCATCCAGCGCGCCAGCGGGCTGCCGCGCTGCAGCAGCGGGATCGTGGCCTGCGGCTCCTCGGTGCTCTCGCCGGGTGTCGCGCTCGGGGGTACCGGGACGGTCATAGCGCCCGCAGGACGGCGATGTCCTGCGTCGGCAGGGCGCCGCGCTCCCAGATCGACACCACCTGAAAGAACCGCGACCAGTGCTCGCGCACGTAGTCGTGCGCGTGGAACGTCGTGTGATAGCCGTCGTAGAACTCGCCCTCCCAGCCATCACCGCCCCAGAACGCGATGCCGTGGCGCCCGTACTCCTCCTCGACGGCGGGCGGGATCTCGACGAGCGGGTGCTCGACGTGCCACGCCAAGCAGGCCGGCCCGTTGAACGAGACGGCCGCATGGCCGCCGGGACGCACGACGCGTGCGAGCTCGGCCAGCCAGCGGTCCTGCGACGGCTCCGCCAGGTGCGAGAACACGCTGTGCCCCACGACGAGGTCGAACGCGTCGTCGCCGAGCGCGGTCGGCGGCGCGATGTCGATCGCGGCCGCGTGCACGGGCAGGTGCTCCGCGACCCAGGCGATCGCCTCGGCGTCGGTGTCGACCGCCGTGATCCGGGCGTTCGGCGCGCGCGCAGGGAGATGCGCGGTCATGCGCCCGCAGCCGGCGCCCCAGTCGAGGATGCTCGTGACGTGCGCCAGCTCGACGCCGGATGCCGCGAGCGCGGCCTCGTAGCACTCGACGTGCATCAGGCCGGTGCGGCGGAAGGCCTCCTCGGAGAGGCCGAGCGCGACGCGCCGGCGCAGCGCGCCGGGCGGCACGGGGCCGCCGAGATCCGGGCCGCCGGTCGCGATGAGGCGCCCGAAGCTCTGCGCGATCTGCTCGCCGCTGTGCGCGGCGGAGTCGGCGCCCGCGTCGAGCAAGAGCAGGCGCCAGCCTTCGTCGCGCGCACGCTGCAGCAGGCCCGTCGCGTGCGCGAGCACCGGGAGGACCTGCGGGATCGACGGCAGCACGAGCATCCCGGACCGGCGGGCGGCTTCGATCGCCGCGTCGGCGCGCTGCGGGCCCTCGACGATCTCGCCGAGGTCGCGGCCCTGGCGCCCGAGCGCGACGTTGACGGCGCCGAGCAGGTTGCCGCGGTCGGTCGCGTCGTCGGGCGCGATCCAGGTCGCGGCGAGCGGTCGTGCCACGGCGGCCAGCCTAACCCGCCGGCCCGGCGGCGCGGCCGAGAACGAGGTTGAGGAAGCGCACGGGGCTCGCCTGCGCGGCAGCGAGGATGTCCTCGTCGGCCGACGGCGTCGCGGTGCCGTCGTCGTCGAGAACGGAGATCGGGCGGCCGAGCGCGCGGTAGCCCGCGAGGACCTCCGCGGCGTCGATCCCGCGCTCGTCCATGCCGTCGAGCCAGAACTCGACGAGCATCTGTGCGCCGGGTGCTGCGCGAAGCGTGCGCCGAAGCCCGCGGACGACGAGGTGGTCGGCGCCCTGCGTATCGATCTTCACGACGTCCACGCGCTCGCCTTCGAGGACGTCGTCGAGCGCGACGGCCGCGACGAGCACGTCGTCCTCGCCGGCGACCGCGTGCACCTGGTGATCGCCCGCGTTCGATGCGCTGCGGCGCAGCGCGAGCAGCCCGCGGGCGTCGGACGCCGCGGCCGCGACGATGCGGACGTTGTCGCAGCCGTTGCGCCAGACGTTGGCGCGCAGCAGCCGGAGGTTCTCGCGCTCGGGCTCGACCGCCACGACGGTCCCCGAGGGCCCGACGGCCTTCGCGGCCATCACCGTGAAGTAGCCGACGTTCGCGCCCACGTCGACGACGCGCTGGCCGGGTGCCAGGACGCTGCGCAGCCACACGCCCTCGGCCGCCTCCCACGTCTTCGCCGCGCTGATGATCGGCGTCATGACCTCGTCCGCGGCGTGCAGCAGTAGCTCGCCGACGTCCGTCGTCACCGACACGACCGCCGCGGCGGACGGCGGGTCGCGGGCGAGATCGCGCAGGAGGGCGTCCGGGTCCGCCTGCCTGCTGCCTCCCTCGCGCGAGCGTGGCCGCCAGAGCACGCGGGCAGTCTACGGGCTGCGCTGGCGCGTCCGGTCGCGGTTACATACTGTGAGCGGCGCGTGTACGAGCTTCACCTGCAGCGACGGGTCGACCTCACGACCTCCTGCCGTGACGCCGACGCGGTGCCGAAGGTGGATGGCGCCGGCGACGTCGTCGAGCGCGACGGCGAGCGCCTGCAGGTCATGCACAACGGGGTCGTCGTCGTCGAGGGCTGCTACTACGGCGCGTGGATGACCGATGTCATCGCTCGCCTCCGCGGCCATCACGAGCCGCAGGAGGAGGCGGCGTTTCACCTCGTCGTCGAGCGGCTGCGCGCCGACCCGCCGCCCGCGCCGACGATGCTCGAGCTCGGAAGCTTCTGGGCGTACTACTCGCTGTGGTTCGCCGCGTCGCTGCCCGATGCGAGGCTCGTCCTCGTCGAGCCCGATCCCGCGCATCTCGAGGTCGGGCGCCGCAACCTCGCGCTCAACGGGGTGCAGGGGAGGTTCGTGCACGCGGCGACCGGCCTTCCGGACGGCGGGCACGCGCCGATCGTCTGCGAATCGGATGGCGTCGAGCGCGACGTCGCGCTCGCGAGCGTCGACGGGCTCGTCGAGCGCGAGGGCCTCGAGCGCATCGACCTGCTGCTGTGCGACACGCAGGGCGCCGAGCTCGCGATGCTCGAGGGGGCGCGCGGCGCGATCGCGGCCGGGCGCATCCGCTTCCTCGTCGTCTCGACGCACCACCACTCGATCAGCGGCGACCCGCTGACGCACCGGCGCTGCCTGAGCGCGCTGCTCGACCTCGGAGCGCACGTCGTCGCCGAGCACACCGTGGCGGAGTCCTTCAGCGGCGACGGGCTCATCGTCGCGTCGATGGATCCGCGCGACCGCGACCTGCACGTCGAGCTGTCGCGCGCCCGCGCCACCGACTCGCTGTTCGGCGAGCTCGAGCCCGACCTCGCGGAGGCGCTCGCGGAGCGTGACGCGGCCCGCGCCGAGCGCGACGCCGCGCGCGCCGAGCGCGACCTCGCGCAGGCGCGCTGCGCGCAGCTCGAACACGCGCCGGCGCCGACGCTGCTCGGGCGCCTGCGCGGCGCGCGCTAGCCGGCGACCTTCAGCGCGACGCAGGCGACGGCCTCGGCGGCGACGATGCCGTTGCGTGGCGCCTCGCCCGAGAGGTGGTCGCGGTAGCGGGCGCCCGCGACGTCGTCGCGCTCGACTCGCTGCCAGCCCTCGTCGTGGCGGAAGTACGCACTCTCGACGGCGACGGGCTCGAAGCGCTCGACGAGCTCGTCCAGCTGCTCGAGCGAGAACGACCGCACCCAGTCGAAGCGCTCCGCCACGCCCACCGGGACGGTCAGCAGCACGTCGCCACCGGCTCGCAGGACGCGACGCAGTTCGTCCGCGGCGGTGAGCGCCCCCTCCTGGGGATCCTGCAGGGAGCCGCCGTCCGCGCCGAAGTGGTCGAGGTCGAGCCCGACGTGCTCGAGCGTCGAGAGCGAGAGGATGCGGTCGTAGGTCGCGTCGCGCAGCGGCAGGTCGCGCAGGTCGGCGAACATGTAGGAGATGCCGAGGTTCGGGAACGCCCGGTCCTCGGCGGCGAGCGTGACGATGTGCAGGTCGTCCATCCGCGGCCGCAGGCGGCGCAGGACGTGGAGGTGGTTGAGCGTCGAGCCCGCGTCGAGCACCGTGCCCGCCAGCCGCCGGCCCGCGAGCCATGGGAACTCGACGACCCGCTCGTCGAAGCCGCGACCGTACCCGGCCGGCAGCTCGCCGCCGCGGCGGATGGTGTCGACGAGCGCCGGGTCGTCGAGGGCGCGGCCGACGAACGCGGCGTGCGCGGCGTTGTACTCCGCGCTCCACGGCTCCGCCGGCGCCGTCGGGTACGCGTCGATCCGCGGCTCGGCCGGCAGGCCGGACGCCGACAGCAGCCAGCCGTGGCGTTCGAGCGTCGTTCGCAGGTCGTTGACCTGGTGCGCGAGGTCGTCGGTCCGCGCGCCGCCGGCGGCGAGCTCGGGCTCGACGAGTGAGCGCAGTCGCTCCTCGACGTCGCGCAGCCCGCGCAGCGTCATCGCCTCGACGGCGATGCCGCGCTGGCCCAGCTCGCGCACGTCGCGCCCGAGCGCCTGCAGCGCACCCAGGACGTCGCGATCGATGCTGGTCTGGCGGTCGGTGTACTGGCGCATCGCTGCCACCGCGACCCGCCGGGCGGCGCGCTTCGGCCGGCTGCCGCCGCCGGGGATCGAGCCGAAGCGCACCTCGGCGTCCGCGCGCTTGGCGAGGTCGAGGGCAGCTCCGGCCTCCCAGCCGTCGCCGGCCGGCGCCTCGCGTGCGGCGATCGTCTTCAGCCGCTGCGACATCCTCGCGCCGGCGACCGCAGGCGCGTGCGTGCGCCGGATGTCGGCCTGCCCGATCCGGGCGCGCTCGCCGGCGCCTTCGCGATCCTCGATAGACCTCGCGCATCAGCGCGGCGGCGTGGTCGAGGTCGGGATCGGCCCACTCGGCCGTCGGCCGGGTAGGGCTCGGCGCCCTCGCCGATCGGCGCGAGCTCGTAGTCGACGAGGTAGCTGTTCTCGGGGGTCATGAAGTCGACGTTGCCGGAGTAGCCGGTGGCGATCACCGGCTTGCCGAGCAGCATCGCCTCGGCCATCGTGATCCCGAACCCCTCGGAGCGATGCAGCGACGACGTAGCAGTCGCAGCTGGCGATCAGCCGGTCCTTCTCGATCGGCTCGAGGTAGGTGTCGAGCAGGACGACGTGCGGACGGCCCGCCGCAGCGACGCGGACACGGTCGTGGTCGGCCGAGTGGTGGTCGGCGTTGATGCTCTTGAGCACCAGCGATCGCCTCGCCCGGCTCCGGGAAGGCGCGCAGGAAGGCCTCGACGCAGCCGAGCGGGTTCTTGCGCGCGAACACGCTGTTGTAGTCGAAGACGAAGAGGAACATGAACGCCGGCGGCAGCCCGAGCCGCTCGCGGCTCCGAGCGCGGCAAGCCCGTGACCGACACCGGCATCGGGATCTGGACGACCGGGACCGGCGACACCGCCGCGAGCGCCTCGGCGACGAAGCGGCTGCCGGCCCACAGCTCGTCGACGTGGTCGAAGGAGCCCGAGCCAGCGCTCGGGGAACTCGGAGACCTCCCACCACCACCAGCCGATCGTGTGGCGGTCGGCGAAGAACGTCGGGCCGACGCCGGTGGCGAACGACGGCAGCATGTCGGCGTTGACGCAGATGAGGTTGACGCCGTAGCCGGCCGGCTTGATGCCCCCGTGGGTGAAGGCGTGGCCCTGGCGGCTGTGCGGCGGCACGATGCCGACGGGCAGGACCGGGACGCCGACGACGTCGAGCGCGCCGATGGCCTGGCGTGCGACCTCGCCGACGCCGAGCTCGGAGTTCAGGTAGCCGACGACGTTGACGCCGAACGGCGCCGCATCGCCGCGCGGCAGTCGGCGCCGCCGGCGCGTTGTCGTCGCGGCCTCGGGCGCGGCAGCAGCGCCGGGAGGCACCTCGCCGCGTCCGAACACCCGCGCCCAGCCGATGTAGCCGGCCGCGTCCTCGCCCGGGCAGGTCGGGATACGCGCGCCGCAGGTCCTCGCGCTCCTCGTACAGCGCCAGGCAGGTAGCGGGTGATCCCGGCCGCGCCGCCGTCCGCGGCCGGTGCCGGCGCGTTGAGGTGGTCCAGGAACTCGTGCTCGCCGCGTCGGGTCGAACACCGATCGCGACGTCGCCGTCCCGCCGCCACGAGCTCGCGGTAGACGTTGCGCATGACGCGCGTCGAGCTGGATGCCCGATGCCGTGGTCGCGTACGTGTACGGCCAGTCGCGAGACCTCGTCGGCCCCGTCCGCGAGCAGCTCGCGGGCGTAGCCGTCGCACAGCCTCGCCAGATCCGGGTCGATCGGCCGAGCCTGATGCGGTTCTGGTGCTTGGAGAGCAGGTGCGGGCGGGTCGGCGGTCGAAGCCGCTGAAGTGGAAGAAGCGCAGCGGGACGTCGCCCGCGACGCCAGGACCCGTCGGCGTCACGGCTGATGGGCCGTGCCGGCAGGTTCCAGTAGGCGACGTTGAAGCCGCGGTCGCGCAGCAGGTGAAAGCTCGTCGGCCATTCCCGGCACGAGGTCGATCCAGCGCTGGTCGACGAAGAACCCGCGCGTCGGATCGACGATGCAGTCGGTCTCCAGGCGCTCGGCCCACCAGTCGAGCAGCTGGTCGGCGAACGCGCCCGAGCCGATGCCGATGAAGCCGAGGTTGTAGGCGCCCGCGATCAGGATGTCCTGCTCGTTGGGCGCTTGCCGTCGCGCGGCATCGGCTCGATGGAGTGCGGGCTCAGGACGAGCCCGTGCTCGCGCGACCGCGGCGAACATCCCGTCGAGGCGGTCGTAGAGGCGCATGTCGGGGTCGAGGTAGACGGCGACGTCGTCGGGGCTGTGCGCGAGCACCCAGCGCAGCAGCCACGGCTTGACCGCGGTCGACAGCTCGAGCGACGTCGTAGAGGACGGCCATCCGCGCGAAGCCCTCGATGTCGAGCTCGGCAGGCGTGACGAGCGTGAACGGCTCGGCGGCGGGGTCGATGAAGCCCTCGAAGTCGTCGATGACGAGCACGTAGAAGCGCCCCTCCGGGTGGTGCTCGGCGAACGACCGCGCGAGGACGCGCGCATGCGCCACGTAGTTCTTGGCGATGATCGTGCAGACGTCCATGGCCAAGACCCTAGTGCCGGCGCTGGAGTTTCCCTGCCAGCGCGTATGCAGCGCGCGCGAGCGCGGTCGCCGGTCGGCGCAGCGCTGAGCGCGACAGGAGCGCGAGCAGGGCACGCTGGTCGGCGGGGGCGAGCACGCCGCCGGGGCCGACGAGCCCGAGACCGTCGCTGCCGATCTCCTCGCGGAAGGCGAGGTGGCGCTGCCAGTCCGCCGCGCGCTCGCGCTCGCTGGACTCGAGGCGCTCCTCGACGAAGAGGCGCTCGCGCGGGGCGCTGCGCAGGTGGCGCGGCGCCGCGAGGATCACCTGCTCGTAGACGCCGACGAGCTTGCGCGCGGTGTCGTCCCAGCGGTAGCGCCGCGCCGCTGCGCGCAGGGATTCGACGTGCGCGTCGCGCTCCGGGCCGTCGCGCAGGAGCGGCGCGACGGACGCCGCGCTCGCGGCCGCGTCCCACGGGACGAGCGTGGCGGCGTCCGCCGGCAAGACCTCCGCGAGCGCCGACCAGGCGGCGAACAGGCACGGCGTGCCGGCGGCCGCGGCCTCGAACGGGATCAGGCCGAAGCCTTCGTAGAGGGTCGGGTAGACGACGGCCGCGGCGTTGCCCAGCAGCCATGCCTTCTCGTCCTCGCCGACCGGCCCGAGGCGGTTCGCGCCGTCCTCGCCCGGCGGCTCGGCGCCGGCGCTGCCGGTCGGCCCGGCGAACGACGAGCCGGCCCGGCCAGTCGCCGGCGCGCAGTGCGGCGGTGAGCGCGACGGCGAAGCGGTGGTGCTTGTGGCGCAGGTCGGCGCCGAGGCACAGCAGGAACGGCTCGTCGCCGTCGAGGGAGGGCGGCCGGCGCGTGCGGGCGGCGCCGACGACGTGGTGGTCGACGCCGATCGCCACGACGCTCGCCGTCGCGGGATCGACGAGCGCGTCCGCGAGCGCGTCGGCGCGGGCGTGCTCGGAGAAGAACACGACGTGGTCGGCCGCGGCGAGCGTGTCGCGGGTGACGCGGCGGTAGCGCTCCCACTCCTGCACGCTGTCGTGGTAGGAGGGGATCCGGTAGGCGATGAGGTCCTGGTGCGTGACGACGATCCGGCGCCCGAGCGGCAGCAGCAGCGCGAGGTCCGACGGCGTGAAGACCTGGCTCGGGCGGTGCACGACGTCGGTCGGCGGTTGCGGCTCGTTCGCCGCGCGCTCGTACGGCAGCAGCGTGAGATCCTCGATCGCCTCGAACGCGGCCTGGACGTCGGGGTCGAGGTCGGGCGGCGTGACGATCCGCAGCGCGACGCGGCCCGTGCGGCCGAGCGCCGCGACGAGCTCGATCGCGTGGACCTGCGTTCCCGCGCGCGACGGGCCGAGCGCCCGGGCGTCGATCGTCACCGACAGCTTGTCGAGCCCGCGCGAGGCGACGAGCAGCGCGTGCTCGATCGGCGACTCGGGTCGCGCGTCGAGCTCGCGTGCCGCGGCGCGGTGCGGGTAGCTCTCGTCGAGCGCCGCCTTTTCGGCGTCTGTCGGCGGGGCCGGCTCGCCCGCCGCCAGCACGTCGTCGGCGAGCACGTGGCCGAGGCCGAGCGCGGTGCAGCGCTCGGCGAAGTCGGCGAGCTGGGCCGCGGGGAGGCGGTCGTCGCTGACGCCGGCCGCGTCGAGCTGCGCCGTGGGGGAGGCGGGCTCGTCGCCGACGCCGGCCGCGTCGAGCGCGCTGCGGCGGATGAGCACGCAGCCGGGGAGGGGCGCCGCGATCCGCGGGCGCAGTCGCCCGGCGTGCTCGGCGACCTTCGCCGCCGCGTCATCGAGGTGGTCGTCGTCCGGCAGCGGGGAGGGCGCAAACGGGCCGTGCGAGAGCATGGCGCTCGCCGTCGCGATGGCCGTGTCGCTGTGGACAGCCGCGGAGAGGCGCTCGAGCCAGTCGCCGAACGGCTGCACGCCCGGCAGCACGATCGCGAGATCGGCGCGCCCGGCCGCGCCGGCCGCCGCTTTCAGCGAGCCCGCGGGATCGTCGCCCGGCTTCCAGACGACGACAGGTGGTTCGCGCGTCATCGGCCGTGATGCTACGGCCGGGGGCGCGATCAGAACGGCAGGTCGGCGGCGATCTCGGCGAGCGTGGGCGCGTCGCGGTCGCGATCGGAGACGAGCAGGGCCATGTCGCCGGGCCAGTCGATGGCCACCGCGGGGTCGTCGTAGCGAAAGCCGCGCTCGACGTCGGGGTGGTAGTAGGTCGAGCACTTGTACGTCACGTCGGCGATCTCCGACAGCACGCAGAAGCCGTGCGCGAAGCCGACGGGGATGAAGAGCTGGTGGCCGCGCACGTCGTCGAGCTCGACGGCCTCCCACTCGCCGAAGGTCGGCGACTCGCGGCGCAGGTCGACGGCGACGTCGAGGATCCGCCCACGGGCGCAGCGCACGAGCTTCGCCTGCCCGTCGCCGATCGAGAAGTGCATCCCGCGCAGGACGCCCTGCCCCGAACGCGAGTGGTTGTCCTGCACGAACGTCGTCGTCGATGCCGTGCTCCGCCCAGACGTTCGCGCGGTAGCTCTCGAGGAAGAAGCCGCGTGCGTCGCCGTGGATGGCGGGCTCGAGCAGGACGAGGCCGTCGAGGCGGGTGTCGAGGCGGCGCATGCGGGCGCAATCTAGCCGACCGGGCGCGCGCGCCGGGTGCCGGGGAAGCGGTGCGCGGCCTAGTCTGCTCGCCGTGGACGACGCCCGCACCAAGCGGCTCACCCTCATCGCCTGCATCCTCGGCTCGGCGATCGTCTTCGTCGACGGGACCGTCGTGAACGTCGCGCTGCCCGCGCTGCGCGCCGACCTCGACGCCTCGCTCGCCGACCAGCAGTGGGTCGTCGAGTCCTACCTGCTGCTGCTCGCCTCGCTCGTGCTCGTCGGCGGGTCGCTCGGCGACCTCTACGGCCGGCGGCGGATCTTCGCGCTCGGCATCGCGGGCTTCGGCGTCGCGTCGCTGATCTGCGCGGTCGCGCCGTCCGTCGAGGTCCTCATCGCGGCGCGCGGGCTGCAGGGCGCGGCGGGGGCGCTGCTCGTCCCGAGCTCGCTGGCGATCATCACGGCGGTCTTCGGTCCCGACGAGCGCGCGGCGGCGATCGGCTCCTGGACCGCGGGAACGAGCGCGGCGATCGCCGTCGGCCCGCCGCTCGGCGGACTGCTCGTCGATGCGCTGTCGTGGCGCGTGATCTTCGCGATGAACGTGCCGCTCGTGCTCGTCTGCCTGTGGCTGATCGTCCGCGCACGTGCCGGAGTGCCCCGGCGATCGCTCGCACCGCATCGACGTGCCCGGCGCCGTCCTGTGCGTGCTCGGCCTGGCGGGTCCCGTGTACGCGCTCATCCAGCAGCCCCAGCTCGGGTGGTCGGACCCCGCGGTGTGGGCACCGCTCGTCGGGGGCCTCGGCGCGTGCGGGGCGTTTCTCGCCTACGAGCACCGTGCGCCCGATCCGATGCTGCCGCTGTCGGGATCTTTCGCTCGCGCAACTTCGCCGTCGGCAACGCCGTGACGTTCGTCGTCTACGCGGGCCTCGGCGCGGCGACGTTCTTCATCGCGCTGTTCCTCCAGCAGGTCGCGGGCTACTCGGCGTTCGAGGCCGGGCTGTCGATGCTGCCGATCACGCTGCTGCTCGTCACGCTCGCCCGGCGCTTCGGGACGCTGTCGGCGCGGATCGGCCCGCGGCTGCCGATGGCCGTCGGGCCGCTGTTCTGTGCCGGCGCGGCTGCTCGCGTTCGCGCGCCTGGACGAGCGCGCCGACTACCTCGCGGGCGTGCTGCCGGCGTCGCTGCTGTTCGGGCTCGGCCTGGCGATCACGGTCGCGCCGCTGACGGCGACGGTCCTGCAGGCGGCCGACCGCCGCCACGCCGGCGTGGCGTCGGGCGTCAACAACGCGATCGCGCGGGTGGCGGGGCTCGTCGCGATCGCCGCCGTCGGCGCGATCGTGTCGGCGCAGTTCTCCGCCGCCGTGGACGATCGGCTCGGCGGCGCGCGCGCCGGCACCGCGGAGCGCGCGTACGTCGACGAGGCGCGCGAGCGGCCGCTGGCCGTGCCCGACGGCGCGGTGGACGCGCGCGTGCGAGCTGCAGGTGCGCGAGGCCGGCGTGGACGCCTTCCGCGCCGGCATGATCGTGTCGGCGGCTGCTGATGTTCGGCGGCGGCATCCTCGCGGCGATCGGGATCCAGAACCCACGCCGGCGCGAGCCGGTCGGCGACGAGCCCGCCGCGCCGCCAGCGGTCTGACCCGTCGACGGCGGGCACCTGGCGACCACCGCCGCGCCGCCCGCCGGCGCGGCGCCCCCGCGACCACCGCCGCACCGCCGCGCCGCGGCGCCCCCCGCGACCACCGCCGCACCGCCGCGGCGCGGCGCCCCCCGCGACCACCGCCGCGCCGCCGCGCCGCGGCGCGGCTCGCTCGCGCGGCGGTGCCTAAGCTTCCCGGCCGATGAGCGAGCCGCCCCCCACGACGGTCGAGCGCTTCACGCTCACCCCCGAGCGCTACGCGCTGGTCGCCAGGGTCGCGCTGTGCACGCTGACGCTCATCGTGCTGACGGGCGCCGCGGTGCGCGTGACCGGCTCGGGGCTCGGCTGCCCGACGTGGCCGAAGTGCACCGACGAGTCGCTGTACACGGAGCTCAACACCCACGGGGTCATCGAGTTCGGCAACCGCCTGCTGACGTCCGTCGTCGGCTTCGCCTGCCTTGCCGCCTTCGCCGGCGCGTTGCGTCGCCGGCCGCGGCGCCGCGACCTCGTCCGCCTCGGCGCGCTGCTGCCGCTCGGGGTCGTCGCGCAGATCGTGCTCGGCGGCTTCACCGTGCGCTACGACCTCGGCCAGGGTTCGTCATGAGCCACTACCTCCTGTCGATGCTCATCCTCGTCGCGGCGGTCGCGCTGGACTGGCGTGCCCATCGCGAGCGAGGGCGCGCCGCGCGCCGCACAGCGACCGCCTCGTGGCGTTCGGCGCCCGGGCGCTCATCCCGGTCGGCGCGGTCACGATCTTCGCCGGCACCGCCGCGAGCGCCGCAGGCCCGCATGCCGGCGGGGCCGGGACGGGCGACGTCATCAAGCGCCTGACGTTCAAGGGCGCCGACACGCTGCGCTACGTCATCGAGCAGCACGCGCGCCTGGCAACGCTGCTCGGCCTGCTGGCGGTCGCGCTGTGGGTGCTGGCGCGCCGCCGCGGCGCGACGAGCGAGCAGGTCCGGCCGCTGACGTGGGTCTGCGCTGCTGCTCGCCGCGCAGGGCGTCATCGGAGGCGTGCAGTACAAGCTCGAGCTGCCGGCCGAGATCGTCTGGGTGCACGTCACGCTCGCGGCGATCGACCTGGGTCGCGATCCTCATCGCGGTCGCGGCGATCGGCAAGCCGCTACCGCGCGGCGCGGGCGAGGCCGGGCCGGCTTCGTAGGCGCGCGGCGCGCCGAGCCGCGCGGGCGAGGCTGGGTCGGCCTCGTCGGGCACGCGGCGCGCCGAGGCACGCGGGCGAGCTGGCCGGCTGGTAGAGCGCGCGGACCGCCGAGCCGCGCGGGCGAGCTGGGCCGGCCTCGTAGGGGAGCGACGACGATGCCCTCGCGCTGGACGGTTGGCGCGCCGGCGCGCCGAGCCGTGCGGCGAGGCCGCTCCGGCTTCGCAGGTCCGCGCGTCGCTCAGGCCACGCCGGGCACGACGATCGCCAGCACCGACAGCGCGGCGAGCGAGCGTCGCGCTCGTCACAGGACGACCGCGCCCACAGGCTGCGGACGCGCCGACGAGCCCACCGGCGATCGCGTCGGGTGAGCGTGCTCGCGTAGATCTGCCGCGGCTGCACAAGGCGATCATGGACCATGCATCGGATGTCACATGGGACCGGCGGCCCTCGTCAACCCACGAACGCCGCCGTCCCCGCAACCTCGGCACGAATTCGGGGGGCGAACTTCGGGGTCTTGGCGCCTATTGACCTATATGGGCGTCACTATTCGACAAGACGGCCCGAAAGGCGGGCCGGCAGCATGGGCGGATCAGCCGAAGGCAGCTCCTCGAGATCGGCGTGGAGGAGTGGCGGATACGACATTGGATCGCCGACGGGCGCCTTCGCCGCGTTCACCACGGCGTCTACGCGGTCGGCCATCGAGGCGCCGTCAATGCTGGGCGACTACATGGCCGCTGTGCTGGCGTGCGGCGCCGCCACGTCGGCGTTGAGCCACCGCGCCGAAGCACACGTCATGCAGCTGCTGCCCGGCAAGCGGCCACCCCCGCCGGAGGTCACCGTGCCGACGCTCGGCGGGCGAGCGCGACCGGGCATCGTCATCCACCGCGTCAAGGAACTGCACCGGCTCGACACCTGCATCGTCCACGGCATCCGGATGACGACCGTCCCCCGGACCCTGCTCGACCTCGCGCCGGCGCTGGACCTCGTCGACCTGACGCGCGCCTGCCACGAGGCCTGGATCCACCACCGCACGCCGCCCCGCTTCATCGAGGATTGCATCGCGCGCAACCCCGGCAAGAAGGGCATCGCGAAGCTCCGCGCGGCGATCGGGGCCGACGCGACGCTCAGCAAGCTCGAGGACGGGTTCCTGGACCTCCTGCGAAGCGCACGGCCTGCCGGCACCGCGCACGAACGTCGACCGCAATGGCGACAAGGTCGACTGCCACTGGCCGCAGCTCGATCTCACCGTCGAGCTGCTCAGCTACCGCTTCCACGCGTCGCGGCAGGCGTTCGAGACCGACGTCGCGCGGCGCCGGCGTTCGAACCACCTCGCGTTCACCTGGGGCGACGTCTTCGAGCGCCCCGACCAGACGATCGCCGAGCTGACCGCCCGCCTCTAGCCTCCGCAGGCACATGACCCGCGTGCTCGTCCTCGTGCTCGTCGTCCTCGCCACGATCCTCGGGGCGGGAACGGCGCTGTCGACGTTCCGGCTCGACCGCGACCTCGACGTTGGCACCGTGCGGCTCTCCGTCGACCCGCTGCACGAGGGCGCGCTCGACCTCTACGTCCCGCTCGTCGACTGGGGCGTGCGCTTCCCGGTCGTGCGGCTGCCGGCGCGCGTCAACGTCGACGTACGGTCGATCGACCGCGACGCCGTCATGACGCTCGCCGAGGCCGGCACGCTCGACGTCGCCAACGTCCGCGAGCAGGCCCGCGACGCGCTCGCCGGCTACCTCAAGCTCGCGATCGGCGTCGCGATCGGCGCGGGCCTCCTCTTCGGAGTGCTCGTCGCGCTCGCGGCGCGCGGCGGCAAGGGTCCGCCGCTGCGCGCGACGATCCCGCTCGCGATCGGGACCGCGCTCGCGATCGGCGGCGCGCTCGTCGTGCTGCTCCCCCCGCGCTCGAACGTCGACAGCCCGCAGTACTACGCCAACGGCCCCGAGGTGCCGGCGGCGCTGCGCACGCTTCGAGTCGATCGGCGCGTCGGCGAGCACGCTCGACGACGAGATCGACGAGCAGCTCGTCGGCATCGCACGGCTCGTCACCGCGCCCGCCAACCGCGCGCCAGCTCGAGCCGACGCTCCCGCGGCTGACCATCGCCTCGGACCTGCACAACAACGTCATCGCGCTGCCCGCACTCGAGCGCGCGGCGAAGCGGCGGCCCGCTGCTCTTCGCCGGCGACCTCACCGATCGCGGGTCGCGCCTGGAGCGCGAGCTCGCGCTGCGAATCCTGCGCGCCGGCACGCGCCTCGTCTTCGTCTCGGGCAACCACGACTCCGACGCGCTCGAGCGCCAGCTCGCCCGCGCCGGCGCGATCGTCCTGACGCGCGCCGGGCGGTTGACCCCGACGATCACGACCGGCCCGCTCGTCACGCGAATCGGCGGCCTGCGCATCGCCGGCTACGACGACCCGCTCAAGCGCCTCTCGGCCGACGACTACGAAGACCGCGGCGCCACGCCGACCGACGAGGATCGCCAGGCCTTCGCGACCTGGCTGCACGGGCTGATCGGCAAGGTCGACGTGGTCATGGTCCACGCGCCCGGCCTCGCCAAGCTCGCCATCGACGAGCTGCGCGCCAACCCGCCGGCCGCCCCGCTGCTCGTCGTCGAGGGCCACACGCACAAGTCCGAGCTGCAGCAGACGGGCACGCTCACGACGCTGAACCCCGGATCGCTCGGCGGCGGCGGCACGGGCAACCTCGCCGAGGACGGCGGACCCATCGGGCTCGCCCGGCTCATCTACCGCAGCACGCCCCGCTTCGAGCCGCTCGCCGCCGATCTCGTCCAGATCGATCCCGGCAACGGCGCGGCGCAGGCCGAGCGCCATCGCCTCGACGAGCCTGCCGCATCGCGATGAGAAACGCGTGAGAAGACGCATCTTCGGGCAGGCAACCGGGTTGGACTAGCAGCGAACGATCCCGAAAGGACTCCAATCGCGTGAACCCGTTGAAGCCCAGCACCGCCATCTTCGTCCTCGCACTCGTCGTCGCCGGCGCGCTGTCGACGGCCCCCTTCGCCTCAGCGAAGAGCCCGATCAGGGTCGGCCTCGCCGACCAGAGCCCGACGATGTTCGCCAACCCCTCCTTCCGCGCGCTGAACATCAAGCGCACCCGCTACTTCGTGCCCGCCGACGTCATGCAGGACGCCGCGGAACGCACCAAGGCACGCAACTTCGTCCTCGCGGCCCGTGCGTCCGGCGTCTCGACACTGCTGCACATCTCGACGACCGACCTGCGCTCCAAGCGCGGCCCGCTCGTCTCCACGACGGCGTACAAGCGGAACGTCGGCCGGATCGTCGTGTACTTCCGCAAGCTCGGCGTGAAGGACTTCGGGGCCTGGAACGAGGTCAACCACGCGACGCAGGAGACGTGGAACCAGGTCGGCCACGCGGTCTCGTACTTCAAGTCGATGTACCAGGCGGTCAAGCGCCGCTGCAGGTCGTGCGCGGTCGTGGGGCTCGACGTCCTCGACCAGACCGGCGTCGACAAGTACATGGCGAGCTTCTACCGCCGCCTCAGCTCGACATGGCGCCAGCGGCTGTCGATCGTCGGCATCCATAACTACTCCGACGTGAACCGCAACCGCTCGACGGGCACGGCGAAGATCATCCGCTCGGCGCGCAAGGTCAACAAGCGCACGAAGTTCTGGTTCACGGAGACCGGCGCGCTCGCGAGCTTCCGTGCCGCGTTCCCGTACAACGAGGCGCGCCAGGCGTCGCGCATGAAGAACATGTTCACGTACGCCACGCGGTACCGCCGCTCGGGTGTCGACCGCGTGTACTCCTACAACTTCTTTGGCATCGAGAACGGCGGCTGCGGAACGACGTGCAAGTTCGATGCCGGGCTCGTCGACCCCGACGGCACGCAGCGGCCGGTCTACAACGTCTTCAAGTCCAGGGCTCGCGAACTTCTCGCGGTAGCCAGGGCGGCGGGCGTCAGTCGGGCGGCGCGTCCTCGAGCGGCAGCAGCGCGCCGAGCCCCGAGATCTCGAGCACCCGCTCGATCTGCCGCGATCCGCGCCAGATCTTGAGCTCGAAGCCGTCCCCCTCGGCGCGGGCGTTCGTCTGGGCGAGCGTGCGCAGGCCCGTGGAGTCCATGAACGTCAGCTCGCGAAGGTCGAGCACGAGGACGGTGCCCGGCTCGGCGGTGGCGTCGGCGATCGCCTGCTCGAGCACGGGCGTCGTGGCGATGTCCAGCTCGCCCGCGGGTGTGATGCGCGTCGAGGCTCCGTTCTGGACCACCTGGATGTCGAAGGACGGGATCGACATGGGGGGCGATTCTAGTGGCGTCACAGTCCCGGCGGATGGCGCGCGACGAAGCCGCCGCCCGGCCGCATCGTCTTCTGCCAGCGCGAGCCGGTGGCGCGGGTTCCGGACGTGTCGAATCGGACCCCGGCGACGACGAGATACACGTGGCCGGGGTTCGTGTAGATCGTCACCCACTTGCCCGGCCCGGGTGCGCCCCAGCTCATCAGGCGCCCCGAGTCAAGCGGGGCGTTGAGCAGGCCGGCGGACGCCAGCGCGTAGGAGACCGAACCCGAGCAGTCATAGCCCTTGTCGAGCCACTTGCCGTGCCCGCCGCCCCAGAGGTACGGCGTGCGGGCGATCGAGTTGCCGGCCTCGATGATCTGGCGCACGGGCTGCGGCGCCTCGATCGGCGGCAACGCGATGCCGTTCTTCAGGACGTCGGCCTGGCTGACCGCGGCGTCGCTCGTCGGCCCGGTGTCGCCCTTGATGCGCCCGCGCGGCGTGGCCGAGGCTGCCCCCGTCGGCGCGGGCGTCGCGTCCGCGGGATCCTCGACCGGCAGCGCGGCCGAGGCCGCGGTCTCGCCGGCCACGGGCGCGACGACCTTCGCGCGGCGGTTGCTCGTGGGCAGGTCGCCGGTGGCCCGCGGCGTGAGCGGGGCCGAGGCCTGCGCGGAGGGCTCTGCGGGCGCGCTGGCGGGATCTCCGGAGGAGGATCCCCCGAGGGCCACGACCAGACCGGCTGCGGCCACGATCACGAGCACTGACGACACGACGATCCTTCGGCGCACGCCGCGGAGTATGCCGATGCGCTGCGCGAGATGGCGCAGCGCTGGCCGAAGGGTCGAGGCTGACGCCCCGCGTGTTGTGCGTCCGCGCCACGGCGACGGCGCGTCCGGCGCTCGCGAAACGGGCAGGGTAAGCGCGGATGCCCCGTCTTCTCCTCGGACCGCTGCTGCGCTACGTCTCCGACACGGAGGCGACGGTGTGGGTCGAGACCGACGCGCGCTGCGAGGTCTCGGTCCTCGGCGTCAGCGCCGCGACCTTCGAGGTCGGCGGCCACCACTACGCGCTCGTGCGCCTCGGCGACCTCCCCGCGGGGAGCACGCTGCCCTACGACGTTCGCCTCGACGGCGAGACGTGCTGGCCGCCGCCCGACGACCCCTATCCGCCGTGCGTCATCCGCACCCACACCCACGACGAGTCGCTGCGCCTGGCCTTCGGGTCGTGCCGCGTGTCCGTGCCGCACTCCAAGCCGTACGTGCTGAGCAAGGACGACGACCCGCGCGGCCGCGAGGTCGACGCGCTCCTCGCGCTCGTGCAGCGGATGCGCGACGAGCCGGTCGCGGAGTGGCCGGACGCGCTGCTGTTGCTCGGCGACCAGGTCTACGCCGACGAGGTGTCCCCGCAGACCGAGGAGCTCATCGCCACGCGCCGCGGGCCGGACGGGCCACCGCCCGACGAGGTCGCGGACTTCGAGGAGTACACGTCGCTGTATCGCGAGTCCTGGAGCGACCCGGCGCTGCGCTGGCTGCTGTCGACCGTCTCCAGCGCGATGATCTTCGACGACCACGACGTCCACGACGACTGGAACATCTCCGAGGCCTGGATCGCGCAGATGCGCGCGAAGCCGTGGTGGGAGGAGCGCGTCCTCGGCGCGTACGCCTCGTACTGGATCTACCAGCACCTCGGCAACCTCTCGCCCGCCCGGCTGCTCGAGGACCCGATCTTCTGCGCCGTGCAGGAGGCCGACGGCGACTGCATGGAGCTCATCCGCGACTTCGCGCGCAAGGCCGTGAGCGAGGTCGCCGGCGCGCGCTGGAGCTTCTGCCGCGACTTCGGCCGCCACCGCCTCGTCGTCGTGGACTCGCGCGCGGGGCGCGTGCTCGCCGAGGGCCGCCGGCAGATGCTCTCCGACGCGGAGTGGGAGTGGGTCGAGGAGGCGTGCTCGGGCGACTTCGACCACCTCGTCATCGGCACCTCGCTGCCGATGCTGCTCGCCACCGGGCTGCACTACGTCGAGGCGTGGAACGAGGCGGTGTGCGACGGGGCCTGGGGCGGTCTCGCCGCGCGCGCAGGGGAGAAGGTCCGCCAGGCGCTCGACCTCGAGCACTGGGCCGCGTTCCAGAATTGCTTTCGCCGGCTGTCGGCGCTCCTCGAGGACGTCGCCGCGGGTCGTCGCGGACCCGCCCCGGCGACGATCGTGCTGCTCTCCGGCGACGTCCACCACGCCTACCTCGCCGAGGCGTGGTTCCCCGGACGCGCGGTGACGAGCCGCGTGCTCCAGGCGACCTGCTCGCCCGTCCGCAACCCGCTCGGCAAGGGCGAGCGCCGGGCGCTGCGCGCAGCCTTCTCGCGCCCCGTGGCTGCTGTCGCCCGAGGGCTTGCGCGCCGGGCGGGCGTCTCGGAGCCGCCGCTGCGCTGGACCTTCGCGCAGGCGCCGACGTTCGACAACCAGGTCGCCCGCCTCGACCTCGTCGGGCGCGAGGCCTCGCTGCTCATCGAGAAGACGATCCCGCAGGACTGGCGCGCGCCGGTCCTGCACTGCAGCCTCGCGCTCGGGATCCCGCCGAAGACCGAGCCGAGCGTGCGCTGAGCGGTCAGTCGTCGCGCTGGATGCGAAAGCCGCGCAGGCGCAGCGAGTTCGAGACGACGAAGACGCTCGACAGCGCCATCGCGGCGCCGGCGATCATCGGGTTCAGCAGGCCGGCGGCCGCGAGCGGCAGGCCCGCGACGTTGTAGCCGAACGCCCACACGAGGTTGCCCTTGATCGTGCGCAGCGTGCGCCGCGAGAGGCGGAGCGCGTCGGCCGCGGCGCGCAGGTCGGCGGAGACGAGCGTGAGGTCGGACGCCTCGATCGCGACGTCGGCGCCCGTGCCGATCGCCATGCCGAGGTCGGCCTGCGCGAGCGCGGGCGCGTCGTTGACGCCGTCGCCGACCATCGCCACGACGCGGCCCTCTGCTCTGAAGGCGGCGCACGACGCCGGCCTTCTCGGCGGGCAGCACGCCGGCGACGACCTCGTCGATGCCGGCGCTGTCGGCGACCGCCCGCGCGGTCCGCTCGTTGTCGCCGGTGACGAGGATCGGCCGCAGCCCCAGCTCGCGCAGCCGCCGCACCGCCTCGGGCGCGCACGGCTTCGGCTCGTCGGCGACGACGAACAGCGCGCGCGCCGCGCCGTCCCAGCCGCCGGCGATCGCCGTCAGCCCCTCGGCCTCGGCCTCCGCGCGGGCGCGCTCGAGCTCGGCGGGAAGCTGGGCGCGACTGCGCGCCGGGCGCCTCGGCGGCGACGCGCCGCCGGCGCGCGCCACCGCCGGCGCGGTTTGCGCCGACGCGCCCGCCGGCGCGGCTTGCGCGGCCGCATCCTCGGGCGCCGCGGGGTTGCCGAGCGGCGCGTGCGTCCGGCTCGCGGCGAGCGCCGTCGCGACGAACGCCGGCCGGCCGGCGACGACCTCGAGGCCGTCGACGGTGCCGCGCACGCCGAGCCCGCGGTCGCTCGCGAATCCGCTCACCGTCGCGAGCTCGCCCCGCTTGCCGGCCGCGGTCGCGATCGCGCGCGCGATCGGGTGCTCGGACGCGTGCTCGACCGCGCCGACGAGCGCCAGCGCGCGCTCCTCGTCCTCGCCGTCGGCGACGACGACGCGCCGCAGCGACATCCGGCCCTTCGTCAGCGTGCCGGTCTTGTCGAGCACGATCGTGTCCACGCGGCGCGTCGACTCGAGGATCTCCGGACCCTTGATGAGCAGGCCGAGCTGCGCGCCGCGCCCCGTCCCGACGAGCAGCGCCGTCGGCGTCGCGAGCCCGAGCGCGCAGGGGCAGGCGATGATGAGCACCGCGACCGCCGCCGCGAACGCCACGCCGATCTCGCCGGCGCCGATCCAGAACCCGAGCGTGCGCGACGGCGATCGCGATGACGACCGGCACGAAGATCGCGGCGACCCGGTCGGCGAGGCGCTGGACGGGCGCCTTGCCCGACTGCGCGCGCGTGACGAGGGCGCCGATCTGCGCGAGCGCCGTGTCCGCGCCGACGCGCGTCGCGCGCACGACGATCCGCCCGCCGACGTTCACCGTCGCGCCCGTCACCGCGTCGCCCGGCCCGACCTCGACCGGCACGCTCTCGCCCGTCAGCAGCGAGCGGTCGACGGCGGAGGAGCCCTCGACCACCTCGCCGTCGGTCGCGATCTTCTCGCCCGGCCGCACGACGAAGACGTCGCCGGTGCGCAGCCGCTCGACCGGCACGCGCCGCTCGCCGCCGTCGTCGCCGAGCACGGCGGCGTCCTTCGCGCCGAGCGCGATGAGCGCGCGCAGGGCGTCGCCGGCGCGGCGCTTTGCGCGCGCTTCGAAGGTCCGGCCCGCGAGCAGGAACGTGATGACGACGCCGACGATCTCGAAGTACACCTCGCCCGCCGGGCCGCCGCGCTCGGGGACGAGGCTCAGCTCGTGGCGCATCCCCGGATCGCCGGCGCCGAGGAAGAACAGCGAGACGACCGACCACGTCCACGCGGCGATCGTGCCGATCGAGATGAGCGTGTCCATCGTCGCGGTGCCGTGGCGCAGGTTCGTCCAGGCGGCGCGATGGAAGGGGTATCCGCACCACAGCAGCACCGGCGTCGCGAGCTGCAGCGACAGCCACTGCCAGTTGTCGAACTGCAGCGCGGGGATCATCCCGAGCACGAGCAGCGGCAGCGACAGCGCCGCCGAGACGATCAGGCGCACGCGCAGGCGGGTGCCGGGCCGGCGCGCGACCGGCGGCATGCCGTGCTCGCGCGGCGGGAGCGTGGCGGTGTAGCCGGCCCGCTCGATCGTCGCGACGAGCTCGGACGGCGTGCGCTTGGCCGGCTCGAAGGCGATCGACGCCCGCTCGGTCGCGTAGTTCACGGACGCCTGCACGCCGTCGAGGCGGTTCAGTCGCTTCTCGATGCGCGCGGCGCACGACGCGCACGTCATGCCGGTGATCGGCACGTCGAGGTGATCCGGCAGCTGCGCGCTCACCTGACGACCCTCGTGAAGGCGGCAGTGTGGACGCGGCCGGCGTGGCGGAACTGGAGGAACAGCCGGTAGGTCCCCGGCTCGCTGTCCGCGAGGTGGAAGGCGACCTCGGGCGGGGGACCGGGCTCGGGGTGGACGTGCTCGTACGCGAGGTCTCCCTCCCTGAGCGCGACGAGATGGCCGCGCGCGCCGAGATAGGGCTCGAGGTCGGTGACGAGCTTTCCGGCGCGTTTGACGAAGAAGCCGGCCTTGCCGGGGTGCTCGTGCAGCGCGACCTCGTAGCCGTCGACCGTGGCCTTGCTTGACGCGGCGGGAAGGTCGCGCGGCTCGAAGTCGCCGGGGACGAAGAGATCGACGCCGAGCGTGTGCTGGCTGCCGTCGAGCTTGAAGTCGGCGAACGCGCGGTAGACGCCGGCCTCGGGCAAGGTCAGCGGGACCGTCCACGCGCCGTCGGCGCCCTGCGCCGGGTGCAGGTGCTGATAGCGGCGCAGGTCGCGCCGCACGACGATGACGTGCATCCGCCGGGCCTGCTCGACCTCGAAGTCGTGGACGGTGTCGCCGCGCGCGTCGAGGATGCGGAAGGTCAGCGGCGCCGCGCGGTCGGCGGCAAAGCGCGTCGTGCCTGTGACGAGGCGGTAGCCGCCGTGCGCCGAGGCCACGCCCGCCGGCGCCGCTTCGCTGGCCGAGCCGCTCCCCTCACCCTCGGTGCCGGTCGCCTCGTCCTCGGCGCCGGTCGCCTCGTCCTCGGAGCCGGTCGCTCGTCCTCGGGCCGGTCGCTTCGTCCTCGGCGCCGGTCGCCTCGTCCCCGGAGCCCGTCGCGGGGTGGCCGTGACCGGTGGCGGACTGTTCGGTCGCGGTGTGCTCGCTCGTCGCGGTGCCGCCGTGAGCGTCGCCGGCGTTTGCGCCGGGGACGGCCGCGGGATGGGCGCCGTCGTCATCGGACCCGGGACCGAAGGTGCCGCCCGCGAACGCGGCGGCCGCGAAGACCGCCACGAGCAGCGCGACGAACCCGGCGACGCGGGCGCCCGGCTTCATCACGCGACGGCGTAGCCCGCCTCGTCGACGGCCTTGCGAATCGCGTCGTCCGCGGCGTCTCCGCGGACGGTCAGCGTGCCCGAGTCGAGGTCGACGTCGACGGCTTGCACGCCCTCGACCTGCAGGACCTCGGTCGTGACGGACGCCTTGCAGTGCCCGCAGGTCATGCCGGTGACGGTGAAGGTTCGGTCCTCTGACATTTGTCGGCGGCTCCTTGATCGATACGGATGGGGGGTATGCAGACTGTGGCGGGAGTATACCCGGGTGGGGTACTGTAGGATCCACGTCATGGCTACCGCAGAGCCCAAGTCGCCACTCCCGGGTCGAGGCTACTCCGCGAGCAAGGAGCAGCTCCTCGCCCGCCTGCGCCGGATCGAAGGCCAGGTTCGCGGCATCGAGCGGATGGTCGAGGAGGACCGCTACTGCATCGACGTCCTCACGCAGATCTCCGCGGTCCAGGCCGCGCTCGAGAAGGTCGCGCTCGGCCTGCTCGACGGCCACGCCCGCGAGTGCGTGCTGCCAGCCGACGGTCAGCTTCAGGCCGACCGCACCGACGAGCTGATGGCCGCGGTCGGCCGGCTCGTCAAGCGCGGGTAGCTGCCGCCGCTGCGGCCACGACGCGGACCCGTCGGCGCCATCCGGCGGGCGCGGGTGATCGCTGGCGCGCATAGCGGTTACGGCAGCGTGAACGCGGCGACGTGGCTGGGCCGCACGACGCCGAAGTGGCGACGGTCGACCGTGGCGATCTCCTGCACGCCCAGCCGCTCGGCGGCGGCCACGACCGAGGCGTCGACGGTCCCGAGCGGGAGGTCGCGATAGCTCGCGACGAGTTCGGCGATCCGCAACCAGTCCCCGGCCGCGACGGGCTCGACGCTGAAGGCGCCCGTGGCGAGGTCGCCGAGGAAGCGCACCTCGGATTCGACGCCAAGACGGGTGGCGAGCAGGTAGGCGACCTCGGTCACCACGAGCGTGGGGACGATGAGCGGGCCGGGGTGCCTTTCGAGGAGCTCGAGCGATGCGGCGTGGTGATGGTCGTCGGCGTCGACGTAGGCATACAGCGGCCCGGCATCGACGAGCAGCGGGGCTATCGAGTGACCTCGGCGGCGAGGATCTCCTCGATCCGCTCGGAGACATCGCTGCGCCCGCTGCGGCCGGCGGCCGCAGCGCCGAGCCGGCGGCGCCCCGGCGGTCCGACGAGGTAGGCCTCGAGCGCCTCACGGCTGACCGCGGACATGGTCACGCCTCGTCGCTGCGCCTCGTGCCGAAGGCGGGCATCGAGCGCGTCGGGGATCTTGATGGTCGTCCGCCTCACGTATGCCAGCATACCCCGGCCGGCCGGCACATCAGTCGATCTTCTCCGCCAGCTCGACGACGATCCCCGCCGGGCCGCGCATGTAGCACAGGCAGTAGCTGTTCTCGTGGTTCACCAGCTCGCCGACCAGCTCGCCGCCACGCTCGCAGGCCGGCCACCGATGCCTCGATGTCGTCGACGACGAAGAGGATGTGGCGGATGCCCGGGGCGTTGGCCGGCGCAGGCGCGGCGTCGCCCTCGTACGCGGGCGAGCGGTACTTGGCCAGCGGGCGACCACCAACGCGCTGCCGGCGGCTAGGAAGGACGCTGCTGGGCGGCTCGGAAGGACCAGAACCGGAACGACCGCAGTTTCGCTCGCCGCGAGCCAGACCCCGTCGTTGACGGGTTGGCCGAGCGCCGGCGCGGCGGGGGCGTCCGTCAGGGCTTGAGGGCCTTGAGGCCCTTGCGCGCCTTGTGGGCGGCCTTGACGAGGTCCTTGAACGTGGGCGCGTTGTCCTCGTTGTACTGGGGTCCCGGCTCCTCGCCGGGCGCGTCCTCGGCGGGCTGGTACCGCGGCGGTGCCGGCATCACTTTCTTCGGGTCGTATGGCATGAGCCAACCCTACGCTCTGTGGCGAGCTTACGCGCAAAAATCGCGACGTAGGCGATCGTGCCGCAAGGCGGCCGACGGCGACCGGTCAGCGGGGGCGCAGGCCGGAGAGCAGGCGGTCGATCGCGTCGCTGACGACGGCCTCGACGGCGTCGTCGCCGAGCATCCCGCCATTGGCCATCGTCGCGAGGCCGTGCATCGTGGCGAAGACGAACTGCGTGATCTGCCGGGCGTCGCCCGCGACGAGCTCGCCGGCCAGCTGCGCGCTGGCGACGACGGCGAGCGCGGTCGCCAGCGAGCGGTCCGCCTCGACCAGGACGTGCTCCGCGTCGTCGCGGTGCTTCGTCGCGAACATGAGCTCGAGCAGCGCCGCGTCGCGCGTGGCGAAGCCGACGTAGGCCTGCGCGAGCGCGTGCAGCCGCGCGTCGGCGTCGGGGCCGGCGGCGATCACGGCCTGCTCGAGCTCCCGCGCGAGCCGCTCGAAGCCGCTGACGGCGAGCGCGTCGAGCAAGGCGGCGCGGTCGGGGAAGTGCCGGCGCGGCGCGCCGTGGCTGACGCCGGCGTCGCGCGCGAGCTCGCGCAGCGACAGCGCGTGCACGCCGCGCTCGCGGACGGTCCGCTCGGCGCGCTCGAGCAGCGCGGAGCGCAGGTTGCCGTGGTGGTAAGCGCGGACGTCGGACATCCCGCGGGAGCGTACCCGATGATGTAGACGTTGACAGCATTGTTGTCAGCGACTACATTACGACGCATGACCTCCTCTTCGAAGTGGACCGCCGCCGACCTCCCCGACATGGCCGGGCGGACCGTCGTGGTGACCGGCGCCAACAGCGGGCTCGGCGCGATCTGCGCGCGGGAGCTTGCACGCGCCGGCGCGCGCGTCGTGCTCGCCGTCCGCGACACCGAGCGCGGCGCACGGGCGGCCGCCACGATGGACGGCGACACCGAGGTCCGCGCGCTGGACCTCGCCGACCTCTCGTCGGTGCGCGCGTTCGCCGCCGGCTGGGACGGCCCGCTCGACGTCCTGCTCAACAACGCGGGCGTCATGGCCTTGCCCGAGCGCCGTACGAAGGACGGCTTCGAGATGCAGATCGGGACCAACCACCTCGGCCCGTTCGCGCTCACGAACCTCCTGTTGCCGCACATCACCGATCGCGTCGTCGCGGTGTCCTCCGCCGCCCATCGCTTCGGCAAGATCGACTTCGACGACCTCAACGCCGAGCGCCACTACGGGCGCTGGAGCGCCTACGGCCAGTCGAAGCTCGCCAACCTGCTGTTCACGCTCGAGCTGCAGCGCCGCCTCGAGGCCGCGGGCTCGGACGTCAGCGCGCACGCGGCCCATCCGGGCTACTCGGCGACCAAGCTCCAGGGCCACACGACGCACCTCGCCGACAAGATCATCATGGGCATCGGCAACCGGGTCCTCGCGCAGCGCGACGCGATGGGTGCGCTGCCGATCCTCTACGCTGCGACGCAAGACGTGCCGGGTGCGAGCTACACGGGCCCCGGCGGCTTTCAGGAGATTCGCGGCCATCCCGCGGCGGCCGGTCGCAGCGTCGAGGCCGTAGACGAGGTCACCGCCAAGCGGCTGTGGGAGGTCTCCGAGGAGCTGACCGGGGTGACGTTCGGCCTCGACGCGGCCCGGATCTGAAGCCTGTGTGACAGGACCGCACACGCCGCCTGCCGCCACTCGCTAGGGTCGACGCACGGGATAACGGAGGATCGCGCAGCAGGAGCGGAACGTCGTCATGCAGGAGGCACTGATGTCACCCATCGTCGGTCGTTCGCTTCGTCGCGTCACATGCTGTGCGCTGGCGCTGCTCGGCGCCGCGCTCGGCGTGCCCGCGGTCGCGCAGGCCGGCGTCGGGATGAGCGTCGTGCCGCTCATGCCCTCGAGCATCGTGCTTGGCTCGACCGGCGTTCCGGCGGGGTTGGTCATGACCAACGCGTCGTCGTCCGGCCCGGGCGAGTCGGGCTATGAGAACGACACGCTGAGCGTCACGAGCATCGTCGAGGTGCTCAGCTGCGGGTTTCCGGGGGGCGTGTCGGACTGCCCGCTGGGCTGGAAGGACGGGGGCGTGCTCGTGCCTGGCCCGCTGGGCTCGGGCCGCTCGGGGACCTCGTGTCAGGGCACGGGGTTCACGATCACCCCGGTCGGCAGCGCGGCCGACGGCAAGTACGCGTTCTCCCCGTCGTCGTCCGTGATGCTGGGTCCGTCGGCAGGGCCGACGAGCGCGAAGCAGTGCGTCGTCGACTTCACGGTCAGCGCTGCTCGGATGCCGACGATCGACTCGGACCTCGGCCTCTCCGGCCGTCAGACCGACCAGTCGGCCGGGGCGACCGTGGTGGACGTCGGACCCAACAACCCCGGTGCGCCGGGCAGCGCCGGCGGCTCGTCGCGAACGACGATCACCCCCGCGCAACCGTCGATGCTGACGCAGGCGTCGCCGACGATCCGGCTCGGTGCCGGGTCACTGTCCGACCAGGCCACGCTCTCCGGGCTCGTGAACCCGACCGCCGACGGGCGGATGGAGTTCCGCTTGTACGGACCCGACGACGCGGGGTGCGGCTCGCCGATCGAGACGTTCTCCAACATCCCGCTCACGGTCGTCGGGGGGCAGGGGACGGCATCGACGCCGCCGTTCGAACCGGTGGCGGCAGGCCTCTATCGCTGGCGGGCGTTCTACAGCGGCGACGCGAACAACCTCCCGGTCTCCGGGACGTGCGACGCCCAGGGCGAGCGCACGGTGGTGCTCCCGGCGCAGGCGACGCTGACGACCCAAGCGTCGCCGAGCATCGCGCTCGGCAGCGGATCGCTGTCGGACCGGGCGACGCTGAGTGGGCTCGTCAGCCCGGTGAGCGGCGCGGGTGCGGGCACATCGCAGGCGAAGTCCCCGTCGTCGTCCGGGCCGGCCGCGTTCACCCACGCGCCCACCTGTGGCAGCACGTAGCGGTAGCCGAAGCCGTAGTAGGTGTCGCCGTGGCGGCCGATCTTCGTCGCGTCCGCGGTGTCGCCCGCAGGGCTGCGGCCAAGGTCGAAGATCTGGCGCAGGTCGAACACGCGGATGCCCCGCGTGGTGTCCACGACGTATAGGCGGTTGCCGTGCCAGACGATGCCGCCGGCGTGGATGCCGCCCTGCGGGCGTCCGACGATCTCGTAGGAGCCGTCGGCGGTCGGATAGACGAGCAGGACGTGGCGGTAGCGGTTCGTCGCGGCGTCGAGGAAGCTCACGCGCACCCCTTTGGCGGGCGCGGTGCGCTTGTCGTACCAGCTCACGAGCAGCGCGTCGCGGCCGGAGCCCGCGTCGGCGCTGGTCGTCACGCCCTGCGGAATCCACTCGACGGCGTCCGGGCGCTCGAGATCGCCGCTGTCGGCCGGGTCGAAGCAGTACCACCGGCTCCCGGCGGGCATCGTGCCGAACGCCGGCTCGCTGCAGGCGCCGTTCGGCGTCGCCGGACGGTTCGCCTCCGCGAGCACGCCGTCGACGCCGGCGCGCGGCAGGTGCCGGCCCAGCTCGTCGACTCGCGGCGGCAGTTCCGTCGCGCCCGGGCGGAGCACGAAGTCCGCGGGGTCGGGGGCCTGAGCGGAGGCCGAGCCGGCGATGCCCAGGGCGACGACGAGCGCGAGTGCGATCATTCCTTCATCGGTCTGGGTCCTTCCGGTCGTTTGCGTCTCCGACGTCACAGAGACCGCGCGACCGGCGCCTATTCCCTCGACGTTCGCAGCCGGACAGCGCACGGAATACCTGCGGGCCTCGGCCGCTCGACCTCCCTGAACCCAACCGAAAGGAGCCACGCATGACACGCCGCATCCTCGCCGCCTGCACGTTCGCCTTTCTCGCCATGGTCCCGGCCACGGCCTACGCCGCCGACCACGACATGTACAGCAACGACGCCGTGTTCCCCGGCGAAGACCCGGGCGCCCACATGTGGTTCAACGAGCACGGTGACGTCGTGACCTTGTGCGACAACGACGCCGACGGCCTGAAGGCCACGCTCTCCGTTGCCTACGACAGCCCGTACGCGACCCGCCGACGAAGTACTCGCTGAGCATCGGCGGCGAGGGCCGCTGCGTCACCCGCAAGGCCGCATGGGCACGCGCTTCAACCTCGCCGAGAACCGCACGCGTCGGCTTCCTATCTGCGTGCAGGGCAGGGCCAGAGCCCGCACCTGTGCAACGCAAGACGTGGGTCAACGACCACTGATCGGCGAGCGTCCGTGCCCTTACCGATCCGCGACGCGATGGAATACCGACGGCGTCCGCGCCTGCTCGTAAGGGTGGATGCGCAATGCCCCACATCACGACGGTGCCGATGCCCGTGACCCGCGCTGACGCGGGTCACGACCGGCACCGGCTACGGCCCGACGCGATCGACGACCACCGCGCGCGCCTGCTCCGCGCCGCCTACGGCCTTGCGGATCCCGCCACGACGCGGAGGACCTGGTGCAGGAGACGTTCGAGCGCGTGCTGCGACGCCCGCGGTTCGTCAAGCCCGACCACGACCGCGCGTACCTGCTGCGCGTGCTGCGCCACGTCTGGGTGGCGCACGCCAAGACAGCGGCGCAGCGGACCACGACGCCGATGCCGCCGGAGGACCTCGACTGGCTGCCCGACCGGCGCGCCAGCCCCGAGCTCGCGCTCGACGCGCAGCTCGCCTATCAGGCGATCAGCGAGCTCTCCGAGCCGCTGCGGCTGACCGTCGTGGCCGTCGACGTGGTCGGCCTCTCCTACTCGGAGGCCGCGCGGTCGCTGCAGCACCCGCGAAGGGAACGATCATGAGCCGGCTGTTCCGCGCCCGCGAGCAGCTCGCCGCGCGTTGGAGGCGCCATGAGCGAGCCACACACGCAGGCACCGACCGCGACCGCACTCTGCTCGTCGCGCTCGCCGACGGCGACGCTGCGCGGCCGTCGGCGCGCCCGAGCCGAGCTCGCGTAGCGGCTCCCCGACGGCGCCCGGCTGCTCGAACGCCAGCTCCGCGTGCGCCGCGCGCTGGCGCCGGCCCGCGATCGACCGCCGGTCACGCGCCGCCGTTCGCTGGCGCGAACTGGCGCGCGCATGTCACCGCATGGCCGCCGCGTGTCCTGCGTTCGCGTTCCTGCTCGCCGGCCTGCCTGGCGGCGGCTCGCTCACGTCCGAGGCCGCCGAGCTCGCGGCGGCCCGGCGACCGAGCCCGCCCCGCCCCGACCGGATCGGTGCTCGCGGGCGACGTGGACGGCGTGGGTTCCCGAACTGGGGCCCCGAGTTCGGCTGGCACCAGAGCGGCGCGCGGCGCGACACGCTCGACGGGCGCGCCACCCGACCGTCTTCTACGAGCACATGGGCCACCGGATCGCCTACACGATCGTCGCCGGGTCCGCCCCGACCGGCCCGCCGACGCGCGCATCGTCGAGCGCGACGGCGTGCAGGTCGCGCTGCTGCGCGACGGCGACCGCGACGTCGCGATTCCGAGCGCGACGGTCGGACGTGCGTGCTCGCGGGCCACGTGCTGCATGAGTCCACCCTGGTCACGCTCGCCACGTGGCGAGCGTGACCCGGAGCCGTCACGGTCATCAGTGACCGGCGCGCTAGCTGGCGTGGTTTGTGACGCAGCGTTCCGTTGCACTCAGCCGAGCCAGCGGTAGCGGATCTCCGGCGCAGTGAGCGCCTCCCCGAGGTCGTGAGCCTGCACGGGTTCGGCGATGAACGGCGTACGGGTTGTCGAAGCATTGACACCACAGCTCGCCGATGGCCTGGTGGGCTGTGCTGCTCGATTCCGGCGTCCCTATCGCGGCGCACGACAATGATGCCGCGGGCGTCGTCGTCCTCGCTGCTGACGGGCGGTGGCCTTCGCGGATGACGTCGCCACGGTGTGGCTGGCTGGACTGGGAGCGAACGGATCGGCTCCGCCGGTGGTGGCGGCGGTCGCCGCCAGGCGCAGACGTCGCGGCTGGACTGCCGAGCGACGACCGAATCGCTCGGACCCGCGCGCGAACTGAAAGTGCGTGGCTGCAGACGGTGTCTCGCAGCGCGAAATCGCGGCGCGCCTTGGGGTCAATCGGCGGACGGTGCGGCGTCTGTTCGAGGCCGATGAACCGCGACACCCGGCGCCGGGAGAAGTAATGATGATGGTTAAGCCGGTGATCTGCCTGTTGCTCGAGGAGTGGCCGGAGATCAAGGCGCCGCGGCTGAAGGAGATCCCGCGCGAGGACCACGGCTACGCAGTCGGAGTCGACCTGGTCCGCAATCGCCTGGCGAATCCCGGCCGCGCAGCGCCGAGCGCACGGGCTGCCAGCCGGGTCAGGTGCCGCAAGTCGATTGGGCGGAGATGCCAACTAGGCCCGAGGATCGCGGCGGAGTCGTTTCTGGAAACCAACGCTCGCGCGTTGCGTGGCTGGGCGGCGTTCCGCGCGATAGCGTCTACGACACCTGCGCCCAGCGGTCGCACGCCGCGACGCTGGCCTAATCACGTGGAACGCCAGGTTGGTTCAGGTGCGCGGGCACCATGCCTTTCACGCGACGGCTTGCGCCGGCCCCCTGGCAGCGCCGCACGACCAGCTGGAGCTCTCGCTCGAGGTTCTCATCGTGGAGGATCGAGAAGTCGAACTCGTCCGCGAGCGCTGGAACGGCCTCGCGGAGCGCCGGTTCATGCTCTCATGAACTGCACCGCCCGGACCATGCCGACCGGCAGGATGTGTGAAAAGGTCGGCGGTGGTATGGACCGTGATGTGGGTGGGCTGAGGCGACGGGGAGGGCCTCAGCCCACAATGCCAGGATCCTGGGTTGACCTCAGTCGCAGCCGTACGTCGTGCCCTGGTAGTCGAGCCCGTTCGCCCACTTGTAGCTGCGGGTATATCCGGGCGACACGTGCAGACACCGGGCTGTCAGGCCCCGTCCGGTGGACGACGAAGCTGACCGTCGCCCGCGGGCCGCTGTTCTTCACGTACACGGTCTGCGTGACATTGCCCGCGTTGTGCGTGGTCTTCACGCACTTCGGCTTGCCGCCCTTGGCCGCGTCTGCGGAGGACGGTGCGAACGCGACAAGCAGCAGCGCCATCAGCGCGACGGCCGTCGAGATCCAGGTGCGGGCGCGGGCATACAGGCCCGGTGTGGTGGTCGGGATGGTCATCCCTGCACCTCCTTGGGTTGGGAGCACGGCGGAGCGGCAAGAGCGCCGTCCGCCCGTTCACTGTTAATGACTGCCGCAGCGGGCGAGAAATTCCATCCCTCCCTTCGCTTGTCAGGTGAGGAACCGGCTGACGGCACCCCCTCACCCCCGATGGCTCGATCAAGCCCTGGCGATCCCGCTGAGCGAGCGCGTGCGATTGACCGGCGTTCCCGTGACCCGGGTCCAGCTCGAGCGCCTCCGCAGGTGCCCGCGGTCTGTGAGATCACCCGCCCGTAGGGTCCTGCCGGCAGCGTGTCCCCGGAGCGGGCAGGGCGTGCCAACGCAGCAGGTACGAGTCCACGTGCGCGTCGATGCACGCGGACTCGCCGCCGTAGGCCCCGTGCCCGTCGCCTTCCATGAGTCAGCAGGCGCGCGTTGCCGAGCTGGCGCGTCAGGCTCTGCGCGTCCTTGTAGGGCGTGGCCGGATCGAACGTCGTTCCGACGACGAGCACCGGTTGGCTCCGGTCGAGTGCTGCGCGGAACGGGCCGTGGATACGACGCCGCCGCGATCGGAGTGCGAGTCGAGGGCCCACGTGTACCTGCCCGCGGTGCCCGGCGAGGAGTACGCAGTGTCGAACGCGCGCCAGGCGTCCGCCGCCGGCCTGCAGGTATGGCGCGATCCCACGCGGCGCAGCGCTGGTCGGCGGCGCTGACGGCAAAGAACTGGTCGAGTCCGCGGCCGGGTAGCCGCCCGTCGGGCAGGCGGCCGTCAGACGTCCCCGTTGGCGAGGTCGCGCAGCGCGGTCCCCGTCACCCGCGCTCCGCCGCGGCGAGCGCGCTCGGCGCAGGGGCGGCCGCGGGCGGGCGATCGCGTTCCGCCGCCGAGCGCGACGCGCACGTCGTCGCCGTCGAGCGTCCTACTCCCGACCGCGAAGCGGGTGCACGGTCGAGGTGCTCGATCAGTGCGTCCAGCGCCAGTGTGCGGGTCGGTGCCGCCGAACCCCTCGCAGCCGCGGGCGCACGCCTGCAGGAAGCGACCGACGGCCCGCTGCTGTGCGGCGGCGAGCCCGGAGCGCAAGCTGAGCGGGTGGTTGGCGTACCGGTCGGGATCGAGGGCGCCCTTGAGCACCAGCGCCCGGTAGGAGTGCGGGAACAGGCTCGCGTACGTCGCGCCGAGATAGGTCCCATACGAAAGACCGAGGTATTGTCTGGAGCCGCGGAGCGCGCGGCGGGACGCTGGAATAACCGAACCGGAAGACGAGCCAACAATCGTCGACGCCGAAACGGCGAGCCACTTCACGCGCGTACTTCGGATTGGTCAGCATCGATCCCATCGGCTGCATGTAGACGTCGGCGCGCGCGAGCTCGAGCCAGAACTCCATGAGCATCTCGCCCGCGCGCACGAGCGAGGGCCAAGAGTCGAACTCGCCGCAGAGCAGCCCAATGTGGCGTGTGCCGCGCTGAGTGTCCATGTACCGCTCGACCGCGAAACGGTGCGCGACCGGCAACGTGAAGAGATGCGGTGCGCCGAACGCTCTTCTCAGCTCCCACGCCGGCTGATTCAGCGGCCGCTCCCACAGGCCATCGCCAAACTTTGGCGTCGGCCCGTACCGATACCAACCCTCGATCTCCTTACGCTCGGCGTCGAGCTGAAGGTTGTCGATGATCGCGTTCGCATTCAGAAGGAGGAGGTCCTTCACGACGTGCCGGTCGTCATAGCTCGTGAAACGGTGGCCACTGCTGGCAGCGACCGTGGCGAAACGCTCGAGCGCCCACGCCGGTACGATCTTCTCGTGGTAGGGCAATCGTGAAGTACGCCGCGCGGAAAGCAGCTCTGCAGCCTGCGAATCGCACCAACCGGTGATGTGCGCGGTGCCGAGTGTCACTCGTGCGCTATCGGTGATGCGCGCCGGGACGATGTCGGTGCGGGGAGTGACATGAAGTGACAGTCCATGATGCTGCGCCGCGCGAGACATCGCGGCCGCAAATACGCCGAACGCGCTGGCGACGTAGCGGTTTCCATGATCTTCGCGCGGTAAAAAGCGCTCGGTGAGGGCGACGATCTCGGCCGTGGTGGCGTCGCGAGGTCTGATTCGGAACGGCTGAGTGTTGTGCGGAGTCGGCGCCAGCCGTGCAAGCTCCGCGATGAGTTCCCAGGACGACATCTGGAGCCGGTTCGGGTGGTGCGGCATGCCTCCGCCGCGCGGCTGACCCGGGCCAAACGGGCCCGGATTTCGCCCTCATGCTTCGACGCCAACGTGTCGTAACTTACCTGCATGCGCCTCGAGCCAGTCGATCCGGAGCTTCCCATCAGTATCGGGGACCAGGACGCCGTCAGCGATGGCGCGCCGCAGGGGTCGCGCGCTAAGAAAAGATCGAAGAAAGCTCGGCGAGCTGGAGCAGCTGCAGGAGAAGCTCCATGCGGATGGCCGGTACGCGGTGCTCGTAGTTCTCCAGGGACGCGACGCATCGGGTAAAGACGGCACGATTCGCAAGGTTTTCGCAGGCTGCAATCCGCAGTCGTGCAGCGTCACATCGTTCGTCGTTCCGACGCCGGTCGAGCGCAGGCACGATTTCCTCTGGCGCGTGCATGCCGCCGTCCCGCCGCGTGGCACGCTCGGCATCTTCAACCGCTCGCACTACGAAGACGTCATCGTGCCGCGCGTACATGGCACCGTCGGTACGCCGATCATCAACTCGCGCTACGACCAGATCAACGACTTCGAGCGCATGCTGGTCGGCAACAACGTCATCGTGCTCAAGTTCTTTCTGCACGTCTCGCGCGCTGAGCAGCGCCGGAGGCTGCTCAAGCGCGTTCTCGAGCACGAGAAGAACTGGAAGTTTCAGGAAGGCGACCTCGGCGAGCGGCAAGCTTTGGGCGGATTACACGGAGGCGTATCGCGACGCGATCAAGCGCTGCTCGATGCCCGAAGCGCCGTGGTACATCGTGCCCTGCCGACGACAAGAAGACGCGCGACTATTTCATACTCGGAACGGTCGTGCGTAAATTGAAAAAGCTCGGCCTGCGGTATCCGGAGGCCGATCCGAACATACTTCTCGCAGCCGAACAAGAGCTCTCATAAAATGCACGGCCGTCCTACCGTCGCGTTCGCGGGACTGGGCGCGATCGGTACGCCGATGGCGCGTCATCTCGCGACGCAAGACCGATCTCGTCGTCTGGAATCGCACCGTTTCAAAGGCACGCGACTTCGCCACGCAGCACGAGTGCAGGTGCGGTGGAGTACGCCCGCGGAAGCCGCGTCGGGCGCGCAATTCTTCGTCACGTGCCTGCCGACTTCCGCCGAGTTCAGATCCGTACTCTTCGGTGCGAACGGCGCTGCCGCGTCGCTCGCGAGCGGCGCGATGGTGATCGATTGCACGTCCGGTGATCCCGCGACGTCGCGCGATCTCGCCGAGCAGCTCGCGCGCGCGGGAATCGCGATGATCGATGCGCCGGTGAGCGGCGGCGTCGCGGGCGCCGACGCTGGCGCGCTGACGGTCATGGCCGGTGGCGACGCGGAAGCGCTCGATCGCGCGCGCGTCGTGCTCGATTGCTTCGCGGCGAAGATCGTCCATTGCGGCGCGCTCGGTACCGGCGAAGCCGTCAAGGCGATGAACAACGCGTTGCTCGCGCTGCACATTTGGTCCACGGCCGAGGGGCTCGCGGCTCTCGCGAAGCTCGGCGTCGATCCGGCGGTCGCGCTCGACGTGATAAATGCGTCGAGCGGACGCTCCAACAGCTCCATGAATCTGATTCCGGAGCGCGTTCTCACGCGTGCGTTTCCGCGGACATTTCGGCTCGCGTTGCTCGACAAGGACGTGGGGATCGCATCGGCCATCGCGCACGAGGCCGGAACACCGTCCGACCTGATCGACCTCGCCGCACGTCTGTTTGCCGAGGCACACGCGGAGCTCGGCGAAGAGGCGGACCACGTCGAGGCGGTGAAAGTCGTCGAGGAGCGGGCCGGAGTCACGATCGCCTAGGTCGGTCGGCTATATTTGAGGCGAATGGCCGAGCACACTGAGACCATCCTCGACGCGCGCGCGGTCGAGCGCACCCTGCGCCGAATGGCCGACGAGATCGTCGAGCCGAACGACGGCACCGACGATCTCGATCATCGTCGGCATTCAGCGCCGCGGCGTGCAGCTCGCCGACCGGATCGTGTCGTTGATCATCGGCTACCGAGGAGCGCGACGTTCCGCGCGGCGCGCTCGACATCACGCTCTATCGCGACGACCTGCAGACCGTCGGGCCGCGACCCGTCGTCGGCGCGACCGATCTGCCGGGCGCCATCGACGGCGCGAACGTCGTCATCGTCGACGACGTGCTCTACACCGGCCGCACCGATCCGCGCGGCGCTCGACGAGCTGGCCGATTTCGGACGACCGTCGCGCATCGTCGCTCGCGGTGCTCATCGACCGCGGCGGCCGCGAGCTGCCGATCCAGCCCGACATCGTCGGCAAGACGGTCGAGGTCGCGACCGGCGACCGCGTCGACGTGCTGGTCGAAGAGCTCGACGGACGCGACGCGCGGTCGTCATGGCGCTCGAAGCGAGGATGAGCGTGCGCGCCGCGCTCGGCAAGGATCTGCTCGGCCTCGAGCCGCTGACCGGCGAGCAGATCCAGTCTGATTCTCGACACCGCCGAGCCGTTCAAGGAAATCAGCGAGCGCGCGATCAAGAAAGTGCCGACGCTGCGCGGCTCGACGATCGTCAATCTCTTCTTCGAAGCCTCGACGCGCACGCGCATCTCGTTCGAGTTCGCGGAGAAGCGACTGTCGGCCGACACCGTGAACGTCGCCGCGAGCGGGCTCGAGCGTGTCGCAAGGGCGAGACGCTCGTCGACACCGCGCGCAATCTCGAAGCGATGCGGATCGACATGGTCGTGATCCGCCACGGCTCGTCGGGCGCCGCGCCGTTTCTCGCCGAGCGCATCGAGTCGAACGTGATCAACGCCGGCGACGGAACGCACGAGCATCCGACGCAGGGCCTGCTCGACCTGCTCACGCTGCGCGACAACTTCGGACGCTCGAAGGACTCAAGGTCTGCATCTGCGGCGACGTGCTGCACTCGCGCGTCGCGCGCTCGAACATCTGGGGCCTGAAGAAGCTGGGCGCCGAAGTCGCGCGTGTGCGGCCCGCGCTCGCTCCTGCCGAACGCGATCGACGAGATGGGCGTCACGGTGTTCGACGCGCATCGAAGAGGCGATCGAGTGGGCCGATGCGCTGAACGTGCTGCGTCTGCAGCTCGAGCGCATGCAGGCGCGGCTACATCCCGTCGCTGCGCGAATACAACCGCGTCTTCGGCGTCACGCGCGAGCGCCTCGAGCGCGCGCCGCGCGACGTGCTCATCCTGCATCCGGGTCCGATGAACCGCGGCGTCGAGATCGACTCCGACGTCGCCGACGGGCCGCACAGCGTGATCCTCGATCAGGTGACGAACGGCGTCGCGGTGCGCATGGCGGTGCTGTATCTCCTCTCCGGCGGCAAGCCGGAGCTGCGCCGAAGCGGCGAAGGGCGGACGCAGCGCGATGAGCGCGATCCGCTCCTGCTGACGCGGCGGCCGCGTCGTCGATCCGTCGCAGGCATCGACGACGTCGGCGACGTGCTGCTCGCGACGGCAAGAGTCGAGGCGATCGGCCGCGACATCGGCCGCAACGGACGGACGCGACGTCGAGTCGATCGACTGCGCGGGCTGCATCGTCGTCGCCCGGGCTTCATCGACGTGCACTGCCACCTGCGCGAGCCGGGGCGCGAAGACGTCGAGACGATCGCGACGCGGCGCGCGCGCGGCGGCCGCCGGCGGATTCACCGCGGTCTGCGCGATGCCGAACACCGATCCCGTCACCGACAATCCAGGCGGCCGTCGGATTCGTCATGCGGCAGGCGCAGTCGCGCGCACGCGGCGCGCGTGCTATCCGATCGGCGCGATCTCGCGTCGGCCAGAAGCGGCGAGGCGCTCGCCGAGTTCGGCGAGATGGTCGACGCGGGCGCGGTCGCGGTGAGCGACGACGGCAAGCCGGTGGTGAGCGCGCAGCTCATGCGCACGGCGCTCGAGTACGCGCGCACGTTCGGCATTCCGGTCGCCGATCACTGCGAGGAGCCGACGCTCGCCGCGCGGCGGCGCGATGAACGAAGGGCTCGTGTAGCGCGCGGCTCGGTCTCAAGGGAATTCCGGCGGAGGCCGAAGAGATCATGGCCATCCGCGACATCCTGCTCGCGCGGCGCACGGGCGGGCACGTGCATCTCTGCCACATGAGCACGCAGCGGCTCGGTCGAGCTGATCCGCTGGGGCAAGGAGCGCGGCATCAACGTGACCGCGGAAGTCTGTCCGCATCACCTCTCGCTCACCGAAGAAGCGGTCGAGGGCTACGACACGAACGCGAAGATGAATCCGCCGCTGCGCACGGCGGACGACGTCGCGGCGCTGCAGGAAGCGGTGCGGACGGCACGATCGACCTCATCGCGACCGATCACGCGCCGCACCACTACGACGAGAAGGAGCGCGAGTTCGCGCGACGCGCCGAACGGCATCGTCGGGCTCGAGACGGCGCTCGCGGTAGTGGTCGAGCAGCCTCGTAGTGTCTGGCGTCATCGATTTCGCCGACGCTCATCGAGCGGATGTCGTGCGCGCCGGCGCGACTCTTTCACCTTCCGGGCGGAACGCTCGCGGGCGGGCCTCGGCCGCGACGTCACCGTCTTCGATCCGGAGCGGCGCTGGACGTCGATCCGCGCGATTTCAGTCGAAGGGACGCAACACGCCGTACGCCGGCATGACGCTGACGGGGCGAGCGGTGTTGACGGTCGTCGCGGGCGAGGTCATATACTGGCTGGATGAGGGGGATTAGCACTATGACCGGCGATGAACGCCGACGCGATGACGGCGCTCGAGGAGCTGCTCGAGGAGCGCGCAGCGCTACCAGGGTTGGCTCGCGGCGCTCGACGCGCGCCGCGACGCTGACGCCGCCGCACGTATACGAGCGGGTGCGCGACCGACTACTCGCTGCGAATGGACCGCGTCGTGAAGCGCCTCGCGGAGCGCGCGGGCCAGCTCGAATCGACGGTCGCGTCGCTCACGAACCGGCTGGCCGCGCTGCGAGAGCAGGAGTCCGACAAGAGCGACGAGCGCCAGGAAGCAGAGCTTCGCGCGGCCGTCGGCGAGTTCAGCGACGAGCGAGTGGACGGAACGGCGCGCCGCGCTCGACGGCGAGCTCGCGGCATTCGGCAGCGAGCGGAAGTCGCTCGAAGTGGAGCTGAGCGGAGCTGCAGCGGATCGTCGCGCTGACGCGTGGTGACGCAGTGATCCGCCGGCGGCGTCGGAGCAGTCGCAACGGCAGGTGCAGGGCGAGCCCGATGCGGTGCGGACGCAGCCGGAGCCGTGCGGACGACCGGCCGTGAACCGCTCGAAAAGTTCGTCGCGGACTGGCCGGAAGCCGCGACCGCGCGCGCGTCGATTCCGCCGTCGGCCCCGCCAGGGCGACGGCGTGTCCGGAGGTGCCCGAGGTCGATGGCGGTCATCGGCTCCGTGGCGGGCGCCGCGATCAATCCGATCGGCGCGGCGGGCGCGGACTACGGTCTCGCTAACGGCATCGGCAAGGTCCGCGCCGTCGGCCGGCGTCCGCGAGCGTCCGGCGACGGCATGGCCGCGCGCACCGCCGCCTCATTCCGCCGCCGGCACCGGCCGCCGCGGAGAAGACGCTGCGGTGTCCGGAGTGCGGGACTATGAATTACGCGACCGAGTGGTACTGCGAGCGTTGCGGCGGCGAGCTCTCGACGTTCTGACATACGAAAAAAACGGCGACCCGATTAGGTCGCCGTTGTTGTTTCGGAGCGCTGTCGTTACGCCGCGGTTGCGCGCCTTGGTGCCTTTGCCATGCGGCTCTTGCGGCGCGCGGCTGCATTCTTGTGGATCAGTCCCTTGCGCGCGGAGCGATCGAGCAGCGTGACGGCCGTCGCCATCGCTTCGGCGGTGGCGTCGGCTACCGCGCGCCTTTTTGAGGGCGGTGCGGAGCGTGGAGCGCTGGGCGCGATTGCGTGCCTGCGCGGCGCGGGACTTCCGCATATTCTTCTTCGCAGATGCGATGTTCGGCATGGAGACTGGCGGGCTAAAGCGGTTCCGATTCTTGGCTAGCCTCGTAAATTACCGCACCCCCTCCACCGAGTCAAGTTGCGCTTTCAGCAGTTCCTTCTAGCGGCTCCGTTGATCCTCTTCTCGATGGTCGCGCACGAGTATGCGCACGGCTGGGTGGCCCTCAAGAACGGCGATCCGACGGCGTATCAGCTCGGCCGCCTGACCTGGAATCCGATCAAGCACATCGATCCGTTCATGACGATCCTGCTGCCGCTGATGCTGTTCTTCACGAGCGGCGATCATCCTTGGCGGGGCGAAGCCGGTTCCCGTGAACCCGCGCAACTATCCGCAACTACAAGCAGCGGCGACATCATCGTCTCGCTCGCGGGCGTCGACGACCAACGTCATCCTCGCTTTCGCTGTTCGCTCTCATCGATCCCGCTGTTCTACGGTCTTGCGCGGCTCTTTCCCGCCGGCGAGCACTGGGCTCGCGATCTTCCAGCAGATGTTCATCTTCGGCATCTGGATCAACCTGCTGCTCGCGCGTTCAACCTGATCCCGATCCCGCCGCTCGACGGCTCGCACGTCTTCAAGTACCTCCTGCCGCCGGCCTGGGCGCTCGCGTACCAGCGGCTCAATCAGTTCGGGCTCATCATCATCTACGCCGTTCTGTTCTTCGCGGGTAGCGTGCTCGACCTGGTGGCTCACGCCGGCGATCCTGCTGCACGAGTCGCTCGTCCGCATGGTCGGCGCGTTCGTGATACCGACGCGCATGGAGCTGTTTTGATCGCGGTCAGCGAGACCGAGATCGCGAACAGCGACGACGCGAACGCGTTCGTCGTCGAGCTTCCAGAATTCTCGGGACCGCTCGATCTGCTGCTCTCGCTCATACGCGACGAGCAGGTCGACATCTACGACATCCCGATCGCGCGCATCGCCGAGCAGTTCCTGCTGCGCGTACGCACGATGCGAATAGATACCGCGGCCGAGTATCTCGAGATGGCGGCGCGGCTGCTTCGCATCAAGGCGCAGATGCTGCTTCCGCGGCACGACGGCGTGACGATTGGGAAGATCCGCGCGCGGAGCTCGTGCGCCGCCTTCTCGAATACCAACAGGTGCGTGAGGTCGTCGACGTTCTCGAAACGCTCGGCGACGCGCGTCGCAATCGGTTCGCGCGCGTCGTACGTGCAGGAGCAGGGCGAGCCCGACGCCGAGAGCGAGCGGCCGCTCGCGGCGTCGCTGTCCGATCTCTTCGCCGCGGTTGACCGCGTGCTGCGTCATACGCAAGCGACCGTTCGTGCACGACGTGATTCCGCGCGCGCTCGACGTCGACGGCGCGATCACCGCGATACGCGCAGTGCTCGCGCTGCGCGCACGCGCACGCTGGTCCGATCTCGTGCAGATGCCGCTGCGGAGCCGTGGCAGATACTTTCAGTGTTGCTCGCGCTGCTCGAGCTCGCCAAGCGTGGCGAGCTGCGAATCGCGCAACCCAAACCGTTTGCAGCCGTGGAGTTCAATCGTGACGCCGCTAGCGAAGCTTCTTGAAGCCGCGTTGTTCGCGAGCTCGCGCCCGATCCCGAGCGCGGCGCTCGGCGAGCTCGACGCAGAAGCCACACCCGCCGCGATCGCGGCCGCGCTCGACGAGATCCGCGAGCATTACGACACCGAAGGTCACGGTGTCGAGCTCGTCGCCGTCGGCGACGGCTGGCAGATACTCACGCGGCCCGAGTACACCGAGGCGATCGAGCGCGCGCAGCTCGCGGCGCGGCCGCAACGCTTGTCCGGCGCCGCGCTCGAGACGCTCGCGATCATCGCGTACGCCAGCCGATCGGACGAATGGAGATCGAAGACATTCGCGGTGTCGGCGCGGGCGCGATTCTCAAGTCGCTGCAGGAGCGCGGACTGATCGACGTCGTCGGACGCGGTGAAGGCATGGGCCGCCCGCTCCTGTACGGGACGACGCCGTTGTTTCTCGAGCACTTCGCGCTGCGGCATCTCGCTGAGCTACCGCGCGCGGACGAGCTCGCGGTCGCGCTGCGACCGTTGCAGACCACCGAGGCCGGTTGATGGCGGAGCCGATGCGGATTCACCGTGCGCTCGCGCGTGCGGGCATCGCATCGCGCCGCGCCGCGGAAGAGCTCGTGATGGCGGGTCGCGTCACCGTCAACGGAACGAAGGCGAGCGTAGGACAATCGGTGGACGTCGAGAAGGATCGAATTCTCGTCGATGGCAAGCCAATCGCGGCGCCGGCGCCGTTTCCGACGTGGCTCGCTCTCAACAAGCCGGCGGGCGTCGTGACGACGCGCCGCGATCCCGAGAAGCGCAGGACGGTTTTCGACATCGTGCCGGACAAGCCCGGTCTCACGTATGTCGGGCGGCTGGACTATCTGACCGAAGGCTTGTTATTGATGACGACCGACGGGGATGCGGCGCACGCGCTCACTCATCCGAGCCGCGAGATCGAGCGGACTTACGTCGCGACGGTGATCGGCGACGGACCGGGCGCGGCTCGTCAGGTCATGCGCGGGGTAGAGTTGGAGGATGGGATCGCGCGGGCGTCGGCGGCGGAGGCGAGAAGTCTCGGCGCGCGACGCCGGTACGAGCTGGAGCTGGTGCTCAACGAAGGCCGGAACAGGGAAGTGCGACGCATGTGTGCGGCGCTCGGACTCGAAGTGGAACGGCTGGTGCGTACGACGTTCGGGCCCGTGAGGCTCGGCACACTCGCGAGCGGCGCGACGCGGTCGCTGACGCGGCGCGAGTTGGAGATGATCAACGTTCTAGCCCAACAGACACCTAATGGAAGACACGGCGCTCGTAAACTCGGTAATCGGTGAGGTAGGTAAGCGGGTCGTAGGACAGCATTACATGATCGAGCGGCTGCTGGTCGGACTGCATGACCGGCGGCCACGTTCTGCTCGAGGGCGTTCCCGGTCTCGCGAAGACGCTGACCGTGCGCACGCTGGCCGAGACGATCAGCACGAGCTTTCAGCGCATTCAGTTCACGCCGGATCTGCTTACCCGCGGACGTGATCGGCACGCAGGTGTACGATCAGTCGACCGGCCAGTTCTCGGTGAAGCGCGGACCGATCTTCGCGAACATCATTCTCGCCGACGAGATCAATCGTGCGCCCGCGAAGGTGCAGGCCGCGCTGCTCGAGGCGATGCAGGAGAAGCAGGTGACCATCGGCGGAACGACGTATCCGCTCGAGGAGCCGTTTCTCGTGCTCGCGACGCAGAACCCGATCGAGCAGGAGGGAACGTATCCGCTTCCCGAAGCGCAGGTCGACCGCTTCATGCTCAAGCTGTACGTCGGTTATCCGACGCGCGACGAGGAGAAGGAAGTGCTGCGCCGCATGGCGGGCAAGGATCCGATCCCGGTGCAGCCACGTGGCGACTCCCGAGTCGATCCTCGCGGCGCGCCGGCGCATCTCCGAGCTGTACATGGACGAGCGGATCGTCGACTACATCGTAGACATCGTCGAAGCGACGCGCGATCCGAAGGCGGCGGGACTGCCCGACCTCGCGCCGCTCATCCAGTTCGGCGCAAGCCCGCGCGCGACGCTCGCGATGGCGCAGGGCTCGCGCGCGCATCGCGTTCCTGCGCGGCCGCGCGTACGTCACGCCGGACGACGTGAAGGCGATCGCGCCCGACGTGCTCCGGCATCGCGTCCTCATCACGTACGAGGCCGAAGCTGAGGACGTGACGAGCGACAACGTCGTGACGCGGATTCTCGACTCCGTCAAAGCGCCTTAACGAATGCTGAAGTTCCTTCGCCGACGCCGCGTCGAGAAGGAGCGAAGCGCCGCGCCCAGCCCGCATCTCGCCCGATATCCTCAAGCAGGTGCGGCGGGTCGAGCTGAACACGCGCGGGCTCGTCAACGCGTTGTTCGCCGGCGAGTATCGCTCGGTGTTCAAGGGGCAGGGAATGGAGTTCGCGGAAGTGCGCGAATACATGCCCGGCGACGAGGTGCGGGCGATCGACTGGAACGTCACGGCGCGCATGAACCGTCCGTTCGTGAAGCGCTACGTCGAGGAGCGCGAGCTGAGCGTGATGCTCGTGCTCGACGTGTCGGGCTCGGAGAGCTTCGGCACCGCGCGCCGATTCAAGAGCGACGTCGTCGTCGAGTTCGCCGCGGTCATCGCGATGGCCGCGGTGCGCAACAATGATCGAGTCGGACTCATGTTCTTCACCGATCGCGTCGAGCACGTGGTTCCGCGCGCGCAAGGGCAAGCGACACGTGCTTCGCATCGTTCGCGATCTGCTCGCGTTCGAGCCGTCGGGGACGCAAACCGATCTGCGGCCGGCGCTCGAGCATCTCCAGCGCACGCTGCATCAACACACGGTGATCTTCGTCGTCTCCGATTTCATGGCGGAGGGTTACGAGCACGCGCTGCGAGTGCTGGCGCGCCGGCACGACGTCATCGCTGTCACCGTCACCGATCCAGGCCGAGCTGGTGCTACCCGATGTCGGAGTCGCGCGGCTGCGCGATCCCGAGAGCGGCGCGTTCGTCGAAGTGGATACGGGCGATCACGCGGTTCGCGCCGAGTACGCGGAGCAGCGTAGCCGCGGAGATCGCGGCGCGCACGCGGTTGCTGCGGCGCGCGGGCGTGGACGAGATCCCGCTCGAGACCGGCAAGCAGGTGATCGAGCCGATCCTGCAGTTCTTCAACACGCGCGACACGCGGCTGCGGAGTCGCTGATGCTACCCGGCATTGGACTGATGCTGCAGCTCGCGGCGACCGAAGTGCAGATGGGCAAGCAGGTGCGTCCCGAGACCGTCACGGTCGGTCAGCACTTCTCCGGCCACGGTGCGCGTGCGCGCCGCAAGCGGCAGCACGTTCAGGTTTCCGTTCGCGCCCGACACCTCGTCGGCGGTCGACACCGCCGCCAAGTCGGCGCGCTCGGATGTGAATGGCGCCGGCTACACCGAGGCGACGATGACGTACGTGCTCGCGGCATGGGATACCGGACCGCAGCGCCTGGGGCTCGGCGACGTCGTCGTCGCGACGCCGCGCGGCAACCGTATCGCGCCGATCGGCGACATGATGGTGTACGTGCGCTCGGTGCTGCCCGCGGATACGGCGCTGCGTAAGCCGAAGCCGTACCGGCCGGCGATTCCGGTGACGGTGATGAATTACATCCCGTATCTGCTCGCGGTACTCGCGCTCGCGGTTCTTGCGCGGTCTCGTCTGGCTGTGGCGACGCTGGCGCCGGCGTTCACTGATGCCCGTCACGCCACTCGAGTGGGCCGAGAAGGAATTCGCGCGCATCGAATCGAGCGCGCGCATCGAGAGTGGCGATGGCGAGTGGGTGGCCATCGAGGCCGCGAACGTGCTGCGCGGTTATCTCGCTCGCGCGATGCCTGAGCTTCGTCTGTCCCTGACGACGCGCGAGCTGGCGGGGGTCGGCGTGGGCATCGCGCGAGAGCAGCGCACGGCGGCGGTCGAGCTGCTCGAAAAGGCCGATCTTCTCAAGTTCGCGCGCGGCAGCACGACGCCGGATGCCGCGCGCGCGCTGCTCGACTCGTCGCGCACCACCGTGCGCGAGATCGACGCGGTGCTTCGCGACGCCGAACGCTCGGACGCCGAGGCGAAGGCCGCGTGATTCCGTTCGGATTGACGGTGGAGACGCCGTGGGCGCTCGTGCTGCTGGTGTTGATTCCGCTCTGGTGGATCGCGCGCGCGCGCTTGCGGCCGCCGTCGATCACGTTCTCGCGGGCGGGAGCGCTCGCGCGCGGGCCGCGCGCCGGCGCCGCGATCACGCGCATCGCTCTTCTGCTTCGCAATCTCGTTCTGCTCGGCGCGATCCTCGCGCTCGCGCGGCCGCGCAGCCGCGGCCACGCCGAGAACGTGACGAGCGAGGGAATCAACATCGTGCTCGTGATCGATCTCTCGAGCTCGATGCTCGCCGAAGATTTCCAGCCCGCGAACCGAATTCAGGTCGCGAAGGCGACGGTGAAGCAGTTCATCGCCGGGCCGGCAGTCCGACCGCATCGGTCTCGTCGCGTTCGCCGGCGGAGGCGCTCACTCAGGTCCCGCTCACGACCGACTACGACGTGCTCATGCAGGCCGTCGACAACCTCACGCCCGGCCAGCTCGAGGACGGCACGGCGATCGGCACCGCGATCGCGACCGCCGCGAACCGACTTGCGCGACGCGCCGGGCAAGTCGCGCGTGATGATCCTGCTCACCGACGGCGTGAACAACCGCGGCGACATCGATCCGCGCACGGCCGCGCAGGCCGCGGCGAGCGTACGGCATCAAGATCTATTCGATCGGCGTCGGCACAGAAGGCGTCGCGCCGGTTCCCGTGGGGCGCGGGCTGTATGGTCTTCGCTTCGAGAACCAGCCGGTCGAGATCGACGAGGCGCTGCTCACGAGCATCTCGCGGATGACGGGCGGCGCAGTACTTCCGCGCGCGCGACGCCGCGGCGCTGCGCAGCATCTACGACCGCATCAACGCGCTCGAGCGCGACGCCGGTGCAATCGACGACGTACGTGCGCTACACCGAGCTCTTTCGCTGGCCGCTCGGCGTCGCCGTGCTCGCGCTGCTGCTCGAGCTCGGCGCTCGCTGCGGTGCGGGAGCCGATCCCGTGACGCGATTCGTCGAATGGCTGTGGGCGCTTCCGCTCGTCGTGCGTGCTTCCGCTCGCGGGACTCGTGCTTCTCCGCATCGGGCGCAAGTCGCGCGCGCGGCGCCTCGCGCTGCTCGGACTCGCGCGCGGTGATCGCGCGGCTCGCGCCGCTCGCTTCGCGCCGCGGGGTTGGCGCACCGCGCGCATTGCGCACCGCGCTCGCTGCTCATCGGCGCCGCTTTCGCGGGACCGCGCTGGGGGCGCGAGACGGCGACGGTCCAGCGCAGTGGCGCCGACGTCGTGCTCGCGCTCGACGCTTCGCTCTCGATGACCGCGCCCGACGAGCAGCCGTCGCGTCTCGCGAAGATGAAGCAGGTGGTGCGGCAGCTTCGCGCGGTGTCGCCCGACGACCGTTTCGCGATGATCGCCTTCGCGGGCCGAGCGTACATCCTGACGCCTCTCACGAACGACGACGGCGCGCTCGATCTCTATCTCGACAATCTCGATCCGACGGTCGTCGGCGAGGCGGGGAGCTCGATCTCCGCGCGCGATACATCAGGCGACGTCTGCTCCTCTCGCTCGGCCGCGGCGACGCCGACAAGGCGATCGTGCTCATGAGCGACGGTGAGGCCTTCGAGCCGCAGGCGGACATCATCGCCGAGGCGACGAGGGCGAAGGCCGCGGGCATCCAGCTCGTGACGGTGGGATTCGGCACGACGGCGGGCTCGACGATACCGATCGTCGTGAACGGTGCGAGAGACGCTGAAGCGCGACGAGAACGGCGAGGTAGTCGTGACGAAGTACGATCCCGCGACTCTGCGCGGCGCGGCGGAAGCCGCCGAAGGGCGTATTCGTCCCGGCCGATGCGTCCGACAAGGCGACGCGACCATCCGCCGCGTCATCGATCGATTCAAGACCGAAGCGCACGCGGTCTCGACCGGGCGGGATCTGTCGCCGCGGTTTCAATCTGTTCGTGCTCCCCGCGCTCTGTTGCTTTCTTCTCGACACGCTGCTCGCCGCGCGCACGCGCCGGCGCGCGCGTAGTGGCGCTCGCTGCAGCCGCGACGCTCGCCGCGTGTGGTCGAGGCGATGCGGACGTCGCAGCGTACAATCGCGGCACGGCGCTGCTCGCGCACGACTCGCTTCTGGCCGCCGCACCAATTCTCGACAGTGTTGCCGCACGCAGCACGAAGCTGCGGTTCGACGCGAACTTCAACTCCGGCTGGGCGTATCTGACGACGGGGCTCGCTGCAAAGGGCGATTCAGCAAACGCGCCGAAGGACAGTGCGCTCGCTCGCTATCAGCCGAGCGCTCGTGATCACGCCGGGTGACAGCGACGCGAAGTGGAACTACGAGCTCGCGCTGCGGCCGAAGAAATCGGCTGGCGGCGGAGGGGGAGGGGGTGGCGGCGGTGGAGGTGGCGGATCGTCACAGCGGCCGCAGCCAAGCGGCGGTGGCGGTCTCGGGTCGCAGCAAGCGCAGGCAGTTCTCGACAACGCCGCGCGCGAGGAGCAGGACGTTCAGGGTCGCAAGCAGCAGAAGAACGTGCCGCAGCCGCCGCCGCAGGGTAAGGACTGGTGATTCTACCGATCCTGCTCTTTGCGCAGATCGGAAGCGTGCGATTCGAGACACGTGCCGCGCCGGAGACGGTCTTCGTCGGCCAGCAAGTAAGCTACGACGCGATCACGCTCGTGGACGACGCTGCTCGCGTGAGGCTCCGGGCGAATCCCGAGTTCACGCCCGCAGATGTAGCGGGTGTCACGATCTACGACTTTCCGTTCGACACCGCGTCGATCTCGAACGTGAACGACGGGGGCACGCACTACAGACGCTACGTATATCACCGTGCGCTGTTTCCCCTTTCGGCTGCGACGTACACGGTGCCGCCCGGACTGCTCAGGTATTCGCTCCCCGACGGTGACGACTACTACAGCCCGGTGAGGCCGTTCACTCGAGCAATCGGCGCCTGCGACGTTCGTTGCGATCCCCTTGCCGACATCAGGCCGACCGCTCGATTTCAACGGCGCAGTCGGCGCACTGCGCGACACTATCACGCACCGACGGTACCTCGCCTCGCGTCGGCGACGGCTTCGTCGTGACGATGCGACTCTCCGGCACGGGCAATCTCAAGCTTCTGCCGCGACCCGCGCTACAGGTGGATTGGGCATCCATCGTTGCCGGCGCGGAGCGGATCGCGTGGGACTCGTCGGGCACGGTCGTGCGCGGCTCCAAGGAGTTCGATTGGATCGTGACGCCGCGTATCGCAGGCGAGCTCGCGCTGCCAAGTGTGCGCTACGATTTCTTCAATCCCGACGACGCGACGTTATGAAGCCGCGGTCACGCCGCTAGTGCACCTCGTGGTGGCTGACGGCGAGCGGCGGAGCCCCGTCGATCTCGAAGGCACGCGACACGATCGGCGATACACCGTTTCCTGTGCTCGAGCGCTTCGCACGCTCGAACGCGACGACGGTAACGGTCGGCGCGGCAGCGCTTCTCCTCGTGATCATCGGCGTCATCATCCTCGCTCGGCGGCGCACTGACGACGAAGACTGAGCCAGGCTTGCAGAGCGGTCGCGCCGCCGCTACCGTCATCGCGTGCCGACGATAGCAGTTCTGCCGAGCGCGGTCGCCGACCAGATCGCCGCGGGCGAGGTAGTCGAGCGGCCGGCGTCGGTGGTGAAGGAGCTCGTCGAGAACGCGCTCGATGCCGGCGCGACGGCTGTGGAGATCGTGGTGCACGAGGGGGGACGAAAGCTGATCCGTGTCAGCGACGACGGTATCGGCATGGATGCGGACGACGTCCTGCTCGCGCTCGCGCGGCACGGCACCTCGAAGATCCGCCTCGCCTCGGATCTCGCACAGCGTGCGCACGTTCGGCTTTCGCGGCGAGGCGCTGCCGGCGATTGCGTCTGTTGCGCGCGTCGAGATCGAGACGGCGACGACCGACGGCGCAGGTGTGAGTGTGAGCGCAGCCGGTGACGGTGCGCGCTCGCCCGGTGCGCGCGCAGCGACGGCGGGGCACGACCGTCACCGTGTCGCGACCTCTTCTACAATGCGCCGGCGCGGGCGAAGTTCATGCGAGGAGTCGCGCTCCGAATGGCGGGCGATCTCCGACGCGATCACGACCATCGCAATCGCGCGGATCGACGTGCGGCTCGATGTCACTCACGACGAGCAGACGCGCATTCCGGCTTCCGAACGCGACGTCCCTTCGCTCGCGGCTCGCCGCGCTCTGGGGCGCGGCGTACGCTGATTCGCTCGTAGACGTAGACGACGTGGGCGGCGCGGTGCACGTCTCGGGGCTTGCGGAGCGACCCGCGGACGTCGGTACTTCAGCACGCCGCGTTTTCGTCTCGGTGAATGGCAGAGCGATTCGCGATCCTGGTCTCGTGCGGGCGGCGGAGTCCGCATACCGATCGACGATTCCGGCCGGAACGCGCCCGTCGTTCTTCATCGACATCGTGATGCCGGCGACTGAAGTGGACGTGAACGTCCATCCCGCAAAGGCCGAAGTGCGCTTTCAGGATCGCTGGACGGTCGAGCGCGCCGTCGAGCGTGCGTTCCGTCGCGCGCTCGGAACCTTCGACGCTGCAGGCTCATTCGGCGGATCGTACTTCCGCTCGCAGCCTTCGCCTTCGATGGCGATTCCGGTTGGGACCGAAGTGCTCACCGAGCCCGCGCCGCCGAGCACGCCGCTGTTCGCGGAAGCGGACGAGAGCGCACGGATTGCTCCGCGTTCCAGTCAGCTCACGACGACGAGACGGTCCCGCCGCTGTTTCAACTCCGGCGTACCTACATCATGTTCGAGCATGCCGAAGGCGTCGTATTCATAGACCAGCACTCGGCGCACGAGCGCGTGCTGTACGAGTCGTTGCTGGCGAGTATCGAACGCGGCGGTGCACCGTCGCAGCGATTGCTGCTTCCGTTCACGATCACCGTCAGTGCAGCGGAGTTCGACGCGTTCGACTCGAGCAGGAGCGGTCTCGAGCGGCTCGGTTACGAGGTCGAGGAGTTCGGCGGGCATGCGCTCATAGTCCACGCGACACCGACGCCGCACCCGCGTTTCGACGCGGAGCGTTGTCTGCGCGAGACACTCGCGATCTCTCACCGGTGATCGCGAGCCGGCGGCGCACGCTCGGCACGAGCGATTGGTCGCGACCGTGGCGTGCAAGGCCGCGGTGAAGGCGGGCGATCCACTGTCGCAGGGGGAGATGCGCGCGCTGTTCGTTGCCTTGCGCGACACTACGCTTCCCGCGCACGACGTGCACGGGCGGTCCACCATCGTGCAGTTGCCGTGGAGCGAGGTGGAGCGCCGTTTTGGCCGCACGTAAGATCAGCGTCATCGTCGGCCCGACCGCGGCCGGAAAGTCGTTCCGCGCCATGGCGCTCGCCGAGACGGGCGAACATTGCGATCATTTCGGCGGACAGCCGGCAGATCTATCGCGGTTTTGACATTGGAACTGCGAAGCCGACGCATGCCGATCGGGCGAAAGTCTTACATTTCGGCGTGGATCTGATCGAACCGACCGAGCACTACAGCGCCTACCGCTGGGCACGCGAAGCCGCGGGATGGATCGCCGACGCAGAGGCGCAGGGGCTCGAGCCGGTGATCGTCGGCGGAACGGGTTTCTATCTCAAGTCGCTGCTCGATCCGCCGTACGACACGCCCCCCGTGACCGACGTCGAGTACGAGCCTCATTACGAAATCGTGGATCCCGGGCCGGTGCTGCGCGAGCGGATCGAGGAGCGGGTCGACGAAATGCTTGCGGCGGGCTGGCTAGACGAAGTGCGTAACCTGATGGTTACGGTTCCTCGCGACGCGATAGCCTGGAAGGCATGCGGCTATCGAATGATGCGCGCGCACGTTGACGGAGAGTGTACGCTCGACGAGGCGCGCGAGCGCACGATCATCGAGACGCGTCAGTATGCGAAGCGCCAGCGCACCTGGTTGCACAGCTCGCGCATCAGCTCGCATGAAGATCGGCATCACCTGCTATCCGACGTACGGCGGCTCGGGCGCGGTCGCGACAGAGCTCGGCATCGCGCTCGCCGCAGCGCGGGCACGAAGTCCACTTCATCAGCTACCGCCAGCCGTTCAGGCTTCCGTCGTTTCTGCCGCGCGTCTTCTTCCACGAGGTGAACGTCGGCAGCTATCCGCTGTTCGAGTATCCGCCGTATGATCTTGCGCTCGCGGTACGCATGCACGAGGTCGTGCGCACGCACAAGATCGAGCTGCTGCACTGTCACTACGCGATTCCGCACGCGACGAGCGCGTGGATCGCGCGCGAGATGCTGCAGCGCGAAGGCGAGGACGTCGCCGTCGTCACGACGCTGCACGGCACCGACATCACGCTCGTCGGCCAGGACCCGTCGTTTCACGCGATCACGAAGTTCTCGATCGAGCGCTCCGACCGGCATCACCGCCGTGTCGGAGTTTCTCCGCAACGAGACGTTCAACGCATTCCAGTGCGCCGGCTGCCGCGTCGAACGTCATCCCGAACTTCATCGATCCCGACGTCTACGATCGTTCGCGTTACGCCGGATCGCAGCTCGTGCCGTTCGACGGCGGCCGCAAGGTGCTCATGCACATCTCCAACTTCCGGCCGGTGAAGCGCGTGCGCGACGTCGTGCGGATTTTCGCGCGCGTCGCTCGACGAGACGCCGGCCGTGCTCGTGATGGTCGGCGATGGACCCGAGCGGCCGCCGCCGAGGAGGAAGCGCGGACGCTCGGCGTCACCGACTCCGTCTTCTTTCTCGGCAAGATCGACGCTGTCGCGCCGCTGCTTGCCGGCGCCGACGTCTTTCTGCTTCCCACGGAAAAGGAATCGTTCGGTCTCAGCGCGCTCGAGGCGCTCGCCTCGGGTACGCCCGTCGTCGGCAGCGACGCCGGCGGACTACCCGAAGTCGTCGCGAACGGCGACACCGGTCTGCTGTATCCCGTCGGCGACGTCGAGTCGATGGCCGCGGGAGTGCTCTCGATCATCACCGACGACGCGCGTGCGTCGAGCGATGCGCCAGGCTGGCGTCGCCGACGCGCGCGCGCGATTCTCGCTCGACGCTGTCGTCTCGCAGTACGAGCAACTGTATCTCTCGACAATCAACGGATTTCCGGTCAACCGCTGATCGTGCCCACCACATTCCAAGCGCTCGTACTCGGCCTGCTTCAGGGGCTCGCCGAATTCCTTCCAGTCAGCTCGTCAGCGCATCTCGCGCTCGCGCCGTGGCATACTCGGATGGCCCGATCCCGGTCTCTCGTTCGATGTCGCACTGCACTTCGGCACGCTCGTGGCGGTGCTGTGGTATTTCCGGAACGAGTGGGTGTCACTGGTCCGTGCGCTCGTCGCAGATCGTCACGACGCGCAGCATCGCGACGGTCGAGCAGAAGCGGCGCGGCGTTTCTCGTCGTCGCGACGATACCGGGTGGGATCGCCGGGCTGTTGCTCGAGAAGAAGGCAGAATCCGCGTTCAGGAATCCGGCCATCATCGCGACCGCGCTCATCGTCATGGGCGTCGTTCTCTGGATCGTCGATCGCGCGGCGCGAGCCGATCGTACGATCAACTCGATGACGTGGCGCGACGCGATCCTCATCGGCGTCGCGCAGATCTTCGCGCTCATCCCCGGGGTGTCGCGATCGGGCTCGACGATCACGGCGGGCGAGCGCTGGGAATCGATCGCAACGGCGCAGCGGCGTTCAGCTTTCTCCTCTGCATGCCGATCATCGCCGCCGCGGCGCTGCTGAAGCTGCCACACGTGCTGCACGAGAGCGGGATCACGACGCCGCTCGTGGTCGGCGTACTCGCATCGGCGATCAGCGGCTGGCTCGCGATCTCCGCGCTGCTCAAGTTCGTCAGCCGCCACTCATACGGCGCGTTCGCGATCTACCGCGTCGTGCTCGGCCTCGCCGTGCTCGCGCTCTACTTCAGCCGTGGCGGCTGACCCGAAGCCCGAGTACGATGGCCGAGCCGGTGCGGAGCTCGCGGAACTGCTCGGCGTGGCGCGCGTCGTCGCGTTCGAGCGTATCGGATCCACGATGGACGAGGCGCACGCGCTCGCAGCGGCAGGGTGCGACGCGCGGGACGCTCGTGATTGCCGACGAGCAGACGAGTGGAAGAGGCCGCAGCGGGCAAGAGCTGGTCATCGCCGCCAGCGCGGCGTCTGGATCACGCTCGTGGAGCGGCCCGCGGATACCGGCGCGCTCGACGTACTGTCTTTGCGAGTCGGTCTCGCCGCCGCACGTGCGCTCGACCCATTCGCCGCGGAGCCGATCAGACTCAAGTGGCCGAATGATCTCTACGTCGATGATCGCAAGCTCGCAGGCTCGCTCGTAGAAGCGAGGTGGCGTGGTGATCGCTCGACTGGGTTGCCGTCGGCTTCGGCGTGAACGTCACGGCTGCCCGAGGACCAGCCTGCCGCTGCGGCGCTCGATCCGGGCACCTCTCGCATCGACGCGCTTGCTTCGCTCGTGCCCGAGTTGCGGGCTGCGGCGTGCGCCACCGGTCCGCTGACGCCGCTCGAGCTCGAGGAGTACGCCGCACGCGACCTCGCACGCGGCCGAGAGTGCAGCGAGCCGTGCGCGGCAGGGTGGCGGGAATCGCCGCTACCGGCGAGCTGCTCGTCGAGCTGGCCGATGCGACGGCGCGGGTGCGCTCCGGCTCGCTCGTGCTCGTGTGATTCGCATCTCAAACGACAACCAAACGACAATGCTGCTCGCCATCGACATCGGAAACAGTGAGACGACGCTCGGACTTTTCGATGGCGACGATCTTCGGGAGCACTGGCGACTGACGACATCGGCGTCGCGCACCGCCGACGAGACACGGGTGCTCGTCCTCCAGCTCGTCGCTGCGGCTGGCTTCGAGCGCACCGCAGTGAACGGCGTCGCGGTCTGCTCCGTCGTGCCGACGGTGACGCAGGGAATCGTGGACGCGTGCGACGTCGCGTTTGGCGTGACACCTGTCGTCATCGACGCCTCATCGCCGCTCGGCGTTCTCATGAACGTGGACGAGCCGTCGAGCGTCGGCCCCGATCTCGTCGTGAACGCGTACGCTGCGGCGAAGCTCTACGCGCGCGACGCGATCGTCGTGGACCTCGGCACCGCGAACACTTATCAGTGCGTGACGGCGGAAGGACTGTTCTTCGGCTGCGTGATCCAGCCGGGCGTGCGCACGTCGGCGGCCGCTCTGTTCGCGAAGACGGCGATGCTTCCGAACACTGCGTTCTCGACGCCGGCGAAGGTGATCGGCACGAACACGGTCGATTGTATTCGATCGGGGTCGTGTACGGCTCCGCGGACGGAATCGACGGGATAATCCGGCGGATAAAGGGAGAGTGGCCACGCCCGCACGTGCCTTTCGTCGTCGTGACGGGGGGGCTGGCCGAGACCTTCCGGCCGTTCTGCAACGAGTTCGACGAGATCGACCCGGGCTCACGCTGAAGGGGCTGCGGCTAGCGCATGCGGCTCTTTCGAACAGTTGATCGAAAGCTTGTCCGCTTGAGGTAGAGGGCCGGATTGGTTAGACTGCAGTCCTGTTAGCACTCGTCATCGCTGAGTGCTAACAGGACTTTTTCATTGACTCAACCAATCAACAGAGAGGCGCTCTCTATGGCAGACAAGACCGCCACCAACGTGAAGCCGCTCTCCGACCGCGTGGTCGTTCGCGCGCTCGAAGAGACCGAGCAGATGCGCGGTGGACTCTTCATTCCCGACACGGCGAAGGAAAAGCCGCAACAGGGCGAGATCGTCGCCGTCGGGCCTGGACGTTACGAGGATGGCAAGCTCGTCCCGATGAGCGTGAAGGTCGGCGACAAGGTGCTTTACGGCAAGTACAGCGGCACCGAGGTCAAGCTCGACAACCAGGACCTCCTCATTCTCCGCGAGACAGATGTGCTCGCGGTGATCGCTTAACGGAGAATCGAAACAATGGCAGCTAAGGAACTCTTTTTCGAAGCCGAGGCCCGCTCCGCTCTCAAGCGCGGCGTGGATCAGCTCGCCGACGCGGTGAAGGTCACGCTCGGCCCCAAGGGCCGCAACGTCGTGATCGACAACAGCG
>CAWDYO010000011.1:0-227008 GCA_963806515.1 uncultured Actinomycetes bacterium | reverse complement strand
TTCAGCCGTAGCCGCTGTCGCTGCGGGCCGGTCGCGAGGAACATCATCGCGAGGCCGTAGATCACGAGCAAGGCGCCGACGCCCACGACGATGCCCGCGAAGGTGCTGACGGGCGGAACGGGTCCGCGAGCGCGTCGAAGTGCTCGCGCTCTGCCTCGAAGAGCCCGACGACGTCGAGGTCGAGGTAGTTCGCGAACTCCGGCACGGAGCGCACGGGGGTCCCGAGCTCGAAGCGGGTGAGGCGCTCGGTGCCGGCGATCGTGTCCCAGCCGGTCGTCGCGGGGCCGACCGCGAGCAGCGCTTGGGCAAGTCCGGGCGTGCGCTTGCGCAGCCGGCGCACGAGCTGGTCGCCGCCGATGCCGAGCTTGCGCGACAGGACGCCGACGAGGTGCGGCACCTCGGCCGCGACTTCGGTCAGCGGGATCGCCTCGAAGAGCGCGAGCGTGCGCGGCGCCGCGCGGCGCAGGCCCTGGCCGACCGCCTCCTCGGACATCCCGGCGCGGCCCGAGATGAACGTCACGAGCTTGGGCAGCTCCTCGGCTGCGCCACCCGAGGGTCATGATCGGGTCGGCGAAGCGCACCGTCTGCACGACGAAGTCGGTGCCGGCGCGCAGGCCGCCGACGCGCTGCTCGTCGAACGCCGGCTCGAAGCGCTCGATCGTCGTGTCGGCGCCGGAGAGGCGCGGGAAGTACTGCAGCGCGCCGACGAGGATCACGACGACACCCCGACGGCGGCGACCGCGCCCCACGCGACGCGCCCCGACGGATGGCTCGCCGACCAGCGGGCGTGCAGGAGCCCGAAGATCGCGAGGGCCGCGCCGAGGACGAGCAGCAGCGTCGGGATGTACCCGACACCGCCGGACCCCGCGAGCGCCTCGAAGCGCTTCTGCTCCCCGGCGGCCGTCGCGACGAGATCGTCGCGCAGGTAGTCGCGCACCTGCGCCATCGACTTGACCTGCGTGCCGTCGAAGCGCGTCAGGGTCTCGGCCCCGGGGACGTCGTACCAGCCGCTCATGACCCCCGGCAGCTCGGTGAGCATCTGGTAGATGCGCGGGAAGCCGCGAGCGAGCTCGTCCTCGAGGTCCTCGGCCGAGAGGTTCAGCGTGGTCGCCAGGTAGGACGTCAGCCGCTGGCGCTCGTCGGCGATCCCGGAGAACGGCACGGCGCGCAGCAGCGCCTCGGTGTGCGGCGCCTCGCGGCGCAGCACCGCGCGGGCGCGCTCCGCGGACACGCCGGACTCGTTCTTGATCATCGTCACGAGCCGGCCGAGCTCCTCGCGCGACTGGCCGCGACGCGTCATCAGCGGGTCGACGAGGTCGACGACCTGCGAGAGGACGTTCGCGCCGGCGACCTCGCCCGCGACCGCGCCGTCGCTCAGCGCCGGCTGCGCCGCGTCGATGACGTCCTGGCCGGCGCTCAGGCGCGGGAGCAGCTGCAGCCCGAGGACGAGCGCCACGACGACGACCCCCACGGCGACGACGCCCATCCAGGCGCGCGACGCGGTGGTCGACAGGAGTCCTCTCATCAGCTCGGTCCCACCTCCCAGGCGGCGGCGGGGACGACCAACCGCCGCATCTCGGCGCGACGATACACGTGGCGCCGCTCAGGCGGCCGGCGGCCTGCCCGCGGCCACGAGGGCCAGCTTCTGCGTTCGCGTCAGGCGCTTGATGCGCGCCTCCTCGCGGCGAGCGGCGCTGCGATCGGCCATCGGCGTCGCGAGCGCGAGCTCGACGGCAGCCGGCTGCGCGTGTAGCGGCTGGCGCGGCCGGCGGCGTGCGATCGCGAGGCGGCGCTCGAGATCCGACGTCCAGCCGCAGTACAGCGAGCCGTCGCGGCAGCGCAGGAGGTAGACGAAGGCGTCGTCGGGCATCGGGGCGGGATTCGACGTCACGGGCTCCGATCATCCTCCCGTGGGCGTGCACGGGGCGCCGCCGGCGAAGCCGCAGATCGAGGCGCGCGCAGCCCGATCCTCGCGATCGGCCCGCCGGGGTGTGGCGGGAAACGTCCACCATGTCGTCGTTTCCCGCCAGACCCCGGCGGTCGGCGTCGTCCTGGCGCGCCAAGGGGGCGACCCCGCTCTAGAATCGCGGCGGGTTGCGGGGACGGCGTGCCATCGCGCTGGTCGCCGTCGCGGTCGCGGCGGCGGCGGGTCTGCGGGGCGCGGCGGACGCCGGCGCGCGTCCGATCTGCATCCCGCGGCTGCTGCCGTGCCCGCAAGAGCCGCCTCCGCCTCCCCCGAGCCGCGCGCCGCTCGACCTCGGCCTGACCGAGGCTGATCCGCGGATGTTGACGGCGACCCGGCCGGGCTCGCCGGGGGCGCGCGCGGTGGCGCTGAGCCCGCGCTACGTCCGCGTGCTGGTCGACTGGAACCGCGCTCAGCCCCGTGCGGGGCACGCGCCGAACTGGAACGCGCCGCCGGGCGGCTGCCCGCTGCGGTCGCCGCGCTGCGGCACCGACCGCGGGCTGCGCGGGCTGCTGGAGACGCTGAAGGCGCGCCGCAAGGCCGACAGCGGCTGGCAGATCGTCGTCGTGCCGTACTTCACGCCCGCGTGGGCCGCGACGCCGGCCGCAGGCTGTGAGCGCCCCGGCACGAAGCCCCGCGCCCGGATGCCGCAGATCGAGCGCCTACCGGGCGTTCCTGCGCGCGCTGCAGCGCCTCGCCGACGACGTCGGCGTGGACTTCGCGCACTGGGCGCCGTGGAACGAGCCCAACCACCCCGGCTTCCTCAACCCCCAGCGCGAGGCGTGCGACATCCGCTCCCGGGCGCTCGCGCCGGAGCTCTACGCCGAGCTCGTGCGCGCCGCGGCGCAGGAGCTGCGCTCCGACCAGCGGCTCGTGCTCGGCGAGCTCGCGGGCCTCGACGCGCCCCGCCCGTACGGCGCGAGCGCCCCCGAGTTCGTCCGCGGGCTGCCGGCCGACGTCGCGTGCGCCGGCAGCGCGTTCGGCCAGCACGTCTACATCGGCGAGCGCGGGCGCCGCGGCAAGCCACCGCGCAAGGTCCCCGCGGCGACGGCCGCCAAGGCGTCGACCGAGCTCATCGACGCCGTCGACGCGGCGCTGCGCTCCCACGACTGCAAGACGCCGATCTGGATCACCGAGACGGGCACCTTCGACCACCGCTGCGAGTCGATGGCCGCGGCGCTCCGAGCCTGGGCCGACGACCCGCGCGTCGACGCCGCCTTCCAGTACACGTTTCGCGAGGCGGCGGCCTTCCCCGTCGGCCTCGTCAGCTCGTCGCTGCGCACGACCTACCGCTCCTACACGGCCTGGCACGCCTTCGCTCGCGCGCGCGACGACGCGCCCGACAGCCCCTGCAGCTGACCGTCAGCCGGGGAGGCCCGTCGCCGTCCGGTAGACGTCGGCCGGGAACGCCGATCGCCGTCTGAACGACGCCCGCGAGGAACGGATCCGCGCGCGAACGACCGCGCCTGGCGCGGTGGTTGACATGGCGCGCCCGTACGACGATGCTCGCGCCGTCCGCTCGGAGCCCGCACCCGCTTGCTCCGAGCGGCTGACGATCACCGAGGAGGCCGACCGTGCACACGCTCTTGTCGCCACGCATCGTCGCCGTCGCGGTCGCGGCTGCCGCCATGATCGTCGCGGCGCCGGCGCGAGCCGCCTCCGCGGACTCGAGCGAGGGTGCCGGCGGACCGACGATCGTGCTCGTCCATGGCGCGTGGGAGCAGGCCTCGAGCTGGAGCGCGGTTGCCGAGCGGCTCCGTGCGCGCGGCTACCGCGTCCTCGCGCCGGAGATCCCGCTGCGGACGCTGGCGGGGGATGCCGCGATCGTCGCCGGCATCGTGCACGACGTCGACGGACCCGTCGTCCTCGCCGGGCACTCCTACGGCGGCGCCGTCATCTCGAACTCGGCCGGCTCGAACGTCGCCGCGCTCGTCTACGTCGCCGCCTTCGCCCCGGACGCCGGCGAGAGCATCGTCGGGCTGGACTCGCGCGTCCCGGGCAGCCTCGTGGCGGCGTCGCTCGTCCCGGTCCCGTTCGCCGGTCCGGAGTCGGGCATCGACCTCTACATCAACCCGCTGCTGTACCCACCGGTCTTCGCCGCGGACCTCCCGGCGCAGGCTGCGGCGAACATGGCCGCGACCCAGCGGCCGCTGACGCTCACCGCGCTGACCGACCCCGCGGCCGAGCCCGCGTGGAAGACGATCGCGTCGTGGTACCTCGTCGCCCGCGACGACCTCGCGATCCCGCCCGACGTCGAGCGGTTCATGGCCCGGCGCGCGAAGGCGACCACCGTCGAGATCGCGTCCTCGCACGCCGCCCCCGTCTCGCATCCGGACGCCGTCACGGACCTCATCCTCGACGCCGCCCGCACCGCCGCGCCGCCAACACCGGCGACCGTGACCGGCCTGCGCGTGTCGCCGAGCGCGTTCAGGACGGCCCGCTCGGCGCGAGTGAGCTACAGCCTCGACGTCGCCGCCTCAGTGCGATTCGGCGTCCAGCGCGCCGCCGGCGGCCGGCGCGTGGGCGGGCGCTGCACGGCGCCAGCGAAGAGCAACCGCGCGCAACCGGCCTGCACGCGACTCCTCGCGCTACGCGGCGGCTTCACGCGCACCCGGCCGGCGGGCGCCGACCGCTTCCGCTTCACCGGCCGCATCTCGGGCCGCACGCTGACTCCGGGCAGCTACCGCCTCGTCGCGACGCCCACGGGTGGCCGACCGGCGGCTCGCACGCTTCACGCACGGGTCGCACTCGCTGCGCTGACACCGGCAGCCGGCCCGCGGTCGCACGCTTTCGCATCGTGCGCTGACACAGGCAGCCGGCCCGCGGTCGCACGCTTTCGCGTCGTGCGCTGATGCCTCAGGCGGTTTCGCGCGCGCCGCTGCGCCCGCCGAAGCCCGTGGGCGACAGCTCGACCGGCGAGGCGTGCATCGCGCGCAGCCGGACCTCGCGCCAGGACAGGCCCTCCTTCAGGAGCGCCGGCGTGCCCATGACGATCGCGGTCGCGATCTCGACGGCCTGCAGGATGATCCCGTAGGCGAGCGCGTCGGCGGCGCCGACGCCGTACGCCGTCAGGACCGCAACGCACGCGGCCTGAAAGACGCCGAGGTTCGACGGGGTCGCGGGCAGCACGGCAGTGACGTTGACCGCGAAGAGCACCGCCGCCGCGGCGCCGATCCCCGCCTGGTGGTCGAGGCCGAGCGCGACGAGCAGCACGTAGCACGACAGCCACTGCACCGCCCACGCGGTGAGCTGCGCGGCCGCCGCCGTAGCGCCCAGGCGCGGCTTGCGAAAGACGGTCAGCCCGGCCCGGACCTGCACGAGCGCGCGCCGCGCCTGCGAGACGAACGCCGCGACGCGGGAGAACCGCGACGGCTTGCCGGAGCGCAGGAGCGCCGGCGCGGCCAGCATGACGACGACGATCACGAGCGGCGCTATCGCCACGGCGAGCAGCGCCTTGTGGTGCGTGAAGAGGTCGACGGTCGAGAACATCGTGACCCCGAGCACGATGAGCGCGAGCACGTTGAGCAGCGTCTGCGAGACGATCGTCCCGAGCACGACCGGCAGGTGCAGCCGCGCGTTGCCGATCCGGCGCGCGACGACGAACGCGCGCGCCGGCTCGCCGAGCCGGGCCGGCAGCGTCGCGGACATGAGCACGCCGATGAACGTCCCCTGCAGCGCGTCGACGAGCCGCACCGTCGAGCGGGGCAGCGCCGCGCGCAGGATCGCGTGCCAGGCCGCACCGCGCAGCACCATCGAGAAGCACATCAGGCCGAGCCCGAGGAGGACCCACGTCGGGGTCGCGGCGAGCAGCGACTCGCCGATCCGCTCGACGCCGATCCGCTGGAGCGCGAAAGCCGCGAGCAGCGTGGCGAGCAGCGCCGCGAGCCCGATCCCCGCCCGGCGCAGCAGGCGCGCCGCCGGGCGAACGGCTCCCCCGGACGACGCCGGCAGCGGTTCGAGCGTCGGCAACCGCACCGCCGGCACGCGCTCGCCGTCGGCCGGCGTGAAGCCCAGGCGCACCGACACCCGCGAGCCCGCCGGCGCCGGCATCGCGATCGCGTCCTCGTACGCCTCGGCGACCTCCGCGGCGACCCGCGGCCAGGCGTAGCGCTGCGCCGAGCGGCTCGCGGCGACGGCGAGCGCGTCGCGTCGCGCGGGGTCGAGCGCGAGGTCGCGCAGGACCTCGGCGAGCACCGTCGGGTCGCCGCGCGGGACGAGCACGCCGTCGACGCCGTCGGTCACGACGTCGCGGTAGCCGGCGATGTCCGAGGCGACGACCGGCGTGCCGGCCGCGAACGCCTCCGTCAGCACCATGCCGAAGCTCTCGCCGCCCAGCGACGGCGCGCAGAGCATGTCCGCACGCTCGAGGACCCGGCGCTTGTCCGCCTCGCTGCACTTGCCGAGCGCGATGACGTCGCGCGTGTCGATCATCAGCGGCGCGATCTCCTCGGCCGCGACGCCGACGACGTGCAATTGCACGGCCATGTGCTCGCGCAGCGCTTCGAACGCGCGCAGGAGCACCGGCAGCCCCTTGCGCTCGACCGACTGGCCGATGAAGGCGATCCGCAGCGGTGCGCCGGCGACGCGCGGCGGGCGCTCGGACGGAACGCCGGGCACGTCCACGCCGTTGGGGATGATCCGGTAGCTGCCGCCGTAGAAGCGCCGGCCCGTCCACGCGGCGGCCTCCGACACGGCGATCCGCACGTGCAGCCGGTTGAGCCGGCGGCGCGCGCCCATCGCGTTGGCGACGTTGTTGGAGATGACGTTCTCCGAGTAGCAGTGAAACGTCCCGACGAGCGGCGCGTCGACGGCGCACAGCGTGTCCCAGCACGAGAACGGCGCGACCGGCTCGTGCAGGTGGATGACGTCATAGCCGCCGCCGCGCAGCTCGCGGCGCATCGCGCTCACGCCCGTCGGCGTGTACGGCACGTTGGAGACCGCGCCGTTGGAGGGAAAGCCGAGCGTGCGCCCGAGCGGCACGAGGTAGTCCGGCAGGACGCGATCGGACGGCCGCGCCCCGCGGTGCATGCGCGCCGCGACACGATCGTCGGGATCGACCGGAGACAGCACGCGAACGTCGTGGCCCGCGGCGAGGTGCTGCTCCGCGAGCGCTTCGATGTGCCGCGTCACGCCCCCCGGGTACGTCCACGAGTACGGCGATACCAGCGCGATGCGCATCACGGCAGCCTATCGCCGTGGGCCAGCTTCGGGTCACCGCGCACGTATGCGGTCACGCACGCGAGCACGAACACGCCGATGACCAGCAGGATCGGGCCCGAGTCGTTGAACGTCGCGCCGACGAGCGATGCCGCCAGACCGCCGCCGAGCGCGGCGCACCAGGCGGGCGACCCGCGCAGCGGCGCGTAGATCCGCTCGCGGTAGCGCACGGCGTACGCCGCCGCCAGCACGGCGAGCGCGGTGACGAACGGCATCGCCCCCGTCTTGAGGAGGGTGAAGGCGAGCGTGTAGCGCCGCTCGACGACGTCCCAGAGCGCCCCGGTGCTGTCGGCTTCGAGGATCGTGCGCGTGAAGTGCCCGTTGCCGCCCGTCGCGACGTCGAGCAGCGCGAGCCCGACGACCGCGAGCGCCGGCGCCGCCAGCGCGACCGCGATGACCTTGCGCGACGGCGGCCCCGGCAGCAGGAGGACCGCCATCGCCGCGATGCCGCCGCCGACGGTGATGACGCCGCCGACGTCGGCCCCGAGCTGGCCCGCCCCGACGAACACCGCCGCGACGAGCCCGACGCCGACGACGATCGCCGCCGCCCGGCGCGAGCGCCCCGGCCCCGCGCCGAACGCCACGCTGACCGACTCGAAGTCCGCACGCCGCATGAGCGCGGCACCCAAAGCGACGATCAGCAGGACGACGAGCGTCGACTCGAGCTCGTTGCCCAGCCCGTAGAAGCGCGACCCCGACCGCGGGTTCGCGCCCAGCAGCGAGCGAATGACGAGCGCGGACCCCGTCGCGAGGTCGACCGCGTGCGCGACGAGCGCGACGACCGCCGGCACGAGCGGGCCGCGCGGCCAGCGCACGAGGCGGTCGGTCAGCGCCGCGAGCGCGAACGATCCGCCCGTGACGATCGCGATCTCGGCCAGCCGCGTCGGCGCGAGCCAGCCCGAGACGAGCAGCATCGACGGCACCCACAGCATCGCGAGGCCGCCGGTGCGCATCCCGGCGCGGATCCCGCGCCGGTCGGCCACGAGGCCGAGCGCGAGCGTCAGCGCGGCCCAGGTGAACAGCAGCGCGAAGATCATCGGAAACCGGCGGCCGTTGACGACCCGCAGACGCGCCTCGACCGTCTCGAGGTTGGCCGCGTCGCGCGGCCCCTCCACCTCGATCGCCTGGCCCTTGACGCTGTCGGGCACCCCCAGCCCGAGTCCGTCGAGGATCGTCACCGGGATGTCGATGGCGGCGACGACGCCGTGCAGGCGCGTCGTCGGCGAGGTCAGGACGCCGCTGCCGGCTCGCGGCAGCACCGCGCCGGCGGGCAGCAGCTGCGGCGTGGTGGCGTGACGCGGGGTCTGCACGACGATGAGGAGGTCGTCGGGCCGGCGGTCTCGCAGCAGCCGGTCGAGCACGGCGTCGCCGCGCGCGGCCCGCGACAGCCCGACCACGACGAGCCGGTGGCGGACGAGCAGGCCCCGGGCGCGCTCGGCCAGGTCGTCTGCCCGCCCGAGCGAGACCGACGCGACGTCGCCGTTGCGGTCGGCGGCGGCGACCGCCTCGAGGTTGCGCCGGGTCCGCACCCCGGCATAGCCGGCGCCGCCCGGGATGCGGCTCGCGAGCATGCCGGGATCGATCTCGGCGAGCGCGGTCTCGGCGCGCGCGTCGACCCGGCTCCAGCCGAAGATGAAGCCGCCGCCGTTGCCGGCCTGAACGAGCTCGACCCGCGGCGTGGTCCGCGGCCGGTACACGGAGATCGACGTGCGCGAGCCCTGCGTGATGTCGAGCAGCGCCTGCTGGGGGGTGTAGTGGCCCTGCGTCGCGCTGACGAGGCCGAGCGCGAGCTGCGGGCGCGCGTCCAGGCGCTCGAGCACCGTGCCCGGGTTGTCGTCGCCGCCCTCCGGCAGGAACGCCAGCACCGCGCGGGACTCGCGCGCCCAGGCCGCCGCCGGAACCGCGAGACCCCCGAGCACGAGGAGCAGCGCCACGACGGCGGCGAGCCGCGGGGCGTGATCGGAAGCGGGCATCGCCGTTGCCTATCCTGTCTCATCGTGCCGACGCGTCATTTCGTGAAGTACACCTTCCTGAAGCTCGACCCCGCCTGGCGCCGGTTGGAGGCGCAGGTCCGCCAGGAGCACAAGCGCGAGTTCGCGGCCGCGTGTGCCGACTTCGCCGACGGCCACCTGCTGCGCGCGTTCTCGACCATCGGCACCCGCGGCGACACCGACCTCATGCTCCTGACGCAGGCCCAGAACCTCGAGCGCATCCACGAGTTCCACGTCGTGCTCGCGCAGAGCGGGCTGATGAAGTGGGCCGACATCCCGTACTCGTACCTCGCGATGACGAAGGCATCGGAGTACTCCGACGAGTCGCGCCTGGAGGTCCGCCCCGCGCACGCGAAGTACCTCTTCGTCTACCCCTTCATCAAGACGCGCGCCTGGTACGCCCTGGACGCCGACGAGCGCTGGCGGATCATGCAGCAGCACATCAAGGTCGGCAAGGAGTACCCGAGCATCGACCTCAACACGTCGTACTCCTTCGGCCTCGACGACCAGGAGTTCGTCGTCGCCTTCGAGACCGACGACCCGGGCTCGTTCCTCGACCTCGTCCAGCAGCTGCGCACGACGGAGTCCTCGCTCTACACGAAGCAGGACACGCCGACGTTCACGTGCATCAGCGCGACCGTCGAGCGCGCGCTCGCCGCCCTGGACGGCGAGCCGCTCGTCGCCGAGGTGGGCTGATGCCCTCCGAAGCACGCGGCGAGATCCGCGACATCACGGTCATCGGCGCCGGGCCTGTCGGCCTGTCGACGGCGTTCTGGGCCGGCATGCGCGAGGCCTCCTCGCGCATCGTCGACTCGCTGCCGCAGATCGGCGGCCAGCTCACGGCGCTGTATCCCGAGAAGTGGATCTTCGACGTCCCCGGCCACGAGAAGGTGCTCGCGAAGGACCTCGTCGAGTCGCTGCGCCGCCAGGCGCTCGAGCAGTTCGACGTCCCGGTGCACCTCGAGACGACGATCGAGTCGATCGACTGGGAGGACGACATCGTCGTCCTGCGCACGAACAACCCGCACTTCCCGGAGCTGCGCAGCCGCACCGTCATCATCGCCGGCGGCCACGGCGCCTTCGAGCCCAAGAAGCTGCCGGGCTACGACCTCACCCCGTGGGAGGGCCGCGGCGTCCACTACCTCGTCGGCTCGAAGTCGGAGTTCGCCGGCAAGCGCGTGCTCATCATCGGCGGCGGAGACTCGGCCTGCGACTGGGTCGTCAACCTCGTCCACACCGCCGAGTCCGTCGCGCTGTGCCACCGCCGCGAGGGCTTCCGCGCGCACGAGCTCACGGTCAACCAGGTCATGGCCGCGGCCGACGCCGGCCACGTCGACCTCCACGTGCCGTTTCAGATCCGCGAGGTCTCCGGCAACGGCGCGATCGAGCGGGTGCGGATGTTCCACTCCGAGAACCCCGACCACGAGGTCGAGATCGAGGTCGACGCGATCCTCCTGCAGCTCGGCTTCAAGACCGCCCTCGGCCCGCTGAAGAACTGGGACATGGAGATCTCCAAGGGCGCGATCGTCGTCGACCAGGTCATGAAGACGAACCTCCCCCGGGTCTGGGCGTGCGGCGACATCACGACCTTCGAGGGCAAGCTCAAGCTCATCGCGACGGGCTTCGCCGAGTCCGCGATCGCCGTCGCGCAGGCCGTGCACTCCTTCCGCCCCGAGATGAAGATCCAGCCGAAGTACTCGACGAACACCGGCGTGCCCGGTGGCGTCGTCGGCCAGCCGTGATCTGAACCGCGCACCCAAGGTTGACGTCGCGCGCGCGCCGCGTACGCTTCAGCCGTGGTGCAACGCGAGTACGAGGTCGTCTTGGTCCCCGAGCCCGAGGGCGGATTCAGCGTCCTGGTGCCGGAGTTGCCCAGCGTCGCCACGCAGGGCGAGACGGTCGAGGAAGCGCTTGCTATGGCCAAGGAGGCCATCGAGCTCTACGTCGAGACGATGGACGAGGACGGCATCCCCATTCCGACCGTGCATCGCAGGCGCGTTGCGGTCGGCGAGTAGACGACCGGCTCGTGTCGATCAGAGCATCCGCCGCAGATCCTCTCGGCTGAGCCCAGCCGTCTTCAAGATGTTCAGCAACGTCCCTCTCTTGAGCGCGCGGGTGCCGTGCACTGGGACCACGACGGCGTCTGGGATCGTCGGATGGCGAAGAACATGGTGACTTCCGCGAACGCGCCTGACGTACCAGCCTTGGGTCTCGAGGACCCGGACCATCTGCTTGCCGGAGACCGACGGGAGCGGCGTGCTCATCTTAAGCCTGCGAGTTCGTCCTGCCTGCGTTCGCGATCACGGTCGCCTGCGATCCATCGCCGGATCTCCTCGGCGGCCTCCTCCACAGCGCGGCGGAAGCGTGGGTCGTCCGAGCGCCGTTGCCATCGCTCGATGTGCTGCAGAGCGGACTGAAGCTGGGGGACGCGCGATCCTGACCATGCGATCGGCAGCATCGCGTGGACGAGCTCGTCTGCAGTGTCGATCGACGGCAGCCTCTCGGCCAAGGCAACGGCACGTGACTCGCAGCCTTCCCACGACAGCCCGCGAAGGCGAAGGAGTCTGTGCGCCCGTCGCTCATCCGCGTTGTCGTGGATCCGCACGATGGCGTCCGTGACCGCCGCCGAGTTCGGGTCGATCCACTCGATCAGATCGATGAGCGCGACGCTGACAGGTGAGGATCTCGGTGCCGACTCGAAGGCGGAGAGGGCCCGTAGGAGGTCGTCGTGCGTTGCTTGGCGGTGCACGCGCGAGGCCAGTTGATCGGGAAGCAGGGCGGTCGCGCGCGGTGAAGCGCTCATCGACCCCAACCAATCCACACGCTCCCACACCCACGCGAGGGTCAGGTCACCTGTGACGGGCTCGAGGTCGTTCAGGACGCGAACCAGATCGCTCGCCGGCACGCGCTCGGCGACGGCCGTAGCAAGCAATGCCTGGCGAGCCGCGGCCGGGAGCATTCCGGCCAGTGGAACCCCGCCGACCTTCGCGATGAGCAACATGCGATGCAGCGCTTGCACATCGGCAAGCTCGCCGGCAACTCGCAGCCCAAGACCGATGCGCCAGTCGGTGCTGTCGCTCCCGTGGTTCAGCCCAGTGAGAACGCCGCGGCGCACCGTTTCGCTGGGGTCCTCGGCCAGGCGGAGCAGCGTTGCCTGTGCGAGATCACCGTCCAGATCCGCGATGCCTTCGGCGATCATCGCGCGGGACTCCTCGTCGGCGCACCAGCGTTCAAGGGACGCCTGCTCGAGGTGCCCGTCCGTGCCGAGGCGATGAACCGCGAGGCCGCCGCGCGCCCTGAGCGTGGAGACGGTCGAGATCAACTCGTCGATCAGCTCGACCGCGCGCCGGGGATGAAGCCGGGCCGCCTGCGCAAGGGTCACGCCGATCCAGTAGCCGTCGCCGGCAGGGTCGAACAGCGCCTGCGCTTGATCGTGCCAGCTCTCCCAGCCGCGGAAACGCTCCCTCCATTCGCTGTCACCCACGAGCTCGCGCGCAAGCTGCTCACAGCGAGCGTGCCGGTCTCGATGCTCGTCCTCCCAGCTGTGATGCTCGTCGGGAGGTCCGACTTCACGTGGATGGATGAGCAGTACGTACTCGTCAAGCTCGCTCGAGAGGGGTGGCAGCGGCGCCGAGGCAGTCGATGCGCCGTCTTGTGGGTCGCGTGGGTTCCATGCGCGATTCCATCGCAGGTAGCTCAACGCTGCCGCGCGAACGGGCAGCGACAGCTCCTCGAAGTGTTCCGCGAGGAAGGCATCGAGATGGCCGAGCTCCTCTGTGGCGATCGACCGTGCGCGATCGTCCATTCGGGCGCCGCCCGGCCCTCGGTATCCAGCCGCGTGACGGGCAAGGGCGGTTGCCGCTTCCAGGGATTGAAGCTGATCCGCGGGCGGGATCCGAAGGAGCGTCGCTGCGAGGGTCTGTACGCCCGAGTGAAGGACCGCGCGGGTGGGCTCGCTCCCCGGAACGGCGTAGCCGTGCATCTCGACGGTGCGCGGATCGTCGAGCGACCAGGTCATGTCGTCGAACACGACGATGGCGAGGGCGCGGCCGGCGGCGGCGGCCGCGCGAAACGCGTGCTCGGTGAGGGCCTGCCTCGTGAAGCCCGCGGTCACGTCGGCAAGGGTGCGCTGGACGTCGGCGAGGACGTGGCCATCCTGGTCGGACTCGTCGACCGGCACCCGCTTGTAGATCTCCCGCATAGCCTGGGACGCTGCGTCGAACGTCGGCGTGCCGGCCGCGGCAGACGCCAGCTCGAGGAGCAGGCGCCAGCTCGCGGCGATGTCGGCGTTTACGCGCTGCGTCGCATTGATGAGATGCTCCGCAGCCGTCGCGGTAAGGAGATCGGGGCTCGCCGTAACGCGGTGGATCAGCGTCCGCAGCGCGGGGAGGGCCAAGTCTTCCGCCCCGGGAAGGAGCTCTAGGACGAGTTGCGCCGAGCGCGTGAGATCCCCGTCTCGCACGATCTGTCGAACTCGCGCCGCGAGCGCTTGGAGTCCGGGGCGATGAACATCGAGCTCACCGTAGGGAACCCGGCCGAGAGCGCGGCACAGTGCCATGAGATGACTGCCGGCGAATGCAGCGACCACGCTCTCGTACGCGAGGACAGGACGCCATCTGCGCGTGAAGAACGACGACAGGAGCACATGGTCCGCCAGCAGGTCGGGCTTGATCACGAAGCGGGACTCGTCGGTCGATACCAGCAGCCCGCGGTCGGCGAGCTCTGTGAGCCAGCGACGCATCGCCGGTAAGCCGAATCCGAGCAGGTCGGTGATCGCCGCGACCATACGCTCGTCGTTGGCGTCGATGCCGTCCAACGCGGAAGCTATCGCCATCAGCTGGCGAAGCTGGCGGGCGTTGGGATCGTCGTGGGTGAGCGTGGAAAGCAGTCCAGCCACATGGCCTGCAAACACCTCGTCGCGTGTGATCTCCGGGAGAGATCGACCGTTGCGCGCCAGCGTCGCGGCGAGAACCGCGATCAACGGATTGCCTTCGGCGATCGCCGCGACGTGCGAGACCATGCCGGCATAGCCGATCTCGAACGGTTCGCCGCGCACCATGTCGGCGATGAGGCTGCGGGCGAGAGGTCGCAGCGACAGAAAGTCCCGTTCATCGGAAACATCGAGCCAGAGACCGGCGGTCGCGCTCCGAATCTCGTCGAGTCGGTACGGACGCACGACGAACACCACCTTGGGCATCGGATCGCGTCGTTCCAGGACGCCGAGGATGGCTCGCAAGTCGCGCCGCCGATGGGCGTTGTCGATGACAACGACAAGCTCGTCGCCTCCGCCGAGCTCTCCGAGCGCGTCCGGCGGCACCTGGACCGACTCGTCGACGAATCGCCACGCCCGGGAGCCGCTGTCGAAGTCTGCGGCCTCGAGCAACAGACGCGTCTTGCCGACGCCTCCGGGGCCCTGAAGTACCAGACACTTACGCTGGCTGAGGTGCCGCAGCACCTCGTCGATGTCGTCTTGCCCCCGACGAGCGGGACATCCAGACCGAGATTCGCCGGGCGGCCGTTGAGCAGGCGACGGTACTCGGGCGGCGGGAGGAAAATCTTGGGCCGAGGCGGCGTCAGTCCGAGGAACTGGCGACGGAGATCGAGGTAGTCAGGGTGCAGGAGCGTCGCGACCAGCCACTGCTGACCCAGGATGAGAAGCGTGATGCCGCGTCGTTGCGCGAAACCCTCGAGCCGATCCTGCGCATCGCGAGTGATCCTGCGGTTTGTTACGCCGTAGACACGCGGCGGACGATGGCCGAATTCCTCCATCCGCTCTATTTCGCGGCGGATCTTGCGGGTCCATTCGCGTTCGAGGGAGATAGAGAAGATCGCCCCGTCGCCGTCGGCTAGGTCTGCCACGGCATCACGCGCACGGTCCCCGACGCCGCCAAGTGGACGAACCGTGGGCTCGACATCGCGCAGTAGGACGTGCACCAGCTCCTCGAACCTGACGTGATCCGTCATTCCGAGGAGCGCCCGGGCCGTCTCCTCCGTGGCCAGAGCCATCTCAGGCGAGATGGCAGCGGACCGAGACTCGCGATCGAGAACAGCATGTATCTGCTGCCTGCTCAACCCGAGGTGCAGGGCCACCTCGGCGACCGAGTGCCCCTGGGTCACGGAGGCGGCGATCAAAGGATCGCGCACGTTGGTGGTGCCGCTCGCGGTCTTAGCCATGGCCAGAACGGGAGCGACTTCGCTATCGGCGCCGTCGGGCTGCGTCACAGAACCTCGTCTGCCCTGAGCATCGTGAGGATTGCCGCGACGGACGCGAGAAATACGACCACCCGGCCGACTGCCACGAGACACCGCTTCACGCGCTTGCGGCGACACGCGGCAAGATGTGCGAGCACGGCCGCCACGATCGTGTCGAGCTCGGTACCAGGATCGGTCTGCGTGGGTGTGTGTACAACCACTAGGGGGCCTTTACAGTTGCGGACGACAGACGTCACATCGACGTCGGTCGCGCGCAATCCGGCTCGCGCACCGCGCGTTGAAGCGCTGGCTGCCGAAGCTAGCTGTCACGAGCTCCCTCAGCGACGGCAGGCACAGCAAGACGGCGGCGTAGCGCTGCGCGCCGGCACCGAATTGGTCGCGGCCGTCACCCGCTGAAGAACTGGGACATGGAGATCTCCAAGGGCGCGGTCGTCGTCGACCAGGTCATGAAGACCAACCTCCACCGGGTCTGGGCGTGCGGCGACATCACGACGTTCGAGGGCAAGCTCAAGCTCATCGCGACGGGCTTCGCCGAGTCCGCGGTCGCCGTCGCACAGGCCGTGCACTCCTTCCGCCCGGAGATGCGGCGCGTCGCGGCACGATCACGCTCGGCCATCGGCCCGCCGCAGGGGCGGCGGACCGATCACTATCGCGCTACAGCGGACTCGCCGTCCCCACGATCTCCGCGCCGGCCGCTGTGACGAGCTTCTTCAGCGACGGCAGGCACAGCATGTGCGGCCTACGGACGCGGATCGCCGCCACCCCGAACTGGTTTCGCACCGTCACCGCGAGCGGCTGGAAGGTCCCCTCCGTGATCGTGTAGCAGACGAGATGCGCCTGCGGACGGCGCACCGGCTCGTTGTTCTTGCGGACCGGGTTGCACAGGCGCACGACGCGCACGACCTTCGCCTTGCTGACCTTGAACTGGTCACGCAGGGTCACGACCCGCGCCACCGTCTGCGGCTTGATGTCGTAGCAGCGGAAGTGGTCGAGGACAAGCGTCGGGTTCGGGCCCGTCGGCGCTGCCCCCGCCCCCTTCCGCTTCAGCGACGGGACGCAGAGCGTAACCGGCCTGACGACTGACAGCTGGCGGATGCCGAACTGGTTGGAGACGCGCACGTCGCGCGGCTGGAACGGCACGGTCCCAACCGACGGCGTCTCATAGCAGACGAGGTGCGCCCGCGGGTTGAGGACGCGGCCGTTGTTCTTGCGCACCGGGTTGCACAGCTGGCGCGTCGCGACGACCTGGCCCTCGGACTGCCCGAACTGGTCGCGCAGCCCGACGAAGCGCACCGGGAGCTGCGGCTGCTCGGCCTCGTAGCACTTGAAGTGATCGAGGCCGGGCGGGGCGGCCGAGACCGCCTGGGTCTGGATGACCTGCTTGAACGACGGCAGGCACAGCGTCTCGGGCCTGCGGATGCGCAGAGCGGCGCGCCCGAACTGGTTGCGCACGCGTACGGCCAGCGGCCTGAACGCTGGCGACTCGGTGATCGAGTAGCAGACGAGATGCGACTTCGCCCGCCGCACCGGCTCGTTGTTCTTGCGCACCGGGTTGCACAGGCGGATGACGCGGACGACCTTCGTCGTCGTCGTCCCGAACTGGTCGGCGAGCTTCACGGTCTGCGACGCCGGCTGCTGCTGGATGTCGTAGCAGCGGAAGTGATCGAGCAGCCGCGTCGGATTCGGCGTCGTCGGCGGAGCAACCGTCCCCTTGCGTTTCAGGGACGGGACGCACAACCGGTTCGGACGCGCCGTCGTCAGCTTGCGCTGGCCGAACTGGTTTGTCACGAGCACGGTCCGCGGTGGCGTCGCGTTGCCGGTGTCACGCGTCTCGTAGCAGACGAGGTGCGCGCGTGGCTGGAGGACCTTGGCGCCGTTCTTGCTCACCGGGTTGCAGAGCTGGCGCGTGCGCAGGACGCGGGCGCGCCGCTGCCCAAACTGGTCGCGCGTGCCGACGGTGCGCTGGCGGAAGTTCGGCTGCAGCGCCTCGTAGCACTTGAAGTGGTCGAGGTCGGCCGGCTGGACGGGCGGCGGTGGCGGGACCGGCGGCGGGACCACCGGCGGCGGGACGATCGGCGGCGGCTGGATCGGTGGCGGCGGCGTCACGACCTGGCGCGGGACGACCGTCGTCTGGGTGGTCCCCGTGTCGGTGCCCACGGCTATGCCGGCCCCCGGGACGTTGGTCACGGTGGTCGCCGACACCGACTGCAGCGTCTGCACGCCGTCCTCCCTCCCGGCGTCGGTGACGGGCATCTTGAGGACGCCGAAGGTCAGGACGATCTCGCACGCCGCCGTCGCGGACCCGGCCGGTCCCAGCACGAGCTGGGCGGTCGCGGGACCTGCCTTCGGCACGAGACGAAGCTTGCCCGTAGCGGCATCCGCGACGACGACGTCCAGCGACGTCATCAGCGGGCTCGCGCCGCAAGAGCCCGCGACCGGGGACGCGGTCGGCGCGAACGCGAAGACACCGGGGTCGGGCGTCGCGCACTCGAAGTCGGGGCTCGGCGAGCCGCACGACGGGATGAAGATCAGGCCCTGCGCATTCGCGCACTCGCCGACGTTGCAGACCTGTGGCGAGGCGTTGTCGATACTCGTGTTCGTCAGCGTGATCCGGGCCTGCAGCCCGGTCTGATCGACGGTGACGCTTGATGGCATCACGACGGTGATCGTCAGCGGCACGGCCTGCGCCGTCGCGGGCGCCATCGCCCACGCGGCGACCACGGCCAGCGCCGCCACAAGGCCGCGACGGCCCTCTGTGCGAATCGACAGGGCGAGCAAGCGCGTGGTGGACATCTCGGCCTCCGGACCCAGGGGCAGGCAGATTGTCGGTCGGTCGCGTGCGCCACCACCACACAGGTCAACGGCGCACCGCCGACCTCGCAAGCGAGCCTACGCCTGTCGCAGAACCCCCGTCAAGGGGTCGATTTCGTCCGCGCTCAGCTGCCGATCGGCACGCGCAGCACCTGGCCGACCTGGATGACGTCCGGGTCGTCGAGCAGATGTACGTTCGCGCGGAAGATCGGCTGGAAGTCGTCGGTGCCGTAGTGCTTGCGGGCAATCTTCGTCAGCGTGTCGCCCTTCTTGACGGTGTGCTCGCGAAAGCCGATGTAGCCCTTGACCATCCGCGTCGCCAGGAGCACCTGGCGCGTGACCTTGTGCAGCTCCCTGCCGTCCTTCGCGCTGACCTCGAAGACCTCGACGAACAGCCGGTCGAGCGTGAAGGCGGCCTTGGCGACGCCGACGCGCTTCTGGAACTGCGCGTGCTCCCCGGTCCCGCCGCCGACGGTGACGAAGCCGGTGACCTCGTCGTGGCCCTCCGTGATGCGGTAGTTGATCGTCGCCTCGAAGCCCGTCCCGATGCCACCGATCTGCACGGGGCTCCCGACGAGGTCGAACTCGCGCGGCATGTCCAGACGAATCGACATCTGCCCTCCCTGTCTCGCGCGGCGCGACTCGCCGCGGGTGAGCTCGCTTAGACCGCCGAGACCTCTTCCTCGTCGGCGACGCGGAACGACGAACCGCAGCCGCAGGCCGCGACGACGTTCGGGTTGTTGACCTGGAAGCCGGCGCCCTGCAGCGACTCGACGTAGTCGATGACCGACCCGCGCACGTAGGGCAGGCTCGGCTGGTCGACGTAGACCTTCAGGCCCGCGTACTCGAAGACCTCGTCGCCGTCGCGCTTGGAGTCGAAGGCGAGGTTGTACTGAAAGCCCGAGCAGCCGCCGCCCTTGACGCCGACCCGCAAACCGGCCGAAGACACGTCGGCGCCCTGCGAGTTCAGGAACTCGTGGACCTTCTCAGCGCCCTTGTCCGTGATGGTGATCATGCGTGGGTCTCCAGACGTCGTTTCAAGCGGATCGCCAATACTTCAGGAAGTGTAGCGCCCCGGGCAGGCGGCCCGGACGAATTCAGGGTACGCCCCGAGGGCGGTGGTGCACGCCGCGTCGCGCCGGCCGCGGGCCGGTGCCGGGTGGTCGCTACCCTGTGGCCACATGCCCAGCGCAGACGAGGTCAAGACCCGTATCGAGGCGGCGATCCCCGGCGCCACGGCCGACGTGGAGAGCGCCGACGACGTGCACTTCAGCGCCACCGTGCGCGCCAGCGCCTTCGACGGCCTCAGCCGCGTGCAGCAGCACCGGCTCGTGTACGACGTGTTCGAAGGTGAGCTCGGCGGCGCGATCCACGCCCTCGCACTCAAGACGGAGGTCACATGAGCAACGAGATCCACGACGCGATCGCCCAGGCGATCGCCGACAACGAGGTCATCCTCTTCATGAAGGGGTCCCCCGCGGCTCCCGCCTGCGGCTTCTCGGCCCGCACGGTCGCGATGCTCGAGGCGCTCGAGACGCCGTTCGCGGCGGTCGACGTCCTGCCCGATCCGCGCATCCGCCAGGAGCTCTCGGCGATCTCCCAGTGGCCGACGATCCCGCAGCTCTTCCACAAGGGCGAGCTCATCGGCGGCTGCGACATCGTCACCGAGATGTACGAGTCCGGCGAGCTGGCGACGGCCCTCGGCGCGACCGCCGACGCACCCGCCGATCCGCCCGAGCGCGCCGAGCCCGAGCCCGCCCCGATGGGCATCGAGAACCGCCTGTAGCTCGCAGCGAGCCCCGGCGCAGGACTGCGCCGGGGGGTAACGTCGACGCGCGGTCAGGGCTCGACGCGCGGTCAGGGCTCGACGCGCGGTCAGCGCTCGACGCGCGGTCAGGGCTCGACGCGCGGTCAGGGCTCGACGCGCGGTCAGCGCTCGACGCGCGGTCAACGCTTGACGGTCAGCACGACGCGAGCGTCGCCGCTGATCCGCAGGTTCGAATCGCGGTGCGCTTCGATGTCCGTGCCGCCGACGGTCGCCGTGACGCCGTCGTAGCGCTCGAGCGCCTCGATCGCGTCGCGAATGTCCTCGGGCGACTCCGGCATCGGCCCCTCCGCGGGAGCCTCCTCGAAGAGGATGCTGATGTCCGAGTCGTCGTCGGGGTTCGAGCCTTCGTCGGCGTCGGTCCCCGTGAGCCGGATGATCCGGGTGCCGGGCCGCGTGCCGGCCGGGATCCGGAAGCTGATCGTGCGCGTGAAGCGCACGCCGGTCTGCGTGCGCCGCAGCGCCAGCTTGAGCTTCACCTTGCGGCCCCGCTTGACGCGGCGCGGGCCGGTCGCGTCGACGATCCAGGCTTGGCGCATCCCGCGACGCACCCGCAGGCCGACCTCGACGGAGGTCGGGTGCAGCACGCCGAACGGATAGCTCTCGATGAACGCGGCCGCCGTCGCGACGTCGGTGGACAGCGCGCCGGCGAGCGAGTTGGGCGCGCTGCCCTCCACCGCGTAGTGCTGGCAGAGGCGGATCGGCTTGGAGAGCTCGCGCAGCGCGATCGCCACACACATCTCGCCGGTCTGGCGCGCGGGCGCGCCGCCGAGCACGGTCGACGCGGCCTCCGCGACGGCCGCCGACGCCGCGATCGCGAGGATCGACGGGCCCGCCGGGCGCCCGACGTCGCCTTCGTTGACGACGCGCGTCGTGAGGCTGCGGACGCGCCCGGTGTCGAGATCCCTCGCGAAGACCTTGAGCGGGAAGCTCTCCGGCAGCGCGCCGACTCGGCCGGCGACGGCGCTCAGCGCGTCGTTGGTCACCGTGCCGACGTCGTTGCCGGGCGAGCCGAGCTTGTAGGTCGACAGCTCGGCCGCGCCGACGGGGTTGTCGACCACCGCGTGGATGTACGCGTCCTGGAGAAACAGCGAGCGGCGGCCGGCGCCGTCCAGGGAGTGCCCGAAGAGCCACACGCCCTCGCCGTCCGTGTACGCGACGGTGCCGATCGCGCCGATCGCGATCGCGCCGGAGGTCAGCCCGACGGAGACGGCCGAGCCCGGCACGAGCGGCTGCGGCGGGAAGCCACCGGCGCGCGGCGAGGCGCCGGAGGTCAGAAGCGGCCAGCCGGCCTTGCGCGCCGCGCGAGCGAACATCGCCGCGAGCGGCGGGCTGAGGCCCGCGAGCGTCAGCGGCGTCGCCAGGCTGTAGCTGCCGGCGACACGCGAGCGCGTGAGCGACCGCGACCCCGAGGACGGCGGCAGGACCGGCTCGGCGACGATCTGCTCGATCGGCGTCGCGAGCCCGACCTTGCCCCCGTACTGGCCGATGCCAGCCGAGATCGCGCCGGCGTTGCGCGCGACGCCGTCCGCGCCGGGACAGTAGATCGGCGAGCCCGAGAAGCCCGAGCCGATGCCCGTCGCGTCGACGGCCGGACCGGAGACGCGAAGCAGGATGCGCGCCGCCTCGGGCCGCTGGCGATCGAGGATGTCGAGCACCTCGACGTCGAAGCTCGTCACCGCCGTCCCGCGGACGACGGTCAGCCCGGTGCAGCGCATGCCGACCTGGACGTCGGCGAGCGGCATGATCGGGTCGGCGGCGCTGGCCGCCGCCGGCGCCACGAGCGCAGCCGCGAGAGCGGCGAGAAGCAGGCGGCGCATGGCGTGCGACAGTAGCATCGCGGCGTGGCCGCGTCCCCGGCATCGCTTCCCGTCGTCGCGCTTCGCTGGCGCAACGGGCGCTTGGAGATCCTCGATCAGACGGTGCTGCCGGCCACCGAGACGTGGCTCGAGCTGCGCGGCGCACCGGACACCGCGGAGGCGATCGCTCGCCTCGCGATCCGCGGCGCGCCGAACATCGGCATCGCCGCGGCGTACGGGCTCGCGATGCACGTCGCGCTGGCGCCGGACGACGACGGCGTCGCCGAGGCGGCCGCGGTGCTCAAAGACTCCAGGCCGACGGCCGTCAACCTCGCGTGGGCCGTCGACCGCGTGCAGGCGGCGGTGCTGGCCGTCGCACCGCGCGCACGCGCCGAGGTGGCGCGGGCCGAGGCCGAGGCGATCCACGCGGCCGAGAACGCGGCGAGCGCCACGATCGCCGGCCTGGGCGCCGACTTCCTCGCGGGCACGCGCCGGATCCTCACGCACTGCAACACCGGCACGCTCGCGTGCGGCGGCACCGGCTCGGCGCTCGCCGTCGTCACCGAGCTCGCGGCGCGCGGCGAGCTGTCGGTGCTCGCGTGCGAGACGCGGCCGCTCCTGCAGGGCGCGCGGCTGACGATCTGGGAGCTGCGGCGCGCCGGCGTCGCGCACGAGCTGCTCGTCGACGGCGCGGCGGCGGGGCTCATGCGCCGCGGCGAGGTCGACGCGGTCATCGTCGGCTGCGACCGCGTCGCGGCCAACGGCGACGTCGCGAACAAGGTCGGCACGTATGCCCACGCCCTCGCCGCCCGTGCGGCGGGTATCCCGTTCGTCGTCGCCGGCCCGACCTCGACGATCGACGCGGCCATCGCCAGCGGCGACGAGATCGAGATCGAGGAGCGCGACGCCGACGAGGTGCGCCATGCCGGTGGCGCGCTGCTGACGGTCCCCGGCACGCCGTGCCGCAACCCGGCGTTCGACGTGACGCCGGCCGAGCTCGTGACGGCGCTCGTCACCGAGCGCGGGATCGCCTCGCCGCCGACGCGCGAGTCGGTGCTCGGCCTGCTGGCGGCGCCGTTCGGCCGCGCAGTCCGACGCTGCATGAGGGTCGCGCGGTCGCTGACGTCGCGTGAGGTGGTCATCGAGGAGCTCGCCGATCCGGTCGCGGGGCCGGGCGAGGTCGTCTGCCGGGTGCTCGCCTGCGGGGTCTGCGGCTCGGACGTCAGCGAGACGTACGTCGCCCGCAAGCTGCCGTGCGTGCTGGGCCACGAGGTCGTGGGCGAGGTGCTGTCGGCCGGGCCGGGGGTGTCGAACGTCGCCGTCGGCGATCGGGTCGTCGTGCACCACCACGTGCCGTGCGGCGAGTGCCGGCGCTGCGAGCGCGGCCACGAGACGCTGTGCGACCAGTTTCGCTCGACGGCGCTCGATCCCGGCGGCTTCGCCGAGCAGGTGCGGCTGGACCCGGAGCTCGTGGGCGAGCTGCTGCAGCTCGGCTCGCTTGACCCCGTGGCGGGGACGTTCGTCGAGCCGCTGGGCTGCGTGCTGCGGGCGTTCGACCGCGCCGGCCTGCGGCCGGGCGACGCGCTGCTCGTCGTCGGCGCGGGCTCGAACGGGCTGCTGGCGGTCGCGGCGGCGCGGGCGCGCGGCGTCGAGCGGGTGTGGGTGCGCGAGCCGCGAGCAGACCGCCGCCGGATCGCCGAGGGCCTCGGGGCCGCCGACCACGACGGCTCGGCGGTCGACGTCGCGTTCGTGACGACGGCCGACGGCGAGGCGATCGCCGGCGCGGCGGCCGCGCTCGACATCGGCGGCACGCTCAGCCTCTACGCGACGACGGGGCCCGGCACCCCGGTCGGCCTGGACACTGAGCAGCTCTTCCTGCGCGAGCTGACCGTGTGCTCGAGCTGGTCCGCTGGCCCGGCGGACATGCGCGCGGCCTACGAGCTGATCGCGAGCGGCGCGATCGACGTACTCGCGCTCGTGACCCACCGGCTGCCACTCTCGGAGACCGGCCGCGCCCTCGGCATGCAGCGCCGCGGCGAGGCGGTGAAGGTGGTCGTCGAGCCGGGGGGTGGTTCGTCCTGGACTGCTCTGGACCCAGTGAAACGAACCACCCCCCTCGCGGAGCGCCCGTCGTGAGGGCCGCGATGCTGCACGGCCCCGGCGACCTGCGCGTCGAGGAGATCGCCGAGCCCGAGGGCGAGGTGCTCGTCACTGTCGAGGCGGCGACCGCCTGCGCGACCGACCTCAAGGCGCTGCGCCACGGCCACCTCATCCTCGGCCCGTACCCCGCGCGCTTCGGCCACGAGACCGCCGGCGTGCGCGCGGACACCGGCGAGCGGGTCCTCGTCGGCGACTCGGTGCCGTGCGGGGCGTGCGCCGCGTGCGACGCCGGGCTCACGCAGCTGTGCGCGAGCATGACCTGGGTCCTCGGCGGCTTCGCGGAGCGGATCGCGGCGCCGGCTGCGGCGCTGCACGCCGTCCCGGAAGGGCTCGACCCGGCGGGCGCCGCGATGGCCGAGCCGCTCGCGGCGGCCGTGCACGCCGTCGCGCGGCGCGGGCGACGGCCACGCGGACGTGGCGATCCTCGGCGGCGGCACGATGGGGCTCATGCTCGCGCGGCTGCTCGTGCTCGAAGGCCGCGACGTCGTGCTCTGCGACCGCCACCCGCAGCGCCGCGCCCAGGCCGAGGCGCTCGGCGCGCGCGCTGTCGCGCAGCTCGGCCGCCACGACCTCGTCATGGAGGCCGTCGGGCGGCCCGAGTCCTGGCGCACGGCGATCGAGGCGGCTCGACCGGGCGGCACGGTCGTCCTCGTCGGCGGCTGCCCCGCGGGCTGCGAGGTGACGCTGCCCTCCGGCCCGCTGCACTACGCCGAGCTCGACGTGCGCGGCGCGTTTCACCACACGCCGGCCGAGGTCGACCGGGCGCTGGCGCTGCTGGCGAGCGGCGACGTCGACTGGCGCGGGTTCGCCGGCGAGACGGTCGGGCTCGACGAGCTGCACGCCGCGCTGCTGCGCCCGACGGCCGGCGAGGCGCGCAAGCTCGTCGTCGACCCGCAGCTGTAGGGGCGAGGTTAGTCTTGGCCTCGTGGCCTACTCCGAGGAGCTCGCGGCGCGCGTTCGCGAGGTCATCTGCGCGCGAGACGGCGTGACCGAGCGCAAGATGTTCGGCGGGATCGCGTGGATGATCGACGGCAACATGGCGTGCGGCGTGATGGGCGACAGCCTGCTCGTCCGCCTCGATCGCGACGACAGCGACCGCATCCTCGCCGAGCCGCACGTGGGGCCCATGCGGATGGGCGAGCGGACGATGAAGCGGCTTCTTCACGGTCGATGCGGCCGGGATCGCCGACGATGCCGAGCTCGCGCGCTGGGTCGACGCGGGCGCCGCGTACGCGGCATCGCTGCCGCCGAAGTAGCGGCGCCGCGCAGCACGGGTACGGCCGTCCGAGTCGCTACCCTGCGCGGCCGATGCCGGTCGCCGTCGTCACCGACAGCACGCACTACCTGCCCGCGGACGTCCTCGCGCGCCACGACATCCACGTCGTGTCGCTGTACGTCAAGCGCGGCGAGACGCTCGAGCGCGAGAGCGAGATCGCAGACCTCGACGCCTTCTACGAGCGCCTGCGGTCCGAGCCCGACGTGCCGACGACGTCGCAGCCGTCGGTCGGCGACTTCCTCGCCGCGTACGAGCCGCTGCTCGATGCCGGGCACGACGTCGTCTCGATCCACCTGTCCGGCGAGGTCTCGGGGACCTACGGCTCCGCCCTGCAGGCGCGCCAGCAGCTCGGGGAGCGCGGGTTCGGCGATCGCGTGTCGGTGCTCGACTCGCGCAGCGGGGCCGCCGGGCTGGGGCTGGCGGCGATCGCGGCGGCGACCGCGGCGCGCGCCGGAGCGGCGCTCGAGGACGTCGGGGTCGTCGCCCGGCGAGCCGCCGCCCAGGCGCGGATCTGGTTCTGCCTCGACACGCTCGAGTACCTGCGTCGCGGGGGGCGCGTCGGCGGTGCCCAGGCATGGGTCGGCGGAGCGCTGAAGATCAAGCCGATCCTCACCGTCGACGGCGAGATCAAGCCCGTCGAGCGCGTGCGCACGCGCGGCAAGGCGTTCGCGCGCATGGTCGACCACCTCCGCACGATGCACGCCGACAACGTCGACGGCTGGCTCGTCCAGCACATCCAGGCTCCGGACGAGGCACAGCGCCTCGTCGAGCAGGGCCGCGAGATCTTCGGCACCGAGCCGCTCTTCGTCAGCGAGGTCGGGCCGGTGCTCGGCGTCTACCTCGGGCCGGGGATGATCGGCGTGGCCGGGATCCCGACCGCCGCGCTCCGGTAGTCAGCCGGGCCGCGCGAAGAGCACCGCCCGATCGCCGGTGTGGAAGTCGGGGTCGTGCCCGTCGCCGCGGCTCCGCGCTGCTGACGTCGCCGAAGCCCGCGGCCGTCGTCATCAGCCGCAACGCCGCGGGGTTCGGGCAGAACGACAGCGCGCCGCCCTGCGAGGCCAGCGGGTTGGTCGCCTGGTCTGCCTCGTGGTGGACCGCGAGGACCGCGTCGGTCGCCTCGAACGCCGCGCGCGCGCCGAAGCCGAAGAGCGCGGGCGTCTCGACGCGCGCGGTCTGGCTCTCGATGACGCACAGGCCGCGCGTCAGCTCGCGGGCAAGGCGCAGGACGCCCATCGGGTGCTCGACGTGGTAGATGAGCCCGAGGCACAGCACGACGTCGAAGCTGCCCAGCTCCTCCGCGGTGAGCGCGAGCACGTCGGCGGTCTCGAACGTCAGAGCGCTCGGCGTCGATCCCGAGGTAGTCGCGCACGAGCTCGCGCGCGTCGCACGCTCTGCTCGCGGATGTCGACGCCGACGACCTCGCCCGCGCCCCAGTCCAGCAGCCGCTGGGCGAACCAGCCCTCGCAGCAGGCGAGGTCGAGCGCGCGCGCCGCCGGTCCGGCCGCCGCGAGCGCGTCGCGCACCTCGCGCTCGATGAGCGCCGCGCGCGTCGCGTGGATGCTCTCGAGGATCGGGATGCGAGGATCGGCGCGCGGCGCTGTCCGAGCTGCCACGCGTACATCCACGCCGGCTCGCGATCGAGCTCCTCGACGAGCGCGGCGGGCAACCGCGGCCGTCACGGCGAGCTGCTCCGCGACGCGGGACGGGCGACCTGTGCCGGGACCGCCGGCGTCACGGCGAGCTGCTCCGCGACGCGGGACGGGCGACCTGTGCCGGGACCGCCGGCGTCACGGCGTGCCATCGCCGGTCGGGCGAAGCCGAGCGCCCAGCGCGCGCAGCGACGCCGCCGGGCCGCCGGGCTCGAGGTCGCGCAGCCGCTGGACCTCCGCAGCGAGAGCGGCGACGCTCGCCAGCGCGTCGCGCACGCGCGGGTGGTCGTCGACGGCATCCGGCCGCGCGAGCAGCGCCGCCCGGCGCTCGACCTCGGCGAGCGCGTCGGCGCGGACGGTCGCGCTAGCGAGCGCCTCGGCATGCGCGCACGCGAGCTGGCGGCGACTGCGCGCGCCCCTCGCGCACGTCGCCCGGCTCGACGGCCGCAAACGCGCCGGCGCGAGCGCGGGACCGGCGAGCCGGCGCCACACGCCCGAACCCGTGGCCCTGGTCGGGGTGCAGCATCGCCGACGCCCGCCCGGCGCAGCGCGACCGTCTCAAACCCACGACCGACGTGCTCGCCCAGCCACCAGCCTCGACGTGAAGCAGATCGGACCACCGCGCTCGTCGGGGCGATCGAGCCCGAGACGAGCATCCCGGTGAGCTCCTCGTCCCACGGGTCGGCGCGCTCCTCCCACGCCCAGACGCCAGGCCCGGCGTAGCACGGCCGCGAGCAGCCCGCCGGGCCGCAGGACGCGATGCGCCTCGGCGAGCAGTGTCAGACCAGGTCAAGGCCGCCGCGGCGAAGCCGCGCGGCACCCAGACGACGTCGACGCCGCCGGCGGCGAGCGCGAGCGGCAGGGCGCGCCGCGTCGTGGACGTGAGCCGCGGGCGCCATGGCGCGGCGCGAGCGCGCGCCTGCGCCGAGCCGTCCCAGGCGTGCAGCGCGCACCGGCCAGCGGCGCGCGAGCTCCTGCAGGCCGGTGCCGGGTCCGCAGCCCAGCTCGAGCGACCACGGCGCCGGGCGCGACCGCGTCATGCGGCAGCGAGGCGAGCAGCTCGTCGACGAGCGCCGCCGGCATGGCGCAGCCGCGTGCGGTGCGGGTCGCCGGGGTCCCACCAGCCGGCCTCGACGTGCTCGGCGTGCCAGCGGCTGTCGGTCGTCGCGACGTCCTCGACCGGCCACCACGCCTCGGCGAGCGCTCGGCGGCGGCGTGCGCTGGTCCGCAGCAGCGTCATCGCTGCAACCGCCGCCGGAGTCGCGCAAGCGCTCGCGCGCCGGCGCGCAGCGGCGCGGGCAGCTCCAGCGCGGCCGCGACAGCGCGCAGCGGCGTTCGCCTCGCCCTGGACGTCGGCATGGCGCTGCTCGAGCGCCGCGGTAGGCCTCCTCGGCGCGCATCGCGCGCGCGCGCTGCACGGCGATCCTCGGCGCGCGCCTCGGAGAGCTCGTCGAGCCAGCTCGTAGGCATGCGTGATGAGCGCGCCGATGTCCGTAGCCCGCGCCGAGCGTCGCCACCGGCGCGGGTTGCGGGAGCTCCGCGTCGCTCGCGAGCGCGACCGCGTACAGCGGTTCGATCGGGCCCGCCGTCCAGGCGCAGCGGCGGCGACGGGACGGCAGGCCTGCCGTCCGCCGGCCCGACGTCGATGAGCGAGGCGAGCGCCGAGTGCTGCCAGCGCAGCTCGACGTTGGCGAAGCGGCGGCGCAGGAGCGTCTCGAGCTCGGCCGGCGTGCGCTCGGCGACGTGATGCGGGTTGTGCACGGCGATCGCCGCCTGCCACCGGCGTGGAGATCGCGAGCACGCCGCTCCGGCGCAGCACGCGCTTGATCTCGTCGAGCACGCGCTCCTGCTCGTCGACGTGCTCGATCGCTTCGAAGCACACGACGAGTCGAAGCTACCCGGCTCGCACGGGAGGTCCCGCAGGTCGCCGATCTGGAAGCTCAGGCCGTCGCGGCCCGCTCGCGGGCCTCGATGATCGCGGCCGGCGAACGCGTCGACGCCCGGTGACGCCGGCCGCGCCCGCGGCGAGCAGGATGTGCGCGCCGAAGCCCACCCCGCAGCCGGCGTCGAGGACGTCGCGGCCCGCGGCGAGCTGCGCCGCCCAGCGGTAGCGCGCGACGTGCTCGGCATGGGTCAGCCCGCCCGGCGCGATCTGCGGGTCCAGCCGCTCGGAGAAGCCCGCCCAGGGCCGCGGACGCCCGATGCCGGCCGCGAGCCCGGTCCGCCGACCTCGACGCATGCGGCGGCGCTCGACCGCGATCCCGTCGCTCACCGCTCGCGGTCGACGACGACCTCCACCGGCCCCGGCGGCAAGCCCGTCACGGTGCCCTCGCGACGTAGCCGCGGATCTCGCCGATGCCCGAGCGCCGCGCTGACGTCCGGGCGCCACCGGCCGGGCAGCACCTCGACGGGGCGCCCGCCGACCGTCACGGTCACGTCCAGCGGCGCCGTCGGGCGACCAGGCCCAGCCCTCGACGACGATCTGGTCGTTCGCGCGCGGGCGCTCGCCCTCCGCCGGGCCGGTCGACCGAGAGCTGTGTCGGGGTCACGTCGGTCGCCATCAGGACCACATCCTGACCGCGGCGCCGCGATCGCGGCGCCACCGCTCAGCGAAGCGGCGGATGTCCTCGCTGTCGACCGCGCTGCCGTAGCTCGCCGACTCGAGTGCTCGAGCTCGGCGCCGGCGCACCATGCGACGCGCCAGCCGCACTGGCCGGCGCGGAAGCACAGATCGACGTCGCCGTAGACCTGCACGAAGCCCTCGTCGTGGCCGCCGAGCTCGTCGAGCACCTCCGCGGCGCACGAGCATGCACGCCCCCGTGACCGCCTCGGGGTTGCCGGGCACGAGCAGCTCGAAGCGGTGGCCGCGCGCGTCGCCCGGGCGCGTCGTGGTAGCGGTGACCGCGTGCCCTCGCCGATCGTGACGCCCGCGTGCTGGATGCGCCCATCGGGGTAGCGCAGCAGCGCGCCGACGATCCCGACCCGGGCAGCGTCGACGCAGCTCGACCATGCGCTCGAGCCAATCGCGGCCGAGTGGGACGACGTCGTCGTTGAGGAACAGCACGTGGCCGTCGCCGGCGCGCCCGGCGCCCGAGGTTGATCGCGCGCTGATAGTTGAACGTCTCCCCGGCCGGATAGCGCACGCGGGTCGCGGCGAGGCCGGCACGCGTCGACGACCCGGTGCATCGCGCGCGCGTCGTCGCCGGAGTCGACGACGACGGCGCGCAGCCCGCGTAGCGCGTGTGCTCGGCCAGCCCGGCGAGGCAGCGCGCGACGAGCGCCGGCGTGCGCGACGGGATCACGACGATGACCGCGGGCGGATCGGCCAGGGCCAGCGCACGTCCCGCAGCCCCTCGACCGCCCCGCCGCGATCGTCACCGGCCTGCCCCGGCGGCGGCGAGGCGCTCGATCGCCCGGTGCCGCGGCGCCGTCGTCGACGGGTACGCGGACCTCCGGCGTGAGCGCGAGCACGTGTGGCAGCGAGACGGTCCGCAGCCCGCGGTCGAGCGAGCTCGAGCGCCAACCCGTACAGGCCGGCCCGGGCCGGGAGCGCGTCGCAGAGGACGTCCGCGGCGCGCGGCCCGACCGCGAGCAACGGACCGACCTGTCGATGCTCGGCAGCGCCTCCGGCTCGAAGGCGAGCTTGCGCCAGCGCACCCAGCGCTGCTCGGCGATCATCGACGCCTCGTCGCCGATGACGATGTCCACCTCGTCGCCGGCGAACGTCGCCGCGATCCGCTCGAGCGCTCCGAGGCCGGGTACCGCGCCGTCGTCGAGCAGCACGAGCGGCGGACCGCCGAGCGCCGTCCGTGCGAGCGACCGCTCGAGCTCCGGGTCGCCGATCGGGGCGAGCCCGACGTCGGGCGAGTCGGTCTCGGGGACGCGCCACCACTCCGCGGCCTCGCCGACGCCGACGACGAGCAGCCGCGAGACGACGGCGCGGCTGCCGTCCTCCCAGCGTCCGGTGACGGTGATCTCGTGCAAGCCCGGCGGCAGGCCGCGCGTGTCGCACCAGGCGCTGATGGCGACCTGCTCGGGCAGCCGGCGCACGGCTCGGCGCACCGCGACGCCGTCGACGAGCACCTCCGCGTCGAGGAATCCTTCGACGGGCGTCGCCGACGCCATGACCCACTCGAGGGCGCCGCCGTGCGCGGGCGAGCCCGGTGGCAGCTCGATCGAGATCCCAGGGTCGCCCGGTGGCGCTGCCGCGTTCATCCGCTAGCGTCCGCCGCGTGATCGCGTTTCTCGTGGCCGTGGCCGACCGGGCGCGCTTCGACGCGATAGCGGGACCGTCGATCGAGCGGGTGCGCGAGACCGACTCGATCGTCGTGACGGTGGACGGCGCAGGCGGCGCTCCGCAGCTCGCGCTGAACGTCGCGCTCGACGAGCTCGCGACGATGCCCGACCTCGAGGCGGTCGTGATGTGCACGAGGACGTTCGGCTCGTCGACATGGACACCGGCCGCGATCGTGCGGCGCGCCTTCGCCGATGCGGCGGTCGCGCTCGCCGGGCCGGTCGGCAGCCAGGGCGTGGCCGGCCTGGCGTGGTGGGAAGGGACGGGCATCGGGCGCGCGGGGACGCCTCATACCCTGGGCGACGTGATCCACGGCGTCGCGCCGGCCGGTGCCGTCGACGCGCTCGACGGGATCGTCCTGTGCATGAGCCCGTGGGCCGTGCGCGTCCTGCGCTTCGCGCCCGAGCTCGCGGCCGACTTCCATGGCTACGACACCGACCTCTGCTTCCAAGCGCGCCATCACGCCAAGCGCGTCGAGGTCGTCGAGCTCGACGTGTTCCACGACCATCGGCCGATCTTCGACGACACCGACGGGTGGGTTCGCAACGAGCTGCGCTTCCAGCAGCGCTGGTTCGAGCACCGGCCGGTCACCCTGCGCCGCCACCAGATGCAGACGCGCGCAAGCGGGCGAGCGCCCGAGCCGAGCGGCTGAGTCCCCCCGCGGGCGACTCCAGCAGCGCGCGTTCGCGCTCGAGCTCGGCGTAGCGGGCCGCCAGCTCGGCGAGGCGCCCGGACGCGCGCGCCTCGATGGCCGCGCGGCTGGCGGCGATGCGCTCGAGCGCGTCCTTGCGCCCGGGCGTCGTAGACGGTGCGGTGCAGCAGCGCGTCCCGGCGAAGGAGGCGCAGCTGCGCGTCCAGCGCCTGGCCGTCGGCCTCGCCGTCGGCGCCCGGAGCGAGCAGATCGTCTTGCGTGAGATCGCCGGGGCGGGGGCGCGCGACGACGATGTCGTGCGGCCACGGCGCACCGGTCACGCGCTCGTCGTGGGACACGATCGCAAACGCGCGGCCCCAGCGCTCGGCGACCCACGCCGCGTCGTGGATCACGACGGGCCCGCCGTGGTCCCACGCGTTGCCGAGCGTACGGACGTACATGCCGGGCGCGTCGTCGCCTGGCTGCTCGAGACCCAGCCCCGCGCCTGTCTCACGGCCGATGACCGTCGCGACGAGCAGGCCGTCCGGCTTGAGGATGCGCCGCAGCTCGAGCAGCCAGCCGGCCCACTCCTCGGTGAGGTGCGTGAAGACCGACATCGCGTAGACGAGGTCGAAGTGCTCGGCGGGGTAGGGCAACGACGGCAGTTCACCGCACGTCGCGGGGTGCAGCGGCGGGCTCGCGCTGGAGCGCAGCCAGTCGATGCTGGGGCGATCGATGTCGACGCCGTGAAGCTCCCCGTCGTCGCCCACGTCGTCGATGAGATGACGCATGACGCGCCCCGCGCCGCAGCCGAAGTCCAGCACGCGCGCGCCGCTCAGCGACACGCCGGCCGGCAGCTGGTCGGTCAGGATCCGCGCGACGAACTCGCCCTGGCGCAGCCAGGCTCGCTCGGGGTCGGGATCCCACCACGACGCCTTGCGAACGAGGCGCTCCGCCACGGGGTCGTCGGGGAACGTCGTGGCGCCGACGCGCTCGCGCAGGCTCAGAGGCGGCAACGGCAACGTCCGCCGGGCGCTGCGCTCGAGGTTCGCGGGTGGTCCCTCGGCCGCCACGACGGCGACTATAGACGCGCCGGGCTACGCCTGAGCGGGCTTGCGCCGCCCCCGCTTGGGCGGCGGGAGCTTCGGTGGGTCCGGGGGCGGTTCGAGCTCGGCCCGCGGTGGCTCGGGCCGTGCGAAGAACTCGCGCAGGATGATCTGCACCGCCGCGACCACCGGGATCGCGACGAGCGCGCCGACGACGCCGAGCAGCGCCGAGCCGGAGAGGATCCCGACGATCACGGCCAGCGGGTGCACGTTGACGGTCCGCTTGAAGATGAACGGCTGCAGGACGTTGTTCTCGACCTGCTGGTAGAGGATCAGGAAGACCCCGTAGATGATCGTCGCCTGCGGGAAGTCCGTGAAGAGCGTGACGACCAGGATGATCACGCCGCCGATCGTCGCGCCGACGAGCGGGATGAGGCCGAAGAAGGACATCAGCACGGCGAGGGGGACGGCGAACGGCACGCCGAGGAGCGTGAGGATGCAGAACGTCAGGACGCCGTTGATCGTCGTGATCGTCAGCGCGCCTGTCACGTAGCCGGACGTCGAGCGGTAGATCCGGCCGATGACCTCCTTCAGGCGCTCCTCGTCGCTCGCCGCCGAAGCGCTTCAGCAGCCACCTCGCCATGCGCTTGCCGTCGAGCAGCAAGAAGAACGTCATCGTGAGGATCGTCAGCAGCTGGAAGGCGGCGTTGAACGCGCCGGCGGCGACCGACTGCAGCGCGCCGGCGGCGTCGCCGAGCTTGTCGGGCAGCTTCTTCGCCTCGTCTTGCAAGCGGCCCGTGACGTCGTACTTGTTGTCGAACTCGCGGATCCTGTCGTTGCTGCGCAGGTCGTCGATGTAGGTCGGGATGTTGCGCGACAGGTCGCCGGCGCCGTTGATGACGGGCGGCACGACGAGCGCGAGCACGCCGATGAACGCGAGCATGATCATCACGTAGATGACGAGGATCGCCGCCGGTCGCGGCATGCGCTCCGAGAAGCGGTCGACAGCGGGGCCGAGCGCGACCGCGAAGAAGATCGCGATCGCGAGCAGCAGCAGCGTGCTGCGGATCTGGACGAGCAGGAACAGCAACCCGCAGAACGCGGCGATCGTGAAGAAGATCCGCGCGAGCTGGCGGGTGGTCAGGGCTTCCCAGACCGACACGCACGCGAGCCTAGGGGCGCCGTCGGACGGTGGCTTGGTAACACCAACGTTTGACACGCGGGATAGCGTCGATGAGACCAAGGTCTGTTCGGCCGCGGCCGCAGCGCCGCGTACTTCAAGGCCACCCTCTGCAACGGAAAGGGGGCCTCCCGTGGCGCGCAAGCGACCGGCAGCCTCCGACGTCCCACAGCCCCTCCACCCGACCGCGACCTACCGCGCCGGGCACTGATGGCCGTCGCACACGCCGCATCTGCGATCGACGACGCTCAGCTCGACGACCTGCTCGCGTACTGGGACGCCGCGAACTACCTGACCGTCGCGCAGATCTACCTGCGCGACAACGCGCTGCTGCGCGAGCCGCTGCGCGCCGAGCACGTCAAGCCGCGGCTGCTCGGGCACTGGGGCACCTCGCCCGGGCTGAACCTCGTCTACGCGCACCTCAACCGGCTCATCCGCCGGACCGGTCAGGAGGTGCTCTACGTCGCCGGACCGGGCCACGGCGGCCCGGCGGTCGTCGCCAACGTCTACCTCGAGGGCACCTACTCCGAGGTCTACCCGCGCGTCTCGGCCGACGCGGCCGGCATGCGCGAGCTCGTGCGCCAGTTCTCCACGCCCGGCGGGATCCCGAGCCACGTCAGCGTGCCGACGCCCGGCTCGATCCACGAGGGCGGCGAGCTCGGCTACGCGCTCATGCACGCGTTCGGCGCCGCGTTCGACAACCCGGACCTGCTCGTCGCGTGCGTGATCGGCGACGGCGAGGCCGAGACCGGCGCCGCTCGAGGGCTCCTGGAAGGGCATCCGCTTCCTCGACCCCGAGCACGACGGCGCGGTGCTGCCGATCCTGCACCTCAACGAGCACAAGATCTCGGGGCCGACCGTGCTCGGCCGCGCGCCGGAGGAGGACCTGCTCGCGCTGCTGCGCGGCCACGGCTACGCCCCGCGCATCGTCGCCGGCGACGACCCGCCGCACGGTGCACCGCGCGTTCGCCGCGGCGCTCGACGCAGCGCACGACGAGATCCGCGCGATCCAGCACGCCGCGCGCGACCGGCGGCGCGCACGCCTCCGGAACGCCGCGCTGGCCGGCGATCGTGCTGCGCACGCCGAAGGGCTGGACCGGCCCGCGCGAGGTCGACGGCATGCCCGGTCGAGGGGACGTTTCGCTCGCATCAGGTGCCGCTCGCGGGCGTGCGCGAGAACCCGGCGCACCTCGCGCTGCTCGAGCGCTGGATGCGCAGCTACCGCCCCGAGGAGCTCTTCGACGACGACGGCCGGCTCATCGCCGAGCTCGCCGCCCTCGCGCCCGCGGGCGATCGGCGCATGGGCGCGCTCCCGCACGCCAACGGCGGGCGGATGCTCGAAGCGCTCGACCTGCCCGACCCCGCCGCCTACGCGCTGGAGGTGACCCGGCCGGCGGCCACGCGCGCGGAGTCCACGCGCCAGCTCGGCGAGCTGCTGCGCGACGTCTACGTCCGCAACGCCACGCAGCGCAACTTCCGCCTCTTCTGTCCCGACGAGACGAACTCCAACCGGCTCGGCGACGTCTTCGAGACCGAGACGCGCATGCTGCGCGACGCGCTGCCCGGCGACGACCACGTCTCGCCGCACGGGCGCGTCATGGAGGTCCTCTCCGAGCACAACTGCCAGGGCTGGCTCGAGGGCTACCTGCTGACCGGGCGCCACGGCCTGTTCGCGACCTACGAGGCGTTCGCGATGGTGTCGGCGTCGATGGCGATCCAGCACGCGAAGTGGCTGCAGCACGGCCGCGAGCTTCGCGTGGCGCGCGCCGGTCGCGTCGCTGAACGTGCTGCTCACGTCGACCTGCTGGCGCAACGACCACAACGGCTTCAGCCACCAGGGCCCGGGCCTCATCGACACGATGATCTCGATGAGCGGCAGCGTCGTGCGGGTCTACCTGCCGCCGGACGCCAACTGCCTGCTGTGGACCGCCGACCACTGCCTGCGCAGCCGCGACTACGTCAACCTCGTCGTCATCGACAAGCAGCCCGAGCTCCAGTACCTCGACGTCGATGCCGCGCGCGAGCACTGCGCGCGCGGCGCCGGCGACGTGGGACTGGGCCGGCAACGCGGGCGGCCACGACGACGCCGACGTCGTGCTGGCCTGCATCGGCGACGTGCCGACGCAGGAGACGATCGCCGCCGCGGCCCTGCTGCGCGAGCACGTCCCGGAGCTGCGCTTTCGCGTCGTCAACGTCGTGGACCTGATGACGATCGCGCCCGCCGACGTGCACCCGCACGGCATGTCCGGCGACCGCTTCGAGGAGCTGTTCGGCGACACGACGAACGTCGTCTGCGCCTTCCACGGCTACGCGCGCGCGCTGCACCAGCTCCTGCACGGCCGGCCGGACGCCGAGCCGCTTCCACGTCCGCGGCTACAGCGAGCAGGGCACGACGACGACGCCGTTCGACATGGTCGTGCTCAACGAGATGAGCCGCTATCACCTCGTGCTCGACGCGCTGCGCAGCGCCCGCCGGATCGCGCCCGGCGCGCTTGCGCTGGAGCGTCACTGCGAGGCGATGCTCGCGCGTCACCACGCGTACATCCGCGAGCACTTCGAGGACATGCCCGAGGTCCGCGACTGGACCTGGCCCGAGCGCGCTTAGTGGTCTGTCTCGTAGGTACGTGCGCGTTTGGGCGGCGCTGGCGCCGGCTGGCCAGGACGCAGATCCGAAGGAATGCGCCAGCATTTCGAGGATCGAGGACGCCGCCAGGCGGCGATCAGCGCCGCCCAAACGTGTGCGTACTTGCGAGACAGGCCACTTAGCCGCCGGCGGTGCGCGTCCTCGTCGTCAACGCCGGATCGAGCAGCCTGAAGCACGCGCTCGTCGACGCGGCGTCGGACGCGATCCTCGATCGCGGCATCGAGCGCTGGGAGCCGGACGGCGCTGCGGGCCGGCATGCTGACGCGTTGCGCGCGGCGTTCGCGCAGGCGAGCGGCCGCGCCGAGGCCGTCGGGCACCGGGTCGTGCACGGCGGGGCGTGCTTCGACGGGCCGGCGCGCATCGACGCGGCGGCGCGCGCCGCGATCGCCGCGCTGGCGCAGCTCGCGCCGCTGCACACGCGCGCGGCGCTCGAGGGCATCGACGCGGCCACGGCGGCGCTGCCGGGCGTGCCGCAGGTCGCGTGCTTCGACACGGCGTTTCACCGCACGATGGCGACGGCGGCCACGACGTACGCGCTGCCGCGCGCGTGGACCGAGCGCTTCGAGCTGCGGCGCTACGGCTTTCACGGACTCAACGTGGCGTGGTGCCACGAGCAGGCGATGCGAGTCCTCGGCGCCGAGCGCAGCCGGCGGCTCGTCGTCTGCCATCTCGGCAGCGGCTGCTCGGTCACGGCGGTGCTCGACGGGCGCTCGGTCGACACGACGATGGGCTTCACGCCGCTTGACGGCGTCCCGATGGCGACGCGCTCTGGGACGCTTGACCCGGGGCTGCTGCTGCACCTGCTCGCGGCGGGCATCGGGCACGACGAGCTCGACGAGGCGCTGAACCACCGCTCGGGGCTGCTCGGCATCGCCGGCGTGGCCGGGCTGCGCGAGGTCGAGCAGGCGGCGACGAGCGGACACGAGCGCGCGCAGCTCGCGCTCGACGTGTTCGTGCGCGGCGTCAGCGGCGCCGTCGCCGCGATGACGACCGCGCTGCACGGCCTCGACGCGCTCGTCTTCAGCGCGGGTGCCGGCGAGCGGTCGCCACGGCTGCGCGCGGCGATCTGCGCCCGCCTGGTGCAGCTCGGCGTGCAGCTCGACCCGGCGCGCAACGCGCGCGACGACGAGCGCATCGCCGCCGCGGAGGCGCGGCGTCGCGGTGCTCGTCATCCCCGCGGGTGAGGAGATCGTCATCGCGCGCGAGACCGCGAGCGTGCTGGCGACGACCCCGGCGCCGGCGTGAGCCGCGCGCCGCTACCCATCGCGTCGCCGCGCGCGCTCGGGCCCAGCGAGCCGCGCTCCCCCGAGGTCAGATCGCCGTGACCGCCGTCCTCCTCATCGCGGTCGTGCTCGCGTTCGCCTTCGCTGCCACGAACGGGCTGCACGACGCGTCCAACGCCGTCGCCACGCTCGTCGCGACGCGCGCCGCGCGCCCGAAGTACGCGCTCGCGCTGGCGGCGGTCTTCAACCTGCTCGGCCCGGTGCTCGTGGGCGCCGCCGTCGCGCGGGCGATCGGCGGCATCGTCGCGATCGGCTCCTCCGAGGCGATCGAGGTCATCGCGGCCGGGTTGCTTGCCGCGGTCGCCTGGAACCTCCTGACGTGGCGCTGGGGCCTGCCGTCCAGCTCCGGGCACGCGCTCGTCGGCGGGCTCGTCGGGGCCGCGCTCGTGGCCGGAGGCACCGGTGCGGTGCACTGGGGCGGCCTGGATGGGATCGCATCCGGTCGGCGTGTTCGGCGCCTGCATCGCGCTCGCGGTGTCGCCGCCGCTGGGCGCGCTCGCGGCGTTCGCGCTCGTACGCGCCGTGCGCCGCGGCGCCCGCCGCGCGAGCCGGCGTGGGCACGACCTCGCCCAGGCCGCGCAGTGGGCGACCTCCGCCACGCTCGCGTTCAGCCACGGCGCCAACGACGCCCAGAAGTCGGCCGGCGTGATCGCGGCGGTGCTGCTCGCCGACGGGCGCATCGACGCGCTGGCCGCGCCGTTGTGGGCGACGATCGGCTGCGCCGTGGCGCTGACGCTCGGGACCGCGGCGGGCGGGTGGAGCATCATGCGCACCGTGGGCCGGCGCATCTATCACCTGCACCCCATCGACGGCCTGTGCAGCCAGGGCGCGTCGGCGGCGGTGATCCTCGGCGCGTCGCTGGTCGGCGCGCCCACGTCGACGACGCAGGTCGTCGCGTCGTCGATCGTCGGCGTCGGTGGCGGCCGGCGGCGCTGGCATCACGTGCGCTGGTCGGTCGTACGTCAGATGAGCCTCGCCTGGGTCTTCACGATGCCCGCGAGCGCCGCGATCGCCGCGGGCGCGCTGGTCGCGTGGCGGGTGGCGACGTGAGCCGCCACCACTGGTTTCTCCCCGACATGCCCGACATCCTCGGGCTGCTGCGCCGTCAGGTCGCGCTCACCGTGCAGGCGATGGACGCGTTCGCTGCCTGGGCCGCAGCCGCCGGCGGCGACGCGCGGTCAGCCGCCACGGTCCGCACGCTCGAGCAGGACGCCGACACGGCCAAGCACGAGCTTCGCGAGGCGCTGCGCAGCGCGTTCGTCACGCCGCTTGACCCCGAGGACCTCTACGCGCTGTCGCGCGGCATCGACTGGATCCTCAACCACGCCGCCGATGCGATCGGCGTGTCGGAGGCGATGAGCTGCCCGCCGGACACCGCGACCGCCACCATGTCCGCCCTGCTGGCCGAGTGCGTCCACCACATCGACGAGGGCGTCGCGCAGCTCGAAGGACGCTCCGGCGACGCCACGAAGCCCGCCGACGCGGCGGTCAAGACCCAGCGCCGGCTCGAGCAGACCTACCGCGCCGCGATGGGCGAGCTCGCGAGGCCCGACGCGGGCACCACGCTCGGCCGCCAGGAGCTCTACCGCCGCTGCGCGCAGATGGGCGACTCGGTCGTCGACGTCGCCGAGCGCCTCATCTACGCGGTGCTCAAGGAGAACTGACGGCGGCCGAGGGGTCGGACCGGGCCGGGGTAGAGTCTGGCGATGCCAACTTCCTTGCGCCCAGCCGTCGCCCTCGTCGCGCACAGCTACCAGCAGCACCTGTCATAGCGGCCCATGACGTCGTCGCCGCGTCGCGCCAGGGCACGACCAGCGACGGCGTAGACACCGCCCCGACCATCGTCTCCGCCGTCCACCTGAGCCGCACCTTCGGTGAGGGGGACGCCGCCGTGCGTGCCCTCGTCGACGTGTCGATCGACTTCCCGACGGGCGGCTTCACCGCCATCATGGGGCCCTCCGGGTCGGGCAAGTCGACGCTCATGCACCTGCTCGCCGGCCTGGACAGCCCGACGTCGGGCTCCGTCGTGGTCGACGGCACGGAGCTCTCGGGCCTCGACGACGGCGAGCTGACGCGCCTGCGACGCGACAGGTTCGGCTTCGTCTTTCAGGGCTTCAACCTCGTGCCGGTGCTCAACGCGGAGGAGAACATCCTCCTGCCCCTCACCCTCGCCGGCCGCGAGCCGGACCGCGAGTGGTACGAGCGGCTCGTCGCCACGGTGCGCATCGGCGACCGCCTCACCCACCGGCCATCGGAGCTGTCGGGCGGCCAGCAGCAACGCGTCGCGATCGCGAGGGCCCTCGTGCACCGGCCCGCGGTCGTCTTCGCGGACGAGCCCACGGGCAACCTCGACTCGGTCGCGTCGGCCGAGGTGCTCGCGCTGCTGCGCGGCGCCGCCGACGAGTTCGGCCAGACGATCGTCATGGTGACCCACGACGCGAGCGCGGCGTCGCACGCCGACCGGCTGGTCCTCCTGGCCGACGGGCGGATCGTCCACGACGAAGCGGCCGGGGACACCGACGCGGTCCTCGAGCTCATGAAGACCGCCTAGGCGCGGCGGCCACTCTATTTGCAGGGGCAGAAGCCCAGGCACAGGACCACGGAGGAACCACTCATGAACCGCATCGCGTTCCGGGGCCTGCGCGAGCGCAAGGCCCGGACGATCTTCACCCTGCTCGCCGTCGTGCTCGGGGTGGCGCTCATCACCGGGACGTTCGTCCTCACCGACACGATCTCGAAGTCCTTCGACAAGCTCGTCGCCACAGCGGGCGAGAACGTCGACGTCAAGGTGCTGTCGCGCAACATCGGCGACGGGTTCGGCGCCGCGCCGGCGGCCTTCCCCGCTTCGGTCGAGGCGCAGGTGCGCGCTGTCGACGGCGTCGCCGCTGCCGACGGCTCGTTCCGTCAGCTCCCGGTCACGGTCGCCGACGCCGCCGGGAAGCGCGTGGGACCGATCAACGGCGCGCCGACGCTCGCCTTCTCGGCCGTCCAGGAGCGCTTCGATCCCTTCGAGTACGAAGGCCGTGCGCCGCGATCCGATGGCGAGATCGCGCTCTCCGCGACGGCGGCGGGCGACGCGGGAGTGCGGGTCGGAGACCGCATCCGCATCCAGGGAACGCAGCGGATCCGGCCGTACACGCTCGTCGGAACCACGACGTTCGGCGGCGCGGGCTCCACGGGCGGCGCGGCCTTCGTCGTGCTGACGTTGCCGGAGGTCCAGGCGCTCGCCTCCGAGCCCGGCAAGATCACCGATCTCGACGTGCAGGCGCAGCCGGGCGTCTCGCAGTCAGAGCTCAAGCGGCGCGTCAGCGCGCAGGTCGGAGGATCGGTGACCGTCCGCACGGGCGAGGAGGACTCCCAGCAGGAGTCCGCAGACCTGTCGGAGATCCTCGGCTACCTCAGGATGGGACTGCTCGTCTTCGGCCTCATCGCCCTGCTGGTCGGGTCCTTCGTCATCTTCAACACGTTCACGATCACCGTCGCGCAGCGCACGCGGGAGTTCGGCATGCTGCGCACGATCGGCGCGTCGCGCCGTCAGATCCTGCAGGCCGTGGTCGGAGAGGCGCTGCTGATCGGGCTCGTCGGGTCCGTGCTCGGCCTCCTCGCCGGGATCGGGCTCGCGCCGCTGCTCGCGGGTCTGCTCGGGCTGATCGGCTTTGACCTGCCCCGCACCGCGCTCGTGATCGCAGGCCGGACCATCGCCGTCGCGATCGTCCTGGGCACCGTCGTGACGCTGCTGTCGAGCCTGGCACCGGCCGTTCGGGCCACGCGGATCTCGCCCATGGCCGCGATGCGCGAGGGCTCGCTCGGCTCGTCGAGCGAGGCGCCGCTGGGTGCTCGCGCTGCAGGTCGCGATCGCCGCGACCGGCATCGTCGTCATGCTCGTCGGGCTGTTGGGTGGCCTTGACACGTCGCCCGCGCTGACGCTGCTGGGCATCGGAGCGGTCCTGGTGTTCGTCGGCGTCGGGCTGCTGTCACCGCTGCTCGTCGGTCCGCTGGCGGCGCTGATCGGGCGCCCGCTGGCCGCCACCGGTGGTGTGGCCGCGAAGATCGCGCGCGGCAACGCCGTACGCGCCCCCGGCCGGACGGCGGGCACCGCCGCGGCGTTGATGGTCGGCGTGGCGCTCGTCGCGTTCGTGGCGATCTTCGTCAACGGCTTCCAAGCGTCGTTCTCGGGCGCCTTCGAGAAGGCCGTCACCGCGGACTTCGTGGTCCTCGACCCATCCGGGCTGACGCCCGAGGCGGTCGCGCCCGCCGCCACGCGCCTCGCGAGCGTGGGCGCCGCGGCGAACATCCGCGTCGGCAAGGGCAAGCTCGCATCGGGGACCGACGTCAGCCTCGCAGGCCTCGACCCGAAGCTCGCGAACGCGGTGGTGAACATCGCTTGGGTCGACGGATCCGACGACGCGCTCCGAGCGCTCGGGCCGCGGGACGCGATGCTCGAGGTGGACTTCGCCAAGGAGCACTCGCTGGGCGTCGGGTCGCCCTTCGTGCTGCGCAACCCGGAGCGCCAGCCGGTCCGCCTGACGGTGCGCGGGACGTTCGAGGATCGCGGCCAGCTCTTCGGCGACGCGCTGGTGCCGGACGCGACGCTCCGCGACCGCTTCGGCGCGCACACGGTGCTCGCGGCCCTGATCGCATCGGCTCCCGGTGCATCGGAGGGTCAGGTCCGAGGCGAGATCTCGGGGCTGCTCGATCGCGACTTCCCGACGCTCGAGCCGCAGACGCGAGCGGAGTTCATCGACGCGCAGGTCGGCCAGGTCAGCCAGATCCTGTACGTCTTCTACGCGCTGCTCGCGCTGTCGGTCATCATCGCCCTGTTCGGCATCGTCAACACCCTTGCGCTGTCGGTCTACGAGCGCACGCGGGAGCTGGGGCTGCTGCGCGCCGTCGGTGCCACGCGGCGCCAGATCCGGCAGATCGTGCGCGGCGAGGCGGTCATCACGGCCGTCATGGGCGCGGTCCTCGGCGTCGCCATCGGCGTCCTGTTCGGCGTGCTGGTCTCACGACCGTTGGGCAGCGAGGGCTTCGTCCTGGCGCTGCCCTACGCGACCCTCGTGGTCCTGCTCGTGCTCGGTGCGCTGGCGGGCGTCCTCGCCGCCATCGGCCCGGCCAGGCGCGCCAGCCGCATCGACGTGCTGGAGGCGCTCACGCACCAGTGAAACAGTCACCGTGACGGACCGATCTGTCACAACTCGGCTTGGAGGACCGAGTAGTTTGACGGAGTCAACTGGATGGGCGCGGGGATCTTCGAGACCCTCGTCCAGCCGCCCTTGGAGGCCCATCGTGGCCGACCTATCGTCAGGTGATCGTGCCGAGCAGTGCACCAACGGGACGCGCAACCGACAGCATGAGAACAGCGTCCCGGCTTCGGCGGTGCTCGACGACCCGTCCGATCGCGACCGGGCCGCGAGCGATCGCGACCTCGCCGGGCTCGCGCGTGATGAGGCTGCGGCCGCTCGCGATCTCGCGATGGCGCGGCGCGACGCCGACGGCGCTCGCGATGGCACGCGTGCGGTCACGGGCGCCGAGATCGTCATGCGCGCCGCGGGACAACGCAAGCGCGCGACGCAGGACCGCGCGCAAGCGGCCGAGCACCGCATCCAAGCTGCGAGCGACCGCGAGGCAGCCGCGCACGACCGCGAGCAGGGCGCCCGCGATCGCGCGCAAGCGCGCACCCATCGCGAGGCGCTCGGTCGGGTGCTGGCGTTCACCGAGACCGACTCGCTGACGGGCGCACGCACGAGGGCGGCGGGCCTGGCCGACCTCGCTCACGAGGTCGATCGCAGTCGCCGGACGGGCGGCACGCTCGTTGTCGCGTACGTCGAACCCGTCGGACCAGCACGCGTCGATGACGAACGTCACGGCGCCGCCGACCGGCTGCTGCAGCGCGTCGTCACGCTCATCGGCGAGCACCTGCGCTCATATGACCTCATCGTCCGCCTTGGCCCGGACACGTTCGCCTGCGCGATGTCCAACATGACGATCCCCGATTCACGCGAGCGCTTCAGCGCGATCGCGGCCGCGCTGGCCGGCACGAGCGAAGCCGGCGCACTGCGCACCGGCTTCGCCGAGCTCACCGCCGACGAGAGCGCGACGGAGCTCGTCGCGCGCGCCGGCAGCGAGCTGGTCTCCAGCCGCCACGGCTGACGCGTTGGCCATCCACCGACGAGACTCGCACGACGCCGGCGCGCTCGACGTCAGGCCGCAGTTCACAGCGGCGGGCGAGCTGGACGAGGTCCCGCGGCTGGAGCTTCCGCGGAGGGAGATGTCCGCCGACACCGCCTACCAGATCGTTCACGACGAGCTGATGCTCGACGGCAACGCCCGGCTGAACCTCGCGACGTTCGTGACGACCTGGATGGAGCCCGCCGCCCGCGCGCTGATGGCCGAGTGCCTCGACAAGAACATGATCGACAAGGACGAGTACCCCCAGACGGCCGAGCTGGAGCGGCGCTGCGTGGCGATGCTCGCGCGCCTGTGGGGCAGCTCGGACGACGGGCCCGCGGTCGGCTGCTCGACGACCGGCTCGAGCGAGGCCGCCATGCTCGGCGGGCTGGCCCTCAAGCGCCGCTGGGCGCAGCGGCGGCGCGCGGCCGGCCTCGCGGACGACCGGCCGAATCTCGTCATGGGGGCCAACGTCCAGGTGTGCTGGGAGAAGTTCTGCCGCTACTGGGACGTCGAGCCGCGGCTCGTCCCGGTGGGCGACGGCAGCACGTGCCTGACGGCGCAGGGCGCGGCCGCGCGCTGCGACGAGCACACGATCGGCGTCGTGGCGATCCTCGGGTCGACGTTCGACGGCGCGTACGAGCCGGTGCGCGACATCGCGGCGGCGCTCGACCGCCTGCGCGACGAGCAGGGGCTCGACGTCCCCATCCACGTCGACGCGGCGTCAGGCGGATTCGTGGCGCCGTTCATCGATCCCGACCTCGAATGGGACTTCCGGATCGCCCGCGTCGCGTCGATCAACGCCTCGGGCCACAAGTACGGGCTCGTCTACCCCGGCGTCGGCTGGGCGGTGTGGCGCGACAGCGCGGCGCTGCCGCAGGACCTGATCTTCGACGTCGAGTACCTCGGCGGCGACATGCCGACGTTCGCGCTGAACTTCTCGCGCCCGGGCGCGCAGGTCGTCGCGCAGTACTACACGCTGCTGCGCCTCGGCTTCGAGGGCTACCGGCGCGTCCAGCAGACATGCCGTGACAACGCCCGCTGGCTCGCGGCGCAGATCGCGCAGATCGGACCGTTTCAGCTGATCTCCGACGGCGGCGACATCCCCGTCTTCGCGTTCCGGCTGCGCACCGACGTCAGCGGCTACACGGTCTTCGACGTCTCGGAGACGCTGAGGATCAAGGGCTGGCTGGTCCCGGCGTACCACATGCCGCCGGCGCTGCAGGACGTCGCCGTGCTGCGGGTCGTCGTGCGCAACGACTTCAGCCGCGACCTCGCCGGCATGCTGCTCGACCACCTGCGCTGGGCGGTGTCGCGACTGGAGCGCGGAGCGACCGACCACGGCGACGAGGAACGCCGCAGCGCCTTTCACCACTGAGCCAAGCTGCGCCGCCGGCGCTGGAGGACCTTGTCGAGCTCGACGGCGGCGAGGTAGGCAAGCGCGATCGCGATCACCAGCAGCCAGTGCGCCGGCGACAGCGGCCGCAGCCCGAGCAGGTCGCGCAGGGGTGCGACGGAGACGAGCAGGACCTGCAGTGCCACCGTCAGCGCGACCGCTCCGACCAGGGCGCGGTTGGTGAAGACGCCGAGGCGTCGCAGGGACACGCGCTCGGAGCGCATCGCGAAGCCGCCCGCGAGCTCGGCGAACGCGATCGACGTGAACAGCACGGTCTGCCAGGCGTCGTCGCCGCCATGCCACAGCAGGTATGCCGGCACGAGCGTCAGGACGGTCAGGGCCGCGCCGCGAACGACGATCCGGCGCCCGCCGTCGGCGCCGAGCAGGCTCTCGCGCAGCGGCGTCGGCGCGCGCCGCATGACCCCCGGCTCCGGCGCCTCGACCGCGAGCGCCATCGCCGGCAGGCCGTCGGTGACGAGGTTGAGCCACAGGATCTGCAGCGGCAGGAGCGCGAGCGGCATCCCCGCGAGCGGCGCCAGCACCATCACGCTGACCTCCGCGACGTTCCCGCTGAGGATGTTGCGGATGTACTTGCGGATGTTGTCGAAGACGACGCGGCCCTCGCGGATCGCGCCGATGATCGTCGCGAAGTTGTCGTCGCGCAGGACCATGTCGGCGGCGTCCTTGGTGACGTCGGTGCCCGTGATCCCCATCGCCACGCCGATGTCCGCCTGCTTGAGGGCGGGAGCGTCGTTGACCCCGTCGCCGGTCATCGCGACCACGTGCCCCTGACGCTGCAGCGCCTCGACGATGCGGATCTTGTGCTCGGGCGACACGCGCGCGTAGATCGACGTTTCGCGCACGGTCGCGTCGAGCTGCGCGTCGTCGAGCTCACCGAGGTCGGCGCCGGTCACGACGCGCGTGCAGTCCTCGGCGAGCCCCAGGTCGCGACCGATCGCCGCCGCCGTCAGCGGGTGGTCGCCGGTGATCATGACCGCCCGGATGCCCGCCCGCTTGCACGTCGCGACGGCGTCGCGGACCTCGGGGCGCGCCGGGTCGACCATCCCCTGCAGCCCGACGAACGTCAGGTCGTGCTCGAGCGCCTCGCCGGCGGACACGGCGTCGGCGCGACACCAGAAGCGCATCGCCACGCCGAGGACCCGGACGCCCCCGGCGGCGAGGTCGTCGGCGGCCATGTGCGCGCGCCGGCGCAGGTCGTCGTCGAGCTCCACCACCGCGCCGGCGACGCTGACGCTGGTGCAGCGCGACAGCAGGCCATCCACCGCGCCCTTCGTGAACGACACGCGATCCGCATCGCCGGCGGGCTCGGCCAGCGCGTCGAAGACCGCCCGAAGCGCAGGAGACGCCACGACGTCGCCGGCCGGCAGCGCGTGCACGGTCGTCATCCGCTTGCGCGCGGAGTCAAACGGCAGCTCGAACGTTCGCGGCAGCGCAGCGTCGAGCTCCGGCTTGCTCAGCGCATGGCGGCGCGCCACGGCGACGAGCGCGGTCTCGGTCGGGTCGCCGAGCAGGGTTCCGCCCTCGGCGACCACCGTGTCGTTGCACAGCGCCGCGCCCGCGAGCAGCAGGAGCGGCGGGTGCTGCGCCTCGAGGTCATCCGGCCCGGCGCCGAGATCGCACCGGTTCCCGGCGGCGTCCAGCACCACGACCGTCATCTGGTTCTGCGTCAGCGTCCCGGTCTTGTCGGAGCAGATCGTCGTGACGGAGCCCAGCGTCTCGACCGCGTACAGCCGCCGGATCAGCGCTTGGCGCGCGAGCATCCGCTGCGCCCCGATGGCGAGCGTGATCGTGACGACGGCCGGCAGGCTCTCCGGAACGGCCGCGACGGCGAGGCTCACGCCGGTGAGCAGCAGCGTCTCGAGATCCTCGCCGCGCAGCAGGCCGAGCCCGAAGACGACGAGGACGATCGCGCCGGCCGCGAGCGCCAGGCGGTGGACGAGGGTCTCCAGGCGCAGCTGTAGCGGCGTGTGGCCCGGGTCCGCCTCCTCGAGCAGGCCGGCGACATGCCCGAGCTCGGTCGCCATGCCCGTCGCGTCGACCAGCAGCCGTCCGCGGCCGGCGGTCACGCTCGTCCCGGAGTAGGCCATCGACGCGCGCTCGGCCAGCGGCGTCGACGCAGCCACCGGCTCGACCTGCTTGTCGACGGGAGCCGACTCGCCGGTCAGCGCCGACTCGTCCACGCGCAGCGCGCGGGCCTCGGTCACCCGCCCGTCGGCGGGCACGTGCGCGCCGGCCTCGAGCAGCGCCACGTCTCCCGGCACGACGTCGCGCGCCGGGATCTGGAGGGGGCGGCCGTCGCGCAGCACCTTGACCGTCGGGGTCGCCATCGCCCGCAGCGACGCGATCGCGTGGGCGGCGCGATGCTCCTGCCGGAAGCCGATGCCGGCGTTCAACAGCACGACCACGAAGATCACGAGCGCCTCCGCGACGTCGCCCAGCGCCGCCGACAGGACGCCGGCGGCCGCGAGCAACAGCAGGATCGGCGAGGTCAGCTGGCCCAGCAGGATGCGCCACGCCCGCACGCCCTCACCGGCGCGCAGCTCGTTGGGGCCGTCTCGGGCGAGCCGCGCGCGCGCCTCCGGCGCGCCCAGTCCGCGTGCCTGATCGCTGTCGAGCTCGCGTGCCACCTCTGCCGCGTCGGCGGCATGCGGGGCGATGCTCACCCCGTGATGTCGCGACGCGCGTGCAGCACCGCACCGCCCGCGGCGAGCAGCGCGGCCGCGGCGACGAGCGCGACGAGCCCGGCGACGTCGAGCCCCTCCGTCAGCGGCAGGCCGTAGTAGCGAAACGCCGACAGCCAGCGCAGCTCCGACACGGCCGGGGCGAGCTTGCCGAGGACGTCGAGCAGGTACATCGCGGCGAGCAGGCCGGTGCCGGCTCCGAGCACCGTCGCCGCGCGGTGCGCTACGCCAGATGCGAACGTGGCGCAGCCGGCGAAGAACAGCGCGAGGCCCCAGACGCCGGCGAGTGCGCCGGCGAGCGGCCCGATGCCGATCGGCTCACCAGCGACGACGCCGCCCACCGCGGTCAGCACACCGACGAGCAGCAGGGTCGCCGCGAGCAGCATCGCGGCCGTCAGGAAGGCGCTCGCGACGAGCATGCGGCGGGCGACGGGCGTGGCGAGCAGTGTGTCCAGCCAGCCGTGCTCCTCCGCGCCGGCGATCGCGGTCGCCACGCAGCGGATCCCGAGGTATGCCACGGCCAGCGGCAGGAAGAGGCTGAACATCTCGCCGTTGAGAAACGCCTCGACCGTGCCGAGGTCCGTGATCCCGAAGGCCTGCTTGACGCCCGATGGGAAGCTGTCCATGGTCTCCGCGAGCGAGACGCGAATCGACGGGTACAGCAGGACGACGAGCGCGCTCATGACGCCGAGCGAGCCGCCCCAGACGAGCGGTGCGCGGCGGTTGTCGCGCAGGCCGCGGCCGACGAGCGCGAACAGCACGGCGGCGGGCGACGGCGCCGTGACGGCGATCCGGGCCGGCGCAGCGCGCGCCGGCGACGGGAGGGGGTGCACCGCGACGTTCATGCCGCCACCTCCGCAGCCTCGTAGTACGTCATGAAGACCTCCTCGAGGCTCGGGTGCGCGAGCTCCAGGTCGACGACCGCATGGCGCGCCAGCGCCTTGACGACGTCGTCAAGCGCCCACGCCTCGAAGCCGAAGCTCGCCTGGCAGCCGTCGACCTGCACGTCTGAGACGCCGTCCAGCGCGCCGAGCTCGCCGGCGTCGACGGGTTCGGCGAGCTCGACGGTCGCGTGGCGGTAGCGCCGCCGCGTCAGGTCGGCGACGTGCTCGACCGCGACGAGGCGCCCGTCGCGGATGAACGCGGCGCGGTCGCACAACCGCTCGACCTCGTCGAGGTCGTGTGAGGACAGCAGGATCGTCGTGCCGCGCTCGCGCTCCTCGGCGACGACCTCGTGGAACTCCTCCTGCATGAGCGGGTCCAGGCCGCCCGTCGGCTCGTCGAGGATGAGCAGCTCCGGCGCGTGGAAGAGCGCCTGGATGAGCCCGATCTTCTGGCGGTTGCCGCGCGAGAGGTGCCCGACCGGCCGATCGAGATCCGCGGAGAAGCGTTCGGCGAGCTCGGCGGTGCGGCCGAGGTCGCGCATGCCGCGCAGCGCCGCGAAGAGCGTCACGATCTCGCGCCCGGTGCGCCGCGGATCGCACGCGAACTCGCCGGGCAGGTTCCCCAGCCGGGCGCGGATCGCGAGGCTGTCGCGCCGGCTGTCCAGGCCGAACAGCCGTGCGCTGCCGCTCGTCGGGTGCAGCAGGTCGAGCAGCGTGCGGATCAGCGTCGTCTTGCCGGCGCCGTTGGGGCCGAGGAATCCGAACACCTCGCCGCGCGAGACCGCGAGCGAGATCTCCTCGATCCCGCGCGCGTCGCCGTAGCGCTTGGTCAGGCGGTCCGTTTCGATGACGGCTCCCGCCGCCGCCACCGGCGGCGACGGGACGGCGGGCGCGACGAGCACGGGGAGGCTCATCTCAGTCGACGTCCGTCCGGGTGAAGCGCGCGGCGCTGATGCTGAGGAGCGCGACGAGCCAGCCGGCCGTGACGAAGACCGCCCGCAGGACGTTCGGGTCGCCGTCGGAGAACCCGTCGAGCTTGAGGCCCGCGATCTCCGACATGAGCGTGACCACGGACGCCCCCAGCGCGTAGTCGCCGACCGCCGGGATCGCGCTCAGCGCGCTGTCGATGACGAAGGCGAACACCAGCGCGAGCGCCATGCCGCCCGCCATGCTGCGGGTCACGAGCGCGAGGGCGAACGCCACGGTCGCGTAGACGAGGTTGTTGAACAGCGCGGCGAGGCCGTACTCGAGCGACTCGCGAACGGGCATCGACTCGCCGTGCGCCGACGCGATCGCCGAGAAGAGCGGCGCGGAGATCACCGAGACGGCCACCGTCACGACCGTCACGGCGCCGAGCACGACGCCGAGCTTGCAGAGCAGGAGGCGGCCGCGGCCCGGGTCGGCGGAGAGCGCGCGGCGGATCGTCTTCTGGCCGTACTCGACGCCCATCATCCAGGCACCGAGGACGATCGCGCCGACGGTCGTCGCGAGCCCGACGCCGAGCTGGACGGGCATCATGTCCTCGCCGCTGCCGGGTCCGGCGAGCGCGGCGACGAGCGCCGCGATCGCGACGCCCGCGATCGTCGCGACGAGCGTCCAGCGCGGTGTCGGCAGGGCGAACAGCTTGCGCAGTTCGGCGGTCATGAGATCGTCTCCAGCTGCGGCAGCGCCGCGTCGTCGTGGTCGGTGGTGAGCGAGAGGAAGACGTCTTCGAGGTCCGCGGCGTCGGCGCGGAGCTCCGAGACGTAGATCCCGGCCTCGGCGAGCGGCCGGCTGATCTGCCCGCCGTCGGTGACCGGGCCGGTGACCGAGAGCCGGCCGTCGCCGAGCGACGTCGCCGTGAACCCGTCGTGCTCGAGCAGGCCGATCGCCCGCTCGGCGTCGGCGGCCTCGACACGGGTCGCCCAGCCCGACGTGCCGTAGCTCGCCAGCAGCTCGTCGATCGTGCCCTCCGCGACGAGGCGCCCGCGGCGGATGATCGTCGCGCGGTGGCACATGAGCTCCACCTCGGCGAGCAGGTGCGAGCAGACGAGCACGGTCGTGCCGCGACCCGGCAGCTCCTTGATGAGCTCGCGGATCTCGACGATCCCGGCCGGGTCGAGGCCGTTGGTCGGCTCGTCGAGCACGACGAGCCGCGGACCGCCGAGCAGCGAGAGCGCGAGGCCGAGGCGCTGCTTCATGCCGAGCGAGAACGCGCCGGAGCGCGTGTCCGCTCGCGCCGAGAGGCCAACGAGCGCGAGCAGCTCGTCGATCTGGCGGTCCGCGCCGCGCAGCTTGCGCGCCGACGCCTCGATCTGCATGTTCTGGCGCGGCGTCGCGCGGGCGTAGATCGCCGGGCCCTCGATGAGCGTCCCGACCTGGCGCACCGCGGCGGCGAAGCCGGGGGTGTGAGGCTGCTCGCCGAGCAGCGTCGTGGATCCGGCGCTCGGCGTGGCGAGCCCGAGCAGGCAGCGAATCGCGGTCGTCTTGCCGGATCCGTTGGGACCCAGCAGGCCGCACACGGTCCCCTCGGGAACGGCGAGCGACAGTCCTTCGACGGCGGTCGTGTCGCCGTAGCGCTTGACGAGGCCGTCGAATGTGGCGAGGTGGGTTGAGGGCATGTGCTGCACTCTCACGTCGCACGCCGCCCCGCACATCGGCACGGCGGCCACTTCGCCCCCCTCCGAAGTCGATGGCGAAATGGCCGAAGGTCGCTGTCGAGGGCTTGGTCGCGCGCGTAGCCTCAAGGGGCATGGGCGCCATCGTCACCACCGGGCAGCCCTCGCCGACGGGCTCGCACGCCGCGCGCCTGCGCTCGCTGCTGACCGCAACCGAGCACGAGCGCGACGAGCGCTCGCGGCGGCCGGTCGCGCGCACGCGGCGCGACTGGATCGTCGACGCGGCGTGCTTCACGATCGCGGTGGCGGGTGGCATCTACGTTGCCGGCGCGCTGCTCGAGAACGGCGCCGAGCCCTCGTCCGGCGCGGCCGCGGCCATCGCCGCCGCCGGCGTCGTCTCGTGTTTCGCGATCTGGTTTCGGCGGCGGTGGCCGCTCGGCGTCGCGCTGCTCGCCGTCATCCTCGGCGGCGTCGCGCCGGCCGCGAGCGGCGCGTCGGTCATCGCCCTCTTCACGGTGGCGGTGCACCGCCGCTGGGTGGTCGCGATCGCCGTCGTGGTGCTCGCGATCGCGCTGCTGCCCGTCTACTTCTCGATCTATCCGGACGAGATCCCCTTCTGGGTCAACGTCACGCTCGCGACGGGCATCCAGGCGGCGGTCGTCGCCTGGGGCATGTTCATCCGCTCCCAGCGCGAGCTCATGCTCGCGCTGCGCGAGCGCACGCGCCAAGCCGAAGCCGAGCGCGACCTGCGGCTGGCCCAAGCGCGCTCCCAGGAGCGCACGCGGATCGCGCGCGAGATGCACGACGTCCTCGCGCATCGCATCTCGCTGCTGAGCCTGCACGCCGGGGCGCTCGAAGTCCGCCCCGACGCGCCGCCCGCGGAGATCGCGCGCGCCGCCGGCGTCGTGCGTGCGTGCGCCCACGCCGCACTCGAGGATCTGCGCGAGGTCATCGGGGTGCTGCGAACCGATCTCCCGGATGGCTCGTCAGAGCGCCCGCAGCCGACCATCGCCGACGTGGCCGACCTCGTCGCGGAGTCGCAAGCCGCCGGCATGGCCGTCGCGCTCACGCGGGACGTCGACGAGCGGACCCTGCCCGCCGCGACCGGACGGACGGTCTATCGGATCGTGCAGGAAGGGTTGACGAACGCCCGCAAGCACGCCCCGAGCGCCGCCGTCGCGGTGACGATCGGCGGCGCGCCCTCGGACGGCCTCGAGGTCGAGATCGTCAGCCGCCGCCTCCTGGCGGAGCTCGGCCAGCCCGAGATCCCGGGTGGCGGCGCGGGCCTCGTCGGGCTCGGCGAGCGCGTGACGCTCGCCGGCGGGCGCCTCGAGCACGGTCGCGCGAAGACGGGCGACTACCGTCTGTGGGCGTGGCTGCCGTGGCCCGCATGATCCGCGTGCTGATCGTCGACGACGACGCCCTCGTGCGCGCCGGATTGTCGATGATGCTCGGCGGTGCCGAGGACCTCGAGGTCGTCGGCGAGGCGGAGAACGGCACGCAGGTGATCGCGGCGATCGACGCCCACCGCCCCGACGTCGTCCTGATGGACATCCGCATGCCGCGGATGGACGGCCTCGCCGCGCTGCGGCTCGTGCGCGCGCGGCCCGCGGCGCCGGAGGTCATCGTCCTGACGACGTTCGACGTCGACGACCACGTGCTCACCGCGCTGCGCGACGGCGCCGCGGGGTTCCTCGTCAAGGACACCCCGCCGACGGAGATCCTGCGAGCGATCCGCCTCGTCGCGGCCGGCGACGCGATGCTCTCGCCGACCGTCACGCGCAAGCTCGTCGACTTCATGGCCGCCGAGCGCGCGCCGGCGGTGTCGGCGCGCGCGACGGAGCTGCTCGCCGATCTGACAGACCGCGAACGCGAGGTAGCCGTCGCGGTCGGCCGGGGCGCGTCGAACGCCGAGGTGGCCGCGGAGCTCTACATGAGCGTCGCCACCGTCAAGGCCCACGTCTCGCGGCTGCTCTGCAAGCTCGACCTCGACAACCGCGTCCAGGTCGCGCTGCTCGTCCACGACGCCGGTCTGACCCCCGCCCCGGGCTGAGCGAGGACGTCGGGGCGCTACTCGCCGGCCGGCGTCCGGCGCAGCGCGAGGATCGCGACGTCGTCGCGCAGCGGGCGATGGTTGCCGCGCGTCGCATCCGTGAGCCGGGCCACGAGCGCCTGTGCGCTCGCGGGCGCTGCCCCCGACAGCAGCTCGGCGATGCGCGGCTCGTCCATCCGGACGCCGTCGATCTCGGTGTCGATCATGCCGTCGCTGTAGATGACGATCGCGTCGCCCGACCCGAGGTGGACCTCGCAGACCTCGAAGTCGGGATCGTCGAACACGCCGAGCAGGGTGCCGTGCGCCGGCATGACCTCGACCGTCCCCCGCCGACGAACGACCAGCGGCGGCAGGTGGCCGGCCACCGCGAGGGTGATCCTCGCGTCGTCGTCGATGTCGATCTGGCCGTAGACGGCGGTGCAGGTCTGCATCGGCTCGTCGGCGTCCATGATCAGCGCGATGTTGAGGTCCATGAGGATGTCCTCGGGTCGCTGATGCAGCAGCGCCGAGGTGCGCATCGTGTACCGCGCCAGCGACGTGACCGACGCCGCGTCGGGACCCTTGCCGCCGACGTCACCCAGGAAGAACCCCGACCGGCCCGGCGCGAGCGGGAACAGGTCGTAGAAGTCGCCGCCGACCTCCTCGGGCGCCGACGGCTCGTAGTGCACGGCGACGTCGATGCCGGCGATCGCGGGCAGTCGCGGCGGCGACAGGCTGCGCTGGAGCGTCCGAGCCAGCTTCTCGGCGTGGCGCTGGAGGCGTCGCGCGTCGTCTCGAAGGGCGTGCTGGTGGCGGATCTCGGCCGCGAGCGCCTCACGGTCGTCGCGCGATCGCACCCGCTCCTGTGCGGACTGCTCGCGATCGCGGGCCGCGGCCTTGCGCTCCCCGGCAGCCTCGATGCGGTACTCGGCGGCCGTCTGGCGCTGACGCGCGGCGCGATCGCGCTGTCCAGCGGTATGCGCGGAGGTCTCGGTCCCGCCGATGGCATGGACGCTGTCGCGGCGCGCGGACGTCACGTCGCCCAGCGCGATCGCGATGTCGCGCTCGTGCGCCGCGCGGTCTCGCAGGGTCGCGGCGCGATCGCGGGCTTGCGCCTTGTGGTCGCGCGCGGCAGCACGCTCGAACAGGTCCTGAAGCTCGGCCTTGGGCTCGAGGCGCACGCGCTCGAGGACGCCTTGGTCGGCGAGGCGCACATCGGGGCTGCGGCTCCGCTCGACGCTCGGAGCGCGGTGATCGCCTGACATTCGGTCGGCCACGACGGCCTCCCAGCGGCTGGACGACGAGTCTCGGAGATCCCCGCGCCCATCCAGTTGACCCGTGCAGCCTAGCGCCGCTTTGGGCGCCGCACGGCTCAGCCGATCGCGAAGGTCATGCGCACGCGCATGCCGTGCTCGGACTCCTCGATCGCGAGCTTGCGGGTCATGCGCACGATGAGCCCCAGCCCGAGCCCTATCCCCCGCGTGCTCGTGCGCGGCAGCATGCCGCCGCCCTCGTCGCAGACCACGACGTTCAGCGACCGTGCCGACATCCACGCGTCGACGGCAAGGACCCCGACCGCGCCGTCGTAGGCGTGCACGACGGCGTTGGTCAGCGCCTCGGACACCGCCACCCCGATGTCCTCGCGCTGGCGTTGGGAGGCGCCGCCGCTTGCGGCGAACTCGTCGATGGCCCGTCGCAGCGGACCCACGCTCTCAGGGCGCGCCGGCCAGCGCTCGTGCGGTCGCCTGCGGGCCGTTGCCTCGCTGCGGGACTCGTGCTCGGCGTGTCCGCCGCCGATCAGCGCGTCATCCGCACGGGCGATGAGCTCCGCCGCGCTGTCGCCGGGCTCGAGCGTCGCGAACCCGGCCCTGATCGCCGTGGCAGCCGGGGCGACGGACAGCGCCGCGGCGATGATCGCGAAGCGCTCGCGCGCGTCGAGCGGCGACATGCTCGACATCGCGCACAGGAACTCGTCGCCGCCGAGCCGGATGACGAGGTCGTACGGTCGCAGGTGCGCCTGGATGCTCTCCACGACGTGCTTGAGCAGGTCGTCGCCGGCGCGGTGTCCGACGGTGTCGTTGAGCGCCTTGAGACCGACGACGTCGACGTACGTGACGACGAGCGGGGCGCCCGTCCGGCGGCAGCGATCCATCTCGCGGTCGAGGTCGGCGAGCCCGGCAGCACGCGTGCGGGCTCCGGTCAGCGGGTCGACGTGCGTGATCGCGAGCTCGTCGGCCAGGATCTCGCGGTCGACGAGCGCGTGCAACCGCTCACGCGCCGCCTGCTCGCGATCCTGCGCCGCGGCCTGGCGGTCGCCGGCGGCGAACGCGCCCTGCTCGGGGGCGCAACCGCGGTCCTCGGCGGCGTCGTCTCGGGTTCGCGCCGCGCGATCGCGCACGGCGGCGATCGCATCGCGCTCGTCGGCGGCGTCCAGGCGCGCTTCCGCGGTCTGCGCGCCCCGGCGGTCGGCGCCCCAGCGCGGCTCCCCGTAGGACGCCGGCGAGCCCCCGTTGATGACATCGGCGAGCAACTGCTCCGGAGACGTTATGACGCGCTCGCGGCCGGCGGCCATCAGGTCGGCTGGGGTCTGCATGACCCTTCCTGTCGTCCGCGCTCTATGGCTGCAGGACGCGCCGGGCAGAGGCGAAGCGAGAACCCAACGACGTGTACCGCACCTGACGGTACCACCCCGCTCCTCGCGCGACGCGGTCGTCGGGCGCGCTCGGCGCCTGCGCGCGCTCACGCTGCGGCCCGGCTGCGAGGACTACCCGCCCGGCACGCGGGAAACCCGCAGCCGCCAAGGGGCAGCCCGCGGATGTGGCGACGAGGCCCGAGCCGAAGACTGCAAGGCGTCCCGCCCCCGCCTTCGAGGAGCGTCTGCCATGTCCCGCCCGTTTCGTCTCGCCGGTCTCATCGCCGGACTCGTGCTGGGCGGCTTCGGCGTCGGCGCGGTGGTCATCGGCCTCGCGGGCCGCAGCGAGGTCAACGCCGGCATCGCACGCGAGCACATCGTGGGGTCCGACGACATGAAGCCGTCGCTGATCGCGGTCGCCGCGAACGAGTCCGGTCTGCGCATCGCGCTGCCGACCTGCGACGTCGCCGGCAAGCCGATCTCGAGCGGCGCGGACGCGAGGTGCTTTGCGAGCTACATGCGCGTCCACGCGCTCGCGGGCACCGGCGGGAAGACCTACTCGCAGATGCCGCAGTACGCCTCGGCCGACGGACGCGGCACGGCCGACGAGGCCACGGCGGTCCAGGACCCCGTGACCGGCAGGCCCCAGAGCAATCCGGCTCGACAGGTCTGGATCTCCGAGACGGCGCTCAGCACGGCGCTGAACACGTCGTACTTCGCCTCGTCGGTCGCGACCTTCGCGATCCTGATGGGCGTGGCCCTCCTGCTCACCGGCGTCGGCTTCATCGTCCTGTGCTCCGGGTTGCTCGGCCAGCCGCGCACGGCCCGGACGGCGAGGACGCCCCGCTGGCACCGCGTGCCCCGCGGCTCGGCACCGGTGAGCTGACCACGCCCGCCGACGTGTCCGACACGTGCTGGCGACCTCGCGTCCAGCGGCGGCGCCCCCGGCGGGCGCCGGTGCGATCACCGATACTCACAGCGGATGCCGGTTCGCTTCATCTTCCGCTGTCAGTTCTGCGACGCGCAGCCTGATCCGCTGACCCAGCTCAACCTCGAGCGGGCGATGCGCGAGAACACCTGGGGTGCGTACCAGAACGCGCTGCCCGAGAACTGGCTCGTCTTCCATGGTCGCGGCCTGTACGGCGCGCCGCGGTACGCGTGCGCGGAGCACCGCGGCGACCTCGTGGCCTACCTGCGCGAGCACTTCGGCACGATCGGCGGTCATGTCTGGAAGCGCCCGCCGTACCCGTCGAGCCTCGCGCACGCCGACACCGATCACGCCTGGATCGCGGCGACGCGCCGACAAGGGAGCTCCTGGTAAGACCGACGGTTCGCCGGGTCCCCGACGGTTGCGGCGCGGCTGCGGCGTAGCGACGCCCGCGTGTCGCCGTATGTGTGCGCCGGTGGCGACGCCGTCGATCGCACGCTACCGTGGATCGGGTGAGTGAATCGTTGACCCTGACCGCGGTGTTCACCCCCGATGATGACGGCTGGACGATGGCTCAGCTTGCCGAGTGGCCAGCGGTCGTGACGTGCGGGCGAACCGTCGAGGAGGCCCGCGAGATGCTGCTCGACGCCGCTCGCGAGATGGTCGCTTCGTATCGTGACGAGGGTCGCGAGCCGCCGATCGGCGGCGGACACGTCGAGCAGGTCACGATCGACGTCGCCGCCGCTTGAAGCGCCGCGATCTGGAGCGCCACCTCGCCACTCACGGTTGTGAGGTGTTGCGTGAGGGTGCCAACCACACGATCTGGTGCAATCCACCAGCCGACGTGCGCGCACCGGTCCCACGGCATCGGGAGATCCCGGCCGGGACCGTCCGCGCGATCTGCCGGCAACTCGCGGTCCCGGCCCCCTGAGGGAGCGCGCTGACGGCTACCCGCGAGAGGAGCGCCCTGCGAGACGAGACCAATCGCCACGTCGAGGCGGTCTGTTCGGGATCGCGGGACGCACCCCACCACGGCCGCCTGGATCACGCCGGTCTCCGCGGACGGATGGTCGGTACCGCGGCCTTCGGTCCGTACGCTCTGCGCGTGGCTGACCCGACCGCGGCGAACGGCAAGGCCGGGGCGAGCGCCCGCCGGGAGGGTGAGCGTCGCAAGGCCAAGCGCGAGGCCGCCGTGCGCGCGCGCCACCCGCGGATCGGCGGCGTCATCCTCGCGCTCCAAGACGCGCCGCAGCACGAGCGAAGCTGGGGGCGCGGCGCCGGTGGCGAGGAGCTCGTCGAGGCGGCGCTCAAGAAGCACTGCCCGGACGTGCCGGTCCTGCACGACCGGCGCATCCCTGGCTCCAGGGCGAACATCGACCACATCGCGGTCGCCGCGACCGGCGTGTGGGTCATCGACAGCAAGCGCTACAAGGGCAAGCTCGAAGTCGCCAAGCCGCTCTTCGGCACACCGACGCTGAAGGTCGCCGGCCGCGACCAGACCAAGCTCGTCGACGCCCTCGCCAAGCAGGTCGACCTCGTGAAGGCTGCCGTCGCGGGCATCGGGCTCGACGTCGCCGTGCACGGCTGCCTGTGCTTCGTCGATACCGAGCTCCCGCTGTTCGGCACGCCCACGATCAGCGGCTTGCGCATCTTCGGGCGTCGCGGCCTGGCGAAGCAGCTCAACGCATCCGGCGGGCTCACCGCCGGCGACCGCACCGCGCTCGCCGCCGCGCTCGCGCAGCGCTTCCCGGTGGCGTAGACGAGGTTCCCAAGGCACTGGCGACTCGACCGGCATTTCCCGTCCGCGGCGGGACGGCATGTGACGCCGGGGTGCGCGCCTCGGCGTTCGCACTGTGACCGCCTCTCGCCTCATACCTCGGTGCCCGCTCGACTCAGCTCGCTCCTCGCAGCCGTCGAGCATCGTTCGTCCGCCCCGTCGAGTCATAGGCGGCGGCGAGTCGGTTGCGGGTGGTCAGCGTGTCGGGGTGCTCGGAGCCGAGGATCCGCTCGTACTCGACGAGCAGCGGCTCGAAGATCGCGATCGCGGCATCGACACGCCCCGCCCCCTGGTAGGCGAAGGCGAGGTTGTGTCGGGTCGTAAGCGTGTCGGGATGCTTGGCACCAAGGATCCGCTCGCGGTCTGTGAGCAACGGCTCGTACATCGCGATCGCGTCGTCGACACGCACCACCGCCCCGTAAGTGTCGGCGAGGTTGTGGCGGACGTCAAGGGTGGAGGGGTGCTCGGCGCCGAGGATCCGCTCCTGGTCGGTGAGCAACGGCTTGTACATCGCGATCGCGTCATCGGCACGCCCCGCGGCCCGGTAGGTGTAGGCGATGTAGTGGCGGGTGTTGAGCGTGTTGGGGTGCTCGGGACCGAGGATTCGCTCGAAATCGGTGAGCAGCGGCTCGAAGAGCGCGATCGCGGCATCGACACGCCCCGCGGCGAGGTATGCGCCGGCAATGTTGCTGCGCGTGATGAGCGTCCGGGGATCCTCGGCACCGAGGCTCCGCTCGTAGTCGGCGCGCAGCGGCTCGAGATCGCGATCGCGTCATCGACACGCCCCGCCGCCTGGTAGGCGAGGCAAGGTTGTTGCGGATGCTGAGCGTGTCGGGGTGCTCGGGACCGAGGATTCGCTCGTAGTCGATGAGCAACGCGTCGAAGATCGCAATCGCGTCGTCGAGCCGACCGGCCCACTGATAGGCGGTCGCGAGATGGTTGCGGCTCGCCAGCGCGGATGGATGATCGTCGGGCAGGAGCCGATTGGCGTGAGCCAGAGTCGCCTCCGCGGTCGCGAGACTGCGCCCGCCCGGAGGGTCGGCGAAGTGCAGGTATCGCGAGACGCGGTTGAGCAGGGCGACGAGCCGGGCGCCGGCCTCGCCTGGGTCGCCCGGCGTGTCGGCGAGCGCGAGCGCGTGGGGCAGCAGCTGCTCGCAGCGCGCCCAGCACACAGGCAGCACGACGCTGTCGGGGAACCGCGCGTCGACGGCTGCGATCGCGCTCAGCGCACCGGCGGGATACTCGCCGCCGTCGGCGTCGTCGTCGCGAACGATCTTCTGCAGCAGGCGGTGCATGCCGACGGTGGTGTCGTCGACGGTCGCGAGGCTGTAGCGGGCGAGCGCGTTGAACGCGTCCGCCAGCCGCTTGCGGCCTGCGGGCGTGTCGTCATCGATGAGCACCTCGAACAGCGATTTGGGGATCGCGTCCGGCGCGAGGTAGGCGGCCATGTCGAGCATCGGGGCCGCCAGTGGTGCGAGCATGGATGCCGCCGCGATCGACGGCTTCCAGGTCGATGCCACCGTCTGTGCGTAGGACAGGTCGGGCTGGCTGTCGAAGAGCTCGACGGCAGGAAGCCCGTCAAGCAGAAGCCGATAGTCGGTGAAGCTCGTGCCCTCGACGCAGTAGGCGGCGGCGTGCGCCAGTGCGAGTGGCAGGCAGCCCAGCGCGTGGGCGAGCTCGCGAGCGGCCGCCTCGTCGTCGCTGCGCTCGGCGCGCTCGGTCAGATAGCGCGTGGCGGTGTCCTCGTCGAAGACGTCGACCGCGAGCACGGGCCCGAACTGGCGAAGCGTCCGGTCGCGGGAGGTCACCAGCACCCGGCCGTGCTCACCGCGCGGGAGCAGGGCCTTCAACTGCTCGGCGGACTCGACGTTGTCGAGCACGAGCAGCCAGCGCCGATCGCAGCCCGCGAGCCAATCCAGCGCCGCACGCGCACGATCGGGCGGCCCGAGCTCGTCGACTCGCAGACCGAGAGCGACGGCGAGCCGCGAGAGATCGGCGATCCCGCCATCCTCGGCGCCGACCCACGCCACGACGTCATACGCGCCGCTTCGCGTCTGGGCGTAGCGGGCTGCGAGCTGACTCTTGCCGACACCGCCGAGGCCCGTGATCGCCTGGGTGATGAGCGCCCGATCGTCGTCGCCGAGCTTCGCGTCGAGTTCGGCGAGCTCGTCCTCGCGGCCGGTGAACGACCGCGCGACCGGCGGGAGGTTGAACCGCACCCGATCGGCGGCATGTTCGGGCTGCGGCCGCGCTCGGAGGCGAGGGCGCGAACGCGGCCGGCCGCGCGTCGTCGAGCATGCCGACGAGCGCCGCAACGACGTCGGCGATCGCGCCGTCGACATCGCCGGCCATCGCGATCGGGCCGTCGCGGACCGGGTCGTGCGCCCACTGCACGCGCTCAAGGTCGTCCACCGCGGCGTAACGGCACCTGCGCAGCAGCGCGCAGGCAAGCGGCACCTTGCGCGCGACGAGCGCCGGCAGCTCCTGCTCGACGATGAACGGCGAAGCCAGGAAGTCCGAGCTGACGAGCAGCAGCGCGACGTCCGCACGCGCGATCGCCGCGTCGATCTCCGGCCGCCACTCGCGGCCCGTCGCGATCGCCCTGTCAACCCAGACCTCAAGCCCGAGCCGGCGCCGCTCGGGCTCGAGCATCTTCACGACGCGCTCCATCCACGCGGCGTCCTCGCGGCTGTAGCTGACGAACACCACGGGACCCGACCCGGCCAACGCGCCGTCGTGGTGCGGTCCTCGCGCGGCGGTCATCCTCCGGCGAGCCTACGCGAATGGGAGGAGCTGTTTCAGCGCTTGCGGCGGAACAGGCCGCCGAACGCGGCGATGCCGCCGGCGATGACGAACCCGGCCACGGCGGCGCCGATGACTGCTTGCTTCTGGTGCTTGACGAGCTGGCCGCGCCAGTCCGTGAGGACGGCGATCTCCTGGTGCAGGCGCTCCATCGACGTGCCGAGCTCCTTGCGGTTGGCCTCGATCGACGCGCGGATCTGCTCGGGGGTGCGTGCGGGCGGCACTACTTCTGCTTCTTGCGCTTGAACATCAGGGTCTTCTTGATCTTGCCCGCCTCGGTGATCGCCATCTCGGGCGTCGGCGGCGAGCTCTCGCGCAGGAACTTCGCGGCGAGGAAGCCGGCGATGCCGCCCATGACGAACAAGAGGCCCGCGACGACGAAGAAGCCCCAGAAGAACGCGCTGTTGCCGACGGGCAGGGCGAACCACGCCAGCCAGGCGAGGCCGTGGAGGAAGAACAGCAGGCCGGTGATGGCGAAGATGCCGCAGGCGATGCCGATGACGATGCCCTTGAGGAGCTTCGTGACCTTGGTCGTGACCTCGGCCTTCGCGAGCTCGATCTCCTCGCGCACGAGCAGCGAGACGCGAGACGCGATGTCCTCGACGGTCTGTCCGACGTTCTGGGGGGCTGTGTCAGTTGCCAAGGCGTCGCAAGATCATGGCGGCGAGGATGCCGCCCGCGAAGGCCGCGCCGATGGCGACCTCGGGGCGCTCGGCGACGAGCGCGCGGACGGGCTCCAGCGGATCGGCGGGCGGCGCCGCGGCGTGGCCGTCGTAGGACGGGGCGGTCGCGCTCGGCGCGCCGGAGACGTCGACGATCGGGTTGGCGGCCGGCGCGGGCGCGTCGCGGTGAGCGGGCTCGTGGATCGTCACCGGCAGGGGGCGCGCGGACGGCTCGGGCGCGGCAGCGGAGCCGGTGAGCTCGACGGCCTCGCCCTCGACGACGGGCGCAGGCTCGCCAGCGGCCGCGCGTTCGTCCGCCGCAGTCCAGGTCTCGGCCGGCGGCTCGGCCGTGGCGGCGCGGTCATCGGCCTCCGTCCACGTCCGGCTCGCCGGGTCGGGCGCGGCGGCGCGGTCGTCGGCGTGCGTCCACGTCTCGCTAGCGGCGGCAGCCTTTCCGGGCGCGTCCTGCGCCGCCTCGTCGCCCTTGGATCGCTTCCCGAACTTCATTCCGGCGGGTCTTCCCCGTAGATCCGGCGCCAAATCAACCCGGCGGCGCGGGTCGTGGCGATCGACGCGATCGCGCCGAGCCCGGCCAGCAGGCCGGACCACACGAGGCGCTTGACGATGTCGTTCTGGCTCATTCGCAGCGCATCCTCTCAGACGTACCGGGCGGCTCGCCCGTTCACTTCGTCCAGACCCCCGCAGATCGTCTCGACGATCGACGACTTCGCTTGCTCGTACTCGGCCTCGCCCTCGGGCAGCATCCCGAAGATCCAGCCCGTCAACACCTGCTCGATCGCGCCGTAGAACGCCAGTGCTGCGAACCGCGGCGACACCTCGCGCTTGAAGGTGCCCGCTTCCTGGGCTTTCGACACGATCTCTCCGATGAGCTGGTACGCCTCGGTGATCTTGTCCGTGTGGCGCATGCCGAACGAGTTGGCCGAGCGCATGACCTCGACGACGATGATCTTCATGAGCGCCGGGTCGTAGCGGTAGAAGTCGATGATCGCCGCAGCGATCGCGTGAAGCTTCTCGCGCGGCGCGATCGACGTGCGATCGGTCTCGCGGATGAAGCCGAGCAGGATCTCCCAGCGCTCGAGGAACAGCGTGTCGAGCACCTCGTCCTTGGAACGGAAGTAGTGGTAGACGAGCCCGTAGGCCACGTTGGCCTCGTCGGCGATGTCCGACACGCGGCACTGGTGAAAGCCGCGCTTGGCGAACGCGACGACGGCGGCGTCGAGGATGAGGCGGCGCTTGTCGGGGCGGGCCGGGGCGGTGTCGGGCGGCGCGGCGCTCACGCGGGCGCCTCCACCGGCCAGCGGTACGCGGACGGGCGGCGGTTGGCGAGCGCCGGCAGGTCGCGGCGGATGCGCGCCTGAGCGTCGAGGTCGAGGTCGGCGACGATGTGACACTCGCGGTCGGGGGCGAGCGCCTGCACGATCCCCCACGGGTCGACGATCATCGACCGCCCGCCGGAGCGCAGCGCCCCGCCCGCGGCGCTCGCGGGCGCGTGCTCGCCGATCTGGTTGGCGGCCACGACGAACGCCTGGTTCTCGATCGCGCGCGCCCGCAGCAGGATCTCCCAGTGGTCGCGCGTCGTGGGCACGGTGAAGGCCGCGGGCACCGTGAGGATCTGCGCGCCGCCGATCGCGAGGATCCGGTACAGCTCGGGGAAGCGGACGTCGTAGCAGATCGACATGCCGATCCCGACGCCGCCGGCGGTATGCGAGACGACGATCTCGTCCCCCGCCAGCTCGTTGTCGGACTCGCGGTAGACCATGCCCTCGACGGTGACGTCGAACATGTGCACCTTGCGGTAGGCGGCGACGACCTCGCCGTCCGGGCCGATGTGCAGCGACGTGTTGCGCAAGAGCTCCTCGCCGCCGGCGCGCTCGGAGATCGAGCCCGCGACGAGCTCGATCGACAGCTCGCGCGCGGTCGCGCGCGCCCACTGGACCGCGGGACCGTCGAGCGGCTGCGCGCCGGCGCGCAGGTCCTCGCCGCGCCCGAGGACGCTCCACTTCTCCGGCAGCACGACGAGCTGCGCGCCGTCGGCGGCCGCGGCGCGCGTGAAGCGGTCCGCACGCTCGAGGTTGCGGTCGAGATCAGGGGTGCTGGTGAGCTGGACGGCGGCGACGCGCATGGCTTCCGGACTCCAAGATTGACTGGTCAGTCAACGGCCTGGATGCTACCCGGCCGGGCGCCTCGCGCCCGCCGCACCGCGACGCTGCCCGAGCGCGATCCGCGCGAGTGTGCGAATTGTGGTGCCGACATCGGCTCCAATCACTATCGTCACGTGTTAGGGACGTAGTACGCAGGCATTCCACACAGGGGGAGAACCTTCATGAAGCTTCGACGGCCCAGCCCGGCGCTCGTCATCTCGATCGTCGCGCTCGTCGCGGCCTGTGCCGGTAGCGCGTACGCCGCCACGGTGATCACGAGCGCGCAGATCAAGAACGAGACGATCCAGAACCAGGACATCAAGAAGGGCACGATCCAGTCCGGGAGGCTTTCGAAGGGCATCCAGAACATCCTCCTGAAGAAGAACGTGCCCGCCACACCGGCGCAGGGCGTCACCGAGCACGTCCGCAAGGCCGGCCCCGAGAACCAGCCTGCCGGCCAGATGCTGCGGGTCACGAGCGTCACGGTCCCCGGCGGCGCGTACAACGTCTCCGCGAAGACCGTCATGACGGCGTTCACCGGCACGTCGGACCTCATCGAGACGCTGTTCGGTACAAACGGCTCCGTGGGCGGAACGTGCATCCTCGACATGGGCGGCGTCCAGGACTCGGCGCTGGGGACGATCGCGATCGTCAACCGTCAGACGCCCGTGACGCTGAGCATGCAGCTCACGAGGACCGTCGCAGCGCCGACGGAGATCGTCCTGAAGTGCGCCGCCTCGCTGCCGTGGCGGACGTCGGAGTCGTCGATCATCGCGACGAAGGTCGGCTCGATCACCCAGACCGTCGAGAAGTAGCCGGCGCCGTGCCGCGCGGGCCTCTCGTAGCGACGAGCTACAGGGGACAGACCCGCGCGGCGCCCGTCGCTTGCAGGACGTAGGGCCTGGCCACCGCATCGGCGAGCGGTGAGAGCGCGACCGCGTGGCCGGGGGCGAGCGGGAGCACGCCGACCATGATCCACTCGTTGCCGAGGCGTCGCGCACGCAGCGTCACCGGTCGACCCGGCGGGGCCTCGACGCGCACGCCCCGCGATGGGACCGGCCCGGAATCCCCGCGCCACGGGCGCGCGCACGGCGCCTCGCCGGGTGACGGGCGGAACGCCAGCCCACCGGCTCGGATGAGCGTGTCGTCGGCGAACGAGCGGGCGTCCGGCGACGCCTTCAGCAGCTCCGACGGGCTGTCGGCCGGATCGCCGCGCAGGTCGTCGATCGTGTCGAACCAGTGCCCGGCCTCGAGGAACGGCGCGGCCAGCGGCGCGACCTCGAGCCGCGGCTCGACGCGCTCGCGCCCGAGCAGCTCGACCGCGCCGAGCGAGGCCCGCACGCGCTCGGAGCGCTCGAGGAAGAGGCTGCGCCCGTCCTTGAACGCGAGCTGTGAGTCCTTGGAGATCGAGATCAGCGCCAGCAGCAGGACCACGTACGGCACCCACGGGCGGATCTTCCAGCCGCGCGCGGCCTCGAGGAGCATGAGCAGCAGGAAGACGATCCCGACGGTGAGGTAGCGCGACGAGGAGGGCGGAGCGATGCCCAGCCGCGAGATCGCCGTGAGGCCGTAGAACGTGACGAGGACGGTCGCGATCGCGGCGAGGCGGACGCGCGAGGCCGGCGGCACGCGAAAGGCGCGGTAGGCCAGCACGAGCAGCAGGATGATGAGGAAGTCGCGGCCCGGCTCGATCTGGCGCTCGCCGATCATGGCGCCGGCGGCGTGGTTGAGCGCGGTCCACGCCCACAGCGCGGCGAGCCCGAAGTTCTCCAAGCCGGCGCGGTTGGTCCCGAACGCGAGGTACCAGACGAGGTACAGGCCGAGCGGGACGCCGACGACCAAGAGCCGGCGGCGGCCGGCCGGCGTCAGGAGCAACTCGACGGCGATGCCGGCGAGGATCGGGACCCCGAGGCCCGATGAGCACAGCGCGAGGATCACGAGCAGGCACAACAGGCGGTCGTTGCGCCGCGTCGGCGGCCGGTCGAGTACGAGGAACGCCGCGACGCCGGCGACGATCGACGCCATCTGGCCGGCCTGGCCGGGGATGAGGAAGTTCTCGTAGGCGAGGCCCGACAGCAACGTGACGATCACGACCGCGAGCGCGACGCCGGCGCCGACGCGCGCCTTGGCGATGACGAACAGCAGGGTCCCGAGCGCGAGCTGGAGCGCGACGAGCGGCGCCATGAAGAGCACGAACGCGTCGAGGCCGGCGACCTTCAACAGCGCGACGAACTCCCCGATGATGAGGACCGAGAGGTGCTCGTTGTGCGGCGCGAGCAGGGACGGCGCGCCGGGACCGCGCCGCTCGGTCACGACGAGCCACTCGTCGAGGTTGAACGTCAGGCCGTGCGTGAGGTAGAGCATGAACGCGGCGACGCCGGCGAGCACGACGCCCAGCGCGACGTACCAGACGGCGGGGTGCTTGGACGGCTCGTGACGCGGCCGCTGCACCGTGCCTCCGGAGCGGTCCTGCGCCTTCGCGTCCGCGAGCGGCGCCTCCGCGACGGGGTCCTCGGCGTCCGCGGCGGCGTCCGCGGTCGCCGCGCCGTCGGAGTCGGGTCGCGGTGGCACGCTCATGCTCGGCGGGGACCATACCGGCGGGCTTGGAGGCCGCGGTGCGCCTGCTCGCGCTCGCGACCCGTCAACATCACGGCGTGGCATTGCCGATCTTCACCGAGCGACTCGCGATGCGGGCGTACGACCCCGGCGACCTCGCCCGCCTGCACGAGGTCCTCTACGGGGACGCCGAGGCGATGGCACTGCTCGGCGGCGCGCGCGACCTCCAGGGCACGCGCGCCTCGATCGAGCGCTCGATGATGCAGCAACAGCAGGGCGGCTACTCGTTCTGGCCGGTCTTCGAGCGCGAGTCGGGCCTGCTGATCGGCGAGGCGGGGCTCTTCCCACTGCCCCCGGGCGGCCCGGACGTCGCCCTGGGCTACGCCTTCGGGCGCGACTACTGGGGGCTCGGCTACGCCACGGAGGCCGCGTGCTCGGTGCTCGACGAGGCCTTCGGGCCGCTCGACCTCGACCACGTCGTCGCGATCACGCGCGAGGCGAACGCCGGCTCGCGCAACGTCCTCGTCAAGCTCGGCTTCCGCAACGACGGCTGCCGCCACGTCTGGGGTGCCGAGCAGCTGTACTTCACGCTGCGGCGCACCGAATGGACCGGCGCCCCGGACGCGAGCTGACGCGCGCGCCGCCCCTGAGGCTCGACGACCGGACGCGAGTGACGCGCGCGGGCCGCCCCCGGGGCTCGTCTACCGAACGCGGTGCGTCACGGGCTCGGCCGAGCGCGCCTTGAGCTGCGAGTTGCCGTTGAACTTCGCGCCGACGCGGATCCGGCGCCCGCTGGCGACCTCCAGCCGTACGACCAGCTTGATCGAGCAGGAGCTCGGCACGCGCTTCGTCGCGCGCGTCCGGCGGCCCGCCGCCGTGACGGTGAACGTCACCGTGCCGGCACACGGCTTCGAACGCAGGCGCGTCGTGACCGTGACACGCGCGCGGCCGTTCACGCGGCGCGAGCTGACCTTCAGGCTCAGCCGGCGCGGCGTGCGCAGCTTGGCGGTGCTCGCGCGCGGCGAGCGGGACGCGTCGACGAGCGGCAGCGACGCCTGCAGATCGCGGATGACCACGCCCCCGATCGCGTGCTGCACGCCGAACAGGCCCGTCCCCGGCGTGACCTGGATGCGGTACTGAGATCCCTCGCCGGCCCGCACGGCGATCGGCTCGAGCTCGCGTTCGACGGTGCGCACGCGATCGTCGAGCGATGACCGGGACCGGCGTGATCTGGGAGCCGACGACGCGGTTTGCGCGCGCGTCGACGATCTGCGCGAAGAGGAACGTGTTGCCGGCCAGCGCGTTGCCCTTGTACGTGAGCTTGAGCTTCGGCGCGCCGACGATGTCGCTGCCGGCGGGCGGCGACGAGAAGGCGACCGTCACCGCATTGGGGGCCGGCGTCGCGGCGAAGCCGTTGCTGCCCGACGCGGTGCTGTCGGCGAGCGAGACGGCGAGCGACTTGAAGTTCGCTCCCGAGGCGTCGATCGTGCCGGCATCGCCGAGCGGGTAGTCCAGGCCAGAGCGCCACGTCCCGTCATCGGCGAGCCACTCGAACGTCGCGCCGGTGTCGACGGACTCGTCGCGCTTGAGGTAGCGGGCCAGCCAGCGCAGGTCGGCGCGCTTGACGTGGCCCTCCTCGCCGGTCGACGTCGTGCACTTCCCGTGGCCGCCGCAGTACCACATCATCTTCACCGGCACGCCCTTGTCACGCAGGACGGTGAAGTTCGCGACGCCCTCGCTGAGCCCGAAGACCGTGTCGACCGTGCTCGACGTGATGAGCGTCGGGGTGGTGATGCGCGCGCGGTGGCCCGGCGGCGTGCGGTTGGCGAACCACTGCCTGCTCGGGGCGCTGACGGAGCCGCCGAGGCTCTCCAGGCACGCCGTCTTGAGCTCGGAGTCGGCGCGATCCAGCAGCGCGGCGGCCGGTCCGAGCAGGCGGCCGGGGACCCCGGTCACGGTGCCGTTGCCGCAGATGATCGCGCTGAAGGACGTCTTCATCGCGCCCTCGGGGAAGAAGCCGGTGGCGGGCGAGTTCCACGTGACGTCGGGGATGATCGCGTCCAGCCGCGAGTCGATCGCCGCTGTGGCGAGCTGGATGCCGCCGCCGTAGCTCGAGCCCGACATCCCCACGCGCGGGTCGTTCGTGCCGTCGAGCAGCGCCTCGGGGGCCGTCGCGACGAAGTCGATCAGCGCCTGGACGTCGCGCGCCTCGAAGTCGGGCGAGTCGAAGCTCACGATGCCCGATGACCCGCCGATGCCGCGCGGGTCCCACGTCAGCGTGTTGTAGCCCTCGCCGCGCAGCGTCGCCTGGCCGATCATGTCGCTCGTGTCCGCGTCGGGGTTCGTGTCGCCGAGGGTCGGATAGCCGGGGCCGATGAGCACCGTCGGCACCCGCTCGCCGGAGGCGCGCTTCGACGCGGGGGTGAAGTGGGCGAGGATCGTCGTCCCGTCGAACGAGCGCACCTTCACGTCGCGCGCCTGCGCAGGCGTCGCCGCGCACGTGAGCGCGACCATCGCACCCAGCACCGGCCAGATCAGGCGCCCCGCGAGCGCTCGACTCGTCCTCCCCACCGTGCGCGGATCCTAGCTTCGCGGGCGGGCGAGCGGGGATTATCCGAGGAAGCTGGCGCCCGCGCCCGCGTGCGGACCCGCGACCGCCCCGGCGCGCAGCAGCTCGGCGATCTGCGCTGCGTCGTAGCCGGCCTCCAGCAGCACCGCCTCGGTGTGCTCGCCGAGCTGCGGCCCGGGCAGGCGGCCCGTGTCCGGCGGGGTGCGCGAGAGCTTGACGGGCGCGCCGAGCTGGCGCACCGGCTCCGCCGCTCCGGGCTGGTCGAGCGAGACGACCATGCCGCGCGCGGCGACGTGCTCGGAGGCCAGCGCCTCGTCGAGCTCGAGCACGGGCTCGAGGCAGCACTCGACCTCGCGAGCGAACGCCGCCCACTCGGCGCGCGTGCGCGCGGCGAAGATCGCCTCGAGCTCGGCGTGCGCGGCGCTGCCGGGTCCGTCGAACTGGCGCTCGACGAGGTCCTCGCGGCCAGCGCCGTGACAGAACGCCGACCAGAACCGCGGCTCGAGCGCGCCGAGCGTGACCCAGCCGTCCGCGCACGCGTACGGCCGGTAGCAGACGAGCCCGCCCGCGAGGGCGTCGCGACCGCGCTCGGGGACGTCGTCGCCCGCGAGGACGCGCGCCGCGACGAGCGCGAGCCACGACAGCGCGCCGTCGGCCATCGCGACGTCGACGTGCTGGCCCTCGCCGCTGCGATCGCGCTCGCGCAGCGCCGCGAGGATCCCGAAGGCCGCCATCAGCGCGCCGCCGCCGACGTCGGCGATCTGGCCCGCCGGCAGGACCGGTGGCTCGTCCGGCCCGCCGCCGCCGAGGCCGAGCATGCCGACGAGGCCGAGGTAGTTCATGTCGTGGCCCGCGCGGTCGCGCAGCGGGCCGTCCTGGCCGTAGCCGGTGATCGAGCACAGGACGATCCTCGGGTTGGCGGCGCGCAGGACGTCGTAGCCGGCGCCGAGCCGATCGAGCACGCCCGGCCGGAAGGACTCGAGCACGACGTCGTGCGAGCGCACGAGCGCGAGCAGCACGTCGAGGCCGGCGTCGGACTTCAGGTCGATGCGGATCGAGCGCTTGTTGCGGTTCAGCGCGAGGAACAGCGCGGAGGCGGCGCTCGTCGCGGCGCCCTCGACGAGCGGCGGCGCCCAGCGGATGTAGTCGCCGCCCGCCGTGTCCTCGACCTTCAGGACGTCGGCGCCGTAGTCGGCGAGCAGCAGCGAGCAGAACCCGCCCGGCAGCAGACGGCTGAGGTCGAGCACGCGGATGCCGTGCAGCGGAAGCTCGGTCATGCGCTCATCGAAGCACTCGCGGGTGGGTAATGGCTTGTGCCATGGCGCACACCAAGGACCGACCCGCGCGCGCGGCCCGCAAGGGCGTCGACCAGCGCACGCTGTTCGACCGCTTCGTCGAGGCGGCGTACCTGCGCGTCAGCCGCGCCCCGTTCTTCATCTTCTGCATCGTCCTCGTCGTCGTCTGGCTTGCGACCGTCCCGCTCTGGTCCGACCTCGCCGCATGGCAGTACGTGCTGCACACGGTCACGAGCATCCTGACGCTCCTGCTCATCGCGCTGCTCGAGAACGCCGGCCGCCGCGCCGAGGAGTCCGCGCAGGAGAAGCTCAACGTCATCGCCGAGGCGCTTGCCGCCCTGATGGAGTCGCGCGCGCTCGAGGACCCCGACCTCAAGGAGGCGCACCGGCGCCTGAGCGAGGCCGTCGGGCTCGAGGAGCGCCACTAGCTCGCGCGTAGGACCTCGACCTCCGTGCGATAGCGCAGCGTGACGCTCGCGCCCGCCGCGAGCGCGCGAATGGCGGCGTGCAGCTCGGCGCGCTCTTGGTCGGCCGACGCCGCGACGAAGCTCACCGAGCCGAAGCGGTCGACGAGCCCGTCGCCGTCGAGCGCCTGCGCGTTGTCAAACGACCGCGTGGCGACGGGCGCGAACAGCGTGCTGGCCTCGACCGCGTCGTGCCAGTCGCCCGTCGCATGCGCGGGCGTGTCGCCCCGGTGGGGCTCCAGCAGCTCCGAGATGCGCCGGTGGACCTCGTCCTCCATCCGCCGCCGGTTGAAGACGAGCGCGAGCACGCCGCCGGGTCGCAGGATGCGGGCGATCTCCGCCAGCGCCCGCGGCCCGTCGAACCAGTGAAACGCCTGCGCGACGGTCACCGCGCCGGCGGTCGCGGCGGCCAGCGGGATGTCCTCGGCGGTCCCGTCGAGCGCCCGCACGCCGTCGCCGATGAGCGCCCGCATCTCCGCGACCGGCTCGACCGCGACGACGTCGAAGCCGCGCGCGGCGAGCGCGCGGGCGAGGAGGCCCGTCCCGGCCGCGAGGTCGACGACCGGGCCGGCGAGAAACCCGGCCAGCCAGTCGACCGCGTCGTCCGGGTACCCCGGCCGCCCGCGCTCGTAGGCGTCCGCGGCGTGCGCGAAGCCGCTGGCCGCCGCCGGATGGATGCGCTCAGCCGAGCAGCGGGGCGATCGCGTCGGCGACGAGCTGCGCGTGGCCGGGCGCGGCGGCCGTGATCTCGGCGCCCAGCAGCGTGCACACGGCGCACATCTCGGTGAGGAACGCGCGCAGCTCGTCGGGCTCGAGGCCCCCGTCGACGCCGAACTGCGCGGGGATGACGGTCGGGTCCAGGACGTCGAGGTCGAGGTGGACGAAGACCTCGAAGCCCGCCAGCAAGGCGGGGTCGTCGATGCGGTGCACGCCGCCGCGGTCCAGGCCGACCCGCTCGGGGCCCTCGACCTCGCGCACCCCGTGCATGATCACGCGTGGCGGGTCGAGCCCCGCGCCGAAGCCCGTGTCCCACAGGCCGCACGCGCCGGCGAGGCACATCCCCGCGAGGTAGCCGCTGCGCGTCGTCTCCGGCGTGTGGAAGTCCGGGTGGGCGTCCAGCCACAGCACGCGCGCCTCGGGATGGTGGCGCACGAGCACCGGCAGCGTCGAGATCGCGACCGAGCACTCCGGCGCGAGCAGGATCGGCATGCGCCCGGCGTCGAGCGCGTCGTCGAGCTGCCCGCCGGCCTCGAGCAGGCACCCGTGCGCGTCGCGCAGGTCATCCGACCAGCCGGCCGAGCGCGGCTCGCCCGGCGAGCCGACGATCCGCGCACCGAGCAGCTCGGCGAGCTCGCGGGTGCCGGCCGCGCCGTCGGGCTGGCGGTCCGAGGTGCGACACAGCAGCGCGACTATCTGGCGCTCCACCGCGGCTCCCGTCGCTCGAGGAATGCCGCGACGCCCTCGCGCGCGTCCTCGGTCTGCAACGTCTCCACGAGCTGCCCGCGCAGGAGCTCCAGCGCGTCGCCCAGCGGCATGTCGCGCGTGCCGGCGAGCGCGTCCTTGCCGAGCCTCACGACGGCGGGCGAGAAGCCCGCGATCCGCTGCGCCCACTCGGCGACGGCCGCATCGAGCTCGCCGTGCGCGACGACGCGGTTGACGATCCCGACCCGCCGCGCCTCGTGCGCGTCGATGCGCTCGCCGAGCAGCAGCAGCTCGCTGGACGCCTTCGCGCCGACGTTGCGCGCGAGCAGCGCCGAGACCATGAACGGGAACAGGCCGACGTGCAGCTCCGGCGTGCCGAACGTCGCGCGCTCGCTCGCGACGACGAGGTCGCAGGCGAGCGCGAGCCCGAGCGCGCCGGCGAGGACATGCCCGCCGGCGGCGCAGATCACCGGCTTGCCGAGCTGCGCGATGAGCTCGAACAGGCGCGGGAACAGCGTTGTGTCGGCGGTCTGGAAGTTCGCGAGGTCGCCGCCGCTCGAGAAGACCGTCGCATGCGTCGAGGCGAGCACGACGCAGCGCACGGCGTCGTCGTCACGGGCCGCCCCGAAGGCGTCGAGCAGCTCGCCCAGCAGCGCGTCGGAGAGCGCGTTGCGCGTGCCCGGTTCGTCGAGCGCGATCGTCGCGACCGCCTCGGCGACCTCGTAGCGCAGGCTCGCGTACGGCACGCGAGCAATCTACCGCGCGGCTCCCGGCGCGCCGCTATCAGCGAAAGCCGCGCAGCGTGAGCCTCTCCGTCAGGCTCGTCACCTTGGCGTCGGGGCTCGTCCCGGTCACCGTGCCGCTGCCGCGGATCCTGCGCCACGCGCCCGTCCCACCCGTCACCGTGACCGTGCCCGTGTAGACGACCCCGGCGATCGACGGCAGGGGGCTCGGCGCGATCGGCGGTCCGAGCGTCGTCACGAACGCGATCCGGAACGTCCCCTTGATCGTGCCCGTGTCGAAGAACATCTTGAACGGGCCCTCGAAGACGCCGGTCGTCAGCGACGAGCGCGTGACGGTCGACGAGTCCTTCTGCACGCCGACGCCGAACGGCTTGCGGCAGTTCGTCGTGCCGAAGTTCGCTGCGGTCGGCGCCGGCTGCGGGATCGTCGCGAAGAGCTTGAGCGAGCACGTGATGGTGCGCGTCTTCGCGGGTGCCACGGCCGGGAGAGACAGCGTTGTGGCGCTGGCGGCGATGAGCGCGACCGCGACCTTACAGACCGCGCCGCGTGGTCGAGATGAGGTGTGCATGCAGGGCACACTCCCACCCGCGCAACGCGGCAGTCAAGCACGGCAAACGGCGGATTCAGGGCTCGATGCGCTCGGGATCGGTCGTCGGCGCGAGGCGACCCGCCGCGCCCCCGCCGAGGATCCGGCGCACCAGCCGCGGTGCGACGACCCGCGCCGTCGCCGCGATCCAGTACGGGCGCGGGACGTAGCGCTCCGCCTTGCCGCCGGGTCCGGCGTCGACGATCGCGTCGGCCACGCGCTCGGGCGTCGAGACGAGCCAGCGCGTCATCGCGCTCGCGACGAGCTCGCGCTGCGGGAAGCCCTCGGTCGCGACGAACCCCGGCAGGACGAGCCCGACGTGCACCCCGTGCGGGGCCTCCTCGAGATGCAGGGCGTCCGTCCAGCCGGCGAGCGCGAACTTCGACGCCGAGTACGAGCCGGTCCCGGCGCGCGAGATCCGGCCGGCGGTGCTCGAGACGTTCACGATCGCGCTCGGCGCCGACCGGCGCAGCAGCGCGAGCAGCGCCTCGGTCAGCCGCACCTGGGCGTCGAAGTTCAGCTCCATGTGGCGGCGCACGTTCTCCCAGCCGCCCTCGGCGAACGTCGCACGCCACGCGGCGCCGGCGTTGTTGACGAGCAGGTCCAGCCGGCCGTGCTCGGCCTGGACGACGTCGGCGATCCGGGCCGGCGCGCCCGGATCGCAGAGGTCGACGGCGATGACCGTCGCGCCGCCGAGCTCGTCGGCGAGCGCCCGCAGCCGCTCCTCGCGGCGCGCGACGAGAACGAGCTTGCAGCCGGGCTCGCGAGCGAGCCGGCGGGCCGTGGCCTCGCCGATTCCGCTAGAGGCTCCGGTGATGAGCGCGATCACCCGGCGGAGCCTACGCCGCCGGCCGCGCGCCCGTAGACCGCGAGCGCGACGTCGAGGAACGCCTCCGCCGCGGGCGACGGACGGCGCTCGGCGCGCATCGCGACGGTGACGTCACGCGTCAGCGACGGCTCGACGAGGTCGCACACGGCGACCTCGTCGCCGGGCCGCTCGGCGTCCGAGCGCGGCAGGATCGCCACGCCGAGGCCGTGCGACACGAGGCTGCGGATGCGACGGCTCTCGTTGGACTCGAGCGCGATGCGCGGCGCGAAGCCGGCGCCGGCGGCAGCGCGGTCGAGGAGCTCGCGCAGGCGAGCGCCCTCGCGGAAGCAGATGAAGTTCTCCTCCGCGAGGTCGCCGATCCGCAGCTGCGGTCGCGCCGCGAGCGGATGGTCACGCGCGAGCACGACGACGAGCTCCTCGCTGACGAGCGGGTGCAGCGTCAGGCCGCGGCGCTGGATGCGCTCGGTCACCGACAGGAACGCGAGGTCGATCTCGTCGTCGCGCAACATCGCGGCGAGCTCCTCGCTGGACTGCTCGCGCACGGTGAGCTCGATCGCCGGGTGGAGCGCGTGAAACCGCGCAAGCAGCAGCGAGAGGTCGACCGGACCCATCGTGTGCAGCGCGCCGACCGACAGCCGGCCGGCCTGGACCCCGGCGAGCGCCTGCAGCTCCGCCTGCGCGGCGTCGAGCTCGGCCAGCGCCCGGCGCGCGCGGGCGACGAGCACGTCGCCGGCCTGCGTCATCGCGACGCGGCGCGTCGTGCGCTCGATGAGCGACACCCCGAGCTCCGCCTCTAGGGTGCGGATCTGCTGGGAGAGCGCGGGCTGCGCGACGTGCTCGCGCGCGGCGGCACGCGTGAAGTGGCGCTCGTCGGCGATCGCGACGAGGTAGCGCAGCTGGCGCAGATTCATGCGATCAGCTTATGGCAAAGCTCGAATTTGTGTCTTGGACATCTGGATAGCGTCCAGGCACCATTCCTGTCGTTGCCTCCTCCCGCCATCGCGCCCCACCGGACAGACCACCTCCCGTCCGGTGGGGCCGCGAGGCAGTCGTGCCGCACCCCGTGACTCGCTGAGTCAGCGCAACTCCCGGCCCCGGCGCCCGTCCAAGTAGGACGATGCCGCGGCGACTCGCCCTTCTCGCAGTCCTCGTCGCCGGCGCTGGCACTCCCGGCCACGACCGCCGCGCGACCGTACGGCTTCCTCGCGACGCCAACCGACCAGCTCGCGGTGCCCGGCCACCTCGCCGGCTTCGAGATCACCCCCGAGGGCTTCGTCTACGGCGGCTACGGCGAGCTCGTCATGCGCGCCGGGCCGAACCTCGTCGGCCTGCGCGCGCCCGTGCGCTCGCTGCACGGCGGGCGCTACCCGCTCATGCGCTACGGCCAGACCATCGCCGGCGTGCGCTACGAGGTGCAGGTCCTGGCCTCGATCGTCGCCGGTCAGCCCGCGGCGCTCCTGCGGGTCGTCATGCGCAACGAGACCGCGCGGCCGGCGCAGGCGCGCTGGGCGGTCGGGATGCGCTCGTCGGGCGGCGCGCTGAAGCCCAGCGGCGTGCGGCGCTTCCGCTTCCCGCGACCGGCCGTGCCGCAGCTGCCTGGTCTCTACACCCAGCCCGGCTGGACGTTCGACCCGAGCGCCGTGTACGGGTTCGGCGACCGCACGATCGTCCGCGACGGCCTCGTCATGGCGACGTTCCCCGGCCCTGGTCCGGGCACCGAGCTCGACTTCCAGCTTCGCGAGGGGACCGGGCCGGTGCTGCCGTCCACGGTCTTCGGGCTCGCCGAGTACCGCGTGTCGCTCGGACCTCGCGGGACCCGACGGCTGGACTTCGCCGTCCCCTCCAAGCCGATCCCGGAGAGGACCCCGGCGGCACTCGAGCTGCTCGCGGCGCCCTTCGCCGCGCATCGCGACGCGATGCTGGCGGCCTGGAAGGCGACATTCGCGCGGGCGATGCAGATCTCCCTCCCTGAGCGCCGGGTGCAGGACGCGTACTACGCGAGCCTCATGCACATGCTGCTGCCGCGCTACCAGCTGCCCGACGGCGACTGGGTGCAGCCGGTCAACAAGCTGCGCTACCACGCCTTCTGGCTGCGCGACGCGTCGGTGATGACGCAGGCGCTCGATCTCGCCGGGCTGCATCGCGAGGCCGGCGAGAACGCCGGCTTCTTCGATCGCTGGCAGCACGACGACGGCCAGTTCATCTCGCGCGAGGGCCAGCTCGACGGCCACGGGCAGGCGATGTGGGCGATCGGCGAACACGCGCTGCGCAGCGGCGACCGCGAGTTCGCCCGCGACGCGATGGCGTCGCTCGGCCGTGCGGTCGGCTGGCTCGCCCGCGCGCGCAAGGCCGACGAGCTCGGCCTCGTGCCGCCCTCGGACCCGCGCGACAACGAGCTCGTCGCCGGCCATCTCGCGGGCGACGACTTCTGGGCCGTCGCGGGGCTGGAGGCGGCGGTCGGCGTCGCGCGGATGCTCGGCGACAGCGCGCGAGCGCGGGACTGGATGCCGGAGCTCGTCGAGCTGCGCGCGACCGTACGCGAGCGCGTCGCCGACGCCGCCGCGCCCGCAACGGCGGCGCGATCCCGCCCGCGCTGGACCGCGCCGGCGGCCGGGACTGGGGGAACCTCTGGGCGGCCTGGCCCAGCCCGGTGCTCGACCCGTCCTCGACGCTCGTCACGCGCACGCTCGCACGTGCTCGGGGCCACTTCCGCGAGGGGCTCGCGACCTACGGCGAGTTTCACAACCTGCACCACTACCTCGGCTTTCGCGTCTGGCAGACCGAGCTCGTTGCGCGGCGAGCAGGCGCGCGTCGTGCAGGGCCTCTACGACTCGCTGGCCCACACGACGAACACGAACGGCGGCTTCGAGACCGGCGTGCGGCCGTACGCGCGCCGCTCGGTCGACGACAACCTCGCGCCCCACGGCTGGTTCGCCGCCGAGCTCGTCGCGCTGCTGCGCAACATGCTCGTGCGCGAGTCGGGAGCCGGACTCGAGCTCTTGTCGGCGGTCCCGAGCCGCTGGCTGGTTCCCGGCCGCCCGACGGTCGTCCGGGGCGCGCCGACGAAGCTCGGACACGGTCGACCTCTCGCTGCGACCGGTCCGCGGCGGAGCCGTGCTGACGTGGAACGCCGACGTGCCCGCCGGCACGCCGCTGTGGTGGCGCGTGCCGGCCGCCGCCCGCGGCGTGCGCGCGCCGGGCCTCGCGGCGGGCGCGCCGACGCTGCTGCTGCCCGGCAGGGCCGGCGTGCTGCGGATCGCGTGGCGGCTGCCCCGGCGCAGCTCGTCCTTCGACGGCGTCGCCGCCGCGCTGAAGGCCGCATATCGCGAGCGCGGGCTGACGCCGCCCGCGTGAGGCGTCGCGCGCCGTGGCGCGCTGAACCGCGCGGCTAACCTCCGCCACGGCCAGCGAGCAAGGAGCAGACACCACATGGGAGTTCTCGATGGGAAGGTCGCGATCGTCACGGGCTCGGCGCGCGGGATCGGCCGTGCGACGGCGGAGCTGCTCTCCGAGCACGGCGCCAGCGTGCTCGTCAACGACCTCGACGCCGACCTCGCCGAGCAGACGGCCTCCGAGATCGCCGGCGAGACGGCCGTCTACGGCGGCGACCTGACCGCGCCCGGCGCGTGCGACGCGCTCGTGCAGACGGCGATCGACGCCTGGGGCAAGCTCGACATCGTCGTCAACAACGCCGGTTACACGATCGACGGCATGCTCCACAAGATGACCGACGAGCAGTTCCAGCGGATGCTCGACATCCACACGGTCGTCCCGTTTCGGGTCTGCCGCGCGGCCGCGCCGCACCTGCGCGAGCCCGCGAAGGCCGAGCGCGAGCAGGGCGTCGAGGTGTTTCGCAAGATCGTCAACGTGTCCTCGATCTCCGGCACGATGGGCAACGCCGGGCAGGCGAACTACGCGGCCGGCAAGGCCGCGGTCGTGGGGCTGACGAAGACGCTGGCGAAGGAGTGGGGCCAGTTCAAGATCAACGTCAACGCGATCGCGTTCGGCTTCATCGACACGCGTCTGACGGCGGCCAAGGAGGCGGACAACACGATCGAGGTCGGCGGCGAGACGGTGCAGCTCGGCATCCCCGAGCAGATCCGCGGGATGTCCTCGATGCTCATCCCGCTGGGCCGGGCGGGCACCGCGCAGGAGGCCGCCGGCGGGGTGTTCTTCCTCTGCTCGCCGTGGTCGAACTACGTCCACGGCCAGACGCTGAACGTCACCGGCGGGCAGTTCACGGGCATGACGACGTAGGCGGTTCGACAGATCCGGCCGATACGACGAAATCCGACCTGCGGGTTTCCGACAATCTGATCTGGGAGTAGTCTTGGCCGACCGTGCGGTTCGTCAAGACCCGACCCCAGGCAGGCATCCGCGTCGTCAACGGCGCGGACGAGGTCTCGCCGACGACGGCGGGATCCGAGAGCCTCTTCATGGGCCGCTGCAGCGTCCCCGCCGGCATGCAGGGGATGCCGCACTACCACGAGGACTGCGAGTCGGCGGTCTACATGCTCTCGGGACGGCTGAACGTCCGCTGGGGTGAAGACCTCGAGCATGCGGTGAGCCTCGAGCCCGGGGACATGATCTACGTCCCCCCGCGCGAGACGCACCTGCTCGAGAACCCGTCGATGGAGCAGGCTGCCGAGTACGTCGTCGCGCGCGACGCACCCGACGAGCACTCGGTCGACGTGCCCTGGGCCACGTAGCCGGGGCGCGACTCACCACGCCGTTCCGCTGCAGCCGCCGCCCGTGGGCGCGCAGGTGCGCACGTTGCCCGTCGTCTCGCCGTGGGTGATCGCGAAGGTCCGCGTCCCGCCTGCCGACCTCGAGTGAGCGGTGACGGCGTAGTCCGTGGCGGTCGGCGTGCCGTCGATCGCGACCTGGCCGGGGCCGGTGCCGATGAGGCGCTTCAAGCTTGCGCCGAAGCATCCACTCGGGACGAGGAGCGCACGCCATGAAGACCGTCACTCGACACGCACGCGCCGTGGCACCGGCAGCCACCGCCGCGGTCGCCGTGCTCGCGCTCGTGCTCGGAGCGCAGGGCGCGCCGGCCGCGAGCAAGCGCTCCACGACCGCGAAGATCACCGGCGGCCACGTCACGGACGCGCGTGACGGCGGCCGGCCCGTCGTGCTCATCGCGGCCGCGCTCGGCGTACCGGCGGAGGTCTTCCGCGAGGCCTTCTCGGCGGTGACGCCCGCGGCCGGCGGGCAGGAGCCCGATCCGGAGCAGGTGCAGGCGAACAAGGCCGCGCTGCTCGAGGTGCTCGCGCCGTACGGCGTGACGAACGAGCGCCTCGACGAGGTCTCCGACTACTACCGCTACAACGGCTCGGCGGGCGAGGTGTGGCGCCGGACCGCGGCGACCGCGAGGGCCGTCGTGCGCAACGGCAAGGTCGTCTCCGTGCGGATCGTGCGAGCGGGCGCGGGCTACAGCTCGACGCCGCGGATGACGCTCGCTCGGCTACCCGAAGGTCAAGGTCCGCGCGACGGTCGCCTACGGCACGGACCTCGCGACCAACGGCCGCATCTCGAAGCTCACGCTCGTGAAGGGCTGACCGCCGCGACGCCGTGGGGGTCTGGCGCAAAACGACGACATGGAGGAGGACGTTTTGCGCCCGACCCTTGACGGCGCGACGGAGGTCTGGCGGGAAACGACGACATCGTGGACGTTTGCCGCCACACCCCCTGACGGCGCGACCTTGTCAGCGGTCGCGGCGCTGGCGGTTACGGGCCGCGCGCTCCTGCCGCGCACGTTCGCGCTCGGCGGCGTCGCGCTCGCCGGAGCCGCCCGGCGAGGGGTCGCGGCCGGGACGCGGCGCAGGCGCCGCGCGAGGCTCGCGCGGCTCGCGATCGGCCCGCGGCTGACGGTCCGCCCGCGGCTTCCGCTGCGCCCGCGGCTGACGGTCCGCCGCGGCTTCCGCTGCGCCCGCGGCTGACGGTCCGCCCGCGGCTTCCGCTTGGCCCGAGGCTCGAGCTCGGCCGGCGACCGGTGCTCCGCCCGCGGCTCGCGTGCAGCAGGCGTCGCGTCGGCGGGGCGATCCTCGCGCGCGAGCCTGCCCGCCGGCGACAGCGCCCGCACCGCGCCGGCCGACGACCGCGGCGAGCAGCGCAGCACGATCCAGTCCAGCCACGGCACGTGCTTCGCGGTCGCCTTCGTGCCGCCCGCGGCCGTGTAGGTGCACGTCCGCGACCCCGGCGGCGGCGAACGACGGCGACGAGCTCGCGGTGCTGCCCTGCGGCAGGCCGCTCGAGGTCCGGGCACGGGTTGCCGATCGGCTTGACGAGCCACACGACGAGGAAGCCGACGACGAAGATCGCGGCGGCGGCGCGCAGCGGCCCCTGCCAGCCGGACGGACGCGCGACCGCTCATCGGACGGCGTGGCGCGACGCGAGGCGGTGGACGAGCGCGTGAGCCGGCGGGCGCGGCGGACGCAGCCCGGGTGGGCGGCGCGGCTGCGGCGAGCGGCGGCATCGCCGCGGAGGCTATCCGCGCCGGGCGCGGTCGCGGATGCGCGGGTAGATTGGGCGCCCGTGGCGGTCAAGACCCAACCCCGGCCGGCCGAGCTCCCGCTCGCCGGCGGCAGCGCCGGCGCCACCGTGCGCGTGCACCCGCTGCGCTGCGGCGAGGTGCTCCTGCCCGCCGGCGCGCTCGACCGCCCCGCCGGCCGCCTCAAGCAGCAGAAGGCGATGCTCGGCACGAAGCGCGCCGAACTGGATCTGGGTCCCGGTGCCGGTGTTCCTCGTCGAGCACCCGACGGCCGGCGACATCCTCGTCGACACCGGCTTTCACGCCTCCGTGCAGGACAAGGCGCGATCGAGCCTCGGCCGCCGCCAGTCGTGGGTCCTGCCGGCGCGCGAGGCCGCGGGCGAGTCGGCGCCCGAGCAGCTCCATGCCCGCGGCATCGACCCCGACGACATCTCGACGATCGTCATGACCCACCTCCACAACGACCACGCCAGCGGGGCGATCCAGTTCCCGAAGGCGACGTTCGTCGTCGACGCCAGCGAGTGGGCCGCGGCCTGCAAGGGCGGCTTCTCCGAGGGCTACCGCCGCGAGCACTACGACCAGCCCTTCGACTGGCGCACCGTCGACTACGGCGCGGCCCCGCCGCACGCGACGTTCGAGCGCACGCTCGACCTCTTCGGCGACGGCTCGATCCGCCTGCTCTCGACGCCCGGCCACACGCGCGGCCACCAGTCGATCCTGCTGAGGCTCGCACGACGGCGAGCTCCTGCTGACCGCCGACGCCGCCTACACGCGCCGCGCGATCGAGGACGACATCCTGCCGATCTTCATCTTCGGCGGCGAGGACAACTACCGCCGCTCGCTGGCGGCGATCCGCGCCTACACCGAGCAGCACCCCGACGTCGACCGTCATCTGCGGCCACGACGCCGAGCGCTGGCCGCAGCTCGCAACCGTCCTACGTAACTCCCGCGCCGGCGCACGCAACCTCGGCCGCCGGGCCGAGTTGTCTGACAGACATGCTCCGCGCCACGCTCACGACGCTCCTCGCCTGCGCCGCCGCCGCGCTCGCCGCCGCTCCCGCCGCCGACGCCCGCGCGATCGTCATCGCGACCGGCACGAACGAGCTCGTCCTCACCGACGTGCCGTCGAACAAGGTCATCGCCCGCGTGAACCTCGGCGCGCCGACGCGCGCGGTCGCCGCCTCGCCCGACGGGTCGCGCGCGTACGTCGCCGCGGGCCGCCGCGTCGCGATCGTCGACCTCACGACCCGCGCCGTCCCCGCGGCGCTCGACCTCGCCGGCGCGATCAGCTCGCTGGCGCTGACGCGCGACGGCACGCGCCTGCTCGCCGCTCGCCGCGGCGCGATCGACGTCATCGACACGGCGACGCTCACGCTCGTCGGCTCCGTCGACCTCAAGGGCGCCAAGCCCGGCGCCGTCGCGGTCTCCGCCGACGGGCTCAAGGCGGCGGTCGTCCTCGGCGAGCGCGTCGGCCTCGTCGACCTCGACGACGTTCAGGCTCATCCGCCGCACGAAGAAGGCCGCCTTCGGCAAGGCCAAGCGCGGCCAGCCCAAGCCCATCCCCGGCGGCGTCGCCTTCCCCAACAGCGGCACGCTGCTGTGGGTCAGCACGACCGACGGCGTCCTCTCGGGCCTCGACCGCGTCACGGGCAAGCGGCGCGTGAAGATCGACCTCAAGCCCGGCGTCGGCGCGGCGCTCGCGATCGCGCCCGAGGGCAACCGCGCGGTCGTCACCGCGAACCGCGGCAGCCGCGCGGCGGCGATCGTCGACCTCGCGTCCAAGCGCCTGCTCGCCCGCGTGCGCACCGGCGAGGGCCCCGGCGCGCCGGCGTACGCGACCGAGGGACCGCGCCTGTACATCGGCGACGGCGGCGCCGAGACCGTCTCGATCTTCTCGACGCTCTCCAACCGGCGGCTCGGCGTCCAGCGCCTCGGCGACGGCACGCACCCGCGCGCGCTCGCCACGCAGCCCGGCCTCGCCGTGAAGATCGGCACCGAGGGACCCGACCAGATCACCGGCACCCGCGGACCCGACCGCATCGAGGGCCTCGGCGGCAACGACCTCCTGCGCGGCGGCCGCGCGAACGACACGCTGCTCGGCGGCCTCGGCGACGACGACCTCGGCGGCGGCGCCTCCAACGACTCGCTCGACGGCGGCGAGGGCGCCGACCGGCTCGCCGGCCAGGCCGGCAACGACAACCTGCTCGGCTCCCCCGGCAACGACGCGCTGTTCGGCGGCACCGGCAACGACACGCTCGACGGCGGCACCGAGGACGACTTCCTCGAGCCCGGCGACGGCGACGACATCGCGCGCGGCGGCGCCGGCAACGACAGGATCGTCGAGGCCGACCTCGGCAACGACATCCTCCTCGACGGCGGCGACGGCGACGACTTCGTCGACGGCAACCGCGGCACCGACAACATCGTCGGCGGCGCCGGCAACGACACGCTGCGCGGCGGCGGCGGCGCCGAGAAGATCGACGCCGGCACCGGCGACGACACCGTCGACGGCGGCACCGGCGGCGACAGATCTACGGCCGCGAGGGCAACGACGCCGTCAAGGGCGACGCCGGCCGCGACCGCATCCTCACCTCCGACGGCAACGACACCGTCGACGGCGGCTCGGGCGACGACTACCTCTCGAGCGCGCGCGGCGTCGACGAGATCGTCGGCGGGCCGGGCGCCGACGAGATCAACGCCGGGTCGGGCAACGACACCGTCCGCGTCGCCGACGAGGACGCCGACGTCGTCGACTGCGGCACCGGCCGCGACACGGTCTACGTCGAGAGCACGGCGCCGTCGCGCGACCGGCTCACCCGCTGCGAGACAGTCATCCAGACGGCGCCCGAGCCGTCGACCGACGCGCCGCCGGCGTCGAACGTCGTGCCCGGCACGCCCGGCAACGACGTGCTCCAAGGCTCCGATGCGAAGGACTCGATCTTCGGCGCCGACGGCAACGACGAGCTGTTCGGCAACGGCGGCGACGACTACGTCGACGGCGAGAACGGCGACGACGTCCTGCACGGCGGCCTCGGCAACGACCAGATGTACGGCCGCCAGAACAACGACGTCGTGCTCGGCAACGAGGGCGACGACTTCCTCAACGGCGACCGCGGCTCGGACACCATCAGCGGCGGCCCCGGCAACGACCGCATCTTCGGCGGCCTGGACCCCGACAACGTGGCCGGCGACGACGGCGACGACCGCATCAACGTCGTCGACGGCGCCGTCGACACGGTCGACTGCGGCGCGGGCATCGACACGGTCTTCGCGGACGTCGTCGACGTCATCGCGGCGAGCTGCGAGAGCGTCAGGCGCTGACGTGCGATGGACCGGCGCGCAGTCCCGCGACACCGTGCGTGGTACACCACGCTGGATGCGCCGCGTCAACCTGACCGAGCCGACCTTCGACTACGACGCCGACGGACCCCGACGGCATGCGCGCCGGCATGTTCCGCTTCGGCCCGAAGCTCGGGCGCGAAGGACACCGGCGCGTCGCTGTACGAGCTGCCGCCCGGCCAGGCGCTGTGCCCGTATCACTACGAGTACGGCGAGGAGGAGTGGCTGCTCGTCGTCGCCGGCCGGCCGACCGTCCGCGACCCCGACGGCACGCACGAGCTCGCGCCGTGGGACGTCGTCTTCTTCCCGCGCGGGCCGGAGGGCGCGCACCAGGTGCGCAACGACTCCGGCGAGCCGGCGCGCGTGCTGCTGTGGTCGAACGTCGTGGTCCCGACGGCGACCGTCTACCCCGACTCCGACAAGATCGGCGTCTGGACCGGCAACCGCGACGACGACATCATGGTCCGGCGCTCGAGCGGCGTGGACTACTTCGACGGCGAAGGCGGCTGACCCCGGCCCGGCCGGTTCGAGTCCTCGCGATGTATCAGGCGCTCGCGGGTCACCCTCACTCCTGACGTGTCGAGCACCGTCCATCTTCCGCGCGTCCTGCGCCACCGCGACTTTCGCCTGCTGTGGCTCGCCAACTCGGCGAGCGTCGTCGGCGATCGCATCGTCATGGTCGCGCTCGCCCTGTTCGTCATCGAGCTGACGGGCTCGGCGACCGACCTCGGCCTCGTGCTGGCCGCCTACGGGCTGCCGTTCGTCGCGCTCCTGCTCGTCGGCGGGGTCGTCGCCGACCGCCTCGAGCGCCACCGCCTCGCGGTCGCGACCGACATCGTGCGCTGCGCGCTGCACTCCACGCTGGCCGTGCTCATCCTCACCGGCGAGGTCCGGATCTGGCACCTCGTCGCGATCGGCGTCGTCTTCGGCAGTGCCGAGGCGTTCTACCGCCCCGCGGTGACCGCCCTGCTCCCGCAGACCGTGCCCGAGGACGAGATCCAGGATGCCAACGCGGTGACGATGATGTTCGAGAACGTCGCCCTCGTGGCCGGCCCGGCGCTCGCGACGGCGCTCGTGCTCGGGCTCAGCCCCGCGGCGGCGTTCGGCCTGGATGCCGCGACGTTCCTCGTCAGCGCGCTGCTGCTCGTCCGCGTGCGCCCGCGCGCTCGCGGCGAGGCCGCGCCGGCGGCCGATCGCGCTCCGCAGGGCGCCGCGTCCTCGATGCGCGCCGACCTGCGCGCGGGGTATGCCGAGGTTCGCTCGCGCGTATGGGTGTGGGCGTCGCTGGCCACGCTCTGCGTCGCGCTCTTCTTCGTGCTCGCGCCCCTGTTCGTCGTCGGCCCGGTCGTCGCGAAGGAGCGCTACGGCGACATCGCCGTGTTCGGCTACCTGTGTGTCGCGTTCGGCGCGGGCACGATCGCCGGGTCGATCGCGGGGCTGCGCTGGCGCCCGCGCTACCCGCTGCGCTGCGGGATGACGTTCACCCTCGCGTGGCCGGCCGCGATCGCCCTGTTCGCGGCCGGCGCGCCGCTCGAGCTCGTCCTCCCGGCGATGGCGATCGCCGGAACCGGCGGCGCGCTGTTCGACGTCTGGTGGGTGACGGCGCTCGCGGAGCGGATCCCGCCGGACAAGCTCTCGCGCGTGACGTCCTATGACTGGGCCGCGTCGCTCGGGCTCATGCCGCTCGGCTACGTGCTGGCCGGGCCGGCGGCCGGTGCGCTCGGCGCGACGACCGTCCTGTTCGGCGGCGCGATCGTCGCGATCCTGGCGCTCGCGCTGGGGCTCGTGCCGCGCGAGACGCGCCAGCTCGCGCGAGGCGACGTCGCACCGGCGGCGGCGCCGCTCGCCGAAGCCCGGCCGCGCAGCGCCCTCGCTGGCAGAAGCCCGGCCGGGCGTGCCCGCCGCCTGCGCGCCGGCGGCGGGCGGCCCTGCGGGCGGGCGGGCTACGGCTGGTCGACGGCGACCTGGAGCGTCTCGCCGGCGCGCCAGGCGAGGACGGCGCGGCCCGCGCGGTCGCGTGCGAGCAGCGGCGAGCTCACGGGTCCGGCGGCGACGGGCTCCTCGGCGCCCGCGCCGCGCAGGATCGACAGCGCACCGCGCAGCAGTTCGGGCTGCACGGTCTTGCGCAGCAGCGCCGTGACGAGCCGGCCGTCGTGCGTGACGACCGCCGTGTCGGCGCGCGCGTCGGTCGCGATCGTGACGGGCGCGGCGAAGGCGCCGCCCGCGGGCGCGGTCGACGCGCGCGCGAGCAGCGGCGGGGAGTCGTAGGAGCCGCCCTGGTAGACGACGGCGAGCCGGTTCGCCGGCAGCGCACGCAGCAGCGCGCCGGTCGACCCGCAGCCGAAGCGCGGCGACTCGATCGTCTGCGCGCCGCCGAAGCGCGCCTCGTTGCGCTCGCGGACGAGCACGCGGATGTGGCGGCCCTGGCCGTCGCTCACGCACTCGCCGCCCTCGCCCTCGATGCCGGTGTCCTCGACGAGCAGCCCGACGCGGCCACCGCGCGTGACGGCGAGCTCCACCAGCCCGCTGACCTTGCGCCGGACCTCGCGCTGGAGCACCGTGCCGGTCGATCGCAACGCCGCGACGATGAGCCCCGAGCTCGGCGAGGCGACGGCGGCGACGAGCCTGCCGCGCGCATCCACCGCGAGGTCGACGTCGGCGGAGAACCGCAGGCCGATGCGCGCCGTGTGCGGATGGGTCGGGATCCCGCCGTCGGGGCGAGTGACGAGCTTGAGCACCGAGCCCTCGGGCCAGGCCACGAAGGTGCGGTCCTTGCCGCGGGCGAGCGCACCGCGGTTGGCGAGCGTGCGCACCGACCAGAGGTCGTAGATCCTCCCCGAGGGCAGGACGCGCCGCAGGGTGATGTCCGCGCGCTTGGTCGGATCCGAGCCGCGGCGGACGAGCAGGTCGACGCCGCCGTCCTGGCGCGCGACGCCGTCGAGGATCTCGGTGTCGGCGAACGTCGTGCGGCGGCCGCCGGGAACCGTGATCGCGTGCTGGGTCGCGCGGCTGTAGGGCGGCCCGCCGTCCTGCGTGACGAGCACGCCACGCTCGCCCGCGTAGGCCAGCGCGCGTGGGACCTCGCCGCCCGAGGCGGGCAGCGAGACGGGCGGGCGCGAGGGCCGCGGCGGCGGTCGCGGGGGCGCTGAGCGAGCGCGGCGAGGACGGCGAGAAGCGTGCGCATGGGCCGTAGAACGCCGCCCGCCGGCGAAGGTTGCGCCACCGGCGGGGCCGCTCGGCCGGGGCTGCCCCGCCCGCGAAGGTTGCGCCGGCGGCAGGCCGCTCAGCCGGGGCTGGCCGGCGGCGCGATCGGGGCGCCCGATGCCGCCGCTTGGCGCGTTGACCCCGAATGGCGGGGTCGACACGCCATCGATGGGTCAGCGCTTGTGGCTGGCGGCGAACCAGGCCTGCACGCGCGACCACGCCTCCTGCGACGCGGGCGCGTTGAAGCGCGGGCCCGTGTCGTTGAAGAACGCGTGGTTGGCCTCGGTGAACGTGAGGATCTGGTGCTTGACGCGCGCGGCAGTGAGCGCCGCCTTGGCCGGCGCACGCCCGTCGTTGACGCGCGGCGCGTCGAGCCCGCCGTACACGCCGAGCACGGCGGCGCGGATGCCCTTGAAGTCCGCGCCCGCCGGGAACGGGCCGTAGAACGGCGCGGCGGCGGCGAGCCGGCGCTCCTTGGCGGCGAGCAGCCGCCAGATCATGCCACCGCCGAAGCAGAAGCCGATCGCGCCGATCGGCTTGCGCGGGACGCGCTTACGCAATTCGGTCACGGCGGCCTTCATGTCGTTGTCAAAGCGCGTCGGATCCGTGACGGCGGCGAGTGCGGCCGAGACGGCGGCCTCGTCCGGGAACGACGCCGTGCCGCCCTCCTCGGAGAGCAGGTCGAGCGCGAGCGCCGACCAGCCGCTGGCGGCGAAGCGCCCCGCGACGTTGCGGATGTGGTCGGTGAGCCCGCGGTTCTCGTGGATGACGAGCACCGAGCCCTTGGCCCTGCCGTCGGCCGGCGCCCACGCGGCTTGGAGCGTGCCCCGCGGACCGGCGAACGTGATCGGCTGCGTGGCCACCGGGCCCCAGTCGTCGGTGCTGCCGAGACCGCGCGCCGGCCCCTTCGAGACAGCGGGCTTCGTCTTGGTCGCCGCGGCCGCCGGGCTCGCCGCGGCGCTCAGCAGGCCCGCCGCCGCCGCGCCGGTGATGCCCATGAGGCCAAGCCGCCGCATCGCCTCGCGCCGGGTGATGATCCCGTCCTCGAGGTCCTCGGCGACCTCCTCGGCCAGATACCGCTGCAGCTCCGTCATCGGTCCTCCCTGGGGCGTCGGGGCGGCGTTGCGAGCCGCCGGTGCGCTAAATGTCGCAACGTCCCCTACCCCGTGCGCCGGTCGAGCGGCGCGACCGGGACGGATGTCCCGCCCGCCGTGACCCGCTACGCCGTCGCGGTGCGCTTCTTGCCGCGGCGCTCGAGCCGGCGCTGCTCGCGCACGCGCTGCAGCACGCCCTTGCGACCGAGCGACTCGAGGCCCGAGTGCAGCACCTTGATCTCGCCGAAGATCTCCTCCGCGACGGCCATCTGCTGATGGCGCGTCGGCTCCTCGACGGGCTCCCAGCGGATCGGGTCGCCGAACTGGACGGTGACCTTCGGGAACTCACCCCGTGCGCCAGTTGCGCACCTTGGCCGAGCCGTGGATCGCGACCGGCACGACCGCCGCGCCGGTCTGGAGCGCGAGCTTGCCGATGCCGGGCTTCGGCCGCTGCGACAGGCCGCCGTCCTTCGATCGCGACCCCTCGCAGTACATCGCGACGCAGCCGCCGTGGTCGAGGATCGCGCGCGCCGTGATGAACGCCTCCTCGTCGCGGTGGCCGCGGCGCAGCGGGAACACGCCGCCGTGCGAGTAGACGTACTGCAGCGGCGGCTGGAAGAGCTGCGACTTCGCCATGAAGCGCACCTTGCGGCGGATGAACGACGCCAGGAAGAAGTGGTCCATGAACGAGCCGTGGTTCGGCGCGAGGATGACGGGACCCGACTGCGGGACCTTCTCGCTGGAGATCGTGCGGGCGCGGAAGAACGTCAGCGCCCACAGCCCCGTGAGGATCCGGACGATCTCGTAGGCGAAGTTCGGCTCCTGCGTGCGCGAGCGCTCGTGGAACACGACGAAGTGCTCGGCCGGGCGCTCGTCGCGCCCACCACCGACCGCCACGAACTGCTCGCCGCGCCTCAACTTCGCCATGCAGGAAACCTTACCCCTGAGCCGGAGCGGGGGCACGCCCGGTGGCGGACGTGGTTCAGTCCTGCGCCCAGCCGCGGGCGCGCTGAACGGCGCGCCGCCAGTCGTCGATGAGCGCGTAGCGCTCGTCGTCGCCCATCTTCGGCTCGTAGCGGGCGCGCTCGCCGCTCGCGCGCCGCGACGTCGGACTGCGTCCACGCGCCGACCCCGACGCCCGCGAGCAGCGCCGCGCCGAGCGCCGTCGTCTCGGCGATCTCGGCGACCGCGACCGGCGTGCCGAGGACGTCGGCCTGAAACTGCATGAGCCAGCGGTTGGCGGTCGCGCCGCCGTCGGCGCGCAGCTCCTCGAGCGGCTGCTCGGCGACGCGCTCCATCGCCTGGACGGCGTCGACGGTCTGAAACGCGATCGCCTCGAGCGTCGCGCGGGCGAGGTGCGCGCGCGTACGAGCCGCGCGTGAGCCCGACGATCGTGCCGCGCGCGTACGGGTCCCAGTGCGGCGAGCCGAGCCCCGTCAGCGCCGGGACGAAGTAGACGCCGTCGTTGGAGTCCAGCGACGCGGCGAGCTCCTCGGTGTCGGATGCCTGCTCGATGACGCCGAGCCCGTCGCGCAGCCACTGCACCGCGGCGCCGGTGACGAAGATCGCGGCCTCGAGCGCGTAGATCGTCCGCTCGCCGATCCCCCAGGCGATCGTCGCGAGCAGGCCGGGCGGCGCGGTCGGGACGTCCTCGCCGGAGTTCATCAGCACGAACGAGCCGGTGCCGTACGTGTTCTTGCCGAGGCCGCGATCGAGGCAGCCCTGGCCGTAGCAGCGCGGCCTGCTGGTCGCCGGCGATGCCCGCACACCGGGACGCCGTCGAAGCCCTCGCCGAGCGCGCCGTCGCGCACGGTCCCGAACTCGCCGATGCTCGGCAGCGCCTCGGGCAGCGACGCGCGCGGGACGTCGCCGAAGAGCGCGAGCAGCTCGTCGTCCCACTCGCCGCGCTCGATGTCGTAGAGCATCGTGCGCGACGCGTTCGTGACGTCGGTGCGGTGCTCGCCGGTGAGCTTGAAGACGAGCCAGGCGTCGATCGTGCCGAACGCGGCGCGGCCGTCGGCGGCGCGCTCGCGCAGCCCGTCGACGTTCGCGAGCAGCCACTCGATCTTCGTCGCGCTGAAGTACGGGTCGAGCACGAGGCCCGTGCGCGTGCGGACGAGCGCCTCGTGGCCGGCGGCGCGCAGCTCGTCGCAGCGCCCGGCGGTGCGGCGGTCCTGCCAGACGAGCGCGCGGTGCAGCGGCTCGCCGGTCTTCGGGTCCCAGACGCAGACGGTCTCGCGCTGGTTCGTGATGCCGATCGCGTCGCAGCTCGGACGCACCGCGCGTCGTCCAGCGCCTCGAGCGCGACCGCGCGCGTCGACGTCCCAGATCTCGCCCGCGTCGTGCTCGACCCAGCCCGGCCGCGGGAAGTGCTGCTCGAACTCGCGATACGCGCGGCCCGCGAGCTGCGCGTCGGCGTCGAAGACGAGGCAGGTCGTGCCGGTCGTGCCCTGGTCGATCGCGAGGATCATCGGCGACGAGTCTGCCACCGGCGCGGCCACTGCGCTACGCGCGTCGGTCTTGTCGCGCCAGAGCCGACGAGTCGCACGAGCCACGTCACGAGTCCGAGGCACAGGCCGGGACCGGGAGGACATGGCCCCGGCCTGCATCCACTCGGAATCCAGAAGCCTTCGGTCCGCGCGGGGTCAGTGCGCGAAGAGGGCCTCACAAGGCGCCGCCTGCGACGGGCATGACCGCCGACGGTGCTGGCATCGAAGGTACGCGCGCGGTCGCGCCCGTCCCACCGACCACCGTCCAAACTCCGGCGCCGGTCCTTCGACACGCGGACAGGTCAGGCCGCGAGCGCGAATCCGGCCGCGACGAGCGCTCGCCGCGCCCAGCCACAGCGCCTCGAGCGGGCGCGCGGCGCGGCGCTCGGGGTTCGGGCCCGGGCGCCGCTCGCTGACGAGCACGAGCGCCGCGCCGACCATCAGCGCGGGGTGATGGACGATCGCCATCGGCACCATGAGCGCCCCGCACGTCCCGACGCAGCGCGCGCCGACCCGCAGCCCGCCGCGCGCCCAGTCCGCGACGGCGCGCGCGCCGTGCACCGCGGGCGCGCGCAGGATGCCGCAGCGGCGCAGCAGCCGGCGCCGCTGGGGCGCGCAGTGCCAGCCCGCCGCGAGCGCGAGCGCGAGCGCGACGGCCAGCGGCTCGCCGCGCACGGGCGCGAGCAGCGCGATCGCCACGGCGCCCGGCCGCCGACCCAGACGGCGAGGAAGGCCAGCGTGAACACCGCGACGGCCTGCTGGCGCCGCGCGCGCAGCGACCTGAAGCCAGCCAGCGCGCCCGCTTGCGCGCGAGCGGCAGCATCATCGCGACGACCATCAGCGCCCACGACCCAGCAGCGCCGCGGTCGACATCCCGCCCGCGCCGCCGCCGAGCCGCCGCGCCGCCCCGGCCGGCCGCGTGCATCGCGTGCCCGCCGTGCGAGCCGCCGCGTACATCGCGAGGAACATCATCGTCAGCCCCATCCACGCGAGGAGGCACGCCGCGCCCAGCCACCAGTCCGGCGAGCGCCACGTGAACGCGCGCCACTCGGCGCGGACACCGGCGGCCACGGCGCCCCGCGCCGCGGCTGCGCCGCGGGCTGGACCGTCGCCATCAGCCCGCGTAGATGCTGATCCGCCCGGCGCGCACGTCGCCGCCGTCTTCGACCTCGCCCTTCAGGCCGACCGGCACGACGTGCACCGTGACCTTCGACGGGTCGAACGTCGTGTCGTCGCCCGCGATGAGCTCGCTGACGACGTCGGTCACGTCGAACGTCTGCGTGATGCCGACGCCGCCGTGCTCGGCCCGGCGCGATCGCTCGCCTGCGGGAGGCCGAAGCTCGTGATGCTGCCCGGCGCGCAGGTCGGGGCGCTCGGTCGCCGCGCCCTCGTCGGGCAGGTCGAGGTAGACGTCGTACATCGGCGCCTTCGGCGCCGAGCCCGCGACGTCCTCGACGCGCAGGAACCACCGCGGCGGCTCCTCGAGGTACTCCTCGCCCGCGGCCTGCGCTGCGACGCGGTCGTTGGCGGCGAGATCGATGTCGACCGCCGAGCGCCTCGAGAAGTCGATGCCGCTCGTCGCGCCGAGCAGCTCCGGTTCGGGCATCGGGGCCGGGGGCTCCGCCGCTAGCTCTGAGAGCGGGTCGGGGCCGAGCGTGCCAGCCGGTTGGTCGATCGACTCATAGACGTATCCGAGGTCGGAGCTGACGAGGATATCCCTGATCCGCTTGCCGTCCTCGCTGCCCGTCGCGTCGAAGAACCGAACTCGGTGTCGAGCCAGACGTCGTCCTGCGGCAGCGCGTCCGGCGCCCCACTTCGCGATCCAGACGTCCCACAGGCGGTCGAGGTTGTTGTGGTGCAGCCAGAAGACCGGGTCCAGGCCGGCGGTGTTGAAGTCGAACATCAGCCCGCCGGGGCCGCCGCCGACGAGCACGTGGACCGAGCCGTGCGGGAGCCCTTCCAGCGAGCCGGCCGGCCCCGCGTTCGGGTCGACGTCCTCGACGATGCCGCCGCCGAAGCTCGGCTCCGGGTCGGCCGTGTCGAACGCGAAGTCGCCGATCTGCAGCGCCGCGCGGGCGTCGCAGCGCGTGGCGGGCAGCGCCTCGGGCGTTCGTCTCGTCGTTGACCTCGCGGGTCGCGCAGCGGCGTGAACAGCTCGTTGCCGGTGCGCGGGGTGCGAAACGGCTCGGGCAGGATGCGGCAGGAGTCGTCGCCGGGGACGCTTCGTGTAGTCCCAGTAGGGCAGCGACCAGGTCTCGTCCTGCAGGTGGAACTGGATCATCCGCTCGAAGTAGAAGAGGTAGACGCGGTGCCAGGCGAGGAAGAACCAGCTGAAGTGGCGACAGCTCGACCAGTGGTTGCGGATCGTCGATCGTCGCGGGCACGCCCGCGAAGCCGTGGATCGCGGCCTGGAAGCGCCAGCTGCGCGGGTCGGTCGGGTCGCCGGGTCCGGCCTCGTCGTCGATCGCCTTCATCTTCGCGATCGCCTTGGCGTAGTCCTCGAGCACCTTCATTCCGCTCGGACCCTCGGCGATGAGCGACTGGACGTCGCGCCTGACGCGGGGTTCGTTGGCCATGGTGGTTCCTCTCGCTCAGGGATGCGAAGACGGCGAGACCGTGGCGGAGCTCGCTCTGACCGACGCTAGTCCGGGTGGCGGACGTGCTGCGTGATTGACCTCACAGAGCGGCTGCGATCGCCTCGGCCGCGGGGCCGACCTGGTGGTTGGTCAGGTACTCCCAGACGACGCGCTCGCCGCCGGCGAGCCGCACGACGAGCGCGTGGGTCGTGAACATCGGCACGGCGGCGCGCCCGCGCTCGACCGCCTCGACGACCTCGGCGAGCGCGATCTCGCGCACCGGCGCGCAGACGCCGGCGCCGAGCGTGCGCTGGTCGAGGATCCGCCGGGAGGTGACGGTGAGCTGGGCGATCGGACCCCACTTCTCGCCGTTGTCCGGCCAGCCGCAGGAGAAGAGGACGTCCTCGCCGTCGTGCAGCGTGTCGAGCAGCTGCTGCGACGAACGCCGGGTCGGGATCGTCGCCCGCGGTGCTCTCGCGATAGAGGCTCGCGATGCTCTCGGAGGTCTCCATCCGCTCAGCGCCGGCTGAGGTAGACGGCGACGAAGTCGGCGAGCTGGCGGCCGCGGTGCACGAAGCCCGCGCCACGTCTTGCCGGTCGCGCGGTGCGCGAGGTCGAGCTGGACCTCCTCGATGACGAACCCGGCGCGCGCGGCGTCGACGGTCATGCCGATCTCCATCCCGAAGCGCGGCGCGAACGGGACGACGGTTGCGAACACCGCGGCGCTCATCGCGCGCTGGCCGGAGATCGGCGCCTTGAGGTCCAGGCCCGTCAGGCTGCGGATCGCGCGGTGCGCGTAGCCGACCGCGAAGCCGAAGCCGCCGCCGACGCGGGCGCTGAAGACGGCGACCGCGAGGTCGCAGCGGCCCTCGCGGACGGCCCGCGCCAGCGCGGGCAGCTGCGCCGCGCTCTCGCCGAGATCGCCGTCGCAGAGGACGAAGACCGGCGGGTCGGGCTCGAGCGCGCGGCTGAGCACGGTGCGCGCGGCGAGCGTGTTCGCACCGCCCTTGCCGACCGACCGCTCGCTGCGCACGACGGTCGCGCCGGCGTCCTCGGCGACCTGGGACGTGCCGTCGACCGAGCCGTCGTCGGCGACGATCACGTCGGCCTGCGGGAACGCCGACGCGAGCGCGGTCAGCGTGGCGGGCAGGCGGTCGGCCTCGTCGCGCGCCGAGACGATGATGATCGTGTCGGGAGGGCATCGCCGCCGGCAACTCTCGCAGACGCCGCGTGGCGCCGTTACGCTGACGGCGTCTCGCACCCGATGCAGTCGTCGAGGAGGTAGCCGTGGTTGAAGTCGAGGCCCACATCACGGGCATCGTGTGGAAGGTCGAATGCAAGGTCGGCGACGTCGTCGAGGAAGGTGACACGGTCATCACGCTCGAGTCGATGAAGATGGAGATGCCGGTCGAGGCCGAGGAGCCCGGCGTCGTCAAGGAGATCCTCGTGCGAAGAGGGTCAGCCGGTCGACGAGGGCGACATCCTCGTCGTGCTGGAGTAGCGCTGCGGTCGGGCAGCCGGCTCCCCGAAAGGGGGCGCTTTCGCAGCGAGCACGCGCGCGCCGCCAGGCGTACATTCCCCTGCGGATGGCGGGGACGCTAGAGATCGACAGGCCCATCGACGGCGTCCTGCGCCTGACGATCTCCAACCCGTGCAAGCGCAACGCGCTCGATCTCGCGATCCTCGACGCGATCGCCGAGGCGCTGGCAGTCGCTCGACGGCGCGCGCTGCGTCGTCCTCACCGGCTCGGACGGGATGTTCTCCTCGGGCTATGACATCGGCGCGATCCCAGAGGAGCTCTTCGAGGTCGAGGCGGAGAAGCTCGTCGCCCATCCGTTCTGCTCGGCGCTCGCCGCGCTCGACGACGTCGAGGTCCCGACGCTCGCGGTGCTGTGCGGCTCGGCGATCGGCGGCGGCCTCGAGCTCGCGCTGGGTTGCGACCTGCGGATCGCGAGCTCGCAGATCAAGCTCGGCATGCCGCCGGCGAAGCTCGGGCTCGTCTACTCGCACACCGGCATGCGCCGCTTCCTCGACGCGATCGGCGAGGCGCGCACGCGCGAGCTGTTCCTGCTCGGACGCTACGTCGACGCGCCGACGGCGCTGAGCTGGGGGCTCGTCAACTGGGTCGTGCCGAACGACGAGCTCGAGGCGTCGGCGCTGAAGCTCGCCCGCCAGCTCGCCGCCAACGCGCCGCTCGCGATGGCCGGCAACAAGCGCGTCCTGCGCGAGCTGCTGCGCGCGCAGTCCGAGCTCGACCCCGACGTCGAGCGCGACCTGCTCGCGATGCGCCGCGCGAGCTTCGCGTCGCACGACCTGCGCGAGGGCGTCTCGGCGTTCGCGGAGAAGCGCCGGCCGAGCTGGAAGGGCCGTTAGCCGGCCGGCGCGATCTTCAGGCCGTCGAGGATCGCCCAGGCGCGCGCGGCGCGTCGCTGCCGAGGCCTTCGGACCGAACGCGACGTCCACGTGGAAGCGGCGGCCCGCGTCGGAGAAGGTGAACCAGTGGTCGGCGAACCGGGCCTCCGGCACGCACCGCGAGGCCTCGGACGGGCCGCCGAGTCGCGGTCCGAAGTGCGCCGGCCGTCGCGGGAAGCCGCTTGTGGACGGGCTCAGAGGACGCTCCTGCAGCGTCACGAACGCGTCGGTCGAGCCGAGGTCCTCGAGCGCGGAACCCGCCACGTGGGCGCAGCCCGTCCGGCGATAGCGCAGCGGATACGTCGCGACGGCGAGCACCTCGCGCGGCTCGGTGAGGTGCGGGGTGAGACTGCGCGACGCGCTCTGCCAGCCCGCCGGCAGCGTCGCGGTGAGCCCGTGCGCGGTGCGCGTCGTTGCCGTGTCCTTCGCGCCGCCGCCGCACGCGGCGAGCAGGAGCGCGGCGGCCAGCGCGATGATCGCGTGCCTCATGCTCTGACTACGGGCCCGAGCACGCGAGAGGTTCCGTGGCGTTTTCAGGCCCCCTCGTCGTCGTGCGCGATCGCGAGGTCCGCGAGGTCCTGGAGATCCTGCGGCCGTCCCGCGGCGCGCTTCATCGCCCGCAACTGCTCGAGCGAGCACACCGTCACGTGGAGCCCCTCCAGCTCCACGACCATCGCATCGGCCGCGAGCGTCGGGTACGCGAGGTCGCCGGGGACGCCGGACAACCACTGCATGACGTCGAGAACGCCGAGCCGAGTGCTGAGCCGGAAGTTCCCTCCTTGAGCGAGATCCTCCGGCTTCGTCGGGTCGAACGGCATCTCGGCCGCGTCGAAGTCCTCCATGCCGAGCTGCGTCGCATCGAGTTCGCGGAGGAGTGTCGCCGACCTGCGAGATTCGCGCGGTCTGGAGCGGGGCAGATGTCGACGTCCTTCGTGGATCGGATGACGCCATGCGCGTTGACCGCGAGACCACCCACGAGGACATACCTCAGCCCGGCCCCCGAGAGCGCCTTCAGCAGCGCCTCGGGGTCGAGCGGTGGGCTCACTTGCTCGCCCGAGTTGCGGCACCGAAGAGCTTGTGAGCGAAGCGCGTGAGCGCCAGCCCTTCGGCGAGGTTCTCGCTCGGCGTGCGAGCGCCGTCCGCGCGTAGGCGCTCGCGGCGCGCGCGCTCGTTGCGCTCCGCGTCGCCCGCCTTCCACGCCGCGATCTCGGCTTCGGTGCGCTCGCGCTCCATGCGTCACATGGTGCCCGACGCCTGCAACCGCCGCCACTCGATCGCCGGGCAGCGGTCCATGACGACGAGCAGGCCCGCCTCGACCGCGCGCGCGGCGGCGACGTGGTCGACGACGCCGAGCTGCAGCCAGACGGCGCGGGCGCCGATCGCGATCGCCTCGTCGACGTGCGTGCCCGCCTCCTCGGACCGGCGGAAGACGTCGACGACGTCGACGCTGCTCGGGATGTCGAGCAGCGACGGGTACGCGCGCTCGCCGTGGACCTCGGTCGCGTGCGGGTTCACGGGGATGATCCGCTTGCCGATCGACTGCAGCAGGCCGGCGACGCGGTGGCTGTCGCGGCGCGGGCTGGGCGAGCAGCCGACGACCGCCCACGTCTCGGTCTCCTGGAGCAGGGTGCGGATCGTCTCCTGCATCGCCGTCAGCCTAGCCTCGGCGCGCCCGCTCGCGCGAGTTCTCGCCGCGCCGCGCCTCGCCCCGCACGCGGGCGTCGGCCTCGCCCGCGAGCCGTCCGACGCGGTTGGCAGTCTTGCGCTGCACATGCCGTCACTCATCACTCGGGATGAGGCCCTGCGCCTCGGGGAGCTCGAGGATCGCGCCGCCATCGAGGCGCTGATCGAGCGCGCGTGGCAGGTCCGCGTCGAGCGCTTCGACGACTCGACCGACCTCTGCTCGCTCGTCAACGCGAAGTCCGGCGGGTGCGCCCAGGACTGCGGCTTCTGCGCCCAGTCGAAGTACGCCGAGGCCGAGACGCCGCTGCACGCGATGATGGAGCCCGAGCAGATCCTCGAGCACGCGCGCGCCGCCGAGGCAGCCGGCGCACACCGCTTCTGCATGGTCACGCAGGGCCAGGGCCTGTCCAAGCGCGACTTCGACAAGGTCCTCGAGGGCACGCGCCTCGTCGCCGAGCACACGAACCTCAAGCGCTGCGCGTCGGTCGGGCACATGTCGGTGACCAGAGCGCGCGCGTTGAAGGAGGCGGGCGTCCAGCGCGTGCATCACAACGTCGAGACGGCCGAGTCCTACTACCCGGAGGTGTCGACGACCGTCCGCTACGAGGGCCGGCTGCGGACGATCGACGCGGTCCGCGAGGCCGGCCTCGAGACCTGCGTCGGCGGCATCCTGAACCTCGGCGAGACGCGCGAGCAGCGCGTCGAGATGGCGTTCGAGCTCGCGGCGATCGACCCGACCTCGGTGCCGATCAACCTGCTGAACCCCCGCCCCGGCACGAAGTTCGGCGACCGCGAGTACATGGACCCGTGGGAGGCCGTGAAGTGGATCGCGATCTTCCGCCTCATCCTCCCCGACGCCCTGTTCCGGCTCTGTGGCGGGCGCGTCGAGAACATCGGCGAGCTGCAGCAGCTCGCCGTGAAGGCCGGCATCAACGGCGTGATGATGGGCAACTTCCTCACGACGCTCGGCAACACGCCCGACGAGGATCGCGCGATGTTCGAGGGCCTCGGCCTGAACGTCGCCCGCCAGGACGACAACGGCTCAAACCCGCGTCCCGACAACCGCAGCGGCTGGCTCGAGGGCGAGACGCCCGAGGCGGAGAACGTGCAGGTCGCGTTCGCCGGCCTCGAGGTGCGGATGTGGGACCCATCGACCCAGCTGCGCTTCGCGCGCAAGCGACATGTCCCCGAGCGCCCCGACGGCGCTCCGAACGCGACCCCGGCCCTGCGGGGCTGACGACCGGAGGCACGATGACCGAGATCCAGGCGCGGCTGGCGGAGCTCAAGGGTCGCGGTCTGTATCGCCGCACCCGGCTCGTGAGCGGGCCGCAGGGTCCGAACGTCGTGCTCGACGGCCGGCCGGTCACGCTGCTGTGCTCGAACAACTATCTCGGCCTCGCTGACCATCCCCGCGTCCAGGAAGCCGCCGCCGACGCCGCGATGCGCTGGGGCGTCGGGGCCGGCTCGTCGCGCCTCGTGTCCGGCACGATGACCGTCCACAGCCGCCTCGAGCAGAAGCTCGCCGCGTTCAAGGGCACCGAGGCCGCGCTGCTGTTCGGCTCGGGCTACCTCGCGAACCTCGGCGTCGTCGGCGCGCTGGCACGCGCGGGCGAGGTCGTCTTCTCCGACGAGCTCAACCACGCGTCGATCATCGACGGCTGCCGGCTGTCGCGCGCCGAGGTCTTCGTCTACGGCCACAACGACATGGACCACCTCGAGTGGGGGCTGCAGCAGGCCGGATCGCGCGCGGCGCTCATCGTCACGGAGTCGGTCTTCTCGATGGACGGCGACGTCGCGCCGCTCGAGGAGATCGCCGAGCTCGCCCATCACTACGACGTCCGCGTCGCCGTCGACGAGGCGCACGCCACCGGCTGCATCGGACCCGGCGGCCGCGGCGCAGTGGCCGAGGCGGGGCTGGAGCGCGAGATCGACGTCGTCGTCGGGACGCTCGGCAAGGCGCTCGGCTCCTACGGCGCGTTCGTCGCGTGCGACGCCGAGATGGTCTCGCTGCTGACGAACACGGCCCGGTCGCTCATCTTCTCGACCGCACCGCCGCCGCCGGCGATCGCGGGCGCACTCGCCGCGCTCGACGTCCTCGAGGAGCAGCCGCGGCGCGTCGACCGCTTGCAGGCCAACGCCGAGGTCCTGCGCGGCGAGCTCGCCCGCGAGGGCTTCGACGTGTCCGGCTCGACGACGCAGATCGTGCCGCTCATCGTCGGCGACGCCTCGACCGCGATGCGCGTCTGCGAGGCGGCGCTCGAGCGCGGCGTCTTCGCCCAGGCGATCCGCCCGCCGACAGTCCCGGCCGGGACATCGCGGCTGCGGCTCGCGGTCATGGCTTCGCACAAGAAGGACGAGCTGCGCGATGCCGCGCAGGTGCTCGGGCGGGCGGCGCTGAAGGCCGGCTTCCGGCCCGCGACGGCGATGCCGGTCGCCTTCGCGCACGATGCCGCGAGGGAGCCTGCCCGCAACCGGCCCTTCGACGCGAGCGGGCCTCCCGCGGACCTGCTCGACGCCGACATGGCGACGCCGGACTTCTTCGACGCCGAGCGGACCCCATTCGATGCCAGTAGGAGGCCAGCGCCGTTCGACGCCGAGGCGCACGACGGGCTGCCCCCCGCGCCGCGCCGCGTCTCGCGCGCCGCCTGAGCGGTGGCCGTCCGCGGCTGCTTCGTCACCGGAACCGACACCGGCGCGGGCAAGTCGATCCTCGCGGCGGCGCTGTGCGCGGCGATCCGCGCGTCTGGAGCGCGCGTTGCCGCTTTCAAGCCCGTCGTCACGGGCCTCGACGAGCCGGCCGGCGACTGGCCGGCAGACCACGAGCTGCTCGCGGCCGTCACGGGCTCGCGGCCCGACGAGGTCACGACGCGAACGTTCGCGCCCGCCGTCTCCCCGCACCTCGCGGCCGAGCTGGCCGGCACGACGATCTCGCTCGACGAGCTCGTCCGCGGCGCGCGCGCCGCGGCTCGCGACGCGGACGTCCTCGTCGTCGAGGGCGTCGGCGGACTGCTCGTCCCGCTGAGCGACGAGCACGACATCCGCGACCTCGCCGTCGCGCTCGGCCTGCCGCTCGCGATCGCGGCCCGGCCCGGCCTCGGCACGATCAACCACTCGCTGCTCACGATCGAAGCCGCCCGCGCGGCCGGCCTGGACGTGCGCGCGGTCGTCCTCACCCCGTGGCCGGACGAGCCGACCACGATGGAGCGGTCCAACCGCACGACGATCGCCGACCGGGCCGCCGTCGAGGTCCACACGCTGAGGCGAGCCCGCGACGTCGACGACCTGACAAGCGCCGGCGCCACCCTCCCCTGGGCGCAATGGCTGGGGGGTGGATCCATCTGATGGCGCATAGCGCTACCAGATGGATCCACCCCCCACACCGTTAGGGTCGGCGGCGTGCGCACGTTCCTCACCGCCGAGTGGCACCACGTGCTCGGCGTGACGTATGCCACCGACCACGCGCTCCTCGCGCCCTACCTCCCCCGCGGTGCCGACATCGACGAGCTCGACAGCGCGCCGCGGGTGAGCATCGTCGCGTTCGGCTTTCGCCACACGCGCGTGCGCGGCATCGCGATCCCCGGCCACATCACGTTCCCCGAGATCAACCTGCGCTTCTACGTGCGCCGCAACGGCGAGCGGGGCGTCGTCTTCATCCGCGAGTACGTGCCCCGGCCTGCGATCGCGGTCGTCGCGAAGGTCGCCTACAACGAGCCCTACCGCACGACCCGCATGGAGCACGTCGTGACCACCGCGCGCGACGCCCTGCACGTCCGCCACCGCTTCGGTCCGCGCAAGTCGAGCCGGCTCGAAGCGATCGCGAGCCTCGAAGGGCGCCTCCCCGAGCCCGACGGCCCCGAGCACTGGCTCACGCACCACGACCTCGGCGTCGGCCGCACCCGCGACGGCCAAGCGCGCAGCTACCGCGTCGAGCACGAGCTGTGGGCGCTGCACGAGATCCTCACGCTGAACGTGGACGTCGACTTCGGCCGGCTCTACGGCCCGCAGTGGGCGCACCTCGCGACCGCGACGCCCTCCCACGTGACGCTCGCGGCCGGCTCGCAGGTGCGCGTGCTCACGCCCGACGCCGCCTGAGCGGCCCACGCGTCCATCGCGGGCACGGCGCGAGTTAGCATCGAGCCACCTGTGCACACTCGCGTCCTGCTCGTGCTCGCCGCCTGCGCGGCGTGCGCCGTCGCCGTCGGCACCGCCGGCGCTCACCGCCTCCCGCAGGCGCCGCGCTGCCCGATCCTGCCGGCGTCCAACCCGTTCAACCAGCGCGTCGACAGCCTTCCAGTCGCCGCCAACTCCGCGACCCTGATCGACTCGATCGGCGCGGACGCGACCGCCAAGGCCGACTTCGGCTCGGGCCTCTACGACGGCGCGCCGATCGGCATCCCGTACAAGGTCGTCAAGCGATCCCAGAAGCGCGTGCCGGTGACGTTCGAGTACGCAGACGAGTCCGACAAGGGTCCGTACCCGATCCCGCGCAACGCCCCGATCGAGGGCGGGCCGAACGCCGACGGCGACCGCCACGTGCTCATCGTCGACAGCAGCCGCTGCCGCCTCTACGAGCTCTACGACGCGCACCCGCGCAACGGGGGCACGAGCTGGCGCGCGGGCTCGGGCGCGATCTTCGACCTGCGCTCGAACAGGCTGCGCCCCGCCGGCTGGACGTCCGCCGACGCCGCCGGCCTGCCGATCCTCCCCGGCCTCGCGCGCTACCCCGACGTCGCGAAGGGCTCGATCAACCACGCGATCCGCTTCACCGCACGGCGAACGCGCCGGGCGTACGTCCACCCCGCGCGCCACTTCGCCTCCGACGACACCGATCCCGCGCTGCCGCCGATGGGCCTGCGTGTGCGCCTCAAGCGCACCGCGGACCTGAGCGGGCTCGGCCCGCAGGCCAAGATCGTGGCGCAGGCGCTTCAGCGCTACGGCGCGCTGCTCGCCGACAACGGCTCGCCGTGGTTCTTCTCCGGCGCACCGGACTCGCGCTGGGACAACGACGACCTGCAGACGCTGCGCACGCTGCAGGGGTCGGACTTCGAGGTCGTCGTCACCCGCCGCTGATCTCCTACCCTGCGTGGGAGTCCTGCCCCGACCGAAAGGACTCCCATGGACTCCCGCACGCTTGGCGACGGCCTCACCGTCTCCGCCCTCGGCCTCGGCTGCATGGGCATGTCCGAGTTCTACGGCGCGACCGACGACGCGGAGTCCATCCGCACGATCCACCGCGCGATCGACCTCGGCGTCACGTTCCTCGACACCGCGGACATGTACGGCCCGCACACCAACGAGCGGCTGGTCGGCACGGCGATCGCCGACCGCCGCGACGGCGTCGTGCTCGCGACGAAGTTCGGGGTCGTGCGCGACGGCGGCGACCGGCGCGTCGACTCGAGCCCCGAGTACGCCAAGCAGGCGTGCGAGGCGTCGCTGCAGCGCCTCGGCGTCGACCACATCGACCTCTACTACATGCATCGCCGCAACCCGGCCGTCCCGATCGAGGAGACCGTCGGCGGGATGGCGGAGCTCGTCGCCGAGGGCAAGATCCGCCACATCGGCCTCAGCGAGGTCAACGCGGACACGCTGCGAGCGGCCTGCGCCGTGCACCCGGTCGCCGCGCTGCAGAGCGAGTGGTCGCTGTGGACGCGCGGCCTCGAGGCCGAGATCGTCCCCGCGGCGCGCGAGCTCGGCGTCGGGATCGTCGCCTACAGCCCGATCGGCCGCGGCTTTCTCTCGGGCGCGTACGCCTCGCCCGACGACCTCTCCCCCGACGACTTCCGCCGCTACAACCCGCGCTTTCAGGGCGACAACCTCGAGGCGAACCTCGCGATCGTCGAGCGCGTGCGCCAGATCGCCGGCGACGTCGGCTGCACGCCGGTTCAGCTCGCGCTCGCGTGGCTGCTGCACCACGGCGACGACGTCGTGCCGATCCCCGGGACCAAGCGCGTGAAGTACGTCGAGGAGAACGCGGCGGCGGCCGGCATCGCGCTGTCCGCGGACCAGCTCGAAGCGCTCGACAAGGCGCTGCCGGTCGGCGTCGCCGCCGGCGACCGCTACCCGACCGAGGCGATGGCGACGCTCGAGCTCTGACGATGAGCGAGCCGAAGCCCCGAGCGGCGTGGTGGGAGGTCCTGGGCGCCTGGCTGCGCATCTGGACGCCGCCGCGCGACGTCGAGATCCCGTCGCCGCGGCTCGCGATCATCGCCGCGGTCGTCGTCGTGACGGCGGTGACCGTCGTCGTCGTGACGCTCGTGGCGCCCGCGATCGACCGCGCGAAGGACCGCGACGCGGCGCGCGCGGCGCAGGAGCGAACGGCGTTCCGGGCCGCGGAGGAGAAGCGCATCACCGCCGAGCAGCGCGCCCGTCGCGGCAGCGCGCCTGCGGTCGCGCGGATGTGGGCGGACGGGCAGCGCGACGGCGCAGTGGCCGCGCTTGTCGAACGCGCGCAGACGAGCATTGGCCGCGACGCCCGCGCACGCGTCGCGGCCGGCGAGCTGTCGGGGCGAATTCGCAAGGTCGCCTGCACGCCGCGCGAGCGCGACACGGGCGAGCGCGTGCATCTCGAGTGCGTCGCGGTCACCGGCGAGCAGCGCCACCGCGGCATCCTCGCGCAGACGGGGCACCCCTTCCTCGTCGGCGCGTCGCTGCGCACCGGCCGCTACGCGTGGTGCAAGGACAACCCGGGATCGGCCGAGGGCACGTATGGCAAGAGCGTCCAGGTGAGGCTGCCGGCCGCCTGCGCCGCCTAGTGCACTAGTCCTCGCCGCCCTTGCGAAAGACGAACCACCACAGACAGAAGCAGAGGCTGTAGCCGACGATCAGCGCGACGAGGCTGCCGAACGCCGTCATCGACATGGCGGCGCTCATCGATCCCCCTCGGCGGCGACCTCGAGGATCGACGTGTCGACGAGCCACTCGACCGGCGCGACGTCGTCGGTGTAGACGCGGCCCCCGCTCAGCCGCGGGGCGAGCCGGGCGGCGGTCTCGATCGCGACCGTGCGCAGCTGCGCCGGCAGCCCGCGCGCCGCATCGAGCAGCCGGCCGCCCGACGCGGCGGCGCCGGTGCCGAGCAGCACGGTGTTCGTCGGCTCTGACGGGTCGCGCAGGACGGTGTGAAACACGGCGCCCATCGTCGCACTCAAGACCTGCTCGAGGCGGTCCGAGCGCTCCGGATGGCCGACGTTGATGAGCACGACCCCGCCGGGCGCCATGCGCTCGCGCGCGAGCTCGAAGAACTCGCGCGTCGCGAGGTAGAACGGGATGTACGGCTGGCGGTAGGCATCGACGACGATGACGTCGTAGCGCTGCTGCGAGCGGCGCAGGAACGGGCGTGCGTCGGCCGCGTGCGTGTGCAGGCGCGGCCCGCGGAGGTCGAAGAAGCGCCGGCCGATCTCGGTCAGCTCGCCGTCGATCTCGACGGCGTCGATGCGCGTGCCGGGGAAGAAGTGCCCGTACGCGCGGGCGGTCGTGCCGGCGGCGTTGCCGAGGATCGCGATCGACCGCGGGATCCGCCCCTGCCCGCCCGCCGCGAACGGCAGCACGAGCATCTCGTCCCAGTAGTCGCCGGTGAGGTACGTGCCGGGCGTGCGGACCGAGTGCACCGCCTGGCCCTCGTTGAGCTCGAGCCGGCGCGTGCCGTCGGCGTCCTCCACGACCCGCGCGTACTGGTACTCGGTGTCCGCCTCGTGGATGACGCGCGCGCCGGCGTCCGTCACGCCCTTCACCGTGCCGACGGGCAGCGCGAGCAGGACGGCCAGCGCGACGGGCGCGAGCACGTACGCCGCGCGCGCGAGCCCGATCGCCGCGATGACGACGAGCACGAGCCCGAAGACGACGAACGTCCGCCGCGTGCCGATGAGCGGGATGAGGAGCAGCGCCGAGACCCAGGTCCCGAGCAGGCTGCCGACCGTCGAGATCGCATACAGCCGGCCGGACACCGTGCCGGCCTCGGCCACGTCGGCGACCGCGAGCCGCAGCGCGTACGGCGCGACGGCGCCCGACACGAGGATCGGCGTCGCGATGAGGAACGTCACCGCGAGCAGCGAGCCGACGAAGGACCCGGCGGAGATGGAGTCCAGCGCGTCGACGGCCGCGCCGAGGAACGGGTCGGAGACGAACGGCACCGCCGCGAGCAGCAGCCCGGCGAGCAGCACGATCCGGTAGAGGCCCGCGCGCGTCGGGTTGCGGTCGGCGAGCCTGCCGCCGTACCAGTAGCCGATCGACAGCGCGACGAGCACGATCCCGATCGTGTTCGCCCAGACGATCGTCGACGCGCCGAAGTACGGCGCGAGCAGCCGTGCGGCCGCGATCTCGGCGCCGAGGATGCTGAAGCCGACCGTGAAGACGACGAGGGCAAGCGGGGGCTCGGGAAGGCGGCGCACGGGGCGCGGAGCGTAGTCGGCCGCCGTCGCGCGACACGCCGGGGGTCTTGCGCACGACGCTCGGATGCGGGACGGTTCGTCCGTGGCCCCTCCCGCGGACGCACGCGCCTACGTCGTCGCGGCCGATCTCGTGCTGTCCGACGGCCTCGACCCGGGGGCGGTCGGGGCCGCGGTCACCGCCGAGCTGTGCGGGCACTGGGAGCACGACGGCGCGTGCCGCTGGCCGCACAACTCGGTGATCGACGATGCGCACGCGCCGGCCCGCTTTCGCACGCTGTTCGTCGCGAGCGAAGCGGAGGCCGCGGAGGTTCGTGAGCGCATCGAGCGGGCGCTGCGCGGCGCGAGCGCGTGGCGCGTCGTCGCGCTCGGCGAGCGGCCGGTCGCCGAGCACGAGCGCGCGCTCGCCGAGCGGCTGCGAACCGGCCCGCGCGCGCCGGCCTGAGGCGACGAGGCGGCCGACGCGGCGCGACCCCCCGCCGTCGGCATCCAGCGGCGCGTGGCCGCCACCACCCCGCGCCGTGAACCCCTGTGGCGCGAGCGGTCCGGCGCCACCCCGGTTCGTCCGAGCCCGTGCCTAGGGTCCAGCGCATGACCACTCGCGAGCTTGCAGCGATCGACAAGCGGGTCCTGTGGCACCCGTTCACCCAGCAGCAGGGCTGGACCGAGGAGGAGCCGCTCATCGTCGAGCGGGCCGAGGGCGCCACCCTGTACGACACCGACGGCAACGCGTACCTCGACGGCACCGCGTCGCTGTGGTGCAACGTCCACGGCCACGCCCACCCGGCGATCGACGCGGCCATCCGCGCGCAGCTCGAGCGGGTCGCGCACACGACGATGCTCGGCCTCTCGCACCCGCCGGCGATCGAGCTCGCCGACCGGCTCGTGCAGATCGCGCCCGCCGGCCTGACGCGCGTCTTCTACTCCGACAACGGTTCGACCGCCGCCGAGGTCGCGCTGAAGATGGCCTTCCAGCACTGGCGCCATCGCGGCCAGGAGCGGCCCGGCTTCATCACGCTGCGAAACGCCTACCACGGCGACACGATCGGGTCGGTCTCCGTCGGCGGCATCGACCTCTTCCACGCGAACTTCGGCCCGCTGCTCTTCGACACGTGGCAGGCCGAGCCCGGCGACGCCGGGCACATGGCGGCGCTCCTGCGCGAGCACGCGCACGAGGTGGCGGCCGTCATCGTCGAGCCGCTCGTGCAGGGCGCGGCCGGGATCCTCGTGCACCCCGACGGCTACCTGCGCGCCGTCCGCAACCTGTGCGACGAGCACGACGTCCTGCTCATCTGCGACGAGGTCGCGACCGGCTTCGGACGCACCGGGACGATGTTCGCCTGCGAGCAGGAGGACGTCTCGCCGGACCTCATGTGCGTGGCGAAGGGGCTCACCGGCGGCTACCTCCCGCTCGCCGCGACGCTCGCGACCGAGCGCATCTACGAGGCGTTCCTCGGCGAGTACGCCGAGCTGAAGACGTTCTTCCACGGCCACACGTACACGGGCAACCCGCTCGCCTGCGCCGCCGCGCTCGCGACGCTCGACGTCTTCGAGCGCGAGGACACGCTCGTGAAGCTCCAGCCGAAGATCGCGCGCCTGCGCGAGCTGCTCGGCGAGCACGTCGCGCCGCTCGTGAGCGTCCGCGAGGTCCGCCAGCGCGGCTTCATGGTCGGCATCGAGCTGACCGACTTCCCGCTCGAGCAGCGCATGGGCCACCAGGTCACCCGCGCGGCGCGCCGGCGCGGCGCGTTCGTACGGCCGCTCGGAGACGTCGTCGTGCTGATGGCGCCGCTCTCGATCACGCCCGACGAGCTCGAGCGACTCGTGACGATCACCGCGGGCGCGATCACCGAGGTCACGGCGTCCGTGCTGCAAGCCGCGGCGTAGGGCCGCGCCGGCCCGGTCACCGCGCAGCGCCGCATGCGCGGCCACAGGCGCGGCTCACCACTGATAGGGCAGGTACTTGCCCTCCATCGTGATCTTGACCCGATCGCCGTCGGAATGCTCGACGCGCTCGATGGCGAGGTTGAAGTTGATCGCGCTCATGATCCCGTCACCGAACTGCTCGTGGATGAGCGCCTTGATCGTCGGGCCGTAGACCTGGACGATCTCCTGCAGGCGGTAGATCGTCGGGTCCGCCGGCGGGACGGACTCAAGCGCGCCGCGCATCGGGATCTCCACGAGCACGGAGGCCGCCTCGTCCGGCAGGCCGAGCAGCTCGCTCACGTGCGCGGCCTGTTCGGCCGTCAGCGGGTGCTGACCGAGCAGCGCCGCCGTCAGCCACACGGTGTCGGCGCCGACGTGCTCCGCCAGCTCGCCGAACGTCAAGCCCCGCGCGCGCTTGGACTCCAGGACGAGCGCGGTGGCTGCTGCACGATCCATCACGACCTCCGATCGACGGGCACGACTCCCCCTACCCCGACGGTCGCACATCGCCGGCCCGGCGGCAAACCGAACCCCGGGACTCGTGTCAGCTCGATTGGAGGCGCGCGGGGCCCCGGCACAGTGCAGGAAGCACACCGACCGCCGTCACGGAGGACCACCATGGCCGCCACCACCACCCCCACCCCCACTCCGCCGCGCCTCGGCGAGCACGCGATCGTCATCGGCGCGAGCATGGCCGGCCTGCTCGCCGCCCGCGTCCTCGCGGACGCCTACGACCGCGTCACGATCCTCGACCGCGACCGCCTCCCCGCGGGCCTCACCGCGAACCGCCGCGCGGTCCCACAGGGCCTGCACGCCCACGGCCTGCAGCCCGGCGGCCAGCTCGCGATCGAGTCCCTCTTCCCCGGCTTTCGTGACGAGGCCGTGCAGGCCGGCGCGCTCCAGCTGCGCGCCGCGCTCGACATGCGCATGAACGTCGGCGGCAGCGACATCCGCCGCGTGGCCATCGACGGCGAGTACGCGGTCGCGAGCCGGCCGCTGCTCGAGGGCCTCGTGCGCCGGCGCGTGCGCGGGATCGAGAACGTGACGATCCGCGACCACCACGCCGTGTCGGGACTCGTCGAGGAGGGCGGCCGGATCGTGGGCGTCCGCTCCTACGACCGCGCCCCCGGCAGCGAGGAGCACACCCTGCGCGCCGACCTCGTCCTCGCCGCGACGGGCCGCGGCGGCAAGGTGCCCGCCTGGCTCGAGCGACTCGGCTACGACAAGCCCGTCGAGGATCGCATCGGCGTCGACGTCGTCTACGCCAGCCGCCAGCTGCGCCGCCCGGCCGGCTCGCTCGGCGACGACCGCCTCGTCCTCAGCGGCGCGACGCCGCAGCGGCCGCGCTGCATGGCGCTCGTCGCCGAGGAGGACGGCCGCTGGAACCTCACGCTCCAGGGCTACGGCGCCGAGCACCGCCCGCCGACCGACGACGAGGGCTTCCTCGCGTTCCTTGCGACGGTCGCCGAGCCCGACGTGCTGCGCAGAGCTCGAGCGCGCCGAGCCGCTGAGCAAGATCTCCACGCTACGCGTTCCCGGCGAGCCTGCGCCGCCGCTACGACCGGCTGAAGCGCTTCCCCGACGGCCTGCTCGTCATGGGCGACGCGCTGTGCAGCTTCAACCCGATCTACGGCCAGGGCATGGCCGTCGCCGCGCTCGAGGCCGTCGCGCTGCGCGACTGCCTGCGCGACGGCGACCGCAAGCTCGCCAGGCGCTTCTTCAAGGCGGCGATGCGGACCCGTCGAACACGCCTGGAAGCTCGCCGGCGGCTCGGACCTGGAGATGCCCGAGGTGCGAGGGCCGCGCCGCCCTGCCCGACCGGATCATCGGCCGCTACATGAACCGCCTGCTCGCGGTCGCCGCGCACGACGACGAGGCCGCGCGCACGTTCGTCGAGGTCATGGGCATGCTCGCCCCGCCGCAGAGCATCCTGCGCCCGGCGATCGTTCGCCGCGTCCTGCGCCGCGGCGCGACCGCCGCCCACGCGCGCCGCCGCGGCTCGCGACCGTGCACGCAGTCTGCCCAGCGCGCCGCGGAGCCCCTCGCCGAAGCCGCGTAGCGCTGCGCGCGGTGCGCGGCAGCGCCCGCGGCGGGCGTAACGTCCGCGCATGTCGTCGTTTCCCGCCAGACCCCCGCCTGGACGGCTCACGCGGGCTGGCGGTGCGCCGCGACGCCCGCGATGACGAGCGCGACGCCCGCGACCTCGACCGGCGCCGGGACCTGCGCGAGCACGACCACGCCGATGACCGTCGCGATCGCCGGCAGCAGCGCGACCATGAGCGCGTAGGTCGCGCGCGGCAGGCGGGCCATCGCGAGCTGGTCGGTGACGTACGGGATCACCGACGACGAGATCCCGACGCCGATCCCCGCGAGCAGCGCCACCGGGTCGAGCAGCGCGGGCGCGGCGTTCCAGCCGCCCATCGGCGTGACGACGACGAGCGCGACGAGCATCGCCGCCGCCAGGCCGTCGATGCCGCTCGATCTGCGGGCAGCTTCGCCACGCGGTCGGCGAGGACGATGTAGAGCGCGAACAGCACCGCGTTGGCGAACGCGAGCGCGATGCCGAGCGGCTCGCCCGCCAGGCGCACGTCCGTGAGCAGGTAGACGCCGCCGGCCGCGAGGGCCGAGCGCGAGCGACGTTGCGCAACGAGCGCGCGCCCAGCGCCGCGAGCGCGATCACTGGCAGGAACTCGATCGCCGCGACGGTGCCGAGCGGCAGCCGCGCGATCGCGCTGTAGAAGCAGACGTTCATGAGCGCGAGCACGGCGCCCCACGCGAGCAGCAGCCGCCGGCCGTCGCGGTCGAGCGTGCGCAGCAGGCGCCACGGACGCCGCCACGCCGCGAAGATCGCCGCCGCAGCCGCGATCCGCAGCCAGGCGACGCCGAGCACGTCGACCCGCGCGAACAGCAGCACGGCGAACGACGGGCCGAGGTAGTGAAAGACGGCGCTGACGACGAAGTACGTCTGCGGCGCCACGCTCGTCCCCGCGGCGTGCCGCGGCGATCGAGGTCATGCGCCGTAGTCTGTTCGGCATTCGCGCTTCGTACATGGCCAAGCGAAGCTATTCTGTAGCGGATGCCTGAGAATCGAAGGCCACAAGGACGAATCGCCGAAGGCGCCGCGCTCGACGAGACGAACCGCAAGCTCCTCGCCGAGCTGCAGGCCGACGCCCGGCTCAGCCTCGCCGAGCTCGGGCGCAGGGTCGGGCTGTCGTCACCCGCCGTCGCCGAGCGCGCTGCAGCGCCTCGAGCAGGACGGCACCATCCTCGGCTACCACGCGCGCATCGACCCGCGCGCGCTCGGCTTCTCGCTGAGCGCGGTCATCCGCACCCGGCCCGCGCCCGGACAGCTCAAGGTCGTCGCGGGTGTCGCGCAGCAGACGCCCGAGGTCGTCGAGTGCCGCCGCATCACCGGCGACGACTGCTACGTCATGCTCGCCCACGTGCGCGACGTCGAGCACCTCGAGGAGGTCATCGACCGCTTCACCGCCCACGGCCAGACGACGACCTCGATCGTGCAGTCCTCGCCCGTCCCGCCGCGCGGACTCTCGCTCGACGACCTCGTCCTCGACGCGGCGCGCAGGTAGCGGGGTCAGCCCTCGCCCCTCGCGCAGCAGCGCGGTGAGCTCCGCGTCGTCGCACGAGGCTCGGCGCGGACCTGCGGTGTCAGCCCTCGCCCCTCGCGCAGCAGCCGGCGCTCGTCCCGAGGCTCCGGACCGCGGTGTCAGCCCTCGCCCCTGCCCAGCGCGGACTCCGCGTCTCCACGAGGCTCGGCGCGGACCTGCGGGGTCAGCCCTCGCTCTCGCGGAGGAGCGCGGTGAGCTCCGCGTCGTCGCACGAGTGCTCGGCCCAGTCGGCCGGCGTGCCGTTGTAGCCGTGGTCGAGCAGCGAACCGTCCGCCCCGCCGGCGAGCAGCGCACGCGCGGCGTCCGCGTGGCCGGCTCCTGCTGCGATGTGCAGCGCCGTCGCGCCGTAGCCGTGATCCTCGCCGCCGAACGTCGAGCGGGCGTTCGGCTCGGCGCCGAGCGCGAGCAACCGCTCGATCGCGGCGACGCGTCCGCAGGCGGCCGCCCACGTCAGCGCCGTGCCGCGGTAGACGTCGGCGTCGATCGCGGCGCCGTGCGCGACGAGCACGTCGAGGACGTCCGCACGGTCGTTGCGGGCGGCCCACGCGAGTGCCTCGTCGACGGTCTCCTGCGCATCGTCCGACGGTCGCCAGCGCGGGAAGCCGGAGTGCGGCCTGTAGAAGCCGCGCTGCTCGCCTGCCTGCGGCGTGCCGAGCAGCTCCTCGACGAGGTCCACCCGGCCGAGGCCCGCGGCCGTGCGTAGGTTGCGCGGGTGCACGCCCGACTGCGCCAGCAGCTCGGCGGTCAGCGCGTGGCCCCAGAACAGCGCGACGACGAGCGGCGTGCCGCCCTCCCCGCGAGCGGACGCGTCGACCGGCGACCCGGCGTCGAGCAGGATCTGCGCGAGCGCGGGCTGGCCGACGTACGCCGCCTGGTGCAGCGCGGTCCAGCCGTGGACGTTCGCGCCGGCCGGATCGGCGCCCCGCGCCAGCAGGAGCTCGACGAGGCGCTCGTCGCAGGTCGCGGTCGCCATCCCGAGCAGGTCGTTGCCGTTCGTGCCGCGCGCCGTGACGATGTCCGGCGCCTCCGTGAGCTCCTCGTCGAGCGCGTCGACGTCCTGCGCCTCGATGGCGGCGTAGGCCCGCGCGAACGGGTCGCGCTCTCGCAGCCCCGGCAGGTGGCGCTGCAGCGACGACCACGAGATGAGGCCGTGGCGCCGGGCGACGGTGTCGCGCGCGCCGCCGAGCGTCAGCGCCGCGCCGGCCTCTTCGAATGCGGCCAGCGCCTCGGGCGTGCCGTCGGTCGCGGACGCGAGCAGTCCGGTCGCGCGCTCCTCGTAGTAGTCGATGTCTTCGCGGTATGCACGCTCCATGCGGCGCATGGTAGGGACACGGCCCTCACACCCCCGTGACCCCTCTGAGCAATGCCTAGGTACCACGACGCACGGGCGTCAAACGCCTAGACTTCGCGGACCAAACAGCTAGGCGAAGGGAGTTCGATGGCCGGTTCCGGAAGCACCAGTGAGCTCGAGTCGCTGCTCATGACCCGCTCGCTGAGCGACGCGGAGCTCATGCGCGCGTCCGGCGAAGCGCCCGACTACGCGATCCTGCCCGACGTCAGCGTCCTGAAGATCGGCGGCCAGAGCCTCATCGATCGCGGCGCGGCGGCCGTGCACCCGCTCGTCGAGGAGCTCGCCGAGGTCAAGGAGAACCACCAGATCCTCATCGGCACCGGCGGCGGCACCCGCGCGCGCCACGTCTACGCGCTCGCCGCCGACCTCGGGCTGCCGACCGGCGTCCTGACCGACGTCGGCGCCGCGGTCGCGGGCCAGAACGCCCAGATGCTCGGCTACCTCATGGCACGCCACGGGGTCCCCGTCGTCGGCGGGTCGGCGTTCGGCGCCGTCGCGCTGTACCTCGCCGAGTGCGGCGCCGCGATCTTCTCCGGCATGCCGCCGTACGACCTGTGGCAGCACGTCCCGAGCGAGGGCGTCATCCCGCCCTACCGCACGGACGCCGGCTGCTACCTCGTCGCCGAGGTCTACGGCTGCGCGCACATGGTCTTCGTCAAGGACGAGGACGGGCTCTACACGGCCAACCCGAAGACCGACCCGGACGCCAAGCTCATCCCGCGCGTCACGGTCGACGAGCTCGTCGAGATGGACCTGCCGGACGTCATCATCGAGCGCCCGGTGCTCGACCTCATGCGCAACGCGCGCCATGTGAAGTCGGTGCAGGTCATCAACGGCCTCAAGCGCGGGCTCATCGCACGCGCGCTCGAGGGCGAGCACGTCGGCACGATCATCACGGCCGAGGAGACGACGTCATGACCGCCGCCAAGGACGTCCCGTCCGCGCTCATGCGCCAGACGCTGCTGGACCGCGACCTCGTCCGGCCGGCGACCAACCAGCCGGTCATCAAGCTGCTGCCGTGGCTGAAGGTCGTCACGATCGGCGGCCGTTCGATCATCGACCGCGGCCGCGACGCGATCCTCCCCGTCGTCGGCGAGCTGCGCGACGCGCTCGACGAGCACAAGCTGCTCATCCTTACCGGCCCCGGGATCCGTGCGCGCCACGTGCTCGGCGTCGGCCTGGACCTCGGCCTGCCGACCGGCGTGCTCGCCGCGCTGCTGTCGACCGAGGCCGAGCAGAACGGGCACCTCATCGCCGCGCTGCTCGCCGAGCACGGCGTCTCCTACCTCCCCCACCAGTCGGTGAGCCATCAGCTCGCCGTGCACCTGTCCGCGTGCAATGGCGCGGTCTCCAACGGCTTTCCGCCCTACGAGCTCTACGAGCACCCACCCGCGGTCGGGAAGATCCCGCCGCACCGCACCGACGCCGGCGCGTTCCTGCTGTCCGACGCCTACGGCGCGGCGCAGACGATCTACGTCAAGGACGTCGACGGCGTGCACACGTGTGACCCCGCCACGAGCGAGGGCGCCGAGCTCATCCCGCGGATCGGCGCCGCCGAGCTGCTGGCGAGGGACCTCGGGACGCTCCCGATCGACGGGCTCGTCCTCGAGCTCATGGCGCACGCCAAGCACGTCAAGGAGATCCAGATCGTCAACGGCCTCGTGCCGGGCAACGTCACGAAGGCGCTGGCCGGCGAGCACGTCGGGACGATCGTGCACGCCGACTGAGCTCAGTCCTCGACGGGGCGGCCCAGCAGGTACGCGGTCAGGGCGCCGAGCCCGAAGACGGCGTTGATGAGCAGGACCGGCCCCGAGTCGTTGACGAGCATGCCCACGACGCCGGCCGCGAGGCCGCCCAGCAGCGCGGCCGCCCAGGCGCGGTGCGGCAGCGCCCCGTACAGGCGCTCGCGGTTGCGCCAGGCGAACGCGATCGCGAGGACGGCGCCCAGGAACAGCGCGGGCTTGTTGCCGCCGATCAGCACGCGCCAGGCCAGCTCGTAGCGGCGCGTGACGAGCTCGACGAGCTCGCCCACGTCGCTCGCGCGCAGGAGGTTGCGGGTGAGGTGGCTGCCACCCGAGAGCCCGAGGTCGATGGCGATGAGCACGCCGAGCGCGCCGACCGGGACGAGCGCGGTGAGGAGGATCCGGCGGACCGTCACGGGACCCGGCGTCATGACGAGCGTCGCGACCGCGACGCCCGCTCCGATCGTGATGACCCCGCCGACGTCGGCCCCGAGCTTCCCCCAGCCGACGACGACGAGCAGCGCGAACCCCGCGGCGCCGTAGAGCGCCATCGTCGCGCGGGTGACCTCGCGGCCCGCGACCACCGCGGCCAGGCCGACGAGGAGCACGATCGGCAGGACCGGCTCGAGCTCGTTCGAGACGCCGTAGAACCGCCCGCCTGCCGCAATGCTCGGGCCGAGGATCGAGCGGCTCAAGCAGCTCCCCGCCGAGGGCGAGGTCGACGGTGTAGGCGACGAGGCAGACCGCCGCCGGGATGATCGGCGCGCGCGCCCACGACGCCGCGCGCTCGGTCAGCGCCCCCAGGACGACCGAGACGCCGGCGATGAAGAAGATCTCCATGACCCGCATCAGGGGCGCCACCTCGGCCGACAGCAGCACCACCGAGGGCCACCACAGCGCGGCGAGCCCGGCGATGCGCAGCGTGGGTCGCACGGCGAAGCTGATCCCGCGCAGCGCGCCGAGCAGGAGGAACACGATCCCGGCGAGGGTCATGATCGGACGAACGACTGCGCCTGGCGCCCGTCGCGGATCTGCGTCCAGCGCAGTCGCAGCTCGTCGAGCCGCGCCGCGTCCACCCGCTTGCCGTCCTCGATCTCCACGCCGCGCATGCGGTCGGGCGGCTTGACGCCGATCCACAGCAGCACGGTCGGCGCGATGTCGATCGACGAGACGAGGCCCTTGCGCCGCGTCGACCCCGAGGTCGGGCTCCCGCTGCGCCCGGCACCGACGGCGAACGCGGCCTGGCGCAGCAGGCGCAGCGGCGGGCGCAGGAGCACGCCGGGCCGGTCGGTGTCGGGCAGCTGGGCGATCAGCACGAGCTCGTCGGACGTGCGCCCGCGCGCGAGCGACGTCAGCTGCGCCGAGCCCGCGCGACCGAACGGCACCGCGACGACGACGAGCTTGCGCGCGCGGGACATCGTGCGCGCACGCGCGGCCAGCGTCGCGACGGAGCCAAGCGACGAGCCCGCGACGCGGCCGCGCTCGTCGGCGGCCGCGATCGCCGGCAGGCGCGAGCGCGCCGGCGACGCCGACGAACCCCGCGCCGCCCGGGACCGAGCCGGCGAGCAGGCCGGGACGGATCGTCCGCGACACGTCGTGCGCGCGGTCGCGAAACGGCTGCCAGTTGACGAACGCGCCGCCGGCGCGGTCGAGGCGCAGGTCGTCGAGCTTGCCGTCGTCGTTCTCGTCGACGCCCGCCGTACAGGCCCGACGGCTGGCGCGTGCCCTGCGAGACGTCGAGCACCGCCTGCTGGGCGTTGTAGGAGCCGTGGACCGAGCTCCACAGCCCCGCGCTGAGCGTCGGCTCGTCGTCGAAGAAGCGCAGCAGCGTGTCCTCGCGCTTGGTGTCCGGGCCCGGTGGCCGGACGATGACCTGCTGCGGGTTCGCCTCGTAGAAGGCGAGGATGACGCGCCGCTCGTCGGCCGCGCCGGCGGCTGCCGGGGCGAGCGAGACGGCGGCCAGCGCCAGCGCCAGCGAGGCGAGAGTTCCGGCAGCGCAGCGGCCCATTGCCAGCGACCCTAGTGGTTGGCTGCGCGACCGGCCCCGCGCCCCGATCGCCAGCGCGGTCGGCCGGACGGAGGAAGTACCGTCAGACGCTGTGGCCCGGCCCCCAGCCACCCTCCGGCGCCGACCGCGCTCGTGAGCGAAGCACGTCGCAAGGACACCTACCGCCCGCACCTCGACGGCATCCGCGCCGTGGCGGTGATCCTCGTGATCCTGTTTCACCTCGGCTTCGAGTGGATGCCGGGGGGCTTCGTCGGCGTCGACGTGTTCTTCGTCCTGTCGGGCTACCTCATCACGGGGCTGCTCGTCGACGAGCTCGCGCGCGACGGGCGCATCCGACCTCGCGCGCTTCTACGCCCGCCGCGTGCGGCGGCTGCTGCCCGCCGCGGTGCTCGTCGTCGCGGTCGTCATCGTCGCCGCGCTCGGGCTGCTCGACCGCGTCGGGCAGGCGGACGTCGGCGGCGACGCCACGTGGACCGCGCTCTACGGCGCGAACTGGCACTTCGCACTCGCCGGCGGCGACTACTTCGCGCCCGGCGACGTGCCGAGCCCGCTCGTCCACTTCTGGTCGCTCGCGGTCGAGGAGCAGTTCTACATCTTCTGGCCGGCGCTCCTGCTCGGACTGTGGGCGCTCGCCGTACGGCGCCGGCGCGGCGGGGCGGGTGCGTTGAGCCTGCTGCTCGCCGCGCGTCCTCGTCCTCACCGCGATCTCGCTCGCGCTGTCGCTGCTGCTCGAGCCGGGCGGGCTGACGTACTACGGCACGCACACCCGCGCCTACCAGCTGCTGGCCGGCGCCGCGCTCGCGATCGGCGCGCGGCATCTGCTGCCGCGCGCGCCCGGCGCGCGGGAGGCGAGCGCCGGGGTGCGCGCCGCCGGCGCCGCGCTGAGCGTCGCAGCGCTCTGCGCGCTCGGCCTGCTCGGGCACGAGATCGTCGGCGCGAACGGACTATCCCGGCTCGCGGGGATCGCCGTGACCGTCGCGAGCGCCGTGCTCATCGCCGCGCTCGACCTCATGGGCGACCATCCGCTGCGGCGGCTCGTCGGCAGCGGCTGCCCGCGGCGTCGGGCGCCTGTCGTACTCGCTGTACCTCTGGCACTGGCCGACGATCGTCTTCCTGCCGCTGCTCGCCGACCGCCGCGACCTGCCGTTCCTCGGCTCCAAGCCGGCGCTCGTCGTCGCGATGACGGCGTTCGCGCTCGTCTCCTACCGCCTGTGGGAGCAGCCGATCCGCTTCCGCGTCTGGCGTCCGCGCCCCCGCCCGCCGCGTCGTGCTCGCCGGGCTCGCGGCGTCGATCGTCGCTCAGCGCGCTGACCGTCCCGTTCCTGCGGCCGCCCGGCGGATTCGAAGGGCGCGCGCTCGCCTCCGTGCGCGATCTCGCGCAGCCCGGCGCCTGCCCGTACTTCGCCCGCGACTGGCCGGATCCGGCGCGCAGCGTCGCGTGCGTGCAGCGCCGGGGCGGCGGGCTCACCATCGCGGTCGTCGGCGACTCGCACGCCCAGCAGTGGATCCCGGCGCTCGAGGTCCTCGCCGAGCGCGACGACCTCACGATCGTCCGGGCGACGCGCGGCGGCTGCCCCGCGCCCGACGTCACGGTCGACCGCCAGGCCGACGCGCGCGACGTCGCCGGCTCCGGCACGGAGTGCACCGCCTGGCGGCGCCGGGTCTACCCCGACCTCGTGCGCCGCTTCGACCCCGACGTCGTCTTCGTCGCGACGCGCTCGCACGTCTCCCCGATCGTCGACCGGGGTCGGCGGGTCGACGCGCCGTCGCGCGAGCAGCGCCGGCTGTGGTCGGCGGCGTGGGACTGGACGGTGCGCACGCTCGGTGGGGGCGGCGCGCGGGTCGTCGTGAGCGAGATCCTGCCGACGATGCCCCAGCGCATCCCCGCCTGCCTCGCCGAGGCGGGCAAACCCACGGCGGCGTGCGACTTCCCGGTGAGCGTCGACGACGACGTGCCGGCCTACAACGCGGTCATCCGCGGGTTGGCGCGCCGCGCGCCGCGCGTCAGCGTCTTCGACCCGGTCCCGATCGGCTGCCCGGGCGGCATCTGCCACGCGCTGGACGGCGACGTCGTCGTGCATCGCGACGACAACCACCTCAGCGCGACGTACGTGCGCTCGCGCGCCGAGCAGTTCGCGGCGGCGCTGGCACGGGCCGGCGCGAAGCTCCGCTGATCGCGCCGGCCGCGCCAGCTCGCCGCGGGGGGGCGGGCTGGCGCGAAGCTCCGCTGATCGCGCCGGCCGCGACGGCCGGCGCCTGCAGGTGGCCGGCGGCGTCGGAAGGAAGCACTCGCCGTGGCTGCGGGCACCGGCCGTCGCGGCCGGCGACATCGATACCTATGTAGTGCCCATGCACACCCGACGATACCTGCTTGGCGGCTCAGCGCAACCCGCGCTCGACCATCACCGAGGTCGCCTTCACCGTCGCCGTCGCCTCCGAGCCCTCGACGAGGCCGAGCTCGTCGATCGCATCGCGCGTCACGGCGGCCGTCACGAGGAACGGCCCGGCCTGGATCTCGATGAGCCCCATGACCCCGTCGACCTCGACCGAGCGCACGATGCCCGGGAAGCGATTGCGCGCCGACAGCGTGTCGCCGGTCTCGTGGCGCTGCGGCGACGACTGCAGCCGGGCGACCTCGTCCGGCGGCACCCGCCGGCGGTTGCCCGAGTCGCGCGTGGTCTTCAGCTTGCCCGCGCGGTCCCAGCGGCGCAGCGTGTCCACGCTGACGCCGATCGCCTTTGCCGCCTCACCCAAGGTCATGTCGGCCATCGGACAAGGATCGCGCGTGCGGCGGATGCCACCACCCAGCCCCTTCGCGCCGCCGCGGCGCGTCATCGCGCGTCAGCCGGCCCACGATCCCGACGGTCCTGGTGCCATTGCGCCAAGAGCGGTCAATCGTTACGAAGTAGGGCCGGATCCGCCTTGCCATGCGAGTTGAGATACCGACAGTATGTGAACTGACGGCAAGGAACGGCGGCCGCGGCCAGGGGATTGCGGCCGGCGCGGGTGCCGCGGCCCCCAGGGGGCGCGGCCGGCGCGAGCGGACCGCAGCCGCGTGACACATGGGCCTACGGAGTGGGAGGAGGAGGAGGAGCTGTGCAACCGGGAGGTCATCTCTGCGCAGCTCGCCAAGCTCAAGCTCACCGCCGGGCCCGCGCGCCCTCGCCCGCGCCGGAGCACCCGCTTTCGGTTCCTCGTCACGGGCGTCACGGCGGGCGTCCGCGGCCCGGTGGCCGGCGCGACGGTGAGGTTCGCAGACCGCCGGGCGCGAACCGACGCTCGCGGCCAGCCCAGCGACGGGGGCCCCTCCGGCTCGAATCGAGACCTTGCCGTTCAGCCGCGAGTCCGCGCCACGATCGTCGCGAGCATCCGGCGAGCACGGCAGGTACGCGCGCTCGCGTTCATCGGCACCCTGCGGGCCAGGCGGACGAGCCGCGTGGTCGGGGCTGATCAGCCCGCGTCCAGCGCCGCGCCGAGCCACGCCCACGCGGGCACCATCGCCGGCCGCTGCGGCCAGCCGTTGATGACGGCGAGCAGCTGCCAGTAGCGCTCGGCGCGCGCGTCGGTGAACGTCGCGAGCATCTCGGCCAGCCACGCGCGGAAGGCGGGATCGTCGTCACGCCCGTGCGCCGCGCCGAAGGCCGCGACGATCTCGGCGACGATCGGCTCGGCCTCGGCGGACCGCGGGTCGATGCCGGCGGCGAGCGCCGCGCCCGCACGTTCGACGACGAGCTGCGCGGTGGCGCGGGCCGCGTCCTGATCGGCGGGCGGCTGCGCAGCCGCGCGATCCGCCGCGCCGCGCTCGGACATCTCCCGGATGCTGCGACGGAAGTCCGCGTCGCCGACGAGCTCGGCGAGCTCGATCCACGCCTCGACCTGCTCGGGAGTCGGATCGTCCGGCAGGTCCGGGCGGATCGTGCGCATCCGCTCGGCGATGCTCGGGTCGACGTCGAGGTCGCCGAGGACGTCGTCGAGGAAGTCGTCGACGATGCGGCGGCGCTCGGCCGCCGAGAGCCGTGCGAGCTCGTGCATGCGGGTCATCTCCTCCGGGTTCGATTGGCTGCGAGCGGCGAGCCGCGCGACCGTGCGCGACAGGCTCAGCACGCGGATCTGGGCGTCGAGCGCGGCGGCATGCGCCGCGGCGACGCCGGCGAGGTCGAGCTCGCGAGCGAGCACCCGGGCGATCGTCGGCAAGCCGATGCCGAGGTCGCGCAGGGTGCGGACGAGCGCCACGCGCGCGACCGCCTCCTCGTCGTACAGGCGGTAGCCCGCGTCGCTGCGCCCCGCGGGCGCGACGAGCCCGCGGTCGGAGTAGAAGCGCAGCGTCCTCACCGGCAGGCCGGTGCGCCGCGCGAGCTCTCCGATCGAGATCTGTCGTGCCATGCCCTCATCGTGCAGCCTCCACCAGGTGGAGGGTCAAGAGCGTTCGATGATCACCATCGGCGACTTCACGACAGCCGTCGCGGACTGCCCCGGTTCGAGCCCGAGCTCGTCGGCCGCCTCGCGCGACATGAGCGAGACGATCCGAAACGGACCGCACGCCATGTCGACCTGCGCCATGACCCCGTCGCGCTTGACGTCGACGACGACGCCGGCCATCCGGTTGCGCGCGCTGGAGTGCGTGTTCACGCCGCGGTCGCGCAGGACGCGCGCGAGCTCCTCCGGCGCCAGCACGCGCCGCCCGGCACGCCGCTCGAAGGCGATGCGCCCGTCGCGCTCCCAGCGGCGCAGCGTGTCGACGCTGACGCCGAGCGCCTGCGCGGCCACACCGATCCGGATGCCCTCGTCCACGGCCCCGAGCCTACTCCCGCAACTCACCCTCCCGCGGCGGAGCGTGTGTGACGCAGCGCACGCAAGCGATGGGCCGGATGGCCGATGGCCGGCCGCAGCGGCGCTCATAGGTTCGCGGCAGTCAACAACCCAGAGGCATCGCCATGAACCGCTCCACCCGCACCCGCCGTCTGCTCGTCGCCGTCGCGAGCACCGCCGCACTCGGCGCCGCACTCGGCGCGCCGTCCGGCGCGCTCGCCGTCGAGACGTGCATGGGCTACACCGCGACGATCGTCGGCACGCCCGGCAACGACTACGTGTCGGGCAACCCCTACGGCGTCGACGTCGTCTCGCTGCTCGGCGGCAACGACGCGTACACCGAGGACTCGAGCAACGACATCGTCTGCCTCGGCACCGGCGACGACCAGCTCCTCAACTCGATCGGCTCGTCCTCCGGCAACGACGCGGTCCAGGGCGGGCCAGGCAACGACGTCATCGCGGGCTTCTCTGGCTCCGACACGCTCATCGGCGGCGACGGCGACGACCAGCTCTTCGGCAACGACGGCAACGACACGCTCAACGGCGAGGCCGGCAACGACTACCTCGTCGGCGGGCTCGGGTCGGACTCCGTCAACGGCAACGGCGGGCTCTTCGACAGCTGCTACGGCGAGTTCGGCTTCATGGGCTGCGAGGTCATCGGCCCCGGCTGAGCGTCGGTGAGGCGCGCGTCGGCGGGCGAGAAGCTCGCCGACGCGTCGAGCAGGGACCTCGCTGCTCGTTCACCTGATCTCAAGCACCCGATGTCTGCAACGAGGCATTGCATAGGTGTGATCACCGAGCACTAGGATTCGCGGATGCGCGTTCGCCTTCCGCTCGTCGCCGGACTGATCGCCGCCGGGCTCGCCGGCTGCGGCGGCGATGACGACGACGCCTCGCCGCCCACGCCCACGACGGCGACCGCGACGGTCGCCGAACCGGCGCCGCTCGCGCTGGCGAGGCGCCGCCCGGGCGAGCTCGTGTTCAACGGCGCGACCTCGCCCACGACGTTCGGCAACGTCGAGCTGGACGGCACCTACCTCGTCCGCTTCCAGCAGCATGCACCGGAGAACCCGCGGCTGGACTTCTCGACCCAGACCGCGTTCACCGCGCGCCTGCGCCGCCAGGACTCGAGCGGTGCGGGCATCGAGCTCTTCAGCGCGGCGAAGGCGAGCGGGCGGCGCACGCTGAAGGCGAAGGGCACCTACATGCTCGAGGTCACGTTCGGCGACTTTCCCTACGCCGTGCGCTTCACGCCGCGGCGCTGACGCGCTCGCAGTCCTCCGCGGCCGAGCAGCGCGCCCGCGGGCTTCGCCGAGGCGCGTGCGCCCGGCGCCAGCGGATCAGTCCTCGTAGGGCGTGAAGTCTCGCTTGCGCGCGCCGCAGACCGGACAGAACCAGCTGTCGGGGATGTCCGTGAAGGCCGTACCGGGCGGGATGCCGCCGTCGGGATCGCCCTCGTCGGGGTCGTAGATGAAGCCGCAGGATTCGCAGATCCAGCGCATGGTCTCGGTCTCGGTCGTCATGGCGGCCAGGGTACCCATTGCTCGCGGGCCACGACCTTCTAACGTCGCAAAGCAGCATGGACCTCCCACGGCCGACCACCGGCGAGGCGCTCAACGAGGGTCCCGCGACGATCCCGCGCCAGGCGGCGTCGGTCATCCTGCTGCGCGAAGCCCCCGCCGGGTTCGAGCTGCTGCTCGTCAGGCGCAACCCGGCACAGCGCTTCATGGGCGGCTACTGGGTCTTCCCCGGCGGTGCCGTCGACGCGGACGAGGGCGTCGGCGAGGCCGCGCAGCGCGCCGCCGCCGTGCGCGAGCTTGGAGAGGAGGCCGGCGTCACGGGCATCGACGCCGGCGAGCTCGTGCGCTACAGCCGCTGGATCACGCCCGAGCTGCTGCGCATCCGCTTCGACACGCACTTCTTCCTCGCGCCGGCGCCGGCCGGGACGGTCGCTCGCTGCGACGGCCACGAGTGCGTCGCCGAGCGCTGGGACACGCCGCTCGCGCTGCTCGCCGACTACGAGCGCGGCGAGCTGGCGCTCGCGTTCCCGACGCTGTGCCAGATCGAGCAGATCGCGTCGTTTGGCTCCGCGGGCGAGCTGCTGGAGCACGCGCGCTCACACGAGGTCCGCCCGGTGCTGCCGCGCGTCGTGCGCACCGGTGAGATCGCCCGTCTCGTGCTGCCCGGCGAGGCCGGCTACGACCCCGATCCGGCCGCGCAGGACGATGTGTGAGGTAGCGCACTGCAAGCAGGCGGATCGCGCGCTCGCCAGCGCCGTGAACTCCCTGCTAATCGTCCATTTCTCGGCGCATGCAGGGCGCTCCTGTGGTCGGTCAAAGGTCGGAGCTCGGGGTTGACCTCCGCACGTCGCGCTGCGTAAGCTTGCAAGCGCAGCACTCCTTCTCGCAGACCATGATGGTCTGCCTGTCACAACGGGGCTAACGATGATGTTGGGGCGGCCGGTAGCGGTTCTTGACGCGAGCGCGGCGAGCGACGTGCCGGTGCGGCAGGTCGAGCGCGGCACCGCGATCGCGCACGACGAGCTGCGCGATCGACTTCGATCCGAGATCCTTCCCGGACTCGAGCGGCTCGACGATCCGGCCGGCGACCCGGCGGAGCTCATCGCGCTGGCGAGTGCGCAGGGACGTCGTCTGCGAGCCGCGCTCGAGCGTCCCGATCAGCTCGGGCCGTCCGGGCGCCACGATGCCGGCGAGCGCCGCGCGCACGAGGAGGATCGCGAGTGGGTTCGCGGCCATCTCCACGACACGGCGTTGCAGATCCTCGAGTTCATCGCGGGCGACGGCTTCGGCACCGGCTTGACGGCGCAGAAGATCGCCCACCTCGCAGGGGGCGCCGCCTGGGACCTGCGGCGCTGGATCGAGGGCGGCGACGGTGCGCCCCGCGCGCAGCTCGTGCCCGAGCTCGAGCTCCTCACGGCCGAGGCGCGCACGCTCGACCCGAGCGTGCGGCTCGTCGTCGGCGAGCTCTCCGGACAGCCCACCGTCGAGCAGGTCTCCGCGCTCAGCGGCGCCGTGCGCGAGGCCATGACGAACGCCCGCAAGCACGCGTGTGCCTCGGAGGTCGTCGTGCACGTCCACAGCGCCGGCGGGGGCGCGACGGCGGTCACCGTCACCGACGACGGCATCGGCTTCGACCCCGAGCACGCCGCCGGTGGCAGCGGGCTCGGCGTGCCCCGCAGCATCTTCCGGCGCATGCAGCGCGTCGGCGGCCACGCGTCGCTCGACTCGGCGCCGGGTGGCGGCACGTGCGTCACGCTCGTCACGCCACAAGGGACGCGACCGTGAAGATCCGCGTCATCGTCGTCGACGACTTCCCGCTCGTGCGCGACGGCGTGGCCCGGGCGCTGGACTCCGACCCCGCGATCGACGTCATCGCGCAGGCCGCCAACGGCCGGGAGGCGCTCGAGCTCGCCGAGCAGCTCGTGCCCGACGTCATGATCCTCGACCTGCGCATGCCGGACCTCGGCGGGCTCGCCGTGCTCGACAAGCTGCGCACCTCGCAGCCCGCGATCCGCGTCATCGTCATGACCGCGAGCGAGCAGGCGAGCGCGCTGCTCGACGCGATCGCGGCCGGCGCCGCCGGATACCTCTCGAAGCGCAGCACGGGCGAGGAGCTGCGCCAGGCCGTCATCACCGCGCACGCCGGCGGGTCGGTCATCACGCCGTCGCTCGCGAGCCACCTGCTGAAGGAGTTCTCGAGCTCGGCGCGCGGCGAGGGGTCCGCGGTGCGGCCGCTGCAGGGTCGCGAGCTCGACGTCCTGCGCCTCGTCGTCCAGGGCAAGACCGACAACGAGATCGGCAAGGAGCTCTTCATCTCGCCGCGCACCGTGCAGAACCACCTCACGCGGATCCGCGAGAAGACCGGCCTGCGCCGCCGCTCGGAGCTCACGCGCTGGGCCGTCGAGCACGCGATCGGCTAGTGGCTCGTCTCGTAACAGGGCGCCCGAAACGCCGGGATGCCGGCGCCGGCTGGCAAGGACGCAGGACCGAAGGTGGCCCTCCGGGCCATCGAGTGTCCGAGGAACGCCGCCAGGCGGTGATCGGCGCCCGGCGTTTCGGGTGGACTGTTGCGAGACGGGCCACTCGTTACTCCGCGACGCGGACGCGGCCGACCATGCCGCGCTGCTCGTGGTCGGCGAGCGGGCACAGCCACTTGTAGGTCCCGGGCGGCAGGCGCACCGCGATCGTGTCCCGCTCTCCCGGTCGCAGGGTCCTCGTCGAGACCTCGCCGGTGGGTCCGTCGACCGCGAGCGCGTGGGTCGTCTGCCCGTCGTTCGTCGCGACGAACGCGATGGCGCCGTGCCGCGCGACGCGGGGGTTGCCGGGCGAGAGGGCGTGATCGGTCAGCGAGACCTGGACGATCGCGACGGCGTTCTTGACCGTCGTCGCGCGCCCGGCGACGGGCGTCGGCGTGGTGCTCGCGGCGAGCCCGCCCGGCTCGCGGTCCTCGCCGCAACCGGCGGCCGCGAGCGCCACGACGGCGAGGGTAGCGACGGCGCGCAAGGTCATCGCGGCCAGCGTAGTTCGTCAGCGCAGCGCCTCGCGCGCCCTCGCACGAGCGAGGTTCGCGCCAGCGAAGCCGTCGCCGCCGGCGGCGAGCCGGTCGCGCTGGACGCCCAGCGCGCGCGTGCGCAGCGGCTCGGGCAGGCGGGTCAGCGCCGGCACGGCGTCGGCGCTGAGGTGCGAGAGGTAGTCGACGTCGATCGAGCCAGTCGCCTCGAAGCGCTCGACGTTGCGCTCCGCGATCCGCCCGTCGGGGTCGCTCACGGCGAACGCGAGGGCCGCGAGCGCGCCGAGCAGGACCGTGGCGCGCGCCAGCCAGTCGCGGCGATCGATGGCGAGCGCGACGATGACGAGCACGAAGAGCGCGCCGCCGAAGATGAGGAACGCGTCCACCGCGAGCCGTGCGCGGGTGAACCCGAAGGCCTCCTCGTAGAGGCTCAGGCGATGCAGCGCGGATGCGAGCACGACGAGCGACAGCGCGCACAGGCTCGCCAGCAGCACGCGCAGCAGGCGGGCGTCGTTGCCGGTGGCGCGCGCCCAGCGCAGCGCCGCGGCGACGACCGCGAGCGTCAGCACGCCGACGACGACGAGCTGCGCGAAGCCCTGGCGGGCGTACTCCGCGTAGGTCAACCCGGCGGTTTCGAGGACGTAGCCGTCGCCGCCGAACAGCACGGCGATCTGGACGGCGACGAACGCCGCGAACAGGAGGTTCAGCGCGCCGAGCGCGAGCAGCCACTCCGTGCGTCCGATGCGCAGCAGCGGGCTGCGGGCGGGCGTGTCGGCGACGCCCGTCGCGAGCACGAGGCCGCCCGCGAGCGCCGTGAAGATCCCGAACGTCACGAGCCGCAGCGGGAGGTCGTCGAGCGGCAGGTCGTCGGGCAGGATGTTGCCGGCGATCTCGGCGAACGCCGCGTCGCTCGTCGCGAACAGCGCGCCGAAGATCGCCAGCAGCGTGCCGGTCAGGATCAGCGCCCGGCTGATCGCGAGCACCCGGCCACCGGACGCGCGCGGCGCCGCGCCGGCGGCCGTGCGCGAGATCAGCAGCAGCGCGGACGGCATGCGCAGCGGCGCGGCAAGGGCGGCAAGCCCGGTCGCGCGCCAGCTGCGCGGGCTGCTCACGGCGATCGACCCGAGCACCAGCGCGCCCGCGAGCTCGCCCGCCACGACCCACTCCGCGTCGCGGATGGCGGCGGTCGCGGCGAGCGCCACCGCGAGCGAACCCAGCACGGCGGCCCAGCGAGGATGCGCGATGCGAGGCTGGTCGCTTGCGGGCGCCGCGCGCGCGCCCAGCGCGGGCCGCTCGCCGTCGTCGCCCGGCGGGGGCGCCGCGTCCGCCTCGCCCGCCGCACCGCCTTCGCCCGGCCCGCGCGCCACGTCCGCCTCGCCCGCCGCACCGCCGTCGCCCGGCCTGCCCACCTGCGCGCGCCGGGGCACGAGCGCCACGGCCACCGCGAGGGCGACGGCCACGAGCACGATCCCGAGCCCGGCGGGCGCGCGCGGCAGGAGCACCGCGGCGAGGACGCCCGCGGCGACCGCGGCGACCGCGATACGCGGCGACAGCGTCACGCGCGCGCCTCGGGCAGCGTGACGACCATGTGGCTGCCGTGCGGCTCGCGGCGCTCGGCGCGAATCGTCCCGCCGTGCAGCTCGACGATCCAGCGTGCGATCGCGAGGCCCAGCCCCGCGCCGCCGCCGTCGGCGCCGCGGCGCCCATCGCCGCGATAGAAGCGCTCGAAGACGCGTAGGAGGTCCTTCTGCGGGATGCCGGGGCCGTCGTCGTCGACCTCGATCGTCACGAGGTGCCCGGCCGACGACGCGCGCAGCGCGATCTCGCCCGGCCGCGGCGAGTAGCGAACGGCGTTCTCGACGAGGTTCATGACGACCTGGTGGATGCGCTCGGCGTCGCCCGCCGCGTTCAGCTCGGCGGGCGCGTCGATCGAGAAGACGACGTCCTCCGGCGCGTGCAGGCGCGCCTCCCGCGCGGCGGACTCGAGCACGTCGCGGACGGCGAACGGGCGGATGTCGAAGGGCTGGTCGCCGGCCTCGAGGCGGCTGAGGTCGAGCAGCTGGGTGACGAGGCGACCGAGCCGGCGCGTCTGGGCGAGCATCGTCTCGAGCGTCTCCGGATCCGCCTCGCTGACGCCGTCTACGACGTTCTCGAGCACGGCTTGCAGCGCGCCGATCGGCGTGCGCAGCTCGTGCGAGACGTTGGCGACGAGGTCGCGGCGCAGGCGATCGGTCTCGGCGAGCTCCGCCGTCATGCGGTTGAACGCGCGGGCGAGCTCGCCGACCTCGTCGTTTGTCGTCACGGCGACCTGGCGGCCGTGCTCGCCGCGTGCCATCGCGCTCGCGGCGGCGGCCATCTCGCGCAGCGGCTTCGTCGTCCCGCGCGCGAGGAGCTGCACGACGGCGAGCGCGAGCCCGATCCCGAGCAGCGTCGCGACGAGCGACGGCAGCTTGGCCTCGCGCACGCCCACGATCGTCGTCACCGCCGTGATCCAGACCGCGACGACGATGACGATCCCGAGCTTGAGCTTGAGCGACGGAAGCGCGCGCAGCGGGTTCACGAACCGCGGCTCCCGGGCGACCCGCGGCCGGTTCACGAGGCGGGCGTCCCGAAGGCGTAGCCGATGCCTTGGACCGTGCGGATGACGTCGGCGCCGAGCTTGCGCCGGACGGCGGCGACGTGCGAGTCGACGGTGCGCCCGCCCGTCGAGCCGTCGATGTAGCCCCAGACCTCCTCGAGCAACTGCTCGCGGCTGAAGACGATGCCGGGGCGGCGCGCGAGCCGGTGCACGAGGTCGAACTCGGTCGGCGTGAGGTGGACGAGCTCGCCGTCGCGGCGGATCTCGCGGCGCTCGGGATCGATCGCGACCGGCCCGGCGGCGATCGGCTTGGAGCCCGACTCCTCCGAGGAGCGCTGCGCGCGGCGCAGCAGCGCCCGCACCCTCGCCACCAGCTCCCGCTGGCTGAAGGGCTTGGTCATGTAGTCGTCGGCGCCGACCCCGAGCCCGACGACGAGGTCGGTCTCCGCGTCGAGCGCCGTGAGCATCAGCACGGGAACAGGCCGGTGCGCCTGGATGCGCCGGCACACCTCGTGCCCGTCGATCCCCGGCAGCATGACGTCGAGCACGACGAGGTCCGGCGAGATCCGCTCGCATAGCTGCACCCCGCGATGCCCATCATGCGCGACCTCGACCGCAAACCCCTCGGCCCGCAGCCGCGCGGCAAGCGCGCCGGCGATCGCGACCTCGTCTTCGACGATGACGATCGTCGTCTTGGGAGCCCCCTCCACGGGACGGATGCTAGGCCGCTTGGGTGGTCGCGGCACGCGGGAGGTGTGGAGGTTGTGTGGATGCCGGCGACGCCCGTCCGAGTCCGTCGACGCAACGACGCCTCGCGGCGGTGCCTCACCGGCCCCGCCCGCACCGCTCCAGCGCCTACGAGTCCCGCAGTCCGCGACGCACGGCGTCGAGGTTGGCCTTGACGGTCACCGTGCTCGGATGCTCGTCTCCCAGCGTCCGCCGCAACGCCTCCCACGCCGGTTCGAGCAACGCGATGGCGCCCGACAGATCGCCCGACGCCTGCAACGTCTTGGCGAGGTTGTTCACCGACACCAATGTGTCCGGATGCTCCTCGCCCAACATCCGCTCCCGCACCTCCAACACCCGCTCAAGCGGCCCCCGCGCATCCTCGAGATCACCCAATCCGTGCAACGTCCCGGCAAGGTTGTTCATCGACATCAACGTGTCCGGATGCTCCTTCCCCAACACCCGCACCCGCACCTCCAACACCCGCTCGTTCAGCCCCCTCGCACCCCCAAGATCACCCAACCCGCGCAACGTCCCGGCGAGGTTGTTCATCGAGATCAACGTGGCCGGATGTTCCTCCCCCAACACCCGCACCTGCGTCTCCAACACCCGCTCCTGCAGCCCCCGCGCACGTCCAGAATCACCCAACCCGCGCAACGTCTCGGCGAGGTTGTTCATCGACATCAACGTGTCCGGATGCTCCTTCCCCCAACACCCGCACCCGCGCCTCGAGCGCCTGCTCCTCGAGCGGGCGGGCGGCGCGGTGGTCGCCGCGATACCAGTCGTGCATGGCGACCGACATCAGCAGCGTCACCTGCTCGTTGTTGGATGGCGGGCTCGCAAGCCGGCGGGCGTGGGCCAGCGTCGGGCCGGCGGCGGAGATGTGTGTCGATGTCGCAGCGCACAGCTCGGCGGTGTGGGCAGCGACTGCCGCGGTGCTGAGAGCGCGCGACCGCTCGCCGTCGCCGTCGATCAGCCGCATCGTCCGTGAGACGAGCGTGTGGACCTGACGGGCACCGCCGTCGACCGCGTCGGCGAGCGACAGCAGACCGGCACCGTGCATCGCGTCGATCGCTCGTCGCTGCGCAGCGTCCGCTTCGAGATCGTCGGCGCGTGCGAAGACGTCGACGACCAGGGTGGCCGGGATCGGCTGGACGGCGAGCAGCGCGGCGAGACGCAGGAAGTCACGGCCGGCTCCGTCGAGTTGGGCGATGCTGCGCGACAGCGTGCTCGCGATGCTCGCCTCGTGGCCCGAGGGCAGCTCGCCCGCGTAGCGCGTCGAGAGCTCGAGCTCGTCGGCGCTCGGGTTCGCGAGCGCTGCGCGGTACTGCGCGAACGAGCGCACCCCCTCCGCCGCCCGCAGCGCCGCGCCCGCGACGTCGAGCGCGAGCGCGTGGCCGCCCAGATCCTCGACGAGGCCGCGCGCGGCGGCCTGCTCCTCGTCGCCGCCCGGCGTGCGATGGCGGGCGAGCGGCTCGACGCCCTCGTCCTCGCCGAGCACGCCGAGGTCGACCTGCGTGCCGAACGCGGCGTAGGCGCGGCTGCGCGTCGTCAGGAGCGTCTTGCCGTAGCGGCCCGGTGCGAGCCAGGCTTCGCGATCCTCGCGCGACACGCCGCCGGGGAAGTCGTCGACGATCCAGAGAAACGGCTGCCCGCGCTCGTCGAGCGCCCGCGTCAGCTCGCCCGCCAGCCGTTCGGGTGGGAGGTCGGTCGCATCCATGCCGAGGCCGGACGCGAACTCGAGCAGCTGGCGGTCGCGCTCGGCCGCGCGGTTCTCCGGCGAGAGCGGCTCGCCCGCGTCGTCGTGGCCGAGCGCGCGCAGCCAGAACACGCCGCCGGGGTACGCCGCGCCGAAGCGCAGCGCGTACTCCTCGGCGAGCAGCGACTTGCCGATGCCGCCCATGCCGGTGACGTGGGCGAGGGCGTCGCCGCGGGCGCCCGTGATGAGCGCGACGTCGCCGGCATGCAGGGCGTCGTGGATGTGCCACATGTCGACCACGCGGCCGACGAAGCGCGACGAGCCGAGCGGGCGCTCGCCGAACCACGGCGGACGGACGAAGACGCCGAGGTCGCCGAGGTCGTTGGATAGCGTGCCGACGTGCGCGGCTATTGCGTCGGCGCCGCCGCCGAAGAGCTCGTCGCGCAGCGCTGCCGGCTCGATGTGCTCGACCGACGACTCCGGGTTCACGACGAGCACCCGTCGCTGCGGGTTGCCGTGGCGCTGCGCGGCGAGGAACGCGGCGGTCAGCTCCCACTGGCAGGCGCGGCGGGTCGGGTACGTGGTCGAGTAGTACGCGACGAGTGCCTTGCTACGCGCGAGTCCCTCCTCGATCGACGCGCTGATCGACTCGAAGTCATCGATGTCGGCGTCATCGAGCCAGACGCACAAGCCCCGCTCGACCAGCTCGTCGCGGAGCGCCAGGACCGGCTCACGATCGGCGTGCGCGTAGCTGAGGAAGACGTCGTACACGTCCGCATTCTCCCGGCGCGCGCAAGCGATGGCGTGATGCCAGCGACCCAGCGCAACTAGCCTCCAGCACCATGCCGCGCCGCGAGCCTGCCGACGCACTCGACAGGCTGCCGCCGCAGGCGCTGTTCGTCATGGGCGCGATCTCGCAGTACGTCGGCGCCGCGCTCGCCGTGCTCCTGTTCGCAAAGGTGCCCGCCGCCGGGGTCGCGTGGCTGCGGGTGCTCGCATCCGCCGGGGTCCTCATCGCGTGGCGCAGGCCGTGGCACACCCGCTGGACCGCACGCCGGCTCACCCTCGTCACCGCCTTCGGGCTCGTCCTCGCCACGATGAACGTCACGTTCTATCTCGCGATCGACCGCCTGCCGCTCGGCACCGCGGTCGCGATCGAGTTCTGCGGGCCGATCTTCGTCGCCGCGCTCGGCTCGCGAACGCGTCGCGACTACGGCGCGCTCGCGCTCGCGACGATCGGGGTGCTAGCGCTCGCCGACGTGCACCTCGCCGGCAGCCCCGGGGGCCTCGCGTTCGCGGTCGCCGCGGGCGTGGCGTGGGCCGGCTACATCGTGCTCGGACACCGAATGGCGGCGGACGAGGGCATCCGGCCGCAGGACGGGCTCGCCCTCGGCATGGGCATCGGCGCGCTCGCGTTCGCCCCGATCCTCGCCGCCAGCGCCGCGCCCGCTTACGCCGACGCGGTCCTGCTCGCGGCCTGCCTCGCCGTCGGGATCCTCTCCAGCGCCGTCCCCTACGCCCTCGAGCAGGTCGCCATGCGGCGCCTGCCGCGCGCCCGGTTCGCGCTCCTGCTCGCGCTGCTGCCGGCCACGGCCGCGATCGTCGGCGCGCTCATCCTCGAACAGGTCCCGACGCCGGTCGAAGCGGCGGGCATCGCGCTCGTCGTCGCGGCGTCGCTCCTGCGCACCCATGAAGCGGTCTAGGCGTCTTTAGGTTCCGCACAACTTCCGCCCTCACGGGTGGTTACAGTGGGCGGAGAACGCATGGAAGCCGGAGCGCTACGAGCACCCGCCCAGCTCAACCGGATCTCGGTCACGGCGCCACTGTTGCGGCTGCGATCCGACGAGCAGCTCGTCGCTCTCTTCCGCGCCGGCAACGACGCCGCCTTCAGCGTCATCCACGACCGCTACCGCCAGCGGCTGTTCGCCTACTCGCGCCAGATGCTCGGCGGCTCGCGACAGGACGCCGAGGACGCCCTGCAGGACGTCTTCCTGCGCGCCTACTCCTCGCTGCGCTCAAACGACCGGCCGCTCTCGCTGCGCGCGTGGCTGTACCGCGTCGCGCACAACCGCTGCATCGACCACCTGCGCCGGCCCACCCCGCCCGCCGCCGACCTCTTCGACACCTCGCGCAGGCCGCTGCACGATCCGATGGACGAGCTCGTGCGCCGGGAGGACCTGCGTCAGCTCGTCGCCGACGTCCGCCGCCTCCCCGACCAGCAGCGCTCGGCGCTGCTCATGCGCGAGATGGACGGCATGAGCTACGCGGAGCTCGCGGAGGCGCTCGACGTCTCGCTGCAGGCCGTGAAGTCACTGCTCGTCCGCGCGCGGATCGGGCTCGTCGAGGCTGTCGAGGCGCGCGACACCGCGTGCGCCGACATCCGCGTCGACCTCGCCAGCGCCTACGAGCGCGGCGTGCGCGCGAGCGGCCTCGCCCGCCGCCACCTGCGCGACTGCGCGGCCTGCGGTGAGTACAAGACCCAGCTTCGCGCCGTCCACCAGGGGCTCGCGGTCCTCGCGCCCGGTGGCTACGGCCCGCTCGCCGCCGTGCTGAAGCTCATCGGCCTGGGCGGAGCCGGCTCGGCCGGCGCCGCGAGCGCCGGTGGCGGGGCCGCCGGCGGCGTCTTCGCCGCGGTCACCTCCGGAACCGTCGCGAAGATCGTCGCCGTCGCCTGTGGCGCCGCGCTCACGGCCAGCGGTGCCGTCGAGGTGCGCCAGCAGATCGTGAAGTCCAGCAGCCCGGCGAACAGCCGCTCGGCGAGCGGGACGCCCGCCGGGTCCTCCTCGCGGCTGCTCTCAGCGACGCCCGCGATCGCCGCGGCCACCGCGGCCGGGGCTGTGCCGGCAGCCAAGCGCAAGGTCGAGAAGGCGGCGTCCACCTCGACGTCAGCCACGACCAACGGCCGCCACGCGCGGGTCGCGCCGAGCGTGACGGGCCCCGCTGCGCCCGTCGACAGCACCTCCACCGTGACCGGATCCCGGGTCGACACGACCACCGGCGGCGCGGCCGCGCCCCACGAGGAGGACGGCTTCGGCGTAGGTACCGAGGGCCTGACGCCGATCGCGGAGGAGCCCGCGAGCTCGCTTCCCGCGACCGATCCGGTCGTCGGCTCGTCGACCGGCGAGCCCGCAGACGGGAGCGCGACGCCGTCCGACGCGGTGGCAGGCGGGGACGGATCGAGTAGCGTCGGGACCGCCGGCAGCGTCGAATCGGCGTCCGGCACCACGCTCCCCGGCTGACCCCACCGCCCTGACCGACCGCTACGCCGCCACGCTCGACCACGAGACCCTGCTCGTACGCCGCGGGGCGCGCTCGGGGCTGTTCACGATGGTCGCGGTGCACTCGAGCGTGCGCGGCCCCGCGCTCGGCGGCTGCCGGATGTGGCACTACGACGACGCCCGCGCAGCGATGCGCGACGTCCTGCGCCTGTCGCGCGCGATGACCTTCAAGTCGGCCGTGGCCGACCTGCCGCTCGGTGGCGGCAAGGGCATCATCCTCGCGCCCGACCCCCTCTCCCCGGCGCGCCGCGGGCTGCGCGCCGACGCGCTGCGCGACTTCGGCGAGGCCGTGCAGTCGCTCGACGGCGCCTACGTCACCGCGGAGGACGTCGGCACGTCGTCGCGCGACATGGAGGTCATCGCCTCGACGACGACGCACGTCACCGGACTGTCGCGCCGCCGCGGCGGCTCGGGCGATCCCAGCCCGTGGACGGCGCTCGGCGTCGAGGTGGCGGTCCGCGTCTGCTGCGAGCGCGTCTTCGGGTCGGCATCGCTGGCCGGTCGCACGATCGTCATCGCCGGGCTCGGCCATGTCGGCGCGCGCGTCGCGAAGCTCTGCGCCGGCGGCGGCGCGACCCTGCTCGTCACCGACATCGACCGTTCCAAGCGCGTGCTCGCCGGCGAGCTCGGCGCCCGCTGGATCGAGCCCGACGAGGCGCTCGGCTGCCCGGCGGACGTCTTCGTCCCGTGTGCACTGGGCGGCGTGCTCGACCACGAGTCGGCGGCGCGGCTCGGCGCGCCGATCGTCGCCGGAGCCGCGAACAACCAGCTCGCCGACGACGACGTCGCCGAGCTGCTCTCGTCGCGGGGCGTGCTGTGGGCCCCTGACTTCGTCGTCAACGCGGGCGGCATCATCAACATCTCCGTCGAGCTCGAGCCCGCGGGCTACGACGTGCGGCGCGCGCGCAAGCGGGTGCTCGGCATCGGCGACACGCTGCGCCGGATCTTCGACGACGCGCATGCGACCGCAGCGTCCCCGCTGACCGCCGCGATGTCGCTCGCGCGCGAGCGCCTCGCCGAGGCGGCGGCCGCTCGCGGGTAGCGGTCAGAGGACCGGGCGCAGGCCGCCGGGTGGCGGCCATGGCGGGCGCTGCACGTCCGCCGGCAGGACGCCGTCCTCGTCGAGCTTGTCGAGGTGCGCGGCGAGCGTCGCGGTCGCGGCGAGGCGCAGGCTCGGCGGCGCGTCGTCCCAGACGCGGGCGAGGAGGTCGTCGACCGCGCGCAGCCCGTCGGCCAGCGCCTCGACGAGCCGCCGCTCGCGGTCGGCGCGGTGGGCGAGGTAGCGGTCCAGCAGCGCGCGGGGATCGGTGACCGGCGGGCCGTGCCCGGTGCACAGCAGCGCGAGATCGAGCGCGCGCAACCGCTCGAGCGCCGCGAGGTAGCCGCGCAGCGCGCCTGGGTCGGGGGCGACGAACACGCTGCTCTCGGCGAGCACAGCGTCGCCGGTGAAGCACACGTCCTCGAAGACGAACGCGAGGTGGTCGGTCGCGTGGCCGGGCGTCGCGAGCACCCGCAGCGGCCCGAACGCGTCGCCGTCTGCGAGCACGACGTCCGCCGCCGGCCAGCGCGCCGCGCCGACGGGTGGCCAGCCCGCCGCGTCGCAGGCGCGCGCCGTGCGCCCGGCGCCATCCGCGCGCTCACGGACCGCGGGTGCGGCGTCGGCGTGGTCGCCGTGGTCGTGCGTCAGGGCGATGCCGCCGATGCCGCCGCGGCTGCGCGCCTCCGCGAGGACGGCGGCGACGTGCTCGTCGAGCGCCGGGCCGGGGTCGACGACCCAGCACGGGTCGCGTCCGACGATCCACGTGTTCGTGCCGCGCAGCGTGAACGGGCCGGGGTTGCCGGCGCGCAGGAGCGCGATGTCACGCGACTTCAGCGGGTCGGCCACGCCGCCGAGCGTACGGACCGGCGCGTCGCGGAGGGTCGCCGAGCGTACGGACCGGCGCGTCGCGGAGGGTCGCCGAGCGTACGGACCGCGCGTCGCGGAGGGTCGCCGAGCGGACGGGCCCGCGCGTCGCGGAGGGTCGCCGAGCGGACGAACCGGCGCGTCGCGGAGCCTCGCCGAACGCCGGCCGAAGCGGCCGCGCCCGGCGACGGCTCAGCCGGCGGCGAGCCGGTAGACCGGGCCGTCGAGCGAGATGACGTAGACGCGGCCGAGGCCGTCCTCGCCGAACGACGACAGCTGCGAGATCGTCTTCAGGCCGAGCGAGCGGTCGCCGCTCGCCGAGCCGGCGGACAGCCGCGCGGCGCGCAGCTGGCCCTTGCAGAAGTCGCCGTAGACGTACTGACCGGTCAGCGCCGTGAGCGCCGGATCACGCACGACGTAGCCGCCCGTGACCGAGCAGTTGCCGTCGTCGTGGGTGAGCTCGATGACCGGCCGGACGTGGCCGGGCGCATCCTCGCCGGGCTTGAAGCGCTGGCTGCCCTCGAACGGGCGCCAGCCGTAGTTCGTGCCGCGCGCCGAGCCCTTGCGCGCGAAGTCGATCTCCTCGATCTCGCCCTGCCCGACGTCGCCGATCGCGAGGTCGCCGGTCGTGCGATCGAACGAGAAGCGCCACGGGTTGCGCAGGCCGTAGCTGTAGATCTCCGGCTTCGCGCCCGAGCGGTTGAGGAACGGGTTGCTCGCGGGCACCTTGTACGGCCGGCCGCCGGAGCGGCGCGGGTCGATCCGCAGGATCTTGCCCTCGAGCTTGCTCAGGTCCTGGGCGTTGCCGCGCGAGCCGTGCTCGTCGCCGGCGCCGCCGCCGTCGCCCGTGCCGATGTACAGCAGGTCGTCGGGGCCGAACGCGACGAGCCCGCCGTTGTGGTTGGACTCGAAGCGGTCGTAGCGCAGCACGAGGCGCGCGCTGCTCGCGTCGGCGCGCTCGGCGTTGGACTTCGAGCGGCGGTACTCGACGACTCGCTGCACCCCGGCGAGGTCGGTGTAGTTGACGTAGAAGCGCCGCGTCTTGGCGTAGTCGGGCGCGAAGGCCATCGAGAGCAGCCCCTGCTCGTTGTCGGCCGTCACGCGCGAGGAGATGTCGAGGAACGGCGCCGGGCGCAGCTTGCCGCCGCGCACGACGCGGATCTTGCCGCCCCGCTCGACGACGAACACGCGTCGCCGCTCGCCGCGAGGCGCGGTGACGTAGACCGGCGCGTCGAACGTACCGACGCTGGCGAGCCGGACGCTCGCGGACGCGGCGGAGGCGCGCGCCCCGCCCGTCGTCGAGGTCGTCGCGGACGACGTCGGCGTCACGGCGACGCTGCCGTCGTCGCGCGTATCGGTGCCGGCGCAGGCCGCGAGCGTCAGCGCCGCGGCGGTCAGGATCGGAGCGAGAGCAAGGCGGGTCACGCAGGTCAGGATGCCATGCGGGCGGGCCGCGGCGTCGCACCCCGCGACCGCACGCGGCGTTGCCCGGCTACCGTCCCCGGCCGTGTCCGCCGCACTCGTCGTCATGGCCAAGGAGCCGCTGCCCGGACGCGTCAAGACGCGCCTGTGCCCGCCGCTCACGCCCGAAGAGGCGGCGCAGCTCGCCGAGGCCGCCCTCGCCGACACGCTCGACGCCGTCGCGTGGACGCCCGCGCGGCGCCGCGTGCTCGTCCTCGACGGCGAGCCCGGCCCCTGGCTTCCGCCCGGCTTCGAGGTCATCGAGCAGCGCGGCGACGGGCTCGCCGAGCGCCTCGCCAACGCGACGCGTGACGTCGGCGAGCCGCTCGTCTTCCTCGGCATGGACACCCCGCAGGTCACCCGTGCCCTGCTCTGTCACGCCCTCGAGCGGCTCGCGGAGGTCGACGCGATCCTCGGCCCCACGAGCGACGGCGGCTACTGGACCATCGGGCTGAGCCGGCCCGACCCGAGCGTCTTCGACGGCGTGCCGATGAGCACGGCCGGCACCGGGAGCGCCCAGCGCGAGCGCCTCGCCGAGCTCGGCCTGCGCATCGCCGACCTCGAGCCGCTGCGCGACGTCGACTCCTACGAGGACGCCGTCGCCGTCGCCACCTGCGCGCCCTGGACGCGCTTCGCCGCGACCCTTGAGCTCCTCACGAGCTGACCAGCGCCGTTACAAGCTGACCAGCCGCGTCGCCGTCGCCTTCCACGACGCCGTGACGTGCACGCCCGGTTCGAGGTGCAGCCCGCCGACCGCCGCGCGCGTGACCTCCGCGACCAGCGGCTGCGCCGCCGCCAGGCCGACCCGCACGCGGTTGCCCACCTCGGTCACCGTGACGACCTCCGCCTGGAGGTGGTTCTGCGCCGACCCCTCGGAGTGCGCGTCCGCCGGCTCGAGCGCGATCTCCCACGGATGCACGCTCAGCGCCACCGGCCCGGTCCGCCGGTCGGTGCTCGTCGCAAAACCGCCGCCGTCGAGCTCGACGACCGTCAGCCCGCCGGCGCCCTCGCGCGCGACGCCGGTCAGCACGACGGCGCCGGTGAAGTCCGCGACGAAGGCCGACGCGGGCGCGGCCGCGAGCTCGCCCGCGGTCCCCTCCTGCACGATCCGGCCGCCGTCGATGACCGCGACCCGGTCGCCGAGGACCGCCGCCTCGGTGAAGTCGTGGGTCACGAGCAGCGCGGGCACCGACGCCTCGCGCAGGACCGCGGCAAGCTCGCGCGACGCGCTCGCCCGCGTCCGCGCGTCGAGCGCCGACAGCGGCTCGTCGAGCAGCAGCGCGCGCGGCGCGACCGCCAGCGCACGGGCCAGCGCGACGCGCTGGCGCTCGCCGCCCGACAGCGTCTGCGGCCGCGCGCCCGCGAGCGCGACGATCCCGAAGCGGTCTAGCAGCTCGTCCGCGCGCCGCCGGCGCTCGCCGCGCGACATCCCGCGCAGCCCGTACGCGACGTTCTGCCAGACCTGCATGTGCCCGAACAGCGCGTAGTCCTGAAAGACGTAGCCGCAGCCGCGCTCCTCGGGCGCGAGGTTGCGGCCGCTCGCCGTGTCGAGCCAGACCTCGTCGCCGTGCACGACGCGCCCGTGCGCGGGCCGCAGGAGCCCGGCGGCGATCCGCAGCAGCGTGCTCTTGCCCGACCCCGACGGCCCGGCGATCGCCGTGCAGCCGCCGGCGTCGGCCTGCACGGCGGCGTCGAGCTCGAACGCGCCGAGCCGTGTGCGAGCCTCAACGCGCAGCATCGACGAGCTCCTTCGTGCCGAGGAGCTTCGCCGTCAGCAGCAGCGCGGCCGAGAAGACGACGAGCACCGCGGCCAGCGCGAGTGCCGCCGTGAAGTCCGTGCCGAGGCGCTCGTAGATCGCCAGCGGCGCGGTCTGCGTGCGCCCGCGAAAGGACCCGGCGAAGATCAGCGTCGCGCCGAACTCGCCGACCGCCCGCCCCCACGCGAGCGCGAGCCCGGCGAGCATGCCGGGCGCCGCTGCCGGGATCGCCACGCGCAGGAACGTCCGCGCCTCGCTCGCACCGAGCGTGCGCGACGCCTCGAGCCAGGTGCGGTCGACGGCGGCGAACGCGACCTGCGCGCCGCGGATGAAGAACGGCGCCGCGACGAACGTCAGCGCCACGACGACGCCGGCCGTCTGCAGCGCGAGCTCCATACCGGTGCGCTCGACGAGGCCACCGGCGATGCCGCTCGGGCCGACCGCGGCAAGCAGTCCGACGCCCGCGACCGCGGGCGGCAGCACGAGCGGCAGCTCGACGAGCGTCGTGACGAGCGCCTTGCCGCGGAAGCTGCGGGTCGCGAGCAGGTACGCGGCGGGGGTGCCGACGACGACGATGATCGCGAGCGCGGCGAGCGTCGTCTTCAGGCTGAGCCAGAGCGCGTCGAGCACGCCGGGGTCGTCGAGCGCCGAGACGAGCTCGCCCGGGCTCGTGCGGACGAAGATCGCGACGATCGGCAACGTCAAGAACGCCAGCACGAGGGCCAGCGCCGCGAAGAGCAGCGCCGCGAAGCCGCGGCCCCGGGTCACGTCGGGGGCGGCTCGAAACCGGCCTTGGCCAGCGCCGCGACGCCTGCGCCATCAAGGAGGCCGTCGACGAAGGCCTCCGCCGCGGCACGCTGCTCGGTCCCCTTGACGATCGCTACGCCGTAGGCGACCTCCGGCTCGAGCTCGATCGGCAGCTGAATCGGCTTGAGCCGGCCGTTCGTGGCGAGCACGTCGGTGACGTAGAGGAAGCCCGCGTCGACCGCGCCCTGCGTGAGCTTCGCGCTGATGCCGCCGACGTCGGGCTCGTTGGAGCGCACGTTGGCGAGAATACCCCGGCGGGTGGCGGCGTCGAGGCGCGCGAGGACCTTGCGCGTGTACGAGCCGACCGGCACCGACTCCGAGCCGATCGCGATCGTCACGCCCTTGGCGGTGAGGTCGTCGATCGACGCGACCTTCGCGCCCTTCGCCGGGACCGCGAGCACGAGCCGGTTAGCCGCGAAGACGGTCGGCCGCTCGACGAGGCCCTCCTTGAAGAGCTCGTCGGGGAGCTTCGTGTTCGCGGCGGCGAAGACGTCGGGCTTCGCGCCCGAGCGGATCTGCGCGGCGAGCTCGTCGGAGCCGGCGAACGAGAGCTGGACGTTGGCGCCGTCGACCTGCTCGCCGTAGTCCGTGAACGCGGCCTTCAGCGACGTCGCGGCGGACACGAGGAGGTCGTCATCTCCGGACGACCCGCAGCCGGCGAGCGACGCGGCGACAGCGAGCGCGGCGAGCACGCCCTTGACAGCATTGATCCCCATGACCTAAGCATTGCATATGTATTGTCGCTAGAACAGGCTGGCGTATCGCTGTGCGACGGCGAGCGCGATCGCGTCGCGCGGGGCGGTGAACCGGCGCGCCGAGCGGCTGCTCGATCTGGATGCCGTTGCCGGCCGCGGTCACGCGGTTGACGACGTTCGCGCGTAGCGCTCCGGCGAGCGGGCCGTCAAGCTCGACGACGACCTCCGGCGGCTCCGACATCACGCCCCGCAGGGCGTGGCGGATCGCGTCCGCGACGTCGTGCTTGAACACGGTGCCGCGCTCGATCGCGCCGCCGTGCGGGGCGAGGATCGCGAGCCGTCCCGCACCACGAGCAAGCAGCTCCTCGGTCAGCCGCCCCTGCCCCTGCCCTTCGGTGAACCGCGTCCGCAGCACCGCGCGGAACCCGTCGGGCTCGGGCGCGAGCACGAGCCGCTCGATGCCCTCGGCGCCGGCGAACGTCGTGCCGGGCGTCGCGGAGATCTCGTCGACGGTGTACAGCGCGAGCAGCTCGGGCGAGCGCTCGACGAGCACCTGGCGGCCGAGCGCGCTGCCGATCTCGGCGAGCGTGCCGGCGTCGATCGCGCAGTGCTCGGTCGCATGCGCATCGGTGTTCAGCGACGCGCTGGTCTCATCCCGGGATACGGAGGTCTCGACGCTCATGGCTCGCCGTCCGCCGATCATCGAGCGTGGCGGGCCGCCGGCGTGTGGCGTCGGTCGCACGTCGTGCGTTAGGAGGCGTAAAGGAACAACTGCGGGGTTGGGGCACCGTCTCGCGGCGCCAGACCCCACCCGCGATGCTCGACGGGCTGGCGCCCGCCTGCGCTCGCGTGCGGCGCCTGGCATCCACGATCCGGCACCCCAACCCTCACATTTGTTCCTTGACGCCTCCTAGGCCTGCGGCAGGGTCCCCTCGACCCAGGCGGCGTCGCCGTCTTCGTAGTGCTCCTTCTTCCAGATCGGCGCCTGCGCCTTGACGGCGTCGAGCAGCGCACGGGCGCCGTCGAACGCCTCGCCGCGGTGCGCGGCAGAGGCGGCGACGACGACGCTCGGATCGCCCAGCGGGACGACCCCGACGCGGTGCACGCACGCCACCGCGACGCAGCCGTGCTCCTCGACGACGCGCGCGGCGATGGCGGCGATCTGCTCGCGCGCCATGTCGACGTACGCCTCGTACTCGAGGCTCGGGACCTCGCGCGTCGTGCCCATGAAGACGACGGTCGCGCCGGTCGTGGGATCGGCGACGCTGCGGCGCACGGCCTCGACGTCGATCGTCTCGTCGACGACGTCGGCGAGCCGGACTCCTCCGCCGTCGCCGCCGCTGACGGGCGGCACGAGCGCGAGCTCGTCCCCGTCGGCGAGCGCGTGGTCGGGCTTGACGTACTCGCGCGCGACGGCGGTCACGAACGGCGCGTTCTCGGGCAGGCCGGCGAGCGCGCCGCCGCGCAGCGCGACGATCGCGTCGGCCACGGTCGCGCCCTCGTCGAGCTCGAGCGCGACGCTGCCCGCGCCCGCGTGCTCGCGCAGGCTCGCGAAGAGTCTCACGGTAACGTCCATGCCGTGATGCTACGACCCCTCGCCGCGCGGCGGCCGAGCCCCGCCGCGAGCTGATGGCCACCGCCTCGATCCTCACGATCTCCGACACGCGCTCGGCCGGCAGCCGCGCCGACACGACGACGACGATGATGGCCGAGATCCTCGGCGAGGCCGGATTCGAGATCGCCGAGAAGCGCCTCGTGCCCGACGAGTTCGACGACATCGCGGCGGCGATCACCGAGCTCGCCGCCGGCGCGGAGCTCGTCATCACCTCCGGCGGGACGGGCCTCGCGCCGCGCGACGTCACCCCCGAGGCCACGCGCTCGGTCCTCGACCGCGAGGCGCCGGGCTTCGCCGAGGCGATGCGCTCGGAGACCGCGAAGATCCAGCCGCTCGCGTGGCTCTCGCGCGCCGTCGCCGGCCAGATCGGCACGACGCTCGTCATCAACCTGCCGGGCAACCCGAAGGCCGTCCGCCAGTGCCTCGACGTCCTGCTGCCGATGCTGCCGCACGCGATCAAGACGAGCACCGGCGCCGGGGAGAGCACGCACCGCTCGATGCGGTCCTGAACCGTCCGCAGCGCCCTGGTGCGGGCGAACGGTGGACGTTTGCGCTCCCGCGTCGACCCGCGTAGCCTCGCGGTCCACGGCGACAGGGAGGGTGAGATGAGGCACGTGGGACGGCTCGTGGTCATGGTGGCGGCGCTCGCGCTCGGAGGCGCTGCTCCGGCGCTCGCGGACGGGCCCGGCGTCGGCACGCCGGCGGTCGTGACGCTCGGCGACTCCGCGATCTCCGGCGAGGCGGGGCGCTGGGCCGGCAACACGAACAACGAGTCGTGGCGCACCGACGCGCTTGGCTCGACGGCCTACTACGACACGCCGACCGGCGAGTCGATCCCCGGCTGTCACCGCTCGAAGTCGGCGCAGGCGTTCATCGGCGGCGGCGTGCTCGCGTTCAACCTCGCGTGCTCGGGCGCTCGGACCGCGACGACCGGCACCGCGTCCGGCGAGGACTTCAAGCCCGGCATCGACTTCTACAGCGACGCGCAGGGACGCCAGGGCCAGGCGCTCGCGTTGCAGCAGCTCGCGGCGACGCGCAACGTCAAGGCCGTCGTCGTGATGATCGGCGCCAACAACTACGGCTTCGCCGCGATCGTCCAGCGCTGCGTCACGAACTTCCTGACGTCGCCGACCTGGTGGAAGAACTACTGCAGCGACGACAGCGACATGACCTCGCGCTTCACCGCGACGCGGATCGCCAGCGAGACGACCAACGTGCGCAACGCGCTGCTGCGCGTGCGCGACGCGATGACAGCCGCCGGCTACAGCGCCTCGCAGTACACGATCCTCGCTCAGACGTACTGGTCGCCGGTGCCGCGCGGGTCGGCCATCCGCTACTCCGAGAGCGGCTACACGCGCCAGTCGACCGGCGGCTGCGGGGTCTGGAACCGCGACGCCGACTGGGCCAACGACACCGTCGTCGCCGCGTTGAACAAGACCACCCGCGACGCCGCCGCGACGAGCGGCCTGCCGAACGTGCGCGTGCTCGACCTGCAGACCGCGCTCAACGGGCGCCGGTTGTGCGAGAACACCGTCGGCCTGCTCGAGGAGAAGGGCGTCGCGGCGTGGACGAGCGCCGGCGCCGTCGACAAGACGGAGTGGGTCGCGCAGATCCGCACGACCTCGACGATCTTCGGTCCATACCAGCTCCAGGAGTCAAGCCACGCGAGCTACTGGGGTCAGCTCGCCATGCGCAACTGCCTGCGCCAGGCCTACAACGCCGGCGCGGTGCGCGGCGGCAACTGCGTGCGCAGCGCGACGGGCCTGACTGCGCAGGGCGAGCCGCAGATGACGCTCCAGCCATAGGGTTCCGAACCGCTCGATGCCATCCTGAGGCGTACGCAGCGCCCTGGTGCGGCGGACGATCGGGGTTCGTCTGAGCGCGAGGGTCCCAGTTCGTCGGTCGCGCCGATGAGCTGGGGCGGACGAGCGAGCTCCTCGATGCGGTGGAGCACGGGACGCCGCGGGTGGTCGCGATATCGGGTGAGCCGGGCATCGGCAAGACGCGGCTGCTCGCAGGGCTCGGCGCGCTGGCGCAGGAACGAGGGCACCTGGTGCTGACGGGGCGAGCCGCGGAGTTCGAGCGCTCGCTCCCACGAACGATCCGCGAAGGCGCTCGCTGCGCGGGCTGCGGGAGCCGCCGCCCGCGCCCATCACGTCGAGCGGTCAGCCCGGTTCGGGGACCTCGACGCGGTTGCGCTGCTCAGCGAGGCGGCACGGCAGCGGCCCGGCGGGCGCCCTCGCCGCGCTCGTCAACGCCCGCAAGACCAACCGGGAGATCGCAGGCGAGCTCTTTCTCAGCGAGAAGACCGTCGAGGCGCACCTTCGCAACATCTTCGCCAAGCTCGGCGTCGCGTCGCGTGCGCCATCGCCCACGCGCTGCTCTGACCCAAGCGCTTGCGGCTCGCTCACCGGCCGGGGGGTGGAGTCGTTCAGTCCCTCCACAGGGGACCGAATGGATCCACCCCCACGGCCGGCGAGCGCGGACACCGCGATCAAGCCCCGCGTCTCAGCGACGCACCTCGCCGGTGTAGACGCCCCTGCCCTCCGAGCCGGCGAAGTGCAGGCGCTCCTGCAGGTAGCCGGTCGCGCCGGCGTAGCGGCCCGTGCCGCCTGTGATGACGCACAGGTGCACCCCCTCGCCCGAGCTCTGCGGGTCGGCGTTGAAGGAGCCCGAGTCGGCGCAGCGCAGGTCGCCCTTGGCTGTGTGGATGGTGCTGTGACCGACGAAGCTCTGGACGTTGGGCAGGTCGGTCGGCGTCAGGCTCGTGATCGCGAACTCGAACGTGCCGCGGATCGTGCCGCTGTAGTCGCCGCTGGTGCACAGGATCGCGGTGCACGAGCCGTCGGTGACGACGTGGTCGACGACCTCGCCGCTCACGCTGCGCGAACCGGCCAGCGCTCCGCTCGCGGCGAGTGCGAGCGCCGCTACGAGCGCAAGCGTCGCGCCGGCGATCGCGGTCATCAGGCGGCGGTGGGTGCGGAAGCCGGGACGAACAGCGGACATGGTCGTGGCTGCGGCCAGCACGAAGCGGCCCCTCGCCGGGGTCTTGAAGCGAAGCATGTGAACCTCTCGGTGGGTCGGATGAACTTGCCACGCTGTGGTCGAGCACCCGGCGATGCCGTTACGCAGCCGCGCGGCGTGTAAGGACCTCGCAACATCCGTAGAGTCCGCTTCCGGGACAGATCGGCCGCCCGTCCGGAAGGGATCCGCGTTGACGGCAGGCAGTTGGGAAGGCGATGGGCTGGACGTCGAGCTGCCCCGCCTCCAGGGCGCCCCTGACGCCGCGTTGGTGACCGCCCTGCGCCGTGGCGACGAGCGGGCGTTCGGCGAGCTCGTCAGCGCGTATCACGCCGCGCTCGTCCGCCTCGCGCGCGCGAGCGTGGCGTCCGATGCCGTCGCCGAGGAGGTCGCGCAGGAGACGTGGCTCGCGGTGATCGAAGGGATCGACCGCTTCGAGGGCCGCTCCTCGCTTGAAGACGTGGATCTTCAGCATCCTCGTCAACAAGGCTCGCACTCGCGGCGTTCGCGACAAGCGCGTCGTGCCGATGTCGTCGCTCGCCGGTCAGCGCGACGGCGCGCCCGCCGTCGACCCCGACCGCTTCCTGCGCGAAGGCCAGCGCTGGGGCGGGCACTGGTCGCAGCCCCCGGTGCCATGGACGCAGGAGCCCGCGGACCGGCTGATCGCCAGGGAGACCCTCGACGTCACGGTCCGCGCGATCGCACAGCTCCCGGACCGCCAGCGAATGGTCATCACGCTGCGCGACGTCGATGGCTGGTCACCTGAGGAGACCTGCACGCTGCTCGAGCTCAGCGAAGGCAACCAGCGCGTGCTGCTGCACCGCGCACGGTCACAGGTGCGCGCCGCGTTGGAAGAGCACCTCGGCGGGGAGAGCTGACGACGATGGCATCCCACGACATCACCTGCCGGGAGTTCGTCGAGGTCGTCACCGACCTGCTCGAGGCGCAGTTGCCCGTGGCCGAGCGCGACCTCGTCGAACGGCACCTCGCGATGTGCACGTGGTGTCAGACCTACACCGACCAGATGCGCGAGAGCGTCGCGCAGGTCGCCCGCCTGCGCGACGACCACGAGGTCGCGCCCGAACTCGTGCGTTCGCTGACCGCGGCGTTCCGGGCGCGACACGGCACCCCGACCGACGACGAGTAGTCGAGTCAGTCGTCGCGCAGGCCGAGGCGGTCAGCCAGCCACCGAGCCTGCCGCGCGCGCTCCTGCGCCCAGCCCTCGGAGGCCATGTCCTGCACGACGTCGCCTGTCGAGCTGTTCGCGAACGCCGTCGCCGCCACGTATGCGCACATCGCGTGGTAGCCGTTGTCGATGTCCAGCGCGCAGTCGACCGCGTAGCCGATCAGCGTCGCCGCCAGGGCGGGAGCCTCGCCCGCGGCGGCGTCCGCGACGGCCTGCAGGTCGGCGGTGCTCGCAGCGTCCAGGGCCGCATCGGCGAGCGCGCCGAGCCCCTCGTCGCGCAGCGAGGACGCCGCGAGGTCGAGCGTGCGCGCGGCGCAGTCCTCGGCGAACGCGACCTGTGCCTCCGGCCACCCCGCGATCCGGCGCGTCAATCGACCCGCCGGCGCGACGAGCTTGTGCGTCGACTCCAGGACCTCGCCGGCGAGCTCGATCTCCCACAGCTCGGCCGCGAGCCAGTACGGAACGTGAGCGGTCCGGCACGCGTGCACGCCGCCGACGCAGACGCGCACGTCATCGGGTGTGCGAACCCAGGCGCCGGGCGCGCCGCCGGGCGGCAGTGGCCACCGATATCCGGTGAACATCCCGCAGCCATGTGGATCGGTGAACTTGTACGCCAGCATCGGGTCCGAGCGCCAGCCTAATCCTCGGCTCGCGGCGAAGCCAGCCGTGGACGCGGCCCGAGGGCCGACGCCGGCCCACAGCGCATCGATTGGCGCGCCACACAGAAGGCGTAGATACTGGGTCGCGATGGGCTTGCTCGATCATTACCCGCTCGATTGGACGGACCCTCGACTGCGGGAGCTGCAGGACGTTCTCGTCGCCGCGATCTACCGCGATCGCGACATCGAGCAGATCGTGATCGCCGCCGGCGTTCCTCCGGGCGAGCTCACCTGGACCGTCGCGGCTCGAAGCCTGTGGTTCGATGCGATGCAGGCGGCCGCGCGTTTCCAGGTGCTGCCCGCAGTCGTCGAGCAGACCAGGCAGCGCTACCCGGCGTTGGGGCCGCGCATCGACGAGCTGCTCGCCGGACAGCCCGTGCTGACGTCCGCGCTGCCCCCCGACGCGGCCACCACACTGGCTCCGCATGACCAGCGCTGGAAGGGCTTCGGGGCGGCCGGGGTCGAGCGGCAGATCGTCGAGGACGACGAAACGCTGCTCGACGTCTCGTTCCTCGAGCGTGGCGTCCACCAGGCCGCCGCCGTGTGCCGGCTTGAGGTCGCCATGAGCAACGGCAAGAAGTACCAGGGCACGGCGTTTCGCATCGGACCACGGCTGCTGCTGACCAACCACCATGTGCTGCACGACTGGGAGGACTCCGACAAGCGCGCCGCGGCAGCCGACGCGGTCTTCGGATACGAGCTCGACCTGACCGGCAACGTGCGCGACACGACCACGTTCGCGGCCGACGTGTCGACGGTCGTCGGCGAGCGCGATCATGACTTCGCCGTGATCGAAACCGTGCAGCCGCTGCCGGACACCGTGCCGGTGGTGGCGCTGGGCTCAGTCCACAGCGTCGCGGTCGACGACCGCGTCATCATCGTCCAACATCCGCGCGGACTGCCCAAAAAGATCGCGCTCGCGCACAACCTCGTCCGCTTCGTCGACGACGACGTCGTGCAGTACTGGACCGACACCGACAGCGGCTCCTCGGGCGCGCCGGTCTTCAACGAGCGCTGGGAGCTCGTCGCGCTGCATCACCAGTGGGTGCAGTCGCCGGTCGACGACGGGACCGCCTACCGCAACCAGGGCCGCAACATCCGCCGCATCATTCAACGTATCAACGCGTTGGGCGTGGGCCTCTCCCAGGACGGATGATGAAGTGGATCGATCAGCCGAACTGGTCGGACGACACCGGTCGTGAGCTGCACGACGCGCTGAAGACCGCCTTCTGGCGCAGCGACGACCTCGAGCGGATCTGGATCCAGATCGCCTTGGATCCCGCGACGCAGACCTGGAACGAGCCCGCCGCGGGCCTCTGGTGGGCGCTCATGCAGGACGCGCACGCCGCGGGCAAGCTCGAGGCGCTCATCGCCGAGGTGCAGAAGCGAGACCCCGCGATCGCCCCGCGCCTGGACGCCGTGCTCACCGCGCAGGTCCGAGCCGAGAGCTGGTACGCCTGCAACGACCATTTCACCGCGCGTCTCGTCGGTCGCGGCAATCGCCGGTCGCTGATCAACCGGCGTCGCCTCGTCAGCGGCCTGAAGCAGCTCGCCCACGACGACTACGTCGTGTTCAACATCCAGGGCAAGCCTGGCTCAGGCAAGTCGCACAGCCGTCTGCTCGTGCAGCACGTGCTCAAGACCCCGGGGCTGAACAGCAGCCTCACGATGCTCGACATCGCCGAGGAGTGGCCCGACAAGCCCGGCGCGAGCGACATCGACGCGTACGCGTTCGTGCGGGTCCTCGCCCAGAAGGTCAACATGGGCACGACCTTCACCGTCGACCTCGCCCATACCCAACCCGAGCGCGTCAGTCGCGACCTTGCGAACATCTTCGCCGCGCGCTATGCCAGCGTGCCCAACCCGGCACGCTGGATCTTCATCGACGGCCTCGACCGTCCGCGGGTGCTGCCCGACGTTCACGTGCTCGTCAGCCATCTCGCCTTCGCGGCTGAGAGCGGCGGGCTCGGCGAGACGCGGCTCATTACGACGGGCCACCCCGGCGACTTCGCGAACAGCGTCTTGGATGTGCTCGTCGAGGAGGAGATCGCCGAGATCGACGAGGACGACCTCGAGGGGTTCTTCGAGGAGGTCGGACGCCAGGTCGGCTCGCCGCTCGCCAACGGCGAGGGCCGCGTGCTCGCCGCGAAGGTCCTTGCCGGCGCCTCGCTGCATGATCTGCCCGCGCTCGATCGCGCGGCGAGCGCTGAAGCCCGCCTGAGGTTCGGTCCATGACCCTCGCCGCGCTGCGTGTGCGCGCGACCGTCATGTCGCACTTCGAGGTCTCGTGGCTCGGCGGCGACGCGGCCACCGACGACGCCGTGAGCGATCTTCTGAGCGAAGACTGCGGCCGCGTCGCGGGCCCCGACGGCGTGAACCACTGGGCGCTGGCCGAGGGCGTCCGCCGGTCAGTCGTTGGCACGGCGGGGGTCGCGGAGCTGCGCGAGGCGCGGCAAGCCGTGGACGCGCCGTCCGGAGATCCACAGCAGTGGGCGATCGACCAGCTCCTCGACGCCGGCACGATCCCCGACCTCGATGACCTCGCGCCGGAGCAGGCATGGGCGCTCGAGTCCGTGGCACGATGGCTCGGCGCCGCGCAGGGCATCCCCAGCTACGAGGCGGTACGCAACCGCGTCCGCCTGCGTGAGTTCCTCGCGCCGCTGCGCGTCGTCGAGAGCGACCGCTTCATCGGTCGCGACGAGCTGCTGGCCAGGCTCGCCGGCGAGCTGAACGCAGGCGCGCCGCCGCTGCTCGTCCACGGCGTGGGGGGCGTCGGCAAGAGCGCGGTCGTCGCACGTCATCTCCGGCAGTCGATCGAGCACCATCACGCGCTCATCGGCTACCTCAACTTCGACCACAGCGCGCTCGACCCCACCCGGTCGCCGAGCCTCGTGCAGGCGATGGCCACGCAGCTCGCGCTGCAACTCGACGGCGGCGCGAGCCAGGACGCCAATAAAATCGCCCGGGCGGCCCGCGATCGGCTGCTCACGGCCGGGCGCCGGCTGGAGGTCTCGAGCAAGCGCGCGCAGGTGCGCGGCGACCGCGTATCCGACCTGCTCTCGCAGCTCGCATCCCTCATGCATGGGCGACCGTACGTCCTCGTGCTGGATACGCTCGAGGAGGTTCAGCGGCGAGACCGCTCCGCGGTGCGCGTGCTGCTGTCCTTCCTCCGCGAGCTGCACGGGTTCCACCACGCGCCGCAGATCCTCCTCGCGGGCCGTGCGCCGATGGTCGAGCTGCAGCAGGACCGCCAGTTCCACCTCGACGGGCTCGAGCACGACGAGGCCGTGCGGCTGCTGAGAGCGCTCTACGACGGCGACGACATCGATCTCGAGCAGGTCGTCGAGAGCGTCGGCACGAGCCCCCTCTGCATCCGGCTCGTCGCCGGCGTGCTGCGCCACGAGCCCGACGGCGACGGCCTGCGCGACCTCCAAGTCGGCCGCGCCGGCATCGAGGGCGCGCTGTACCGGCGCCTGCTCGGCCACATCTCCGACCCCGCGGTGCGCCGCCTTGCACACCCCGGCCTGACGCTGCGCCGCGTGACGCCCGACGTCATCCGCCACGTCCTGGCTCGTCCCTGTCGTGTGCCGGTGCCGGATGACATGCGCGCGCGTGAGCTGTTCGAAGGCCTCGGTCGCGAGCTGATGCTCGTAGAACGCAGTCCGGACGACGCCTGGCTGCTCCTGCACCGCACGGACGTGCGCAGGATGATGCTCGAGCCGCTCGCGAGCGACAACGAGGAGGTGGTGCGGAGCATCCACCGCGCCGCGGTCAAGTACTACTCGCACCAGGACGGCGTGGTGGCCGCCACCGAGGCGATGTACCACCGGCTCATGCTCGCTCAGCAGCAGCGAACCCTGAACCGAAGCTGGCACGACGACCTCCTGCCGGGACTGGTCGGCTCCCTGGACGAGCTGCCGCCGGCGTCCAAGGCGTACCTCGCGTCGCAGGCGCCCGATCTCGGCGTCAGCGACGAGGATCTGCGCGCGGCAGAGCTCGACAGCCGGCGCCGCCTCGTCGCGCGGCGCGTCGAGGGGCTCGTCGCGAACGGCGATCGGGCCTCGATCGACGAAGCCGGGATCTGGCTCGAGGCGCACGTCGACGACGACGCGACGATCGTCGAGCTTCGCGTTCAGGTAGCAGAGCTCGCCGGGAGGCTCGATGAGGCCCGGGACCTGTCCCAGGCCGCGCGGCGCCGTGCGGCGCGGCGCGGCGCCACCTCCGAGTTCGTGGTGTTCACATTGCACGCGGCGCGGATCGCCGAGCGCGCCGCCGACCCCGACCATGCGCGGGCGATCCTCGATCAGGCGCTCGCTCTCCTCGATGGCGTCGAGCCGACGGAGCAGTTCCGGCTGCTGGATCTCCGGGCGACCGTCGCGCGACTCGCGCTGGCTCGACGCGAGGGGGATCAGACCGACCATGCGCTCGTGAGCCGCGCGATCGAGCTGTACGACGGCCTCGGGGCGCGCGCCGTGCGACGCGTGCCGGGGCTGCTTCGCGATCTCGCTGCCGAGGTCGGGACGCACTCGACGAGCATCCTTCAGACGACGCTTCGGAGCGTGGGGCTCGGGTCGCGGCTGCGAACAGCGCTCAGCGGCGAGCCGATGTACCACCGAGAGGCCCTCCGCGGCGAGCCGACGTTCGATCGCAAGTTCCTCCACCGCGAGCCGACGTACGACCTCTACGATCCAGCGGAACCCGAGCCGTCGGAGATCGGCGAGATCGACGATGTAGCGGACCTCGAGCCGTTGGACCTTGGCGAGCTCGACGATCCAGCGGACACTGAGCCGTTTGAGCGCGGCGAGCTCGGCCGCGCGGTCTCGGAGCTCGTCGAGGACGCCGACGACGCCGCGGCGAGCGCGCTCGCCGAGGCCGTCAGCGACGCCTTCGCGATGGAGGCCGATGAGGCGATCGACTACGAGCCGGAGGTCGAGGGACCCGACGCGAGCGACGCGGAGGGCGGCTGGGCGGGCTACGAGCCATGAGCCATCGCGACATCACGTACGCGCTGCCGACGTCGTGCATCCGGATCGCGGGCACGATCACCGAGACGACCGACAGGGTGCTCGAGCAGACGACGATCATCCCCGAGGCGAGCGCGACGTTGCACGTGCATGGCGTCACCCGCGACCAGACGCTGCGGGTCAAGGGCGGCGTGCTCCGCGACACCACGCTCAAGCTCGAGCTGACCAACGACGGGCGACTCACGTCCGCCGACGCCGAGTCCGTCGGCCAACTCGGCAAGGTCGTTCTCGGCGTCGTCGGCGCCGGCGCTACCGTGGCGGGCGCGCTCACGGGCCTTGGCGGCGTCGCCGCCGCGCTGACCGCCGCGGCAGGGGCTGGCGCCGGGCGCGAGGTCGCGCCGGCGAACAGGCCGAAGGCAACGTTGACGGACGAGCAGCGCGTCGCCGCCAAGTACGCGAGCGAGCACGAGGCGATCGCCGGGCTACGCGCCGTGTATGCAGGCCTGATCGACGACACGCTCAAGGGCATCGCGCAGGTGGCCAAGGAGGCCGCCGACGACACAGGTGAGCGCTGGGAGAAGATCTCCCGGCTGCAGCGCCTCGAACGACTGCTTGCGACGCTGCGCGCGGAGCTCGCCCCGCTCGACGAGCATTTCAAGATCTGGCGCGCGTCGACGATCACGACCCGCGTCGAGACGCATGAGCGCTGCTTCTCGCTCGACACCCTGCGCGACGCCAAGCTGCGCGTCGAGAACGGCGCGCTCACGCATGCACCGGATGCCCACGCATCGGTGCGGTTCGCGTGGGAACAGCTCGGGATCGCGGTCGTCATCCCGGAGCCGGCCCGCGAGGCGCAGGTGCCGCTTGCGGAGGTCCGCGAGAACGCGATCCTGACCCGCGTGGCTCGCCGCACGTCGATCGCGGTCTACGAGCGCAGTGGCGAACGAGCCGTGCTCCGGGAGCAGACCCCGCAGCTCGTGGTCGACGCCGCATCCGAGACGGCCGTCATGAAGCTGGGGCGCTCGCCGTGGGCCAAGCGATCGATGAAGCTCGGGTTCAGTGAGCTGGGCGTCGTCACATCGGTCGCCAGCGGCAGCAGCTCGTCAGCCGCAGCGGCCGCCGACGCGCTGGGAGGACTGCCGGGGGCGGTGGGCGGCGGGCTGGAGAGCGCATCGAAGATCCGCACCGAGCTCGCGTCGCTGCGCTCGGCCGAGCTGGACGCCGACGCAGCGCGGGCCAAGAAGGAGCTCGAGCTCAAGCAGACGGAGATCGCACAAGCCGGGCTGGCGGCAACCGAGAAGGACATGGTCGCGCTCGCACGCCTCGAGCAGCAGGCTGCGATCGCCGGACAGCGCAAGTCGATTCGCGACGCGGCCGAGCCTGCGCAGCCAACGGCCGCGGCCCTCGAGCTCGCGGCGGTGAAGGCCAGGCTCGAGCTCGTCACGCTGGAGCGTGAGCTCGCGGTCGCCGAGCGCCGGCTCCAGGCCGAGACCGAGCTCGGCGCGCTGCGCCTCGAGGTCGAGCGGCTGCGCGCGCGCAATTCGGCGAGCGGCGGCGGCGAGTCGACCAGCGGCCAGTAGTGCCGTGAGGAAGCTGGCGCGCCGTGCCGCCGGGCGACCCGACCACCACCGCGGTGACGGCTGGACGTGGCACGCTCCGCACCCGATCTCACCTCGCGCGCGGGTTGCGTTTGCCCGGCGGCCTTGCCATTGTGACGCCCGGGCGCGTTCGCCGCATGACGGTGATCGCGGCGAAACTCCTCTGTGGGGGGAACAGATGTCAACGCTCCGCTTTCTGTCTGACTGGACGCTGCAGCGCGATGGTGAGCTGCGGGCCGGCGAGCCGCTGCGCATCGAGTACGACGTGTCGCGCCTGCCCACGTGCCGCGCCAGCTACCGCGGCCAGGACGCGTGGAGCATCTACTCGCTGGACATCGCCGCCGCGTAGGCGCGAGAGGAGCACCGATGCCGACGACGGTCGAGATCCCCGACTACGAGCTCCACAAGCGCGTCAAGCTGGACCCGGCGACCACCGCGCTCGTGATCATCGACATGCAGAACGACTTCGTGCGCGACGAGGGCACGCTGCAAGTCGCCGGCGCGCCGGCGACGATCCCGGCGATCAGCCGGCTGCTCGGCCTCGCCCGCGACAGCGGGATGCGCGTCGTCTTCAGCCAGGACACACACGACCCCGGCGATCCGGAGTTCGCGATCTGGCCGGAGCATGCGCTGCGCGGAAGCTGGGGCTGGGAGATGATCGACGAGCTCGCCCCGCGGGACGGTGAGCTCGTCGTGCGCAAGGTCCGTTACGACGCGTTCTACGGCACCGAGCTCGACCACATGCTCAGCCTCTGGAAGATCAAGACGATCCTGCTGTGCGGCACGGTCGCGAACATCTGCGTGCACTACACGGCGGCCAGCGCCGCGTTGCGCTGGTACGACGTCGTGATCGCGAAGGACGCGGTGTCGGCGGTCGAGCCATGTGACCTCGAGTTCTCGCTGCGCCAGACGGCGTGGCTCTTTCAGGGCACGATCACCACGGCCGCCGGCGTCGCGGCGACCAAGCGGCGAGCCGCGCGCGCAGCGGTCTGACGATGCTGACATCGCCTTGAACGCGCGGCCCGGCGGCGGCGAGGCGGTGTGCTTGGCAACTGTGAGCGGGTCCCACTCCGGGGGATGGGTGACAATGCGCGCGTGTCCGGCAAGGAATGGACGACCGCAACGCACGTCAATCGGTACCTCGCGCTCGCCGACGAGTACCCGCGACGCGCGGAGGGAGAGGCGGTCCTCCTTGACCATGTGCCTCGCAGCACGCGCCGCGTGCTCGACCTCGGGACGGGCGACGGCCGGCTCCTCGCGCTGCTTCGCGTCGGACGCCCGGAGATCGAGGGCGTAGGCCTCGACTTCTCCGAGCTGATGCTCGCCGCGGCGCACGCGCGGTTCGGCGATGACGAGCGCATCACGCTCGTCATGCACGATCTCGCCGAGCCGCTGCCCCCACTCGGGCGCTTCGACGCCGTGATCTCGTCGGCAGCAATCCACCACCTCGAGCACGAACGCAAGCGCTCGCTGTACGCCGAGGTCTTCGACCTGCTGAAACCCGGCGGGGTCTTCGCGAACTTCGAGCACGTGGCGTCGCCGACCCGACGCCTGCACCTTGCGTTCTTCGCGGCGATCGGCGAGCCGCTCGAGCACGAGGACCCGTCCGACCGCCTGCTTGACGTGCAGACGCAGCTCGCATGGCTGCGAGAGATCGGCTTCGACGATGTGGACTGCTACTGGAAGTGGCTCGAGATGGCCCTGCTCGTGGGCGTCAAGCCGGCCACGGGAAGCTGACCGGGCTTGGCCTGTGCGCGCCGCCGCGGGCGCGGGTCTGCTCGTCGGCCACCCAGCGCCGTCACCTGACGCTGTCGTAGGAGTGAAGCGTGCCCCAGCTCACGCGCGGCGGGCCAGCTCCGTCACCGGCGGATCGCGGCACCCCTGACGATCGCGGCGTCAACGGTGTTCGAACCGCCTCACGCGCGGCCGTTGGGTGCCACGGCCGTCCGCAGCCCCGCGCTCGCGGCGCAGCCGTGTGGCGCCGCGCCGTCACAAGTTCGGAGCTCGCGGCACTCTCGACGTGATGACTCAGACACTCCAGAGCCGACTTGCGACGGATGACGTCGCCTCGCTGGTCGTACGGGCGGCCGACGGCGATCAGGCTGCCTGGAGCGCGCTCGTCGACACGTTCGGCGGCCTGGTGTGGGCGACGGCGCGCGCGTGCAGGCTCGACGGACCGGACGCGGCCGACGTCTTTCAGACCACCTGGTTGCACCTCGTCGAGAGCCTCGACCGGATTCGCGATCCGGAGCGGCTGGCCGGATGGCTGGCCACGACCGCGCGACGCGAGAGCCTCAGGGTGTGCCGCGGATCGGCCCGGCTCGTCGCGTGCCCGGATGAGCTGCCCGACACGCTGAGCGATCGCTGCGATCCCGACGCACGGCTGATCGCCGAGCAGCGCACGATCGCCGTCCGAGATGCGCTCGACCGGCTCGCGCCACGCGACCGCGCGCTGCTGCGGATGCTTGCCACGGAGCCCGCGCCGAGCTACGCGACGATCGGCGCGGCGCTCGGCATGCCCGTTGGCAGCATCGGGCCGACGCGTGCGCGGGCGCTGATGCGGCTGCGCGCAACGCTCGCCGTGGACTGAAACGTGGTCGCGTCCACCGGGGTCTTGCTCCCTCGTCACAGGTTTGCCGCTCGCGGCACTCTGTGGGTGATGAAGGACGCGACCGAGTTTGCGGCGCTCTACGAGCGGGAGGCGAGGATGGTGCTGGTGTTCGTCTCACGCCGGACGCTCGATGCCGAGGTCGCCCTCGACATCACCGCCGAGACGTTCGCGCAGGCGTTTCGCGGCAGGCGCGGGTTTCGCGGCTCGACCGAGCCCGAGGAGCGGGCGTGGCTGCTGACGATCGCGCGCCGCCAGATCGGGCGCTACCTGCGCCGCGGCGTCGTCGAGCGGCGTGCGCTCGAGCGCTTGGGAGCGACCGTTCCCAAGCTCCACGAGGATGATCTGCAAGCCATCGAGGAGGCGGCCGACCTCGCGGAGCTGCGAGCGGCGCTCGGCGCCGAGCTGAGCCGACTCGGCTCCGATCAGCGCGAGGCGCTGCGGCTGCGGGTCATCGAGGAGCTTCCCTACCACGAGGTCGCCGAGGCGCTGCAGATCTCCGAGCAGACCGCTCGCGCACGAGTCTCGCGCGGGCTGCGCGCGCTCGGACTGGCACTCGACCCCAGCCCGGCGGTGAGGCGGTCGTGACCAGGCGCCCCACGATCCTCGACGAGCTCGGTCGCGAGCTCGTGCGTGCCGCCCGCGAAGAGGAAGCCCGGGCCGCTCGCGGCGCTTCGGGCGGGCGGCTGCCGCGCGCTGTTGTCGTCGCCCTGCTCGCGGTGCTCGGGTTCACCGCCGCCGCGGTCGCGGCCAAGCTCATCATCGGTCGCGGCGCGCCGTTCTCCGTGGCACGCGCGGCCGACGTCCCGGTCGAGCTGCGCCCGGTGGCCGGCAGCGCGCGCCTCAGCGGGCTCGACGTGCCGGACCCCGACGGCGGTCCGGCCTGGGACGTGCGCACGTCGCGGTCGAAGACCGGCGCGGTGTGCGCGACCGTCGGCCAGGTGCACGACGGCGAGCTCGGGCTGCTCGGCCTCGACCGCCGCTTCCGCGCGCTGCCGGCGGGAGCCGCGGACACCTGCAGCCGGCGGCAGGCCAGCGGCGTCACGCTCGCGGGTGCGCGGGCGTTCCGCGGCGCGGGACGTCTGAGCGACCTCACCGTCATCAGCGGCGTCGCCGCGGCGAGCGTTCGCAGCGTCGCCGCGGTCGCCGGCGAGCGCGCCGTGCCCGTGCGGATGGGCGCGAACAGCGCGTTTCTCGCGGTGCTGCGCGGACGGCCCGAGGGGCTGCGCCCCCGGATCGTGCTGACCGAGACGTCGGGGAAGCGCACCGTGCTGCGCTTCGCCGACAGCGGCCGGTTTCTCGTCAGCGATCCGTCCGGCGACGCGCCGTGGACGCTGAACTACAGCCGGGGCCGCAACGGCCTGCGTTGCGTCAGGGCGTTCCGCGGGCTGGGCGAACAGGCGCGCAACGTCGCGTCGGTGCCCAGGCGCTGCGGCAGGCCGGGCGCGACCTTCGTCGCGATCCAGCGGTTCGTCCCGCGTCTCGAGGACTTCGATCAGCAGCCGACGAGATCCGGAGCGATGCCGATCCCGCCGTTTCTCTGGCGCCTCTTCCCCTCCCGCACCGTGGTCTGGGGCTCGGTGCCGCGAGCGGGCAGCGCGGTCGTGCTGACCGGGGCCGGGGCGCCCCGGCGCCTGCCCGTCGACGCCTCGCGTGGACGCGCACGCCGCCTCCGAGGGGCGGGCGGCGGGTTCGTCGCCGTCCTCGACGGCCGCGTCGATCCGCGCCGGCTGCGCGTGACCGTCGACGGACGGCTCCTGGATCCGCGCAAGACGTTCGGTCCCGGCGGCCGGCGGACCGGCAACGAGCCCGTGCCGGCGTGGCGGTCGGTGCAGTCGGTCAGGCGCCGCATGCCGCGGTTCGACGAGCCCTACGTGGTCGTGCCCGGCAGCGTGTCGATCAGCCGCCGCGCCGGGGATCCCGCCGGAGGCCCGGCCTGGGCGCTGCGCAGTTGGTCGGCGCGGCGGGCGCCGGGCACCCCGTCTCCCGGCGCCGAGACCGATCTCGTGTGCTTCGCGGTCGGCGCCGAGCAGGGCGGCGGCCGCCTCGCCGAGCCGCTTCCGAACGGCGTGCAGCGCACGGTCGGCACCGGCATTCGCGACGCGCGTTGCGCCGGTGCCGGGGAGCTCGCATCCGGATCAACATTCCCGGACGTGCGCTCCTACGTCGACGACGGCGCCGCGCCCGATCCGCGGCCCGTCCGGGTCGTCGTCGCGGGCCTGCTCGGCGACCGGGCCGGGTCCGCCGAGCTGCTGGGCGCAGGCGCTCCGCGCGTCCTCGAGCTGGGGCGCCACGGGACCTTCCTCGTCGTACTCGGGCCCGAGCATGCCGGCGCGAATCTGCGCGTGCGCGAGCGCCGGGCCGGCGGACCCACGCGAATCTTGGGCGGGCTCCCCGCCGATCACCCCGCCATGACGCTGACGTGCGTGCCGACGCCGGGCATGTCGATCCGCGTCGCCGACCCCGACGGCGGACCCTCGTGGACCGCTGCGCGCGGGCGCGCGCGGGGCCGCGGCTGCAGTTACGTCGGCCGGCTCGTCGGCGACCGCGTCGCCACCCTCTACGACGGCAACCAGGTGCACTTCGGACCGTCGCAGTCGTCGTTTCCCCTCCGCGACCGCCAGCCTCCCGCCGATCGCCCGCTCAAGCTCACTGTCACCGATCCGCGATCGTCGTCGTTCTCCTGGTTCGACGAGGGCGACACGCCTACGGGCGCCCAGGTCGCTCGCCGCACGCTGCCCGGACGCACCCTCGTGACCGGCAGGGCGAACGACGGCGTGCTCTCGATCACCCTGCGCACGCCACGTGACGTGCGCACGATCCGTCCCGGACCGGGTGGCCTGATCCTGGCCGTGTACGACGGCCCCTTCTACAGCGGGCAGCTCCATGCGACCGCGCACATGCGCGATGGGCGGACCATCACGCAGACCAAGCGCATCGGCTACCTCTGAGGGGCGGGTGAGCCCCAGGCTCCCCCGATGATCACCCGGGCGGGGGGACGACAGGCGGCCCGCGGTGGTCCAGGATGCACAGCACGAGCGAGGCACGGAACGCCCGGCTCTGAGACGTGCAACGCGGTGAACGGGAATTCCCGCGTCGGGAGGTTCGGGGGTCGGCATGACGCGAAGGGGGCCAACCGGCCCCCTTCGCGTTTCGCCGTTGCGGGCGCGTAGGACTTGTTGCGCCTGGCGCGACAAGACCTACGCCTGCACCGGCGCACGGTTCCTGGTTGTCGAGCGCGGAACTGCGCGCTAGCGTCGAGGCATGCGGACGTTCGCACCATCGGCTCCGGTCGTCGCGCCCCGCAGGAGTCGCGCGTCCGCGGCTCGGCGCCCCGCGGCGCAGACGACGAGGCCGCAAGCACGCCGCCCGACGATCCCGCCGCAGCACCGCGACGACGCGCTCGCCGGGCTGCTCCAGCGCAGCGTGCTGCAGCGCAAGACCGAGGCCGCGCGCGGCCGCGAGCAGAGCGACAAGGCGCACGCCACGCGGACGATCGCGCTGCTGCGCGGGAACCTCAAGAAGGCCTGCGACGACCACCTCTTCCTGGGCGTCCCGCTGGACCCCGTCGGGCCGATCGATCCGGCCGATCCCGTCGGCGTCCACGCCTACAGGGCGAACGGGACGCTCCCGGCGGGCGTCCAGCAGGTCGACCGTCGCGGCGCGAAGGGCAAGGTCCACCAGATCGACTGGCACTGGAACGGCCAGGCCGCGGACACGGCGAAGCCGAGCACGATGTTTCCGTGCTGGATGCCCCCCGACCACGTCCGCACGCTCATCCAGCTCACGTATCCCGGCTCGTGCGCCACCCCACTCGCGACGTTGGCCGGGCTGCCGGCGAACGCCTCGCAGGCGACGATCAACGCCGCACTGCACTCCGACGCGACGAAGCGCTACATCACGCGCAACACCGTCATCGCACTCCAGCAGCTCGGCTCGGGCAACCTGAAGTCCTACTACCCCGTCGATCCGTAGCCGTCAGAGCGAGCGCAGGAACGCGAGGAGCTGCTCGCGCTTGCGCTTCGGCAGGGCGCGAAAGCGCGCCGTCGCCGGCGCCGCCTCGCCGCCGTGCCACAGGATCGCCTCGGCGAGGTTGCGCGCGCGGCCGTCGTGCAGGAAGCGCGTGTGGCGGTTGACGGTCTCGATGAGGCCGATGCCCCACAGCGGCGCCGTCCGCCACTCCGAGCCCGTGGCGAGGCCGTCGGGCCGGCCGTCCGCGAGGCCGGGACCCATGTCGTGCACGAGCAGGTCGGTGTAGGGGCGGATGTCGGCGTTCGCGAGCGCCGGCACGTCGCTCGACCCGGTCCGCAGCTGCGGGAGGTGGCATGCCGTGCAGCCGATCTCCTCGAACGTCCGCTCGCCCGCGGACGGGCCGGGCGCGTCGATGGCGCGCCGCCCCGGCACGGCGAGCGTGCGCGTGTAGAGCGTGACGCGCGCGAGCTTGTGCTCGTCGACCTCCGGCGCGCCGCCGTCGGGCGCCGACTTGCACGCGCGCTGGCCGGCCGAGCAGTTCTGCTTCGGGAAGATCGGGCTCGTGATGCCGATGTCGCCGTTGAACGCGCCCGCGTTCTGCTGCTCGACCGTCGGCACGTTGGCCTTCCAGCCGAAGCGCCCGAGCGCACGGCCGCCGGTGCGCGCGTCGAGGACGCGGTTCGCGCGACCCGAGATCCCGTCGCGGTCTGCGTCGGCGGGATCGGCCAGGTCCACGATCGTGCGCTCCGGCACCGCCTCGAGCAGGCCGACGCCGAACACGGCGGGCGCGACGCGCGGGCTCATCTGCACGCCCTTCGGCAGCGGGCCGAACGCGCGGTCGACGATCGCATAGGACGGCGCGAGCAGCTCGTACGGCGTGCCGTCGCCGTAGCGCCCGCGCCGCGGCGTGTGCCGGATCCGGATGCGCCCCTCGGCCGGCACGCCGAGGATCGCGCGGTCCTGAAGCTGCCCGCCGTACAGCCGGACGGGCTGCGGATCGCCGTCGGGCTGCGCGACGCTCAGGCGCAGCAGCAGGCCGAGCTCCGGCACCTTCGACCGCGTCGGCGGCTGCGCGCGGCCGTCCTTGAAGTGACACGACGAGCACGACTGCGCGTTGAACGTCGGTCCGAGCCCGTCGCGGCCCGACGCGGACGCCGGAGCCGTCACCCAGTTGCGGTTGAAGAAGCTGTTGCCGACCGCGAACGCCCGCCGGTCGGCTCGCGACAACCCCGGCACGGGACGGGCGAACGCGTCGGCGGTCGCGTCGAAGACCGTGGCGCGGGCGCCGCCCGGCAGGGCCGGGTCGCCGGCACGCTCGTCGCCGTGACCCGCGAGCCACGTCGTGACGATCGCGGCCGCCACGATGCACGCCGCGACGCACAGCATCGCCCGCACCCGCCGGCCGCGACCCGTCAAGCTGCCGCCTCCGAAGCCGCGCCCCGAACGCTCACACCGTGAAGCCGACCTTGACCTGCAGCTCCTCGGCTGCCTCGCCGAGCGTCTCCCCGAAGTCCTCGAGGTCGTCGATGACGTCCTCCATCGCCTCGCGCTCCCTCGATCCGTTGGCGGCCGCGATCATCGCTTCGAACGTCGCGGGGAACGCCTTCGCCTTGGCGAGGGCGTCCGCGATCTCGCTGCGCAGCTCACCGGCAAGCTCGGCGTCACGCGCCTGCACGAGGCTCTGCAGGCTCGGGCCGCTCACGCCGGGGAAGTCCGCCTCGTAGACCATGCGGATGCCCGCGATGTCGTTGACGACGTCGGCGTTCGTGTTGTCCGAGAAGCAGGAGTGCTCGTCCTCCTGGTCACCGCTCTCGAAGGCGACCGCCATGCGCTCGCCGGCGAGCTCGCCGACGGCCAGAGCGCCGATGCCGCGCATGATGCGGCGCAGCGCGCGGTCGGGGTCGGCGAGGAACGCCGTGCGGAACGCGCCGCCCTGCATCGACCACTGCTCGCGCACCCGCTTGAGGTCGTCGACGAGCAGCTCGGTCGTCAGGCGCAGGTAGTCGGCGCGCCGCTGCGCGTTCGCCGCGCTCGAGTAGTCGCTCGCCGGCCGCTCGCCGGGTCCGGTCTTGGAGCGGTCCTGGCCCCACAGGAGAAACTCGATCGCGTGCCAGCCCGACGAGATGTTCGTCTCGCCGCCCTGCTCGTTGGCCGCGACGATGACGTCCTCGGTGATCTCGGGCGTGCCCTTCGTGTCGTTGACGATGCCGGCCTTCGGCTGTCCGGCGACGTAGTCGACGTAGGCCTCGTCCATCGGCCACGCGTTGATCTGGCCCTCCGGCCCATCCTCGGGGTCGTCGATCGGGCCGCCGTAGAAGCGAAACGGCTCGGTGACGATGTAGTCGTCGCGCGCGCTCAGCCACGCCTTCCTCGCCGCCGCCAGGCGCGCCTCGCTCGGCTTGGCGACGAACGTGTCGATCGACGTGCGCAGCTTCTCGGTGCTCGCGATCGACGCGTCGTAGGCCGCGAGGACGAGGTCCGCGTACGTCGTCGCAACCGCCACGGCGTCGGCGCGCGACGGCTTGGAGCCGCCGTCGTCGGAGTCGCCGCACGCGGTCAGGGCGACGCCCGCGACGAGGACCAGCACCGTGGCGGTCGAGGCGTTGCGCAGCGCGCGCCGACCCGGCGGCCGCGGCCGGAAGCGGTCGGGCAGCAGCAGGAACATCAGCATCGGCAGCGCGTAGATGACGTAGCCCGCGACCTCGGCGAGCGCGGGGGACGGCCGGAGCCCCAGCATCCCGGTCAGCAGCGCCGCGGTCCACGTGCCCGGCACGACGAGCCAGGAGAGGTCGATCGCGTGCCCCTGGCCCGCGTTCAGCCAGCCGGCGTCGTGCGCGGCGTGCAGGGCGCTGGCGACGAGCCCCGCCGCGACGAAGACGAGCACGACGCCCGTCAGGCGGAAGAATCGCGCGAGGTTGAGCCGCACCCCGCCGCGGTAGATGCCGACGCCGATGCCGACCGCGACGAGCACGCCGAGCAGCGCACCGATCCCGGCGCTCACGGGGTTCGTCGCGCTCTGGAAGGCGGCGAGCAGGAAGACCGCGGTCTCCAGGCCCTCGCGGAAGACGGCGAAGAACGCCATTGCGGCGAGTGCTCCGGTCGAGCCCGCCGCGAGGGCGGCTCCCGCGTTCGCGCGCAGGTCCTTCGCCATGCTGCGCGCGTGCTTGCGCATCCAGACGATCATGAACGTGACCGCGCCGACGGCGAGGGCCGCGATGATCGACTCGAGGCCCTCCTGCTCGCGGTGGGGCAGTTCCCGGTTGACGAGCTCCAGTGCGACGCCGGCAGCGACGCACAGGCCGACCGCGGCGCCAACGCCGATCCACATCCATCTCATGGCGCCGCGCCCGCGCGGATCCTTGGCCAGGAACGCGGCGATGATCCCGACGATGAGCGCGGCTTCGACGCCTTCGCGCAGACCGATCACGAACGTCGGCAGCATGCGATCCCTCCGAATTAGGGTGCCCTGATTAGGTCACCCAAAACCTACCAGCATGATCGGGATGGTGGCGTCGCGAACGCAAGGCGGCCGCAGCGCTGGAGACCGGCGAGCCTGCGCTATGGCGTGAGGCGATCCTGCGCGATGCCGACGCGCTCGGAGAACGCGTTGTCAAACACGCCGGTCGCGTTCATCCGACGGTGCACCCGCTGCCAGGCCTCGTAACGCGGATAGAGCGCGGCGAGCTCCTCGCCATCGCCCGCCAAGGCGTTGATCTGCCCCCAGTGCGGCCGCCCGCCGAGCGGCACGAGCGCCTCCTCGTAGGCGCCGATCAGGTCGACCGCGCCCTTGCTGCCGTACAGCTCGATGAGCTCGATCATCATCGTCTCGCTGCCGTTCATCATCGACAGGTGGGCGGGCGACGCCATGACGAAGCGCAACGCGATCGGCGAGCTCTGGTAGATCCGGTTGGTGCGGCGCTGCGCGTCGGCGACCGCGAAGATCGTCTCGACCGCCTCGATGTGCCTGCCGTCCGTCGGGATCGCGATCTCCCCCGACCATGCCGGGACCCGGTTCGCCGCGCCGATGTTGAAGACCTTGTAGCTGACCGCCACGTACTCCTTCTTCGCGAGCGCCCGCATCGAGAGCTGTAGCAGCAGCGGCGCGAGTCGCGGGAAGAGCCGCAGGACGAGGTTGAGCAGCTTCGGCGTCAGCGGATTGCGCGCCGAGCGCTCGACGAGCTTGCTCCGTGCGCGGTTCATCAGCGAGACCTTCGCCGGTGGGCCCTCGTACGTGTTGCGCGTCGTCACGAGGCACTGCCAGTCGTCGCCGTGGCGGTACGGGCTGAAGATGAGCTCGTAGTGCTCGTTGTCCTCGAAGACCGTGCGCGCCTCGAGATCCGCCTTGACCTTCGTCCACGGGCGCATCTTGCGCACCTCGCGCAAGTAGAAGCGCGGCCCGACCTCGATCAGCGCGGTGCAGACGATGCCCATGCAGCCCATCCCGACGACGACCGCGTCGAAGACCTCGTCGTCCTGGACGAGCGTGCGTCCGTCGCCGTGGTGGGCCTCGTACGCCGCGCGATCGGTTGGGCCGGCAGCCCGCTCGATGCGCATGACGCGACCCTCCGACGCGACGACGTCGAGCGAGTGGACGGAGTCGTTGAGCGGGCCGAAGTCCGTTCCCGACCCGTGCGTCGAGGTCGAGATGACGCCGGCGATCGTCTGCTTGTCATAGCCGCCCATCTGCAGCAGGGCGAGCCCGTTCGGATCCAGCCACGCGTTGAGCTGGCCGAGGCGGATGCCAGCCTCCGCGCGAACGAGCGAGCGCGCCTCCCACGCCGCTGCGAGGAAGTCCGGCTCGGGCGCGGGGACGCGCGCCAGGCCGCTCGTCTTCACGAGGTAGCCGTCGGTGAGCGCGACGTCGGACCACGAGTGGCCCGATCCCACCGCGCGCGTCGTGACGCCCGCCGCCTCGGCGGCGCGGACGATCGCGACGACGTCGTCGATCGACTGCGGCTCGTAGATGCGCGCGGGCTCGACCGACACGTTGCCGAGGTGGTTGCGCCAGGTCGTGCGGACCTCGTAGGGCGGCTGCGCCATCAGGGCCGGCCCTGCGCGGCGAGGTGCTCGGCGCCGCGCTCGACAAGTGCGGCGATCGTCTTGGACGGGTTGACGCCGAGCGAGGTCGGGACGATCGAGCCGTCGAGGACGTAGAGGCCGTCGTAGCCGTGGACCTTGCCGTGGTCGTCGACGACGCCGGTGCGCGGGTCGTCGGACATCGGGCAGCCGCCGAGCGGGTGGACGGTGATGAACTTGCCGAGCGGGCCGGCGTCCGGCGCGAAGAACGACGTCGCCCCGGCGGCCTCGGCGAGCCGCCCGGCCATGATCCGCATCCGCTCGAAGAGCTCCGCGCTCGCGTCCTTGCTCCAGCGGATGTCAAAGCACCGAAACAGCGGCGTGAGCCGCATCCGCCCGTCGGCGGCGTCGCGCCCGATGTTCAGGAAGACGAGCGTGTCGCCGATCGGCTGCATGCGCTTTGTGAGCGTCATGTTGCGGTGCGTCACGTGGCGGTCCGAGAAGCCGGCCTTCGCCGCGAGGTTCTTCGCGACGAGCGCGACGCGTCCGAGCCCGGTGATCGCGCGAATGCCGCGAACGATCTCGAGCAACCCGCCGAAGCTCGTCGGCAGCCCGCCGTCGGCGACCATGAGCTGCTGCGTGGCGGTGACGTCGATGCGGCTCGTCATCGTCGGCCCGACGTCCGTGCGCGCGCCGGCGACGTCCTCCTGCTTGGGGTCGATCGCGAGCGAGAGCGCGTCGCCGTTGCCGGAGAAGCGCGTGCCGAGCGCCGGCGACAGCCGCGGCAGCCGCTTGCCGTTCTTGAGCAGCAGCCGGGTCGAGCCGAGCGTGCCGGCGGCGAGCACGAGCACCGGCGCGGAGACGGAGCCCTCGATGGAGTACTGCAGGTCGCGGAAGCCCACGCGCCAGGTCCCGGCGTCGCCGGCCGGCGGGTCGATGCGCTGGACCTCGTGCAGCGGGAAGACCTCCGCGCCGTGCTGCTCGGCACGGGCGACGTACGTGATGTCGACGGTGTTCTTGGACATCCGCGGGCAGCCGATGTCGCAGCGCCCGAGGTTGTCGCAGCCCTGCTGAAAGGCGCCGCTGAACGGGTGGTGGCGATCCTCGCCGAAGTGCACCGCGATCGGCAACCGCTCGGATGGCAGGCCCGCCCGGGCGGCCATCGCGTCGAACGCGCGGACCTTGTCCAGCGCGGGCTGCGCCGGGGTCGTGCGCGGCTCGAGCGCCGCCTCCGTGCGGTCGTAGTACGGGCGCAGGCTCGGACCGTCGATCGCCGCCGGCCAGGCGGGATCCTCGAAGACGTCATCGGGCGCGCGGAGCTGGACGTTCGCGTAGACGAGCGACCCGCCGCCGACGCCGACCCCGGTCATGACGGCGACGTCGTGCATGATCCGCAGGTCGAACATCCCGCCGGGGTTGTGGCGCGCGTGCCAGAACATCCGCGGCGCCTGCTCGGGGCGGTCGGGGTAGTCGCCGGGCCCGAAGCGCCGCCCGCGCTCGAGGATGCACACGCGCCATCCCTGCTCCGCGAGACGGCACGCCGTGATCCCGCCGCCAAACCCGGAGCCGACGACCACCGCGTCGTAGGCGGACTCCATCGACGCACCCTAGCCGCGCTGCACGGACTCCGGGGCAAGACTTGTCACACAAGCGAAGCAGGGTGCGCCCGCGCGGTAGGCTCGCGCCACCGATGACCGACGGCTTCAGGGGCGAGCGGGTCGGCCCCGACGATCCGCGCTATCCGACGCTCGTTCGCGGGTTCAACCTGCGCTGGGTGGGCGCGCCGCGCTACGTCGAGCTCTGCGGCAGCGCCGACCAGGTCCGGGCGGCCGTGCAGCGCGCGCTCGACGACGAGCTGCGGGTCACCGTCCAGGGCGGCGGGCACTGCTACGAGAACTTCGCCGTCGGCAACGACGGCGGCGTGATCGTCGAGCTGTCGGCGATGAACGCGGTCTACCGCGACGAGGAGACGGGCTGGTACTGCATCGAGGGCGGGGCGACGCTGTGGGACGCCTACACGCGCCTGTACCGGCTCTACGACGTCACGATCCCGGCGGGCTCCTGCTACGCCGTGGGTGCCGGCGGCCACATCGTCGGCGGGGGCTACGGGCTGCTGTCGCGCCTGCACGGGCTGACGGTCGACGTGCTGCACGCGGTGGAGGTCGTCGTGGTGCGCGACGGCCGGGCGGAGATCGTGACGGTCAGCCGCGACAGCACCGACCCCGACGAGCAGCTGCTCATGTGGGGCCATCTGGGCGCGGGCGGCGGCAACTTCGGCGTCGTGACGAAGTACTTCTTCCGCGACCCGCCGCGCGCGCCCCGGGAGGCGCACCTGCTGAGTGTGGCGTGGGACTGGGACACGCTCGACGAGACGAGCTTCGGAGCGCTCATCGACAACTACGGCACCTTCCTCCATGCCAACAGCGACGTCGGCAGCCCGTTCTCCGGGATGTTCGCGCTGCTGCACCTCTTCCAGAAGTCGCCTGCGTCATCCGAGCAGCAGAACCAGATCAAGCTGACCGTCCAGTACGTCGGCGACGAGCCGGCGCTGCTCGGCGAGCTCACCGCGGCGATGGACGCCGGGGTGCCGGCGACGACCGACCAGCGCGGCCCGCACGTCCCCGGCCTGTCGGTGGCGCCGAGCTCGAGCGTCCAGCGCCTGCCGTGGCTGTACGCGACGCAGACGCTCAACGGCATCGGCTCAAACCAGCGCGGCAAGTACAAGTCGGCGTACATGAACGCGGCGTTCCCTGGCCAGCAGATCGGGGTGATGTGGGACGCGCTCACGAACCCGTCGACGTTCAATCCGCTCGCGCTGTTGCAGGTCGACTCCTATGGCTGTCAGATCAACAGCGTCGCCTCCGACGCGACGGCCGTGCCCCAGCGCTCGTCGATCATGAAGCTCCAGTACCAGACCTACTGGACCAAGGAGTCCGACGACGGCGCGAACCTCGACTGGATCGGCGGCTTCTACGACGCCATGTACGGCTCCGACGGCCCGCTGCCCGACGGCGTCATGGACGGCTGCTACGTGAACTATCCCGACGTCGACCTCGCGCGGTGGCAGGAGCTCTACTACCAGGCCGGCTACGCGAAGCTCCAGCAGGTCAAGGCGACCTGGGATCCCGGCGACGTGTTCAACCACGCGCAGTCGGTGCAGCTGCCCGGCTCGGCCTGACGCAGGCGCCCGCGCCGCGGGTACGGTCACCGCATGCCTGACCCGAGCCTGCGCGACTTCCTCGACAACTCCGGCGGGCTGGGCGACCTCGGCGGCTTCGCCGCGCCCGATCCGCGGCCCGCCAACTTTCACCGCAGCATGCCCGGCTACCAGCCGAGCGCGCTCGCCGACGCGCCGGGCGTCGCCGAGCGCCTCGGGCTCGACCGGCTGCTCGTGAAGATGGAGGTCGAGCGCTTCGGCCTGCCGGCGTTCAAGATCCTCGGCGCCTCGTGGGCGACCTGTCGTGCGCTCAGCGCGCGGGCGGGCCGCGACGAGCCGGCCACGACGTTCGCCGAGCTGCGCGCGATCGCCTCCGAGCAGCGCGACGTCACGCTCGTCACCGCGACGGACGGCAACCACGGACGGGCGGTCGCGCACGCCGCGTCGCTGCTCGGGCTCGCGGCCCGCATCCTCGTCCCGGCGGGCACGGCCGCCGCGCGGATCGAGGCGATCGCGGCGGAGGGCGCCGACGTCGAGGTCGTGGACGGCAGCTACGACGAGGCCGTCGAGCTGGCGGCGCAGGCCGCCGGCGAGCAGCACCTCGTCATCTCCGACACGTCGTGGCCGGGCTACGAGGAGGTGCCGGGCTGGGTCGCCGACGGCTACGCGACGATCTTCGAGGAGCTCGCCGAGCAGGCGGCGCGGATCCCGCCGCTCGTCGTCGTGCAGCTCGGCGTCGGCGCGCTCGCGTCGGCGGCCGTGCGGGCGCTCGCGGCGCCGGGGCGCGTGCTCGTCGGCGTCGAGCCGGCGGACGCCGCCTGTGTCCTCGCGGCCGTGCGCCACGGGTCGCCGGTGCTCGTCGAGGGTCCGCACCGATCGGTGATGGCGGGCCTGAACTGCGGCCTCGCGTCGCGGACCGCGCTGCCCGACATCGCGACCGGGATGGGCGCGTTCTGCGCGATCGACGATCGAGCCGTCGAAACGGCGCTGCGCGCGCTGCTCGACGACGGCCTGGAGTGCGGCGAGACCGGCGCATCCGGCGTCGCCGGGCTCGTCGCGCTGCGCGAGCGCTGGCCCCGGGACACGTGGCAGCGGCTCGGCCTGCCCGCGAAGCCGTCCGCGCTCGCGCTGTGCACCGAGGCCCCGACCGACCCGGCCTCGTTCGCCCGCATCACCGGCAGCGGCTGAGGCCGGGTCTTGTCGAATAGTGACCTATATCAGGCCACTTTTCGCCAAGACCGTCGGTTTTAGGCCGTCGCCGGGAGGTCGGCGACGAGGAGGGTTGCGATGGCCATGACCGCGGCGGCGGTGAAGACCGCGCCCCACGTGCCGAGCGTGTCGGCGATGAGGTGCGAGCAGACGAACGCGACGAGGTAGAGGCCGACGAGCCCGGCCGCCCGGGCCATCCCGACGGTGCGGCGCCAGCGCACGGCGCACCACCCCGCGCCGGCGGCGAGCACGACGCCGCCGAGCGGGCGCACGCCGGTCGCCTGCGCGACCGCGAAGCCCGCGACGAGCGAGCCGGACGCGACCGGCCATGTCATCGCGCTGATCCGTGCCCGATCGACGAGCGCCGTCATCGCCTCGTGGTCATGTTGCGAAACAGCACGCCGCAGACGACCGCGACGATCGCGGCGAGGAACACGATCCCCCACGAGAAGGCCGTGAAGAGCGCGAGCAGAAACCCGACGACGGCGACGACGGCGGCGATGCCTCCGACGAGGACGAGTTGGTTGGCGCGCTTCTCGCGCACGCGGCGCGGCGTTCGATTGGGGCGCTTGGCGACGTTCGACATGGCAGGTCTCCCTCGGGGCGGTCGGACGGACACCGTAGCCGGGGCGCGCCCGCGATGCGACACCGCTCGCGGGCGTGGCGCGCCACGGCCGACCGGCGGCGTGCCCAGCGACCGCTCGGCGGCTCGCCGCGGGCGCCGGGGCGGCGCCCACCGGCAACCGCGCAGCGGCTACACGTTGCCGCTTGTCGTGCCGCCCTCTCCGCCCGCCAGGCGCTCGGCCTCGGCGCGGCCGGGATGGTCGGGTGGCAGGTCGTGCGGCGAGATCTCGTCGTGCGCCTCCGGCGTGTCGCCGAGCTCCGTCTCGTCGTCCGGCGTCATCGGGCCGAGCGGCTCGTCGGCTTCGCTGTCGTGCGGCGGGGCGTGGCGCTCCGCGTCATCGGTCTCAAGGCTCATGCCGTCCCGTTACCCGATCGCGTGCGACAGGCACCTCACGGCGGGTGCGTCGTCGAGCCACGTGGCGCCAGCGCGCGGACCTCGTAGGCGCGGATGTCGAAGTCGGCGCTGTCGCGCGGATCCCGAGCCGCCCCGCGCTCCGCAGCGCCGCCCTCGGGTTGCGCGCGCGGGCGCTGGTGCGGGCGAACTGGACGCGCTGCCCGGTCCCGCGGTCGACGCTTGTCAGCATGCGCCGCCCGTCACGGAACGTCGAGATCGCGACCGAGGCGTCGTCGCGATTGCGTGCGGTGACCCGGATGGGATACCACCGGCCGAACACCACGGGCCAGCCGCGGACGGTGTACGGCGGCAGGACGTAGTACGTCCCGGCGTTGTCGGGGAACGGCCCGCCGCGCACCTTCTTTGCGATGCTGGAGGCGCACGCGCGCGGCGAACTCTGGGAGGTCGTGAAGCGTCCCTCGTCGCGTTCGGGACGCGGACGGTGCGCCGGTGCGCGGCTCTCTCACCATGGCGACTTCGACTGGGGCGGACTGAGGATCGGCAACGTCCTGCATGCCCGACTTCCGATCCAACCTTGGCGATTTGATTTCGAGCGCCTATCGGCAGCACGTCGCCACCCATCCCGGACCGCCGCCGCGCGGACGGCCGGCGCCGGCACGCTGGGACGCGAGCCTGTCGAGCGCGATGCTCGCCACCGGTTCCGCCGTCGAGGAGGAATCGGTGGCCGAGATCCTGCTCGTGGATCTCGAGACCTCGGCTAGTCACCCCGGAGCACATCGATGAAACGGCCCCGGCGCTGATGCGGGACGGTTGCTCGTCGGCGCGGCTCGCGGCGGCCTCTCCCGTCCAACCGACATCGGGGCGCCCGGATTCGAACCGGGGACCTCACCGACCCGAACGGTGCGCGCTACCAGGCTGCGCCACGCCCCGATGCGTCGCGCATTATGGCACGCGGCCGGCGGCGGCCTCGACGGGCCGGGCCGGCGCGGCCCGTCAGCCGGAGCCCGCGACCGCCCGGTAGTACCGGACCGCGAGGCCGGTGATGAGCGTCTGCAAGGCCGATTCGAGCGTCACGTCCTGCTTCGCGGCGTACCGCTCGACGCCCGTGTCCTCGATGCGCTGCGCTTGGCGGACGACGTCGTCCATGAGCTCGGGATGGCGGTCGGCGAAGTAGGCGCCGAGCGCGTAGAGCGCCGTGTCCGTGAACGGCTCGAGCTCGCCGTCGCCGCCCGCGCCGGTCAACGCTCGCCTAGACCGGCCGCGTCGAGCACCTGGCCGACGGCCGTCTCGAGCGGACCGGCCGTCACCGGCGCGGAGCCCGTGCTCGGCGCGCCCTCGGTCACGCCCGAGCCCTGCTGGCCGAGCGCGTCTCCGAGGCTGCCGAGCACGTCGCCCAGCGTATCCGGCACGGTCGCATCGTCGCCATCCACGGCCGTGCCGACGCCGTCGATCAAGGCGTCCTGCTGACCTTCACCGAGCGGCCCGGACGCGCCGCCCGCTGTCGGGTCGACGGCCGGCCGGCCGTTCCCCGGAGACGAGTCCGCGGTGCCGGCCGGCGCCGCGTGAGGGCGTGCCGCCGGCGCCGAACCCGAACCGCTGCCGGGTGCACCCTCGCCAACGACCGGCGCCGGCTCGCCCGAGGGAGCGCCGCCTGTCGCCTCTCCATCGCCTTCGTGCCGCGTGGCGACCGGGCCGCTCGGCTTGGCTACCGATGACCCGGACGAAGCCGACTGCCCGCTCGCGCGCGAAGCGCCCGGGCGCACTGCCTGCGGCGCTGCGAGCACCGGCGCGATCTTGGCCCCGCCGGTAGGAATCACGGCGCGCGGGCGCTCGCCGACCGCAGCTCCCGCCCCGAGGCCCGCGACCGCGACCGTCGCCGCGGCGGCGATCGCTCGCGGCCAGCCGGAGACCGTCGCCGGGTCGAGCACCGCGACGACCTTCGACCACTGCGCTGCCGATCCGCCATGGTGTCCCAGCAGCGCGCTGCCGTCGTCGAGGTCGAACCGCCGCCGGACGAACGCCGGCAGGGGGATCAGCGCGGCGATGCGCGCGGTGACCGGCGCGCGGACGACGTCGAGGTCGACGCCCGCGGCGTGCGCGTAGCGCCGGCACGGCTGACAGTGCGCCAGGTGGCGAGCCATCCGCCGCTGGTCGCGCATGCCGGGAGCGCGGCCGGGCGGAGCGTCGACGAGCGCGCGAACCCGCAGGCAGCGCTCGCCGCTGACGAGCTCCTCGTACTCCTCGCTGAGCCGGCGGCGGGCGCGAAACAGCGTGCTCTCGACCGCCGCGCGGCTCATCCCGAGCCGGTCGCCGATCTCGCGATAGCTCAGATCCTCGAACTCCCGCATGACGAGGATGTCGTGGTGCATCTGCGACAGGCCGCCGAACGCCCCGCAGAGGTTGTCCAGCGCGAGCTTCGCGTCGACGGCGGCCTCGGGGCCATCGCCGTGGGCCACGATCGACGGGTCCAGATCGTGGTCGTCGAACGGGAGTTCGCTCATGCGGCGCGCACGGCGAAACGCGTCGATGCACGCGTTCTTCGCGATCTCGTAGATCCACGGCTTGAACGCGATCGGGGTCTCGGTCGCGCGCAGCCGGCGCAGCGCGGCGATGAACACCTCTTGCGTGATGTCCTCCGCGCGCTCGTGGTCGCGAACCATGCCCCGGACGTAGGCCGCGATCCGGGCCTGATAGCGCACGAAGAGCACCTCGAATGCGCGATCGTCGCCGGCTCTGACGGCCGCGACGAGATCCACGTCATCCGTGCGCTGATCTGCGGGCTTGGTGACGACTGCCAAGGCCGACATGACTTCCCCAATTCATCCGGTGACCACTACGTTTCCCGCGAGCCGCGTCGTGCCTCCGAGCACCTGCGACAGGGGCGGAACTGTAGCGTTCAAGAGCGTGCTTGCCAACATGCTGGCGTACCTCGACGACCTGCTCGCGCCGGCGACCTTCAGCGACTATGGACCGAACGGCTTGCAGGTGCCCGGCCCCGACCGCGTGCAAACGGTCGTCACCGGTGTCTCGGCGAGCGCCGAGCTCTTCCAGCGAGCGGCCGCCCTGGGCGCCGATCTCGTCCTCGTCCACCACGGGATCTTCTGGTCGGGCGCGCCGCTACAGCTCACGCCCGCCGCCAAGCGCCGGCTACAGCTGCTCTTCGAACACGACATGGCGCTCGTCGCCTACCACCTGCCGCTCGACGGCCATCCCGAGGTCGGCAACAACGCGCTCATCGCCGCCGGCCTGGGCTGCTCGGATCGCACCCCCTTCGCCCTGCACAAGGGCATCCCCATCGGCGTCGCCGGCCGGTTCGACGGCGACGGGATCGACCCGGACGAGCTCGTCTCGCGGGTGCGCGAGCTCACCGGGCGCGAGCCGCTCGCCTTCCTCTCCGGACCCGAGCGCGTCCGCTCGATCGGCATCGTCTCTGGCGCAGGCTCGGACTACCTCGCCGACGCGGTCAGCGCCGGGTTCGACGCGTTCATCACGGGCGAGCCTGCGGAGCGCGTCATGACGCAGGCCGACGAGGACGCGATCCACTACCTCGCCGCAGGCCACTACGCCACGGAGACGTTCGGCATCCGTCGGCTCGGCGATCTGCTCGCCGAGCGCTTCGGGATCCGGCACGAGTTCGTCGACGTGCCCAACCCGATCTAGGCCTGCCTAAGCGCCAGCTAAGGTCCGCCGGCCGGAGCCGCCGATGCCTTGAGACCGTCCACTCCGGGTGGTACAAGACGTAGGTGCTCTAAACCACATAGGAGGGTTTCTGCCGATGCCCAATCACCTCACCCCCACGGAACTGGCGCGCGAATCAGGCCTCGATCGCCGGGACGTGATCTCCAAGTGCATGGAGATGGGGGTACCGATCTTCCAGGGCAGGATTGACAAGTCACTCTTTCTGACGAGCCTCGACGCAGAGCAGGAGCGCGAGAAGGTCAAGCTCTAAGCCGTCGCCGCTCAACACGACGCACCTTCGCGCCCGCGCCACGCGGGCGCGCGTCGTTCCGGGGTGGCCCTACGCCCGCTCGTCGCGGATGGCCGGATCCTCGCCGAGCTGTCGCAGCAGCGCGCCCGTCGTCTGCTCGAGGATCTTGCGCCAGGCCCGCGTCCTGCCCTGCTCGGCGTCGAAGTGCTTCATGACCTTGCGCACGCGCGTCGCGGAGATCTCGATGCCGTGGCGCTTGCAGATCTCGAGGAACTGCGGGTAGCCGAAGGCGAGCTGGGTCGTGACCGACTGAAAGCCGTGGCGCGCGATCTCGACCCGCGAGGTGTAGTTCATGATCGGCGTCTGGAACATGAGCTCGTCGTCGGGCTCGGGCTCGATGAGGACGATGTCGACGCCGGGGTAGCGCTGCTCCCACTGGCGCGCCATCTCGTGCAGGCGCTGGTAGGCGACCATCTTGAAGGCCTGGTAGCCGATCTGCGGGAAGCCCATGTCGCTGACGTGCCGCGTGCGGGTGCCGGTCAGCGTGCGGATCTTCGTCTTGAAGTCGTTGACGTACGGCACGAGCGGGTTGACGACGACGATGAACTTCGCGCCGGCGTTGACCGCGATGTCGAGGTTCGTCGTCGAGACGATGCCGCCGTCGACGAGCTCGCGGTCGCGCACCGTGACGGGCTCGTAGACCATCGGCAGCGCTGTCGACGCCCGCACCGCGGTCGAGATCGGGATGTCGTCCCAGCCGGCGGAGCCGAACACGACGCGCTCGCAGGTGTCGAGGTCGGTCGCCGTGATGTAGAGCTCGGCGGACAGGTCGCGGAAGTCGTTGGAACGGTCGGGGTCGTCCAGCACCATCCGCAGGTAGCGCTCGGTTCCGGCGCCGGTGTACGCGCCGGCCGGCAGGCCCTCGGCGATGCCGAGCACGAGGTCCATCGCGGAGACGTGGCCGAGGTTCTGCACGACGCCCGCGGCCAGCTGCGCGGCGCGGATCGGCAGCGACACCGCGCTGCGCGCGAAGCCGGCGATGTTGGGGCGCAGGAGGTTGCCGAGCTCGAACGCGGGAAACGGCGTCGAGCCCCGCGGGTCGACGCCGCGGATCATCTCCTCGGGCGGGATGCCGTTCGCGGTCATCGCTGCGACGAACGCCCCGGCGCTCGTGCCGACGTACACGTCGAAGTCGTTGACCGTGCGGTTGACGGTCAGCAGGTCGAGCGCTCGCAGCGCGCCGATCTCGTAGACGCCGCCGGTGAATCCCCCTCCGCCGAGCACGAGCGCCGTCTTCGAGCGCTTCGGTCGCCGGGCGCTCCGGCGCCGCGGCCCGTCCTTGGCCTGAGGCTCGAGCTTGACGACCTTGCCCATCACCGCAGTCTACGGCGCCGGGAGGCGCGGCCAACCGTGCGATCGAGCACGCTCGGGCGCACCTTCGACCGGGTCGTGCTGTTGTGTACCGCTGGATGCGACGGCTCATCGCAACGCTGCTCGTCCTCGGCGCGCTGGGCGCCGCCGCGCCCGCGGCGGCGTACGACGCGGCCGACCTGCGCACCACGCTCACGCGCGAGATGCGCGGCGCGAGCGCGGCCTCGGGCGCCTACGTCCTAGACCTGGACTCCGGCGCCGAGCTCTTCGCCCTGCGCGGCACGACCGCCCGGCTCCCCGCCTCCGTCGAGAAGCTCTACACGACGGCGACGGCGCTGCTGCGCATGGGGCCGGCCGCGACGCTCGACACCCGCGTCGTCAGCGCTGCCGATCTGGACGCAAACGGGGTCCTCCGGGGCGATCTCGTGCTCGTCGGGGCCGGCGACCCGTTCTTCGGCGACCAGTCCGCCGCCAAGCTCGCTCGCGCCGTGAAGGCGGCCGGGGTCAAGCGCATCGAGGGTGCCGTGGTCGGCGACGAGAGCGGCTTCGACCGCCGCCGCTCGAGCTGCTGTCGCGGCTATGACTCCGACCTGGGCGGGGTGCTCAGCGCGCTGGCCTACAACCGCGGCATCTTCGGAGGTGCCGTGCAGCTCGACGCGGGGCTCTTCGCGGCCGCCCGCTTCGCCGCCCAGCTCCGCGCCGCGGGCGTGCGCAGCGGCGCGAAGCCGCGGGCCGGGACGGCGCCGGCCGCTGCGGGCGAGGTCGCGAGCCTCGCGTCGATGCCGGTCCGCGAGCTCATCCGCTTCGTCAACGTGCCGTCGAACAACTTCGCGGCGGAGATGCTGCTGAAGGCGCTCGGCGAGCGCTACGGCGCGAGCGGGACGACGCGCGGCGGCGCCGCCGTCGTGCGCGCCACGATGTCCGAGCTCGGCGCTCGGGCGCAGGTCGCCGACGGATCCGGGCTGTCGCGCTCGGATCGCACGAGCCCGCGGGACGTCGTGCGCATGCTGGAGCGCATGGACGCCCCGGACGTCGCGACGCCGTTTCGCTCGTCGCTCGCCGTCGCCGGCCGCACCGGGACGGTCAAGGGCCGCATGCGCAGGACAGCCGCGGCCGAGCGCTGCCGCGTGAAGACCGGGACCCTGCGCGACGTCAGCGCGCTCGCCGGCTACTGCCGCACGGCGGGCGGGCGCGACATCGCGTTCGCGCTGATCTTCAACCGCGCCCGTACGTGGATCGAGAAGCCGCGCGAGGATCGCATCACCGCGGCCATCGCCCGCCTGGAGGGCGCCCCGACCACGCCCGAGGGGCCACCCGAAGCACCGCCGTCGAGCGGCGGCGCCGGCGCACCCTGAGCGCGGCCGCCGGCCTCAGCCCGCGGCGTCGTCCGGCGAGACCTCCGCCCCCGGCGCGCCCTCCGCCCCCGGCGAGCCCTCCGCCCCCGGCGAGCCCTCCGCCCCCGGCGAGTCCTCCGCGCCCGCGGGCTGGCCCTCGCCGCTCAGCAGCGCGAGCAGCCCGGCCTCGTCGAGTACCGGCACGGAGAGCCGTTCGGCCTTGTCCAGCTTCGTGCCCGGCGTCGCGCCCGGCGACGACGTAGTCGGTCTTCTTCGAGACGCTCGACGTCACACGGCCGCCCGCGCCCTCGATCCGCTCGGTCGCCTGCTCGCGCGTGAGCTCGGGCAGCGTCCCGGTGAGGACGAACGTCTTGCCCTTCAGCGGGCCCTCTCCCGGTGGCGGACCGGCCTCCTCCATGCGCACCCCGACGGCCCGCAGGTCGGCGATGAGCGCACGCATCTGCTCGTCGGCGAGCTGCTCGTGGATGCGGGCGGCCATCTTCGGCCCGACCCCCGGCGTCTCGAGGATCGCCTCCTCGCCGGCCTGAAGCAGCGCGTCGATCGTGCGGAAGCGCGCCGCAAGGTTGCGGCCGGTAACGAAGCCGACCTCCTCGAGCCCGATCGCGAACAGGACCCGTCCGAACGGGCGCTCGCGCGACTCGGCGATGCTCTGCACCGTCCGGTTCGCGGAGATCTCGCCGTAGCCCTCGAGCTCGAGCAGCTGCTCTGCCGTCAACCGGTAGAAGTCCGCCGCGGTCGTCACGAGGCCGGCGTGCTGCAGCTGGTAGACCTGCTTCTCGCCGAGCCCGTCGATGTCCATCGCGCCGCGCGAGACGAAGTGCTTGAGCAGCTGCCACTGGCGGCCCGGGCACAGCCGGTTCGGGCAGCACGTGAACACGCCCTCCTCGGGCTTCACTGTCGGCGTGCCGCACGAGGGGCACTCCGAGGGTGGCCGCGGCGGGTCGGAGCGACCGGATCGCTCCACGGCATGCGGCGCCGGCGAGAGCACCTGCGGGATGACGTCGCCGGCGCGCAGGACGATGACCTCGTCGCCGATGCGCAGATCCTTGCGAGCGAGGTCCTCCTCGTTGTGCAGGGTCGCGAGCTTGACGGTCACGCCGCCGACGTGAACCGGCTCGAGCACGGCGAACGGGTGCAGGTCGCCGAACTTGCCGACGTTCCACATGATGTCCCTCAGCGTCGTGACCTTCGTCGTCGGCGGGAACTTCCACGCGATCGCCCAGCGCGGATCGCGTCCCACGACGCCGAGCCGCCGCTGGAGCTCCAGATCCGAGACCTTGACGACGACGCCGTCGATCTCGAAGTCCAGCCCGCCGCGGCGCTCCTGCCAGCCGAGGCACTGCTTGACGACCTCGTCCTCGGTCTCGAGCAGCACGATGTCGCGGTTGACGGGGAAGCCGGCGGCCCGCAGCCATTCGAGTCCGTCCCAGTGCGAGTCGAAGCGCACGCCCTCGGTGCGACCGATGCCGTACGCCCACATCGACAGCGGCCGCTCGCGCGCCAGGCGCGGGTCGAGCTGGCGGATCGTTCCCGCCGCCGCGTTGCGCGGGTTCATGAACGTCGACAGGCCGGCCTCGGCGCGGCGCTCGTTGAGGCCGGCGAAGTCCTTCAGCGACATGTAGATCTCGCCGCGGACCTCGAGCACGTCCGGCGCGGGGTGGGTGGGATTCAATCGCAGCGGGATCGTCGGGATCGTGCGCAGGTTGTGCGTGACGTCCTCGCCGACCTCGCCGTTGCCGCGCGTCGCACCGCGGACGAGCACGCCGTCCTCGTAGAGCAGCGAGATCGCGAGGCCGTCGATCTTCGGCTCGGCGACGAACGCAAACGTCGGGTCCTCGATGCCCTCGCGCGCGAGGTGCGTGCGCATCCGCGCGACCCACGCGCGCAGCTCCCCCTCCGAGCGCGCGTTGGCGAGCGACAGCATCGGGATCTCGTGGCGGACCTTCGGCAACGACGACACGGGCTCCCCGCCGACGCGCTGCGTCGGCGAGTCGGGCGTCACGAGCTCCGGGTGTGCCGCCTCGATCCCGCGCAGCTCGTCGAGCAGCGCGTCGTACTCGTCGTCGCCGATCGTCGGGTCGTCGAGGACGTAGTAGCGGCGGCCGTGCTCGTGCAGCTCGGCGCGCAGCGCCTCGGCGCGTGCGCGGACCTGCTCGGAGAGGGCCGCCTCCGTCATTGGACGATCGGCGCCAAGAGCCGTGCGAGGTCGTGCGTGTCGAGCGCGTCCATGCCCGTGGTGTCGGTCAGGTCGAAGTGCAGCGGCGTCACGGAGATGTGGCCGGCGGCGATCGCGGCGAAGTCCGTGCCCGGCTCGTCGTGGAAGCCCGGGTCGTGGCCGTAGATCCAGTACTGCGTGCGCCCGTCGCCGGACCCGCTGAGCTTGAGCTCGTCGCGGTAGATGCGCTTGCCGAGCTTGGCGATCTTGACCCGCTCCGCCTCGCCGGCGGGGCAGTTGACGTTGAGGAGCGTCCCGGCCGGCAGCGGCACGTCGTCGATCTCCTCGACGAGCCTGGCGACGAAGCGCGCCGCGCGCTCGAACTCGAAGCGGTGGTCGGGGCGGAAGTCCGTCGTGCCGGCAGCGGACTGCTGCGACACCGCGATCGCGGGCAGGCCGAGCAGGACCCCCTCGAACGCGGCCGCGACGGTCCCCGAGTACGTGATGTCGTCGCCGAGGTTCGTGCCGTGGTTGATGCCGGAGACGATGAGCTGCGCCTCGAACCCGTCGACGAGGCCGAGCGTCGCGAGCCGGACGCAGTCGACCGGGGTGCCGTCGGTGGCGAAGCCATGCGTACCGTCGCCGAAGTCGATCTGCTCGACCCACAGCGGGCGGCGCGTCGTGATCGAGCGTGCCATCGCCGAGCGGTTGCCGTCCGGAGCGATGACGACGAGCTCGATGTCCGGCATGCGCACGAGCGCGCGGCGCAGCACCTGCAGGCCCTCGGCGTCGATGCCGTCGTCGTTGGTCAGCAGCACCTTCATGCGTGACCGATCGTAGACCCTGCGGCCGACCGCTCCGCGCCGCGAGCCCGCTCGTCAGCCGTAGGCGACCGAGGCCAGGGCGAGGCCGTAGGGCGGCGCCGTCGCTCCGGCGTCCGCGCGCGGTCGCCCTTCGAGCAGCACGACGAAGTCCTCAAGCGAGCGCCGGCCGGTGGCGACCTCGACCATCGTCCCGACGAGCACGCGGTTCATGTGGCGCATGAACGTGTCCGCCGTGATCCAGAACTCGAGCAGGTCGCCGTCCTCGCGCCACTGCGCGGACAGGACGTCGCGCTCGAAGCGCGTGTGGTAGGTCTCCGACGGCGTGAACGCCGTGAAGTCGTGCGTGCCGGCGAGCGCGGCGGCGCACGCCTTGAGCGCGTCGCGGTCGAGGTCCCAGCCGTGCCACCACGCGCGCCCCGCCAGCCAGACCGACCGCGCGCGGCGGTGCAGCAGCCGGTAGCAGTAGGTCCGCGAGACGGCATCGTGGCGCGCGTCGAAGCCGTCGACCGCCGGGTTGCAGTCGAGCACCGCCACGTCCGCGGGCAGCAGGGCGTTCAGCCGCAGCGGGTCGACGGCCTCGTGCTCGTAGGAGCACACCTGCCCCCAGGCGTGCACGCCCGCGTCGGTGCGTCCCGCGACGGTCAGCGCGACGTCCTCGCGCAGGATCGTCCGCAGCGCCTGCTCGACCTCATCCTGCACGGTGCGCTGTTCGGGCTGGCGCGCCCAGCCGGCGAAGGCCGTCCCGTCGTACTCGAGCAGCATCCGGCTGGTCATCGCCGCCAGCCTACGGCCCCGGCCTCAGGCCAGTGGTTCAAAACGGGAGCATGAGGCCGGTTTCGAACCACTGAGCGCGAACCGCCTCCGTCGATCGGCGCCCTACCGCAGTCGCACGAAGCTGTACGCGTCCTCGCGGTCGCGGGAGAACCCCGTGGTTCCCGGCCGCGGTCCCGACTCGCCGCGCATCAGCATGCACGACCTCACGAGCTCCGCGGCGCTCGCATCGCCGTCGACGAGGAGCGCCGTCCCGAATGGCTCGTCGACGTCCTCCCAGAAGCTCGGGTAGTACGTGGCCTTCACGCCGCGCAGATCGCAGCTCAGCGCGAGCTGCTCGCCCTCGAGATCGCGCCGCACGCGCTCTGGCGTGGCCTTCGTCGTGCTGACGTACGCGCCGCTCGAGGCGAACTCGGTCGAGGTCTGCACCTCGAAGCGCAGCCCCGTCTTCGGGTCCGTCGCCGCGATGATCTGCGTGCCGTCCTCGGTCCGCATGCCAGGCGTGTCGTCCCCACCGGATCCGCCGCAGCCGCTCACGACGAGCGTCAGCACGGCCACGGCGGCGGCGTGGCGCACGCGGCCCGCTCAGACGAGCTCGAGGTAGACCATCTCGGTGGAGTCGCTCCGCCGAGGGCCCAGCTTGAGGATGCGCGTGTAGCCGCCGGGACGCTCCGCGTAGCGCGGCGCGACCTCGGCGAACAGCGTGTGCACGGCGAACTTGTCCTGTCCGAGCGCGCTCAGCGCCTGGCGGCGCGCGTGCAGGTCGCCGCGCTTGGCCAGGGTGATGAGCTGCTCGAGCTCGGGCTTGACGGCCTTGGCCTTCGCCTCGGTCGTCTTGATGCGCTCGTGCTCGATGACCTCCTTGCAGAGGTTCATCAGCAGCGCCTTGCGGTGCGAAGAGCTGCGGCTGAGCTTGTTGCGTTTCTGTTGGTGGCGCATGAGCGGTTGGGGATCCTAGTGGTTGCTAGTCGTCGCGGAGGTCGAGGCCGCGGTTGTGCAGCGTCTCGATGACCTCGTCGATGGACTTCTTGCCGAAGTTCGGGATCGCGTTGAGCTCGCCCTCGGACTTCGAGATGAGGTCGCCGACGGTCTGGATGCCCGCCCGCTTGAGGCAGTTGTAGGACCGCACGCCGAGCTCGAGCTCCTCGATGAGGATGTCGTGCATCGGGCCGCCCGCTCCGCCGCCGGGTGCTCCGGGACCGCCCTGGGCCGCGGCGCCGTTGGACGCGTCGAGCTGGCCGCCGGGGCCCGCACGGAGCTCCTCGATGCGATCGGCGTCCGTGAAGATCGCCAGCTGGGCGATGAGGATCTCGGCGGCCTCGCGCAGCGCGGCCTGCGGGTCGATCGACCCGTCGGTCTCGATGTCGAGCGTGAGCTTGTCGTAGTCCGTGCGCTGACCGACGCGCGCGGGCTCGACGCCGTAGGCGACGCGCCGCACCGGCGAGAAGATCGAGTCGATCGGGATGACGCCGATCGGCTGGTCGGGCGACTTGTTGTCCTCCGAGGGCCGATACCCGCGGCCCCGGCCGATCGTGAGGTACAGCTCGAGCTTGGTCTTCTTCTCGAGCGTCGCGATGTGGACGTCGGGGTTGAGCACCTCGACGCCGGCCGGCAGGTCGATGTCCTTGGCGGTGATCTCCCCGGGCCCGGTCACGACGAGCGGCGCCTCGACCTCGGTCGCGTCGGAGTGCATCCGGCAGACGATGCCCTTGAGGTTCAGGACGATGTCGGTGACGTCCTCGGTGACGCCCTTGATCGTCGAGAACTCGTGCGCCACGCCCTCGATGCGCACGCTCGTGACGGCCGCGCCCGCGAGCGAGCTCAGCAGCACGCGGCGGAGCGAGTTGCCGAACGTGTAGCCGAAGCCACGGTCGAGGGGCTCGATCGTGAACGAGCCGCGATTCTCCTCAACCGTCTCACTGGTGATCCGGGGGACTTGGAAGTCGAGCATCAGGGTCCTAACGTCGGGGTGAATCGGACCCGCCCGCCCTACGCGCACGCCGCGCGAGGACAGTCGGGAGGGAAATGGGGACTACTTGGAGTACAGCTCGACGATGAGCTGTTCCTGCACGGGCGCTGCGATCTCCCTGCGCTCGGGCTTGCGAAGCACCTTCGCGCTGAGGGAGTCATGGTCGGCCTGCAGCCAGGCCGGGACCTGTGCGGTGAGCTCGGTGGCGTCGCGGATCAGCGGCTCCACCGGGGTGTTCGGCTTGACGGTGATGACGTCGCCCTCGCGCACCTGGTAGCTCGGGATGTCGACGCGGCGGCCGTTGACGAGCCAATGGCCGTGGCGAATGAGCTGGCGCGACTGGCGCCGCGAGGCGGCGAAGCCGAGCCGGACCAGGACGTTGTCCAGCCGCGACTCGAGGATCGCGAGCAGGTTCTCGCCCGTGATCCCCTCCATGCGCGAGGCCTTGGCGTAGTAGATCCGGAACTGCTTCTCGAGCACGCCGTAGTAGCGGCGGGCCTTCTGCTTCTCGCGCAGCTGCACGCGGTACTCCGACTGCTTCTGGCGCCCGCGGCCGTGGTCGCCCGGCGGGTACGCGCGGCGCTCGACGCCGCACTTGTCCGTGAGGCAGCGCTCGCCCTTGAGGAAGAGCTTCTGGCCCTCGCGGCGGCACTGCTTGCAGGCTGCGCCCGTGTCACGTGCCATGAGCTAGACCCTCCGCCGCTTGCGCGGCCGGCAGCCGTTGTGCGCCTGCGGGGTGACGTCCTTGACGCCCGTGACCTCGAGGCCTGCGGCCTGCAGGGAGCGGATCGCGGTCTCGCGGCCGGATCCCGGTCCCTTCACGAAGACCTCGACCTTCTGGAGGCCCTGGTCGATGCCCTTGCGCGCCGCGGCGTCGGCGGTGACCTGCGCGGCGAACGGCGTCGACTTGCGCGAGCCCTTGAATCCGGCTCCGCCCGCAGACTCCCACGCGATGACGTTCCCCTTGTTGTCCGACAGGGAGACGATCGTGTTGTTGAAGGAGGTCTTGATGTGGGCTTGACCGATCGGGATGTTCTTCTTCGGCTTGCGACGGCCGCGCTGAGGTCGTTTTGGAGCAGGCAAATGTCGTCCTTTACTTCTTCGTGGCCTTCTTCTTGCCGGCCACCTGCATGCGCTTGGGCCCCTTGCGCGTACGGGCGTTCGTCTTCGTGTTCTGCCCGCGCACGGGCAGGCCGCGGCGATGACGCATCCCGCGATAGCAGCCGATCTCCATCAGGCGCTTGACGTTCTGTGAGCGCTCGCGGCGCAGGTCGCCCTCGACCGTGAGGTCGTCGATGGCGTCGCGCAGCTTGGAGACCTCGTCCTCGGTGAGATCGCGAACCTTGCGGTCCGGCTCGATCCCGGTCTTCTTCAAGATCTCGTTCGCGGTCGGGCGACCGACGCCGTAGATGTACGTCAGTCCGATCTCCGCGCGCTTGTTCAGGGGGATGTTGATGCCGGCGATGCGCGCCATGGCTACCCCTGCCTCTGCTTGTGACGTGGATTGGAGCAGATGACCAGCACCGCGCCATGGCGGCGGATGATCTTGCACTTCTCACACATCGGCTTGACCGACGGTCGTACCTTCATGAGCCCTTTCGTAAGACGTGAGGAAGCGGCGGCAGGAGGACAGACGAAGTCCCGCCGCAAGCGCGACAAGTGAGTGTAGCGAAGGCGATCAGTCGATCGCTTCGTGCCACGGCGTCAGGACCCGCGGTCCGTTGCCCGTGACGGCGATCGTGAACTCGAAGTGCGCTGCGAGCGAGCCGTCCTGCGAGTAGATCGCCCAGTGATCGTCGGCGAGGCGCACGTCGTGGCGGCCGGCGGTCACCATCGGCTCGACCGCGAGGACCATGCCCTCTTCGAGCTTGACGCCCTTGCCGGGAGGTCCGTAGTTCGGGATCTGCGGGTCCTCGTGCATGTCGCGCCCGATGCCGTGACCGACCAGCGAGCGCACGACCGACAGCCCGTCAGCCTCGACGCGGGTCTGCACGGCGTTGGAGACGTCGCCGAGGCGCTTGCCCGGCCGGCACTGCTCGACCGCCGCATGGAGCGACGCCTCGGTCGTCTCGAGCAGCTTGCGCGCGACGACGGAGATCGAGCCGACGGCGAACGTCCGCGCCGCGTCGGCGACCCAGCCGTCGAGGACGACCCCGCAGTCGACGGACAGGATGTCGCCCTTGCGCAGCTTGTAGGAACCGGGGATGCCGTGGACGACCATGGAGTTCGGCGAGACGCACAGCGAGCCGGGGAAGCCGCGGTAGCCCTTGAAGGCCGGCATCGCGCCCTGCGAGCGGATGAAGCGCTCGGCGGCAGCGTCGAGCTCGCCGGTCGTGACGCCGGGGCGGATCTTGCTCTCGACGAGCGCGAGCGTGCGGACGAGGATCGCGCCCGCAGCCGCCATCTTGTCGATCTCCTGCGGCGTCTTCTTGACGATCACAGCTCTTCTTCGAGCCGTAGCGTGGCGATCGTGGCCCGGATGTGATCGTGGACCTCGGTGGGCGAGCGCGTGCCGTCGAAGCGCCGCAGCACGCCGCGGTCCTCGTAGTACTCGATGAGCGGCGCGGTCTGCTCGTGGTAGACCTCGAGCCGGTGACGGACGGTGTCGGGCTCGTCGTCCTTGCGCTGGACGAGGCGGGAGCCGTCGACGTCGCAGCGACCCTCGTGCTTGGGCGGGTCGAACTCGACGTGGTAGACGCGGCCGGTCTTGACGCTCACGCGGCGCCCGGACATCCGGCGCATGACCTCCTCGTCGGGCACGTCGATGAGGATCGCGGCGGTGAGGCCGCGCTCGGAGCGCACGAGCCCCTCGCCGAGCGCCTCGGCTTGGGCCACCGTGCGCGGGAAGCCGTCGAGCAGGAAGCCGTCGAGCGCCTCGGGCGCCTGGACCGCCTCGAGGATGACCCCGGTGATGACGTCGTCGGGGACGAGCTCGCCGGCGTCCATGAACGTCTTGGCCTGCTTGCCGAGATCGGTCTCGTTGGCGACGGCCGCACGAAGGATGTTCCCCGTCGCGATGTACGGCAGGTTGAAGTCGTCCGTCAGCCGCTCGGCCTGCGTGCCCTTGCCCGCGCCGGGAGGGCCGAGGAGGATGAGGTTGAGCTCTGACATGACGGCCGGGCCGGAGCCTACTGTGGCAGCGACGAGGCCGGGCGGTTCATTTGAGGAAGCCCTCGTAGTTGCGCATCATGAGCTGCGCCTCGAGCTGCTTCATCGTGTCCAGCGCGACGCCGACGACGATCAGCAGCGACGTCCCGCCGAAGTAGAAGTTGGCGCTCGTCTGGTTGAAGAGGATCGTCGGCAGGGCCGCAACCGCGGCGAGATACAGCGCGCCGGGGAACGTCAACCGCGCGAGCACGCGATCGAGGAACTCCGCCGTGGGCCGGCCGGGTCTCACCCCGGGGATGAAGCCGCCGTACTTCTTGAGGTTGTCGGCCTGGTCGACGGGGTTGAACGTCACCGCGGTGTAGAAGTACGTGAAGAGGATGATGAAGATCGACTCGCCGACGATGTAGGGCATCCCGTTGGGCGAGAAGAACGCCGCGAAGTCCTTGCCGAACTCGTTGTTCATGAGCTGGCCGACGGTCGGCGGGAACGCCATGATCGACGCGGCGAAGATGACCGGGATGACGCCCGCCATGTTCACGCGCAGCGGCAGGTAGGTCTGGCCGCCGCCGCTCATGCGACGGCCGATGACGCGCTTGGCGTACTGGATCGGGATCCGCCGCTGGCCCTCCTGGACGAACACGATCGCCGCGATCACCGCCAGCGCGACGAACGGCATCATGACCTTGAAGACCGGGTCCGAGCTCGTCGCCCACGCCTGCACGCCGTTCGGCAGGCCCGACACGATCGACGCGAAGATCATCAGCGAGATCCCGTTGCCGATGCCGCGCTGGGTGATGAGCTCGCCCATCCACATGATGAGCACGCAGCCCGCCGTCAGCGAGATGACGATGAGGAACACGCGCGGGGCGGTGAAGTTCTCGACGACGGCGGAGCCGGGGATGTCCGCCCCGAGCGAGCGGAAGAGGAACACGTAGCCGATCGACTGGGCGAACGCCAGCCCGACCGTGAGATAGCGCGTGTACTGCGTGATCTTCTGCTGGCCGACCTCGCCCTCCTTGGAGAGCTTCTCGAGCGTCGGCACGACGACGGTCAGCAGCTGCAAGATGATCGACGCCGTGATGTACGGCATGATCCCGAGCGCGAAGAGGGCGATCCGCGACAACCCGCCGCCGGAGAAGACGTTCAGGAAGCTCAGGATGCCCGAGCCCGAGAACGAGTCCTGCAGCTGCTTGACGGCCTCGACGTTGATGCCGGGCACGGGCAGGTGCGCGCCGAGCCGGTAGAGCGCGAGCACGCCCGCCGTGAAGGCGAGCTTCTTGCGGATTTCCGCGACGGTGAACGCGCTGAGAATCGTGGAGATCATCGGCGGCGCAGCTTAGTACACAGGCGCTCTGCGCCCGCCCGCCCGCACCCGCGCGTGGGTGCGCCTACGCTGAGCATTCAGGCCGCAACGCTCGGCGCCGCCGGCTCACTGCGATGGCGCCCCGCGACGTCAGCGGGGTTGCTCGGTGCGCCGACCGATCGCCTCGGGCGCCCGCAAGGAGCCGCTGGTCGTAGGCCACGAGCGCGTCGAGATCCTCGCCCAACGATCGCGCGGTGGCGAGATGGATGGCACCGAGTGCCCGCACGCCGTCCGGACTCAGACGTGCGGCATCCTCGAGCGTTGCGTGGTCGATCGGGATCAAAGCCAGTCCCGCGAGGATCGTGTCCACCCTCCCCGCCGGTGGGCTCGGCGTGCGCCGAGCCGTAGAGCAGGCCGGCCACGACAGGCGGTCGTCGCGCACGTCGCTCAAGAGCTCGCTTAACGGCGGGCCTTCCGGCAGTCGAGCGCCGCGACGTCGAGCAGGTCGAGACGCGCCGGGACGGCATGCCGTTCGATGACGAGCCGCTCGAGCGGGTCGCGGCGATCAGGCGACGGCCCGAGCACGGCAACGCGTCGTCGTCTCCACGAACCGTGTCCGACCAGCCGCCTGCACCGTACGGCTGCCGTCACCGTTGAAGTACCTGCTGTGAACGGTCCTTATCCGGCGCGTGGATCCGACCGTCAAGCGTTGGTCTTCGCCACAGCAGGTGGCGCCGCCGCGCAGCCGCAAGCGAGGGCGCCAAGAGAGCAGCGGCGAGGCGAACGCGGCGCACGAGCCATTCGTATCGATGCTCCGCCGCGGGACAAGCGGCGAGATCGACCGTTCCTCCTCGACGCCCGAGCGCAAGGGGCGAGTGGCTTGATCGTTTCACCGCTGAGGCGCGCGGAGAACGGTCGTGAAGGCATTCGTCGTCGAGCGCTACGGCAAGGACGGGCTGCGCGCCGCCGACGTGCCCGAGTCGGCGACGGTGACGTGCTGGTCAAGGTGAGCGCCGCCAACCCGCTAGACACGATGGTCCCCAACGGCGAGTTCAAGCGGCTCTTGAAGTACCAGCCCCCGTTCGTGCTCGGCCACGACGTCGCCGGCGTGGTGACCAGCGTCGGCTCGGCGGCGCGCGAGTTCCAGGTCGGCGACGAGGTCTACGCTCGCCCCCGCGACCTGCGGATCGGGACCTTCGCGCAGTCCATCGCGATCGACCAGGACGACGTCGCCCCCAAAGCCAGCCTCGCTGACCCTGCACGAGGCGGTCGCGGTGCCGCTGGTGTCCCTGGCCGCCTGGCAGGCGCACGTCGACGGCGCCCGGGTGCAGCAGCCAGAAGGTCCTCGTCCCCCACGCCGGTGCCGGCGGCCTGGGGTCGACCGCCATCCAGCTCGCCAAGCACCTCGGCGCCACGGTGGCGACGACCGCCCGGGGCGCCAACGCCGAGCTGGTGCGCAGCCTAGGCGCGGACGTCGTCGTGGACTACACCAAGGGGACTTCGCCGAGGTCCTCTCCGGCTACGACGTCGTGCTGGACTCCCGCGGGGGTGAGAACCTTGAGCGGTCGCTCACGGTCCTCAAGCCCGGCGGGCTGGCGATCGGCGTGACCGGCCCGCCGGAGCCCGGGTTCGCCAAGCAGCTCGGAGCGCCGAAGCTCGTGGGCGTCGCGATGGGGCTGCTGAGCCGCAGGATCCGCAAGCGGGCGCGCACGCTCGGTGTGAGTTGCTCGTTCTTGTTCATGCAGGCCGACGGCCCGGTTGCGCGAGCTGGCCAATCTCTACGACGCAGGTCAGCTGCGCCCGGTCATCGACAAGACGTTCCCCTTCGCCCGGCGCTCGAGGCGCTGTCGTACGCTGAGCAGGGCCGCGGCAACGGCAAGGTCGTCGCGGCCGTCGCGCAGCGGAACCCTGACCCGAGACGCCCTGGCGTGTCGCAGGGGCTCCGTCGCAGGGCGTGGGGCGCGCCGTCCTTTGACACGCCCGGACCCATCACGAACAGGCCCGCGAAAGCCTCGGACATGCCCGCGGGTGAGCACCACCACCGCCCCGGGTACGTCGCGAGGATGCGACTTCATTCCATCGCCGTAGCCGCGGTCGCGGCTGCGCTCATCCTCATAGCGATCCCTACCGGCGCCTGCGCGCGAGTTCACGAACGCCCGGACCTCGAGCGCCACTTCGCGGCGGCCGGCACGAGCGGCACGATGGTCGTGCGCCGCTCGGGCCCGCGCCCGGTCACGATCGTCGTGGGAGCGCGCCGCAGCCGGCGGAGCTTCCTGCCGTCGTCGACGTTCAAGATCACCAACTCGCTGCTCGCGATCGACCAGGGCGTGGCGTCCGGAGCCGACCAGCCCTACCCGGGACCGAACCCGAACTTCTACCTCGATGGCGAGCCGCTGTTGCCGACCGCATGCGAGGCCGACCTGACGCTCGCGACGGCGTTCGCGAACTCATGCATCCCGATCTATCAGCGCATCGCGCGCAGGATCGGGCGGCCGGCGTACCGGCGCGCCGTCCGGGCGATGCGCTACGGCAACCGCGACGTCGACGGGGCGCCGCTCGACAGCTTCTGGCTCGAGGGGCCGTTCGCGATCTCCGCGCGAGATCAGGTGCGCTTCCTCGAGCGCATGCGCCGCGGCGCGCTCCCGGTGTCGCGCCGGGCACTGCGCGAGGTGCGCGCGATGATGGTTCTCGAGCGGACCAGCGAGTACGTCCTGCGGGGGAAGACCGGCTACGTCTTCACGACGGACCCGCGGGTGGGATGGTGGGTGGGCTCGGTCGCCCGCGGGCACCGAACGTGGACGTTTGCGCTCAACCTCGACATCACGCGACCCGAGCACTTCGGGGCCCGGACGTCGGTCGCCCGCGCCATCCTCACCGAGCTCGGCGCGCTGTGACGCGCGCCCGAGGGCGCTGACCCCGCGCGGCTCGGCGGTCCGAGCGCGCCGGCGTCAGTCAGCGTGGACGTGACACGTGCCGCCGGCGGCCTCGATGGCTGCGCGGGCGGAGGCGCTGAACGCGTGCGCGTGCACCGTCAGCGACTTGGTGATCTCGCTTTTGGCGAGGATCTTCACCGGGACGTCGTTGCGGTTGCCAAGGCCGTTGGCCTTGAGCGCCTCGAGCGTGACGTCGTCGTCGGACTCAAAGCGCGCGTCGAGGTCGAGGAGGTTCAGACCTGAGTGTGCGTCCGGAACATCTCAAACGGCATCGACTTCTTCATGTGCGGGCGCAGCTTGAGCATCCGCATGTGAATCGACATCTGGCCGCCCTCGAAGCCGACGTTGTCCTTGACCTCGACGGTGTGGCCGATGCGGCGCAGGCCGAGCGAGCGCAGCGTGTCGATCTGGCTCTTGTCGGCGCCGTTCTTGGACTTGAACTGCTTCACCTTCATGCGGAAGCGGTCCCTCCCCCAGCCGGGACTTCCTCGCCGAAGCCCAGCCCGAGCACCTGGTTGATCGATGCCCGCGAGCTCGAGCACCGCGCGCACCCCGCCGCCCGCTCACCCGATGTCGTCCCGCGACGCGATCGTCAGCACGGCTGCTCGACGCGCAGACCGCTCGCTTGGGCGGCCGCGAGGAGCCGCTGGTCGTACGCGACGATCGACCCGAGATCCTCTCCCAGCGATCGCGCCGTGGCCAGATGGATCGCATCGAGTGCACGTACGCCCAGAGGGCCAAGCCGTGCAGCGTCCTCGAGCGTCGCATGGTCGACGGGAATCAGCGCCAGTCCCGCGAGGATCGTGTCGACCCTTGCTGGAGGTGGGCTCGGCGTGCGGCGAGCCGCGGCCAGGTGGACCTCGACGAGTGCGAGCGCACTGGAGACGCGCTGCGGTCGACCGCGTAACGCGCGGCGCAGGGCCCCGCTCTCCGCTTCGTCGACGACCAGCTTCACGATCGCCGAGGAGTCGAGGTAGAGCAGACCGGGCACTACAGGCGGTCGTCGCGCGCGTCGCTCAGGAGATCGCTAAGCCGTGGCCCGCCCGGTAGGTCGAGCGGCTCCACGTCGAGCACGTCGAGGCGCGCCGCGACGGCATCGCGGTCGAGGACGAGCCGCTCGAGTGGCTCGCGGCGATCAGGCGGCGGCCCGAGCACCGCGACACGGCGTCCTCGTGAGGTGACCGCAAAGGTCTCCCCCTGCTCGACACGACGCAGGTACTTGCTGAGATCGCGCCGAAGCTCGCGAACACCGATGGTCTCGGGCATGTGCGACATTGTAGTCACATGGTCGCGGGCCGCCGATCGCCGCCTCGGGCGTCGACATCGACTCGGCAGGATCGCCGTACCGCCCGTTGGCCGCGCGGACAGGGTTAGCGCTCGCAGGTGGTTTCGGTGTCCTTGCCGGCACCACCGTCGCATCGGTCCCGGCCGCGACCGCCGATGAGCGCGTCGTCGCCCGCGGCGCCTCGCAGCACGTCGCCACCCGTCCCACCGCGCAGGCGGTCCGCGCCGGAACCGCCGTTGACGCGGTCGTTGCCCGCGCCGCCGCAGACCACGTCGTCACCCCCGCGCGCGCGGATCGTGTCGTTGCCGCCCAAGCCCATGATCACGTCGGGGCCGTTGGTGGCGTTCAGCGTGTTGTTCCCCGGTCCGCCGACGATCGTCGGGGTCTCCCCACCACATGTGCGCCTGACCTCGACCCTCGCCGTCGCGGTGTTCGCGCCCGCCGCCCTGAAGCTGAACGTCGCCGGTCCCTCGTAGTCGGGGTTGGGCGCGAACGTCACCGTATCGGCGTCCAGCGGACCGAGCGTCCCCTGCGTTCGTGGCGGAGGCGCAACGATCTCGAAGATCAACTCTCGCGCGGCGGGGTCGCTGCAGCTCAACGAGATGATCGCCGACCGCTCGCTGGTCGTCGTTGCCGACACGGCCCTGCAGGTCGGGTCGCCGGGCGGGGGCGCGGGCGCGGGCGGCGCGGCTGGTTGCGGCTTGAGATCGAAGGTCGTGTCGACGGACGTGTCGTCGTTCAGCGTCACGCTGCACGGACTCGCCGTGCACCCCCCGCCCGCGAACGCGCCGAAGGCCGAACCGGACGCGGGGTACGCGAGCAACTCGATCTCCGTGCCGGCGTCGACGATCTCAGAGCAATCGCCCGCGTTGTGGGGGCCGCAGCTGATCCCGACACCGATCACGGTTCCCGTGCCCGCCCCGGAGGTGGTGACCGTGAGCGTCCGCGGCTCGAGATCGAACTTCGCGTCGACCACCGCGTCGGCGGTCAGCGTCACGCTGCACGGACTCGCCGCACATGCAGCGCCCGTGAACGAGTCGAACGTCGAACTGGACGCCGGCTTGGCCGTCAACGCGATCACCGTGCCATCGTCGACCGTCTCATCGCAATCACCCTCGTTGTCCGGACCACAGCTGATGCCGGTGCCGGTGACGGTTCCCGACCCCGGGCCCGACGTGCTGACCGTCAGCGTGCGCTGCGGCTTGAGATCGAAGTACGCGGCGACGACCTTGTCGGCGTCAACCGTGACGCTGCACGGACTCGCCGTGCAGCCCGCGCCCGCGAACGAGTCGAACGACGAGCTGGATGCCGGGGTGGCGGTCAGCTCGATGACGGTGCCATCCACGACGGTCTCAGTGCAATCGCCCGCGTTGTGTGGGCCGCAGCTGATCCCCTCGCCGGTGAGGGTTCCCGAGCCCGCACCCTCGGTGGTGACCGTCAGCGTGCGTTGTGCGACGTCGAAGCTCGCGTCCACGTGCGTGTCGGCGTCCAGCGTCACGATGCACGGACTCGTCGCACAGCCCGCACCTGTGAACGTGTCGAACGTCGAGTTCGCGGCCGGCGAGGCCGTCAACACGATCGCGCTGCCGGGGGCCACCGTCGCTGAGCAGTCGCCGGTCGCGTTCGGACCACAGCTGATCGCACCGCCGATGACGGTTCCCGAGCCCGCGCCCGACATCGTGACCGTCAACGTCAGATCCGGAACTTCGCGCGCGAACGTCGCGACGGCGTTGTCAAGCGCGCCGGCGACGTAGGCGTGCGCGCTGTCAGGCGACACGGTCACGGAGCGGGCGCCGGACAGGCCGTCGACGCCGACGGCGCCGTCCTGGTCGACCTCGACGAACGACAACGCACCACTCATCGCGTCACGCGCGAACGTGGCCACCGCGTTGTCGGCCTGGCCGGCGACGTAGACGCTCTTGCCGTCGGGCGACACCGTCACCGAGGCGGCACCGGCGAGGCCGTCGATGCCGAGGGCTCCGTCGCGGTCGAGCTCGACGTACGTCAACGCGCCGCTCGACGCGTCACGCGCGAACGTCGCCACCGCGCCATCACCGGCGCCCGTGACGTAGACGTGCTTGCCGTCGAGCGACGCCGTCACACCGCTGGCGCCTTCGATGCCGTCGACGCCGCCGACACCGTCCCGGTCGAGCTCGACGAACGACAACGCACCGCTCGTCGCATCACGCGCGAACGTCGCCACCGCGCCGTCGGCCTGGCCCGCGACGAAGACCTGCTTGCCGTCGCTCGACACCGTCACCGAAGCAGCACCGGCGAGGCCGTCGACGCCGCCGCTCCCATCCTGCTCGAGCTCCACGAACGACAGCGCACCACTCGCCGCATCACGCGCGAACGTCACCACCGCGTTGTCGGCCTGGCCGGTCACGTACACGTGCCTGCCATCGGGCGCCACCGCCACCGAGATGGCGCCGGCCAAGCCGTCCACGCCGCCGGCCCCGTCCTGGTCGAGTTCCACGAACGACAACGCGCCGCTCGTCGCGTCACGCGCGAACGTCGCCACCGCGCCATCGCCGGCGCCCGTGACGTAGACGTGCTTGCCGTCGGGCGACACCGCGACCGAGGAGGCCCCCATGAGGCCGTCGACGCCGCTGACGCCGTCGCTGTCGACCTCGACGAACGTCAACCCGCCGCTCGTCGGGTTTCGCGTGAACGTCGCGACGGCGTTCCCGCCGCCGCCGGTGACGTAGGCGTGCATGCCGTCGGGCGACACCGCCACCGACGTCGCGGTGTCGATGCCGTCCACGCCGCTGGCGCCGTCCATGTCGAGCTCGACAAAGGTCAGAGAGCCACCCGTTGCCAGGGCAGATGGGGGCAGCGCCAGGGCGCATGCCAGCGTCGCGACAACGACGGCGACGCGGCCCGAGCGGCGTGCGGCGGTCATCGCGCTGCGACGTCGTAGGTGCGGCGGCACGTGCGTCGCTTCAGCTGCCCTTGCTCGCCGGCCTTGGTCTTGCCGCCCGCGAGGCGAACCCGCGCGGCGGGTCCGACCAGCTTGTCCGCTCTGAGCCCCGAGATCTCCACGTCCACGGCGGCCGTTCGCGGTACGGCCTTGATGAGCAGCGACGAGCAGCGCTTGGTCTGCACGCCGAACCTCGCACCCGACGACAGCGCGACCGTGATCACCTGCGAGGCGGCGGGCCGAGACGGCCGCCACGACACGATCACGCCGGTGCGGCTGCGCGTCCGCCGCATCCGCAATCCGCGCGGACGGCTCGGGGCCAGCTGCGCGGGCGCGACGTAGCTCGCGAGCTTCTTCTTCGCACGCAGCATGCCGTTCGCACGGGTGACCAGCGCGTAGAGGTCGCGCTTGCCGCCGGGCCCGTCGGTCGGCGTGAACTTCACCGTCGCGCACCGCCGCACGGGTGCTTCGACGCTTCTGGGAGCACGGCCACACGGGCGTCCGTTCACCTTCCCGGCGATGTCGCCGACGACCTTGCCTTCCTCGATGATGCTCACGTTCTCGCCGGCGACCGTCGCGTACTCGAAGCGAAGCGCCTTGCGACGGCGGCTCCCGGACAGCACGACCGCGTCGAACGCCGGGGGTGGGATGTAGCCGGCCGTCTGGATGCTGGTCGGCGCGACGGGGCCTGGTCCCTGGCTGACCGTCCAGGCGCCGACGCCGGGATTCATCAGCAACACCGAGGTCGAGGCGGTCTGCGGGTTCTCGAGGAGGATCCATTTGCCGGGCGACTCCGCATAGCCGCTGCCGGAGATCGTCTCGCCCCTCGGGCCGCGCAGGACGACCGAGGGAGGAGCGCCGTTGCCGTGCACCTTGACCGTGAGCGCGGGCGTCACGGCGGGCACGGTGAAGCCCAGTGCGCCGGCTGTGGTCGCGCCCATCCCGGCGGCGTAGCCCAAGCCGCTGGCGAGCGGCCCGCCGCCCTGCGCGCTGGCCGTGAACTCTCGGGTGTTCGCGCGGTAGTTGTCGAGGTCGCACGAGAAGGCCCATGCATCCGGCTTGCCTCCCCACTCATAGCCAGCGCCGGCCTGAAAGCCCTTGTAGGACACGCAGCCCGCGATGCCGAAGCTGGACACGAGGATCTCACCCCCCACGCACTTGCTGCTGGGGACGCAGACCTCTCCCTTGCCCTGGAGGTTGAACCGCTTGCGACGGATGTCCACGTCGCCGCTCAAGCGAGCGAGGAGCTTCGCGACCCCGATGTCCAGCCCTAGCTGGACGTAGAACTCGATCAGGCCGGTCGGGCGCATCGTCACGCCCGCAGAGCCGATCGGCTGACCAAGGATGGCGACCTCGCCGTCGACCGCCAGCGACCACGGCTTGTCCTTGTGGGGGCTGGTGTAGGTGACCGAGCCGTCGATGCCGATGGTCGGATCCCGGCCGGGAAGCGGGAGGATGGCGACGCCCACCGTGCCCTTGAGCTTGTACGGCGGCGGCTGGAGGCATGCGGCGACGCCGATCCGGCTGAGGTAGAAGTCGTACTGCGGGCCCGAGGCGTTGCCGGGGCCCGAGAACAACGGGACCGTATCGCCGAGGTGGTCCACGATCCCGCCGAAGTTCGAGATCCGCCCGTTGGAGAACCCACCGAACAGCGCCAGCCTGATCGATGACCGGGTAGGCAGCGTGACCACAGCGCTGCCGTCCCAGACCGACTCGCTGGCGTCGTTGCTGCAGAAGTTGGTGTACGACTTCCCGTTGACCTCCGGCGCCGGACAGCGGTTCACCGCTTGGCTTGCGCCGTCCGGCACGTAGGACAAGCACAGCGATTCGATGCCCAAGGGGCCAAGCCATACGTCGCTGGCCTTGAGCAGCAGGCCGTCCGTGTGAACCTTCTCGTCATCGACCCGCAGGGATGCCTTGGCGGTCGCGCTCGGCGACGAGGTGCCGGGTCCGGTCTCGAAGCTGTCGAGCTCGAGCTCCATCCCCAACGTCGCGTAGTGGCGGCCCTTCTTGTCGAAGCCAAACACGAGCGGAGTGCTGCCGCTGACGTACAAGCCATGGAAGTACGCGCCCGACGGCTTCAGCGTCGCGACTTGCTTCTCGTCGCCTTGTTGGCCGGCCGGCAGCTTCCAGAAGATGTTGCCCGTGTGCGCGGTGAAGTCGTCGAGCCTGATCCTCGCCGCATCAAGCCTGATCAGACCGCCGGGGAAGTCGGCCGACGGACCCAGCGCGTAGAAGGTCGTGCCTTTTCTGGTGGACGCCATCGGGATGCCGTTGACCTTGACCGGGGAGGTCGTCTCGTACTGAGGGACGGCCGCGGTGCCCTCGTTGCTCATGCATCCGTCAGTGGTGATCTCGACCAAGGCGAACGCGGCCTTCTTGATGCACTGCGCCACCGTGTAGGTGCTCGTCGTGGTCGTCTTCTGGGCGAGGGCGTCCGTGGCGGTGACGGCGATCGTGTACACGACCCCCTTCGCATCCGACGGGACTTCGCTCCCGCTCGCCAGCGCGACCGCAGCGCCCACAGGCGGCCTGATCGTCGCCGAGCACGCGGTGACGGTCGATGCCGCCGAGGCGCAGGCGTACGCCGCAGCGGTCTTTGCCCCGGGGGAAACGTACCCCTGGTTCGCCGGCGTCGTGATCGTCGCCGTCGGCGGCGCCGCGGCCACGTAGGTACGCGTGACAGTGGTCGTCTGCCCGAGGGCGTCGCGCGCGGTGGCGGCGAGCGTGTAGGTGCCCGCCACCGTCGTCGGCAGGTCGCTCCCGACGGGGGCCACGGTCGAACCCCCCGGGCCCGTGGCGGTCGCCGCGCACGAGACGACCTTCGATCCGGCCGATCCGCAGACGTACGACGACGCGAGCTTGCTTCCGAGTGCGACGACGGTCCCGCTCGCCGGCGCGGTGATCGCTGCGGTCGGAGGCGCGGCCACCAGATAGGTCCGCGTCGCCGTGTTGGACAGGCCGCCCACGTTCGTCGCGGTGACGGTGATCGTGTGGGTACCCGCGAGCTCGGCGGGGAGCCTGTCTCCCGTGAGCAGCCCTATCACGCTCCCACTTGGTCGCTCGACGTTCGCCGTGCACGCCGAGATGCTCGATCCGGGGAAGGTGCAGGAGTACTTGACGAGCGTCTTGCTCCCGATCGCCACGACCATGCCGCTCGCCGGCGCCGCGATCGTCGCGGTCGGCGCACCGACCCGATCGAAGTTCGCGTCGACGGACTGCGCTGCGTTCATGGTCACGCTGCACGGGCTCGTCGTGCATCCCGCGCCCGCGAACGTGTCGAACTTCGAATTCGCGGCCGGGTTGGCCGCCAGCACGATCACGGTGCCGTGGTCCACGGTCACAGAGCAGTCACCCGCGGTGCTCGGACCACAGCTGATCCCGCCACCGGTGACCGTTCCCGACCCCTGGCCCGAGGTGGTGACCGACAGCGTGCGCTGCGCGACGTCGAACTTCGCGTCCACGGACTTGTCGGCGTCCAGCGTCACGATGCACGGACTCGTCGTGCATCCCGCGCCCGCGAACGTGGCGAACGTCGAGGTCGCGGACGGGTTGGCGGTCAAGACGATCGTGGCGCGGTGGTCGACGGTCACCGAGCACAGCCCCGTGTTGTTCGGACCGCAGCTGATCCCGGGGCCGGTGACGGTTCCCGACCCTGCGCCCGAGGTGGTGACGGTCAAGGTGCGCTTGGGAGCGAAGCTCGCGTCGACGGACTTGTCGGCGTCCAGCGTCACGCTGCACGGGCTCGTCGTGCAGGCCGCGCCGGCGAACGTGTCGAACGTCGAGCTCGCGTTCGCACCGGCCGTCAACACGATCGTCGTGCCGTCGTCGGCGGTCGCAGAGCAGTCACCGGTGTTGTTCGGACCACAGCTGATCCCGGCGCCGGTGACGATTCCCGACCCCGACCCCGACGTGGTGACCGTCAGCGTGCGCCGTTTGAGATCGAACTTCGCGTTCACGGACTTTGCCGCGTCCATCGTCACGCTGCACGGGCTTGCCGTGCATCCCGCGCCGGTGAACGTGTCGAACGTCGCGTTCGCGGCCGGGGTGGCCGTCAACTCGACCACGGTGCCCGGGGGCACCGCCCCGACGCAGTCACCGGTGCTGTTCGGGCCGCGGCAGCTGATCCCGGTGCCGGTGACGGTTCCCGACCCGGCGCCCGATGTGGTGACCGTCAAGATGTGCTCCGCGTTGTCGCCGAGCAGGACCGAGATGTCGGCGCTGGAGAAGTTCGCGACGGCAAGGTCGGGGTCTGTGTCGCCGTTGAGATCGCCGACGGCGACAGCCTGTGGGAAGTTGCCGACGATGACGTTCGTCGCCAAGCCGAAGTCCCCGCCGCTCGCGCCGAGCAAGATCGACACGTTGTCGTCGTTCGCGTTCGCGACGGCAAGATCGGGGTCCCCATCAGCGTTGAAATCGCCCACGGCAACGGAACTGGGAGAGTCGCCGACGCCGAAGTTCGTCGCCCCGCCGAAGGTCCCGCCGCTCCCGCCGAGCAGGATCGAGACGTCGTCGGGCACAGGTGGATCGGGAGGGCCGGGGAATCCGCCGGGCGGCAAGCCCCTGTTCGCGACTGCGAGGTCGGGGTCTCCATCGGCGTTGAAGTCGCCCACGGCTACGGCGGCGGGGCTCTCGCCGGCGCTGAAGTTCGTCGGCGGGCCGAAGGTTCCGCCGCTCCCGCCGAGCAAGATCGACACGTTGTCGTCGCCGCTGTTGGCGACGGCAAGGTCAGGGTCAGTGTCAGCGTTGAAATTGCCGACGGCAAGCGACTCCGGGAAGTTGCCGGCGTTGAAGTTCGTCGCCGCGCCGAAGGTTCCGCCGCTCCCCCCGAGGAAGATCGACACGTTGGCGCCCCTGTTGTTGGCGACGGCGAGGTCGGGGTCGCCATCAGCGTTGAAGTCACCGACGGCCACGGCGATGGGGCCGAAGCTGGCGGTGCCGAGGTCCGCCCCCGGGCCGAAGGTTCCGGCGCTCCCACCGAGCATGACCGAGATGATGTTGCCGCCGTTGTCGTTGGAGAAGGCAAGGTCGAGGTCCAGGTCGGCGTTGAAGTCGCCCGTGGCAACGAAGTTGGGGGCGTTGCCGACGGTGAAGGTCGTCGCCGCGCCGAAGACCCCACCGCTCGCGCCGAGCAAGATCGCCACCTTGCTGTTGCCGGTGATCGCGACGGCGAGGTCGGGGCGTCCATCAGCGTTGAAGTCGCCGACGGCAACCGACTGGGGGAAGAAGCCGCCGGCGGGATAGTTCGCCGCCACGCGAAACGCGCCGTTGGCCGCGTGCGCGACCGGGCTCGTCGCGAGCATCGCCAGCACTCCGCCGATCACCGCGACCGTGACGGCAAGGAGCTGACGCATCCGGCCGATCGCGGCGGACCCCGACCCGGCAGCCGACAGCACTACGCGGACGCGTCCGTCAACAGGCATGGGGTGCTCCCCGCTTGGTACCACCCCCGCGTGTCCACCGGCGACTGCTGCCGCCGCATGTCCACCAGCGGCGCGAAGCTACCACGCCGAAGCACCCCCGGGCACCCCAGTCTTTGCAATCAAGATGCGCGACCGCGGCGCCTGAGACCGTGCGCGACACCAGCCGCGCGGCGGGTCAATCAGTGTGAATCTGGCACGTTCCGCCGGCAGCCTCGATGGCCGCACGAGCGGAAGCGCTGAACGCGTGCGCGTGCACGGTCAGCGGCTTGGTGATCTCGCCCTTGGCGAGGATCTTCACCGGGATGTCCTTGCGGTTGCCCAGGCCCTTGGCCTTCAGCGCCTGCACGGTGACCTCGTCGCCGGACTCGAAGCGCGCCTCGAGATCGAGGAGGTTCACGGCCTGGGTGTGCGTCCGGAACATCTCGAACGGCATCGACTTCTTCATGTGCGGGCCGCGCAGCTTGCGCATCCGCATGTGAATCGGCATCTGCCCGCCCTCGAAGCCGGGACGGTCCTTGGAGCCCGAGCGCGAGCCCGCGCCCTTGTGACCGCGGCCCGACGTCTTGCCCATGCCCGAGCCGTGCCCGCGCCCGACGCGCTTGCGCGGCTTGCGGCTGCCCGGAGCGGGCTTGAGCGTGTTCAGGCCGATCGGCTTGTCCTCGGCGCGGCGCGCCGCGGAGTCGGCATCGCCGGAGGGGACTGGCGGTGTCATGACTTCTCCTCGATGCGAACGAGATGGCGGACCTTGTGGAGCATGCCGCGCGACACGTCGTTGTCCGTGACCTCGACGGTGTGGCCGATGCGGCGCAGGCCGAGCGAGCGCAGCGTGTCGATCTGGCTCTTGTCAGCGCCGTTCTTGGACTTGAACTGCGTCACCTTCATGCCGGCTCGGCCTCCTCGGCGGCGGGCTCGTCCGGCGTCGGGGCATCCGGCGTCGAGGCGTCCGCCGTGGGCGCATCCGGCGTCGGAGCATCCGGCGTCGGGACCTCAGCGGCGGCCACGGCGTCGGCGTCGACCCCAGCCTCGGCGTCCGTACCAGCGATCGTCTCGGCAGCGACGTCCTCGCCGAACCCGATCCCGAGCACCTTGTTGATCGACAGGCCGCGCAGGTCCGCGACCTCCTCGGGGCGGCGCAGGCCCTGCAGGCCGGCGACCGTCGCCTTGACGAGGTTGATCGGGTTCTGCGAGCCCAGCGACTTCGAGAGGATGTCGTGGATCCCGGCGAGCTCGAGCACCGCGCGCACGCCGCCGCCGGCGATGACGCCGGTACCGGGGGATGCGGGCTTCATGAAGACGCGGCCGGCGCCGTAGACGCCGGTCGTCGTGTGCGTGATCGTCTGGCCGTGCTTGGGCACGCGGAAGAGGTTCTTCTTCGCCTGCTCGACGCCCTTCTGGATCGCGAGCGGGACCTCGTTGGCCTTGCCGTAGCCGACGCCCACGACGTCACGCTCGTCGCCGACGACGACGAGTGCGGTGAAGGAGAAGCGACGGCCGCCCTTGACGACCTTCGCGACGCGGTTGATCTCGACGACGCGCTCCTGGAGATCCAGGCCGGCCTGGTTGACGGATCGATCGACGACAGGTGCGCTCATACGGTGAGTCCTCCTTCGCGGACGCCCTCGGCGAAGGCCTTCACACGACCGTGGTACTGGTAGCCGCCGCGATCGAACACGGCGGACTCGATGCCGGCGGCCTTGGCGCGCTCGGCGAGCAGCTTGCCGGCCTCGGTGGCCTGCTCCATGCTCTGCTTTTCGCGCAGGGGCGCCTCGGTCCAGCTGACGGCCGCGATCGTGTGGCCCGCGATGTCGTCGACGAGCTGCGCGGAGATGCCGCGGTTGGAGCGAAAGACGGAGATCCGCGGGCGCACCGCGGTGCCGGAGATCTTCGCGCGAACGCGGCGGCGGCGCTTGAGGCGCTTTGCGGGACGGGTCGAAACGGTCATGCCCTCTTACCAACCTTGCGAGCGACGTACTCGCCTTCGTAGCGGATGCCCTTGCCCTTGTAGGGCTCCGGCGGGCGCTGCTTGCGGATGTATGCGGCCATCTCGCCGACCATCTGCTTGGAGTTGCCCTTGACGATGACCTTCGTGGGCTGCGGCACCTCGAACTCGATGCCCTCGGGCGCCTTGACCGGCACCGCGTGCGAGTAGCCCAGCGCGAGCTCGAGGTCCGAGCCCTTCAAGACGGCGCGGTAGCCGACGCCCTGGATCTCGAGCGTCTTCTGAAAGCCGGTGGTGACGCCCTCGACCATGTTCGCGACGAGCGAACGCGTCAGGCCGTGCAGCGCGCGATGCTGGCCGCGATCGGTCGGGCGGGTGACGACGATCACGTCGCCGTCCTGCGCGACGCCGATGTCCCGCGGCACGCGCTCGGACAGCGTGCCGCGCGGGCCGTTGACGGAGACGAGCTCGGGCTCGATCGACACGGTGACGCCGGTCGGGAGGGGAATTGGCTTCTTGCCGATGCGCGACATCTCGGCTACCAGATGTGCGCCACGACTTCGCCGCCGACGCCCGCGCTGCGAGCCTCGTGGCCGGTCATGACGCCTCGGGAGGTGGAGACGATCGCGGTGCCCATGCCGCCGAGCACCTTCGGGATCTCCTTCGAGCCCGCGTACGTGCGGCGACCGGGGCGCGAGACGCGCTTGAGGCCGGAGATCGCCGAGCGGCGGTCGTTCGTGTACTTCAGGCGCACGCGCAGGATCTCGCCGGGGTGGTCCGCGTTCGGGGCCTCGGTCGAGTAGCCGTCGATGTAGCCCTGCTCGGACAGGATCCGGGCACACTCGACCTTGAGCTTGGACGACGGGATGTCGACCGTCTCGTGGGCGGCCTGGATCGCGTTGCGAATCCGGGTCAGGAAGTCTGCGATGGGGTCTGTGCTTGCGCTCAAAGGGTGTCTCGGTCGGTTCGGCTGGGGCTTACCAGGAGGATTTCGTCATTCCCGGGACGAAGCCGTTGTGGGCCATCTCACGCAGGCAGATCCGGCAGAGGCCGAACTTGCGATAGACGGAGCGGGCCCGGCCGCAGCGGCGGCAACGGCTGTACTCCCGGGTCTTGAACTTCGCGGGCCGAGCCTGGCGGACCCGCTGGGACGTCTTGGCCATTCTAGGTGGTCTCCTCGTTGTCCGGCTCTTCGGGTTCGGGCGCGGGCTTGGCGTACGCCTCAGGGTTCTCCGCCTTCAGCTGCTCGAGCGCAGCCTGCTCGGCCTCGGCCTTGGCGCGCAGCTCTGCGTGGTGCGCCTCTTCCTCGGCAGCGGCCTTGCGGGCCCGCGCGGCCTCTTCCTTGGCGCCGGGGCGCCCTTCCTTCTGAAACGGCATGCCGAACGCGAGCAGCAGCTCAAATGCCTCGACGTCGGATTGTGCGGAGGTCGTGATCGTCACGTCGAGGCCGCGCACCTGGTCGACCGCGTCGTAGTCGATCTCCGGGAAGATGATCTGCTCCTTGACGCCGAGCGAGTAGTTCCCGCGGCCGTCGAAGGCCGTGGCCTTGAGTCCGCGGAAGTCGCGGATCCGCGGGATCGCGACCGACAGCAGGCGGTCGAGGAACTCGTAGGCGCGGTCGCCGCGCAGCGTCACGGACAGCCCGACGGGCATGCCCTCGCGCAGCTTGAAGTTCGCGATCGACTTGCGCGCGCGGCGGACGTTGGGCTTCTGGCCCGCGATCGTCGCCAGCTGCTCCTGCGCCTGCTCGAGCATCTTCGAGTCCTGCTTGGCGTCGCCGACGCCCATGTTCAGCGTGATCTTCTCGATCTTCGGCGCCTGCATGACCGAGCTGTAGCCGAACTGCTCCATGAGCTTCGGGCGGATCTCGCCGAGATAGCGGGTCTTCAGCCGTGCCTTCGGCGCGACGGCGTTGCCGTCGATCGTGGGGTTCGTCACGGGTGGCATCAGATCTTCGCTCCCGTACGGGCCGAGGCGCGCAACCGCTTGCCGTGCTCCTCGATCGTCTTGATGCGCGTGGGCTTCTTGTCCTTGGGATCGCGCAGCGCGACGTTCGAGAGGTGGATCGGGCCCTCCTTCTCGATGACGCCGCCCGGCTCCATGGAGCCCTGGCGCGCACGCTGGTGGCGCTTGATGATGTTCAGGCCCTCGACGTAGACGCGCTGCTTGGCCGGGTCGACACGCAGGACCTTCCCCGCCTTGCCGTTGTCCTTGCCGCTGATGACGATGACCTCGTCGCCTCTGCGAATTCTCGCCGGCATTAGTGCTCCCTCCTGTGAATCCGAGCACCGCTGGATCGCTCGCTGATCGTCGCCTGGCTGTGTCCTCGGTCGTCGATGGCCCGGAGGGCCACCTTCCTCCCTGCGTCCTTGCCCGGCGACGCCAGCAAGCGCCCAGCGGCACACGGACTCACATGAGGAAGCACTTACAGCACCTCCGGAGCGAGGGAGACGATCTTCATGAAGTTGCGATCGCGCAGCTCGCGGGCGACCGGCCCGAAGATGCGCGTGCCGCGCGGGTTGTTCGCCGCGTCGATGATGACGGCGGCGTTCTCGTCGAACGCGATGTACGTGCCGTCGTCGCGGCTGAAGGACTTCTTCGTCCGCACGACGACCGCCGTCACGACCTCGCCCTTCTTGACGGTGCCCTGCGGGTTGGCCTGCTTGACGGTCGCGGTGATGACGTCGCCGACGAACGCGTAGCGCCGTCGCGACCCACCCTTGACGCGGATGCAGAGGATCTCGCGGGCGCCGGTGTTGTCGGCGACCTTGAGGCGTGTCTCGTTCTGGATCACTTCGCGCGCTCCAGGACTTCCTCGAGCTTCCAGCGCTTCGTGCGCGAGAGCGGACGGCTCTCGGACACGCGCACGAGGTCGCCCTCGCCGGCGTCGTTGGTCTCGTCGTGGGCGTGCAGCTTGGTCGTCGAGCGCACGATCTTCTCGTACTTGCGGTGCCGGCGAGCGACGTCGATGCGCACGACGATCGTCTTGTCGGGCTTCGCCGAGACCACGGTGCCGGTCCGCACCTGCGGCGAGGAGTCCTTGGGCGGCGCCGGCGGGGTGCCGGTGCCTTTCTCCCCAGTCCGCTTCGCCTTCTCCTGCGAGCGGCGGCGCGTGCGCGCGGCAGCCTTGGCCTTGCGCAGGGCGCGACGCTCGGCGTCGCGCTCCTCGGTCGTGCGCGGACCGCGCTGGGACTTGGCGAGGTGGTCGCGCCGGGCGCGCTCCTCCTTGCCGGAGAGCTTGGGCGCCGCGACCTCGTCGGCCTTCACGGTCTGATCCTGGATCGAGGCGATCTCTGCCTCGGTCTCGGGGGTGTCGGGGGTCTCGTCAGCCATCGCTACTTCCGGTTGGGAATCTTGATCTCGCGCTCGTGCGCGACGGTCAGGGCGCGTGCCAGCTCGCGCTTGGCGGCGCTCAGGCCCGCGGTGTTCTCGAGCTCGCCCGTGGCGTGCTGGAAGCGCAGCCCGAAGATCTCCTTGCGCGTCGTCGCGACGTGCTCGACGAGATCCTTGGGCTCGAGGTCGCGCAGGTCCTTGGCGCTCGTCGTCATGAGTGGGTGTCCTCGCGCATGACGAACTTCGTCTTGACGGGCAGCTTGTGGCCGGCCAGGCGCATCGCCTCGCGGGCGAGCGGCTCGGACACGCCGGCCAGCTCGAACATCACGCGACCGGGCTTGACGACCGCGACCCAGCCCTCGGGCGAGCCCTTGCCGGAGCCCATGCGGGTCTCGGCGGGCTTCTTCGTGAAGGACTTGTCGGGATAGACGTTGATCCAGACCTTGCCGCCGCGCTTGATCTTGCGGGTCATGGCGATACGAGCGGCCTCGATCTGGCGGTTGGTCAGCCAGCCGGCGTCGAGCGACTTGAGGCCGTACTCGCCGAACTGGATCGAGGTCTGCCCGCGCGACAGCCCGGCCCTGCGGCCACGGTGCTGCTTGCGGTGCTTGACGCGCTTCGGAGACAGCATGGGCTAGCGACCTCCCCCACGTGCGCCGCCGGCGCCGGGGCCGAAGCCGGGACGCGAGGTCCCGCCACCGCCGGCGCCACCGCCGCCGCGTCCGCCACCGGCACCCGGACCGCCGCCACGGCCGCCCGGTCCGCCGCCACGGCCTCCGCCGCCGCCGCCGCCGCGTCCGCCGCCACCGCCGCCGCCACCGCGACCGTCACGGTCGCCGCGCCCACGGCCACGGCCGCCGTCGCGGTCGTTCTGCTGCTGCGACGGGCCCTCCATGTCGGTGAGGTCCGCGCCGGAGTAGCCCTCGGGCATGATCTCGCCCTTGTTGATCCAGCACTTCACGCCGATGCGCCCGAACGTCGTCTTGGCCTCGAAGAAGCCGTAGTCGATGTCGGCGCGCAGCGTGTGCAGCGGGACGCGACCGTCGGAGTAGCTCTCGGTGCGAGCCATCTCGGCGCCGCCGAGGCGGCCGCCGACCTGGATCTTGCAGCCCTTGGCACCCGAGCGCATCGCGCTCGTCAGCGCGCGCTTCATCGCGCGCCGGAAGGCGACGCGGTTCTGCAGCTGCTCGGCGACCGACTGCGCGACGAGCTTGGCGTCGAGCTCCGGGCGCTTGATCTCGAGGATGTTGACCTTGATCTGCTTGCGCGTGATGCGATGCAGGTCCTTGCGCAGGGCGTCGACCTCGGAGCCGGACTTGCCGATGACGATGCCCGGACGCGCCGTGTGGATGTTGACCTCCACCTCGTTGGCGTCCTTGCGGATCGTGATGTCCGACAGGCCGGCGTGCGCGAGCTTGCCCGTGATGTGGTTGCGGATCGCCACGTCCTCGGCCAGGTAGTCAGCGAAGTGCTTCTCGTTGAACCAGTTGGACTTCCAGTCGTGGATGTAGCCCACGCGCATGGACTCGGGATGAACTTTCTGTCCCATCTAGCGATCCCCATCCTTTGGCGTGAGCGTGATCGAGAGGTGGCTCGTGCGCTTGCGGATCTTCGTCGCGCGGCCCATGGCCCGCGGACGGAAGCGCTTGAGCGTCGGCCCCTCGTCGGCCTTGACGGCCGCGATGCGCAGCTCGTCGCCGATCAGCTCGTGGTTGTGCTCGGCGTTCGCGACCGCCGACTCGAGCAGCTTGGACCAGTCGCGAGCGACGTCGCGGCTGGCGTGCGCGAGGATCGCGCGGGCCTCCTTGACGTCCTTGCCGCGGATGTGGTCGCACACGAGGCGCGCCTTGCGCGCCGACGTGCGGACGTACTTGGCGTGCGCGCGGACCATCGGCGGGTTGTCGCCCCAGTCGTGCGCAGGACGCTTCTTGCGGGCGGGCGCGGCGGGCTTCGCCGGCTCGGCCTTCTTGCGCGTCCGGCGCGGCTTGGCGGTTCCTCGCGCGTCGTCGGCCTTGGCCTTGGCGCGCCGCGGCGTCTTGGCCTTGGGCTCGTCGCCCGCCTCGGCGCTCGGCGCGTCGGCGGCGTCGGCGGCCTGCGCGGCAGCGGGCTTGCGGCGCGCGCGCTTGGGCTTCGCCTCGGCCTCGCCGGCGTCCGCGCCGGCCGTGGCCTCGGCGTCGGCCTTCGCAGCGGGCTTCGCCTTCGCGCGAGTGCGCTTCGGCTTCGCCGCCGGAGCCTCCTTCGCCTCGCCGTCCGCCTCGCTGCGCTCGCGCTCCGTCAGATCAGGATCGTTCTCGGTCTCGGCCATGGTGCTAGCGGACCTTCCCGGAGCCGGCGTGGCCGCGGTACAGCCGCGTCGGCGCGAACTCGCCGAGCTTGTGGCCGACCATCGACTCCGACACGAAGACGGGCACGTGCTTGCGGCCGTCGTGGACGGCGATCGTGTGCCCGACCATCTCGGGGAAGATCGTCGACGCGCGCGACCAGGTCTTGAGCATCTGCTTGGAGTTCGAGGTGTTCAGCGCCTCGACGCGTGCCATGAGGCGCTCCTCGACCCACGGTCCCTTCTTGCTTGAACGGCTCAACGCTTCTTCCCTCTCTTGCGACCGCGGACGATGTAGCGATCGGACGCCTTGTTCTTCTTACGAGTGCGATAGCCGAGCGTCGGCACGCCCCACGGGGTCACCGGGTGACGACCGGCGGTCGTCGAGCCCTCGCCACCGCCGTGCGGGTGGTCGACGGGGTTCATCGCCGTACCACGGGTCTGCGGCCGGACGCCCATGTGGCGCTTGCGTCCCGCCTTTCCGATCTTCACGTTCTGATGATCGGAGTTGCCGATGGTACCCACCGTGCCGCGGCAGTCCGAGCGGACGAGCCGCATCTCGCCGGATGGCAGGCGCAGCGTGGCCATGTCGCCGTCGCGCGCCATGAGCTGGATGCCGACGCCGGCGGAGCGGCCGAGCTGGCCTCCGCGGCCGGGCTCGAGCTCGACGTTGTGGATGACCGTGCCGATCGGGATCTTGCTGAGCGGCAGGCAGCAGCCCGGCGCGATGTCGGCGTCCGGGCCCGACGTGACCGTCATGCCGACGGTCAGCCGCGCCGGCGCGAGGATGTACGCCTTCTCGCCGTCGACGTAGTGCAGCAGCGCGATGTAGGCCGACCGGTTGGGGTCGTACTCGATCGTCGCGACGCGTGCCGGCACGCCGTCCTTGCGCCGCTTGAAGTCGATCTTGCGGTACAGGCGCTTGGCGCCGCCGCCGCGGTGGCGGGCGGTCTTGCGCCCGCGGGCGTTGCGCCCGCCGGACTTCGTCAGGCCCTCGACGAGCGTCTTCTCGGGACGGTCGGTCGTGAGCTCCGCGAAGTCGGCGTACGTCGCGAAGCGACGGCCGGGGCTCGTGGGCTTGGGTTTGCGAATCGCCATGGCTGCTTACCCCTCGAGGGACTCGAGGCCCTGGAAGATCGGGATGCTGTCGCCCTCGCGGACCTGGACGATCGCCTTCTTCCACGACCGCGTGCGGCCGTGGATCTGGCCGCGGCGCTTGGGCTTGGACTTGACGCTCATCGTGTGGACGGTCGAGCACGCCGACGTCGAAGAGCGACTCGACCGCCTGGCGGATCTGCGTCTTGTGCGCGTCGGGATGGACGCGGAACGTGTACTTGCCGGCCGCCGCGAGCACGTAGGACTTCTCGGAGACGACGGGGCGGATGATGACCTGGCTCGGATCCATCAGGAGGAGTCCTCGCGGGGCATCCGGCCCCGCGTCTTGATGTTGGTCGTCGCCATCCGGGCGCCGTTCGGCTCGGGCGCCTCGCCCTTGGCGCGCGCGGTCAGCGCGTCGAGCGCCTCCCGCGAGAGCACGACGGCGGCCGCGCCGATGAGGTCGGCGACGCCGACCATCGAGACCGGCAGCACCGAGACGCGCTCGAGGTTGCGAAACGACAGCGCCGCGCGCTCCTGCGCGTCGGTCAGGACGATGAGCGTCGGCGCGCCCAGGCCGGAGTCGGCGAGCAGCCCCGCGCGCGCTCTTCGTCGACGGCGTGTCGAACGGCGCCGGGTCGAAGACCGCGATCGAACCGCGGTCGGCGTGCACCGACAGCGCGCTGCGCAGCGCGGCGCGGCGCTCCTTGCGGTTGACCTTGAAGGTGTACTTGCGCGGCGAGGGACCGAAGATCGTGCCGCCGCCCACCCAGATCGGCGAGCGCGACGAGCCGGCGCGGGCGCGGCCGGTGCCCTTCTGGCGCCAGGGCTTGGCGCCGCCGCCGCGGACGTTGCCGCGCGTCTTGGTCGCGTGCGTGCCGCGCCGGCGAGCGTTGAGCTCCGCCCGCACGGACTCGTGCACGAGCGGGCCGTTGAACGGCGCGCCGAAGGCGGTCTCGTCGAGCGGGACCTTCTTCGTCTTCGTTGCGCCCAGGACGGGTGCGTCAGCCATCGGTGCGGACCTCCACGAAGCCGTTGCGCGGCCCGGGCACGGAGCCGCGGAGCAGCATGAGGTTCTGCTTGGGATCGAGGCGGACGATCTCGAGGCCCTTCTGGGTCACGCGCTTGTTGCCCATCTGGCCGGGTCCGCGGATGCCCTTCATCACGCGCGACGGCGTGGCGGACGCGCCGACCGAGCCCGGCGCGCGGACGTTGTGCGAGCCGTGCGACTTGGGCCCGGATGCGAAGTTGTGGCGCTTGATCGTGCCCTGGAAGCCCTTGCCCTTCGAGGTGCCGCGAGACCTTGACGGTCTGCCCGACCTCGAACGCCTCGACCGTGACCGAGTCGCCGACGAGCAGTTCGCCGGCCTCGTCGCGGAACTCCTTGACGTGGCGCATGGGCGGCGCGCCGGCCTTCTTGAGGTGGCCGATCTCGGCCCTCGTCAGGTGCTTCTCCTTGGAGGCGCCGAACGCGAGCTGGACGGCCTCGTAGCCGTCGACCGGGTGCGTGCGCACGGCCGTGACCGGGCACGGGCCGGCTTCGAGCACGGTGACGCGCTCGACGGTTCCGTCTTCGAGGAAGAGCTGGGTCATCCCGAGCTTCTTGGCGAGGATCGCGGGCATCGGTCAGGTGGCCAGGCGGATCTCGATGTCCACGCCCGCGGGAAGGTGGTCGAGCCGCTGGAGCGAGTCGACCGTCTTCGGCGTGGGCTGGTGGATGTCGATGAGGCGCTTGTGGGTGCGGATCTCGAAGTGCTCGCGCGAGTCCTTGTCCTTGAACGGCGAGCGGATCACGCAGTAGACGTTCTTCTCGGTCGGCAACGGCACCGGCCCGGAGACGGTCGCACCGGTCCTGGTGGCCGTCTCGACGATCTCCTTGGCCGCGGTCTCGATGGCCGAGTGGTCGTAGGCCTTGAGGCGGATCCGGATCTTGTTCTCTGTGGGGGTAGCCATTGCTGTTGTTGCGCTTGTGGGCGTCAGAAGGGGCGGGTCCCGTGTGAACGGTGCCCGCCCCTTGAAACTCAGAGTCCGCGCGCTCCTTACTCGATGATCTCGGTCACGACGCCAGAGCCGACCGTGCGGCCGCCCTCGCGAATGGCGAAGCGCAGGCCAGCGTCCATGGCGATCGGCTGAATGAGCTCGATCTCCATCTGGACGTTGTCGCCCGGCATCACCATCTCGACGCCTTCGGGCAGGTGCGCTGCGCCGGTGACGTCGGTCGTGCGGAAGTAGAACTGCGGCCGGTAGCCCGTGAAGAACGGCGTGTGACGGCCACCCTCCTCCTTCTTCAGGACGTAGACCTCGGACTTGAACTTCGTGTGCGGCGTGATCGACTTCGGCTTGCACAGCACCTGGCCGCGCTCGATGTCCTCGCGCTTGGTGCCGCGCAGCAGGCAGCCGACGTTGTCGCCCGCCTCGCCGCTGGTCGAGGATCTTGCGGAACATCTCGACGCCCGTGACGACGGTCGAGGTGGAGGCCTTGATGCCGACGATCTCGATCGGTGTCGCCGGTCTGGACGATGCCCTGCTCGATGCGGCCGGTCGCGACGGTGCCGCGGCCGGTGATCGAGAAGACGTCCTCGACCGGCATGAGGAACGGCTTGTCGAGGTCGCGGATCGGGATCGGGGATGTACGTGTCGAGCGCCTCGGCGAGCTCCATGATCTTCGCCTTGGCGTCCTCGTCGCCGGCGAGCGCCTGCGTGGCGGAGCCGATGATGAAGGGGATGTCGTCGCCGGGGAAGTCGTAGTCGTCAGCAGCTCGCGAACCTCGAGCTCGACGAGCTCGAGCAGCTCGTCGTCGTCGACGATGTCGGCCTTGTTGAGGAACACGACGATGTACGGCACGCCGACCTGGCGGGCGAGCAGGATGTGCTCACGCGTCTGCGGCATGGGGCCGTCGGCCGCCGAGACCACGAGGATCGCGCCGTCCATCTGCGCGGCGCCGGTGATCATGTTCTTGATGTAGTCGGCGTGACCGGGACAGTCGACGTGCGCGTAGTGACGGTTGTCCGTCGAGTACTCGACGTGCGAGGTCGCGATCGTGATCCCGCGAGCCTTCTCCTCGGGAGCGTTGTCGATCTCGGCGAAGCTGCGCGCCTCGCCGCCGCCATGCTCGGCGAGCACGGTCGTGATGGCGGCTGTCAGCGTCGTCTTGCCGTGGTCGATGTGACCGATCGTGCCGACGTTGACGTGCGGCTTGTCGCGCTCGAACTTCTCCTTTGCCACTTTCGGTTCGCTCCTCTACGTCTGTCGATGAACTGGATGAAACTATCGAACTTGCGGGGCTGAGGGCATGACGCCCGATCGACGCTCGCCGCGTGCGGCCTTGTGGCCGCAAGGTGTGTCAGGCGGGGACTGGCTCCCCCATGCGATGCTCGACGACCTTCTCCGCGATGTGCTGCGGCACTTCGTCGTAGCGGTCGAACTGCATCGAGTAGCTCGCGCGGCCCTGCGTGTTGGAACGCAGGTCACCAACGTAGCCGAACATCTCGGAAAGCGGCACGTGTGCGGTCACGATGATCGCGTTGCCGCGACGCTCCTGACCCTCGACGTGGCCGCGCCGGCGCATGAGGTCGCCGATGACGTCGCCGACGTAGTTCTCGGGCGCCGTGACCTCGACCGCGAAGACCGGCTCCAGCAGCACGGGCTTGGCGCGGCTTCGCGGCGTTCTTGAGCGCCATCGAGCCGGCGACCTTGAACGCGATCTCCGAGGAGTCCGTGTCGTGGTACTTGCCGTCGATCAGCGTGACCTTGACGTCGACCATCGGGTAGCCGGCCTTGACGCCCGTCGCGAGCGCCTCCTCGACGCCCTTGGCGACTGCCGGGATGAACTCGCTCGGCACCGAGCCGCCCTTGATCTTCGAGACGAACTCGAAGCCCTCGCCGGGGTTGGGCTCGATGTCGATGTAGACGATGCCGAACTGGCCCGAGCCGCCGGTCTGCTTGACGAAGCGGCCCTCGACCTTGTGGGCCGTGCCGCGGATCGTCTCGCGGTAGGAGACCTGCGGGCGCCCGACGTTCGCCTCGACGCCGTACTCGCGCTTCATGCGGTCGACGAGGATCTCGAGGTGCAGCTCGCCCATGCCGGAGATCTCGACCTGGCCGGTCTCCTCGTTGGTCTGGACCTGGAAGGTGGGGTCCTCCTCGGCCAGGCGGCCGAGGGCGACCGACATCTTCTCCTGGTCGATCTTCGTCTTGGGCTCGACGGCGACCTTGATGACGGGCTCGGGGAAGTCGATGTTCTCCAGGCGCACGGGGCGCTCGGGAGCGCTCAGCGTGTCGCCAGTCGTGATCTGCTTGATGCCGACGGCGGCGGCGATGTCGCCCGCGTAGACCGCGTCGACCTCCTCGCGGTCGTTGGCGTGCATGATCAGGATCCGCCCGACGCGCTCGGTGCGCCCGGTCGTGACGTTGAGGATCTTCGAGCCGGCGTTCAGCGTGCCGGAGTAGACCCGGAAGTACGTGAGCTTGCCGACGAACGGGTCGGCCATGATCTTGAAGCCAAGCGCGGCGAAGGGCTCGGAGTCGTCGGGCTGCAGGACGATCGCATCGCCGAGGTCGCCGCCCTTGAGGATCTTGTGGCCGTCGATCGGCTTGACCTCCAGCGGCGAGGGCAGGTAGTCGAGCACGGCGTCGAGCAGGGGCTGCACGCCCTTGTTCTTGAACGCCGAGCCGCAGAGGACCGGCGTGATCTCGATCGACAGCGTGTGCTTGCGGATCGCGGCCTTCAGCATCGCGCTCGGGACCTCGGCCTCGTCGAGGAAGAGCTCGGCGATGTCGTCGTCCATGTCGGCGAGCTGCGAGAGCAGGTGCTCGCGCGCCACGGCTGCGTCGTCGACGAGGTGCGCCGGGATCTCGATGACGTCCTGCTCCTTGCCGAGGTCGTCCTTGTAGACGATCGCCTTCATCTCGACGAGGTCGATGATGCCCTTGAACTCGGACTCGGCGCCGATCGGCAGCTGCAGCGGCACGGCGTTCGCGCCGAGGCGGTCGACCATCGTCTTCAGCGAGCCCGCGAAGTCGGCGCCGATGCGATCCATCTTGTTGATGAACGCGATCCGCGGCACGGCGTACTTGTCGGCCTGGCGCCAGACGGTCTCGGACTGCGGCTCGACCCCGGCGACGGAGTCGAAGAGCGCGATCGCGCCGTCGAGGACGCGCAGCGAGCGCTCGACCTCGACCGTGAAGTCGACGTGGCCGGGCGTATCGATGATGTTGATGCGGTGCTCGCGCCAGGTGCAGGTGGTCGCGGCGGAGGTGATCGTGATGCCACGCTCCTGCTCCTGCTCCATCCAGTCCATCGTGGCCGCGCCCTCGTGGACCTCACCGATCTTGTAGGTCCGCCCCGTGTAATAGAGGATGCGCTCGGTCGTCGTCGTCTTGCCGGCGTCGATGTGCGCCATGATCCCGATGTTCCGGGTCTTCTCGAGCGTGAATTGGCGTGGCATGGCTTCTCTTGATCTCTATTCCGGGCGGAGCAACAAAAACGGGCCCCTCGGGCCCGCGCGCACGTCCGATCGATCTTCGGTACGTCGCGCTATGTGCTCGAGGTCTCCATCGTGGGATGGGTTGTTCCGTAGCGGGCGCATATGAGCGCGACGGCACGCGGAACGGCGTCGGACTATAGCAAAGGCATTGGGCTCGGACCGCGGGATTTCGCCACGTCGCACGGGCTGCTCGGGGCGGTCGCGCTCGCCGGCGCCGTCCTGCTCGTCGCGGCGGAGTGCTCGACGCTCTACACCGTCGTCGTGGGTGCGCTCGAGACCGAGCGCCGCAGCGTGTCGGGCGGATCGAGCCACGCGTACGCGCTCGTCCTCGTCGCCTTCCTCGCGGCGGCGATGGCGTTCGGTGCGCTGCGCGGAGCCCGCGCGGCGGCCGCGGCGCTCGTCGTGCTCGGGGCGGTCGTGCTGCTCGTCGCGCTCGCGATCGACGCGCCGAAGACGCGCGAGTCGGCAGCCCTGGCCGAGGCGGTCGCCTACGCCGACGCGCGCGCGCGGGCGGGCGCGGGACTGGGGCTCGAGCTTGCGGGCGGCGCTGCCCTGCTCGTCGCCGGCGGGCTCATGCTCGCGCTCGGCGCGCCGCGGCGGCTGACACGCGGCGTCCGCATCAGCCGGCGCCGGCGGTCCAGTCGACGGGGCGTACCGGGAGCGCGAGCACGGCGAGCCAGGTCGCGGCGTCGGTGACGCCCGTCGCCGGGAGGCCGCGCGCCGCCTGGAACGCGCGCAAGACCTCGTCGGTCGCGGCGGTGAAGCGGCCGCCGTAGGCGACCTCGACGCTCGCGTCGAACGACGCGAGGTGCTGCTGGAGCCACAGCACCTGATCGCCCTTGGACCCCTTGCGCAGCGCCGGCCAGCCGGGGTCGGTCGGGACGACGGTCGCCGGCGCGGGCGACGTGAGCGCAGCCCACATCGCGCCGGTCGCGGCCTGCCAGCTCCACCACGACACCCCGCCGGCGCCGTAGCCGGCCCAGATCGCGCGGAAGCGCCGCATGTCGGCGGGCGCGACGCCGTCGTAGGCCTGGCCGAGCGGCGCCATCGGCGCGCCGTAGATGCGGTTCTGGGCGACGGTCTTCGCGCTCACCGCATCGACCGAGCCGCCGATGGCCCTCCAGTAGACCTGTGGCAGGTTGGCCTGGGCGGCGCCCGGCGCGAGGAAGACCGAGTACGGGAAGCTCGGGTGGTAGTCGACGTACGGAAACGAGGTCAGGCCCAGCGGATACGACGGGCCGACCGCCGCGCGCAGCGCCTGCACGTAGCGCTGGGCGGCGGCGTAGCGCCCCTCGTAGGCGGTCTCGGCGTCGATGATGAGGCAGTCCGCGCCGGCGGCGACGTTCTCCGCCGCCGCGGCGGCCTCGGCGAGCGGGACCGAGCCGTAGACGAACTGCCACGCGCACACGCGCAGGCCGCGCGCGTGGAGATCGGCGACGAGCTTCGGCGTGAACTGGGTCCAGACGTTGCCGGCGTCCGAGCCCTTGACGTAGACGGTCCTCATCCCGGCGGCGCGCGCCCGCGCGGCGATGGCATCGACGTCGCCGCGATTGGACTGCGGCAGCTGCCAGATCCACATCCCGTCGCCGCGCATGACCTCCGGCAGCCTGCCGTCCGAGGCGACGACCGCGGGCCGCAGCGGGCTCGGCGCGCCGACCACGATGATGTGGCGCGCGTTCGAACGACGGCCGGCGCGGTCGCGCACCGTCACCGCCACGCGGCCGAGCGCGGTGCCCGCGGGCACGCGGGCCGACCAGCCCGCGCCGCTGCGGCGAAGCTTCGTCGCGAGCGCTCCGCGCGGCCAGCGAAACGTCACCCGCATGCCCGAGGTCAGACGGCGCCCGCTCAGCTGGATCTGGCGGCCGGCGGTCACCCGGACGGCCTGCCGGCAGGCAGGCGTCGACGCCGGGACGCAGCGCAGCCCGGTGAGCCTCGGTGCGGACGTACGAGCTTGCGCGGCGGACACCGCGAGCACGGCGGCCGCCGCGATGAGCGCGCAAAGGACAGCGGTCGCGCGGACGATCATCAGGCGTTGCAACAAGCCAGGCTCACCGAAGTAGCGTCGCACGGCGCATCGCGGCGCGGCGCAATTCGGCGGTCAACGTCGTCCGTGAGGGCCTCCCCCGGCCCGACTCGGCGCGTCGCCGCGCCCGCGCGCGGCTGCCGGCGCGCCGTTCGCCCGGACGGCTTCGACCGGCCCGACTCGGCGCATCGCCGCGCTCACGCGGCCGGCCGCGGCCCCTCAGCCGTCCTCGTGCAGGTAGCGGCGACGCTCCTCGGCGCTGAGCTCGCGGGTCGCCCGCCGCCGCGCCTGGTCGAGCAGCTCGTCGAGCGGCACGCAGACCTCGCAGTCGTAGAGATGGGCGCGGTTGTCGGTGCCGGCGGTGACGATCCGCTTGGCATCGGCGCTGAAGCGCGCGTCGCCGATCCCGGCGTCCGTCGGCAACGGCTTGTGCGGGGGCGCCGCGAGGTCGAGGATGCGCTGCTCCAGGCGCCAGTCCCAGACCGTCGCCGCGTCGAGGTCGCCGGTGAGCAGCAGGCCGCCGTCGGAGCTGAAGGTCGCCGTCGTCACGGCGCCGCCGCCGCGCAACTCGGCAAGCGTCCGGCCGCTGCGCCAGTCGATGACCCGCGCGACGCCGTCGTCGCCCGCCACCGCGACGAGCCGCCCCGAGGGGTCGAAGCTCGCGTCGGCCGCACCAGCCGGAAGCGTCAGCCGCGCGAGCACCCGCCCGCGCCGCCAGTCCTGGACCCGCACGAGGCTGCCTTCCGTCACGACGATGGCGTCGCCGTCGGGCGCGAAGTCGACGTGGCCGGGGAACGTCGGCTGGTCGGGCGCCGCCTTGAGGCGGCGCAGCACGCGGCGCTCGCGCCACGACCAGACGTACACGCCGCGATCGGTCGTCGTCGTCGCGACGAGCGCGCCATCCGGGCTGAACGCCGCTTCGCCGACGAACCTCGCGCCGTGGCGCAGCAGCGCCACCTCGCGCCGCGCGCGCCAGTCCCACACATGGACGAGCCCGCTGTCGCTGGCGCCGGCGACGAAGCGCCCGTCCGGGCTGAGCTCGACGCGCAGCCACGGGTCGTGATCGCCGCTTCCGACGGGCGCCTCGGCGGGTCCGGCGAGACGGCGCCCGCCCTGCTCGTCGAAGATCTCGACGATTCGACGCGGGTCGCCGAAGCCCGCCGGATACGTCGGCCCGCCGGCGACCCCGGTGCGCCCGTCGCGGCCGATGTCGGCGCTCGTGACGAAGCGCCGCGCGGGCGCCGGCACCGTCACGCCGCGCGAGGGCAGGCGCCAGCGGCGGATCGTGCGGTCCGTGCCGGTCGAGATCAGCCGCCCGTCGCGCGCGAGCGCGAGACCGGCGACCGGCCCGCGATGCCCGCGCAGCTCGCTCGAGACGTTCCCTGCCTCCCAGTCCCACACGAAGATCTTGCCGTCGGTCGTTCCGACGAGCACCGTCTTGGCGTCGCGTGCGAACCGGGTCTCGGCGAACGCGCCGCCGGGCCTCAGCCGAGCGAGCCTGCGAGCGCGGCGCCAGTCCCACACCTCCGCGACGCCGTCGCTCGTGCCGCGCACGATCCGGCGCCCGTCCGCGGAGAAGGCGATGCTCTGCGTGGCGTCGTCGTTCTCCGGCGCGGGCAGCCTCGCCAGCGTGCGGCCGGTGCGGACGTCGGACACCGCTGCGCCGCCGAACACCGCCACCGCGACGACGGAGCGCCCGTCGGGCGCGAACGCGACCAGCGAGTGGAAGGCGTCGCCACCGATCGTGCGTGCACGATCGCGACGCCAGTCCCACAACGTCGCTCCGGCGGCGAGCGTGCGGCCGTCCGGGCTGAACGCGAGACGGACCTTGCCCACCTCCGGGCGCGTCGCGACGACCCGCCGCGCCCGCCAGTCCCAGACCCGCGCGACGCCGTCGAAGCTCACGGTCGCGACGTGGCGGCCGTCGGACGCGAACGCCGCGCCGAAGTCCGGGCCGCCGTCGTAGTACTCGGCCTGAGCCTTCGGCAGGCCGCGCGGGCGCAGGAGCGCTGCCACCGAGCCGTTGCCCAGGTCGAAGACGCGGCCGGCGCCGTCGAGGCCGCCCTGGAGCACGTAGCGCCCGTCGGGGCTGAGCGCGGGCGGGCCGACCGGCACGACCGCCATCCGCGCCTGCGCGTCGAGGTGCGAGGCCGACAGCGCCGTGCGCAGCGCGGCCGTCGCCTGGCTCGTCGGAGCGATCCGCGCGCCCTCGGCGGCGAGCAGGACGCTGAGCTCGGGGTCGGCATCGAGCTGCGAGTTCGCCGCGGCGGCCAGCTCGCGCGACTGCGCGGTCTGCGACTGGCGCACGGCCTCCTGGCGCGCGACCAGCGCGAGGACTGCCAGCGTGACGGCGATCGCCAGCGCCGCGAGCACCGCGCCGAACGTGCCGCGGCGCCGCCGCGACGCCGCCTGGCGGCTGTCGAGGATGTACTGCACCTGGATCGCCGTCGCGGACTCGGCGTGCTCGCCCTGGCGGGCCAGCCACTGCTCGGCCGCTTCGAGATCCGAGCCGCGCAGCAGGAAGCTGCGGTCGCGCGCGGCGTCGTCCCACTCGCGCGCGCGAACCGTGAGGCGCGTGTGGGCGTCGACCCACTCCTCGTCGAGCTCGAGCGCCGCGACGAGCGCCTGCTCGCCGGCTTGCGCGTCGTCCTCGTCGCGCAGCCAGATCCAGTTGGGCGCGGTGAGGTGCGCGGGCAGCTCGCGCGGCTGCACGGTGCGGCGCACGACCGGGACGATCCGTTTGCCCGTGGCCAGCGCGTGGGCGAGCTCCTGGGCGCAGACCTCCGAGACGACCGACTCCGGGCTCAGGACCGCAACGACGACCTTCGACGCCTCGATGCCGCGCAGGACGTGTCGGTGCCATGCCGCTCCCGGCGGGATGTCGTCGAGGTCGACGTAGACGTTCTTGCCGCGTGCCTCGAGCGCCCGCGTCAGCGTCTCGACGAACGCGCCGTCGGCGCGCGCGTAGGAGATGAACGCGTCGTAGCGCCCGGCCTGCTCCACGGGGGCGTGAGCCTACACCGCGACCAGCGGCGCCCGGCCGCTACCAGCGGTAGTGCGCGAAGGCCTTGTTGGCCTGCGCCATGCGGTAGATGTCGTCCTTGCGCTTGTGCGCGCCGCCCTGCTGGGACTGCGCATCGAGCAGCTCGTTCGCGAGCCGCATCGCCATCGTCTTCTCGCGACGCTGGCGGGCGAACTCGACGAGCCAGCGCACGGCGAGCGTGCGGGCGCGGCGGGACGGCACCTCGACGGGCACTTGGTACGTGGCGCCGCCGACGCGGCGGGACTTGACCTCGAGCACCGGGGTCAGCGCCTTGATCGACGCCTCCAGCTGCTCGACGGGGTCCTTGCCGGTGCGCTCGCCGATGATGGCGAGGGCGTCGTAGACGATCTTCTCGGCCGTCGACTTCTTGCCGTCGAGCATGACCTTGTTGATGACCTGCTGGACGATGCGCGAGCGGTGGACGGAGTCCGGCTCGATCGGCCTGAGTTGGGCTGCTGCGCGGCGCGGCATTACTTCTTCTTCACGCCGTACTGCGAGCGCGCCTTCTTGCGGTCCGAGACGCCGGCGGCGTCGAGCGTGCCGCGAACGACCTTGTAGCGCACACCGGGAAGGTCCTTGACGCGGCCGCCGCGAACGAGCACGACGGAGTGCTCCTGCAGGTTGTGGCCCTCGCCCGGGATGTAGGCCGTGATCTCGATCGAGCCGGTGATCCTGACGCGCGCCACCTTGCGCAGCGCCGAGTTCGGCTTCTTCGGGGTCGTCGTGTAGACGCGCGTGCAGACGCCGCGGCGCTGCGGTGCGGCGACCTTCTTCTTGCGACCCTTGCCGGACTTCAGGCCGGGCGTGGCGAGCTTCTTCTTGGGCGTCTTGCGGCCCTTGCGGACGAGCTGGGAAGTCGTTGGCATGCGGCGCGAGATGGTAGCAGCGTTGTGACTACCGCTTGGGATCCGCCGGGACGGGCTTGATCGCGATGCTGTTGCGGCGCGGGCCCCGCGGACCGGGGTATCCGAGCCGGTACTGCGATCCCGGCACGTGGGCGATCGTGCGCGTGAAGTACGAGCGGCCGTCGATCTTCAGCGTGTCGATCTTCTCCCAGGTGCCCTTCGGGACGAGCCGCTGGATGGTCACGGTCTGCTTGACGGCGCCCAGACGCAGGCGGCCGAAGAGCAGCACGCGCCCCTTGGTGCGCTTCTGCGCGAAGAGGCCGGCGACGAACGTCTTCGCGGCGATCTTGTCCTTGCCGTTGGCGACGAGCAGGCCGGTCGAGTACTGGCCGAACGGCCGCGCCCTGCTCTCGGAGACGCGCTCCTTCGCGGGCGGCTGGTCGCGCAGGAGGAACTGGGCGAACGACTTCACGGTCGGGACCTTCGACGCGAGGTACTCGGCCCAGGTCAGCCAGCGGGCCTGCTGGAGCTCGTCGATCGTCGGCCGGCCGAGGACCGGCTGGGTCTCGTAGCCGAACTCCGTGAGGTAGATGTTGCGGTTCGCGGGGGCGAGGCGGCCCATCTTCACGAGCACGTCGAGCGTCGTCGCGAGCGCGGGGAGGTCGGCCAGGCGCAGGTCGTCGAGCTCGGTCGCGGGCTTCGAGACGCGCGACGGGCGCTCGTTCTGGGAGTACGGGTGGTGCGCCCAGCCGTCGCCGGGCAGCGGTGCGAAGTTCGCGCACTCGGCCGTCGTCTTGGGCTTGAGCTGGCGGTCGACGCAGGCGAGGTCGCGCAGGAACTCGAGCGGCGGGACGGGTCCGGCACCGCGGGTCCCGCCGGTGCTCGACGTGTTGCCGACGAGCACCTTCGACCGCTTGCGCACGGCCTTGACGGCCGCGTAGCCGGCGCGCAGCATCGCCCGGTAGACGCGCGGGCTGGCCGGCGTCGTCTTGTCGGCCTCCCACTGCGGGAGCAGCAGGCCCTGGTGGTTGGGCTCGTTCCAGAGGATGAACTCGTCGACCGCCGGGAGCTTGCCGGCGGGCGCCGGCGCTGCGACGGCGTCCGCGGCGCGGGGCGAAGCCGGCGGCGGCGGGGGCGTCGGCGTCGGCTGCATCGCCAGCGGCGGGATCGTTCCGAGCGGGTCGGGAATCGGGAACGGCACGAACGGCTGCAGGAGCGACTGGATGATCGACTGGTCGGCCGCGGGCGCTGGTGGCGGGACGTCCGGCGGATCGGGCTGCGGGGTGAACGCGCCCGAGTAGCGCAGCGCGACGGCCGTGGCGTAGTCGGCGTAGGCCCGCGGGTCGATGTTCGCGCGGGCGCGCGGACCGGGATCCGTCGTCGCCCAGCGCGGCGCCCAGAAGCCGATGTCGACGAGCGCGCGCAGGCCGCCGCCGCGGATGGCGCGGATAGCGCGATCCAGCGCCGCCCAGCGCGACTGCTCGTAGGAGCCCGGGTCGCGGGCGTCGAAGCCGGCGGGCTTGGTCGGCTGGTCGGCGGCACGCGTCAGCGAGGACCAGCCCGCGGTGACCCGGATCGTGTCGATGCCGAGCGCCTTGGCCTTGGCGACGGCGGCCTCGATCTCGGCGACCGGCCGGAAGAGGAAGAGGCCGTCGTCCTGCAGGATCGTCTCGAGCCCCCGCTTGACGACGGCGGGCTTGCCGACCGCCTTGGCGGGCTTCTTGGCCTTCGACGAGTCGTCGCCCGACTTCGCGGGCGGCTTGCCGGCGGCCGCGTGCGCGGTCGGGCAGGCGAGCAGCGCGACGGCGAGCGCGACCAGCAGGGCATGCAGCGGCGGGCGCCTCATGCGGTCAAGTCTGCACGTTGGCGCTCGGCGATGCGGCGCCAGGCGCACCCGACTACCGTCCGGCTGTGCTCAACCACGTCCGCAAGGGCTCCGGCGAGCCGCTCGTGCTCGTCCACGGGATCGGCAGCCAGTGGCAGGTCTGGACTCCGGTCCTCGACCGCTTGGCCGGCGAGCGCGACGTCGTCGCCGTCGACCTGCCGGGCTTCGGCGCATCCGAACTGCTGACTGACGAGGTGACGCTCGCCGCGCTTGCAGACGCGGTGGCCGAGCTCGTCGAGGCACTCGGCATGGAGCGCCCGCACGTCGCCGGCAACTCGCTGGGCGGCGCCGTCGCGCTGGAGCTCGCACGCACGGGCCGGGCGCGGAGCGCGACCGGGCTCTCGCCGCTCGGCTTCGCGCGCGGGCGCGAGATCGCGTTCGCGCACCACTCGCTCGTGGCGTCCCGCGCGCTGGCCCAAGCGCTCGCGCCCGCGACCGGCGTGCTGCTCGCGACGGGCGCCGGGCGCACGCTGCTGCAGAGCCAGTTCTTCGCCCGGCCGTGGCGCGTGCCGGCCGCCGACGCGGTACTCGCGACCCGCAACCTCGCGACCTCGCCGGGCTTCGGCGCCACGCTGCCGCTGCTGTCCACGGTCGCGCCGGGCGACCTCGACGTCCCCGTGACGATCGCCTGGGGCACGAGGGACCGGCTGCTCATCGCGCGCCAGGGCCGCCGAGCTCGCGGTGTGATGCCGCAGGCCACGCACCTGTGGCTCGACGGCTGCGGGCACGTCCCGACGTACGACGACCCGGTGCAGGTCGTCGAGGTGCTGCTCGCAGGCTCGCGCGGTTGACACCTCCCGCGAAACGATGCGGGGCGCGTGGAGGTTGCGCGGGGGCGCGGAGGCTGCGCGAGGCGGGAGGTTGCGCGGGGGCGCATCGCGGTGGCGGGACCGCGGGCCGGCTCGGCGCTGGACCCCTGCGGGGCGGGGGACTAGCCTGGACGCATGCCACTCGATCCACGAGGCCGCGTCGTCCCGCGCGCCACCCCGGGCGCCGTCGACGCCGCGAACGCGAAGTTCACCCTGCGCGAGGCCGCCCGCCACGACCTCGGAGCGATGGCCGACAACCTCGAGGCCGGCTTCATCTCCTACAAGACGTGGGCGGACTTCCTCTGGGAACCGCCGTCGCGCGTCGAGATGCTGCTCGGCATGATGCAGCGCTTCCAGCACGACGGCTCGTGGTCGTTCCCCCATCGGCTTCGCCGACAACGAGCCCGCCGGGCACGTGACCTCCCGGCCCGAGGTCGACGAGCACGAGGCGCCCAAGCCCGGCGTCGCCCGCCTCACGCACCTCTTCCTGCGCCGCGACTACTGGGGCAGCGGCCTCGCCGACCTCCTCTACCTGCGGATGGTCGACAGCATGCTCGAGCGCGGCTTTCAGTCTGCGGTGCTGTGGACGCCGAGCGGCGCCGCCCGGGCGCGCGCGTTCTACGCCCGCCATGGTTGGGAGACGACCGGGGGGATCGAGTCCGCGGACAACGGCCTCGGGCTCGAGCTCGTCGAGTACGCGCTCGACCTGCCGCCGGCCGGCAGCGCGACGTCAGGCTGAGGCGGGCGCCGCGGCGACGCGGCCGGCGGCCCGCACCGGCGCCGGCGTCAACGCCGAGGCGACGATGACGAGCACGAAGGCGAGCGCCTGGACGACGATGCCGAGCGTGTCGCCGGGCAGCGGGTCGCCGAAGACGATGAGGCCACCGGCGATCGTCGCGATGTTCGCGGCGGTACCGGTGATCGCGATGACGGCGACGGCCTCGCCGACCTGCAGCGAGCGCGCGGAGGCATAGAAGGCGGTCGCGGATCCGGCAACGGCGACCCACATCCACGGGCTCGTGACGACGGCGACCACTCCACCGCCACCGACAACGCCGGTGAGGGCCTTGACGCCGAGGTTGCAGACGCCGAAGAGGATCCCTGCGGCCGCCGCGAGCATGACGCCGCGGTGCTCGTCACGGCCGCCGAGCTGCGGGCTCATGATGAGCAGCGCGCCGAGGCCGAAGAGGCCCGCCTGGAAGGCGACCATCGCGGGAAGCGAGAAGCCCGAGTGCGAGCCATGGGTCGCCGGCAGCGTGATCGCGAGCAGCACGAGCCCGACGCACGTCAGCGCGAGGCCCCACCACTGCCGCTTGCCGACCTTGAAGCCGAAGAGGCGATCCGCCATGACCGCGAGCAGCACGAGCCCGCTGAGAGCACGACCTGGACGACCGACAGCGGCGCGAGCGAGATCGCCCCGACGTGCAGGATCCAGGCGAACAAGCCGACGAACATGCCGACCGCGAACGCGCGCTGGCTCCACAGCGAGCGGGCCGTGCGCAGCGGGTGGCGGATGTCGACGTCGCAGGCGCAGCACGCGCCGCGGTGCTTGTAGAGGAACGACAGATTCGACGCGAAGGCGCAGAGCAGCGCGAGGAGAATGCCGAGTTGAAGGCTCATGAATGGGTCAGCGCGGCGCAGACATCGTGCGGTCCAGTCGGCGTCGGGCGGTACCTCCCCCATCGACAGCCTCGGGACCGAGCTTGACGCGCTTCCGGCCTGACCAGCAGGCTAGCGAGAACTGGTCCGCTGGGGGTCGAACGCACAGAAATTTCGTAGAACCGGCGCAAATGCAGGGTGAATCTGCGCTGTCTCGTAACAAAGCGCACTTCAAGAGGACGCCCGGCAAGGGTCGAACATGCGTCCAGCGGACGCTCGCAACAGTTTGGACGCACGCACGCGACTCCTTTCGGCCGCACCGCAAATCCACCTTCTCGCGCCAAGTCCATGACGCGGGATCCCCGCTTGCGGCGCCTCGACCCGCGAGCGCTTCCGGACGGGCTGACCGTGCTCCTCGCGAGTGATCGCGACGCCCGCCGGCGGCGGGCGGTGGTCGGCGCGCAGCCGCTGCGGAGGCGACCGAAACGGCCCGAGCGTCGCCGGTGCCCGTGTCCGGGGCGCTGGCTACGGGTAGTCAGCCGGCAACAGAAGTACCAAGCGACTTAGGAGACCTCGATGCGAGAGCACAACGGCTCCGCGCCGCAGGACCAGTCCGTCGCGGACCTGGTCAAGCAGCTGACGGAGCAGACGAAGACGCTCGCACGCCAGGAGATCGAGCTGGCCAAGGCCGAGCTCACCGAGAAGGGCAAGAAGGCCGGCATCGGCGCCGGGATGTTCGGCGCGGCCGGCCTGTTCGGCTTCTTCGCGTTCGCGGTGCTCACCGCATGCGCCGTCCTGGCGCTCGCGACCGCCGTCGCCCCGTGGCTCGCCGCGCTCATCGTCGCGGTCGTCTACGGCGCGATCGCCGGCGGGCTCGCCCTCACCGGCAAGAAGGAGTTCCAGGAGGCCGCGCCTGTCGTGCCCGAGCAAACCGTCGAGACCGTGAAGGAGGACGTGGCATGGACGAAGCAGCGCGCCCAAGCGGGCCGGCGGTAGACGAGCCGAAGCGCGGACCGCAGCAGATCCGCGAGGACATCGAGCAGACGCGCGAGGAGCTCGGCGAGACCGTCGAGGCGCTGGCCGCGAAGACCGACGTCAAGGCGCAGGCCAGGGCCAAGGTCGACGAGACCAAGCAGCGCGCGCTCGACACGGTCGAGACGGTCAGGGAGCGGGTGGTCGGTACGAAGCCGGCAGACCTCAAGGAGGCTGCGCGGGCGAAGGCCGACACGGTCCGCAGCCGCGTCGAAGCCGAGGCGACCGAGCTGAGGCAGGCCGCGCGCGCGAAGGCCGCGCCCGTCACCGATCGCATCGACTCCGCACGCAGCGGCGGTCCCGGCAGCGCCCACGCCGCGCCGTCTGCAGCCGGCCGGCGCGACGCGGCCCGGCTGCTGCGCAGCCACCCGGAGCTCTTCGGGCTCATCGCGGCGTTCGCCGCCGGCATGCTGGTCAGGTCGCTCGCCGGGAGCTGATCGTGGCGCGCCACGCGACGGACCGCGAGGGCGAACGGGTCGAGACAGCGCCAGAGCGCGCGCCGCGCGGGCCGGGCCTG
>CAWDYO010000010.1:0-163811 GCA_963806515.1 uncultured Actinomycetes bacterium | reverse complement strand
GTCGCGGATCGGCGCGCCGCTGCCGATCGCGCGTCTTTCGGCATACGTTCGTGCGCGTGTCGTGACGGATGACGGGACGTAGCGACGAGAACGCGCTGCGGCTACACGCGGGGCCGCGCGTCCACGCGCTCGATCCACGCCGCCAGCCGCGGGTGGTCCTCGCCCAGGCGCTGGTGGTCCTCGAGCACGCGGTGAAAGAGCTCGTCGTCGGCCGGATCGCGGCGCAGCGCGTACTTCAGAAACGGGAACGCCGCGCAGTCGGCGGCCGAGAAGTCGTCACCGAGCAGGTGGTCGCGACCCGCCAGCAGCGCCTCGCGACGTCGCGCCGTGGGCCTGGGTCGCCGCGCGCTTGCTCTGCGGGGCGTCGTGCGGCATGAGGATCGTCGCCGTCGTGTCGCAGAGGCGCGCCGCGAGGGCGACGGCCTGGGCGTGGTTGCCGGAGGAGGCCGCGAGCACGCCGGCGGCGAACTGCTCGGCATCCAGCGACGAGACGGCGTTGTACGCGCCGCGAAACTTGAACGCGCCGCCGCGCTGCAGGCCCTCGGCCTTGAGCTGGACCTCGGCGCCGAGGAGGGCGTCGAGCGTCCTCGACGTGACGACCGGCGTGCGGTGCGCGACGCCCTCCAGCCGATCGGCGGCGCGGCGCACGTCGTCGAGCGTGGGCAGGGTGTGTACGGGCATCGCCGGAGTATCGCGGGGGCCGGACCTGAACCCCCGGGGAGTTCTGCGTTGACACGCATGGCCCGCGGGTGGTGGTATGGGCGCCATGGCCGAGCGCGACGCCTTCGGGCGCCTTCCCGACGAGAACCCGCTCGAAGGGCTTGGCGCGTTCAGCGACGGCACGCCGACGAAGGCTCCCGAGCCCACCGCCGTCGCCGGCGACTGGTCGGCAGCACCGAAGGCCAAGGCCGCGGCTGCGGCGGCGGCGGCCAAGCCGAAGCCGTCGGCGTCGGCGTCGTCGTCGGCGCCTCGCACGGGAACCCCCAGGCCGACCAGGCGCTCGCCGAGGTGATCCGCCAGGCCCAGCAGCTCGGCGGCGGGCTCAACGTCGCGAAGTCCGTGCAGACCGTGGGCCGGGTGGTGAAGCTCGTCGTCTTCCTCGTCGTGCTCGGCGTCATCGCGGGCGTCGCGAAGCCGATCTGGGACGCCGGCAAGGACGTGCGCGACGCGGTCAGCGACATCCCCTCCTCCGGCGAGATCAACATCCCCGGCACGAGCCGGAATGGTGACGACGGCGGCGAGGACGCCGTGCCGTCCGGGCTGAGCTCGAACTCCATGTTCCGGCGCAGCAACCTGGGTCCCGCGCTCAAGCGCCTCGGCACGAGCGGACTCGGACGCATGCGGTCGCTCACGATCTGGCCGGATCGTCTCAATGCGCAGCTGCTCACGAAGGGCGGGAGCCTGCGCTCCGTGGACATTCGATTCGACGAGCCCAACATCGACACCACGTCGACGAGCGGCGCGGGCTTCTCGCATCTGGAGACCGTCCCCTTCGCGAAGATCGACGCCGGCACACCGCAGCGCCTTGCCCGCAGCGCGGCCGGACGCGCCCGCCTTCCGGTCTCGCGGGTCGACTACATCACGCTCAACAGCACCCTGGGCAAGGTGACGTGGGGGGCGTACTGAAGGGCGGCAAGATCTACCTCGCGAACTCCCGGGGCAAGATCACGCGTCGGATCAGCTAGACCGGCCGTTGCGGGCGGGCGCTTGAGCGCCTACAGTACGTGGCGTATGCCACGACTCCTCCACCCGTCTGACGTCAGCGCCACGTCTGCCTAGGCAGGCGACGGGCCGTCGCCCGCTCGCCTGGCTCGCGACCGTGTTCCTGACGATGATGTGGAGGACCCTCTGATGCAAGTCACACCCGCCGGCCTCGGCCGGCGACCCGATCTCGACGCCGAGCTCGAGCAGCTCGGCGATCCCCTGCTGGTCGCGGGCCGCGTGCTCGCGCAGCATCGCGCCCGCTGGCTGGTTGCCGGCCTGGATGGCGGCCCACCGCGGCTCGTGCACGCGCGCGGGCGGCTGCGATCCCTGGATGCGCCGACGACCGGCGACTGGGTCGCGATCGACGCTGACGGTGCGATCGCGTTCGTGCTCGAGCGCCGCGGCACCGTCGTGGCGGGCTGCCGGCGCGGCGTTCGCGTCGCAGGTGCTCGCGGCGAACGTCGACCTCGTGCTGGTCGTCGAGCCGCTGCCCGACCCCGAGGCGCGCCGCTCCGAGCGGCTCGTCGCGCTCGCGCTGGCGGGCGGCGTGCCTGCCGCGCTCGCGCTGACGAAGGCCGACCTCTTCGCCGTCCGCGGCTTCGGTGCGCGCGGACGTTGGGGCGCCGGCTCGGCGTCGCCGACGCGCTGGCCGTGAGCGTCCACGACGAGGACTCGGTCGCCGCGGTGCGTCGTTGATGGCGCCCGACACGACGACGGTCCTGCTCGGCCCGTCGGGCGCGGGCAAGTCCACGCTCGTCAACGTGTTGCTCGGCGAGGAGCGCCAGGCCGTTGGCGCGATCCGCGAGCACGACGGCCGCGGGCGCCACACGACGGTGACGCGCGAGCTCATGATGCTGCCGAGCGGAGCGCTGCTCATCGACACGCCCGGGATCCGCGAGGCCGGCCTGTGGGACGGCACCGGCGGCGCGTTCTCCGACATCGAGGAGCTCGCCGCGCGGTGCCGGTTCACCGACTGCGGCCACACGAACGAGCCCGGCTGCGCGGTGCGCGACGAGGCCGACCCCGAGCGCGTCGAGGCGTGGCGCAAGCTCGAGCGCGAGCAGCAGTGGATCGAGGACCGCCGTCAGGCCGCGCGTGATCGCGCGCAGCTCGGGCGCAAGTACTCGCGAGTGCAGCGCGAGGCGCGGCGCGCGAAGGGCGACGAGGAGTAGCAGCGCGCGAATGTCGTCTTGACCCCGGATATCGGGGTCAAGACGACACGCGCCATCCGCACACCTCTCAGCGACCCGGTGCGCCGGGGAGCAGGTCGAGGCAGACGACGCAGTACGGCCAGGGCGGGTTCCACGGCCAGCCGGTGACGTCCTTGCCGCAGAGGGCCGTGTCCGGGTCCTCCTCGGTCACGATGTGGCAGATCTCCTCACCGTGGTTCGACGGCCCGTCGACCCGGCGCTCCTCTTTGACGGTGCTCGGCATGCGCTCCCGCGAAGGGTGCCACGCCTCGCCACGACGCGCCAGCCAGGGTCTCGTACAATCCGCGACCCCTGAAGGGCGCGTAGCTCAGTGGGAGAGCGCTCGCTTCACACGCGAGAGGTCGCAGGTTCGAAACCCGCCGCGCCCATCGTTCGGCGACAGTGGTTCGAGACGGTCGCTATGCGTCGGTTTCGAACCACGGACGAGCCCCGGACCCGCGCTAGTCCACTCGCATGTCAGCGGACGCGCTCGCCTTCGAGCGTCGCCGACCACCTCCCCAGGAGGCTGAGCGCTCCGCCGACCTTCGACTTGGGCTCGGCCGCGTAGGTGATCGAAAGCCCGGCACCGAGGAGCGGCGCAAGAACACCACTGCTACCCACCCGGGTCACGCGGTTGGCGGTCACGCGAAGTCCTGACGCTCGACGCCCTCCGAGCGATGCTACAGCCGTTGCGCCGGGCGTTGCCAGCGCCAATCGCTCAGGCGTAGACCGAGTCCAGCCAGGCCTTCAGGACGGCTTCGGACTGCGCCGCGTCGACGTCGTCGCGGAACACGTGGGCGCTCATCCCGACGACGTGGCCGAACGCGTTGCGGCCGAAGAAGCGCCAGAGCCCGTCGTCGTCGCGCACGCCGATGAACTCGGGCGTGAGGTAGTCGATGACGCCGTCGAGCGAGCCCGCGCCGCCGAGCCGGGCGTGGACCTCGTCGCCGACCGCGACGCCGTTGGAGATTCCGAGCGCCGCGCGGAGCGTGTCCATCGCGTCCTCGCCGCCCGCCGAGTCGGGCCCGTCGATCCCCGATGACGGCTGGCCGACGTAGGTCACGGGGCGCCCGTTGAAGTGCTCGAGGTACTGCCCGAGCGTGTGGAGGTAGAAGTTCGTGTGCGCGCCGATGGCGTCGTACTGGTCCTCCCAGCCGTCGGCGAGGATCCCGCTGTGGACGTAGCGCAGGTGCGCGGTGCCGCCCTCGCGCGCCTCGATCGCGTAGTCCAGCGCGTTGAAGCTGCCGTCGGGCGACTCCATGCGGATGACGAGCCGGTTCGGCGGATCCCACGTCGTGATCGGCGCCCCTTCCGGCGGCGCGGAGCCGGCGGGGATCTCCATGCCGGTCGGGAACATCCACGCGGCTGGATCGGCGGTGATCGCGGTCCAGACGTCGTCCGGCGCGGCGGGCAGGTCGATCTCGCGGCTGACTTCGAACTCGCGGCTCATGACGGGGACTCCTCGGTGGTGGGCTTGGTGATCGTCGGATGCAGCGCCACGACGAAGCGGTGGTCGCGCCCGCGGGGCGCGTGCTCGTCGTGGTACCTGGCGACGAGGCCGTTGACGGCCTCGGCCAGCTCGGCGGCGAACGCCGCCCGGTCCTTCGCGGACGCGAACCGGACCTCGCTGTCTATGCCGAGCGTTGCGACCGGCTCGCCGGCAGCGCCCGCGGCGGCGATGAGCTCGCCGACCTCGCCGACGAGGCGACCGGCGACGCCGAGCAGCCAGCGCGCGGAGCGCTGGTCCGGCGCGCGCCCGGGGTCCGGGGCGACCGCCGACAGCGCGGTCGGCGAGATGACGTACGCCGCGGCGGTGGCCTGCATCACGCGCTCGGTGCAGTTGCCCTTGCGGCGCTCCTCGACGAGCTCGACGAGGTGGTGCTGCTCGAGCGCGCGCAGGTGGTAGTTGACCTTCTGGCGCGTCAGCCCGGTCTTCGCGGCGAGGGTCGTCGCGGACCCGGGCTCCGCGAGCGCCGAGAGCAGCCGAGCCCGGATCGGGTCCAGCGAGGCCTCGGCCGCGGCGGGGTCGTCGATGACGGTGACGTCGTGCATGGCGCCACCATTTCACCGACAGGAAAAATTGTCAAGCGTAAACTTTCTTGTCGGCTGTCAGCCGCGATGGCCCCGCAGGTAGATGACGCGGTCACCCGGCTCGAGCGTGCCCGCGCGCGGGTCGTTGAAGCGCAGGAGCTCCTTGCCGCGGACGACGCCGACCACCGGACCCGGCAGTGCGAGCTCCTCGAGCGGGCCGCACTCGTCGTCGGCGACGGCGCGCTCGGCGATGTCGAGCCCCTCTCCGACGGAGATGAGATCCTCGAGCGCGGCCGTGACGAGCGGCTGGTCGACGGCGAAGCCGAGCAGCCGCCCCGCGGCCTCCGAGGACGTGATGACCGACGTCGCCCCGCTCTGGCGCAACAGATGGACGTTCTCCTCCTCGCGCACCGCGGCGACGATCGGCGCCGTGGGGTTGAGCTCGCGCGCGGTGAGCGTGGCGAGGACGGCCGTGTCGTCGCGGTTGACGGCGACGATCACCGAGCGTGCGTCCTGGACGCCGGCCTCGGTGAGCGCCTCGGTCGAGGCCGCGTTGCCCGCGATCGCCGTGATGCCCTGCGCGGTCGCACGGGCGCGGGCTTCGGCCAGCGGCTCGATGACGACGATCTCGCTCGGCTTGACGCCGTTCGCGCGCAGCGTCTTGACCGCGCCGCGTCCCTTGACGCCGTAGCCGCAGATGATGATGTGGTCGTTCAAGGTTCGCTTCCAGCGCGCGCGGCGGTAGGCGTCGCGGCTTCGCTGGGCAAGGATCTCAACTGTCGTCCCGACGAGCAGGATGAGGAAGAGGATCCGCGCCGGGGTGACGAGCAGCGTCGTCGCGAGGCGCGTCGCGTCGGTGACCGGGCGGATGTCGCCGTAGCCCGTCGTCGTGATGCTGACCGTCGAGTAGTAGAAGGCGTCGAGCAGGCTGACGGCGTCGTCCTCGGGATCGACGTAGCCGTCGCGGCCGACGTACGTCAGCAGCGCGACGAACGTCACGAGGCCGACGGCCGCCGCGAACCGGATCGCGATGTGGCGCAGGGGGCCGTGCTCGCGGCCGGGGAACTCGACCTGGATCGGATCGTCGCCCGCCACGGGTCACGGGCGGCAGGTCGGGCAGGCCATGCGGCGCACGATAGCCGCGGTCGGGCCGGTGGCGGGGGCGCGGCGCGTCAGGGCGCCGACGCGTCGAGGTAGGCCTTCGCGAGCCGCTTGGGCGCGCGGCACAGCCACGCCTCGACGATGAGCTCCTCGAGCTCGTCCAGCGCGACCTCCTCCAGGAGCACGAGCACCGCCGGATAGCCGTCGAAGTGCGGCGTCGTGAAGAAGACCGCCGGGTCGTCGCCGAGGAGCGCCTCCTTGACGCCGAGGTGCTCAACGCGCACCCCGAGGATCGGACCGGTCGGCGCGGCGTCGCCGAGCGCCTTGAGGTCCGAGTTGCGCAGCGGGCGCTCCCATACGAAGAGCTTGTCCTTGACGCGCCACGACGCGCTGCCCCACATCGCCTTCTCGGTCGTCTCCGGCAGCGCGAGCGCGAGCCGGCGCACGTCGTCCCAGGTGGCCACGGCACCCAACCTACCCCGGCGTGTGGATGTCGAGGAAGGTCGCGGACCCGGCGATGCGGCGCGAGACGCCCGCCGGGATCTGGACCCAGGTCCCGGCGACGGCCCGATGCTCGCGTCCCGCGATCGTGAGCGTCAGCTCGCCGTCGAGCACGTAGAGCGACTCGACGCGGTCGGCGTCGACACGGATCCCGGGTCCGGTGTGGTCGACCGTCGCGACGGCGATCTCGCGGGCGTTCGCGAGCACGACCGTCCGCAGGCCGTCCGCCTCGGTGGCCGGGCCGTCGTCGGTGAAGACGGCGTCCCCCGGCGCGCGACCGCCGTCGGGCGGCGGCGGATGCTGGTCGTAGGCGGGGGTGCGCCCGTCGCGCAGCGCCCGCATGTAGTCGGCGAACCCGCAGCCGGGCGCGTGGAGGTTGAGGAAGCGCACCTCCGCGTCGCTCGTGTTGCGAAACCCGTGGACGACGAGCGGCGGGATGCGGGCGAGCGTCCCCGCGGGCACCGCGACGTGTTCACGTCCGAGCCGGACCGTCAGCACGCCTTCGAGCACGAAGAAGTGGTCGGCGTGATCGCGGTGGACGTGCAGGTCGGCGCCGTCGCGCCCCGGCGCGAAGCGCGACCAGGTCGCGTTGAGCGACGCGTGGTCCGACAGGATCTCGACGCGGCGATCGGGTGCGTCGCCGACCACCTCGCCCTGACCCGGCGCGATGAGCGTGATCGCGCTCATGGGCCGAGTCTAGGATGCCGGCCGTTTGCCCGCGGGCGTTGCGAGGCAGGATGGCGCCGATGGCCTCCTACGCGGTCAACAAGCAGGCGGTGGCCCGCGCCGAACGGATGATCGACGCGCGCCAGTACGTGCTCGACAGCGACTGGGGCGATGTCCAGCCGCGTGCCGATGCGGAGAACGCCTACCTCGCGACGCACTCCTGGGAGGAGTACGGCGAGTGGCATCTCGGGTTGACCGACGGCGCATCCGACGAGACGAAGGCGCGCCACGCGTTCGTCTACGGCGACTTTCGCCGCGTGCACCGGACGGGCCTCATCGCGTGCGTCTACCGCGCGGCGGAGTGGCGCCACAAGGCCGTCGAGCTCGCGGCACACGAGCTGCTGCAGCGCCTCGACGCGCGCAGCGCCTGAAGATTTCTTGCGCGGGCCGTAATTCGCCGGTGGGCGGGGCGGTTGGAGGACCACAAGGCGCTCCGCCGGGGCGCCGGGAATCCAGACAAGGAGCCTCGTGATGTCCATCCTCCGCACCGCCCGCACCATCGCCACCGCCGCCGCGACCGTCGCTGCGCTCGCCATCGCCGCGAGCCCGGCGTCGGCCACGCTGCATAGTCCCGCCGACGACTTCACGGCCACGCCGTGCAAGCTCGACACCTCGCCGAACTACCCGTCGTGCGGCACGATCAAGGTCGCCGCGCTCCAGGGCGCGACCTCGTTCACCGCGACCCCGTGCAAGCTCGACACGTCGCCGAGCTACCCCTCCTGCGGCCCCGGGCCGCGTTGATGGGTCCCGGGTTCGCCCTCGCACAGCCCGTCACGCGCCGCCCTGCGGCGCGGGCGGGCTCCGTGCGTGACGAGTCGCACGCGGGGCGCGGGACGCGGCGGCGCGAAGGTGACGGATCGCACAACTTCGGGCCTCGATCCGCGGTTAGGTTCGCTGACATGGCCGCCAAGCCACTCGCATCGGCCTCGGAACGCGATCTCGCACAGGCGGCGATCGCCGGCGACGGCCACGCGTTCGCCGCGCTCTACGACCGCCACGAGCGCCGCGCGTTCAACCTCGCCTACCGCATCACCGGCTCGCGCGAGGACGCGGCCGACGCGACCCAGGAGGCCTTCCTGAAGCTGCTCGCGCGGCTGCCGCGGCTCGCGGACCGCGAGCTGGACTTCGGCTCTTACCTGCTGACGGCGGTCCGCCACGCGAGCTACGACGTCATGGCCCGCGCGGGCCGCGCGAACCCGACGGACGAACTGCCCGAGTCGGCGCGCCCGGTCGGCGCCGCCGCAGCGCCGCCGCCCGAGGAGGAGCCCGATCGCAAGGTTCTGCTCGAGGCCTCGCAGGAGGAGATCCGGGCGGCGAACGATTCGCTCGCGCCGCGCCAGCGCGAGGCGCTCGCCCTGCGCGAGCTCGAAGGGCTCTCCTACGACGAGATCGCCGTGCTCATGGCGATGAACCGCAACTCGGTCGCGCAGCTCATCTCGCGCGCGCGAATCGCGCTGCGCTCGGCGCTACGACACACCGCACTGCACACGATCACTCCCGCGTCGAAGGCCTGCGAGAAGGCGCTCGGCCTGATCGCGATGCGCGACGACGGCCAGCTCAAGCGCTCCGACGACGCCGGCTGGCTCGACGCGCACCTCGCGACCTGCGACCGCTGCGTCCTCGGCCGCGAGGCGATGGCCGAAGCCGGCGCGTCGTACCGGATCTGGGCGCCTGTCGCCGCGTTCGAGGTGCTGCGCCGCGAGACGATCGCCGAGGCGGGGGCGCGCCTCGGCGCCGATTGGAGCGAGGCCGCCTCCAGCCCGCGCATGCCGGACGGCGCCGCGACCTCGGGCGGCGCCGAGGTTCCCGGCGATGCTCCGGCCCGCGACGCGCAGACCTCCGTGGACGTCTCCGGGACGCCGCGTGGGCACCGTCGCTCGCACGACACCGGCGTGCGACGCCGGGGCCGGCGCGACGCCGGGTGGCGCGGGCGGCGAAGCCGGGGCACGCGGGTCGCAGCCGGCGGCCCGAGCCCGGACGGCGCCGCCGCGAGCGTCCGCTCCCGCGCGCGCCGCGACGGGGTCGCCGCATCGATCCTCGCCACGCTCATCCTGCTCGTGGTTTTCGCCGTGAGCACCGCCGACGGCGAGCGGCCGCTGCCCGTCGCGAACGCTGCGCCGGTCGCGGTCGCAGAACCCGCACCGACCGCGTCGAAGGCGGTTGCGAAGCGCCCCGCGAAGGCTCGGAAGGCCCGTCGCGCCGCGCGCCGCACCACCGTGGTCGCCGCGCCCGTCGCCGGAGACGCGGAACGTGCCGTGCGCACGAGCACGCCCGCCCGGCCACGCCGCGCGTCCACGCCGGCGAGGCGCAGCTCCGGCCGCGCTTCGGTCCCGCCTCCGCCTCCCGCACGACCGAAGAAGCCCTCGGGTGGGACCGGCACGTCGACGCCTCCCCCGCCTCCGCCACCACCGCCGCCCGCCGACCCGCCGGACGTCGTGACGCCACCGCCACCACCTCCGCCGCCGCCTCCGCCCCCACCACCGCCGCCTCCGCCGGGGCCGGTCGGGGGAAGCGGAAGCTTCGTGGCGACGCCGCCGCCTCCGCCGCCGCCCTCGGCGCCCAAGCGCATCAAGCGCCGGCCGGGGTCGGGAGGGTCGGGCGTGCCCGTTCCCTGAGCCACTGCTGCGCAGCGGCCCGAGTGGAGCGCGCCCGCGCCGGACTCCTCAGGAATGGATGCGGGTGACGCGCTCGCAGCGGCGCTGGCGGTCGCCCAAATCGAGCGTGACGCTGTCGCGGCCGGGCCCGCAGTCGACGTCGTCGGACGTCGCACCGGAGGTGCGAACGCGATCGTTGCCGGTGGCGCCCAGCAGGCGGTCGGCGCCGTTGCCGCCGAGCTTGCGCTCGTCGAGGAGGTCGTCGCCGGACCCGCCGTGCACGAGGTCGTCGCCGTGGCCGCCGCCGAGCCGGTCGCTTCCGCGCTCGCCGAACAGGCGGTCGGCGCCGGCGCCGCCGAGCAGCAGGTCGCTGCCACGGCCGCCGAACAAGCGGTCGGCGCCCGCGCCTCCGCGCAGCAGATCGCGGCCGGTGCCGCTGCGCACCGTGTCCGCGCCACCGCCAGCGCAGATCGTGTCATCGCCGCCCCGGCCGTCGATCGTCTCCGCACCGTCGGTGCCGACGATCACGTCGGCATGCGAGGTGCCGCCGACGAAGCGGCGCCCCGTCGCGACGATCGTCGCGGGCTTGCCCTCGCAGGTCGGCCGCGGAGGCGGAGGCGGTGACGGCGGAGGCGGCGGCGGAGGAGGAGGTGGCGGCGGAGGCGGGGGCTGGGCTGGCGTGCGGCGGTTGGTGAGGATGCACGCCGTCGCCGTCGTGACGCTCGGCAGCGTGAGGCTCGTACCCGCGACCGGCCCGCCACCGCAGTCGATCGACGTCGTGTAGCTGGCCAGGTCGGTGCCCGCGGCCGCAACCTCCGAGATCGTGGCGCCATCGCCGGGTTGCACGAGCGCGCTGCCGGTTGCGCCGTCGCCGGCGGACGGCGCGACCACCGTCGACCCGACACGCAGATCGAACCTGCCTGCGTCCGCGGCCGGGATGAGCACGTTGGTCACCGTGATCTGCGCCGACGCCTCGAACGCACCGATGTCCGTCCGGGCGCCGACGGTGCGCGGCAAGCCTGCGCCGCGCTGGTTGGTGAGCAGACCGGCGGGGTTGGAGCCCTGCCCGAGCGCGAGGCTCCCCGGCCCGAGCGCGAGCGTCTGCGTCGGACCGCCGTTGTGCGCGAGGCCGCCGGGCGCGAGGCCGGGGTCGCCGACGAGGACATCGGCGGGGGCGCGGGTGCACGCCGTCGCGTCCTCGACGACGTTGTCCGCCCCGGCGATCGTGCCCCGGCAATCGTTCGTCGTCACCGTGGCGGGGGTCGCGCTGTCCGAGACGATGCTGCTCGTCACCGTCACGCTGCCGGCCGCGACCAGCGCGCTGCTGCCGGTGCTGCCGCTGCCGGCACCGTGCGAGGAGCGACCGGCGCCACCGCCGCCGCCGCCCGCGACGCCGGGGCCGCTGTCTCGGCCGGTCGCGGCGCCCGCTCCGCCGAAGGTCGAGCCGCCGGCCCCACCGGTTGGCGAGAGGCCTCCTCCTCCCCCGCCGCCCGAACCCGCCGCCGCCGCCGCCGATCACGTTTCCTCCAGACCCGGCTCCCCCGCCGCCAACTCCACCGCCGAAACCACCACCGCCGCCGCCCCCACCCCCCGCCCGCCCGCGCCCCCCTCACCGGTGTTGGCGGCGGAGGAGCCCCCGCCCCCGCCCCCGCCGCCGCCGCTGCCGAGCCCGGGCTGACCGTCGCCGCCCGCTCCGGTCCCGCCGGCGCCACCACGATCGCCCTCTCCCAGTTCGCTGGCCGCGGGGCCGGCGCCGAGTCCGCCGCGACCGCCCGCGCCGGGGACGCCCAGGGTGACGCTCGGACCGCCACCGCCACCGCCACCGGGGCCGCCCCCTCCGCCACCACCGGTGCTGCGCCCGGACGCTGTGCCCGATGCTCCACCGTCACCCGCCACGCCGGACGTCTTGCCGGCGATCGTCGAGCTCTCGACGATCAACGTCGCGCCCGCGTCGGTGTTCACCAACGCGGCGCCCGCGGCACCTCCACCGCCGCCGCCTTGGTTGCTGATGGCGACCGTCGAGGCGCCGTCACCGCCGTCGCCCCCGGTCGTTCTGCGTCAGGCGACCAGCGTCGAGCTGACGATCGTCAACGATCCGCCGTTGTGGATCCCACCCGCGCCGCCGCCGCCCCCCGCGCCAGCGGCGTTGGCGACCACATCGAGGCGCCCGTCGCCACCGTCTCCGCCGACGTTGCCGGCAACCGTGCTGCTCGCGATCGTCAGCGAGCCGCTCGGCGCGACCGAGATCGCGCCCCGGCCGCTGTCGCCGCCGCCGGCTCCGAGGGTGGGCAGGCCGGGGGCGCCGTCCGCGCCTCGCCCGTCGAGCAGGTCGACGCGGTTGATCGTGACGTCGCCTCCGGTGACGTCGAGCAGGGCGCTCGTCCCGCCACCGCTGATCGTCACGCCCGCGGCGCCCGCGGGATTCAGCGTGAGCGGACCGCCCGCGGCGCCGAACTGAAGCGGCGTCTCACGGGTGATCGTGAGGCCCGCGGTGAAGGTGACCGCATCGGCTTCGGACGAGCTCGCGGCCGCGTCCGCCACCGCCTGGCGCAAGGAGCCCGTCCCGCTGTCCGCGTCGCTCGCGACGCGAACGTCGAGGCGTGCGCACCGGCAGGAACCAGCAGGAGGGCGAGCGCCCATCCGCACAGCGCGTTCACGCGACTGACGCCCCTACCTTCCACGGTGGGAACGGACGCTACTCCCCGCGGCAGAGCATTGCCAGCGGGGCGCTGGCGCGTGCTCAGCCGGCTTCGACGCGCGCCTTCAGCTCGTTCGGTCGAGCGTCGACGAGCAGCGCGCGCAGCTTCTCCTTGCGCTCGGCGTTGAGCAGGAAGCCGATGACGCCGCCGGGATCGACCTCGAGCGTGTAGGTCGCGCTGGTGCGGTCGCCGCCGAGGTCCTCGAGCGTCCAGCCGCCCGCCAGCGAGCTGAGGTCGCCCGAGGTGCGCTCGAAGTCCAGCCTCCTCGGCGGCGCGTAGGAGATCGCGAACGTCATCGAGATCTGGGTGATCTTCGCGTCGATCTTGACCTTGCATGCGGACGCGGGGCCCACGGCGTCCTCGCCGGTCGTCGTGACCTCGCCGAGCGCGCCCTGCCATTCGGCCCACTTGCCGACGTCCTCGACGACCGCCCACACCGCGTCGATCGGCGCGTCGATCTCGGTGCTCGCGCTGCCTTTGATGTTCGCCATGCAGCGCACGATATCCGGGGTGGGGACCCGTGCTGTGAACGTTCGCGGCCAGCGATATCGCGCGGACATGCCCGGGCCACCGCGGTGATGCGCGACGTCACTGCCGGAGCGCTCGCACGGCGGCCTTGCGCGCGGCGCGCATGGCCGTGGCCGCGGAGTACCGCGTGTGCAGCCGCGCGCAGGACCGGATCCGGCGCTGGAGGATGAGAAGCGGCGACGTCATCTCGCAGCGCATCCGGTCGCCTTCTTGCGCGCGCACGTGGATCGCGCGCGGCGTGTTGAAGCTCTCGCCCGTCGTGTCGTCGATGTACTGCTGCGGCCAGCCACCGCTGCTTCCGTCCTCGCGCAAGCGCTCCACCGTGAAGTCCTGCGTGCGCACATGCGTCGCGCCCCAGAAGCCGGAGGCGCTCATCACGGCGCAGAAGATCCCGACGACGAGGAAGAGGGCCGGCCGCCATGTGCGGATCCACACGCGCCGGCCGAAGCGCGGACGCCCCTCGTCGGCGTAGCCGAAGGCGACCAGCAGCGAGACGAGGCTCATGCCGACCATGACCGCGGCGCCGAACACGCCCTCGAAGCCCCAGTCGATCGTGAGCGCCACCGCCATGGGTCGGGGACGCTACGCCGGCGGCAGCGCCCGCGCCAGTTCCCCGAGGGTGCGCGCTCCACACCGTGGGCGGGCCAGTCAGACGCGTTGCATCGAGCGGGCGATCTCCATCATCTGGCGGTTCGTGAGCCGCTGCGACAGCGTGTTGGAGACCCAGTAGACGGCCTGCGCCGTCTCCCAGGCGATGAGGCGGATCTTCTTGCCGTCGAAGTAGCGCCGGAAGCGGCGGCCGCCGATGATCCGCTCGTCTGTCGGGTCGTCGAGGATCGGCGGGTTCTTCCAGGTCGTCCCCTGGACGCCGTAGTACTGGCCGAGCTCGCCCGCGTAGAGCACGAGCCGGTAGGCGCGGTGGCGCTTCTTGGCACGGTCGAAGATCTCGTAGGAGCGCGGGCTGCCGTTCTTCGAATAGCCCGCGTTGCGAGCGACGAGGATCGCCTTCGGGAAGTACACCGGCAGGCCCAGGGGCTCCAGGCGGATCGACATCGCGAGGACGTGGTTCTCGCCTGCCTCCTGGGCGTAGGCCAGGCCGGGCGCGAGCTTCGTTGAGCGCCTGACGCGCTTGGGCGGGTCCTTCGTGGTCGGGTCCGCCGTCAGATCGCCGCGCACCTCGATGAACTGCGTGACGGTCTTCGCGAGCTCCACCGGGTCGATCTCGACGCAGGTGTCCTTCTTGCAGTCCGTCGCGGGGAACTGGATCTCCGTGACCGGCGACTTCGAGGACGCGTAGGCGAGCTTGATGAGGCCGAGGATCTCGGCCGTGTCGCTGTCGGCGATGTCCGTCTCCGTGTAGTTGCCGAAGATCCGCAGGAGCTCCTTGCGGTCGCGGAAGATCGTGCCGAGCCCGACCTGAGACTTCGCCTGGCTGAGGAAGCCCTGCTGACGCGCGGCGCGGACGAAGTCCGAGTCCTCGTGGCGGAAGCGCACGTAGTCCAGCGCGTCGGAGCCGCAGAGCTTCTGGTAGCCGGGCTTGAGGTCGATCGTCGCGTAGTTGGGGCCGGGGCCGGTGTTGTCGTTGAAGTAGCGCCGGTCGACGTCGACGAAGAAGCACTCGAGGCGGTCCACCGCGCGCCGGAACCCGCCGAAGTTCACGTTGATGACGTGGTTGATGTCGATCGCCAGCAGCTGGGCGACGGTCTCGACCGTGAGCTTCGCGCCGCCGAGCTGGTAGGCCTCGTTGATCTTGCGCGTCCCGTGCCCGGGCACCTCGACCTGGAGGTCGCGCGGGATCGACATGATCGCCATGGCGTTCTCGTCGGCATCCAGGCGCACGACGATGATCGTGTCCGAGCGCGGCTTGAGCTTGGCGCGGATGTCGGCGAAGCGGCGGTCGGAGCCGAGCAGCAGGATCGTCTGCGGGTCGCCGGTCGGGACGTCGGCGAGGATGTCCTTCACCTCCGGGATCGGCTTCGACCCCGCCTTGAAGACCCGGATGTCGTCGTCGACCTCGAGCAGGATGCCGGTCGCCACCGCCGTCGCCGAGAACAAGACGATGAGCACTGCGCCGAGCGCGAAGCGCTTGTAGGCGCTCATGTCGAAGCGCGGCTCGTCGCTGAAGCCGAAGAAGCTCACGCCGCGTCGCCGTCTCTCGCCGCCCGCACGCCGGGCAGCCTACGGCCGCGGGCGCGCACGTGACGTGCTCGCAGCCGTCAGCCGAGCGCGCGTGCCCGCTCCGCGAAGAACTCGAGCGCCAGCGCGCGCGGGTCGGCGGCGGCGAGGAGGTCGGCGTACGGCGAGCTCGGCGCCGGGGAAGCCCTGAGCGTTCCAGAGCTCGCCGGTCGGGCGGGCGGTCCACGGGGCGACGTAGAGGTAGGGCTCGGGGTGGTGCTCGTCGCCGGGCGAGCAGCCGTAGGCGGCGCGGGCGCCGGCGGCCTCGTCGCCGAGCTCGAGCGCGGCGTCGAAGTGCTCGGGCCAGAGCTGCACGCGCGACGGCGCCGCGCGCCGCGTCGCGCGGGCGCGCAGCTCCTCGAGCACCGAGTAGGCGAAGCCGAACCAGTCGCCGATGAACCGCGCGCGGCTCGTCGATCGGAGCGTCGGCGAGAGTCGCGCCGCGGGCCGCCGGACGGCTCGGCAGCGGCGGCGAGCCGCCGGAGGCCGGACCCCTCCGGCCGGGGGCTCGCCGAGGCGCCGGCGCCTCGCCGCCGCGGCGAGCGTCGTCAGCGGGCTGCTCGGCCGCGTCGCCGCGCACGACGACGAGCTCCGTTCCCGCGACCGACACCTGCGCGTCGTCGCCGAAGAACGGCGTGCCGAAGCCGCCGCGCACGTATCGCAGGCCGATCTTGCCGTTGGCCTTCTCGCGCGCCGGCTTGAGGACGTGCTCGGCGACCGCGTGCAGCGCGAGCCGGGTCGCCGCGAAGCCCGGCGGGACCGCCGCCAGCGCGCGGATACGGGCCGAGCCAGCGCTCCCGGCACCACTCGCCGAGCGCCGCGTCCTCCGCGGCGAACGACGCCCACGTCACGTCGCCGCGACGACACCGGCCAGAGGACCGGACGGGTCGCGTCGCCACGCGCGACCGGGTCGTCGGCGAACCACGGCCCCTCGTTCACCGCCGGCGGCGATGGCTCGAGCACGCGCGCGTCGTAGGCGTCGCCGGCCATCGCCTGCGCCTCCGCGCGCGGGTTCATCGTGCGACTTCGGTGGGAGCGTTGCGCAGCAGGCCGAGCGCGGCCGAGGGGAACAGCAGCACCGACAGCATGCCGGCGCTGACGAGCGCCGCCGCGGTGTCGGCTTCGACGAGCCGAGGTCGGCGCCGATCATCGTCGCCGTCACGATGAACGGCAGCGACGTCGCCTGCAGCAGGCCCGCCGCACGCGCGCGGGTGTCGCCGACGAGCCGGCGATACGACAGCGCCGGCAGCCCGCGGACGACGCAGCAGCGCGAGCGAGGAACACCGGGACCTGCGCGAGCGCCGACGCGCTCGACGTCAGCGCCTCGAGGTCGAAGCGCATCCCGCTGACGACGAAGAACGCCGGGATGAAGATCCCGTAGCCCGCGGCCTCGAGCTTGAGGTGCAGGAGCGGGTGGGTCATCGCGTCGTCGCGGTCGACGATCGCGAGCATCGCGCCCGCGGCGAACGCGCCGAGGATCAGCTCCAGGCCGAGCTCGCTGGCGAGCGCGACCATCGCGACGAGCAGCAGCCACGCGCCGCGCACGCGGATCTGCGCCGTCGTGTCCATGAGCGCCAGCAGCGCACCGTGGATTCGCATCGAGCGCTCCGCCGTCGACAGGCTCAGTGCCACGATCACGACGAGCACCGCGAACAGCGCCGATGAGGATCGAGCTGCGCGCTCGCGCTGCCCTCCTCGCCCGTGAAGAAGACCGACAGCAGGATGATCGCCCCGAAGTCCGCGATCGACGCCGCGGCGATGACGAGCTGGCCGAGGTCGCCGCCCGCCTCGCCGGAGTCCTTGAGCACCGGCACGACGACGCCGAGCGACGTCGCGACGAGCGCGACCGCGATGAGCAGCGGCGCGTCGGCAAGCCCGCCGGCCTTCAGGCCGTAGCCGACGACGAGCCCGAGCACGACGCTCGCCCCGAAGCCCGCCGCCGCCAGCCGCAGCCGCTCGCCCGCGCAGCTTGCGTACGTCGAGCTCGAGTCCCGCGAGGAAGAGCAGGAACGCGAGCCCCAGCAGCGCCATGATCTCGACCGCCTCGTCGATCTCGACCCAGCCCAAGCCGTGAGGCCCGACGGCGATCCCCAGCGCGATCTCCGCGACGACCGCGGGGATCCTGAGACCCGGCACGAGCCCGAGCGCGAGCGGCGCCCCGAAGGCGATCGCCGAGACGACCAGCAGGTTGACGAAGCCGAGCTCCATGCCCGTCTGTCTCGCGCGCGGCGCCCACGTTACGGCCGGTAAGGCATTTGTAACGCCGGGCGCCCGGCCGGCGGGCTACGGTCGTCCTCAGCATGTCGCCGGCACCGCTCACGGCCGATCCCGATGCCGCCCTGCTCGCCGGCCTGCGCGCGCGCGACGAGCGCGCGTTCGACGAGTTGGTCGCCCGCCACGGCGCCGCGCTGCTGCGCCACGCGCGCACGTTCACGCACGGCGCCGCCGCCGAGGACGTCGTGCAGGAGACGTGGCTGGCGGTCGTCACCGGGGTCGAGCGCTTCGAAGGCGTCGCGCTCCTGCGGACGTGGCTGTACGCGATCGTCGCCAACAGGGCGCGAACGCGGGCGGTACGCGAGCGCCGCAGCGTCCCGTTCTCGGCGCTCGTGCCCGCCGAGCAGCGCGACGACGTCGTCGATGCGGACCGCTTCGTGCGCGCGGACCGGTGCGCTGGGCAGTGGTCGATCGCACCCGAGCGGTGGCCCGACGAGCAGGTCGAGTCCGAGGAGACCCTTGCGCTGCTCGCCGCTGCCATCGACGACCTGCCACCCGTGCAGCGCGAGGTCGTGCGGCTGCGCGACGTCGAGGGCTGGGACGCCACCGAGGTGTGCGAGGCGCTGGAGCTCAGCGCCGGCAACCAGCGCGTGCTGCTGCACCGCGGACGCGTCCGCACTCGTGCCGCGCTCGAGGCGTACCTCGCGGACGCCGACGAGCCGCGCCTCGCGGCCGCCGTGTAACGCCGCGCCCGCCCGCGCGACTGAACGCGCATGGCCACCACCACATCGCTGACCTGGCACCGGGTGCTCGGCGCCGGCGAGCTGCCCGAGGGCCGCGTGACGACGGTCACCGCCGGCCACCTGAGCATCGCGCTCACGCACGTCGACGGCACGTACGCCGCGCTCGACAACCACTGCCCGCATCAAGGGGGCCCGCTCGGCGAGGGGTCGATCGAGAACGGGCTCCTGCGCTGCCCGTGGCACGGCTTCGACTACTGCCCGCTGACGGGCCAGTCGCCCGGCGCGTTCGGCGACACGGTCTCGACGCACCAGGTCGAGGTGCGCGAGGACGGCATCTACGTCGGCGTGCCGGTCGAGGAACTGCACGTGCGGACGGTGAGCGACGTCATGGTGGAGACCCTCGTCGCTTGGGGCGTGCGGCACGTCTTCGGGATGGTCGGGCATTCGAACCTCGGCCTCGCCGACGCGATCCGCCGGCAGGTCGAGGCCGGGACGATGGAGTACGTCGGGATCCGCCACGAGGGCGCGGCGGCGTTCGCCGCGTCGGCGTACGGCAAGCTCACCGGCAGGCCCGCCGCGTGCCTGACGATCGCCGGGCCGGGCGCGACGAACCTCCTCACCGGGATGTGGGACGCGAAGGTCGACCGCGCGCCGGTGCTCGCCCTCACCGGTCAGGTCCAGACGTCGGTGCTCGGGGTGCACAACTTCCAGGAGGTCGACCTGAGTGCGGCCTTCGACGCGGTCGCGGACTGGTCGCAGACCGTCCTGCCGGACTCGCCGCACGCGGAGCTCGTCTCGCTGGCCTGCAAGCACGCCGTGCTGCGATCCGGGGTGTCGCACCTCGTCTTCCCGGACGAGGTGCAGACGATCCCGGCTCACGACGCGAAGGCCGGCGGGCCGGACGGTCGCGTGCCCGACAACGAGATCAACCCGCCCGCTGCGGCGCTCGACGACGCCGTCGCGCGGATCGCCGCCGCCAAGCGGCCCGTGATCATCGTCGGCGCGGGCGCGCGCTTCGCGATGGACGACGTCGTCGCGCTGGCCGAGCGCGCCGGCGCGCCGGTGATCACGACGTTCAAGGCGAAGGGCCAGATCGCCGACGACCACCCGCTCGCCTGCGGCGTGCTCGGCCGCTCCGGGACGCCGGTCGCGAGCTGGGTCATGAACGAGGCCGACCTGCTCGTCGTGCTCGGCGCGTCGTTCTCCAACCACACCGGGATCTACCGCGGCCACCCGATCGTGCAGGTCGACCTCGACCCGCTGCAGCTCGGCAAGTTCCACAAGGTCGACGTGCCGGTGTGGGGCGAGGTCGGCGTGACGGCGCGGGCGATCACGGCGCGGCTCCCGGAGGACCCGCCCGAGCACCGCGTCGACCAGCGCCCGCAGGTCGCCGAGCGCCAGGCGATCTGGCGGGCCGAGAAGGCGTCGCGCCGGCGCGACGACCGCGGCCACGGCGTCAACAGCGCTTCGGTCTTCGACAGCCTCACGCGCCTCACACCGGAGGGCATGGTCATCGCCGTCGACGTCGGCAACAACACGTACTCGTTCGGGCGCTACTTCGAGTGCAAGCCCGGCCAGCGCGTGCTGATGTCCGGCTACCTCGGCTCGATCGGCTTCGGCTACCCCGCCGCGATCGGCGCGTACACCGCGACCGGCGAGCCGGTGCTCGCCGTCACGGGCGACGGCGGCTTCGGCCAGTACATGGGCGAGATCCTGACGGCGGTCAAGCACGACATGAACATCACCCACGTCCTGCTCAACAACGGCCAGCTCGGCAAGATCTCCAAGGAGCAGCAGGCCGGCAGCTGGGACGTCTGGGAGACGTCGCTGCACAACCCCGACTTCTCGGAGTACGCGCGGATCTGCGGCGCGCTCGGGATCCGCGTGACGTCCGCCGACCAGCTCGACGACGCGATCTCGACGGCGTTCGCGCACGACGGGCCGGCGCTCGTCGAGGTCGTGACCGACGCCGAGCTGATCTAGTGGCTCGTCTCGTGACAGAGCCACCACGAACGTTCAGCGGACAGTTCTTCCGTTGGCAAGGGCGCTTGCTGTAGCGTTCGCAAGGTGCATCCGGGACGTAGAGCGATCGCCTCGGACCCGGCGGCGCAGGACGGCTTGCTGGAGCGCCAAGCCGCGCGCGAGTCGGGCGCGCGGAGCTACCCGCGGCGGTTGCCGGTCGCGCTCGCTCGGGGGCGGGGCGTCCACGTCTGGGACACGGGCGGGCGGCGCTACATCGACTGCCTGGCGGGGGCGGGATCGCTCGCGCTGGGACACCATCACCCCGTCGTCGCGCGGGCGCTGCGGCGAGCGCTCGACGACGAGGTGCCGCTGACGACGCTCGACCTCGCGACCCCGCTGCGCGACGCGTTCACCGACGCGCTCGTCGACGCGCTGCCGCCCGAGCTCGCCGACGGCCGGATCCTCTTCTGCGGCCCGTCGGGGGCCGATGCGATCGAGGCCGCGGTCAAGCTCTGCAAGACGGCGACGGGGCGCGGCGGGGTCGTGGCATTCGGCGGCGGCTACCACGGGATGACGCAGGGCGCGCTCGCGCTGACGGGGGCGCGCGAGCCGAAGGAGCGCCTGGGCGCGCTGCTGCCCGACGTCCATCACCTGCCGTTTCCGACGCGCGTGCGCTGCCCGTTCGGCGTCGGCGGCGAGGCCGGCGCGGAGCGCTGCGCGCGCGTCTTCGAATGGGCGTTGGAGGACAGCCACTCGGGGATCGCGACGCCCGCCGCCGTCGTCATGGAGCCCGTTCAGGGGGAGGGCGGCGTGCACCCGGCGCCGGCACCGTTCGCCCGCGCGGTGCGCGAGGCGACGTTGCGCGCCGGGGTGCCGCTGATCTTCGACGAGGTGCAGACGGGTTTGGGTCGTACCGGCACGTTGTGGGGGCTGGACGCGCTCGGCGTCGTGCCGGACCTGCTCGTGCTCTCCAAGGCGATCGGCGGCGGCCTGCCGCTGGCGGTCGTCGTCGCGCGTCGTGAGCTCGACGCAGCATGGCATCCGGGCGACCACGCCGGGACGTTTCGCGGCAACCAGCTCGCGTTCGCGTCGGGCGCGGCGACGATCCGCCACGTCGTCGCCGAGCGCCTGTGGGAGCACGCCGATGCGATGGGCGCGCGGCTGCGCGCCGGCCTGCTCGCCGTGACCGCCGGCGTCGACGAGGTCGCCGACGTGCGCGGTCGCGGCCTCATGGTCGGCGTCGAGCTCGTCGACTGCGAGCGGGTCGACACCCGCGGCGTGCCCGAGCCGGCGACGGTGCGCGCCGCCGAGGTGCTGGGCTCGCTGCTCGCGGAGGGCGTCGTGGCGGAGATCGGCGGGCGCGGCAGCGCGACGATCCGCTTCCTCCCGCCGCTCGTCATCGAGCCCGACGACGTCGACCGCGTCGCCGAGGCGTTCGGCCGCGCGCTGCGGGCGTGAGCGTTCGCCCGGCAGAGCCCGGCGCGGAGGCTGACGGCGCGGGCCTGCTGGCGGGCGCGCCGGGCGGGGAGGGCGAGCTTGCTCGGCTGGCCGCGGCCGCCGCGGAGGCGGTCGAGACCGCGTGGGCTTCGAACGGCGGGCCCTGGTCGGGCGCCGACCCCGACGAGCTGCGCGCGGCGATCGACGCGATCGATCCCTGCCCGCCCGCCGGGGCCGACGGTGCGACCGTGCTGCGCGAGCTGGGCGCGACGATCCTCGCCCACGGCGCCCATCCGGGCGACCCGCGCTGCGCCGCGCACCTGCACGTCGCGCCGCTCCTGGTCTCCGCGGCCGCGGAGCTCGCGATCGGCGCGACCAACCAGTCGATGGACTCCTTCGACCAGGCGCCCGCGGCGACCTTCGTCGAGGACCACGTCGTGCGCTGGCTCGCGACGCTCGTCGGCCTCCCCGCCGGCGCGACCGGCGTGTTCTGCACGGGCGGGACGGCGTCCAACCTCCACGGGCTGCTGCTCGCGCGCGACGCCGCAGCGCGCCGGGCCGGCGTGGCCTCACCGCGCGAGGAGGGCCTGCCGCCCGCCGCCGCCGGCTGGCGGATCCTCGCCTCGGAGGCCGCGCACTTCAGCGTGCGCCGCGCCGCGGGCGTGCTCGGGCTCGGCGCGGGCTCGGTCCTGCCGGTTCCCGTCGACGCGAATGACGCGATTGACCCCGTGGCGCTGCGCGAGCTGCTCGACGCGCTAGCCGACCGCGGCGAGCGCGCGATCGCGATCGTCGCGACCGCGGGGACGACCGACGCGGGCGCGATCGACCCCCTCGACGCGATCGCCGACCTCGCCGCCGAGCACGGCGCATGGCTGCACGTCGACGCCGCCGTCGGCGCGGGGCTCGCGCTGTCCAAGCGCCTCGCACCGCGGCTGGACGGCATCGCGCGCGCGGACTCCGTCACGGCCGACCTGCACAAGCTCCTCTGGCAGCCGATCAGCGCGAGCGTCCTCCTCGTCGCCGACCCCGCGGCGCTCGCGGCGGTCCGCGAGCCGAGCGCCTACCTCGACCGCGAGGACGAGAACGCGCTCAACCTCGTCGCCCGCTCGCTGGACACGTCGCGCCGCTTCGACGCGTTCAAGGTGCTCGCCGGGCTGCGCGCGACCGGGCGCAGGCGGATGGCGAGCATGGTCGAGCACGTCGTCGCGCTCGCCGAGCAGGCTGGCGACGCGGTCGTCGAGCACCCCGACCTCGAGCTGCTCGCCGAACCGCAGACCGTCATGGTGCTCTTTCGCTGGCACCCGCCGGCGCGCGGGCTCGGCGCCGCCGAGCTCGACGCGGCGAACGCCGCCCTGCAGCGCGCGCTGTTCTCCTCGGGCGACGCGATCGTCGGGCGCACGGAGTTTCGCGGGCGGGTGGCGCTGAAGCTCACGCTCGTCAACCCGAGCGCGACGCTCGACGACGTGCGCGAGCTGCTCGCGCTCGTCGCACAAGCCGGCGAGCGGGCCCTCGCTGGCGTTGCCGGGCGCGAGGGTGTGTAGGTCTACTCAGCCCTGAGACCAGTAGATCTACACACCACCCGGAAAAGCCGCCACTAGCCTGGGACGGATGAGCCTCCCCGTCTCCGTCCTCGACCTCGCGCCGATCGCGGCCGGACAGTCCGCCGCCGACGCGCTCGCCGGCACGACGGCCGTCGCGCGCCGCGCCGACGAGCTGCACTTCAAGCGCTTCTGGGTCGCCGAGCACCACAACATCCCGTCCGTCGCGTCGACGGCGCCCGAGACGCTCATCGCGCACCTCGCCGCGCGCACGCACCGCATCCGCGTCGGCTCGGGCGGGGTGATGCTGCCCAACCACTCGCCGCTCGCCGTCGCCGAGCGCTTCGGGATGCTCGAGGCGCTGCACCCGAACCGCATCGACCTCGGGCTCGGGCGCGCGCCGGGCACCGACCAGCGCACCGCGATGGTCCTGCGCAGCGGCGACCCCAACGCCTTTCCCGCCCAGTTCGCGGAGCTGCGCGGCTACCTCGGCACCGGCTACGGCGGCATCCGCGCGGTGACCGGCGAGCACACCGTCCCGGAGCTGTGGATGCTCGGCTCGACGGACGGCGGCGCGCGGATCGCCGGCCCGCTCGGGATCCCGTTCGTCTTCGCCCACCACTTCCATCCGCACTTCACGGAGCCCGCGATCGAGCTCTACCGCGAGCTCTTCCTGCCGTCGGAGATCGCAGACACCCCGCGCATCATCGTCTGCGCGGCGATCGTCGTCGGCGAGGACGACGAGCACGCTGCGCGGCTCGCGCTGCCCGGCGGCGTCTCGATGCTGCGCCTGCGCCAGGGCCGCCCTGAGCCGCTGCCGTCCGTCGAGCAGGCGGAGGCGATCGTCGCGAAGCTGCCGGCCGCCGAGCTCGCGGTCGTCCGGGACACCGTCGACCGTGCGATCGTCGGCGGCCCGGACACCGTGCACTCCAAGCTGCTCGACCTCGCCGAGCGCACGCAGACCGACGAGCTCATGGTGACGTCGCACGTCGCCGACGCGAGCGTCCGCGCTCGCGGCCTCGAGCACGTCGCGCGGGCGTTCGAGCTGGAGCCGCAGCCCGTGGCCTGAGCCGGCAACCGGCCTTCGCCGCGCCAAGCCGCGGCCCGCCGGTGGAAAAAGTCGGAACTTCGTGCCCAACGGCCCGCCCGGATGAGAGGCTTTCTCCGTTCGACGGCAAGGGGCAGGGATGCGAACCGCAGGCTGGGTAGGCACATGCACCATCGGAGCGCTGCTCGCGCTCGCCACGAGCGCACCCGCGGCGCAGCACGCGCCCGCGCGCTACGCGACCGGGCCGGCATCGCCGGCGCTGTCGGGACTCGTGCGCGCGATGGGCGAGAACGCCAGCGACGCTGCCGCGCCTCGCTACGCGTACCTGCGCAAGCTCGACAGCCACCTCCAGAGCCTCGAGGCCGCGCGCCTGGACGGCGCCGGCCTCGCCGCCACGGCCCGGCGCGAGGCGCTCACGCTCACCGCTGCCGAGCGCGACGTGGCCGTCGACGTGTACGTCACCGGCGACATCGACGCGGCGACCGACGCGCTGCGCGCGCGCGGCATGGAGGTCCGCGCCGTGTCGAACCGCCGGCCGCAGCGGATGGTCGAGGGCACGCTGCCGATCAGCGCGCTCACCGACGTCGCCGGGCTACGCAGTACGCGCGCGGTGCTCGCGGTCCAGGGCTCCGGGACGAACGCTGGCAGCGTCCTGTCGGAGGGCGACGCCACCCACCGCGGCCCGCAGGCGCGCGCGCTCGGGCCGACCGGCGCGGGGGTGAAGGTCGGCCTCATCTCGAACTCGATCAACCGCGCGGGCGGCGGCGTGGCGGGATCGCAGGCCAGCGGCGACCTGCCCGGTCCGGCGAGCATGCCCGCCGGCTCGGTGCAGATCCTGCAGGACGGCTCGGCCGGCAGCAACGACGAGGGCCGCGCGATGGCGGAGATCGTCTTCGACACCGCGCCGGGCGTGCGCAACATGGTGTTCACGACCGGGAGCGGCGGCGCGGCGACCCGCGCGACCGGGATCGACAACCTCGTCGCCAACGGCGTCAACGTCATCGCCGACGACGTGTTCCAGATCACCGAGCCGTTCTTCCAGGACGGGATCATCGCGCAGGCCGTCGACCGCGCGAAGGCCGCGGGCGTGACGTACCTCGTGTCCGCCGGCAACCGCGCCCGCCAGAGCTGGGAGGGCACGTACGCCCCGACGACCGACCCGCGCTCCATCTCCCCGAGCGCGAACGACTTCGACACGGGCGCCGCGGCCGACGCCATCCAGACGATCGGCACGTTCACGAACCGCACCATCTTCGTCGCGCTGCAGTGGGACGAGCCGTTGGGCCAGGCGAGCACGGACCTCGCGGTCGACGTGTTCGGGATCAACGCCGGCGTGCCGACGTACGCCTTCACGGTCGACAGCGACAACCTCGCGACCGGCATCCCGTCGGAGTTCGTGACCATCCTCTTCACGGGAACGGGGACGGCTGGCATCGCGATCCGCCGCAAGACCGGCGCCCGCGACCCGTTCATGAAGTACGTCGTCGGCGGGACGCCGACCTTCACGATCGCCGAGCACGACACGAGCTCGGGAGCGATCGACCCCGACGCCTCGTCGGCGCGCGGCGCGCTGACGGTCGCGGCGTCGAACCACGCGACGCCCGCCACGCCCGAGGGCTTCAGCTCGCGGGGCCCCGCGTTCAAGCGCTTTGACGTCGCCGGCAACCGGCTCGCGGCGCCGGAGAACCGCAACAAGCCCGACCTCACCGCAGCGGACGGCGTCGCGACGAGCGTCGGGGGCTTCAACCCGTTCTTCGGGACGAGCGCGGCCGCGCCGAGCGCCGCGGGGGTCGCCGCGCTGGCGCTGTCCGCGCGGCCGAGCCTCACCGCCGACCAGCTCGCCGCGATCCTCAAGGACGGCAGTCGCTCGATCGACTGCACGGCCACGATCGGGCTGCCCGATCGCGACTGCGGGTTCGGCTTCGTCCTCGCCGACAGCGCCGTGACGGCGGCGCTGGACACCACGCCGCCGGCGGTGGCCCCCGCGCTCAGCCCGCCGAGCCCGAACGGCGCCGACGGCTGGTACACGAGCCCGCGGTCGGCGCCACGTGGACGGTGTCCGATGCGCAGTCGCCGGTCTTGTCGACGTCCGGCTGCGACGCGTCGTCGGTCGCGGCCGACACGACGGGCACGACGCTCACCTGCACCGCGACGAGCATCGGCGGCGCGACGGCGCAGTCGGTCGCGATCAAGCGCGACACGTCGCCACCGTCGGAGCCGGCCATCGCCGGGATCGCGGCGCAGAGCTACACGCCCGCCCAGCTTCCGGCCGCCGCGGCGATCGGATGCAGCGCGAGCGACCCGACGTCCGGCGTGACGAGCTGCACCGTTGCCGGCGTTGACGTGGCGCCAGGTCCGCACACGCTGACGGCGACGGCGACCAACGGCGCCGGCCTGACGTCCACCGCGGCGCTGGCGTACACGGTCGTCGCGCCGCCACCGCCGCCGCCGCCGCCGGGCAGGCCCTCGAACCCCGCGGCGATCTCGGCGCTCACGGCGCCGAAGGGCCGGGTCAAGGTCTCGCAGATCAACCGCTCGGGCGTGCGCGCCACGCTCAAGGCCGCGTCCGCCAAGACGAAGCTAAAGATCTCGGTGACCCTGCGCGGCCGACGCGTCTCGTTGCGCACCACGACCGTCAAGAAGGGCACGGTCCGGCTCACGATCCGCCTGCATCGCACCGGTCGGCGCCTGCTCGCCGCGAGGCCCGGGATGTTGACGATCAAGATCACCGGCAGCGCGTCCGGCTTCGCGACGCGGACGCTGACCGCCAAGGTCCGGACGCGGCGCTGACGTCCGGGCGCGCGGGCGGGGCTACTTGCCGTTGCCCGGCTCGCCGCCGAGGGCGACGGTCGCGCGAGCCATCGTGAGGTGGTAGAGGATCAAGAGCTGGACGAGCGCGAGGGACTCCGAGCGGTGCGTGTCGTTGCCGACCGTGAACTCGCCGAGCGTGTCCGAGCGCAGGTGGCTGGCGAAGTGCATGCTGTCCCAGATCGCCTCTTCGATCTCCGACGCGCGCTCGCGGTCAAGCTCGCCGGGGATGTTCAGGATGCGATCGCCGTTCGGGCCGTCGGTCATCGTGAAGGGGCCGCCGCTGGTGTCGACGAACGGCGACATGTCGGGGTGCGGCAGCGAGTCGCGCAGCGTCAGGACCGCGTCGAGCACGAACGGGTCTTTGGCGTTCGGCTGGCGGCACACGACCATGTCCGCGTGCGCGCGCTGCGGGCGGATGTATGAGGCGGAGTCCGGCTCGCGGCGGTCGAGGTCGTCGAGCACCTGGTCGGTCGTGTAGCCGCGCTTGGCGCAGTCGCGGTCGACCTTCCACTTGCGCCGCAGCGACTCGGGCGGGTCGAGGTAGACGCGCACGTCGTAGGCCTCGCGCATCTCCGGCGTGTAGTAGCCGAGCAGGCCCTCGACGATGGCGAACCTGTCCGGCTCGACGTAGACGAGCGGGCCGAACGTCCCGTCCTTGTGCTGGTAGACCGGCTTGAGGATCGGCGATCCGTCGTGCAGGTCGTTGAGGTGCGCGGCCATGATGTCGAGGTAGTTGCAGTCGGGGTTCAGCGGCGTGATCGCGCGCTCCGCCCGCTGCTTTCGGTCGTACTTGTGGTAGTCGTCGGTGCAGATGTGCGTGACGACGTCCTCGCCGAGCAGGCGGACGAGGCCCTTGCTGAGCGTGGTCTTGCCGGACGCAGAGTCGCCGACGATGCCAAGGATGATTGGCCGCGCCATGGCCGCACATGGTGCCATGGGACGCAAGTTGACGGCTGGCCGATGCCCGGGCGGGCGCGAGCGGGCGGACTCGATTGACGGGAAACTACTGATGGGTCTGCGGCTCGGCCTCGTTGTCGGCCGTCTCACCGGACGCGATGGTGGCTTATGGAACTTCAATCCGCGCCGCGGTCGCGTGAAGTCACGACATTTGTCGTCCTCTGCTGCCTCGCCGCCGTAGCGACGAGCCCGGCCGTGGTCGCCTCCGCCGCCGCGCGGGACGTCGCGCTGGACGTCAGCTTCGCCTCCGGCGCGTCGGTGCGACTTCAGGGTCAGCACTTCGTTGCTCGGACGACATCGGACGCAGCGGCGGTCAACGACGCCGTGGGGCGCGGAGGCGCCGTTCGGATCCTGCGGCTCGTCGAGGAGTCCCCGGCGAGCCTTGACGCCGTCCGCGGCACGCTGCGTGCCCGTGGCAAGCACGGCGTGCCGGACCTCAACCGCCACTACCGGATCGTGACCTCGAGCCGCCTTGTGCGTGACCGGCTGCTGGCGGATCTGCGCGTGCTGGCGGTCGTCGACACCGCCATCCTCGAGCCCGAGCCGGCGCCGCCACCCGCCACACGCGACTTCACGAACCAGCAGCGCTACGGCTTCGCGGCGCCGAAGGGCATCGGCGTCGCCGCCATCACCGGGCTCGGCGGCGGCTTGGGCCAGAGCGTGAAGATCGTCGACATCGAGTACTCGTGGAACCGCTCGCACGAGGATCTCGTCAAGGCCGCCCCCGCCGCGACCGTCATCGCGAACGGGATCGTGGCCGATCCGTTCAACGACAACAACCACGGCACCGCGGTGCTTGGCGAGCTCGTCGCGACCGCCAACAAGCTCGGCGTCACCGGCCTCGCCCACGGCAGCGCCATCGGCGTCGTCAACGCCTACTCCTCCAACCTCGGGTACACGCCCGCAAACGCCGTCAACCTCGCGCGCCAGAACCTGTCTGCGGGCGACGTGATCCTGCTCGAACAGCAGTGGCAGGGCATTCCCGGCACCGGCAGCGAAGCGGTCCCCTACGTTCCGAGCGAGTACCTCGACTCCGTCTACGACGCCATCAAGCTCGCGACGCAGAGCGGGATCATCGTCGTCGAGGCCGCCGGCAACGGCGGGGTCGACCTCGACAACGCGGCCTACACGGCCCCCTTCCCGGACGGCAAGTCGGACTCCGGCGCGATCATCGTCGGCGCGGGCAGCGGCGACTGCTCGGCACCCGCCAACTCCCGGCTGAGCTTCTCGACGTACGGTGCCCGCGTGAACCTCCAGGGCTGGGGGCAGTGCGTGACCACCACCGGCTACGGCAGCCTCTTCAACGGCGGGACGAACGCCCGCTACACCAAGACCTTCGGCGGCACGTCGAGCGCGGCGCCGATCGTCGCGTCCGCCGCCGCGCTGTTCTCGAGCGTGTTCCAAGCCAGAGCGCTCGGCGGTCGGGCGCCCACGCCGCAGGCCGTGCGTAAGCGCTTGGTCGACACGGGCACGGCGCAGGGCGCCGGCGGTCACATCGGACCGCTGCCGAACGTCCTGGTCGCGACGACGAACTTCGACTTCACGCCGCCGACCGTGACGATCTCGAGCGGGCCGACGGGCACGACCACCGACGCGACGCCGACGTTCGCGTTCGCGGCCTCCGAAGGCTTCTCGACGCTCGAGTGCCGCGTCGACGCCGCCGAGTTCGCGGCGTGCGTCTCGCCACTGACCACGGACCAGCTCGGCGACGGGCCGCACACCTTCGAGGCCAAGGCAACCGACGCTGCGCTGAACCCCGGCTCGCCCGCCTCGCGGGCGTTCACCGTCGACACCGCCGCTCCGCCGGTCGCGTAGCCGGCGGCGCCGGCCACGCGCTGTTCCACTCCGCGCGCGCCATCGGCGTTGCGAAGCATCGGCGGCGTACGGCATGATCCGCGGTCGATGAGCCCGCTCGACCTGCCCGCGGGCTCGCAGTCCGAACGCCGAACGCGCCTTCTGGACATGGCTTGACCGGGCCTGACGCGGCGAGGAGATCGCTCCGCGACCGCCGCCTGCCAGCGTGGGCAGCGCCGCTCTTGCTGGGCCTGCTCTGCCTCCTCGTCTACAACGCGAACCTCCGGACGATCGGCGGCGGGGACACGCTCCCCGCTCGATACCAGCCGTTGATCCTCTGGCACGACGCCACGCTCGCGCTCGACGAGAACGCGCGCCTGGTTGCGCATGGGCACCCGACGACCCCGCCCGAAGAGCGCAGTTCAGCAGCAGCCGGCGCCACCCACTTCGAGCCGTGGGCCTACTGGATGTTCCGCACCCACCGGGGTGACCTCGCCTCCCTGTACCCGGTGGTGACGCCTCTGCTCGTGGCGCCGCTCTATCTGCCCGCGGCGCTCCTGCTCAACAAAGACGGGTGGCAACAGCCGCAGATCGACCGCGTGGCCGAGGTCATGGAGAAGCTCGCGGCGTCGCTGCTGGCCGCGATCGCCAGCGTCCTGATGTTCTTGGTGCTGCGTCGCGAGGGCATCCGGTGGGCCCTCCCGCTCGCCTTGGTGTTCGCCTTCGGAACCGACACGTGGATGATCTCCAGCCAGGCGCTCTGGCAGCACGGATCCGGCGAGCTGCTGGTTGCCCTTGCCTTGCTGCTGGCCGTGGCCCGTGCGTCTCCGGTGCGCACCGGGCTGCTCGGCTTCGTCTGCGTCCTGATCGTCGCGAACCGCCCGCCGGACCTGCTGATCGCCGGTGCGTTCGTGCTGTACGTGGTCTGGAGTCGCAAGCGCGATGCCGCGTGGCTGCTTGCGGGCGCCGCTGTCCCGCTGGCGGCGCTGCTCTACTACAACCTCGGCTTCATCGGCCATTTCGCCGGCGGGTACGCCGCTGCCGAGTCCCAGGGCAGGGCGATCTTTGATGTCGACGTGCTGGGGCTGCCCGGGTTGCTCGTCAGCCCGACGCGCGGACTGCTCGTCTTCTCGCCGTTCTTCGTCTTCTTGCTCGTGGGTCTGGCCCAGCGCCTGCGAACGCCGAGCACGAGGGGGCTGGCCATCGCGCTCAGCGGTGCCGTCGTCGCCCAGCTGTTGCTGTACTCGATGGCGGACTGGCGCGCCGGCGTGTCGTGGGGTCCGCGGTGGCTCGCCGACCTGCTGCCGATCCTGGTGTGGATGCTCGCGCCCGCACCGCAGGTTCTGCGTCCACGCGCTCGCGCGTTGCTGGTCGCGACGATGGTGTTCGCGGTCGGCGTGCAGGCGATCGGCGCCTTCTGGTACACGAAGACGAGCGACGACCGCATCTTCGCGGGAGACGACCCCGGGTCCATGCGCGCCGCGTGGGATCCGAGCAACACGCCCTTCGTCGCCGAGCTTCGCCATCGGCATGCGGCTGCCGAGCTTCGGTGCGACGCGCGCGGGTTCGTCGAGCGGATCGGGTCGACCGTGCTCCGCAACGACGGGGCCGTCGTCGAATTGAAACCCGGTGCGGTGCTTGAAGGATGGGCGCTCACCTGCAAGCGCACCCCGGCGCAGGCGCTGGTGCTGATCGACGGGATCGTGGTCGCCACGACGCAGGACTTCACGCCGCGCCCCGACGTCGATCAAGTGCTGCACACCACCTCGTTCTCGGGCTGGCGCGTCACTGCCGATACCCGCGGGGTTACCCCGGGTGATCACGTGCTCCAGTTCGCGGTGCGGGTCGCACCCAGAAGCGACATCCGCATCATCCGCGAAGAGGCCGTGAGGGTCGTTGCGCCCGACCTGCCGGCGCTGGCCGCGCGCGCGGCGCGGCACCTGCGCGACGACCAGAGCCGCGCGGGGTACTGGCTCACCACGCACACGACCAGCCCTCGGTACGAAGCCCCCCAGAAGGAGATGAACACGTACCTGACCTCGCTGCTCGTGGACCTGCTCGCGCCGGTCGCACGCAAGCGACGCGTCGACGATGCGGTGGCGCGTGCCCGGCGACACCTGGCGGCGCAGATCGAGAGCAGCGGGCTGGTGCGCTATCACGGGCTGCCCGACGGGCCCACCATCGGCACGCTGGGATGCGTGATCACGCCCGACGCAGACGACACGGCACTCGCGTGGAGGCTCGCCCGCAAGGGCGCGGGCGACCCGCGGGCGCGGCGAATGCTGCGGACGCTTGCGTCCTATCGCGACGCGCGGGGCCTGTACCGCACCTGGCTCGCCCCGTTCGACAAGTATCAGTGTCTGGACCCCGGGCACGACCCGGACCCGACCGACCTCACGATCCAGATGCACGTCTACCTGATGCTGCGCAAGCTCGATCCGCCGGCGGCGCAGACCCTCTGCAAGGCGCTCCGGCGCGCGGCGGGCGACGACGACGTCCAGGTCTACTACGCGAAGGCGCCGCTGGTGCCCTATCTGCGCAGCGCCGAGCTGCGACGGCTCGGCTGCCGGATTCCGATGCCTGCGGCGCGACTGGCGCGACCCGCCCCGGGACAAGAGCTCTGGAGCGAGCTCGTGCGACGGCTCGTAGAGACATCCGCGACGCGGCCGGACGCGACGGCGCGGCGGGCGATCGAAGACCTGCTCGCGCGCCTCGCCAGCGCCGACTTCGCCCTGCTTCGCCAGACGCCCCCGTTGCTCTATCACAACGATCTGAGCGCGACCGTGAGCCGGTTCTACTGGTCTGAGGACGCCGGGTACGCATTGTGGCTGCGGCTCTACGAGGCGGTCGCCCGATGACCCTCGTCATTCCCTCCCAGACCTTCGTGCGCCAGTACGCCCGGGTCCTGCGGCACTTCGCGTCGACCCGCGGGGTGGAGGTGTGCGCGCTGCAGGCATCCCCGCTGCTGGGGGCCTATCTCGGCGGCGGCCTCGGCCTCGATGCAGACAGCGTGCTCCGGCTGGGGCTGCTGCTGCTCGGCAGCATCGCGCTGACCGCGCACGTCTTCGTCTTCAACGACTGGGCGGGGTACAGCAGCGACGCCCGCGATCTGCGACGGGCGAGCCCGGGTGCCGACGGCTACGCCATCAGCCGCGATCGGATCGCGCGCGTCGCCGTCGCGCTCCTGGTCGGAGCCTTCGTCGCCTTCGCTGCGGTCGGCTCGTCGGCGATGCTCTTCGGCGCCGGGATCGCCACGCTCAGCCTCCTGTACTCGTTCTCGCCGAGCCTCGGCAAGATCACGCCGATCGCGGCGTCGCTGAACCACCTGATCGGCGGCGGGCTGCACTTCCTGCTCGGCTACACGATGCTCGGCGCCGTGGACGCGAGCGGCGTCGCCCTCAGCCTCTTCTTCGGTCTGGTGTTCGCCGCGGGGCATCTCAACCAGGAGGTGCGCGACTACGAGTTCGACCGTGCGAGCGCGATCAGGACCAGCGCGGTGGCGTTCGGGTGCCGGCGGGGCTTTCTCGCGAGCTTCTGGCTGTTCAGCGCCGCGTATGGGCTGCTCGTCGGTCTGTCCGTGCTGGGGGTCCTGCCGAAGATCCTGCTGCTGAGCGCGATCGCGTGGCTGTTGCAGGCGCGATGGTCGCTTCAGGCGCTGCGCCGTGGCCTGGGATACGAGACGGCGCAGTGGATGCAGCGCCGCTACCGGTTGCTCTTCGCGTTGGTCGGTCTCGCGATGCTCGTCCGATAGGCAGGCGATACCGGCGGCCAACCGTGTGTTGAGCGGTTCGACGGCCTGATGCTCGCGGCGGCCGGTGGGGACTCGGGACGAGGTCGATGCGGCATCGGACGCAGCCGTCGCCCGTCGGGGCGATCGGCTGCGTCCGTGCTCGGATCAGTTGGCGACCCAATTGCCGTCGCGGCACGTCTTGATGGTGCCGCTCGGCATCCTGACCTCGCCGCCGTTGCTGGTCTCCACTCCGTCGAGGTAGCACGCGCCGGCCGCGGCGGCTGTGCGGGCGGAGGCCGACGCCGTGCCGATGATCCCCGGCAGGGCGATTGCCATCGCGGCGATGGTGAGCCCCCGGCGGGCGCGGTTCCTGCGGCGAGGTGCGGAACGGTCGTCGCTTGCGGACTCGGTGGTGGTGTGACGTGACATGTTCGCTTCCTTCCGGTCGATGTGCGACGGGCGGACGCCCACCGCAGACCGCGACGTCTCCGTGTCGCGCTCTCGACGTCGTCAGGGCTGGTCACGTCGTTTGACGTACATCTGTGTGACGCATTGCACAAGCGCGCCAGGGTGCGCAGGCCGACCGAGCGCGCGTCAGGTGGCGAGGGGGTCGTACGCCGCCGCGTCGTAGGGCAGGTCGGGGTGCTCGCCAGGGTGCGAAAGCCGGTAGCTGCGCATCCGGCCCTGCTTCTGGTCGAAGGCGATCGCACGCTGGAGGGTGAACGGCCGCGCCGGTGGCGAACCGTCGACCAACTCGGCCAAGCGCTGTGAGACGTAGCCCATCGCACGCATCGCCCGCACGCGGCTCGCGAACAGCTCCTGGCCGACGAACAGCGCGTTGTCGCGCAGCGCCTCCTTCAGCGGCTCCGGGACGTTGGCAAGCTGGCCGGCCTCGTTCTTGGCCCAGGCGGCCAGCTCGTGCGTCGTGCGGTCGATGATCGCCACACGCGTGTAGAAGCCGTAGAAGACCCCGTGCAGGGCGTCGGCGCGCTCGTTCTCGGGGACCTCGTCGAGATACGTCTTCAGGCTGTCGACGAGCGAGGGAGCCGCCGCGGCGGCCTGGTCATCGGAAGACATGCCACAGCACCATGCCCCCGCGGCGCCATCAGGAAACCCCGGCGCTCGGCGGGTCGCCGGGCTCGGCGCCATCCGGCAGCGAGGGCGCGAGACCGCCGAGGCCTGCCATTGACCCGTCACTCGCCGCGCGGTTCGGCCTGTCGCGTGCAGGTACTGGTTCGTGCAGTATTCCCGCTCGTACACGTCCGCGGGAGAGGGCCTCAGATGTCCATGCGAACCATGTTGCTCGGCGTCCTCGTCGTGCTGCTCGTGGGTCCTGCGCCCGCGATTGGCGCCGGCGGGCCGTTCGAGCCGGTCGAGGGGCTTCGGTTCGCCGCCATCCCGTCAGGCGCTGACGCTCACGACCAGTACCTGCGACTGACCAAGGTCGTGGATCTCACTGCGGCGTCCAGCGCGCAGCTGCGCCTCATGCTCTCCGCTGACACCGAGCCCGGCTACGACCACCTCCTGGTCGAAGCTCACACGGTCGGACAGGACAACTGGACGACGCTCGCGGACCTCAACGGCGCGAGCTCCACCGCGCCACCCGCGGGCAGCCCGGACTGCCGGATATCCTGGCCTCGTGGCAGCGCTGCATCCGTTCCTCGCGCACTACTTCAGCGCAGCGAACTGCGACGCGCCGGGGACCAGCGGCGTCTGGAACTCCTTCACCGGATCGACCGGTGGCTGGCGAGCGGTGACGTTCGACCTGTCGTCGCTTGTCGGCGGCCCGGTCGAGCTGTCGATTGCGCTCGTGTCGGATGAGGCTGCGCAGGGTGCGGGGGTGTTCGTGGACGACACGCGGATCGTCGTCAACGGCGCGCTGGCCTCGGCGGACGGCTTCGAGGGCGCCGTGAGCAGCTGGTCGCCGGCCGGCCCGCCCGCCGGCAGTCCTGCGAATCGCATCAACTGGGCGATCGTCGGCCCGCTTCCGACGACGACCGCGGTCGTGGCGTCGGCGAACCCGAGCGTGACGGACGACGACGTGACGCTCAGCGCGACCGTGGTCGCGGAAGCGGGGACGCCCGGCGGGACGGTCCAGTTCCGCGACGGCGGAATCGACATCGGCGCGCCCGTGGCGCTGAGCGGCGGCGTCGCGAGTCGCACGGTCTCCGGGCTCACCCCGGGCTCGCACGACATCACGGCCGTCTACTCCGGTAGCGCGGACTTCGGACCGAGCACGGGCACGCTCACCCAAGTCGTCACCGACATCGCCGACCTGTCGGTGACGAACGGCTGCGCACCCAGGTCCGTCAAGCCCAACGGGATCGTGGCCTGCACGCTGACCGTCGCAAGCGCGGGTCCCGCGACGGCTCGCAGCGTCGTGTTGACGAACGCGCTGCCCGCCTTCACGACCTTCGAGTCGCTGGCGGCTCCGGCGGGGTGGGCGTGTACGACGCCGGCACCCGGCACGCGAGGCACCGTGTCGTGCTCGATCGCCGCGACGGCCCCCGCGAGCCACGTCTTCGTCCTGGCGCTGCGGGTCGCGGCGGCCGCGCCCCCCGGATTGCTGGCCAACACCGCCAGCCGTCACCTCGCCGAGTCCGGATCCCGACGTCGCCGACCGCTCCGCGACGAGCGTCGTGACCGTCCTTGAGGCCGTCGTCTGCCGAAGCGCCCGGCGGTTCACGCTCACGCTGCGCTCGGGCCGCAGAGGCCAGGCGGGGCTGCGCATCAAGCGCCCGCTGCGAGGCGCTCGGATCACGGCCGCCCGGCTCACGGGCCCACCGGGCATCGCGCGGCGCACACCGCGACACACGCGCCGCACGGTGCGTGTCGACCTCAGGGGCCTGCCGAAGGGCCGGTATGCGCTCCGGGTGACCGTCAGACGCGGCGACGGCGCGACCGTGCACCTCAACCGCGTCTACGACGTCTGCCGCCAAGCGTAAGCCGAGTCAGCTACGCCGCCGCCGTCTCGACCAGCACGCGCGACAGCAGCTCGGCGAAGTCCTCCCACCACGGCAGCGCCTCGGCGCGCGGCATGTACTCGCGACGGCGAGGACCTCGTCGGCGGCCTGGCAGATCGCGTCGGCGACCGGCTGGCGCAGCACGCCGATGTCGAGGTTCGCGAGGGCGCACGCCTTCTTGACCTCGACGATCGCGTTCACGTAGCCGGGGAAGTCGCCGATGACCTGCCCCGACACGTCGTTGTTCTGACGGCCGCGCTCGGTCTGGGCGCCGTAGTACGCGTCCCGCGGAACGGTGAGCGCCCGAGCGCGTCCTCGACGATGCGCGACGCGTCATCCTGCATCGTGCCCCTCCTCCGTCGCCTGTTGTCGACATCCCCTGGTCGGTCTGAGGCCGTCGCGGACGCTACCCCTCGCCCGGCGAGCGCGTCAAGCCGCGCGCGCGACCGCGATCAAGCTCGAGTCGCGCAGGGCCGTCTCGCGCAGCTCGCGGTTGTCGTATATCCCGAGCGTGTCGAAGCCGTTCGCCGCCAGGTGATGCTCGAGCTCGAGCGGCGCCATCGTCCGGAAGCGCACGAAGTCCTCGACCGGCTCGGCGCCTTCGACGATCCACGTGCGACGGCGCGTCACGAGCTGGCGGCGTACGTCGTCCTCGTACGTCGCGTCGGCCGTCGCCGTGAGGTCCGGCGTATCGACGACGAAGCGGCGCGGGAGCGTGCCGCCGCCCGCAGGCGCCATCGCATTGAGCGCTTCGAGGACCAGCAGCGTGCCCGGCCGCGCGTGGGCCGCGAAGGTCTCGACGGCGCGGGCGATGTCGTCGACCGCATGGAGGTTCGCGATCGCGATGCCAAAGCACGTGATCGCGGCGAACGTCCGATCCAGCCGAAACGAGCGCATGTCGCCCACGCGGAAGTCGATGTGCGGCCGGGCGCGGCGGGCATACTCGACCATGCGCTCTTGGTAGTCGACGCCCACGCAATCCGGGGAGAGCATCGCGAGATACGCGAGGTCGCGACCCGTGCCGCAACCGATGTCGAGCAGGCTGTCAGGCGGGCCGCCGAGGTGGCGCTCGAAGAGCCGCTCACACATGCGCGGGACGGCATCGCCGCTGCCGTGGTACACGGACTCGTAGAGCTCCGGCCGGCGGTAGAGCAGGTTCTTCAGCTCGCGGTCCATGGTTCCCCCACAGTCGCGTCCACGCCACGCAGCCTAGCCAGCGTTTGGATCCGGAGAGCTTGCCGAGGGAGACTTCGCGTCCGGTCACGGGCAGACGGCGATGCGGCCTCGTCCAACCGCCCTAGCCAGCGCGCGCGGGACGCGGATCGTCGACGACCAGCAGCACGAGCGCGAGGTCACGAACACATGTTCAGGCGTGGATGGGCTCGCCGCGCTCCCTCACGCGGGCTGTCGACGCGCTCGGGGGCTTGTCATAGACAGCCTTCTCGCATTGCAGGCGCTCGGCCGCCCAGCCTGGGGGAGGGACCCGGCAGATGTCGTAAGCGGATCGGCCGCCGGGACGTGGCACGGCCTCAGGAGCGGGTCGTGCGAGCGTCACAAACTTCCCCGCAATTTGCGGGGACCTCGACCTCGCTATGGACCTTGGCGTGATTCGCCGCTTACGATCGTCTGCATGAGCATGGCCGATGACGTGGTCGCGATTGTCGGTGCGCGCGCGCGGCGTCTAGCCACCCCACGCCCGAGGACGTCTTCAGACCGGCGTCGCGTCCGAGCGGAGCGCGACCCATTTGATCTGTGGCTCGCGCCATCGGCAGGCTCTCGGCAAAGCGCGGAGTCATACGGCGTCGCGCAGGCGCTCATGCTGGTGCTCGGCGACGGCGAGGTCCCTCCAGTGGTCGACAGCTACCTGCGGGCTCTCAGCGCCGCGCCCGTCCAGCACCTTAGGTCGCTAATCAGACGAGGCGCGACGGATCGTCTTCGCGCCCACGATCGCCGTCGCTCTCACCTCCGCAGAGCTGCAGCAGCGTCGAGACCGTCCGCTGACCCTTCGCGAATGCTACGACGTACATGGTGAGTATGCGCCCGAGTCGCTGGTCGGCGCCATCTACGACCCCGAGACCGATACGCTGGTGTTCCCGACCGGCTACTGCTGCATCGACCTTGAGCATGCGGTGCTCCACGAACTCGGCCACGCGCTCACCTGGCACCAGGCGCAACGCGACACCACGGACCGATCAGCGATCCTGCGGGATCTCCCGTTCGGCATTCGGCGCCACGTACGCAACTACGTCAAGCGCGAGGACAAGATCCTCGAGGTTCTCGCCGAGGCCTACGTGATGTACGTCGTTGGTCGCGAGAACGAGTTGCCGGCAGCGGTAGCGTCCGAACTGGTCGCCATGCTGTCTACGTGAGTCACGAAGCCCGCTCCTCAAGACGTCCACGTGATGATCCGCGGCCGGAGCGTACGATGACCCGAGCAGACCCGGCCGGCATCGTGATCCTTGACGCCGCAGCGATCGAGGCGAGCACAGGCTACCCCCCACGCGCGGCCGTCGAGGTACTCGCGGACGGTTCACGACGTCCCGTGACGATCGCCGTCATTGGTCAGTTCGGCCGCCTGCTTCGTCGGCGCCAGAGCTAACTCACATCGGACCTGCGCGGGGATTCCGTGGGCCGAGCGACGACTGGGACACAGCCGGCGCAGCAGCTACAAGCGCTGCGTAGGCAACCGCGACGATTCCGGGAAGGTCCCGTCTCCGGGCCAGCGCGCGAAATCCCCTGTAGCCATCCGGTGAGTCGTGCAGTTGTCCGGAGCTCGCCGGCGGGCGGGTTGCGTGGTCTCAGCTGCTTGCGGCGTCATCTGCCGACGACGATCTGCGTGTACGGTTTCTGGTCAGCAAGGCCGGTCCAGTCGGCGAACGCAAACGAGTCCACCACAGTCCCGCGTGGCACCAGATAGATCCACGTCATCCGGTCGTGGAAACCGGGCTGGAGCTTCGTGTTGCACTCCGGGTTGTTGGCGATCTGCGAGAGGCCGTCGATCGGGTCGAAGTTGCGGTTACGAACGTCGACAAGGATGGCGGAGATGGGGAGTCCGCAGGTCAGGTCCAGCCCGACGCGCGAGTGGTTCGTCACCCGTGTCGTGACGTAGACGAAATGTCCGCCTTGCTTGGCCTTTCGTGTCCTGGGTTTGGCGTCGGGGGTGATGTTGCTTTGTGTGTTGCCAAGGAATTTCACGATGCGAGAGGTACGGACGCCGAGTACCCGCAACGTGATGTCGCCAGACCGACCCGACCGAGATGGCCGCGCCGGCTCAGTCGCGCTCGAAGTCGTGCTCGTGCTGGGCGGAGCGGTCATCGTGTACGTGGTAGCTGTCTTGCCGTCGCTGGTACCGCAACCCGACGCAACTGCGCAGACGGCCAGTGCGACCAGCCTCATGACACGCATCCGTCTTCGCGGCTCGCGTACGACGCGGTCCGCAGAGAACCTCAGTCCGGCCGTTAACGTCCCACCTGTGGCTGTGCCGGAGTTCGGCATTCGATGCCACCCTAGTCCGTAGCAACTCGGCGAAGACGCGGCGCGCGTTGTCGCTTGGTCGGTCGGGACCGGTGGAAGCGGACATGGTCATATGGTGCTTGGTGCCCGCCACAGTGGACCGATCCGGGCGCGGGACCGTGGAGATTGCAAACGGTCCGGATCCGTCGGATTCGAACCGATGCGCTGAGCAAATCACAAATCCGGCGCTCTGGAAGGACGTCGCAAGCCGAACGGCTACCGGCACACGACTCCCGCCGCGACGGCGGACGTCGAAGCCCAGCAGAAACGGGACGCCCCGCGTCCCGCAAGGGTGGTTCGGTGACGCGTGCCGATGATGGGGGCTATACGGCGCACAGACGAGGCGAACGGAGGAATCAGCCATGGACCCCGCACGCCTGGGCCAGAGGCGGCGAGTGGTCCGGCTCATTATTTTTCATCCGTCGCCCCTTCCACGAGTCCGGCCATGGGAGCAAGGCTTTGTTGAGTCCGGCCACGGGAGAACGACTGCTTCGCGAAAATTGGCTAGCTGACCGACCGAGGCACTCTGCCGCCCCGGTTTCGCGGTGCAACTCGATCAACCTACGGGCGCTCAGTGTCCGTCCGTCAGTAGCCGGACCAGGCTGGCGGGCCGCCGCGAGCTATTCGTCCCCGAACGCGCCTGGAACCAGCGTTGTTTCGTCGGCGGCCGACAGTATTGGGACCCATGCAACGGGTCCGTGATCGATCAAGCGGATGGACGTGCAAGCGTCGGCCGGTGAGCCATTGAACAGAGCATCGGGCTCGTCGCGGGCCACGCGCGAAAGGGGTCGATCAGCTGGGCGGTCGCTGGCGCAGTGACGGCGGTTGCCTCTACGGTAGTCCCGACATGCCAGCAGATACCGGAATCTCAATGATCGCGCCGAAGACCCTGCGCCCAAATCCTGAGAACCCGCGCCTCGTATTCCGCCAGGACGAACTGCGCATCCTTCAGGACTCGATCAAGCGCCAAGGGATTCTCGTCCCCTTGACGGTGTATCGCGATGGGAAGGGATACGTGATCCTCGACGGCGAGCGGCGTTGGCGCTGCGCCCTCAAGCTCGCGCTCGACAAAGTCCCCGCGATCGTTCAGCCGAAGCCGGATCCGCTGCAGAACCTCATCGATGATGTTCGCGATCCACAACCAACGGCAGGAGTGGGACCCGCTTCCGACGGCGTACAAACTTCGGGAGTTGGAGGAGCGGGTCGCACGCGAATGGGAGCGGTCGCCAACCGAAGCCGAGCTAGCTGAGCTCGCATCGATGACACGGGAGAGGTTCGTCGGCTGAAGGCCCTACTGGGCCGACTGCAGGACTACCGCGACGAGCTGATGGAGGAGCTTGAGAGGCCTCGGCCGAACAGCAGGTCCTGACTGTCGATCACGTTCTGGAGGCAACGCGGGGCGCCCGCGGCGCTGGAAAAGCGCGGCATCATCGACCCGGAGGAGGAGGAGCAGCTCCGCAGAGCCATCGTCGACAAGTTCAAGTCGGGACTTCTTACCAGCACGGTCGAGCCACGGCTCCTCGCCCGCATGGGTCGTGCCGTTGAACGCGAGGAAATCACCACGACGGTAGCTCGTCGTGCGGCGCTGCGCATCATCAAGGACGGTGGGTATTCAGTCAACGACGCCTTCCAGGCAACCGTTCAGGTTGCCGATTTCGCGCATGCGACTGCACAGCTGGCGGGGCGGCTTATAACGCGCATCGAGGAGCACGAAGCGGAGGGCTACCCGCCCACCGATGCGCTCCGCGAGACGCTGCAAGACCTCACCAGGGCAATCCGGCGCCTCCTGCGCGGCTGAAGTGTAGTGACGCTTGAGTTCCAGACCGTCGCCGATGAGCTGCTGGGAGTTGCAGCAGCTGCGGCCGAGTGGCTAGAGAACCTCGGCTACAAAGTGACAGCGGAGCGCCACGAGATCGGCTACCCGTTCACCCCGAGCCTCTACGGGAAACGGACGGCCACGACAGCGATCGTAGAGGTGGACTCGGCTGTCGTCATTGATCGGGTGCAGGAGTGGGTCGGCTACTGCCGCTCGTGCACCGGAGATACGCGCGTTTGGTGTGCGCTGCCGGAGGACGCCACGCGCACGGGGAGGGAGGATCGCCAACTCAAGAACCTTGGCGTCGGGCTCCTGCTTGTCAGTGATGGCGCTGCGATCGAGATGATCGCGGCAAAGGACCTCGCGCTGAACGTCGTGCTGCCGAGCATCAAGTCCCTCCCGCGGCGCCTACAGTCTGCGCTTGGCCCAGTGTACGAGCACTTCGACCGAGCGGAATGGCGTGAGGGATTCCAAGAGGCCTGTCTGGCTCTAGAGGATGCGGCGCGCAAGCACCTTTGGAAAGGCGTCCGGGCAGGCCGAATCGCCGTTGTTACGCAGAGCGGGAAGCAGGAAGAGCTCACGCGCCGGAAGATCGACGGATTGACGATGGGCCAGCTCGCTGGTCGCTTCAGTCGGATCGTCCAGCAGACCCACGCCGACCGTGTGATTGGGGACGCGCTTAAGGCCATCAACCCGAACCGGATCGGAGTGTCGCATCACAAGCGCAGGGCGGCATCGGAGGCGAAGCTGCGGCGAGACGTCGGCAACCAAATGTGGTTGATCATTGGAGCCCTCAAGGAGATCGACCAAAGCCCCTAATGCGACCGCCGAGGCACGCTCCGGTTAGCTCTGGAAGATTCAACGTCGCAGCTGTCAGGCCGGCTGGACGGCGCGCGCCGCCGCTCGCGCCGGCTACCGGCTAGTCCAAATCGGATTGCTTCTTGGACTGACGAAACGTCATCGCGCCGGTCCAACTATCCCCCAACAGCGAAGCGGTGCCGGCCCACGACGAGCGCCGCGTTGGGAGCGGCCAGACCCTCCCGTGCGTGCTGCGCAATCGTCCGTCAATGCGGCGAGCCTTGCGACCTCAGCCCGCGAGAGCGATCGAGGACTCGAGACTCGGCTGGGCTCGGCCTAGGTTCCGAGCATCCAACCGAGGTCCGTGATGAACTGAGCTACGGTGACCGTCGGCACGCGCATCCGCTACATGGGAAACAAGCAGCAGCTGGCCGGCGAGGTAGCTGTCTTCTGCGAGACGTTGAGCGCTGACCGCCGCCTGGTGGACCTGTTCGGCGGCATGGGTTCGGTTGCGGGCGCGGCCGCCGCGAGCGGCCGGAGCGTCTGGGTCAACGACATCCAGAGCTACGCCCAGCTCGCCACACGATGCCTGATCGCGAGCTCGGAGGATCCGCCTCCCGTCGAGGTGGTACGCCGCGTGCTATTGCCAGCGTATCGCCGGAATCTGAGCGCGCTTCGAGAGCGCTACTCCGCGGCCATGGAGGCAGAGCGGCGCGTTCTCCGTCGGGGGGACGCCGAGGAGCTGAGGCGCCTCCAAGATGGGTGGCGGCACGCCGGCAACGATGCCGATGTCGCCACCGAGGTCCGAGCCCTCCGGGGCGCGCAAGACGATGGTCCTTGGCGGCTTGTGTCGCTCCTGTTCGCATGGGGCTACTTCGGGCTTTGTCAGGCCGCTGAGCTGGACAGCATCCGGTACGCGATCGACGAGGCACAGACCGGGGATGTCATCAGCGAGGAGCGAGCGAACTGGCTTCGGCTGGCCTGGCTGCAGACTGCGAGCCGCATCGGCAACGCACCAGGACACTTCGCCCAATTTCTGCGACCCACAAGTGCAGCTGGCGCGGCGAGGATCATGGCCGCTCGGAGGCGCGCGCCCTGGGACTCGGTTCTGGAGGACGTGGCCAAGCTTCGGCCCTACGGCAGCGTTGAGTGGCGCGCAAAGAACTGCATTCTTGGCCACGATGCCCTGACGATCTGGAGCGAGCTCGACGCCCGCGGTGTCGGGCGAGCGATCTATTACGCCGACCCGCCCTATTCCAAGGACCACTACTCGCGCTACTACCACGTCCTCGAAACGCTTACTCGGTACGACTACCCTGATGCCGAGGGCGCTGGGCGCTATCGCCCCGACCGATTCCGCTCAACCTTTGCAGTCAAGACAGAAGTTCTGGAGTCCGTACGTACGATCGCGCGTGAGGTCGCCGCACGCGACAGCGTGCTGTTGCTGAGCTACCCATCCAGCGGGCTTTTGACGGCGCGGCTCGGGATCGATCCGGCAGCCCTTCTGAGTGAGTATTTTGCCGACGTGCACCTGGCGATCACGCGGGCGGCCCGCCACTCGACGCTCGGTGGGCGCCACGGCGCAGCCGGTCGGGACGTTGTCGAGTACGTCTGGGCAGCGCATTGACGCGCTCCACGAGTCGGGGCAGTTGAGGTAGCGTCCGGCTCAATGTCGAACGAGCTACGAGATCTCCCGCCGGAGAACATTCTGGCCAATCCCGAGAACCCTCGGATGCACTTCCGGGATCCCCAGCTGAACAGGCTCGCGGACTCGGTCGAGGAGTCCGGCGGCATCCTGGTACCCATCTACGTGTACCCGGACCCAGGCGAAGAGGACCGCTACCGTCTCATCGATGGGGAACGGCGCTGGCGGATCGCTCAGCGACTCGGCCTCGCGACGCTCCCTGCGCTCGTGCGCGACGGCAAACCCGACCCCGAGAAGAACATCATCGAGATGTTCAATATCCACAAGGTACGGGAGGACTGGGAGGACATGCCCACGGCCCGGGCGCTACAGCAGGTCATCGACCGCACGGGCAAGACCGAACTCAACGAGTTGCGTGAGCTGACAGGACTTAGCCGCGAGCAAATTGTTCGTTACCGCCTGCTGCTCGAACTTCCCAAGGACTACCAGAACATGGTCGAGTCGGGCGAAGTCACCATGAACTTCTTCGTTGAGCTCGACCGCAACGTGATCAGGCCACTCCAGCGTCAGCGAAGCGTGCTGGCACAGCGGTTCGATCGCGCCACGCTGCTCGCGGCCTTCGTGGCGAAGCGCCGAGCGAACTTGATCCCGGACATCACGGACTTCCGCAAGGTAAAGCCGATCATCGAGCGGGCGCGCGCAGACGCCGGTGCTCCCGATCGCCCTTCGGAGCTCGACCAGGCGCTGATGTCGTTGTTCGAAGATGCCGAGGTAACCATCGACGAGGCCTACGACTCGTCGGTGGCGTTCGGTGTGGAGGTTGACAAGGTCGGCGACCTCGCCAGTCAGATCGTTTCGCAGGTGGGGCGGCTCTTCGGGGAGACGACCGATCTCGAGGAGCGCGCCCAGTTGGTCGAGATCGTCACGCGCACCCGCGATCGCCTCGACACGCTCCTCGCCGAACACGCCGGCTGACAATCCGCGGTGAGCGACGAGACGGATCCGGACGCCTCACGCCAGTACGGTCCTGATGACAGCGAGCGGGCGGCAATCGTGAGCCTCCTGCTTGAACACGATGCCAAGCTAGAGAAGCCGACGCGGCCCCTCGACCTTGGAGGCGGACTGCGCTGGACGCCAGACCTAGTCGATCCCGACCGGGTTCTCCATATCGAACTAGGTGACCGCATCCCGAAGGCATTCGTTCGGCGCCTTCGCGCCTCCGCAGCGGCGACCGAGAGATCATCGTTGCAACACGGGCGGAGGCGCTCACGCTCGACACGCTTGTGCTGCTGCAGGAACTCGAGGCGGCCCCTTTCGAGCTGCGCCAAGACGACTCGGGGGCGTGGCAGGTCTCGGAATGGCGCTCGGTGGCGGATTGGGTTGCGCTCGCGAACATGGCACTGCGCCCTGACGAGCTCCGGCGGCTCGTCGAGCGGTGCATTCACGTAGCAGAGGACGCGGAGCGCAGCAACGCTGTCCGCGGCGGTGCGTATGAACAGGCACTTTGCTTGGTCTTCAGCCAGGTTTCGTGGCTGAAGGTTGTCCAGCACGCACACCACAATGCAACAGAAGAGATCGACATCGTCCTGCTGGTCACCGGCGCTGGCGAGTACGCGCGGCTGGCTAACGGGCCGATCGCGATCGCGACCGCCAAGAACGAGAAGAAAGCGCTGGGGTCGGCCACGATCAAGTACCTGCAGCAGCAGTTGGCGAACCGCCGCGGACGGGCCAAGCTGGGTTTCGCATGCGCCCGGGGAGAGGTTTCAAAGCAGGCCCAGCTGGAGATCCTGCGCTCATCGCAGACCGATGCCCTCCTCGTTCCTCTGGGCGGGAACGAGCTGCAGCTCCTGCTGGCCGACGCGGAGCGCCTCGACGAGCGCCTAGCGGAGATGGTCATCACAGCAGCCATCGCGTGACAGCTCGGCCTAGCCGGCGGCCCTGGCGATGGTTGTTGCGTCCGCGGCGGCTCGAGCAGCGACGGGCTGCCAAGCGCGGCCGGCGCCTGGTGGTCCCAGCGCGCCTCACCCTCGCCGTAGCCCGCGAGGGTCGTGGCGGCGGGCACGTCGATCTCGCGGATCGTCCAGCCGAGCACACTCGCGGGGACCTCGGCGGGATCCTCCAGGAAGCGGCCGAGGTAACGCACCGTGCCCAGCTGCACCGCGAAGCCCAGCCGGCTCGCGTCGCCGCGGCGCGTGGCGATCCGGCGACGGTCGTCGTCTGTGAAGAAGAAGCAGCCGGCGAGATCGTCGGGCGACAGCTCACGCGTGAACCGGCCGTAGTCGCGGGCAGCCGTTCCCCCCGTCGCCGACGGGAAGCGTGGCAGCACGCGCGCGTCAGGCGTCACCGCTCGATCTCAAGCGCGTCCATCGCGGCCTGACGATCGGCCGCCGACGGCAGGCTGTAGCGCCGCGTCGTCTCCAACCGCCTGTGCCCCGCTAGCTCGGCGACCAAGACGATGTCGTTGCCGTCGCGCACGAGGTTCGTCACGCACGTGTGGCGCAGCACATGCGCCGAGAGCCGCAGGCCGGCGCGGCACGCCGTGTTACGAATGACCATCGACCGCGCGCGCCGACAGCCGGCCACCCTGCGGTCCGACGAATAGCGCCGGGTCGCCGACGTCGACGCGCTTGACGCGCTCCTTCAGCCACGCCTCCAGCGCGTCGCGGACGGGCTTGTTGAGCGGCACCTCGCGATAGAAGTCGCCTTTGCCCGCACGCACGACGAGCAGCCCCTTGCGCGCTGAGAGGCGCGCGTCGGCGACGTCGAGCGCCACGAGTTCGGAGAGGCGTAGCGCCGTGTACAGCAGCAGCACCACGATCGCGCGGTCACGCGGCTTGGAGTCCTCGGCCGCGCGCACCAACGCACGCTGCTCGTCTTCCGACAGCGCACGCGGCGCGGTCTGTGCCAACGGCTCGCGCGACACGTTCGCCGGCCCGAGGCCGAGGAAGCGGTTGAAGTGATCGACCGCCGCCAGCGCGAGGTTCACCGACGCCGGCTTCCAGCCCTGCTCGACCTTGAGGTAGCGCTTGAAGTCGCGCGCGGCGTGATCGCGCGCCCGCGGCTCGACGAGCGCGGCGGCCGCTTGCGGCCGACCAGTCAGCCAGCGACCATACGCTCCAACCTGGCCGGCGTACGCTTCTCGCGTTCGAGTCGCCAGCGGCGCGCGTTGTAGATCCTCGACGTAGCGCACCACCGCGTCACGAACGTCGTCGGCGACGACGGGCTTGTTAGCAGCAGGCGATTCGGCGGGTTCCGCGACAGCCCGGCCGGATTAGTAGCCGGATCGCCGGACGGAACCGGCGTCTTAGGTGCCTTAGACGAAGGTAGCGTCCCGCGTGTCTGAGTATGCCGCTCAGGATTCCGCGGTACTGTCGCGAACCTGCTCAAGCTCCGCAGTGATCTCAACGAGCGTACGTTGTGCGATGAGCGTGTGGGGATGCTCATCGCCGAGAACCCTTCCTAGCGCGTCTACCACCTGCGCCTCGAGAGTACGCGCGCCGGCGGCGTCGCCCTGTGCCCAGATGATCATGGCTAGGCCGTTCATCGACGCCAGGGTGTCGGGATGCTGATCACCCAAGACCTGGCGACGACCGCTGAGCGCGCGCAGTTGGAGCCCGCGCGCCTCGTCAAGCTCGCCGTGCGCCCGCAGCATGTCAGCGAGGTTGTGCATGAGCGTCAGCGAACTGGGGTGCTCGTCGCCGAACATACGCTGGCAGGTCTGCAGTGCCTCCGCTTGAAGAGCGCGCGCGCCAGCAAGGTCGCCCTGCTGTTGGAGCGTCCCGGCAAGGTTGTTCATCGAAGCCATGGTGTCCGGATGCTGATCGCCGAATAGCCGTCGACGCGCGGCGAGCACATGCTCCTCGAGCTGGCGTGCGGTCGCCAACTCTCCCTGCTCCGCAAGCGTGTGCGCGAGGTTGTTCATTGACGTCAGCGACCTTGGATGCTCATCGCCAAACACTCGCCGGTGGGTGCTTAGAACGTGCTCTTGGAGGCTGCGCGCGCAACCGAGCTCTCCCTGTCCTCGCAGGGTGTTGGCGACGTTGTTCATAGATGCCAGCGTGTCAGGATGGGCATCGCCCAGCACGTGCCGACGGGCTGCGAGCACATGCTCTTGCAGAGCACGGGCACCTGCTAGCCCGGATCTTGCAGCAAGGTGAGCGCCCCGACCGAAGTCGGGGCGCGGGAACGTCCGGTGGAGCAGGGATTCTGGGGTTGCGACGTCCTGAAACCCTGGCTCGGGAGGATCACCTTGAAGGTGCAGCGCGATGGCCGCAACGTCACGGTAGAAGTCACGTCGGACGGAGAAGGGCTCGTGTCGCATGCGGGCAGCGCGCTGCTGGCGCAGATCGCTGACAAGAGCGGGCTCACTGCGGCGCTGTCGGTGCGCTTGGCGGGCCTCAAGCAGCGCGAGTGCGGGCATGACCCTGGCCGGGTCGTCCGCGATCTCGCGGTGATGCTCGCCGACGGCGGCGACTGCCTCGCCGATCTCGGTGCGGTGCGTGATCAGGACGCGTTGTTCGGGGCGGTCGCGTCGGACTCGACCGCGTTCAGGGTCATCGACAAGATCGCCTCGACGCCCGGGCTGCTGGACGCGCTGAGCGACGCGCACGCCCGCGCTCGCGAGCATGTCTGGACGCAGACCGGGCCGCCCGACACGGTCACGATCGACGTCGATGCGACCTTGGTGGGCAGTCATTCTGAGAAGGAGGGCGCGGCCGGCACCTACAAGGGCGGCTATGGCTTTCATCCGCTGATGGCTTACTGCGACGAGACCGGCGAAGCGCTGGGCGCCGTGCTGCGGCCCGGCAACGCCGGGTCCAACACCGCCGCCGATCACATCGCGGTCATCCAGGACGCGCTCGCGCAGATCCCCGCGTCGATGATCGAGACGATCGAGATCGTGGTGCGCACCGACTCCGCGGGCGCGACGCACGAGGTCATGGACTTCTGCCGCGAGCATCGGCTGCGCTACTCGGTGGGCTTTGAGCTGACCGACGCGGTCAGAGTCGCGATCTTGAAGATCCCCGAGAACGCCTGGGTCGCGGCGCTTGCGAGTGATGGCAGCGAGCGCGAGAACGGCCAGATCGCCGAGATCACCGCCGACTTGGATCTGACCGGCTGGCCGACCGCCTCCAGGGTGATCGTGCGGCGCGAGCGCGCGCATCCCGGCGCGCAACTGTCCTTCACCGACCATGACGGCCATCGCTTCCAAGCCGTCCTGACCGACCAAAGCAGCCCGGGCATCCAGATCCTCGAGCGTCGTCAGCGCCAGCGCGCACATGCCGAGACGCAGATCCGCAACGACAAGGACACCGGGCTGCGCAACCTGCCCTTCAGAGACTTCGAGCACAACCGCGTCTGGGTTGCGCTCGTCGGGATCGCGCACGACCTGCTCGTCTGGACGCAGCGTCTGCTGCTGACCGGCGAACTGGCGTCCTGCGAGCCCAAGCGCCTGCGCTACCGGCTGCTGCACGTCGCCGCACGCCTCGCATTTCACGCACGCAAAGCCACGCTACGCATCGATCACGCCTGGCCCTGGGCGACGGCGCTCGTCGACGCGTTCAGGCGCGCTCGAGCGCTGCCCGCGCCCGCCTGACAACGCGGCGCGCACAACGACAACGCACGCGACGCCGGCGCTCAGCGCCGCGCTCCCAGCTGCCCGCACGCGCCGCGCGAACACGCCGCGACGCTCGCGCAACGCAAACACCGACACCAGCGACGCGAAAACCGGGCTCGGGACGCCCAAACCACCAGCACTCCCAACAAATCACCGTCCGCGTGACACGCCGACTCGTCGCGAAGCGCTACTGCACGATCCGGGCTAGGTCGCCCTGAGCCAGCAGTGTGGTGGCGAGGTTATCCGCGCACATCAGCGTGCCCGGGTGCTCCACTCCGAGCACTCGACGGAAACCATCAAGCGCTCGCTCTTGTAGGACGCGCGCGCCGGCGAGCTCACCCTGCGCGCGTAGGGTGTGGGCCAAGTTGTTGATAGAGCCCAGCGTGTCGGGATGTTCGTCACCGAGCACCTCCTGGCGTCTTGCCAGTACGTGCTCTTGGAGCGGTCGTGCCTGTGTCAGCTCGGCCTGCGCCTGCAGCGTTAGCGCCAGATTGCCCATCGACACCAGTGTGTCGGGATGCTCATGGCCAACTAGCCTCCGAATTGTCTTCAGTTCCTCCTCCTGAAGAGCACGCGCGCTGCCCAGTTCGCCCTGCGCAAGCAGGGTCAGGGCGAGGTTGCCCATCGACGCGAGCGTCTCGGGATGCTCATCGCCGAGTCGGCGTCGGCGGGCTTCCAGCACGTCTTCTTGAAGGTGGCGGGCCAGGGGATATTCGCCGCGGTGGAAGTCGTGAGATGCGACCGCATGCAGCAGCGCGGCGTGATGCTCGTCGCGCAGTGAATCGGCAAGGTGGCGGCCGTGCGCCAACGTCGCGTGATCCGCCGAGACCCTCCCCCCAACGGCAGCACGCAACCGGAGTGTGAGCACGGACGTCGCGGCGTCAGCGATCGCGGCGGAGCGCGCTCGGGTGCGCTCGAGACGCTCGACTGTCCGAGAGACAAGCGTATGCACCTGTCGAGCGCCAGCTCCGGTGGTCTCAGCCAGCGAGGCAACGACTGTCTCATGCATTCCGGCGACCGCGCGCCGCCGCGAAGAGATGTCGTCCAGCCGATCAATGCGAGCGAAGACCTCGACTACAAGACTGGGCTCGATCGGCTCCACCGCTAGCTGCGACGCGAGGCGCAGGAAATCGAGTCCTGGTTCGTCGAGACGACGGACGCTGCGAGCTAGCGTCGTCGCAATACTCGCCTCGTGGCCGCCTGGAAGCTCACCCGTGAAGGAGGCGGCGAGCTCCAGCTCGTCCTCGCCTGGATCGGCGAGCGCCGCACAATACGCGGAATAGGAGCACACGCCATGCTCGGTGCGCAGGGCACCGCCAGCAACATCGAGCGCGAGTGCGTGGTGGCCAAGAACCGCCACGAGTCTGCGTGCGGCCCCCTCCTCGCTGGGCCCCCTCGCGGCCCGGTGCTTCGCGAGGAGTTCCAAGCCCTCCTGCTCGGTCAGCACGCCGAGGTTGATCTGTGCGCCTAGCGCCTCGTAGGCGCGGCTGCGGGTCGTGAGCAATGAGCGACCGTAGCGGCCTGGCGCGAGCCATTCATCCAACGCAGCGGCTTTAAGGTGGCCGGGAAGGTCATCGACGACCCACAGATATGGCTCGGCGCGCTTATCAAGAAACCTGGCGAGAACAGCGGGCAACTCATTTGGCGAAAGCTCGGTGACGTCAACCCCAACCCCGCGGGCGAATTCGAGCAGCTGGGTATCTCGCTCGGCGTTTCGCGCCTGCGCTGTCGGTGGCACGGCGGCATCGTCGTAGCCATGGCCTCGCAGCCAGAACACCCCACCCGGATACGCCGCAGCAAAGCGCAGTGCGTACTCGTGCGCCAGCAGCGACTTGCCGATGCCGCCCATCCCGACGACTTTCACGACTGGATCACCGCGCGCGCCCGAGATCGGCGCTACATCGTTAGCGACCAGGGCCGAGTGGACCGCCCACATGTCTTTGAGGCGCCCAACGAAGCGCGCCGCGGCGACAGGGCGGCGACCAAACCACGAGGGCTGCGGCAGAACACCCAAGTCGCCGATTGCTCCGTCCAGACGCGCGACGTGCGCCGTGACGCGCCGCGCAAGTGCAGCATTGCCCTCAGCGTCGTCTGCGCTGGGGGCGCGCGAAAACAGCGCATCCTGCAGCTCCGCCGGGCAGATATGCGTTGCGCCAATCTCCGGGTTGACGACTGATCACCCTGTCGCGAGGATCACGACCCGCCCGCTGCGCGGCGAGAAAGGCCGTGGTGAGCTCCCACTGACATGCGCGCCGTGCCGTGTACGTCCGCGAATAGAACGCGAGGAGAGCTTTGCTGCGGCCGAGGCCGCGCTGAGAGCCGCACTGATCGATGTGAACGTCTCAATCTCGCTCTCGTCGAGCCAAACCGCGAGACCCTGCGCCGCGAGGGCGTCACGCAGCACGAGGACTCGCTCCCGATCGGCATGCGCGTAGCTCACGAACACATCGATGTCCGCCACGCTCACCAGTCTCCTCGTCTTGTCGCGCCGATGACGGGCGCATTCGCTTCGTCGGCGCGCGCCTGAACCTTGCGACCCATCCGATGAGCGCGTCTGGCGGATGCCGGAGACGCACCGACCTTGACCCGGGTTTCCGCACGAAGTCTCTATAGACCCCAAAACATGCTGATTTGCAGCCAGGTTTACATAAGGCACATTATCGAGCATGAAATTGCTGTGACCGAGCGCGGCCCGAGGTCGAACGCCATCGATCCGGTAGCTCGCCACGTGCTCCACGGTCGCCTCGGCTCGGCCGCGGCCTCGGAGCCTGACGCAACCTCTCAGCGTCGTAACGTCGGCCCCGCAAACGCGGACGCGATCATGTCGGCCTGAACCGCGGACCTATGTCACATGACGCCCGGCGTCGCGAGGGTACGCTCGCGGGTATGACCCCGATCGGTCCCCGCATAGCCGCCGCCGTTCTCGTCATCGCGACGGTGGTCGCGTGCGCCGCCGCGAGCCCCGCCGCGGCCGCCGGCGAGCCGCAGATCACGGCCGCCGGCATCGACGCCCAGGACCATGTGGTTGTGACATGGCACCTCGCGCCGGGAACGACGTTCTACTCCATGGACGTCGAAACCAGTCCAATCCTCGATCATAGGCAGCCTGCGGAGCCCGCAGACCTTGAAGGTCTCGCGGGCCTTGAATGCACGCCGCCGCCGCCAGCTTGCAAGGGCGTCCCTACGCAGACGAGCTATCGCGGCAGCGTTCCTCTGTCGCGCGACCGTCGCTACTTCGTCAAGGTCACAGCGCTCGGGGCTCGCGACAACTTGCTCAACTCCGCGATGTGGGTCCTCGACGAGTCAAAGCGGCTGATCCCCGGCGCGCCAAAGCGATCGGAAGCTCCGACAAACATGCCGGTGTCCGGGCGCCCCTACGTGGCGCCGGCGCCTGGCACCATTCCGGCGCCAAGGTTCGCGGTGCTCGCGCCGATACCGAAAACGATTGCCGGGTTCCTGCGGCGCGGCCTGCGGGCGCGGCTGAGCTGCCCGGTGTTCGAGTGTTACGTGGCCATCGAGATCGTCCTCGGGGACACGACCGCGGTGCTCGAGTCCGCGACGGTCCGTCCCGGGGGCCGACGAACGTTCGCCTGGCGCGAGGGCGTGGGCAGCCTGCTGCGCGAGGAGTTGCGGAAGCGCAGCCGCGCGCGCCTCAGGCTCGAGATCGACGTCACTCACCCCGGCGGCAAGTACACCGAGATCGTTCGCCACATCAGGCTACGCCGCTGACGCCGTCGCTCCGGAGACGCGACGAAGCCGCGCCGCCGCGTAGGCGGCGCCGGCGCCCGAGAAGGCGAGGGTGGTCGTGACGGCAGCCGTGACGAGCTTGCGCGGTGCGTGCTTCATGAGGTCCTCCTTGGAGATGTGGGCTCTGAGCCGGGCGTCGCGCCCTCGCTCACATCCCCACGACGCAGCACGCCCGCGGATGTTCGTGATCACTTCGAGAACCGGCCCGCGGGCCGGGGGCGGCCTACTTCGAGGAGGCGAAGCGGCCCGCGCGGCGCCACGTGCGCGTCGGCGGGGCGGCCAGCTGGGCCGCGCCGACGCGCCGCTCGCGATCGTCGTCGCGGTCGCGCGGGTCGTCGCGGTCGCGACCGGACGGCTTGCGGTCGGCGGAGGTGGGCTTCCGGGCGTTGTGCATCATGCGGTGTGTTGCTCCTGAAAGTGGTGGTGGGGCGCAGGCAGCGCGATCGCGCGCCAAGCGCAGGTCCATCGAGCGGGCAGCGACGTCATCTTCGTTCGGGGTGCGATGACCAACGCCTGCCCTCACAACACGCGTTCTGGCGCGCGGTTGCGGGCACGCCGACCACGATCGCGGGCGACATGCGGCTCGCCGGAGGCTAGCGGACGCCTGGTCCAGGCTCGCCGGTAGGGTCCGCCGCGGCAGATGCAGTTCGACAACTCCTTCTCGGTCCAGGCGCCACTCGACGAGGTCTTCGCAGCCGTCTCCGACGTCGAGCGCGTCGTGTCCTGCGTGCCCGGCGCGAAGGTCACCCAGCGGCGCGGCGATGACGTCTACGACGTCGCGCTGCGAGCGCAGGTCGGGCCGCTGTTTCGGCGCTACACCGGACGCATCACGGTCCTCGAGTGTGACGCCGTCGCGCATCGCATCGTCATCAGGAACCGCGCGAGCGACGCTCGCGGGAGGTTCGTCGGCGAGGCGCGGATCGAGATCGGCCTGTCGGAGCTCGGGTCGTACACGAACGTCTCGCTCTACTCGCGCGTGGCGATGCCCGAGGGCCTCTTCGCCGAGAAGACGATCACCGACGGGGCCGCGAGGCAGATGGCGGACTTCGCGGCGAACCTCCGCGCGCTCGTCAGCGCGCCCTGAGGTCGCCGGTCCCGGCAGGGGCGGGCGCGCTCGTCAGCGCGCCCTGAGGTCGCCGGTCCCGGCAGGGGTGGGGCGCGCTCGTCAGCGCGCGCGGATCGACGGCAGAGGGGTGCGTACGCAGCGCGCCGTCGTCGTAGGCGCGCTGCGCGTGAGCCGTGTGCAGCAGGCAGGGGCACCTACCGCTTGAGCGTTCGCACCGCCCGCCACTTGCCGACGTTGCCGGCGCGGTCGACCACGCGCACATAACGCGCGGTCGCCCTGTAGCGGACACTGAGCTTCGTCCTGAACGCGCGGGTGTTGAGGCGCCGCACGTTGCGAGACGAACTGATCTGGACACGCGCGACCCCGGAGCCCCGGTCGGTCGCGGCGAGCTTGAGGACGTAGCCGGAGGACGTCGTGCTCTTGCGCAGCGTCGCCGAGGTCACCATCGGCGCCGTGCTGTCGTAGACGATGTCGTCCGTGTACACCTTGTCCCCGTCGACACCGGGGCCTGAGAAGCGGACGTAGACGATCTTCGTGATCTTGTCGTAGCCGGCCGTCGCCAGCGTCCAGGTGATGGGATGGCCGCACGGAACAGGTGAGGGTGCCGCCGACCGTGGCGTTGCCGGTGATGACGGGTCGCGTCTGGTTGACCGGCGCCTGCGCGGTCGCGACCGGCACGACCGCCGCGGAGCTCGCCTGCCCCGACCCGCCGCCGTTCGTCGCGGTCACGATGCACGTGAGGTTCTGACCCACGTCGGCCGCCTGGATGATGTAGCTCGACGACGTCGCGCCGGCGATCGGCGAGCCGTTTCGCTGCCAGACGAAGGCGTAGCTCGTCGGGCTGTTCGTCCACGAGCCCTGCGTGCAGGTCACGGTCTGGCCCTGGGTCGGGGTGCCCTGGATCTGCGGCGCGACCGTGTTGACGGGCGGCGGGCCCGGTCCGCCAGTCGTGTCGTCGGCGGGCGCCGCCCAGAACGTGAAGCCGAACGAGTTCCAGCGCTGGATGCGGTTGTTGCCGTAGTCGGCGATGAAGATGTTGCCCGCGAGGTCGGAGAACTGCTCGAAGACGTCGATCGCGGTCGGGTTGTTGAGGTCGCCGAGGTTCGAGCCGGGGCGCCCGAGCGTGCGGAACTCGCTGCCGTCCGAGCCGTAGAGGTGGATGAGGTTGTTGACGACGTCGGGCGCGAACAGGACGCCGAACGCGTCGACGAAGACGTCGGACGGGCCGGGCGTGCTGTTCGTGCCCAGCTGGGAGAAGTACTGCGGCTGGAGGATCGAGACCTGGTTGAGCGACGGCTGCGCGGCGTACAGCGCGTTCGTGTTCGGCGGCGCGCTGCTGTAGAGCTGTGCGGACACGCCCTTCACGGACGGCGTCGACGCCGTGGCCTGGGTCTGGAGGTCGCTCACGCGCAAGCGCAGCAGCGAGTTGTCGCACGGGTGCGCGACGTAGACGGAGTCGTTGGGGACGTCGAGGCCGCCGCGCTGCAGCGGGTTCGGCGTGATCGATCCGCTGCAGGCGCCGAGCTGGATGCCGCGGACGTACGTGCCCGAGCGCGTGAACTCCTGCACGCGGCGGGTCGTGTCGAGATCCAGACGTTCCCGGAGCTGCCGGGCGCGACGTCGATCGCGACGACGCCACCGAGCTGGCCGGGCGCGCTGCCGGGCGTCCCCCACGGCGCGAGCGGCGAGCCGTCGGACCCGGCGTAGCGCTTGATCATGCCGGCGTTGGCGAAGCCGACGTACACGACGCCGGCGCTGTCGACCCCGATCGCGGTCGGTCCTGCGGCGTGCGCCGGCGGTGCGAGGGCGCAGAGGACGAGCACGGCAACGAACGCGCAGAACCGGCGCATGAACAACCCCCCAATTGAACGACGACGTCAGCCCCGGCCCAACCCGATTTACTCAATCCAGCGCGTCCGTCCACGAAGGCGGCGCGACGTCTACCACGCATTCGGACTATCTGCGTTCGGGAGCTCAGCGAACGACGCGAAACGCCCTGCGTACGGGGCCAATGCGGTTGGCGTTGGCGTCGAGCGCGACGAGCTCGAGGCGGTAGCGACCCGGGGCCAGCCTCCTCGACGCGAAGACCGGCGTCAGCGTGAAGCGACGCGCGCCGGAGGTGAACGTCATGACCCGCCGGCCGGGCTTGACGACGTAGCGCGTGCACGCGCGGTCGGCCGGGCGGCGCGCGCGCGGGGGCACCACGCACTCCGAGCCGCGGCGCACGCCGGGCTTCGCAACGGCGAGCGTCGCGGTGACCCGCGCCGGGCGCGAGAGGCGGAAGCTCACGCGGGCGCGGGTCGCTCGGCGCGCGGGCCGGCGCGGCCGGCGGCTGGCGCGGCGTGCGAGGCGCAGCGTCGACGGCGTGATCTTCAGGTCGGTCAGGCGCACCGCCGGCGGCGGCGGTGGTGGAGGCGGCGGCGGGGGCGCCGCGGCGACCGGCGGCGGGGTCGGCACGAACGAGGCGCCCGCGGCCTGGTCGCCGTTCATCGCGAGCGTGCACGTCGGGCCGGTCGTCGCGCCAGCGCATGCGCCGCTCCAGCCGGCGAACGTCGAGCCGGCGACGGGCGTCGCCGTCAGCGTGACCGAGCGGCCGGCGCCGTAGAGCTGCGTGCAGTCGGTCGCGCAGGCGATCCCGACCTCGTTCGCGACGCTGCCGCGCGTGATCTGGTCGATCGAGACCGTCAGGCGGACCCTCGGCGGCGGGCCGTGGCCGGGCGCGTCGAAGCGCAGGACGCGGTTGTTGGACGTGTCGGCGACGAGCAGCGTGCCGCCGTCCGGGCTCAGCGCGAGGCCGTTGGGCTCGTTGACCTGGCCGTCGCCGGCGCCTTCCGTCGCGATGACGTCCCAGGTGTAGCCGCCGCCGGACGGGGTGCCGCGCAGGACGCGCGCGCCGTTGGGCGTGTCGGGTCGCAGCTCGGCGACGTAGAGCGTCCCGGTCGTGCGGTCGACGGCGAGCGCGCTCGGGTGCTCCCACGCGGCCGCGCCGAGCGGGGGCGCGATCGCGACGAGCTGCTTGAAGACCCGCGTCTCGTCGGCGGCGTAGAGCGACGCGCCGTCGTAGGCGACGGCCTTCGGGTCGGTCAGCGAGCCCTGGGCGGTGGAGCTCGTGCCGTCGGCGGCGATCGCGACGATCCGGCCCGTCGGGACCATCTCGGCAACGAGCAGGCCGCCGGCTGGCCCGGCCGCGATCTGACGCGGGTTGAGCACGCCGACCGAGCGCAGCACGCTGCCGTCCGGGCGCAGGACGACGACGCGGTCGTTGCCGAAGTCCGACACCGCCGTGTTGTGGGCGGCGTCGTACGCGACGCCGGACGGCAGGCTGAACTGGCCTGTGGCGTTGCCCTGCGTCGCGTAGCCGTTGAAGGCGCTGATGAGGCCGAGCTGGCCACCGAAGCTCCCGTCGGGGTCGAAGCGCTCGACCCGATGGTCTGAACGTGTCGGCGACCGCGATCGTGGCGCCGTCGTTGGCGAACGTCACGCCGCGCGGGCGCGAGACGTAGCCGGGGCTGCGGCCGGCCAGCCCCCAGGCGGAGACGACCGTCCCGTCGGCGGCCAGCGACTGGATGCGATTGTTCGCGCTGTCGGCGACGAGCACGCCGCCGAACGGGTCGTCGGCGAGCGCCCCCACCGCGCGGACGATCGAGAACAGGCCGGGGGTGCGGCCGAACGCGCCGAACGTGCCGAGGTAGCCGAGCGACATCGCGTCGAAGACGACGACGCGGTTGTTGAGGTTGTCGCCGACGTACAGGCGCGGTGGCTGCTGGGCGTCGACCGCGACGTCGTAGGGGGCGTCGAACTGGGCTGGGCCGGTGCCGTGCGTGCCGACCTGCGCGAGCACGGCGAGGCTCTGCGGGTCGAGCATGAGCACGCGGTCGTTCTGGTCGTCGGCGACGTAGAGGCGGGTGCCGGCGGGGTCGAGCGCAAGGCCCTGCGGGGCGGCGAGGCCGGGGGCGGCGAACGTCGGCGACCCGACGGGGGTAAGGGTCGCCGGGTCGAGCGTGAAGCGGGCGACGCGGTTGCGGCCCTGGTCGACGACGAAGACGACGGGCGGGCCGCCCGGCCGCTGGTCGACCGCGATGCCGCTCGCGCTGATGCCGGCGCCGATCTCCGGGTCGTTGGCCATGAGGTCGAAGATCGTGTCGTCGCCGAAGCTCGCGAGGTAGCGGCCGTCGGCCGCGTCGAAGACCTGGACGCGGTCGTGCTCGGAGTCGAGGACGTAGAGGTGGCCGCTGCGGTCGGTCGCGACGCCGCCGACGACGCCGATCCGGCCGGGCTCGCGGCGCTGGGCGCGCGACCCGATCGCGAAGCGGAAGCTCCCGTCGCGGTTGAACGCCTGGACGGTGCCGCCGTACATGTCGCCGGTGAAGACCGTGCCGCCGCCGGGCGAGATCGCGACGGCCTGGACGAACCTGAACACGCCGGCGTTCGGCGACTCGCCGACGACCGAGGCGGTGAGCTGCGGCGGTGCCGCGTGCGCCGCCGCGGGGAGCGCCGCGGCGAGGAGCGTGCCGATCAGCAACGCGCGGCGCATCTTCCTTGTAACTCCGCCGGCGGGCGGAGGTTGCGTCAGGCGCTGGCCGGCACGCCTGTGGGGCGCTGTGCGGCGCGCGTCGCGAGCAGCCGCTCGGCCGCGGCGCCGAAGCCGAGCCCGATGCCCGCCCACAGCGTCGCGCTGATCGCCAGCGACGCGAGCCGGAACTCCCACATGACGTCCGCCGGGAAGCCCGCGGGGGTCTCGTTGACGGCCGGCAGCACGAGCTGCGCGACGGCGATCAGCGCGACGAAGCTCGCGGCGGCGGCGATCGCGGCGTTCCAGGCGCCGAGGCGCGGGAGCAGCTCGCGGCGGATCCGGCTCGCCGCGACGACCGCCACGATCGAGATCGAGATCATCGCGACGAACAGCGCGGTTCGGCTGCCGATCGTCTCGGGAGCGCCGGTCGCGGGCGGGGTCGCGGGGTACTTCGTGAACGGGACGACGATGACCGTGAGGTACGCGCCGAGCGCGAGCATGGCTGCGGTGAGGCGGGCGCCGTAGGGGCCGATCCGGCCGTAGGCCCACGCGAAGAGGAGCGCGAAGAGGCCGCCGAGCGGCGACGCCCATGACGGCGAGGCCGGTGAGCAGGCCGGCCGTGCGCTGGGTCCCGCGGCTGACGGCCTCGGCCTCGGCCGGCTCGGCGGGGCCTGCCTTGCGCCTCTTCGAAGTCGATCGCGGCCTGGACGGGCGGCTCGCCGAGCGCGTAGGCGACCGGGAACGCGAGCAGGCCGGCGGCGAGGCCGACGAGCATGCCCCGGACCAGCAGTCCGATCATGGGCCTAGTGGCAGGGGAAGCCGAGCAGGTGCCGGCCGTCGTGCACGAACTCGTGGACGCTCGTGCCGGAGACGAGCGACGCGACGCCCTCTTCGGCACCCACGAAGTAGATGAGGACGAAGAGCAGGAAGCCCGCGAAGACCGCGTAGGGCAAGAGCTCTCCGGGAGCGGCGATTGGAACGGGTGCCGTGCGGATTCCCCGTTCGGCGATGACGTCGGACATCTGGCAACTCCTCCTCGGGATCACGCGTCCCGTCGTTGGGTCAGAGCGCGTGACGGCTCGGTGTCTGGCTCTGCGGACCGAGGTCCCCATCACAGTGGCGCGACCGCGCCGGTCTCTCACCGGCTTCCCGCACCGTCACACGAGGGCTGGACCCTATCTGTGCTCGGGGTGCGCCGCAACGCGGCCGGCCGGGCGACCGGGCTATGCTGCGCGCGTCAGCGCGATGGTGCCGAGGAACCCGGTGAGAAGCCGGGACGGTCGCGCCACTGTGACCGGGTCGCAAGGCCCGGAAGTCAGGAACTCAGCTCCATCGCGACGCGCCGCTTACGTGGGAACGCGCAATTCCCGGGAGGTCGCTTTCGATGGACGCATGCACCACCCCCGTCCGTGATCGGACGGACCGCTGCCCGGGCGTCCTGCGCCTCCACGAGGCCGCCGACGGCTGGCTTGCGCGCGTGCGCCTGCCGGGTGGGCGGATCTCCGCTCGGGGGCTCTTTGCGGTCGCCGAGGTTGCGGCGTCGGGCAACGGTCTCGTCGAGCTGACGTCGCGGGCGAGCTTGCAGGTGCGGGGGCTGCCGGCGGGCTTCGGCCCTCCTGCCGCCGCGCCGCTTCGCGCGGGCGGGCTGCTGCCGTCGGTGGACCACGACCGCGTCGCGCAACATCCTCGCGAGCCCGCTGGCGGGGCGGTGTTCGCGGTCTGCTTGCGAGACCGACGACGTCGTGGACGCCCTGGATCGCGGGCTGTGCGCGGATCCGGAGCTCGCCGCTCTGCCCGGTCGCTTCCTCTTCGCGGTCGATGACGGCAGCGGCGCTGGCGGAGCCGGGGCGGGCGGACGTCGCGCTCGTGGCGGAAGCATCGGCGCTGGCCGGCGCCCCGGCCTTCCGGTTGTGGCTCGGCGGCGCGCCGACGACGCTGCTCGCGACGCCGGCCGATGCGCCGGTGCGCGCGCTCGACGCCGCGCGCGCGTTCCTTCGCCTGGCGTCCACCTCGGGGCGCATCGCCGATCACGTCGCGCACAGCCTCGCCCTTGCGCGCCCCCGATCGGCGTTCTCTGTCGAATAGTGAGCGCTATCCGCTCACTACTCGACATCGGCAACTCGACGGCGGGACGGCGGTCACCCTGCTCGCGCCGCTCGGGCGCCTGGATCGGGACACCGTGGCGGCGCTTGCCTCGCTGGTCGCGGAGGTCCGGCTGTCGACCGCGCGAACGCTCACCGTGGTCGACGTGCCCGACGGCGATGCCGCGGCGCTCGTCGCGGGGCTCTCGGCGCTTGGGCTCGTCGCGGCGGCCACATCGGGGTGGCACGGGCTGTCGGCGTGTGCGGGCCTCGGCGCCTGCGCGAGCGCGCGCGTCGACGTGCGCGCAGCCGCCGCGGCGCGGGCGCGTGTGCGCTCGGCCGGCGCGCCGGCCGAGCACTGGGCGGCCTGCGAACGCGGCTGCGGGCGGCCCGCCGGCGCGGCGGTGTCGGTCGTCGCGACGGCCGATGGGCTGCGCGTCGACACGCTCGCGGACGCTGGCCCCGCGGGCGACACGGCCACCGCGGGCGCGACCAGCGACGCGGCACGCGCGCTCGTTTCGCACGCGGCCGGCGGCGCGGCGCACGCCCCGGCTTCGCTCGCGGCCGGCGGCGCGGCGCGAGCACCCGCTGCGCGCGTGGTCGGCGACGTCGAGGGCGCGCTGGCGCTGCTCGGGGCGGGCTCGGTGAGCACCTACATCCGCGACGGCGCGGAGATCTACCGCCAGTCGTTCGCCACGATCCGCGCCGAGGCCGACCTCGACGGGCTCGAGCCGGTGCTCGAGCGGACCGTCGTGCGGATGATCCACGCCAGCGGGATGGTCGACCTCGCCGCCGACGTCGCGGCGTCGCCGGGCTTCGGACCCGCCGCCGCGGCCGCGCTGCGCGCCGGCGCGCCGATCCTCTGCGACACGTCGATGGTCGCGGCCGGCATTACGCGCGCGCGCTTGCCCGCGGGCAACGACGTCGTGTGTACGCTGCCGGACTCGCGCGTTGCCCCGCTCGCCGCTCAGCTCGGCACGACCCGGACCGCAGCCGCGATCGAGCTGTGGCGCGACCGGCTCGCGGGCTCGCTCGTCGTCGTCGGCAACGCCCCGACCGCGCTGTTCCGGCTGCTCGAGGTGCTCGACGAGGAGGGCGTCGACGGGCCGGCGGCCGTGGTCGGCGTGCCCGTCGGGTTCATCGGAGCGGCCGAGTCGAAGGTCGCGCTGGCAGCGTACCCGCGCGTCGCGCAGCACCTCGTCGTCCACGGCCGGCGCGGCGGCAGCGCGATCGCGGCGGCGGCCGTCAACGCACTCGCGAGCGAGGCCGAATGAGCAGCGACGGCGATCGGCCGGTGGGCGTCGCTCCGCAGGCCTCCGCGAGCGAGGCCACCGGCGGCGAGGCCTCCGCCGGCGAGGCCCCCGACCGCGAGGCCCCCGACCGCGAGGCCGCCGCCGGCCAGGGCCCCGACCGCGAGGCCCCCGACCGCGAGGCCCCCGACCGCGAGGCCCCCGACCGCGAGGCCCCCGACCGCGAGGCCCCCGACCGCGAGGCCCCCGACCGCGAGGCCCCCGACCGCGAGGCCCCCGGCGGCGCGGCGCGGCGGACGGGCCGGCTCTTCGGCGTGGGTGTCGGACCGGGCGATCCCGAGCTGCTGACGCTCAAGGCGCGGCGCGTCGTCGAGGCGGCGGACGTCGTCGCGTACCCGAACGCGCGCCACGGGCGCAGCGTCGCGCGGCGGATCGCGGCGCCGTACCTGCGCGACGGCGTGGTCGAGGTCGCGCTGACCTACCCGGTCACGACCGAGGTCACCGACCACCCCGGCGGCTACGAGGCCGCCCTCGTCGAGTTCTACGACGCGGCCGCCGCCCAGCTCACCGTGCACCTCGACGCCGGTCGCGACGTCGCGGTCCTCTGCGAGGGCGACCCGTTCTTCTACGGCTCGTACATGTACCTCCACGAGCGCCTGGCTCCGCGCTACGAGACCGAGGTCGTGCCCGGGGTGACGTCGTTCAGCGCGGCGGCCGCCGCGGCCGGCTCGCCGCTCGCCAAGCGCGACGACGTCCTCACGATCCTGCCCGGGACGCTCCCGGCGGACGTCCTAGCCGCGCGCATGGCCGCGAGCGACGCAGCGGTCGTCATCAAGCTCGGGCGCACGTTCGAGAAGGTGCGCGGCGCCGCCGAGCACGCGGGCGTCGCGGGACGCGCGGTGTACGTCGAGCGCGCGAGCTCGGACTGCGAGCACCTGTCCGCGCTGCGCGACGTCGAGGGCAAGGTGCCGTACATGTCGCTCGTGCTCGTGCCGCCCGCGGTGCGCGCCCGCCCGGACGGTCGCCCAGGGAGCGTCGCGATCGTCGGCCTGGGTCCCGCGGGCGCCGACTGGCTGACGCCCGAGGCGCAGGCCGAGCTCGCCGCCGCCGACGACGTCGTCGGCTATGAGACCTACCTCGCGCGCGTGCCGCTGCGGCGCGGGCAGCGCCGGCACGGGTCGGACAACCGCGTCGAGGCGCAGCGCGCCCGGCACGCCCTCGAGCTCGCGGCGGCGGGTGCGCGGGTGGCCGTCGTCTCCTCCGGCGACCCGGGGATCTTCGCGATGGCCGCCGCCGTCTACGAGCAGGTCGAGGCCAACGGGCTGCCGCACGTGGAGGTGCGCGTCGTGCCGGGGCTGCCGGCGATGCAGGCCGCCGCCGCGCGCGTGGGCGCGCCGCTCGGCCACGACTTCTGCGTCATCTCGCTGTCGGACCAGCTCAAGCCGTGGAGCGTCGTCGAGCGCCGCTTGGAGGCCGCGGGTGCCGCCGACCTCGTGCTCGCGCTCTACAACCCCGCGTCGACGACGCGCCGTGAGCAGCTCGATCGCGCCGTTCGAGGTGCTGCGCCGCCATCGCACGCCGGACACGCCGGTCGTCGTCGCGCGCGCCGTCGGCTCGGCCGACGAGGCGGTGACCGTGACGACGCTCGCCGGCGTCGACCTGACCGTGGTGGACATGCGCACGCTGCTCATCGTCGGCTCGTCGACGACGCGGGTGACGGCGGGCGGCGCCGTCTACACACCGCGGCGGTACCCGGCGTGAGGCGCGTGTCGGTCGTCGGGATCGGTGCCGGCGACCCCGACGACATCACCGTCGCGGCGGTGAAGGCGCTCACCGACGCCGACGTCCTCTTCGTCATCGACAAGCCCGGCGCGCGCTCGGACCTCGCGACGGCGCGCCGCGAGATCGTCGCGCGTCACGTCCCGGGCGGCGCGGAGCGGATCGTCGCGGTGCGCGACCCGGAGCGCGATCGCACGGCGGACGCCTACGTCGAGGCCGTCGAGTCCTGGCGGCGCCGGCGCGCGGACGTCTGGGAGCGCCACATCCGCGACGACCTCACCGACGGTGCGCGCGGGGCCTTCCTCGTCTGGGGCGATCCCGCGCTCTACGACAGCACGATCGCCGTGCTCGACGACGTCGCCGCGCGCGGGAACGTCGCGTTCGAGCTCGACGTCGTGCCTGGGATCAGCGCGATCGCGGCGCTGACGGCGCGGCACCGGATCGCGCTCAACCGCGTCGCCGGCGCCGTGCAGATCACGACGGGGCGGCGGCTGGCGCAGGGCTTTCCTGCGGAGGCCGACGACGTCATCGTCATGCTCGACGCGGGCTGCGCGTTTCGGGGCGTCGACCCGGACGCCGAGATCTACTGGGGCGCATACCTCGGCACGGACGACGAGCTGCTCGTGTCGGGCCGCGTCGGCGACGTCGCCGAGGAGATCGAGCGCGTCCGCGCGGAGGCTCGCGAGCGCAAGGGCTGGATCATGGACACGTACCTGCTGCGGCGGTCGCCCACTCCAGGGCCTCGCAAACCGTCCTGACCGTCGCGACGTCGTCGGGTCGCGAGGGACGCCGCACGACGATCACCGGCAGCCCGCGCTCGCGCGCGGCGTCGAGCTTGGCCACGGTGTGCGGCCCGCCGCTGTCCTTCGTCACGACGACGTCGATCGCGTGCTCGTCGATGAGCGCCAGCTCGCCCACGATCGTGTAGGGCCCGCGGTCGAGCAGCAGCTCGTGGTGGCGCGGCAGCGGTGGGTCGGGGGGGTCGACGCAACGGATGAGAAACCAGGCGTCGTCGACGGCCGCGAAGGTGGCGAGCCCCTGGCGGCCGGTGGTCAAGAAGACCCGCGGGCGGGTCGCGCCGTCGTCCGAGCCGCCGCGCTGCGACCGGACCACGACGGCCGCCTCGTCGAGGTCGTCGACCCAGTGCCAGCGGTCCCCCGGGCGCTGCGTCCACCCCGGCCGCTCAAGCCGCAGCAGCGCGACGCCGGCGTGCGGGCATGCCTGCGCGGCCGATGCCGAGATCCGCTGCGCGAACGGGTGGGTCGCGTCGACGACCGCGCGGACTCCGTGCTCGGCGATCCAGCGCGCGAGCGCCTCGGGCCCGCCGAACCCGCCGATGCGCGTCTGCCCCGCGGGCATCCGTGGCCGCCGGACGCGCCCCGCGAGCGAGGACGTCACCGGCACCCCCGCCGTGTCCAAGCCGGCGGCGAGCTCGCGCGCTTCCGCGGTACCGCCGAGGATCAGGATCATCGCCGTCGAGGGTGCCATACGTCGCTCCGTCCCGGCTCGCGCCGAGATCGCTCTCACGCGGGGACAGTGGTTCGAAACGTGACGTAGAGGCACGTTTGCACCACTGTCGGCGCGCGGATCGGGTACTGCCGCGCGCGCTGGATGCAAGCGGTCTACCGCGTCGACGGGCTCGCCGGCGCGCGGCTCACGCGGATCGGCTGCTGGAGCGTGACCGCGCGCTTGCCCTGGCGCCAGCTGAGCTTCAGCGTGTACGTACCCGCGCGTGGCGCGCGCGAGCGCGGGAGGCCGAACTGCAGGCGGCCGTTGCGCATGCGCCGCTCCCCGCGGAAGTAGACCTTCTTGGCGCGCGAGAGGGTGACGCGCACGCGCGTCGTCGCCGCCGACTGGATCTTGAAGCTGCCGGCGGGGAGCGCGAGCTGGCCCAGCAGGCGCGTCCGCGACGTGATGCGACAGACGATCGTCGCCGCGGCACCGGCCGGCCCGCGGTCGCCCTTCGCGCCCTGCGGCCCCGCCGGTCCGGCGGGGCCGGGGACGCCGACCCCCGGGCTCCCCGTCGCGCCGGTCGCGCCGTCGTCGCCGGGCGCGCCGTCGTTGCCGGGCGGTCCCTGCGGCAGGTCGCCGCCAATCCCGCCGAGCGTCGCGGTCTGCTCGCCGCCCGGCGCACCCGTGTTGACGAGCACCGAGACCGTCGAGGCGTCGGTGTCGGCGACCGCGAGGTCGAGCCTGGCGTCGCGATTGAGGTCCCCCATCGCGACCTCCTGCGGAGCGAGGCCCGTCACGATCGTCGTCGGCGCGCCAAAGCCCCCCGAGCCGGTTCCGGGCAGGACCGAGATGCCATCCGAGCCCGAGCGGGCGACGGCGAGGTCGGGCTTGCCGTCGCCGTTGACGTCGCCCGCGGCGACCGAGAACGGAGCCCCCGAGAGCGTGACCTTCGTCGCGGCGGCGAACGTGCCGTCGCCCTCGCCGAGCAGCACCGCGACGTCGTCGCTGAACGCGTTCGCGGTGACGAGATCGAGGTCGCCTACCGGCGTGAACTCAGCGTGCGAGCAGCACGACGAGCACCACGACCACGAGCGCCATCACGATCCCGGCGCCGATCGTGTACCTCCGCGTCTGCGCGCGCCAGAACGCCGCCCGTTCCGGGTCGCTCTTGTTGTGACCCTCCGGCGGGACGCCCACCCAGTCGTCGTCGTCCGTCAATCCGACCACCAGCCCTGGTCGATCTCGCCGTCGCCCTCGACGTGGCCCCCGAACGCGATCAGCTCGAGCCCGTCGTGGCCGGCCTCCCAGGCGCGCATGACGGCCGGCGGGCAGTAGACGACGTCGCGCGCGCCGACCTCGACGAGCTCGTCCTCGATCTTGAAGCGGCCCGACCCGGCGAGGACGACGTAGATCTCCTCGCAGTCGGTGTGGCGGTGGCCGAAGCCGATGCGCTGGCCGGGGTTCAGCTGGTAGTTGGCCATGCCGATCCCCTCGGCGCCGAGGTCCTTGCGCAAGAACCGCGCCGAGCCGATCTCGGCCATGCCGTACTTCGGCGCCATGTCCTCGGCGTCGTCCAGCTTCATCGTCGTGTGTTGAGTGCTCATGCGTCGAACCTACCCGCGCCGGGCAGTGTGCGCCCGTCCACACATCGCGCTCGGCGCCTTTGATTGAGTGGTTGGCAGCCGCAGGCCGCAGTCCCCCGGGCCGTCCAAACATCGCCGGGGGCATCGACGATCGTGGCCGTGGCGTAGGCAAGCGACCCGCTACGCGGAGGAAGGGGATCTCCCGATGGAGACCGTGCTCGTGCAGGTGCCGTCGCCCGACGGCGGCCCGCCGTCACACGTCGTGCACGTCAGGCCGGGCGAGACGCTGCGCTTCGGGCGCGGCGCGGAGGACTGCGACGTCGACGTCGCGCTCGCGCATCGTGGCGTGTCGCGGCTCGCCGGCGAGCTCAGCGCCGTCGAGGACTACTGGCTCATCTCGAACCTCAGCAACGACACGACGTACGTCGTCGACAACCCGGAGGGCGGTGGCGAGTACGTCACCGTCGCGCCCCGGCGGATCGCCGCCCCGGTGCCGTTCGAGTTCGCGCGGGTCTCGCTCCCGACCGCCGACGGCCCCGTCGAGTTCCTCGTCTTCGCGCCGCAGCACGCGTACGCGGAGCCCGGCGACGAGCCGCCGACGGGCGAACGCACCTCCGCCGCGTTCCCGCTCGACGAGACGGCGAAGTACTTCCTCATCCTCATCGCGCTCTGCGAGCCGCGCCTGCGCGACGGGGCGTCGGTCGCGCTGCCGACCGCGGCCGAGATCGTCGAGCGGCTGCGCGGCCACGACCGCTGCGGCGACCTCACGCGTGCCGCCGTCAACCACCACATCGACTACCTCGCAATCGAGAAGCTGCGCGTCAAGGAGCCGCGGCCCGGCGCCGACGAGCGGCTGGAGACCAAGCGCGAGGCGCTCGCGTCCGTCGCCCTGCGCTTCGGCCTCGTGCGCGACGAGCATCGCCGGCTGCTGCCCCGGCGCGGAGCCTGAGCGTGGTCGTCGAGGTCCCAACCGGCTACCGGGCCGGCGGCTGGGAGGTCGTCGAGCCGATCGCGTCGGGGTCGTGGGCAAGCGTCTACGCGGCGCGCCGCGTGCAGCCGGCCCGGACGCCCGAGGATCCGCCGTTCGGCGCGGACGGTGCGCTGAAGGTCGTGCCGAACGGGACGCTCACGCCGCCGCAGTTCGCCGGGCTGCGCGATGCGGTCGCCGAGGAGGTCCGCTTCAGCGAGCAGGCCGACCACCCGCGGCTCATCCGGACCTACGAGACGTTCGTCGTCGACGACCCCGGCTCGCCCGAGCTGCACGGTGCGGTCGTGCTCGCGATGGAGCGGGCGGAGCGCAGCGTCCACGACGTGCTCGCGACCGCGGCCGGCCCGAGGCGGAGCGCATCGTCGCCGAGATCTGCGAGGCGCTCGCGCACATGCACGCAGCGGGCTGGGTGCACGGCGACCTCAAGCCGCGCAACGTGCTGCTGATGGGCGACGGGTCGGTGCGGCTCGCGGACTTCGGGCTCGCGCGCGAGCTCGACGGCACGCATGCGTACGCCCCACGGCTCGGGTCGTCGGACTACCTGCCGCCGGAGTGGTGGAGCGAGCGGATCTCCGAGGACGGCGTCGCGATCCGGACGACCGCCGACGTCTGGGCGCTCGGCGTCACCGCGCACCAGGTGCTGACCGGCGGCCTGCTCCCGTTTCCGGGGGCGACCGCGCGCGCACGTGGCTCGGCCGCGCAGGCGTGGGCCGCGGGGAGCGAACCGCTGCGCCTCGCCGACGAGCTGCCGGCCGAGTGGCAGCCGATCATCGCCGACTGCCTCGCTCCCGACCACGACTCGCGGCTGCCGCACAGCGCCGAGTCGCTGCTCGCGCGGGTAGAGGACCTGCGGCGCGGCGATGGCGGGCGCGATGCCCGGAGCAGCCACGCGCGCGCGGGCGGCGGCGCGGGCTTGGCCGGCGGCGCGGGCGCGGGAGCTGGAGCGGGCGGCGCGGGAGCCGGCGCGGGCAGCGCGGGAGCCGGCGCGGGCGGCGCGGCAGGCGGCGCCGGCGCGGCCGGCGGCGTCGCCGCGCGGTGGCCCGGCGCGACCGTGCGGCGGTGGCAGCGGCCCGCGCGGCTCGCGGCGGTGGCGCTCGCCGTGCTCGCGGGCGGTGCGGTCGCGGTCGCCGCGATCGCGGGCCCGGACCCGCAGGCGGAGACCGCTGCGCTGAAGGTCTTCAACACCGAGGTGGCCTGCCGGCACTCGCCGAGTCCCGACTGCCGGCTCGGCCTCGCCGGCGATCCGTATGCGCGGTACGCGCCCGGCAACGTCGTCGGCCGGGTGCGCCACGGCGACGTCCTCACCACCGACTGCTTCGTCGACGACGGCACGCGCGTCTCCTCGGAGGACCGGCGGTCGAGCACCCGCTGGTACCGCGTACGCAACCAGGCCGCGCCGTCGGGCGAGGCCTGGCTGCCTGGAGTTCGCGCCTGGCCCGGCGCGGCGCCCGCGGTGGGGCGCTGCGCGGGCTGACCGGGGTCACGCGGGGCCGTAGCTCAGCGTGTAGTACGAGTCGGTGTCCTCGCTGTTGAAGACGAGCGACCCGCTCGTGCCCTCGATCGTGTCCTCGCCGAGGAAGTCGTCGGGATCGGGGAAGTCCTCGTCGTAGAGGCGCACGATGTCCCCGGTCTTGGCCTTGATGTTGACCTGGCGCTTGCCGCCGTCGTCGATCGAGTCGTTCGCGGTCCAGACGGTCTGGCCGTTGACGGTGATGTACGCCTCGTCGCCGGCCCAGTCCTCGGACGTCACGCACTCGAGCTCGAGCAGGGTCACGTTCGCGGCGGCCGCGGCCTTCGCGGCGCCCGCGGCGCTCGCGGTCTCGCCGACGGCGAGGGGAGCGGCGCCGCCGAGCAGCGCCGTGCTCAGCACGACGACGCCGGCGCGGCGCATCCAGCGGCGCGGGGTCTTCGGGTTCTCGGCTTCGGGGGTGGTGCGGAGTCGCATCAGAATCCTCCTCTGCGTCGTTTCCAGTGACGCCATTCAGTCTGCGGAGCGAGCCCTCGCCTGTGAACCGGAGAGCTCTCAGGGTTTGAGATCGGCGCGGCTCGCGGACTCCCGGGAGCACCGCGATCGTGTACAACGGCACCATGCCCACGCACTGGGGAGCAGGCAGGACCAGCGTCGACACGATCAAGCGCTACGGGGAGCTCGCCGATCGCGGCGGGGATCCCGAAGACGCCGCGCGCGCGTGGACCGACGCCGAGTTCGACGACGAGGAGACCGGCAAGTGGCTCGACGCCCGCTGCTTCGATCCCGAGGCGGCGCGCGACCTGGCGGATCTCGGCGTCACCCCGGGACAGGCGTCCAAGCGCACGCGCGACGGCGCCGGCGAGAGCTACATCGACACGATCGCCTACAAGGTCTCGATGAAGCAGCTGTCGGCACGACAGGGCGCGGCGCGGGCGGCGTCGAGCCGATGAGCGGCGAGGTCGGCCGGGCGCATCCGAACACGCTGCCGTGCGCCGATTGCGGGCACGTGTGGTTCGAGGGTGAGCGGCGCCACGACTACGTCGATCCGACCGGCTCCGTGACGATCGAGGACGGCGCCGACCCGGTCTGCCAGCTCTGCCGTCAGAAGCGCGCTCGCGGCCGGCGACCCGACGACGACGAGGGGTACGTCACGCACTGGTAGTGCGGTCGCGCTCCCTCGAATAGAGGTGGCTCTCGCAGTGGTCCGCGGGGGCGAGCGCCGGGCCGACGAGGATCGTCGCCGTCCGGGTGATCTGCGCCGCGCGGACCTGCTCGGCGATCGTCGCGAGCGTGCCGGTCAGGACGACCTCGTCGGGCCACGACGCGCGCGCGACGACGGCGGCGGGGCACGCGTCGCCGTAGTGCGGCACGAGGATGGCGACGATCTCCTCGATCGCCTGCGTCCCGAGGTGGATCGCGAGCGTCGTTCCGTGGCGGGCGAGGTCGTCGAGCCGCTCGCCGGCCGGCATCGTCGAGGCGCGCCGGCCGTAGCGCGTGAGGATGACCGTCTGCGCGACGCCCGGGATCGTGAGCTCTCGCTTCAACGCGGCGGCGGCGGCGGCGAACGCGGGGACGCCGGGGGTGACGTCCCAGGGGATGTTCAGGTCGTCGAGGCGGCGCATCTGCTCGGCGGCGGCGCTGAAGATCGAGAGGTCGCCGGAGTGCAGGCGGGCGACGTCGTGGCCTTGCTCGTGGGCGTCGTTCAGCTCGGCGACGATCGCGTCGAGGTCGAGGTGTTGCGTGTCGACGACGCGCGCGTGCGGTGGCGCGTGGGCGAGGATCTCGGGCGGCACGAGCGCGCCCGCGTAGAGGCAGACGGGGCTTGCGGCGATGAGGCGCTGGGCGCGCAGCGTGAGGAGGTCCGGCGCGCCCGGACCGGCGCCGATGAAGTGGACGGTCATCGCTTGGTCGCGGCCCACTGCACGACCGGCCGCTGCGCGCGCCAGCCGGTGAACTCGCCGAGCGGCTCGGCGAGCGCGATCTCGAAGCGGGCGAGCTCGCCGCCGTGCTCGGCGCGGGCGCGCGCGAGGACCTGCTCGCCCTCGAGCGTGACGGCGTTGGCGACGATGCGGCCGCCAGGGTTGAGCGCGTCGTGGCAGGCCGCGACGAGGCCGGGCGTCGTCAGTCCGCCGCCGATGAAGATCGCGTCCGGTGACGGCAGGTCTTGGAGCACCTCGGGCGCCTTCGCGGTGCGGACGTCGAGCTCCGGGACCCCGAGCGCGAGCGCGTTCGCCTTCGCCTGGCGCGCACGGTCGGCGCGCGCTTCGATCGCGATGGCCCGAGCAGACGGCTCCGCGCGCAGCCACTCGATCGCGATCGAGCCGCTGGCCGCGCCGACGTCCCACAGGATCTGGCCGGGCGCGGGCGCGAGCGCGGCGAGCGTGAGCGCGCGGACGTGGCGCTTGGTGAGCTGGCCGTCGCCGCCATAGGCGTCGTCCGGGAGCCCCGCGACGCGCGGATGAAACACCGTTCCGCGGGCGGCGCGGCACTCGATCGCGATGGCGTGCAGGGGATCGGACCAGCGCGAGACCCACGCGGCCGCGGTCGCCTCGACGATGCGCTCGCCGGGCCCGCCGAGGCGCTCGAGCACGACGAACCGGCTCGGCCCGTAGCCGCGGGCGCGCAGGACGCGGGCGACGGCGGCGGCGCCGTCCTCGCCCGAGGCGTAGACGACCATGCGCCGGCCGGGGGCGAGGATGCGTGCCACGGTCTCGGGCGGGCGCGCGACGACGCTGACGAGCTCGACGTCCGCCGACGGCCAGCCGAGCCGCGCGCAGGCGATGGCGAGTGCCGACGGGTGCGGGTGGACGTCGAGGGCGTCCGGGCCGAGGCGGCGGGCGAGCGTCGCGCCGATGCCGTGCAGCATGGGGTCGCCGCTGGCGAGGACGCAGATCGAGCGGGCCGGGCGGGTCGCGAGCTCGTCGATGAGCGGGTCCATTGGAGACGGCCACGCGCGGCGGGTGCCCGCGACGGTGGCGGGCAGGAGGTCGAGCTGGCGTTTGGAGCCGATGACCTCGCCGGCGACGCGAATCGCCTCGCGTGCGACGTCGTTGAGCCCCGGCCAGCCGTCGGCCCCGATCCCGACGACGGCGATCCTCGGCGGGCCGGCGGGTGGCGTGGCGGACGGCATGGCGCCGATTCTGCACCTCTCGGCGCCGCCGTGCACGGGGTGGCGCGGCGCGGGGCCCGCGGTCGTCACGTGCACGGTGCCACGAGCGCCGCCTCGATTGCCTCAACGAGCGCGGCGTCGTCGCGCGGCGCGCGGGCGATGGTGGTCACGTGCACGGTGCCACGAGCGCTGCCTGGATCGCCTCGACGAGTGCGGCGTTCTCGCGCGGCGCGCGGGCGGTGAGCCGCACGTGGCCGGGACCGAGGCCGGGAAACGAGGCCGCTGGGCGGACCGCGATGTTGCGCTCGCGCAGCGCCGCGACGAGGCCGGGGCCGTCGTCCACCTCGACGAGGCAGAAGTTCGCCGCGCTCGGCCACGTGCGCAGGCCGCGGACGGTTCTCAGCCGGCGGGCGAGGTCGTCGCGCTCGGCGCTCGCGCGCTCGGCGATCTCGGCGAGTGCCTCGGGCCGGCGGGCAGTCGCGGCGAGGGCCGCGAGCGCGAGGGCGTTCGCTGACCACGGGGGCCTCACCGCGCGCAGCCGCCGAGCGAGCGGTTCGGAGGCGACCGCGTACCCGGCGCGCAGGCCGGGGATCGCGAGCGCCTTCGTGATGCTGCGCACGACGATGACGTCGTCGAGGCGCTCGCGCACGAGCGAGCCGGGCTCGCCAGGGACGAGGTCCATGAACGCCTCGTCGACGACGACGAGCCGTCCGGGGCGGCGCAGCGCGAGGATCGCGTGCGCGGGATCGAGCGTGCCGCTCGGCGAGGCGGGGTTGCCGAGGATGACGAGATCGGCCGCGTCGGGGACGGCGCGCGGGTCGAGCGCGAAGTCCTCGTCGGGGTCGCGCAGGACGCGGACGACCGGCACGCCGTGCGCGCGCAGCGCCGCCTCGGACTCGGTGAAGGCGGGGTGCACGCAGGCGGCGAGCGCGGGGCGCAGCGCGGCGGGCAGCAGCCACAGCGCCTCGGCGGCGCCGTTGGTCGGAACGATCTCGCGTGCGTCGCGGCCGTGCAGCGCCGCGAGAGCTCGGGTGGCGTCGGTGTCGTCCGGGTAGCGCGCGACGTCGCCGTCGAGCGCGCGCTGCAGCGCGTCGCGCAGCCAGGCCGGCGGCCCGCCGGAGACGAGGTTGACAGCGTGGTCGGCGTCTCCGAGCCGGACGTCGCGGTCGCCGTGGCGGCGGAGCGGGTCGACGCCGCGCTCGCCCGCGGGCTCGACGCTGAGGCGGTCGGGGGGGTCGCCGCGAAGGTCACACCCGGCCGCGCCGCCGAGGGCCGCGCGGTCTCCACCGGCCGCGCCGCCGAGGGCCGCGCGGTCCCCACCGGCCGCGCCGCCGAGGGCCGCGCGGTCCCCACCGGCCGCGTCGCCGAGGGCCGCGCGGTCCCCACCGGCCGCGTCGCCGGGCGCGCGGGGCGGGCGACCCTCGCCGGGGTCGGCTTCGCCGCCCGCGATCGTCAGGGCGCGACCCGCGACGACGAGGTCGACGCGGGTAGCGTGCGCGGCGAAGCGCTGGGTCGCCTCGCCGAGCGTGTCGAGCCAGGCGCGCGAGCCGCGGTCGGGCGGCAGGAGTCCCTCCCCCGCCTGCTCGGCGACGACGATCGCCGCGCCCGCGCGCATCGCCGCGCCGACCGCGCGGTCGACCTCGCGCAGGATCTCCTCGCGCGCGCGCTCAAGCGCCTCGTCGCCGGGGGCGTCGAAGGCCCCCGCGTGGTGCATCGTCGCCGCGATCCACGAACCCAGCCCGTCGAGCAGCAGGCACGCGTCCTCGCCGGCGACGAAGGACTGCGCGAGCGCGGGTTCGGCCTGCACGGTCGTCCACGCGGTCGGGCGCCGCGCGACATGCGCGTGGATGCGGGCGGCCATCGCCGGGTCGGCTGCGTCGGCGGTCGCGACGTAGCGCACCGGCAACCCGCTGTCACGCGCGAGCCGCTCGGCATGCGCGCTCTTGCCCGAGCGCGTGCCCCCGAGGACGAGCGTCAGCGCCACGGACGATCTCCATGGCGAATTGACCCCGAATAGCGGGGTGAAAACGCCATCGCCGTCACGCGACGGCGAGGTTGGCGGCGTGCGCGGCGCGTGCGAAGCGCAGCGCGAGGTGCGGATGGGCGGCCCAGTGGACGTGCAGGAAGCTCGCCTGCAGCGCGCCGGCGACGAACCCCTCGGCGCGCGTCGTCCCGCGCGCCGAGAGCCCCCACGCGGGGAGCGCGTCGTCGAGCGCCTGCATTCGCGAGTAGTGGAACTCGTGGCCGCGGACGCGCTCGCCCGCGTCGATCCACGGCGTCGCCGTCGCGGCGACAGCCTCGCGGTAGCCGAGCGTCAGGCGATCGGACATCTGGGCGGAGGCCGGGATCGCGCCGCACATCGCATGGCCGTCGAGCTCGCGGCTGAGGTAGAGCAGGCCGCCGCACTCGGCGAGGATCGGCTTGCCTGCCGCCGCGAACGCCGCGATCTCGGCGCGCAGCGGCGCGTTCGCCGAGAGCTCGGCCCCGAAGACCTCGGGGAAGCCGCCCGCGAGGATGAGTGCGCCGCAGTCGGGCGGCAGCGCCTCGTCGCGCAGCGGGTCGAAGGGCGCGAGCTCGGCGCCCGCGGCGGCGAGCAGCTCGAGGTTCTCCTCGTAGTGAAACGAGAACGCAGGTCCGCGCGCGATCGCGATCCGGGCGCCAGTGGTCTGCGTGCTCGCGGCCGGACCAGCAGCGGGCGCGGCGCTCCACGCAGGTCCCGGACCGAGCGCGGGCGCCGCACGCGCGAGGTGCTCGACGGCGGCGACGTCGGCGTGGCGCTCGACGGCCGCCTCAAGCGTGGCGAGCGCGGTGCGCGCGCGTCCCTCGCGCTCGACGGCCGGCACGAGGCCGAGGTGGCGCTCGGGCGCGACGAGCCGCTCGTCGCGGCGCAGCGCACCAAGCACCGGGATGCCCAGAGGCGCGATCGCCTCTCGCAGGAGCTGCTCGTGGTGATCGGTGCCGACGCGGTTGAGGACGACGCCGGCGAGCTGCACGTCCGGGTCGAACGACGCGAAGCCGTGAACGATCGCCGCCGCCGAGCGCGCCATGGCCGACCCGTCGACGACGAGCAGGACCGGCGCTCGCAGGAGCTTCGCGACGTGCGCGGTCGAGGCCAGCTCGCCGCGGCCGGAGGCGCCGTCGAAGAGGCCCATGACGCCTTCCACGACCGCGATGTCGGCGCCCTGGGCGCCGTGACGAAACAGCGGCGCGACGAGATCGGGGCCGCTGAGGAAGGCGTCGAGGTTGCGACCCGGGCGGCCGGAGGCCAGCGCGTGGTAGCTCGGATCGATGTAGTCCGGGCCGACCTTGAACCCCTGGACGCGTAGGCCCGCGAGCGCGCAGCGCAGCGATGAGCCCGCATGCGACGGTCGTCTTGCCCGCGCCGGAGCTCGTGCCGGCGATGACGAGGCGCGGGATCATGCGAGTGCCGGCTCCGGCGTGCCGAGAACCGTCTGCGGCAGGTGCGCGACGGCACGCTCGGTGAGGCGCCGCAGCGGTGCGCGGGGCCCGAGGACGCGGTGAAGCTCGCGGCGCAGCGTGGCATCGGCAGCGGACCACGTCACGCACGGGACGGGCGCGGCGTCGTGCTCGCCGGTCGCGGGGTCGCAGCCGTGGTCGGGGCAGACCGTCAGGGTGCCGCCGGCGCGTGCGACGGCCCCCGCGAGCGGCCCGACGAGCGCGCGGTCGGCGGCCTCGATCGACGCGACCTTCGCGGCGTGGTCGAGCTGGTGGGCGGCCTCGTCGGGTCCGCCGACGTGCACGACCACGCGCGCGAAGCCGCCGCTCGCGATCGCACCGAGCGCGGCGCGCGCCTTCGCGTCGAGGTCGCTGCCCGGCAGGCCGGTCGCGCCGGCGGGAACGATCGTGTCCGCGCCCATGAGCCGCGCGGCCCCGATCGCGGCGCCCCGCGCAGCGACGAGCACGGTCTCGGGACCGAGGATCCGCGGCGGGACGACGCCGTCGGGCCAGACCCGAAGCCTGGCCTGGAGCACGGCATCGGGCAGCGGCGCCGGACCCACAGCAGGAGCCGGTGCCCGGCGAGAAGGTGGACCGCGTGGTGGGGCGCGGCGGCTCGCAGCGCCGCGGCGTGTCAGCCCGCGCACCGACGCGCACCGCCGCCCCGCCAGCCCGCGCACCGCCGCGCGCCGCCGCCCCGCCAGCCCGCGCACCGCCGCGCACCACCGCCCCGCCAGCCCGCGCACCGCCGCGCGCCGCCGCCCCGCCAGCCCGCGCACCGCCGCGCACCACCGCCCCGCCAGCCCGCGCACCGCCGCGCGCGGCGCGCGTCACGGACGCAGCCGACGGCCTCCCCACGTCGATCCTCCAGGCGCGCTCGCCCTCCGGCACCTCGATGCCGTAGGCCGCAGCTTCGAGCGCACCCCGGTCGACGGGCGCCGTCGGCGACCAGCCGAGCAGCGCCGGGGATCGCGGCCTCCGATCCCGCCGGCAGCCCGGGCGCGATCGTCCGCCGCCGGCTGAGCTCACCCGCGCGAGCGAGCCGGTCGAGGGCGGGCGTGCGCGCGAGCTCGAGGCTGGTCGGGTCGCCGTGGCGCACCGGCTCGCTCGCGCCGTCGAGGATGACGAGAACCGCTACCACTCGATCCCCTGCTGAGCGCGGATCCCCTCGTCCATCGGGTGCTTGACCTTCACGACCTCCGAGACGAGGTCGGCGAGCTCGAGCAGCTCGGGCGCGGCATCGCGGCCGGTGATGACGACGTGCTGAAAGCCCGGCCGGTCGCGGAGCGTCTGGACGACGTCCTCGACCTCGATCCACCCCCACTTGATCGGGTACGTGATCTCGTCGAGCAGCAGGAACTCGTAGCGCTCGGACGCGATCGCGCGCTTGACCTCCGCCCAGCCCTCGCGCGCCAGGTCGGCGGACTCGTCGAGGTCCTTCGACAGCCACGACCAGCCGTCGCCCATCTTCTCCCAGTCGATCCCGCCGAGCGCGGCAGCGGCCTTCGCCTCGCCGACCTTCCACTTGCCGGACTTCACGAACTGAAAGACGCCGCAGCGGTAGCCGCGCGCCCACGAGCGCAGGAGCATCCCGAACGCGGACGTGCTCTTGCCCTTGCCGTGCCCGGTGATGACCGCGACGAGCGGCTTGTCGCGCGGCTTGCGGCGTTTGGGCTCGGCGCTGCCCCGGTCGCCGGGGCGGTGCGGGACGTCGACGTCGGCGGCACCGTGACGGGCGAGGGGCGTGTCCGGGGTCATGCGGCCCTCCTCGGGGTGGCGAGCTCGTGGACCTGGCCGCCGGCGGCGCGCGCGAGCGCGACCGCGAGGCCGAGCCGCACCGGCCCGTCCTCGGTGTCGACGACGTGCACTGCGGCGGCCGCGCGGCCGAGCCGGGCGGCGGCGCGGGGAATCGCGCCGCCCGGGTCGGCCGACGCGGCCGTCCGTCAGCACGACGGCGATCGCGCGCTGGCCCGGCTCGCGCAGCGCCTCGCGGCGGATGAGGCTGCTCGGCGGCGTCGAGGCCGGCGGCGAGCGGCGTTCGCCCTCCCGTCGGCAGCTCGCGCAGCGCGGCTGCGGCCGCGGCGAGCGGCGCGCCCGGAGCGACGAGCACCCGCGCGGCGCTGTCGCGGAAGGCGATGACGGCGACGCGGTCGCGGCGCGCGTACGCGTCGCGCAGGAGCTCGACGAGCGCCCCCTTCACGCGCGCCAGGCGGCGGCGAGCGCCCATCGAGCCGCTGGCATCCACGACGAGGCAGACGAACGTCGCCTCGCGCCCGGAGAGGACGTGCTCGCGCAGCACCAAGCCGCCCGCGCCCGGCGCTGCGGCTCGCTCGAGCGCCCGTGCCGCAGCCGGCGCAGCCGCGGCCTCGCGCGCCAGACCCGCGCCGGCGGCGCCGCCTTCGAGCAGGCTCGCTCGCAGGCTGGCGACGATCGCGATGTCGGTCGATCCTGGGCGCGCCGGACGGCTGTCGATCGCGCCGGCGCCCGGGCCGCGGGTTCGCGCGCGCCGGCCGGCAGGTCCCTCGCCGGTCCCGGCGAGCGCGAGGACGTCCGTCGGAAGGTGTGCGGGCGCCGGCGCGTCGCGGCGCTCGCGCGCGAGCATGCCGGGGGCGGGCGCGTCGCCACCGCCGTCCGGCGGCCGGGTCGCGCGTGGCCAGGGCGCGTCCTCGCGGTCCGCCGATGGCTGCGCATCCGCGCGCCCGCCCACCGGTTCTGACGCGCCGGCGCGAGGCGCGCCGTTGGACACCGCCTGCCGGGAGAGCCGCCTCCGCCGCGGCGGCGGTGGCGGGTGGTCGTCGGGCGGAGAGCCCGCCTCGTCGAGCGCGCGTTCGAGGTCCTCGGCGTCGGGCATCCGGCCGTCGAGCGGATCGCGCCGACGGCGGTGGGCGAGCGCCAGCGCCGCGGCCCGCCGCACGTGTTCCTCGCCGACCTCGTCCGCGCCGTCGAGCGCGGCGAGCGCCCGCGCCGCCTGCGCTGTGACGATGTCGCCGCGGACGCCGTCGACCCCGAGCGCCGCGCACGCGCCCGTGATCCGCAGCAGCTCGCGCTCGGGCAGGCGCACGGCGTCCAGCCGCGCGCGCGCCGTCGCGATCCTCGCGGCCAGCGCGACCTCGGGCTCCTCCCACGCCCGCGCCGAACGCCGCCGGATCGCGTTCGAAGGCCAATCGCCGCCGCACGATCTCGGCACGCACCCCGGGATCCTTCGGCGCAACGACCTCGACGCCCAAACCGAAGCGGTCGAGCAGCTGCGGGCGCAGCTCGCCCTCCTCGGCGTTCATCGTCCCGACGAGCAGGAAGCGTGCGGCGTGCACCGCCGAGACCGCCTCGCGCTCGACTCGCGCGAACCCCGTCGCGGCCGCGTCGAGCAGCGCGTCGACGAGGTGGTCGGGCAGGAGGTTGACCTCGTCGACGTAGAGGATCCCGCGGTGCGCGCGGGCCAGCAGCCCGGCTTCGAAGGCCTGCTCGCCGGCCAGCGCGCGGCCGAGGTCGAGCGAGCCGACGAGCCGGTCGAGCGTCGTGCCGAGCGGCAGCTCGACGAGCGGCGCTGGGCGCGGGGCGGTCGGCGCGCCGGGCGCGACCTCACCGCCGGGCGCGCGCTCGCCGGGAGCGAACGCGAAGGTCTCGCCGACGGCCGCGTGCACCGGCGGCAGCAGCGGCGCGAGGGCGCGCACGGCGGTCGACTTCGCCGTCCCGCGCTCGCCGCGCACGAGCACGCCCCCGACCTCCGGCGCGACGGCGTTGACGAGCAGCGCTTCGACGAGCGCCTCCTGCCCGACGATCGCGCTGAGGGGGTACGCGTTCACGCCGACTCCCTCCTTCGGCCGCGGCGCGCGGAGCGGGGTCCGCGGCGCGCGCTCGCCACGGAGCGGGATCCGGAGCGCGCGCTCGCCGCGGCGCGGGGTCCTGAGCGCGAGCTCGCCGCGGCGCGGGATCCTGAGCGCACGCTCGCCGCAGATCGGGGTCCGGAGCGCGAGCTCGCCGCGGAGCGGGAGCGGGTCACGCCTGCGCCTCCTCGAGCTCGCCTTCGAGCGAGAGGTAGCGCTCTCGAATGGAGTCGAGCGTCGCGTCAGACGGCTCGGCCCACATGCCGCGGTCGGCCGCCTCGAGCAGCCGCTCGGCGACGGCCCGCGCCGCCCACGGGTTCGACTTCGCCATGAACGCCGCGACGTCCTCGTCGAGGAGGTACTTCGCGGCGACCTGCTCGTACATCCAGTCCTCGGCGACGCCGGCCGTCGCGTCGTAGCCGAACAGGTAGTCGACGGTCGCCGACAGCTCGGCCGCGCCCTTGTAGCCGTGGCGGATCATCGACGCGATCCAGCGCGGGTTGGCGACGCGGGCGCGGAAGACCCGCCGCGTCTCCTCCGCGAGCGTCCGGTTGACCACGCGCGAGGGGTCCGAGCTGTCGCCCAGGTACGCCGCGGGATCCTGCCCGGTGAGCGCCCGGACCGTCGCGATCATGCCGCCGTGGAACTGGTAGTAGTCGTCCGAGTCGAGGATGTCGTGCTCGCGCGAGTCGACGTTCTTGACGGCCACGTCGATCCGCGCGTAGCAGTCGCGCATCGGATCGGCGGCCGCCGCGCCGTCGAGGCCGCGGCCGTACGCGTAGCCGCCCCACGCCTCGTAGACGGCGGCGAGATCGCCGTCGTCGCGCCAGTCGCGCGCGTCGAGGAGCTGCAACAGGCCCGCGCCGTACGTGCCGGGCTTCGAGCCGAAGATGCGCGTCGTCGCCCGGCGCCACGCCGGGGCGGCACCGAGCTGCGCCGCGAGCCGCTCGGCGTCGGCGCGCGCGTGCGCCGCGACGAAGTTCACGGCGTCGGGCTCGTCGAGGGCGGCCACTCGCCCGACCGCGTCGTCGAGCAGTGCGACGAGGTGCGGAAACGCGTCGCGGAAGAAGCCCGAGATGCGGACGGTGACGTCGATCCGCGGGCGGCCGAGCTCGTGCAACGGCACGACCTCGATGCCCGTGACCCTGCGCGACTCGGGATGCCACGTCGGCCGGACGCCGAGCAGCGCGAGGATCTCCGCGACGTCGTCGCCCTGGGTGCGCATCGCCGCCGTACCCCACGCGACGAGGCCGACCATCTTCGGCAGCTCGCCGGTGTCGCGTTCGTGGCGCTCGAGCAGCGCGTCGGCGAGCTTGCAGCCGACCTCGTAGGAGAGCTCGGACGGCAGCGCACGCGGGTCGACGGAGTAGAAGTTGCGCCCGGTCGGCAGCACGTCGAGGCGCCCGCGGGTCGGCGCGCCGGAGGGCCCCGCCGGCACGTGGCGCCCGTTGAGCGCATCGACGATGTGGTCGAGCTCGTCGGGGGTCTGCCGGATCCGCGGCACGACCTCGTTCGCTGCGAAGCGCAGGACGCGCTCGACGCCGGGGTCGGGCCGGCCGAGCACGGCTTCACACACCTCGCCCGCCGCCGGGCCGGCCCAATCGCGCGCCGCGAGCGCGTCGAGCAGCGCCATCTGGGCGGCTTCGAGGCGGTCGACGAGGTCGCCCGCGGTCGCGCTCGGCCCGCGGAAGCGCTCGATCAGCCACTCGACGCCCTCGGCCGCCGGGGGGTGTGGCGCGAAACGTCCGCTATGTCGTCGTCTTGCGCCAGACCCCCCCGGCGCGGAGGTGGCGGGACGCGCGCCGCGGGGCGCTGGGGCGCCGGGCGCCGCCTCCGGCGCGGAGGTGGCGGGGCGGGCGCCGCGGGGCGCGGGGGCGCCGGGCGCCGCCTCCGGCGCGGAGGTGGCGGGGCGGGCGCCGCGGGGCGCGGGGGCGCCGGGCGCGGCGACAAGCGCCGGTTCGTCGAGCCCGAACGCCGCGCCGACCGCGCGCCGCAACCCCGGCACGTCGCCGGAGCCCAGCCGCAGCATCGCCGCGGTCAGGCCGCGGAGCTGATCGTCCGCAAGGCGCCACGCCGAGCACGTGCAGGCCGTCCTTGATCTGGATGTCCTTGACCTCGCAGAGGTAGCCGTCGATGTGCTCGACGAGCGCGCCGAGGTCGTCGGGGCGCTCCGAGACGCCGAGGTCGGTCTGGAGGTTTGCCTTCTCGATGCCCGTCCAGATCCGGGCCGCGAGCGCCGGCAGCTTCGGCGGGTCGAGGATCTCGAGGCGCGCGTACTCGTCGAGCATCGCCTCGAGCTCGGCGATCTCGTCGTAGGTGTCGGCGCGCATCATCGGCGGGACGAGGTGGTCGACGATGACCGCGTGCGCGCGGCGCTTGGCCTGGACGCCCTCGCCGGGGTCGTTGACGACGAAGGGGTAGACGAGCGGCACGTCGCCCAAAGCCGCGTCCGGCGCGCACTCGGCGCTCAGCGCGAGCATCTTGCCCGGCAGCCACTCGAGCGTCCCGTGCTTGCCGAGGTGGACGATCGCGTCGGCGCCCCAGGTCGCGTCGATCCAGCGGTAGCAGGCGAGGTAGTGGTGGGTCGGCGGGAGCTCGGGGTCGTGGTAGATGCCGACCGGGTCCTCGCCGTAGCCGCGCGGCGGCTGGATCGCGACGACGACGTTGCCGAGCTCGATCCCCGCGATCACGAAGTCCTCGCCGTCGAGGTAGCGGTCGCCGGGCGGCGGGCCCCAGCGCGCTTCGATCGCCTCGCGCATCGACAGCGGGAGCGTCGCGTACCACGCGAGATACGAGGCGACCGGGAGCCGAAGCGTCGACGCCGACAGCTGGTCGTCGGTGAGGAACTCGGGGTCATGGCCGCCGGACGCGATCAGCGCGTGCATGAGCTCGTCGCCGTGGGCGTAGGGCCGATCGACGAGCATCCCGTCGGCGTGCAGCGCGTCGAGCAGCCGCAGTGCGCTCGCGGGCGTGTCGAGGCCGACGGCCATCCCGACCTTCGCGTGCTTCGTCGGGAAGCTCGTCAGCAGCAGCGCGACCCGGCGTTGCGCAGGCGGCAGCGAGCGCAGCCGCGCACTGCGGACCGCCAGCCGCGCGACCCGCGCGCAGCGCTCGAGGTCGGGCACGTAGCCCGCGAATGCGCCGGCGTCGTCGCGTTCCTTGAAGGAGATGACGCCGCCGAGGATGCGCCCGTCGAACTCGGGGATCGCGACCTGGGTGGCCGCGTCGAGCGGCGTCAGGCCCGAGTCGGACTCGAGCCACGCCGCGCGCGAGCCCGTCGCGCAGACGGCCTGGAACACCGGCACGCCGAGCGCCCCGAGCGCCGCCGCATCCCACTCCTGCCACTGCTCGCCGACGCCCTCCCCGGACGCGGCGGCGTTGTCGGCGGCACCGCTGCCGCCCGTCGCGAGCATCGTCGTCACGAGCGCGTCGACGATGCCGTCGAGCAGCGCGAGCGCCGGGACGTGGCCGTCGGCGTCACGGCGCAGCGTGTACGACCACACCGCGAGCGCGTTCGCACCGGCGTCCTCCAGCGCCGAGCACAGCGCGTCGACGAACGCGGTGTTACCGGTCAGGCGGTGCGAGCGGTAGAAGCAGATGCCGACGGTGGGGCGCTGCGGGTCGTGGAGCGACAGCGCCTGCTCGATCGGGACGTCGCCGACCCCGGGGACGTACACGCCGAGGTCGGCGACCTCGCGCGGGGCCTCGAAGCCGAACCCCTCGAGCAGGAACGTGTCGGCGAGGAAGCGCAAGAGCTGCTCGACGTTGTCGACGTCGCCGTGGCGCAGGTACTCGCCGGCCTGCGCGACCGCACCCGCCGGCGCGAGCGACAGGCCGGTCATCTCGGCGTCCGGCGCCGCCTCGCCACCGAGGGCCAGCAGCGCGACGCCCTCGACCCGGCAGCGCTCGCGCAGGGCGTCGAAGCCGGGCCAGCCGCGCCGGCCCCCGAGGATCCGGCAGAGCACGACCCGCGCGCCGCCTTCGAGGATCTCGTCGACCAGGGCGTCGTCGGTGCGACCACCGGGGTTCGCGCAGCGCACCTCCGGGAAGTCGTCGGGCAGTGCCGCCACCGCGGCGGCGGTCGCGAGGATCTCGGTGTCGGCGGTCGTCACGAAGCGCAGCACGGGCGCACCTCCGTCTGGACGGTGGGAAGGCCGGCGGGGACGCCGGCCTCGATGAGGTCGGCGAGGCGGGCGGTGTCGACGTGGTCGGCCACGAGGTCGCCGAGGACGTCGAGCCGGCGCTCGCGCGCGGCGGCGAACGACCCGCTGCCCGGCTCGAAGCGCCGGCCGCGCGCGGCGGCGACCCACCGCAGCAGCGCACGCCGGAAGGCGTCGTGTTCGAGCGCGCCGTGCCAGGACGTGCCGACCGCATGCCCGACCCGGCAGCCGTCCGGCTCGCCGTCGTCGGCGGTGAGGAGCTCGTCGCCCCCGCGGCGGGTCACCCGGCCGTGGCGGATCTCGTAGCCACCGACCTCCGTGTCGAGCCAGGCGCAGCGGCCCGCGCGCCGGCGCAGAACCTTGTCGCGCTCGAACGTCGTGACGACCGGCAGCACGCCGAGCCCCGCGACCTCGCCCTGCCCGGACTCGACCTCGTCGGCGATGCGCTGGCCGAGCAACTGATAGCCGCCGCAGATGCCGAGGATCGGCGCGCCGGCGGCGGCGCGGGCGACGATCGCGCGATCCAGGCCGGCGCCGCGCAGGCGGGCGAGGTCCTCGACGGTCGCCTTCGTGCCGGGCACGACGAGCAGGTCGGCGCGCTCGATGTCGGCCACCGAGCGCGAGAACCGCACCCGCACCGCGGGCTCGGCCTCGAGCGCATCGAGGTCGGTGAAGTTGCTCATCCAGCGCAGCCGGAGCACGACGACGTCGAGCGTCTCGGCGTCCCCGGCCGCCTCGGGGCGCGGAGCCTCGAGCGCGAGCGAGTCCTCGACGTCCATCCAGAGGTCCTCGACGTGCGGTAGGACCCCGAGCACCGGCCGGCCGGTGAGGCCGGCGATCTGCTCCAGGCCGGGCGCGAGGATCGACGCGTCGCCACGAAACTTGTTGATGACGAAGCCGGCGACGTGCGCCTGGTCCGCGGCGTCGAGCAGCGCGAGCGTGCCGAACAGCGAGGCGAACACACCGCCGCGGTCGATGTCGCCCACGAGGAGGACCGGCAGGCCGGCGTCGCGGGCGAGGCCCATGTTCGTCAGGTCGGCGTGGCGGAGGTTGATCTCGGCGGGGCTGCCGGCGCCCTCGCAGACGACGACGTCGAAGCGCGCGCGCAGGTCGGCGAGCGCGCGCGCGACGACCGGCCGCAGCTCGTTCTTCAAGGCCTGGTAAGAGCGCGCGTTCGCGTCCGCATAGGGCTTGCCCATCACGATGACCTGGCTGTGGCGCTCGCCCGACGGCTTGATGAGGATCGGGTTCATCGCGGCCTCGGGCTCGATCCCGGCGGCCGCCGCCTGGACGGCCTGCGCGCGCCCGATCTCCGAGCCGTCGCGCGCCACGACCGAGTTCAGCGCCATGTTCTGCGCCTTGAACGGCGCGACGCTGACGCCCTGGCGGTGCAGCCAGCGGCAGACGCCGGCCGTGACGACGGACTTGCCGGCATCCGAATGCGTTCCGCAGACGAGGATCGCGCCGTTCACCGCGCGGCCCTCCGGCCGGTCGGGCGCGCCCAGGTGGACCAGCGCCCGCCCGCGGCGCCGGCGGCCGCGCACAGGCCGGCCGCCGACGCGCCCACATGCCCGGCGCGTGCGCGCGGCGCGGGCGGCCGCGCACAGGCCGGCCGCCGACGCACCGACGGCCCAGGAGAGCCGCGCGGCGCGGTGGACGTCGAGGCTGCCGGGCGGGCGTCCCGCGCCGAGCGTGGGGCGCAGCTCCGCGACCCCGCCGTACTTCAGCGGCCCGCCGAGCCGCACGCCGAGCGCCCCGGCGAACGCGGCTTCGGCCCGGCCGGCGTTCGGGCTGGGGTGCTTCGCGCCGTCGGCGAGCGCGATTCGGGCGGCGGCGCGCGCCGAGCCTCCGACGACTGGGGCGCAGAGCACCGTCAGCGCGGCCGTCAGGCGAGCGGCGGGCCAGTTCATCGCGTCGTCGAGCCGCGCGGCCGCCCAGCCGAAGTCGGCGTAGCGCTCGCTGCGGTGCCCGACCATCGCGTCGAGCGTGTTGGCCGCCCGGTACGCGGCGACGCCCGCCGGCCCGCCGATCGCGCCCCAGACGAGTGCCCCGACGACGGCGTCGCTCGTGTTCTCGGCGACGGACTCGACGGCGGCGCGGCAGAGCTGCGCCTCGTCGAGGCGGGCGGGGTCGCGGCCGCACAGCGATGGCAGCACCGCGCGCGCGCCGTCGAGGTCGCCGAGCTCGATGCACGTCGCGAGCCGGCGCGCCTCGCCGGCGAGCGAGCGCCCGCCGAGCGCCGCCCAGGTCACGGCCGCGAGCGCGGCGCCCCGCCCGGCGCCGCCACGTGCGGCCGCGCGCGCCAGCAGCTCGCCGACCGCGCCGGCGGCCAGCACCAGCCCGGCCGCGTGCAGCGCACCGCGCACCCGCGTCGGCCGGTACGACGCGCGCTCGACCGCGAGCGCGACGTTCCCGAACCCCGCGACCGGATGCCAGCGGCGCGGGTCGCCGAAGAGCACGTCGGCCGCGTAGCCGCCGACGAGGGCCGCGCCGCTCACGTCCGCGCTCCCGCCGTGCCGCGCGGCGCTGGATCCGCGTCACCCGCGCGGACCAGCGAATGGCGTTTTGACCCCGCATAGCGGGGTGAATCCGACATGGAGTTCACGCGGGTCACGGTCCAGCGGTCGTCGTGGGCGTGCAGCTCGGTGATCGAGAGTGGGCTGACGTCGATCCGCCAGAAGGCCTCGAGCGGCGCGCCGAGCGCGTACACGACCGCGGCCTTGACGACGCCGCCGTGCGTGATCGCGACCGCGCGCCCGTCCAGCCGAGACTGATCGTCGAGCCAGCCGCCGATCCGCGCCGCGAACGCGCGCAGCGACTCGCCGCCGTGCGGGCTCGCCGCGGGATCGGTCATCCACGCGCCCGCGTCCGCCTCGTCGATCTCGGCGAGCGACCGACCCGCCCACGAGCCGAAGTCGCACTCCGCGAGCGACGGCTCGAGCCGCGGCGCGCCGAACCCGGCCGCGGCCGCGGTCTGCACGCAGCGAAGGGCCGGGCTGCAGAGGAGCTTGAAGCGCGCTGGGCTGCCGTCGCGCGGCGCGGCGCCGGCAGCATCGCGCGGGCCGAGCGGCGCGCGAGCCGGGGACGGCAAGCGATCGGCGAGCGTCGCCGCGTCGGCCGCGCCGCGCTCGTCGAGCGGCTCGTCGGCCGGGGATGGCAAGCGATCGGCGAGCGTCGCCGCGTCGGCCGCGCCGCGCTCGTCGAGCGGCGCGCGAGCCAGGGACGGCAAGCGATCGGCGAGCGTCGCCGCGTCGGCCGCGCCGCGCTCGTCGAGCGGCGCGCGAGCCAGGGACGGCAAGCGATCGGCGAGCCTCGCCGCGTCGGCCGCGCCGCGCTCGTCGAGCGGCTCGTCGGCCGGGAATGCGGCGCCGCGCGTCGCGGCGGTTGCGGCGTGGCGCACGAGGAGCAAGCGCCTCACGGGACGGTGCGATCCCGCTGGGGGATCCGACCTGCTGCGACCTCCGCGACCATCTCGATACCTCCACGGGATCTGGCGTCCCGAACTTGGAAGGGCTCGCGGCGGACGAGTTCCTGACTCCCGGAAGCAGGTCTGCTTCCGGTCACAGTGGCGCGACCGTCCCGGATTCACACCGGGTTCCTCGCACCGCCACGCTTGACGCGGCCATCGTAGCGCCCTGTCTAGGCTTGCGGCCGTGTCAGCATCCGACCACCTCGTCCGACCGCCGACCCCGCCGGGGTTCGACGCCTCCCGTGCCGCCGAGCGGGCGGCCGATCCGCGAGGCTGGCGCTACGCCGACGACGCGCGCGCCGCCGTGCACCGCGTCATCGCCGACCGTCGCGACATCCGGCGCTTTCGCCCCGACGACGTCGCGCCCGATGTCCTGCGCCGCGTCCTCGAGGCCGCGCACCGCGCGCCGTCCGTCGGGCTGATGCAGCCGTGGCGGCTCATCGTCGTGACCGAGATGAGCACGCGCGTCGAGGTCCGCCGCCTCGCGCAGCGCGAGCGCATCCGCCAGGCCGATCGCTTCGACGCCCGCGCGCGCCAGTTCCTCGACCAGAAGATCGAGGGGGTCGTCGAGGCGCCCCTCGGCATCTGCGTCTGCTGCGACCACGGCGACCCCGAGACCGAGGTCCTCGGCCGCGGCACGATCCCCGAGACCGACGTCTACAGCACGGCGTGCGCGATCGAGAACCTCTGGCTCGCGGCGCGGGCGGAGGGACTCGGCGTCGGCTGGGTGAGCTACTACCGGCCCGACGACCTGCGCGACCTCCTCGGGATCCCCGCGCGCGTCGACCCGATCGCGTACCTCTGCCTCGGCTGGCCCGACGAGCGCCCGCAACGGCCCGGGCTCGAGGCCGCGGGCTGGTCGTCGCGGATGGCGCTCGACGAGGTCGTCATGGAGGGCCGCTGGCGCGAGGACGAGCCCGCCGCGCGCGCGCCCGCCGGGACCGCCGGGCGCGAAGACGAGCGCGCCCCGCGCGCGCCCGCCGAGACCGCCGAGGACGAGCGCCGCACGCCGGGTCCGGAGGCCAGGCGCGCGCGCCGGCCGGGCGGCCGCGCCGCGGAGCACGCGCGCGGCGCCCGCGCGGCGGCAGCCGGCCCGACCCGCACGGCGGGCGCTCCCGATCGCGCGGCCGGCGACCCCGACCGCGCGGCGGCGATCGCGGCGCGTGACCGCCTCGACGCGCTCGTCAAGCCGGCCGGCAGCCTCGGCGCGCTCGAAGCGCTCATCGAGCGCTGGGCGTCGATCACCGGGGCACCTCCGCCGGGGTCGATCCGCGCCGGGGTGCTCGTCTGCGCCGCCGACCACGGCCACGTCGTCCACGGCACGAGCCTGTTCGACGCCGACGTCTCCGCCCAGGTCACGGCCGCCGCCGCGCGCGGCGAGACGGCGATCGGCGTGCTCGCGCGGCGCGGCGGGCACGCGCTGCTCGTCGCCGACGTCGGGCTGTGCGGACCGACCCCGCCGGGCGTGCAGGACGCGAAGGTCGCAGCCGGCAGCGCGGACATGCTCGCCGGCCCGGCGCTCACCCCCGAGCAGCTCGACAGCGCGCTCGCGGCGGGAGCCACCGTCGCCGTGCAGCTCGCGGACCGAGGCGTCGACTGCCTCGTGCTCGGCGAGATCGGGATCGGCAACACCGCGACGACCGCCGCGCTCACCTGCGCGCTGACCGGCGCGGCGCCGCAGGTCACCGTCGGGCGCGGCACCGGCCTGGACGCCGCCGGGGTCGAGCGCAAGCGCGCCGTCGTGGCCGCCGCGATCGAGCGCCACGGCGCACCGCTCCCGGCGCGCGCCGCGCTGCTCGCCGTCGGCGGGCTCGAACTCGCCGCGCTGGCCGGCGCGATCACGGAAGCGGTCGCGCTGCGGCTGCCGGTCGTCCTCGACGGCTACGCCGCCGGCGCCGCGGCACTCGCCGCGATCGGCCTGCAGCCAGCGGCGAGCGAACACCTCATCGCCGCGCACCGCTCGAGCGAGCCGGGCCACGCGCTCGTCCTCGCCGAGCTCGGGCTCGAGCCGCTGCTCGACCTCAGGCTGCGCCTCGGTGAGGCGTCGGGCGCCCTGCTCGCGCTGCCGATCATCGAGGCCGCGGGCGCGCTTCACCGCGAGATGGCGACGTTCGCCGAAGCCCGCGTCGACCGCGCGCCCGCCGGCCCGGCGAGCCCGTGAGCGTCACGCCACGACGTAGCCCATCGAACGCGCCCGCCGGCGGACGAACCCGTGAGCGTCACGGCGCCACCAAGCCGCGTCGACCGCGCCCTCGCCGGCCCGGCGAGCCCGTGAGCGCCGGCCCGTGAGCGGCCCTCGGTCGGTGCGGGCGGCGAAGCCCGCGACCGCGGCGCCCCTCCGGCGCGCGCTCGACGGGGCCGCCCTCGCCGTCGCGTTCCTCACGATCCTGCCCGCCCGACCGCGGGCCGACGTCGCGGACCTCCGCGCCGCCGCGCCGTGGTTCCCCCTCGTCGGCGCGCTCGTCGGCGGGCTCGCGGGCGCGACGCGCTACGGCGCCGAGCCGCTCCTCGGCCCGGCGATCGCCTCCGTCCTGGCGCTGACCGTGATCGTCGTCGTGACCGGAGCGCTGCACCAGGACGGCCTCGCCGACTGCGCCGACGGCCTCGGCATCCGCGGCGACCGCGACCGCCGGCTCGCCGTCATGCGCGACCCGGCCACCGGCGTCTTCGGCACGCTCGCCCTCGTCGGCTGGGCGCTGCTGCTGACCGCCGCGCTGACGAGCCTCGACGACGGCGAAGCGCTCAGGACGCTCGTCGTCGCGGCCGTCGCGGGACGGTCCGCCGCGCTCCTGCACGCCGTCGCCACGCCCCACGCGCGGCCCGACGGGCTCGGCGCGGCCTTCACTCCGCCGGTCGCGGCGGTCGCCTTCGCCGGCCTCGCGACGATCGCCGTCGCCATCCTCCTCCTCGGCCCGGTCGAGGGCCTCGCAGCGGTGACGGCCGCGACCGTCGTCGCGCTCGGCACGAGCGTCGCGGCCCGCGCCGCACTCGGCGGTCGCACCGGCGACACGCTCGGCGCCGCGGTCGCGCTCGTCGAGGTCGCGGTCTGCCTGACGGCCGTCGCCTTCGCGACGGCGTCCTAGAAGACGAAGAACGTCTTGAGGATCATCACGAGCAGCGAGATGAACGCCAGCGCCGCGACGGACCCGAGGATCCGGATCGCCCACATGTCATAGGGCGTCACGCCGGCGCCGCGCTCGCGCTGGGAGCGATGCAGGCTGCCGGCCACGGCGCGCGCGGCGGGGATCGTGCGAACGCCCAGCGGTGCATCGAGATCGGCGTCGGCATCCTCGGGCAACGGCCGTGGCACAGCCGCGGCGGCTGCCGCGCTACGCCGCGCGCGGCGCTCGCGGACCAGGGCGCGCCGACCGGCGTCCTCGGCGGGCGCCGGACTCGGGTCAGCGGGCGACGACGTCAGGCCGGGGGACGGCGACGTCGCGTCGCCGCGATCGGGCCGCGTCGCCGGCAGGATGTCGGTGCGCGCCGGCAGGATGTCGGTGCGAGCGGCGTCCGCCAGCGATCCCTTGAGCTGCGCCTGCAGCGCCTGGTGCGCGAGCAGCAGTTCGTCACGCTGGCGGCGCACCTCGTCGCGCTCGGCGAGCGCCTCGTCGCGGCGGGCGTCGGCCTCCGAGCGCGCGGTGACGGCCTCGTCGCGCTGGCCTTCCATCCGCTTGCGCGCACGGACCGCGGCCTCACGGTCGTCGACGGCCTCCGCGTGCTGCGCGAGCGCGCGATCGCGGTCCAGGACGGCCATCGCATGCGCGCGAACGAGCTCGTCGTCGGAACCCTGCGCCTCGTCAGCGGCACGCCGCTCGCGCACGACGACCTGCTCGAGCTCGCGGCAGCGCTCCTCGCGCTCGGCCGCCTTCGCCCGCGCCTCGCGCAGGTCGGCGTGCATCGCGTCGAGCTCGCGCTCGATGCCCGCGAGCTCGTAGCGCAGGGGCTCCCGGGTCTCCTCGACGACGGTCACCGGCGGTAGCGCTGCCGGCACGATCCCGACCTTCCGAAGCACCGGGGCCGGCGGGTCCAGTTCGCGATCCAGCGGAACCTCGACGCTCGGCGCCACCGAGAGCGTGACCCCGCCGACGTCGAGCCCCTTCTTCCAGGGAAAGGACGCGATCCAGGTGCCGTCCGCCGCCGTCATCCACGGCTTGTGCTCGAGCGTCGCAAGGATCTGGCGGTCGTCGACGATGAGCGCTGGCCGCACGAAGCGCATGCCGCGCACGCCGAACCACCAGCCGCGGACGACCAGCCGGCCATCGATGATCTCGAGCCGGTCGAGCTCGAAGCTCGCGCCGGCACGCGTCACCCCCGGATGCAGAGCCCCGCCCATTGCGGGGTCCCTACCCGGGCTCGTCGCCTACCACACCGAACCCGGCTAGACGGAGCTCTGCGCGCACGCCACCGCGGCCTCGATGAACAGGTCCTCGGTCTCCTCCTCGTCCTCGCGCAGCAGGATCCCGATCAGCCCTCTGTTCGATCGGAGCTGGCGAACGATGCAGCTCGTCCTCGACACCGAGAGCCCCTGCCGGCGCAGCTCCGGGCGCAACACGCAGACGAGCGTCGGGTCCGTCACGAGCGTCGGATCGGACGCGATGATCGCCCGCTCGAGCTCGTGGTCGTCCAGCCGCGACAGCCGCCGCACCGTGCAGTCGACCTGCGCCGGCGTGGGGGGTTCGTCGCCCACCTTCGCGAGCCGCCGCTGGACCGCGTCGAACTTCGCGCGGTCGATGTCGAGCGCGGTCACGCGGTCGATTCGCCAGACCCCGTCGCGCACCAGCGCGAACGTCACCCTGCCGAACGCGTAGGCGCCGCCGGTCGCGACCGCGGTGGCGGTCGCCCGGTCACCGGACACGCGCACGCCCGAGACCCTCACGGACCTCGCGGCGAACTCCCCCGGGGCGTCGTGGCACAGCTCCTCGAGCAGCTCCGCGTACTCGGCGACCCCATACGACGACCGCTCCACGAAGCGACGGGTCGCGTAGCTGCCGTGATCGCAGACCGTGTCCGTCATCGCCGTGGTGAGATCGCGCTCGACGGCTTGCGGCGTCCGGGCGCTCTCGGGGTCGCCCCCGCCGCAGCCGGCGAGTCCCAGCGCGGCGAGCAGCAGCGGCGCCACGCCGCGGCGCGGGAGTCTGCGACCGGAGCACCACGAGCGCGCCAAGGCCCGACCATATCCGGGCGGGCACGCAACGGCTACCCTCGACGCGAGAGATGACCGTCGCCACGACCACGAGCACGGTGGCGACCGAGGCCGCACGCAGGCGGACGTTCGCGATCATCTCGCACCCGGACGCGGGCAAGACGACGCTCACCGAGAAGCTCCTGCTCTACTCGGACGCGATCGACGAGGCCGGCGCCGTCCAGGGTCGCCGCACCCGCCGCGCGACGACCTCGGACTGGATGGACATCGAGCGCCGCCGCGGGATCTCCGTGACGAGCACCGTCCTGCGCTTCGAGCACGAGGGCACGGTCTTCAACCTCCTCGACACTCCCGGCCACAAGGACTTCTCCGAGGACACGCTGCGCGTCCTCGCCGCCGCGGACTGCGCGGTCATGCTGCTCGACGCGGCGAAGGGCGTCGAGCCGCAGACGCTGCGGCTGTTCGAGGTCGCACAGGCGCGCAACATCCCGCTCATCACGTTCGTCAACAAGTACGACCGCCCCGGCCTCGACCCGCTCGAGATGCTCGACCACATCGAGGCGGTGCTCGGCCTCGCACCGGTCGCGGCAACCTGGCCCGTCGGCATCCCCGGCGACTTCCGCGGCGTCGTCGACCGCCACACGGGCACCTTCCACCGCTTCACCCGCACCGCCGGCGGTGCGAAGCGCGCGCCCGAGGAGCTCATGAACGCCGAGCAGGCCGCGGCGCGCGAGGGCGACGCGTGGGCCACCGCCGCCGACGAGCTCGAGCTGCTCGACGGCGCCGGCGGGACGCTCGACGAAGCCGACTTCGCGAGCGGCAAGGCGACGCCCGTCTTCTTCGGCTCGGCCGTCTCGAACTTCGGCGTCGGGCTGCTGCTCGCCGCCCTCCAGACGCTCGCGCCGTCACCGAAGGCGCGCGACGACGTCGAGCACGTGCCGCGCCCGATCGACGCCCCCTTCGCCGGCCTCGTCTTCAAGGTCCAGGCGAACATGGACCCGCGCCACCGCGACCGCGTGGCGTTCCTGCGCGTCGCATCGGGGCGCTTCGAGCGTGGGATGAAGGTGACGAACGCGCGCAGCGGCAAGCCGTTCACGCTCGCGCACGCCCACGAGGTCTTCGGCGACGACCGCGTCGTGCTCGACGAGGCCTTCCCGGGCGACGTCGTCGGCGTCATCAACGCCGCCGACCTGCGCGTCGGCGACACCCTGTACCTCGACGATCCGGTCGAGTTCCCGCCGATCCCCACGCTCGCGCCCGAGCACTTCGTCACGGTGAGAAATCGCGACGCGACCCGCCACAAGCAGTTTCACCGCGGCCTCGAGCAGCTCGCCGAGGAGGGCGTCGTGCACTTGCTGCGGCGCGACCCCGGCGCCGACCCCGCGCCGGTCCTCGGTGCCGTCGGGCCGCTGCAGTTCGAGGTCGCCGTCGCGCGGTTGCAGCACGAGTTCGGCGTCGAGGTCGGCCTCGACCCGACGAACTGGAACCTCGCGCGGCGCACCGACAAGGCGGGCGCCGAGGTCCTGCGCCAGAGCCGGCACGCCGACGTCCTCTATCGCAGCGACGGCACCTTCATGGCGCTCTTCACGAGCGAGTTCATGCTCAACCGCTTCGCGGGCCTGCACCCCGACGTGCTGCTCGAGCGGATGCTCACCCGTTAGAGCGGCACGCCCCGTCAAGCGGCGAAGGGTCAGCCCGCGAGCCGGCCGCCGAGCACGCCGCGCAGGGAGGCGATCTCGGTCACGGCCGCGCCGACGTATGCGTCGCGACAGCCGCTGATCTCTTCCTCGAGGTCGTCCATGTACGCGCGGTTGGCCGCGAGGCCCTCGCGCTCGGCCAGCGCCCGCTCGACGTAGAGCAGCCGCAGGCGCTCGGCGATCTCCGGGGCGTAGGTGGTGGTGGACGGGCTCATACGAGCACTGTGCACGAACACGCCGCGTCCGGGTGTGATTCGCCGCACGGAGAACCCGGTGAAGTCCCAGCAACAACCCAGCAAGCTCCCGGGCGGCTCATCGATGGTGCTCTCAACGCCGGCCACCCGGTCCGGCGACACCACGAGGAGAGACACCATGACCCGCGTTCGCAAGATCACCGCCGCCGTCTCCACCGTCGCGCTGCTCGGCGCCGGCGGTCTCGGCATCGCACAGTCCGCGACCGCGGCGAAGGACTCCAAGTCGAGCTCCGCCCGTCAAGGCGGCAAGCGCGGCGGCGGCCCGATGTCGACAGCACAGCTTGCCGCGATCGCGAAGACGCTCGGCGTCACGAGCGCGCAGCTCAAGGCGGCGCTCGACGCTTCCCGGCCGGCCAAGCCGACCGGCGCGAAGCCCGGACCGGACGGCATGGCGACCGCGCTCGCGACGGCGCTCGGCGTCGACGTCGCGAAGGTCCGCGCGATCCTCGACGCCAACCGGCCCGCCAAGCCGGCCGCCGGCTCGCGGCCCGCGAAGGGCACGCGTCCCGCGAGGCCCGACCAGTCCAAGCTCATCGCGGCGCTCGCCACCGGGCTGAGCATCGACGAGGCGACCGTCAAGGCCGCGTTCGACAAGATCGAGGCCGCGCACAAGGCCGACCACACGGCGCGCGAGACCGCGATGTACGCCGCCGTCGCCAAGGAGCTGGGCCTCTCGGCCGCCGGCGTCAAGGCCGCCTTCGAGGCCAACCGCCCGGCGAAGCCCGCGAAGTAGCCCGCCCCGACACCACTGCTGAACACGGCCGGCCCTTGCGAAGGGCCGGCCGTCGTCAGTCGCCGAAGAGCTCGTCGAGCGCGAGCGCGAAGCCCGGCAGCAGCGGCGACGTCAGCCTCTCGCCCCGCCCGAGCTTCAGCTCGATGTCGAACGTCGCGACCTCCGGGCCGGAGCGGCGAGCGACGAGAACGCACTCCGCAACCGTGTCGACGAGCCACAACTCGGGCAGGCCCTGCTCCTCGTAGACCGGCTTCTTGATCTGGCGGTCGCGCCGCCATGTGGACGGCGAACGGACCTCGACGGCGATGTCGGGGGTCGGGGACGGGCGACCGCCGTCGCGACGCGGTGCCCGGCCGTCCGCGTACCACATGATGTCGGGTCCGAAGACGTTGTCATCGTCCATGCGGACGTCGAGCGGCATCGTCGCGCGGCCCCGCGAGAGCCCGGCGCGCGTCCACGCGCTCAGGGCAACGAAGAGGTCGCCCGCTACGTACTGATGCAGCGGCGTCGGCTCGTTCATCACGACCTCACCCGCGATCAGCTGCGAGGTTCTCCCGGAGGGGTCCTCGCCCAGCAACAGGAACTCGTCGGCGGTCATCCGCTGCGCTACGGACATCGGGTTCATCGTACACCGGCCCTCCTCGCAAATTCGCAACGACCCGTCACCAAGACATAGGCCCGAGCGCGCCGATTTCGCCCCCCTGCGCGACATCGCAACGTCCCTGAATCCGGCGTGCGCTAGCGTCATGCGCCGTGGACGAGCAGCCGCTTGCGTATGACAGCTTCGAACCCGCCGAGGAGGGGTTGCGCGAGGCGCTGACCTCGACCGGAAACGGCTACTTCTGTACGCGCGGGACCGCCGAGTGGGAGGACGCCGACGACACCCACTACCCCGGCACCTACGCGCACGGCCTCTACAACCGCGAGACGACGATCATGGGCGGGCGGCCGGTCCTCAACGAGGATCTCGTCAACCTCCCCAACTGGCTCGTCCTGAAGCTCAAGATCGAGGACGAGGACGCGATCCGGCTCGGCAACGTCGAGCTGCTCGACTACCGCCACGAGTACGACATCGGCACGGCGATGGTCATCCGGCAGCTCACCTTCCGCGACCGCGCGGGGCGCGAGACGCGGCTGCGCAGCCGGCGCTTCGCGAGCATGGCCCACTCCCACCAGGCCGGCATCGAGTGGACGCTGAGCGCGCTGAACTGGTCGGGCTCCGTCGAGGTCGTCTCGGCGCTCGACGGGCGCGTCACGAACGGCGGCGTCGCCCGCTACCGCCAGCTCGAAGGCCGCCACCTCGACCCCGTCTCGCCGCGGACGTTCGGCCCCGAGATCATCGCCCTGCACGTCGAGACGCGCCAGTCGAACATCTACGTCGCGCAGGCCGCGCGCACGAAGGTCTTCGACGGCGAAGGTCCGCGAGAGGTGCGCCGCACGCTCTACCAGATGGAGGACTACATCCAGCAGGTCCTGCACTTCGACGTGCGCCAGGGCGCGCCGGTGCGCGTCGAGAAGCTCGTCGCCTTCTACACGTCGCGCGACCGCGCGATCAACGAGTCGCTGACGAACGCGGGCAAGTCCTGCGCGCGCTACCCGGACTTCGAGGAGGCGCTGCAGCGCCACACCCGCGCGTGGGACGAGCTGTGGCGCTCGAGCGACATCTTCCTGCCGAACAACCCCCGCGTGCAGAAGCTCCTGCGGCTGCACATCTCGCACATCCTCCAGGTCTGCTCGACGCACACGACCAACCACGACGCCGGCGTCCCGGCCCGCGGGCTGAACGGCGAGGCCTACCGCGGCCACGTGTTCTGGGACGAGCTGTACGTCTTTCGCTACCTCACCTCACGGTTGCCGGACATCACGCGCGAGCTGCTCATGTACCGCTACCGGCGCCTCGGCGAGGCCCGCGCGGCGGCGCGCACCGCCGGCTACGCGGGCGCGATGTTCCCCTGGCAGAGCGGCAGCGACGGGTCCGAGGAGACGCAGATCGTCCACCTCAACCCCCTGTCCGGTCAGTGGGACCCCGACCTCAGCCACCGCCAGCGCCACGTCAACGCGGCGATCTTCTACAACGTCTGGCACTACCACCAGGCGACCGACGACCTCGACTTCCTGCGCGACTACGGCGCGGAGATGATGCTCGAGATCGCCCGCTTCTGGAGCTCGATCGCGCACTACGACGCCGATCACGACCGCTACGAGATCCACGGCGTCATGGGCCCCGACGAGTTTCACGAGAAGTACCCGGACGCGGACGAGAGCGGTCTGCGCAACAACGCCTACACGAACGTCATGGTGTCATGGATCTGTGACCAGGCCGTGACGGTATTGGGCCTGCTGACCGAGCGCCGCCGCGACACCCTGCGCGCGAAGATCGGCCTCACCGACGACGAGATCGCCAAGTGGCGCGAGATGAGCCGCAAGATGTTCGTCCCCTTCCACGGCGACGGCATCATCAGCCAGTTCGAGGGCTACGACGAGCTCGAGGAGCTCGACTGGGACGCCTACCGCGCGAAGCACGCGAACATCCAGCGCCTCGACCGGATCCTGCGCGCCGAGGGCGACGACCCGGATCGCTACAAGCTCGCCAAGCAGGCCGACACGGTCCTGCTCTTCTTCCTCTTCTCGCCCGAGGAGATCCGCCGGCTGTTCGAGCGCCTCGGCTACGACTGGGACGCCGGGAGCACGCAGCGCAACATCGACTACTACGACCGGCGCACGTCACACGGCTCGACGCTGAGCTACGTCGCCCACGCGGGCGTGCTCGCCCCGCTGGACGCCGAGCACTCCTGGGAGCGCTTCCTCGTCGCGCTGGAGTCCGACGTCGGCGACGTCCAGGGCGGCACGACGAAGGAGGGCATCCACCTCGGCGTCATGGCCGGGACGCTCGACCTCGTCCAGGGCGCCTACACCGGCGCGGAGATCCGCGACGGGATCCTGTACTTCGCGCCGACGCTCACCGAGCAGCTCGACGGGCTGTCGTTCCCGATGCAGATCCGCGGGACGCCGATCCGCGTCACGCTGCGCCGCGACGAGCTGACCGTCGTCATCACCGGCGGCTTCAGCCGGCCGATCAAGGTCGGCATCGGCGACGACGTGCGCGAGCTCGGCGCCGGCGAGCGCTGCACCTTCAAGCTCGCCCAGCGCGAGACCATCGTCCAAGGGAGCGAGTGATGGGATTTCAGGGAGGCATCTTCGACGTCGACGGGGTGCTCGTCGACTCGCCGCACGAGGCAGCGTGGCGCGACACGTTCACCGAGCTCATGGAGAACGAGTGGGCGGACATCCGCGACCAGACGACCTGGACGCCGGGCGCCTTCACGCCGCTCGTCTACCAGCAGGTCCTGTCCGGCAAGCCGCGGATGGAGGGCGCGCTCGCCGCGCTCAAGCACTTCGGCGTGCCGGAGCCCGAGAAGCGCGTCGACGCGTACGCCGACCTCAAGCAGGAGATGGTCGTCGAGCTCATCGAGGCCGGCAAGTTCTCCGCCTACCCCGACGCGCTGCGCTTCCTGCTCGCGGTCAAGGACGCGGGCATCAAGGTCGCCGCCGCTTCGTCGTCGAAGAACGCCGGCCTGTTCCTGCGCCAGATCCGACTTGACGAGTTCGCTCGCGCCGAGGGCCTTGACTACGACTGGATCGAGGACGGCCTGACGCTGCTCGCGGCGTTCGACGTCGACATCTCCGGCCGCCACTTCGAGCAGGGCAAGCCGCACCCGGCGATCTTCCTCACCGCGGCGCAGGAGATGGAGATCGACCCGGCGCACGCGTTCGTCGTCGAGGACGCCGTCTCGGGCATCCAGGCCGCGAAGGCCGGCGAGTTCGCCGCGCTGGGCGTCGCGCGCGTCGACGACGAGGACGCCCTCGCCGCGCAGGGCGCCGACCTCGTCGTCACGACGATCGACGACGTCGACCTCGCGGCGCTCGCCGACGGCCGGTTGGTGCGCGCCGAGGGCTGACTGGGAGGGGTGGATCCATCTGCGCTCCCCAGCGGGGTGCAGATGGATCCACCCCCTCAGTACTGCGGGCCTCCGCCGGCTATGCGCGCCCCGGTCGCGCGCCGCCCTTGTGGCCCGCGGGCACGAGCCCGAAGTCGTCGACCGATTGCAGGCCGCCGAGGCGGTGAAACGCGTTCTTCGTGGCCCTGCCCCGTTCCTGCTGGGCCTCGGTCAGCGGCGTCGACGTGAGCTTGACGCCCTCGAAGCTCAGGCCGCGCGACTCGAGCTCGGCCTTGAACTGGGCGAGCATCTCCGCCGTCGGCATGTAGTGGCCGCTCTCGCCGTTGTAGCTCTTGAGCTTGCCGGCGGTCGCGACGAACGATCCCGCCGCTGCCGCGGGTCGCCCCGAGATGAAGGACGAGTGGTGCGTGACCTCCCCCTTCGAAGCCGAGTAGATCGTGCCGTCGCCGTCCATGACGAAGATGAACGCGCGCCCGGTGTCCAGGGGCCTGCCGCCCTGCATGAGCAGGCCGTTCTCGACGGTCGTGATGTACCGGCGCGCGTGCTCGGCCCCGCGGTACTGCAACGAGCGAGCCTCCGAGCCCGCGTATGCGAGCGGGTTGTGGAGGTCCTTGGTGAGCCCCGAAACCATCATCCCGTAGGTCGTGTACTTCGCTGCCGGACGCGCGCGCGGCGCCGGTGCCTCGACCTCGGGACCCGCGACGCCCCCCATCGCGCTGTCGCCGAGCTCCTTCAGCAGCGCGCGGGCCGCGGGTGCCCGGCTGCCCGAGTACGTGGCGAGCCAGCGGTTCAGCGTGAAGCGCAGCTCGTCCGCGACGCCCGGCTGTCCCCAGCGCGAGAGGATCCCGTCGATCGCGAGCACCGTCGGCTGGTTGCGGCCGCGCCGGCTGGCGAACGTCGACGGCGTCGCCGCCTTCCACGCGGCGACCGGGTCGGACTTGTCGAGGATCGTCCGCGCGAGCATGCCGGCGCTCGCGCGTGCGGGGGTCGCCTGTGCGCGGTCGGACACCGCCCGTGACAGCAGGCCACCGAGCGCGTCCTGCGCGGCGCGCGCGGAGAGCGCGTCGAGGCTCTGAACCCGCGCGACGGAATGGCGCGCGGCCGCGCTCGGCCGCGCCCGCGATGCCGCGACCGCCATGGCCTCGCGGCTGTGTGTGCGAACGTCGGTCGTCGTCATCATCTCGGGCACTCCCGTGCGTTGGCGCCAGCTTGCTTCAGTAATCGGCCGGAAGTCCGCCACGCGTTAGTCGTTCGTCCCATGCGTACCCCGCCGGCACGCGCGCGATGCCGACCGCGCCGGCCACTAGCTTCCCGGCGTGCTTGCAATCGCCAAGCGCGAGCCCTCCGCGCTCCTGCTCGCCGCGCAGCTGCTCGGCGTCGTGCTGTACCCGTTCATGGAGGGCTCGGGCGTCGGGAGGGCGCTGTTCAGCGTCTTCGGGATCGCGATCCTCGGGCTCGTCGTGCTGGCGGTCCGCAGCACGCCCGGGCTGACGTGGGTCGTCGTCCTGCTCGGGATCCCGGCGACGATGCTCTTGCTGATCCAGGCCGTCACCGGCGACGACGCCCTGCTGCCCTACTCCTCGGCGCTCGAGGCGCTGCTCTACTTCTACGCCGCCGGCGCGCTCATCGCGTACATGCTCGAGGACCACGTCATCACCCGCGACGAGCTGTTCGCCGTCGGCGCGACGTTCACGCTCGTCGCGTGGGCGTTCGCCTACTCGTACACGGTGTGCCAGGCGATCGAGCCGGGGAGCTTCGTCGCCAACGACGACCCGACCGGCCAGCGCTCCTGGATCGAGCTCCTGTTCCTCAGCTTCACGACGCTGTCGAGCACCGGGCTGTCGGACGTCATCCCGGTCAGGCCGTTCGCCCGCAGCCTCTCGATGCTCCAGCAGATCGCGGGCGTGGCGTACATCGCGATGGTCGTTTCGCGGCTCATCGGGCTGCTCGTCATGCGACCCGACGCCGAGGAGCTCGTGGAGGAGAAACGGCGGGTCGATCGCCGCAGGCGGCGCAAGCGCGGTTAGATTCCTCGTTCGGGCAACCAGGAGGGTTTCGATGGCTCACTTCATCAGGCGCCGCGCGGCGAGCATTCAGCTGTCGCTCGCGGCGGGCGCGCTCGGCGTGCTGGCCGGCATCGGTCTCGGGAAGGGCACCGCGCCGCCGCCGCAGGTCGACGCCGAGCTCGCCGCCAAGAAGACGATCACGATCTACGGGTCGAACATCGCCGACGGCACGATCAAGTACCAGGACCTCAACAAGGCGAGCATCCAGAAGGGCATCTACCTCAAGGCCCAGACCGACCGCCTGTTCCTCAAGCTCACGGACGCCGACACGCGCTTCCACAAGGTCATCACGAACGCGCTCGGCGGCTACATCAAGCTCGGCGACGCCGACACGCGCTTCGTCAAGCTCGACGCGCTCAACGGCTTCCTCAAGCTCACCGAAGCCGACGCCCGCTACCTGCAGCCGAGTGCGCTCGACAGCTACGTCAAGCTCGAGACGGCCGACGGGCGCTTCCTGAAGGTCGACGCGCTCAACGGCTACGTCAAGCTCGACGCCGCCGACGCGCGCTATGCCAAGGTCGAGGACCTCGGCGCCTACGTCAAGCTCGACGCCGCCGACGACCGCTACCTCAAGCTCGGCGCCCTCGACGGCTACGTCAAGCTCGACGCGCTCAGCGGCTACGTCAAGCTCACCGATGCCGACGGTCGCTTCCTCAAGCTCGCAGACGCCGGGGCGCTCATCGACAAGCACCTGACCGACTACGTCAAGCTCGACGCGGCCGACGACCGCTACCTCAAGCTCGACGACGCGGACGCGCGGATCGACAAGCACCTCACCGACAACGGCTACCTCAAGCAGAGCGCAGCCGACGGGCGCTACCTGCAGGGCGACGGCAGCGTCGTCACCGGCTCGCGGCTCGTCGAGGACTCGGCCGAGCCCCTGCTGACGATCGACAAGTCGCTGGGCGTGACCGTCGAGCCCGCCGACGGCGACAAGGGCGGCGCGATCGTCAAGCTGACGAACCTCGGCGGCAGGGCGCAGGACTACGCGGGGGCGGGCTTCGACGCCATGGGAGCCCCGCAAGGCGGCACGATCCCCCCGAACGGGACCGTCGCGATCCTCATCGGCCTGCTGCAGCCGGCGACGGTGCAGATCGTCGAGGGCGACGGCGACGGCACCGCGGTCCACACGCTCAATCTCACGGCCTACGAGATCGGCGGCAAGCTGCAGGTCGTCGGGCAGGCGCTGTCGGGGGTCCCGCCCGCGCCGGCCGGGTGAGCCGCGCATGCGGCGCGTCGTCCTGCGCGTCCGCGCGGACGCGCTCGAGGACGTGCTCGACGCGCTGTTGCCCCGCCTGCCCGACGGCGTCCACGAGCGCGCCGCGGCGCCCGGCGCGGTCGAGCTGCTGGCGCACGCGCTGAGCGGCCCGCTGCCACCGCGCGAGGAGCTCGTCGCGCTGGCCGGCCCGGGGCTGCTCTCCCTCGACGAGCGCGACGTGCCCGCGGACTGGCAGGAGCGCCGGCGCCTGGACGGGGGCGGCGGCGTCGCGATCGGCGGCCGCGTCTGGCTGCGCTCGCCGCTGGACCCGCCGCCTGCCCCCGGCCTCCTCGACGTCGTCATCGAGCGCAGCACGGCGTTCGGGACCGGCGCGCACCCGACGACTCGGATGTGCCTCGCGTTGCTCGCTGAGATCGATCCGACCGGAGGCTTCGCCGACCTCGGCTGCGGGGCGGGCGCGCTGGCGATCACCGCGGCACTGCTGGGCTTCGAGCCCGTCGTCGCCGTCGACCGCGACGAGCCGAGCGTCCGCTCCGCGCGCGCGAACGCGCGACGCAACGGCGTCGAGCTGCGCGCCACCGTGCTCGACCTGCTCGCCGAGCCGGCGCCGCCCGCGCGGGTCGTCGCCGCGAACGTGCCGGCGGCGGTTCACGCCCGGGTCGCCGAGCTGCTGCCAGAGGGCGTCGAGCACCTCATCGCCTCCGGGATCCGCCCCGACGCGCGGGACGCGATGCTCGCCGCGTACGCGACCGCGGGCCTGCGCTGCACCGAGGAGCGCGAGGAGGGCGGCTGGCTGGCGCTCGCGCTGAAGCGCGACGCGGGCGGCGAGCCCGCCCGGCCGCCGCCGCGGCGGAGCCCGCGCCGGCCGCCGCGACCGCCCCGCCGGCCGCGCAGCCCGCGCCGGCAGCGGAGCCGCGGCATGGCTGACCTCCCCGGCCAGCTCAGCACGCCGCTTCACGGCGGCGGCCTCGCGCTGTCGCACTCGAAGCCGATCGAGGAGGGCGCGCGGGCAGCGCTGCTGCTCGCGCCCGACCTGTTCCGGCTCGACGTCACCCCGCTCGAGGACACGCTGCGCATCCAGGTCCGCAACCTGTCGGCCGGCTCGTGCGAGTGGGCCGACGGCGGCCAGCCGCTCGTCGTGCTCGCGTTCGACGGCCCGGCGATCAGCGCGCACACGCTGCGCGTGGACGTCGACGGCCGGCGCGCCGACGTCCTCTTCTCGGCGACACGCGAGACGGAGGACGGCCGCATGCGGTTCGTCGCACAGGCGGTCGTATCCGCGCGCTCCACGACGTGAGCGTCGCGCGCTCGCCGCCGCCGCGCATATAGTGCGCGCGCGCCCCGGGACGGGACGCCGCCGCGAGGAAGTCGAACCGACACACCGGAGGTCGCTCATGTCGTGCCCGTCCCGTCGAGTGCTGGCGCTGGCCCTGCTCTGGGCGCTGATCGCCACCGTGCCGGCGCACGCCGCCACGCAGACCGTGGCCGACCCGACCGACGGCTTCGTCGACGGCAACGTCCAGTCGACGGACTTCCGCTCGATCACGTGGGACACGACGTCCCAGCCCGGCAAGCTCCTGCTCGGCGTCGAGCTCGAGTTCGCCGCGTCGCAGGCGATGTTCGCCGCCGTCTACCTCGACTCAAGCGGCGACGACCGCGCCGACTACGCCGTCGAGATCACGCCCATCGCCGCCCGCCACCCCGACCTCGCCGGCAACAACGGGATCGTCTACTACCGCCTGCGCGCCGTCGCGACGAGCACGACCGAATGCCAGTCCTACGACGACGGCCACACGATCGAGAACCCGTTCAACTACCCCACCGTGCCCGCGACGCTGCGCCTCTCGGATCTGCGGACGACGTTCACGATCCCGATCGACCTCGCCGAGATCGGCAGCCCGGCGACGTTCGCCTGGGCGGTCGTCGGGCAGTCCACGCCGGGCACGGTGAAGTACTACGACTTCGTCACGGACACGACCAACGGCCTGCCCGACCTCGACCCGCACAACCCGCCGCCCGGCGAGCGCGACGACTGGTTCTGCTCGCCCGCCGGCGACGGCCTCAGCGCCGGCTACCGCGTCGACCTCGCCGACGCGCCTGCCTTCGGCGGGGGCGGCGGGCCCGTCGGCCAGCCGCCGACCGTCTCGCTCGCGCAGGCGCCCGCCCTCGCGCGGCCCGGTCAGCCCGTCACCCTGACCGCGACCGCGACCGACCCCGACGGCACGATCGCGGGCTACGGATGGGACCTCGACGACGACGGCGAGTTCGACGACGCGACAGGCCCGTCCACAACGCGCACGTTCGCGACGCCCGGCAGCTACCGCGTCGGCGTCCGGGTCACCGACAACGGCGGCAACGTCGCCTTCGCCTACCGCACGATCGAGGTCGCGACGCGCCCGCTGCAGATCGCGATCAGCGCGACGAAGACGAACCCGCTGAAGCTCGAGCGCGTCACGGTGACCGCGGAGGTCTCCAGCGACGCGCCGTTCAGCACCGATGCGATCGAGTGGGGCTTCGACCTCGACAACAACGGCGACGACGCAGAGCCCTACAACGCCTACCGCGGGCGCAGCGTGACGTTCGGCTTCGGCGCGCCCGGCGTCTGGACGCTGAAGGCGCGCGTGCGCAACGCGGCAGGCGAGGTCGCCACCGCGCGCCTGCGCTTCGACGTGCCCAACCAGGCGCCGATCATCCGCGAGTTCCGGATCCGCGCCAAGCAGGTTCCCGACAACCCGTTCAACACGGCGCCGCTCGTCGTCGGCCAGCCGCTCATCCTCGAGGCGATCGTCAACGACGACAACCTCGCCCGTCCGCGCGTGGAGTGGGACCTCGACGGAAACGGCGACTACGACGAGGCCGTCGGCGACCGCATCGAGCGGACCTACCAGACGGCCGGACCGCGGCGCGTCGGCGTGCGCGTCGTCGACGAGGCGGGCCTCGTGACGTTCGGCGACACGACGTTCGAGGTCCGCGCGAGCGCGACCGCGAGCTGCGACGGGAGGGCCGGCAGCGACGGCATCCGCGCGGTCGGCTGCTTCAAGCCCGATCCCGTGACGAAGACGACGCTCACGAGCAAGGAGCCGATCAAGCTCAACGGGCTGGACATCGTGCCGAAGAACGGCGCGCAGATCAACGTCGCCGCCGGGGGCGTGCTGTTCACGAGCGGCAACGGCACCGTCGAGGTCCGCGCCGGCTCGGTCGTGCTGTTCGAGGGCCGCTTCAGGATGGACGCCGACTGCAAGCCGGCCGAGGAGGAGTGCCTCGTCGGGCGCTTCGCCTCGCCCGCGCTCGCGAACATCAAGGGGTTCCCGCTGAAGGGCGACGTGTCGGTGTACCTCACGCCCGAGGGGACCCTGACGCAGGTCGAGGTCGACGTCTTCTCGGAGATCGGCGGCCTCTCCGGCTCGGCCGAGGTGCTCACGACCGACACCGGCGGCCTGCAGCTCAACGAGCTCGAGATCGAGACGCCCGAGTTCAAGATCGGCGACGTCGAGATCGGTCAGTTCTCGCTCTCCTACGAGGGCAAGACCCGGCGCTGGGCCGGCGGCGGGGAGATCACGCTGCCGACGCCGACCGGCCTCGGGCTGGCCGGCGACTTCGCGTTCTCGGAGATCACCGGCTTCGAGCGCTTCCATGGCGAGGTCGACGGCCTGAACATCCCGCTCGACGAGGGCACGGTCTACCTCCAGCGCATCGCGGCGACGCTCGAGGTCAAGGGCTTCGAGAAGGGCGGCTCCCCGCGGATCCGCGTCGGCGGCGGACTCGGGATCAGCGCGGGACCGCGCGTCGCCGGCGCGGCGATCGCCACGGTCGACGGCGACTTCCTCTTCACGTTCGGCGACCCGCTCGGGCTCGACATCGAGGGCCGGATCGGGATCCTCGGCTTCGACATCATGGGCGGGACCGTCGGCGCGCGATCGAACGGTCACATCGAGATGGAGGGCCAGATCAAGTTCGGCCTGCCGCTGCCCGGCCAGTTCAAGGGCAAGCGCCAGGACGCGACGAAGACGAAGGTCTCCAAGGACAAGTCCAACGGCGCGGACGAGCCGAGCGGCGACCCGCCGATCGTCATCAAGGGCGAGGCGAGCGCGTGGGCCGAGCCCGACGCCTTCGACCTCGAGGCCGCGGTATCGCTGGAGGTCATCAAGATGCGGCTCGCGCGGGCCGAGGCGCTGATCTCGAACATCGGGATCGCCGGCTGCGGCGAGATCATCGGGCTGCGCGCCGGCTTCGGCTACACGTACCGGACGGACAAGACGGACATCCTCGGGCTGTCGTGCGACCTCGGGCCCTATAGGCCCGAGGCGCAGTTCGCGCCGCTCGACGACAACGGCGCCGGCCGCGAGCCGGAGGAGCGCTCCGCCGCGCGCGCCCGGGCGCGGCAGGCCGCCGCGCCAGCGCCCACGCCAGCGCCCGCGGCGACGGCGATCGACGTCGGCGCCGGCGAGCGAGCGCTCGTGCTGCGCCTCGCGGGCACCGGCGGCGATCCGGTCGTCACGCTCGTCTCACCGGACGGCACGCGCTACGCGATGGCGGCCGGCACCCCGGCAATCGAGACCGCACGGTTCTTCGCGGCGCGCCACCCTGACGAGGACGTGACGTTCCTCGGCGTCCGCGCGCCGCGGGCAGGACGCTGGCAGATCCAGCCGCAGCCCGGCTCGGCGCCGATCGCGAGCGTGTCGAGCGCGGCGGTCCTGCCGCAGCCGAGCGTACGCGCGACGGTGCGTGGCTCGGGCCGCACCCGCACGATCGACTACGACGTCAAGCCCATCGCCGGCCAGTCCGTCGCGTTCGTCGAGCAGGGCTCGGACACGCACCGCACCGTCGGCCACGCGCGCTCGCGCCGCGGCTCGATCACGTTCGTCCCGCAGGACGGCGCCGGCCGCGCGCGGGAGGTCATCGCGATCGTCACGCAGCACGGCCTCGTCCGCGACCGCATCGCCGTCGCTCGCTTCACGGCACCGCCGCTGCGCCGGGCGGCCCGCCCGAGCGGCTTGCGCGTGCGGCGCGGTGCGAGCGACAGCGTCATCGCGACCTGGGACCGCGTCCCTGGCGCCGGGCACTACGAGGTGCTCGCGCGCCTCGACGACGGCCGCACCCGGTTCGCGTCGATCCGCGCCTCGCGCACGGGCACACGCGCCGCGACCCGCGCGACGCTGCGCGACATCGAGCGCGCCCGCGGGGTGCGCGTCGAGGTTCGCGCGGTCGATCCGCCGGCCCGGACGTCGCGTCCGGCGACCGCCACGCTGCGCGCCCCGCTGCGCCCGACGATCGCCCCCGACACCTCGGGACGCACGACGACCACGCCGGCGATGGACTCGCTGCTGCTGCGCTGCGCCCGCACGCGGGCCGTCATCACCGACGTCTACCGCGACGCGGGCCGCGTCCGGATCACCGGCGCGGCGACCCGTCGCAGCGTCGGCAAGGCCGTGGCGATCGGGCTGCCGGCGATCGGCAAGGTCGTCGCTCGCACGCGGGTGCTCGGCGACGGCAGCTTCGCGGCCACGCTCCCGGCCCCGCCCGCGCGCCTGCGCGGCAGCGACCGCACGGCCTACCGCGCGGAGATCGCCGGTGGCAAGCCCTCGCCCGCGGTGAAGCTCTCGCGCCGTGTCCGCTTCAGGTCGATGCGGCGCACGGCGACGATCACGACGATCACCGCGCACGTCGTCTCACCGCTGGCGCGACCCGCCGGCGACGTCGTGCTCCTGCGCCGCACGGGCTGCGCCCGCGAGCGGGCCATCGCACGGGCGAGGCCGGACGACGAGGGCGACGTCCGGTTCCGGGTCAAGACGCCGCGCGGCGTGCGCGGCGTGGCCTACCGGGTCCGGACGGCCGTGCGCAAGCCGGGGAGCGCCCGCGAGTTTCAGACGTTCAGCCTCGCGTACGACATGACGCTGCCGTAGCGTTTCCCGGACGCCTCGCGGGCGGGACGCGCCCACCGAGGAGGTCTTCGCTGCGGACCGCCGGGTGGGAGCGTCTGACATTCGAGGCGTGCCGTGCGCCTATTCGCAGTTGATGACCTCCTCGTCGGGCGCAGGCGCCGGGGCCTTGGGGCTGTCGGCCTCGTCGATCCTCGGAAGCGCGTCGGCCACCACCTTGCGCGCCGAGCCCAAGCCCGCCGTCTTCCAGACGTCGAGACGCAGCTGTGCGGCGACGCTGAGCGGTACGGCCAGCTTCCACCACGGGCTCGTGTGGACATCCGAGATGAGCCTGGTCGCTTGTTTGAAGTCAAACCGGGGTCCCGGAATGCCGTTGATGAGGACCTCGACCTCCGGTACCACCCGGCCGATCATGGTTCCGTTGGAGCTCACCTTCACCGGGTTGAACTTCGATCGGTGGGCCAGGTCACCCGACCTCGTGTACTCGCCGTCTTCGACTTTCGTGCCCGCGTTCATGTCCATGATGGTGAGCGCGCTGGCGGATGCGCGGTCCTGAGCGCATGCCTCGCCCGACATGGTCGCCTGGAGCATCGTCGTCACGACGATCGGAACCGGGCCAACCTGGAACTCCAAACGCCCGAGCCGCTTCGGCTTGTCCAGCATCTCGGTCGCATCGAGCTTGCACGTCTCCCTGCGGTTGATCGCGACCGAGGTCTGAGGCTGGGACTTCACCGCCATGGCGAACTCTGCGTCGATCTTGAACGGCTGCTGCCAGCCGACCGTGAGGTCCAGGCCCATCCGGACGTGCGCCTTGCTGCCGACGCTGAGCACCGCCCCGCCCGGGCAGGTGACCTTCGTCGTGTCCAGACCGTCGTTCGAACCGGCGGCATACCCCTGGACGTCGGCGAACTTGCCGTCGATCTGGCCCTGCCGGAGAGCCTCGGTCAGGGACGCCGGGACGACGTCCAGGAAATGCTCCGACCCCCTCCCTGACGGCAGGTGGTACAAACCGTGGTCTTTGGTGATGCGCGCAAGCAGCCCGTATGGCGTGGCCTTGCCAACACCGACCGCGATCACGTCGTTCACCCTTATTGTGCGCAACTGGCCAGAGTAGATGGCCTTCACGCGGCCTGCCTCGCCTGGCTCCGGCGCCTCGGTGATGTCATCGGCGTCCAGCTGGGCGAGGGGGCGCGGCGAGACCGGACTGGTGATCTGCAACGTGCGATAGCGCCCGGCCGCGACGACCTTCTTGGTGGGGTCGAGTGGTGTGGTGTAGATGCGGACGCGGACTTCCGCCGTGGGGGCGCTGCCCAAGTTGTGATGCCATTCCATCGAGAACGTGCCGTCTTTAGCCACACGCTCGGTGGCGCGAATGTAGTAACTAGTGGCGTTCTTCTTTATCTCGAGCTGGGCAATCGCGCGTTCCTTCGCCGGGCAATCCTCCGTGGGGCACGCCTCGGTCACACGACCGCCGACGTATATATTCCCGTCCCTGACGCCGTACATCACGACGAGTCGTGGCGTCGCACGGACGGTGTACGTGCGTAGCGCGGATTGCGTCTGGCCCAGCACGTCCGTCCCGGTGCGCGTGATCGTGTACTTGCCCTCCTCCGTCGACGGCAGGTTCTGACCAACCACAAGCGCGGTGATCTTCCCGCTGGGCGCCTCGACCTTCGCCGTGCACGTCGCGATGGTCGATGCTGCCGATCTACACTCGTACTCGGCCTGGATCCAGTCACCCTGCTCCACCTTCTGCGCCGAGGTCGGCGACGTCGTCGCGCCCGTCGGGGGCGCCGCGACGACGTAGTCCCGCGTCAGGGTGCTCGTCTGCCCGAGCGCGTCGCGCGCGGTGAGGGTGATCGTGTGCGTGCCGGCCGCCCCTGTCTCGAGGTCGGTCCCGCTGGGGAACCCGTACGGCTCCGGGGGCTCACCAAAAGGCACAAGCGCCAGGCAATAGACGATCCTGGAGATAGCCGAGGCGCAGTCGTAGGACATCGTGCTCTTGCTATGGAGCGCGAGAACCGTTCCGGGCGCCGGCGACGTGAACCTCACCGCCGGACGCCCGCCGACCGTGTACGTCTTGGTGACGCTCGTCGTCTGGCCAACCTCGTCTGTGGCGGTGACGGTGATCGCATGCGTGCCCTCCTGCGTCGACGGCACGTTGCTCCCGCTGGCAAGCCCGACCGGCGCGCCCGCGGGCAGCGTGACCCTCGCGGCGCACGTCACGACCGTCGCCGCCGCCGACGCGCAGGCGTACGACGCCGCAACCTGGGCGCCGGTCGCCAACCGCGCCCCGTCCGCCGGCGACGCGATCGTGGCCGTCGGAGGCGCCGCCACCACGTACGTCCGGGTCAGCGTGCTCGTCTGGCTCACGCTGTCACGCGCGGTCGCGGTGAGCGTGTACGTGTCGGCCACCGACGCCGGCAGGTCGCTCCCGTTGGAAAGCTCGACCGAGACCGGGGAGCCAGCCCGCGTCACCGTCGCCGTGCACGAGTCGATCGTGGCGGCCGAGGCGCAGTGGTAGGACGCAGCGGTCGTGCTCGCGAGCGCGAGAACCGTTGCGGGCGCCGGTGCCGTGATCGTCACTGCCGGAAGCGCGGCCACGGTGTACGTCCTCGTGGCGCTCGTCGTCTGGCCGATCGCGTCTGTCGCGGTCAGCGTGATCGTGTGCGTGCCCGGTACCGTCGATGGCACGTCGCTCTCGCTGGCAATGTCGACCGGCTCCCCCCGGGCGGCGTGACCGTCGCGGCGCACGTCACGACCGTCGATGCCGCCGACGCGCAGGAGTACACGGCCACAGCCGTGGCACCGGTCGCCAAGACCACCCCGTCCACGGGCGACGTGATCGTGGCCGTCGGTGGCGCCACGACCACGTAGGTCCGCGTCAGCGTGCTCGTCTGCTCGACGCTGTCACGCGCGGTCACGGTGAGCGTGTAGGTGTCGGCCACCCACGCCGGCAGGTCGCCCCCGCTGGACAGCTCGAGCGAGAACGTCGGGGAGCCACTCCTCGTAACAGTCGCCGCGCACGAGTCGATCGTCGATCCGGCCGAAGCGCAACCGTAGGACACAGCGGTCCCGCTGTCGAGCGCGAGAACCGCTGCAGGCGCGGGCACCGCGATCGTCACCGTCGGCGGCGGGGCCACGACGTAGGTCCTGGTCGCCGTGCTCGTCTGCCCCAACGCGTCCTGCGACGTCAGCGTGATGGTGTGCGTGCCGGCCTGCGCCGTGGGGACAGGATCGCCGTCAAGCAGCTCGACCGACAGACCCAGCGGCGGTGCCACCATCGCCGAGCAGCTCACGATCGCCGACGCGGCCGGGGTACACGAGAACGACGCGTCGTGCGTGCTGTCGATCGCGAGGATCGCCCCGTTCGCCGGCGCGATGATCGCCACGGCCGGGCCGTTCGTCGCCTCGTAGGTGCTCGTCGCCGCACCCGTCTGCCCGATGGCGTCAGTCGTCGTGACCGTCATCGTGTAGATGCCGGCCGCATCGGTCGGGATGTCGTCCCCGTTGCTCAATGCAATCGCCGGCCCGGACGGCGGCGTCACCGTCGCCGCGCAGCTCGTGATCGTCGATCCCGCCGACGCACACGAGAACGACGCCGCGACCGTGCTGTCCAGTGCCACCGTCTGTCCGCTGGACGGGACCGCGATCGACGCCGTTGGCGGCGCCGCCACGACATACGTGCTCGTCGCCGTGCCCGTCAGCCCGACCGCGTCCGTCGCCGTGAGCTCGATCGTGTAGGTGCCCGCAACCCCGGTCGGAAGATCGTCCCCGCTCGTCAGCCCTGTGACCAGCGAACCCGACGGCGGCGTCACCGTCGCCGCGCAACTCGCGATCGTCGATCCCGCCGACGCACACGCAAACGACGCCGCGACCGCGCTGTCCAGCCCGACGGTCTGCCCGCTGGACGGTGCCGCGATCGACGCGGTGGGACGCTCCCCCACGACATACGTCGCCGTCGCCGTCCCCGTGACATCGCGGGCGTCGGTCGCCGTGACCGTCATCGTGTATGCGCCCGCGACCCCGGTCGGAAGATCGTCCCCGCTCGTCAGCCCAGTGACCTCCGGGCCCGACGGAGGCGCCACCGTCGCGGCGCAGCTCGCGATCGTCGATCCGGTCGACGCACACGAGAACGACGCCGCGACCGTGCTGTCCAACGCGAACGTCTGACCGCTCGACGGGACCGCGATCGACGCCGTCGGACGCGCGTCCACGACATACGTGCGCGTCGCCGTCCTCGTCAGCCCGGCCGAGTCGGTCGCCGTGACCGTCATCGCGTACGTGCCCACGGCCTCCGTCGGAAGATCGTCCCCGCTCATCAGCTCCGTGACCTCCGGACCCGACGGCGGCGTCACCGTCGCCACGCAGCTCGCGAGCGTCAATGCCGCCGACGCACACGAGAACGACGCCGCGACCGTGCTGTCCAACGCGAACGTCTGACCGCTCGACGGGACCGCGATCGACGCCGTCGGACGCTCCGCCACGACATACGTCCGCGTCGACGTCCCCGTCAGCCCGGCCGCGTCCGTCGCCTTGACCGTCATCTCGTACGTGCCCGCGACCGCCGTCGGAAGGTCGCTCCCGCTCGTCAACCCCGTGACCACCGAGCCCGAGGGCGGCGTGACCGTCGCCGCGCAGCCCGTGATCGTCGATCCCGCCGACGCACACGAGAACGACGCCGCGAGCGTGCTGTCCAGCGCCACCGTCTGACCGCTCGACGGGATCGCGATGAACGCGGTGGGACGCTCCGCCGCGAGATACGTCCGCGTCGCCGTCCCCGTCAGCCCGGCCGAGTCGGTCGCCGTCACCGTCATTGCGTAGGTGCCCGCGACCGCGGTCGGAAGGCCGCTCCCGCTCGCCAACCCCGTGACGACCGGGCCGGACGGCGGCGTCACCGTCGCCGCGCAGCTCGCGATCGTCGATCCCGCCGACGCACATGTGAACGACGCCGTGAGCGTGCTGTCCAGCGCCACCGTCTGACCGCTCGACGGAACGGAGATCGTGGCCGTCGGGGGCGCCGCCACGACATACGTCCTCGTCGCCGTACCCGTCAGCCCGTCCGCGTCCCGCGCCGTGAGCGTCATCGCGTAGGTGCCCGCGAGCGCCGTCGGAAGATTGCTCCCGTTCGTCAGCCCCGTGACCAGCGGACCCGACGGCGGCGTCACCGTCGCCGAGCAGCTGGTGAGCGTCGAGGTGAACGCTGTACACGTGAACGCGGCCGTCCTGACGCTGCCGAGCGGGAACACCTGCCCGCTCGCCGGCGCAGTGATCACCGCGGTGGGCGGCTTGCCCTCCAGGTACACCTCGGCACTGCTGAGGTTGCTGTCGCCCACGCCGCCGGCGACGAGCACCCTCCCGTCGGCGAGTGCAACCGCCTGCGCGCTCCGTCGGGCGGTGCCCAAGCTCGCGGTCGGCGACCAGGTTCCGGCCGCGGGGTCATACACCTCGGCGCTGCTCAGCGTGGCGTTGCTCGCCGAGATACCCCCAACCACCAGGACCTTGCCGCTGGGCAGCAGCGTCGCGGTATGGATGTACCGGCCCGTGATCATGGCGGAACCGGCTGACCAGCTGTTGGCCACCGGGTCATACAGCTCCGTAGAGCTAAGGTTGGTGCCGGCATTTGCCGTCCTACCGCCGGTGACGAGGACCTTGCCGCTTGCCAGGAGCGTCGCCTGATGGTAGAAGCGAGCGTTCGCCATGCTCGGAACGGCTGACCACGTATTGGCCGCCGGGTCGTACAGCTGCGCGCTGGCCGTCCCGGTGCTGTCGTTGGCCTGGCCGCCGGCGACGAGGATCTTCCCGTTCTGAAGCAGCGTCGCCGTATGAAATCCGCGACCGAGCGACATGGGATTCCCCGTCGACCAGCTGTTGGTCGCCGGGTTGTACAGGTCCACTGCTGCGCTGGGTGCGCCGGACCCGCTGCTGACCCACCCGCCGATCACGGCCGCCTTTCCGCTCGCCGTCAGGGTCGCGGTGTGAAATACGTGGGCGCGCGGCATCGAAGGCACCCCCCCGTACCATCGGCTCACGACGTCATAGGTCTCGGCAGTGACGTCGCCGGACGGCGAGTTATAGCCCCCGGTCAGGAGCACCTTCCCGGTTGCGAGCCGCACCGCCGCGCCGAACGGGTGCGTGTAGACCGCACCCGGTCCAACGCTGGTCGGCACGGTGTAGGACCAGGTGTTCGCGACCGGGTTGTAGAGCTCTGTCATCTTGGTGGCCCCGCCCGCGACGAGGACCGTGCCGTCTTCGAGCAGCGTCGCCGTATGCGCGCTGTGTTGCTCCTTCATGGACGGCGTCGTGGTCCAGCTGTTCGCCGCCAGCGCGGACGCCGGGCCGAGGAGGACCGCGAGACACGCCGCGACCGTGGTGCTCAGGCTGAGCGAGAGCCGTCCACCGCGCAGGGGAAGGCTGGATCGGCAATGCGTCCATGCAAGCAGCATCCGAGACTCGCTTTATGTGGGTTACCTCGGGTTCGCCCGGATGAGGCATTGGCGAACCCCGAATAGGTGAAGGCAACCCAGGTCCCGTGAGCAGCGGGATATAGGACGACCAGCCGACTCCGAGGGCGAACGTACAGCAGCATTCGCAAATAGCAACCCCAGGGTTTTCCCTGGGCACCCTAGTTTGTGTCTGGTTCGGCTGGACGCGAGCCACTTCTTCACGACCTGGACCCTGGGCCGTGCGGAACCGCTGTGGTGGTCTCGGGTCGCCTGCGACGAGAACGTGACCGTTCAACAGCAGTGGCGCCATACAGATCACGGACGAACAGCCGAGGGTTAAGGACGAACAGCGGACGCCGCGGAGCGGCGCATGCAGATTCGTCAGCGAAAAGCAACCCCGGTTTCTTGTGGTTGTTCCCGAGTTGTGTCGAATTCGCCGCTGGCCGGCCGGTTGAGCGGCCACGCTCGGGGCTACGGTCGCGTAGCGTTCAGCGTCGCGCCCGCCACCGAGGGCGGGTTCTGACGAGAAGGAGTGCGGATGCGGGCCGCCGCGGGCCGATGGATGCCATGCCTCGCGATCGCGCTGGCGATCGCCGGCGCCAGGAAGCTCCGTGCGCGGCTGCCGGGCGCCAGCCGGACTCGACTCAGGCTGCGTGCGCGCCGGCGCGTAGCGCTTCGGCCGCAGCGGCGGTGAGGTCGGTGCCCTTCGCGGCGGCGCGTTGCTCGAGCTCGTGGAGTGTCTCTGCGTCCACCGCGACGTACAGCCGCACCTCGGTGCCGGCTGCGGGCCGGTCGGCGCGAAGCGTTTGAGCATTGTCGAGCAGCTCGTCAAGCTCGCCGGACGTGATCTCGTCGTCGTGCATGGCTACATCATCCTCGTCTAGCGATCCCGGCGGTAGCGACGGACCTGCGCGGTGCTCGCCTCCCACGCGGTGCGCACATGCCAAGCACCCGGATCGGCGGGCTCGGGATTGAGCACAACAGTGAGGATCCGGCCGCCGTGCGTCGGGACCGATCATCAGCACCGATCCCGTCCTGCGCGGCCGTGGGTTTGCGAGCACGACGCGATCGCCGTCGGTGACCTGACGGACCTCCTCCGCCGTGATCGCGTGAACGGCGAGCTTCGCGATTGTTGCCTCGGAGAACAGCAAGACGGCGATCAGCACCGCCGCACCGTATCCGGCGCCAGCCGCAGGCACACGCCGCGCCACCGGAGTCTCGCGCGCCATCCGTTCAGCGCACGCTGCCGCCGCGAGCTGGTTGAGAGATCGTCAAGGCGAACCACGCCGTCGGGCTCGCGCGTGAAGCGCGTGCGTCAGGCGGCGCTCGGACGGCGGTCGCTGAAGCTCGATGCGTCCGGCGGCGTCAGACGGCGTAGCTCGAGCGCTTGCGCGCGAACATCGCGAGGTCGGCGCGCTCGAGCGCCTTCGCCGGCGTCGTGGACTCCTGCAGCGACGCGTGCCCGACGCTGGCCTCGATCCGCGCGAGCGCCGGCCACGGCGTCGCGGCCATCGCCTCGCGCAGGCGTGCCTTGAAGCTGTGTGCGGCGCGCTCGTCGCAGCGGATGAGCAGTACGCCGAACTCGTCGCCGCCGATCCGCGCGAGGATGTCGGTGCTCCGCGCGGCGAGACGCAGCGCGCCCGCGAACTGGCGCAGGACGAGGTCCCCGGCGGCGTGGCCGCAGGAGTCGTTGAGCTGCTTGAAGCGATCGAGATCGGCCACGACGAGGAACGAGTCGACGTTGTCGCGCAGCGTCAGCTCCCACTCGCGCTTGAGGTGCAGGTCGAAGGCCCGGCGGTTTCCGAGGCCGGTCAGCGCATCGACGTAGGCGAGCTCGGCGAGGATCTCGCGCTGCTCGCGCAGGCGGCGGACCTCGGCGTGCAGCGACGCCGTCTCCTGCTGCATCCGCGCGACGGCGCGCGAGCGCTGACCCTCGTCGCCGAGCAGGGAGTAGCCCTCGCTCGGGATGACCTTCGTGTGCTGATCGCAGATGCGCTGGAACGCCGCCGCGCTCTCGGGGTCCTCGAAGGCCCGCATCGGATACGCGCAGAGCAGCTCGAATGCGCGCAGGTAGCCGAGTTCGTTCCACAGGTCCTCGAGCGCGAGCGCCGCCGCGATGTTGCCGTCGTCCCACAGCAGCGCGACCATCTCGCCGTAGGCGCGCAGCTTGCGCCCGCCGCCGGCGGCGAGGTCCATGACGGCGTTGACCGTGGCCGCGAAGCGGCCGGGGTCGGGCGCGCCGTCGACCATGAACCGCGCGAGGACGTCGCGCGCGTCGAGCGCGACGTAGCGTCCATCGCGAACAGCCGCCTGGATGTCGATGCCGGCCTCGTCGAGTGCCGCCTCGAACGCGGCGCGGTGGGCGGGCGTCGCGATGACGATCGCGGCATCGCCGTCGTGCAGCGCAGGGACGACGAACCCGCACACGGTGTGGACGAGGAACGCTTCGGTCTCGTAGAACTCGACGAGGTGGTCGTGGCCGCAGGGCGTCCCCGGTAGGACGGCCGAGCTGGTAAGGGACATGTCCACACCATCGGCATTCGGAGGGCAAACGATGAGGATGGCCGCCGTGCCGTGGTCAGCGCCGCACGCTCTCGCAGTCCTTCGACACGACGTCGCTGGCGTCCACGAAGGCGATGTCGTTGCCGGGGCCGCAGACGACGACGTCATGGCCGCCGTGGGCGACGTTGATGCGGTCGTCGCCGGGCCCTCCGTCGACGCGATCGGGGTCGAAGTTGCCGAAGATCGTGTCGCGGCCGGGGCCGCCGTAGAGCCGGTCCGAGCCGCGATCGCCCGTGATGCGGTCGTCGCCCGCGTCGCCGTACACCGTGTCCGAGCCCTTGCGTCCGGCCATGATGTCGTCGCCGGGTCCGCCGTGCAGCTCGTCGCGGCCGTCCTCTCCGTCGACGTAGTCGTCCTCGCCGCGCCCGAACAGGACGTCGTCGCCGTCGCGGCCGAAGATCGAGTCGATGGCGTCGGTGCCGATGAGCCGGTCGTTGCCGGCCGTGCCCCGCAGGATGCGGGGCTTCACGCCGCCGGTGTCCGGCTCGGCCGGCACCGGCACGACGACCTCGCACTCGTAGAGCCGGTCGCGGGCGGGCGCCTCCGCCTCGACGTACACCGTGTCGTTGCCCGCACCGCAGTAGACGTCGTCCGCGCTGTCGTCCGCGGCGCGGATCGAGTCGTCGCCGTCGCCCCCGCTGAAGTAGTCCGGGGCGGAGCCGCCGATGAGCTCGTCGTTGCCTGCGTGGCCGTAGAGGCGGTCGGCGCTCGCTCCGGCGTCGAGGCGATCGGCGCCCGCGTCGCCGTAGAGGCGGTCGCCGCCCGCGTCGCCGACGATCCGGTCGTCGCCGTCCTGGCCGCCGATGCGATCCGGGCCGCGGCCACCGTCGATGGTGTCGTTGCCCGGACCGCCGAAGATCCGCTCCGTGCCCGGCCCGCCCGAGATGTCGTCGTTGCCCTCGCCACCGAAGATCCGCTTGTCCGATCCGCGGCCGCCGGAGATGACGTCGTCGCCGGGTCCGCCGTCGAGGACCTTGTCGTCGCCGAAGCCCTTCTCCTCGATGCGGTCGTTGCCCTCGCCGCCGTAGATCGTGTCGTCGCCGTCGCCGCCGTCGAGCGTGTCGTTGCCGAGCTCGCCGGAGATCTCGTCGTTGCCGGTGCCGCCGTTGGCGCCGTCCTCGCCGCCGCTGCCGAAGATCGTGTCGTCGCCGGTTCCGCCGATCAGGAAGTCGTTGCCCTCGCCGCCCGTCAGCATGTCGCTGAACGCGCCGCCGGAGAGGCTGTCGTCGCCGGCGCCGCCGTCGATCGTGTCGCGGTCGCGCCCGCCGCGCAGGACGTCGTTGCCGGCGAGCCCGTCGATGCGGTCGGGTCCGCGCGTGCCGGTCAGCGTGTCCGGGCCGCTGGTGCCGACGAACACCGCGAGGCCGGGCTGCACGACGAGATCGCTCGGCGCGCCCCCCGGAAGCGCCACGGTCGCGACGCGGCCGCGGGAGAACGGGCTGACGAGCGTAATGCTCGCCGCCCCGCCATCGGCCATGAGGATCCTGGTGGAGTCGGCGTTCCAGGCCGGCCAGCCCGGGCCGCGGCCGGCGGTCAGGCGCGCGACGGTTCCGCGGGCGAGGTTGACGAGCGCCGCCGACGTGCCGCCCGCAGCCGCGCCGACGACCAGGCGCGAGCCGCCGGCCGACAGTGCGAGCCCGCCGCCCGCGCCGAACGGCAGCCTCAGGCCGCGTTTGCGCGCACGGCGCTGGCCCGGGGCGATCGTTCGCAGGCGCCCGCGAGCGCTGACGAGGGTGCGCTGCCCGCGGTCGATCGCGACGCCGACGGCGCCGGGGACCTTGACGTGGCGCAGCAACGCGTTGCGCTCCAGCGACACCATGGCAACCCGCCCGCTTGCGAGCACGACCGCGGCGAGCCGGCGGCCCGTCGCGTCGATCGCCATCCGCGTCGCATCGCCGTTGAGCGCTATCGAGGCCTGCAATGCGAGCGTCTGCGGGTCGAGCAGGGCGAGCCGCCGGCCCTGCGCGACGACGAGGGCGGTCTCCGTCAGCTCGATGTCGGAGACGTCCGGCTGCCCGAGCGACGCGCGCATGACCTCGGCGCGCCCGTTGACGTCGAAGGCCACGATCTCGCTACCCGCCGCGACGTAGCCGCGCTGGCCGTCGGGCGAGACGGCCACGGCCCGTGCCGGACCCGGCAGCGCCAGCCGCGCGACGATGACGTTGGAGGACACGTCGACGAACGCGACCTCCGGCAGTCCCGTCGCCACGAGCACGACCCGAGCCGACGCCGCCGGCGGCCCGGCCGCGCCGAGCACCGCGAGCAGCGCAACCGTCGCCGCGACGAGCCTCCCTCGCGTCCTCACCCCGTGAGCGTACGCAAGCCCGGCCGGGCCTGCCGCACTGCGGGCGCCTGCTCCTCGAGGAAGGCCCGCAGGTCGGCGTTGAAGCGATCGGGGCGTTCGAGCATGACGAGGTGACCCGTGTCCTCGTAGACGACCTTGCGCGCACCGCCGATGAGCCACTCGAACTCCGCGGCGTCGCGGACCGGAACGAGCCGGTCGAGCTCGCCCCAGACGACGAGCGTCGGGCAGGCGATCTCGCCGAGGCGGTCGCGGATCGGGTAGCCGGTCATCGCCTCGAGCGCCTCGGCGAAGCCGGGCTTGCCGGCGCCGTGCGCCTGCTCGGCGACAAGCGCGCTGGGCAACCGCTCGGGGTGCGCGGCGAGGAGCAAGAGCAGCGCGCGACGCAGCCGCTGGCGGCGCACGACGCGATCGGACTTCGACGCGGCCCAGTAGGTCCCGAAGAACAGGTAGTTCTCGATCCGCGCGCGCAGCCCGCGGTTGCGCTCGTTGCGCATGTGCTCCATCGAGAGCCCGGCCGGCGAGGTCAGGCACAGGCGATCGACCTGCGCGCGGTAGCGAATCGCGAACTCCGCGGCGACGAAGCCGCCCATCGAGCTGCCGACGAGCGTCGCGGAGTCGACGCCGAGCGTGACGAAGAGCTCGTCGAGCATCCGCGCGTAGCCCGGCATCGTGATCGGCGTCGACGGCATCGGCGAGGCGCCGAATCCGGGCAGGTCGAGCGCGATCACGCGATGGTCCGCCGCGATCGCGGGGATGCTCTCCAGCCAGTTCTGCCAGCAGCCGGCGAGCCCGTGGAGGAAGACGACGGGCGGCCCTGCGCCGATGTCGACGACGTTGACCGGGCTGCCGTCGACCGTGACCCAGCGCAGGTGCTCGCGCCAGTCGACGTCCATCCACGCCGAGCGTCCGGCGGGATCGGTTGTGGTCACTTCGAAAAGGTGCGGGCGCCCGATTGAACGGGCTGCTTCTCGCCGGGGTCCTCGCGCAGGAACGCGATGACGTCGTCGTTGAACCGCGCCGGGCGCTCGAGCATCGTCAGGTGACCGGTGTCCTCGTAGATGATCTTGCGCGAGTCCTCGATGAGCTCCTCGAACACGGAGGCGTCCTTGAGCGGGACGAGCCGGTCCTTGTCGCCCCAGACGATGAGCGTCGGGCACTCGATCTCGGGCAGGCGCTCGCGGATCGGGTAGTTGCACAGCGCTTCGAGTGCGTCGTTGAAGCCGTCCTTGCCGGACCCCTTGACGAGCTCGAACGTCAGCGCCGGGGGGAGCTTTCCGGGGTGCGCGGAGACGAGCAGCAGCACCGCTTCGCGCAGGCGCCTGCGACGGGTGATCGTCGGCGAGCGCGACGCGAGCCAGCCGATGTTGAAGAACGCGATGTTCTCGGCGCGGTGGCGCAGGCCCTCTTGACGCTCGGTGCGGATCGTCTCCACGCTGAGGCCGGCGGCCGCCACGAGGACGAGCCGCTCGATGCGGGCGGGATAGCGGATCGCGAGCTCCGCGCCGATGAAGCCGCCCATCGAGTTGCCGATGAGCTTGACGGGCTCGTCGATCTCGAGCGCGTCGAGCAGCGCGTCGATCGTGTCGGCGTAGCGGGAGATCGAGATCTGCTTCCCCGGCATCTCGGACTCGCCGAAGCCCGGCAGGTCCATGGCGATGACGCGGTGGTCGCGGGCGAAGAACGGAATGTTCTCAAGCCAGTTCTGCCAGCAGCCCGAGAGGCCGTGAATCATGAGGACGATGGGTCCCTCGCCGATGTCGACGAGGTTCATCCAGCGATCCTCGACGCGCACCCAGCGCAGGTGCGGTTGCCATTCAATGTCCAGCCATTCAGAGCGCCCGACCGGCCCGTAGGCATCGTGGGCGGACGGCTGCGAGGGGGGCTTCGGCACGTCAGTGAGCATACCCGGGGGTTACGTGCCCATTCGCTCGATGGCTCAAGTCCGGGCCAGATCCTCCCGTGGGATATTGATACTGTCTCCCACATGACGTTCGTAAGTGGGACCGCACGACTGGACGAGCGCGGGCGACTCGTGCTCCCCGTTGCGCTGCGGCGCCGGCTGGGTCTCCGAGCCGGCGACGAGGTGAGGATCAGCGAGGAAGCCGACGGCGCCCTGCGAGTGGAGACCCGTGGCGCAGCCGCGAGATCGCTGATCGGCTCGGCGGGCCGCGTGGAGCCGTCCGTCGTGGAGGATCTGCGGGCCGAGCGCCGCGCGCAAGCCGCCGCCGAGGAGCGAGACGCCGCGCGCGAGGTCCGTTGAACGCCGCGATCGACGCCTCCGCGTTGCTGGCGCTGCTGTTCGCCGAACCGGGTGCAGACGCCGTCGCCGAGGTGATCGCCGGCGGCGCCGTGATGAGTGCGGCAAACCTGAGCGAGGTGGCAACCGTGCTCGTTCGCCATCGTCGCGACGCGAAGTCGATCTTGGGTCCCGTCCGTGACCAGGTGGTCGTGGAGCCATTCGCAGACGCTGACGCGCTGGCGGCCGCAGCGCTCTACCCGCTGACGGCGAGCAAGGGCTTGTCGCTCGGCGATCGCGCATGCCTCGCGCTCGCGCAGCGGCTCGGCATTCCGGCCGTGACCGCCGAGCACGCCTGGGCCGAACTCGACCTGGACATCGCCGTCGCGCTCATCAGGCCGCGCGCGACCTGACCGCCTTCGAACGTCAGGTGGTCATCACGCCGGCCCCAGCCCTGCCTCCAGCCCGCGTTGCCGACAGCGTGAAACGCCGTCCACGGGTCGGTCAGGACACGCCGGGTACTCAAGCTCGGCGATCAGCCGCTGCCGCGCGGCGACCCATTCGCCGCAGGCTATCTGTCTGTCGAGCAGTTGCCCGGTCCCGGCGCCTCGGGCGCCGGGATCAGGCCTCGACGCGCACAGGCTGTCCCTCCCTGCTGCGGTAGTGGTCGATCAACGGACGAGCCGAATGCAGGAAGACGAGCGTCGGCTGTTCTCGATCGGTCGGAGGGAGGATCCTCGTCCTGGGCGCTACGCCGAGTCGAGGTTCGCGTTCCTGGACCGGGTCGCTCAGCCGTATTGGGCGCGGGTACGCGACGAGCTTGATCACTGGTTCGAAGTCTTCCCGAAGGGCAAAGACGACAAGAACCTGCGAAACCGGTTCCGCAAGGGCGATCTCGGTCAGCAGTACGGCGCCTGGTGGGAGCTGTACCTCTACACATTCCTCACACGCTCGGGCTTCGAGGTGGAGGTGCATCCTGATCTGCCGGGGAGAGTCGCCCACCCGGAGTTTCTCGTGCGCTCGGAACGAGGGGCGTTCTACGTCGAGGCCAAGACGAGATTCTCGAGCATCGAAGACGACCACAAGCACCCCGCGCTCGAGGCGCAAATCATGGATGCGATCGTCGACCAGGTGCACAGCGACACCTTCCAGATCTCGGTCGACTTCAACCGGATCGGGACCGGGACGCCGCCCGTGCATAGGCTGGTCCGAAAGGTCCAGGAATGGCTCGACGAGCTCCCGAACCACGTGATGACCTCGAGTGCGTATGCCAGCCGACCGTTCACGGTTCGCGACTGGGAGCTCGAGCTCACGGCATTCCCGGTGGAGCGAGGACACCGAGGACCCGAGAAACAGCTGATAGCGCGCGGCCCAGCACGGTTGGCAGCGTCAACGACACCGAGAAGCTGCTCGCGGCACTCAAGGAGAAGCGGGGCAAGTACGGCAGTCTCGACGAGCCGTTGCTGCTCGCGGTTCTCATGCCGTCAGGCTTCGTGGACCTTCCGGCTGTCGAGAAAGCACTGTTCGGAGACACCGCCCTCCGTTGTGACATGAGCGGCGGCGCCATGACACGCTGGCCAGCGGCTTCTGGATCAGCGGCGACGGGCCCCGCGCGCAATCGGTCGCCGGAGTGATAACTGGTTTCGGGATCCTGCCCGGGCGCGCGCTCGCGGATCGACGTCCACGGCTGTGGCCCAACCCCGTGGGCGGCCAATCGGCTCACCGTGTCGCTGCCGATGCCCCAAAGCGTCGGCAGCCCCGCAGGTCGGTTCGAACACCAACGTGACGAGGAGACGACTTCGCCTCGAGCGGTCTTCGGGCTTGCGCCGAGTGGCCCGGCCCCGAGCCGCCATTCCTCGGGGCTTCGGACTGACACGAGACCGCGCGATCCGCTGACACCAAGGCGCCGTTCCACTCACGCCAAGGCGACCGTCGATGGCCGCCGCTGGGCGTCGGGCGATGCTCGGCGCGCGGGTGATCTGGGGAGACGTGGTTCCCCGCGGTCACGAGCGACCGCGACCGCCGGGCGGTCCTCGCGCCGACCGCCCCCGGGCGACCTACACCGCGGCGAGCGCTTCGCTGAGCCGCCCGAGCTCCTGCTCGTCCGCCGCCTCTCGGAGCGCGTCGACGATGTCGACGCCGCCGCGCGCGACGAGCCGGTCGCCGAACGCGGCCATGACCTTGGCCGGCAGCAGCGACGCGAGGCGGGCGAGTTCGGGTTCCAAGCGCTGCTCCCAGACGGCGTCGAGCAGGCCGTCGAGGACGTCGTCGGGCGTCGCCGCGAGGAGCTTGGCGATGTCGATCTGGGTGCGCCGCTCGAGCTCGGTGGCGAACTGCAGCAGCGGACCCCACAAGCCGTTGGCGTGCGCCGCGCCGACGATCTGCGCGAGCACCGGACGGCCGAAGCCCGTCCCGAGCGCCGCGACGCGCCGGCGGGCCGCGGAGGGCAGCAGCGGCAGGAGCGTCAGCAGCTCGGGCCACAGGCCGTGGCGCGAGGCGGCGTCGACGATCGAGGCGAGCACCGGCCGCGTCTGGACCGCCTTCAGCGCCGCGAAGCGCGCCCGGCTGCCGTCGCTCATCGCGCGGACGACCGGCAGGACGTCGTCCCACAGCAGGTGCTTCTGCGCCGCCTTGATCATCCCGTCGAGGACCTCGTCGTCCTGGCCGGCGGCGATGTCGCCGAGCTCGCCGCGCTGGCGCTCGTCGACGTAGCGCAGGACGTCGAGCGCCTCGACCCACAGCCCCGTGGAGTTCGCCGTCGCGATGATCGCCTCGAGGCGCTCGACGGGCAGCGTCGCGACGAGCGCGCCGAGGCTGCCCTTGGACTCGACGACGTACGCGGTGCGCAGGAGCGTCTCGTCGGAGACGACGGCGATCGCCGCGCGCAGCGCCGCCTCGGAGAGATGCCCGACGAAGCCACCCATCGCGATGTACTCCTCGCGCTCGGCGAGGAGCTTCGTGATCTGGGCGATCTGCTTCGGCGGGATCTCGGCGATGACGCGGCTCGCGCGGCGCGGGTCGAGCGCGACGGCGAGGTCGGCGAGGAACGGGGTCGGGAGCTTCGCGGCGACGTCGACGGCGCGCGACGGCTCGAGCTGGCCGGTGAGGCGCGCGCACAAGAGCGGCCCGAAGGCGCGCTCGCCGACGACCGCCGCGAGCTTGGACGGGATGAGCTTCGCCGCCGAGGCGACGCGCTGGAGCATCTGGCGGTCGGCGTCGAACATCACGACCGTCACCTGCTCGCGCAGGTCGCGGAGCTCCTGCGCGTCGACGTAGCGCAGGTAGTCGAGCTCCGACGTCTCGCACGCCACGAGGCGAGCGAGCTTGAGGATCTCGACGTCGGTGTTGAGGGCGGAGCTCAGGGCACTACCCGAACAGGATCTTCCGGACCGACCCGCGCGCCAGCCGCGGCACGATCTCGAGCGACTCCTCGACGGCGGACTCGAGCGCCGCCGACTGGCGGCGCTTGGCGTCGCGCAGCAGGTCGGTGAAGGCGCAAAGCTGTGCGTCCGTCAGCCGCTCCAAGCCGTCGGGAGGGGCAGCACCGAGCTCCGACTCGAGCGCGCGGACGGCCTTCGCGCTCATCGGGGCCGGCGCCGGTGCAGGGTTGTCGGGGGGTGCGGAACGGGGACCATGGGGCGCGGAGAGCGTACGTGCAGATCCCTGCGAATCACGCTGGCGGCCGGATCACGGCGCCGCCCCGCTCGCATGCCCGCCCACCGGGTGGCGTCCGATGTCGAGTATTGAGCGGATACCGCTCGAAACTCGACATCCGTCGGCCGCCCGCGGTCGGGCGAAGGTGGTGAACCGGCGCCCGCCGGACGCCGTAGGAGCATGCGTGCGCGGCGTCCTCGATCCCTCGGCGAAGTCGTGAGGGCCTCGCGGCTGTCGGCGCTGGACGCCGCGTTTCTCGCCATCGAGTCCGAGCACGCGCCCATGCACGTCGGCTGGGCGGCGCTCTTCCGGCCGCCGGCAGACGGGCCGGCGCCTGGCTTCGAGGCGATCCGCGACCACATCGCAAGCCGCCTGCACCGCGCGCCGCGCTACCGCCAGCGGTTGGCCGAGATCCCGCTCGGCCTCGGCGACCCGGTCTGGGTCGACGACCCCTCGTTCGACGTCGCCGACCACGTCCTGCACTCCGAACACGGCGACTTCGGGACGCTCGTCGACGAGGTCATGTCGACGCCGCTGCGCCACGACCGCGCGCTGTGGGAGCTGTGGATCGCGACGCTCGACGACGGCACCATCGCCGTTGCCGGAAAGGCGCATCACTGCCTCGTCGACGGGCTCGCGGCGGTCGAGCTCATGGCGCTGCTGCTCGACGCGACGCCCGAGCCGCCCGCGGCGAGCGCGGACGCAGGCTGGACGGCGCGCTCCCTGCCGAGCGCGGTCACGCTTGTGGGCGACGCGGTCTCCGACCGGGTCGACAAGGCGCTCGCGGTCGCACGCCTGCCGCTGGGCTGGCTGCGCGACCCACGCACGATGCTCGACGTCCCCGGTCAGGCGTGGCGCGTGGCGCAGGCGGTCGTGCACACCGCGCAGCCGCTCGCCCCGCGGTCGAGCCTCAACGGCGCGATGCCCGCGACACGCCACCTCGCCAAGGTCTCGCGCCCGTTCGAAGACCTGCGGACCATCAAGCGCCGCTTCGGCACGACCGTCAACGACATCCTCCTGAGCGCGAGCGCCGGCGCGTTGCGCGGCCTGCACGAACGCAACGCCGAGGACCCGCACGACGTCAAGGCGATGGTCCCCGTCAGCGTCCAGGCGCTCGACGAGCAGTGGGGCAACCGGATCGCGTTTCTCTTCCTCGAGCTGCCCTGCGGCGAGGCCGACCCGGTCTGGCGGTTGCGCGAGATCCACGTCGCGATGCGCGAGCGCAAGCGCGAAGGCGAGCCCGAGGGCGCCGATGCCGTCCTCAACGCGCTGTCGTTCGCGCCGCGGGCGGTCCGCCGCGTCGCCTCGAAGCTCCTCGCCAGCCCGAAGCTCTCGAACCTCACGATCTCGAACATCCCCGGGCCGAACGTGCCGCTCTACCTCATGGGCTGCGAGGTGCGGCGCGCCTACCCGATCGTCCCGCTCACCGACGGCCACGGCATCTCGATCGGGATGACGACGATCCACGAGCGCGCGTGCTTCGGCGTCTACGCTCAGTCCGAGCTGGCCGCGGATGCCGACCGCATCGCGCACGGCATCGGCGAGGCGATCGACGAGCTGCTGGCGCTGGCGGAGGCCGCATGACCCCGCTCGCGACCGGCACTCCTGCCCCGGCGCTCGACGCTCCCCCGCGCGCGTCCGACCGCGACGGCGTCCTGCTCACCGGCGCCACCGGCTTCGTCGGGATCGAGCTGCTCGCGCGCTACCTGCAGCTCACCGACCGCGACGTCTTCGTCCTCGTCCGGGCGCGCGACGACGAGCACGCCCGCGAGCGTCTGGCGCAGACGCTGGAGGGCGCGTTCGGCACGGCAGAGCCGTACGTCGGCCGGGTGCGCGCGCTCGCGGGCGACATCACGCACGACGGCCTCGGCCTGGACCCCGACGTCGCCCTCGAGGTCGCCGCGCAGGTCTCCGAGATCGTCCACGGCGCCGCATCGGTGTCCTTCGACCTGCCGCTGGGCGCGTCGCTGACGATCAACGTCGAGGGCACGCGCCGGATGCTCGCCTTCGCCGAGCTCTGCGCGCTGGAGGGCGGGCTGCGGCGCTTCACGTACATCTCGACGGCCTACGTCGCCGGCCTGCACCGCGGCCGCTTCTGCGAGGACGATCTCGACGTCGGCCAGCGCTTTCGCAACCACTACGAGCAGTCGAAGTTCGAGGCGGAGATCCTCGTGCGCGAGACCGCGGCGCGGCTGCCGATCACCGTCGTGCGGCCGAGCATCATCGTCGGCGACCGCTACAGCGGCTGGACTCCGTCCTTCAACGTCCTGTACTGGCCGCTGCGCGCGCTCGCCAAGGCCTCCTACCCGGTCCTGCCGGCCCGGCGGCGCGCTCCGGTCGACGTCGTCTCGGTCGACTACGTCGCCGATGCGATCGTCGCGCTCGCGAGCGCGCCCGACGCCGAGGGCCAGACGTTCCACCTCACGGCCTCCGACGACGCCAGCAGCATCGGCGAGCTGCTCGCGCTCGCCGTCGAGCGCCTCGGCTGCAAGCGCCCGCCGCTCATCCCGCCGCGCCTGTACCGCACCGTCGTGCACCCGCTGCTGTGCCGCCTGCAGCCGCGCCGCAAGCGCTTCCTGCAAGCGACCGAGACCTACCTGCCGTACTTCGCCGTCGCCGCGACGTACGACAACACCCGCGCGCGCGCCGCGCTCGCACCAGCGATCACGCCGGCGCCGCTGCACTCGTACTTCGACGCGCTCATCGGCTACGCGCTGGATGCTCATTGGGGCGCCCGCCCCGTCACCCGCGCCGCGACGCACGGCGCCGCGCCCGCGGTGGAGGAGCTCGCACCGGCATACCGCTAGGAACTCCGCGACAGGGCGGCTATTAATGGGCACTACATGCGCCCGAGCAATCGCCGTCGCGTGAGCGGCCGCTACACCGGTCGAAACGGGAACTTCGAGGTCGAGCTGCGCGTGGACGTCGATGGTGAGGGCACGTGCAACGAGGTCAGCGCCGACTACTTCCGTGCATCTGACCATGACTACATCTGCTCGATGCGCGTGCATGCGCCGCAGGTGAGAGTCGACCGCGGCGTCGTTCGCATCACCGGCGTGGGCGACTTCACGACCAGAGAGGCGCAAGCCCGCCGGATCGCGATCGCGATCGCGCAGCCACCGTCCGGAGCCCGCCCGCCCTCAGCCACGCTGAGCCATACCGGCGGCGGCGGCGCCGGTACGACATACCGCTGCACGTTCGCCTCGGAGAGCTTTCGCACGGTGGAACTCGAGGAGGCATGTCAGGTCGGCGTGGCGCCGTTCACCTCCTATGAGACCGGGTCGCTGGCTTCCGCGGGCGCGGCGCGGACGCTGACCGCCGCGCTGGCGTTCGCCGAGGCGGGTATCGAAGTGCGGGCGGTGGGGCCGCCGGCGGTCGTCAACACGTCGCAAGCCGGCCCGGACACGACCTGGAGCGACGCCGAGCTGCACGCCGCGATGGAGCAGCACTTCACCCGCTTGAGCGACCGGCCGCGGTGGGCGATCTGGCTGCTGCACGCGACCTCGCACGACGATCCCGACCTCGGCGGGGTGATGTTCGACGAGCGCGACCTGCAGCGTCAGGGCTGCGCCGTGTTCTACGGGCACGCCCACCACTCGGATGCCGGCAGCCTACGAACCCAGTTGCACAGCTGCGTCCACGAGCTCGGCCACGGCTTCAACCTCATGCATTGCTGGCAGAAGTCGCGCGCCGATCCGCCGCTGCCGAGCCGTCCCGAGGCGGCGTCGTGGATGAACTACCCGCACCTGTACCCCGGCGGCCCCGACCGCTTCTGGCACGACTTCGACTTCGGCTTCGACCCCCTCGAGCTCAGCCACCTGCGCCATGCGTTTCGCGACAGCGTGATCATGGGCGGCAACCCGTTCGCCGACGACGCAGCGCTGCGCCGCGGCGGCGTCTGGGAGCAGGAGGCTCAGACCTCCGGGCTGCGGCTGCGACTCTCGGCGGCGCCCTCGTTCCCATCCTCGGTGCCCGTCACCGTCGGCCTCGAGCTGTCGTCTTCGACGGCACGCGGGTCCCTCGTGCCGCCGGTGCTCGGCCCGCGGCCGGCGACCGTCGACATCGGGATCACCAAGCCCAGCGGGGAGCGCCTCGTCTTCGAGCCGCTCATCCAGCATTGCCGGGGCTCGGAGACGATCAACCTGCATGCCGGCAGCCCGCCGCTGCGCGACGACGCGTTCATCCACTACGGCAAGCACGGCTTCACGTTCGACCGCCCGGGCACCTACCAGGTGCGCGCCCGCTTCACGGCCACCGACGGCTCGGTCGTGCTGTCCAACGTCGCCTCGATCCGCATTCAGGCGCCTTCGTCGCGCGCCGATCACGAGGTCGCGCGGCTCGTCGACGGCAACGACGAGGTCGGGACGCTCATGTCGCTCATGGGCTCGGACGCTCCGGGGCTCGAGAAGGGCAACAACGCGCTCCGCGAGGTCGTCGCGCGGCATCCCTCCCACCCGGTGGCGGCGGTCGCCCGGCTCGTGCGAGCGACGAACGCCGCGCGGCCCTTCAAGTCCGTCGCGGCCGGCGGCGAGGTGCACCTTCGCGAGTCGCGCATCGACGAGGCGCGCGCGCTCGTCCAAGACATCGTCGACATCCCGAAGGTGCACTCGGCGGCGCAGACGGCGACGAGCGTGCAGAGCGGGCGCCGGCTCGTGATGGCGGCGCTGCCGAGCGCCGGCAGGCCGGGCGTCTCAGCGGCCGTCGGGGGCATGATCCGCGCGCGCAAGTCCGAGGTCGCGAACGCCGTGCCGCTAATCACCCTCCAAATCCCCACGGGTGCCGTGTTCTCCGTCGCGGGACTGCTTGCCGAGGTCTTCGACGAGATCGCCCCGCTCGTGGCGGAAGTTGCACCGGAAGAGAAAACCTCCGTCGACGACTCCCACGTGGTACAGACCGACGAAAAAGGTGACGAGCCCCCTCGATCCAGTTGATGTGATGCGAGCACGGGCTGCCCTTGACAGGCACTCACGCACCCGCCTACAGTCGGCTGCATGGCCGACGAAGAAGAGATCGCACCTAAGCCCTCAGTCGCGGCGCAGGTTCGCAAGAAGCTCGAGGAGAACAAATCGGAGGCAGACGGCGTCGTGGCGCTGTCCGGGCTTCTGGACGACATCGACGCGGGGGACCCGAAGACGCGTCGCCTCTACGTCGACGACACGATGACGTCATGGCTCGCTATCGAGGCCGATGACATCTTCGGAACGATCCTCGCCAAGGGCGACGAGCCGCGCGACGTGATTTTCGTGAACTGCAACGCGCAGATCCAGCACGTCCGGGCATGCCGCGCGCACATGTTCATGGAGCCGCGGCAGCACGGCGCGAGCGACCCGACGGCCACTGACGCGTACTCCTCGCGCGGCACCTGGCCGCGGCCGCGGCCCTAGACTTCGCCCGCGCGGCTGACGCGAGCCGTCAGCCGCCACCCTCGAGCAGCGCGCGCTGGGCCGCCGTCAGCTTGCGCACCGCGCGCGTGCTCGCGACGCGCTGCACCTCGTCCATCGAGCCACACACCTCGCACGGGGTGACGAACAGTCCGTCGCTGCCGGCGCTGACGACCGAGCGCCCGTCGGCGCTGAAGCCCGCGCCCGTGGCTGCGCCGCGATGCGTGTGCAGCACGACGAGCGCTTCGCCGCCGCTCGTGCTCCAGACGCGCACCGTGCCGTCTTCGCCGGCGGTGACCACGCGGTCGCCCTTCGCGTTGAACGCCACGGAGCTCACGGGGCCGGCGTGGCCGATCAGCACGACCCGGTCGCCCCCGCCCGTCCGCTGGATCTGGACCGTGCCGTCGATGCCCGCAGTTGCCACACGGCTGCCGTCCGGGCTGAAGGCCACGCCCTTGACCGCGTCGACGTGGCCGCTGAGCGTGCGCTCGAGCCTGCCGTCCGACGCACGCCAGATCCGCGCCGTCTGATCCTCCGAGCCGCTGAGCACCTGCTTGCCGTCCGGGCTGAAGGCGACCGCGTAGACCGGCCCGCGGTGTCCCTTCAGGACGAGCGTGCGCTTGGCGCCGAGGTCCTTGACGACGATGACCGGCGGGGCGGAGCCGGCGATCGCGACCCGCTTGCCGGTGCGGTCGATCGCGATCGCCTCCGTCGGGTCGTCTAGGTTGGCGCGGCGCAGCACGGTGGGTCGGCCGCTTCGGACGTCCCAGACGCGCACGGATCCGTCCAGCGCCGCGCTCACGACTCGCAAGCCGTCGGCGGATACCGCCGAGACGCTCGCAAGCTCGTGGCCGAGCAATCGCCGGTCGCCGCCGGAGACGGGGTTCCAGATGTGGACGTCGCCGTTGTCGTCACCGCTGACGACGAATCCCCCGCGCGCGGCGAACGACGGGACTCGCGGGTTCGGCCCACTCTCGGCGGACGGCAACGTGGCGGTCGCGAGTGGCGCCCATGTCCGCAGCGAGCCGTCGCCGCCCACGCTGAGGATGCGATCGCTCCCCGGTACGTAGACGGCCTCGTAGGCCTTCGTGTGGCCGAGGAACTCGTTCAGCGGCGCGCCGCCGAGGACCGAGGAGACGCGCACCGGGCCGCCCTCGCTCGTCGTGACGATCCGCTCGGAGTCCGCGCTGAAGCGCACGGAGTTGATGTTCTCCTCGCCCAGCGAGATCGTCCGCAGCAGGCGCCCGTCGCTTGCGTCCCACACCTTCAGGTCGCCACCCTCGCCGCCGCTGGCAACGAGCCGGCCGTCGGGGCTGAAGCTCGCCTCGTACAACGGCGCGCCGTGATGCAGCGCGATTGGCGCCCCGCCGTCGAGGCTCCAGATGCGCGCGAAGCCGTCGCGTCCGGCGCTCACGACCCGCGTCCCCTTCGCGTCGAAGTTCGTCGAGACGACGACCGACGTGTCCTCGTCGGTGCCGGCGTGCTCGCCGATGCGCTCGAAGCGCCCCGGCCCGTCGATCCGAACGATGCCGACCGCGTTGTCGTACGTCCCGACGGCGAGCGTCGTCCCGTCGGGGCTGAAGTCGAACTTCGTCGCACCGGGAAGCTTCAGCGTGCGCTCGTTGCTGCCGTCGATGCCCGTGACGCGCACGGTGCCGTCGAGGCCGGTCCGCGCGACGCGCGTACCGTCGGGAGAGATCCGCGCCACGTCGAGCCGGCCTCCACCGCGAATCGTCGACACGAGCGCACCGCCGTCGACGCGGCGAACGCGCACGAGGTCGTCCGTCCCCGCGGTCGCGACGAGCTTGCCGTCCGCGCTCACCGAGACCGTCAGCGACGCGTCGGGGTGCGCCTGGATCTCGGACGTCGCGCGGTGGGCGAACGTCGCCTGGCGCAGCGCAGCCTGTGCCTGGGCGGTGTCGTGGCCGGCGAGCGCCTCGCGCGCCAGGAGGAAGCCGCGGCCGGGATCGAACGCCGTCAGCCCGGCGGCGCGGGCAGCCTGGTCGCGCGACGCTGCGATCGAGCGCTCGCGGCTCGAGAAGAGCGCCGCGACCGCGAGGGCGGCGAGCGCGAGCAGCAGCATCCCGGCGGCGCCGAGCACGAGCCGCGTGCGGCGCTGGCGCGTGAGGAGCTCGCGGTCGCGAGCCGCCTCGCTCGTGGCGAGGAACTCGCGCTCGAGCTCGCTGAGTCGCGGCTGGCGCTCGTCGCGCCACTCGCCGGCCTCCGCGAGCCGCACGCCGCGCAGCAGCGAGCCCTCGTCGCGGCCGACGCGCTGCCACTCCTCGGCCGCGATGCTCAGGCCGCGCTGGACGCGCAGCCCGTCGCGGTCCTCCTCGATCCAGCCTCGCAGCCGCGGCCACTCGCGCAGCAGCGCCTCGTGCGCGAGCTCCACCGAGCCCGAGCCGACGGTCAGCAGGCGCCGATCGGTCAGCAGCGCGACGACGCGCGCGGCGTCCTCGTCCGTTGCGACGCCGAGATCGTCGAGCTCGATGCGGCGGCGCTCGACGGCGTCGCCCTCGCCCGTGCCGACGAGCCGCATGAGCACGCTGCGCCCGACCGCCTGCTGCGCCTCGTCGAGCTGGGCGAAGGCGTCCTCGGCGAGCCGCGCCACGGCGCCGTGGACGCCACCGCTCTGCTCGTAGGCGCGATGGCGCAGGCGGCGCCCGTCGCGGTGCTGCCAGAGCTCGAGCAGCGCGGCGGAGAGCAGTGGCAGCCCGCCCGGCTCGTGCTCGACGTCGTCGACGAGCGCGTCGACGAGCTCGGGCTCGATGCTCAGCCGTGCCCGCTCGCACGGACCCTCGATCGCGCGCCGTAGCTCGTTGCGGGACATCGCGCCGACGAGCACGTTGTTCTCGGCGATCAGCGCGGGCAGCTCGGGGTAGGCCGCGCAGCTGCCGTAGCAGTCGGCGCGCAGCGCGATGACGACGACGTAGCGGCCGCGCGGGTCCAGCGCGGCGGCCACGAGCTCGGAGACAAACTCGGCCCGCTCGGCCTCGTCGTCGCAGACGGTGAACGTCTCCTCGAACTGGTCGACGGTCAGCACCGTGCGGCGCTCGCCCTCGGTGCCGACGAGGGCCGCCGATAGCTCGCGCAGCGGATGACGCCCGGGCCGCAGGAGGACCTGCCGCCACGTCTCCGAGCCGGGCAGGACGCCCGTCGCGAGCGCCGGGAGCAGCCCCGCGCGCACGACCGACGACTTCCCGCTGCCGGACGGTCCGACGACGGCGAGCAGCGGCGCGCCGACGAGCCGGGCGACGAGCTCGGCGACGAGCTGCTCGCGCCCGAAGAAGTAGCGCGCGTCCGCACCGTCGAACGACGCGAGGCCCTTGAACGGGCAGACGACCGGCGTGTCGTCGCGGCGCCCCGGATCGAAGCGCTTGCGGCTCTCCTGCAGATCGGCGATCCCGCCGGCGAGCTCGGCCTCCAGCGTGCGCAGCTCTGCGCGGCCGGTCTCGGCACGGCCGGCGACGGCGCCGACGTGCCGTGCGGCTTCGCGGCGCGCCCATTGCGAGGCGGCCTCGTGCACGCGGCGCGGCAGCCCGGCGCTCGCCTCGAGCAGCCAGTCGGCCGGCACGTCGGCGTTCGACTTGGCCGGCGCGTAGCGGGCGGCGATCTCGCGCACGGCCTCGGCGTCGATCGGCCCGAGCTCGAGCACGCCGGCCAGCGTGACGGGCGCGAGCGCCGCGGCGTCCTCGGTGGCTGCGACGACGAGGACGGACGCGTCGGCGAGCTGCGGCTCGAGGCGGGCGAGCTCGCCGAGGACGCCTGCGCCCGCGCGGTCGGCGTCGTCGATGACGAGCAGCGTGGGCCGCGTCGCCTCGCGCGCGCTGCGCAGCGCGACGAGCGTCGAGTCGGCGGGGCCGTCCGCGTTCGCGTGGAGGATCGTCACGCCCGGCTGGTGGACGTGGCGCGCGAGCTCCGCGGCCAGCCGCGTCTTGCCCGCGCCGCGGGGACCGGCGAGCGCGACGAGGGCTCCGCCGCCGCCGTTGCGAGCCACGTGCCAGCGCGCAAGCAGCCAGCTGAGCTCGTCCTCGCGGCCGACCAGCGGCTGCGCGCTGGAGGGGTCGAGCGCCGCGGGCAGCGCGACGTCCGTGGGATGGGACTGCAGCGCGGGGTCCTGGCGCAGGATGGCCTCGTGGCGCTCGCGCAGCTCGGGGCCGGGCTCGATGCCCATCTCCTCGACGAGGGTCCGGCGCGCCGCCGCGTAGGCCTCGAGCGCCTCCGTCTGCCGGCCGCAGCGGTAGAGCGCGAGCATGAGCTGCGCGGCGAGGCGCTCGCGCAGCGGGTTGTCGACGACGAGCGTCTGGAGCTCGCCGACGACCTCGGCGTGGCGTCCGGCGCCGAGGTCGGCGTCGACGCGCAGCTCGAGGGCCGCGAGGCGCTGCTCCTGCAGGCGCGCGATCTCCTGGGCGGCAAACGGCTCGGCCGTGAGCTCGGCGAGCGCCGGGCCGCGCCACAGCGCGAGCGCCATGCGCAGGATCGCGGCCGCGCTGTCGACCTGGCCGTCGGCCATGGCCTGCCGGGCCTCCTCGACGAGGCTCTCGAAGCGCTCGGCGTCGAGCTCGCCTTCGCGCACGCGCAGGTGGTAGCCGGCCTGCGTCGTCGTCAGGACGTCCGGATCGCCGAGCGCCTTGCGCAGCCGTGAGACGTGCACCTGCACGGTCTTCACCGCGCCGCCGGGCGCGTCCTCGCCCCACAGCGCGAGCGCCAGCCGCTCGGCGCTGACGGGCTGGTTGGGGTTCAGCAGCAGGACGGCGAGCACCGCTCGTGGCTTGTTTCCGCCGAGCGCGATGTCGCCCGATCCGTTGCGGACCGCGATCGGTCCGAGAATCTGAAAGTGCATCGTTCGCCGCCGACGCTACAGCGCTCGGAGGGACGGCAACAAGGGCTGTTGCCAGGTTGTAAGCGCACAGCAAGGGGGTGCGCAGAAAGTCGGTGTCGAGGTCAACGCCCGAGGACGGCGTCCCCGACACGAAGAGGACTCAGATGCCCCCCGCACGCCCCACCCCAACCGATCACGCGAGCCTCGTGAGTGCCGCACGGTCCGGAGACAACCTCGCATGGTCGAGGCTCGTCGGGCGGTTCGACCAGATGCTTCGAAGCGTTGCTCGCTCATACCGACTTTCTCCACAGGATGTCGACGACGCCGTCCAAGCGACGTGGGTTCAGCTGTACGAGCACATCGATCGCGTGCGTGATACATCGGCGATCGCGGCTTGGCTCGCGACCACCGTGCGGCGCCAGTCGCTGCACATCCTCCAGCGGCGGGTGCGCGAGCACCTGACCGACGAGCCCGAGCTCATGGTCGCGTCACAGGGGGAGGCGCCGGACGAGACGCTGCTCGAAGGCGAGCGGCACCTGGTTCTGGCCCGCGCACTGTCGACGCTGCCCGATCGCCAGCGCGAGCTCATGACGCTGATCGCCAGCGACGTGAAGCCGGACTACAAGCAGATCGGCGCCAAGCTCGGCATGCCGGTGGGATCCATCGGGCCGACGCGCGCCCGCTGCATGGCTCGCCTGCAGCAGCACAGCGAGCTGCGCGAGTACGCGGCAGCCAGCTGACAGGACCGTGCGCAGGGGGTCACGGACGAGCCGTCCTCATAACGGGGGCGGTTTGACCGGGACTCCCTGCGCGGCGTCAGGTCGCGACGTCGATCGGGCGCCCGAGGAAGGCCTCGATCGCCAGCCAGGCCGCGTCGTGCGCGAGCGGGCCGAGGCGCAGCGTCGCGCCGTCGTCGGGCCCCGGCCGGACGACCGCGACGAGCCCCGCCTCGTCGAGGCGCGCGAGCTGGTGCTCGGCGCGTTGCACGCCGGTCGCGCCGTGGTAGTGCGCGTCGATGCCGAAGCGCCCGCCCTCGACGGGCCACACCGACAGCGTGTCCGGCGCGCGGGTGGGGCCGGTCTCGGCGGGCAGCGCCGTGAAGCGGACGAGGTCCGTGCCGGCGGCGTCGCGGGCGTGCATGTTGGTGCGCGTCGACCACGTCCGGTCGGCGACCGGTGGTGGCGGATCCGGGGTGGCGTGCTTGCGGCGGCGCATCGTCGTGGGGATCGGCCCGCCCGGCTTCGGCGTGCAGCCGGTCGCCGGGCGGTGGACGATCGATGGTGACACGCGCTCGACCCTCGCGCGCGATTTGAGGTGGGGGTGGTTCGTTCTGGACTGCCTATGGCAGCGTAGGACGAACCACCCCCGCCCGTGGGTGGAGAATCTCGCCCATGCGCAACGAACTGACGATCCCCGGCCTGCGGCTCGTCGAGCACGAGCTCGCGGTCCCGCTCGACCACGACCAGCCCGACCGCGAGCAGATCACGATCTTCGCGCGCGAGATCGCCGACCCCGACGGCCTGGACCGGCCGCTGCTGCTGTTCCTGCAGGGCGGCCCCGGCCACGAGGCGGCGCGACCGACGCGCAACCCGTCGGCTCCCGCCTGGCTGGACCGTGCGTTGCAGGACTTCCGCGTCGTCATGCTCGATCAGCGCGGCACCGGTCGCTCGACGCCCGTCGGCACGCTGGCGGGCCGCACGCCGCAGGAGCAGGCGACCTACCTCACCCACTTCCGCGCCGACGCGATCGTCCGTGACGCGGAGTGCCTGCGGCGCGCGCTCGGCGCCGAGCGCTGGAGCGTGCTCGGCCAGAGCTTCGGCGGGATGTGCACCGTCAGCTACCTGTCGATCGCGCCCGAGGGGCTGCGCGAGGCGTTCATCACCGGCGGCCTGCCGCCGCTGGGCAACCACATCGACGAGGTCTACGCGGCGACCTACGCGAACACGGTGCGTGCCGGCCGGCGCTACTTCGAGCGCTACCCCGCTGACCGCGATCGGGTGCTCGCGCTCCGGGCCCGCCTGGAACGCGAGGACGTGCGCCTGCCGTCGGGCGATCGCCTGACGCCGCGCCGCCTCCGACAGCTCGGCGGTCGCCTGGGCATGAGCGCGAGCTTCGAGCGGCTGCACTACATCCTCGAGCTCGACGCCGGCTCGCCCGCGTTCGGACACGACGTCGCGGCCGAGCTCGGGTTCGCGCGCAACCCGCTCTATGCGCTCTTGCACGAGGCGAGCTGGGCGGACGGCGGCGCGACGCGCTGGGCGGCGGAGCGGATGATGCCGGGGGACTACGACGAGGAGCCCGAGCTCTTCACCGCCGAGCACGTCTTCGGATGGATGTTCGAGGAGTACGGCGCGCTCGCGCCGCTGCGCGAGGCCGCCGAGCTTCTCGCCGCACGCGACTGGCCGCGGCTCTATGACCCCGCGCGCCTGCTCGCCAACGAGGTCCCGGTCGCCGCGGCAATCTACGCCGACGACCTCTACGTCCCGCGCGCGTGGTCCGAGCAGACGGCGGCCGCGATCGGAGGCCTGCGCCCGTGGCTGACGAACGAGCTCAATCACGACGGGCTGCGGATCGAGGGCGCGCGCGTGCTGGGACGGCTCATCGACCTGGCGCGCGGGCGCATCTGACGTAGCGCCGTGCCCATCGCGTCGTCCTAGACTCGACGCTGCCGGACAGCCACGGATGGACTCAAGCGACCGCCACGAACCGCAGCACCCTGCCGACGTGCGCCGCCGCGCGCGGCCGATCCTCGCGCGGACCGGGACCGCGGCGGCGCTGCTCGGCGCGAGCCTCGTCGCGCAGCACCCTGCCGACGGCGCCCGCCGTGCGCGGCCGAGCCTCGCGCGGACCCGGACGGCGCCGGCGCTGCGGGGCGCGAGCCTCGTCGCGCTGCTCGCTGCCGACGGCGACCGCCGTGCGCGGGCGATCCTCGCGCGGACCCGGACGGCGCCGGCGCTGCGGGGCGCGAGCCTCGTCGCGCTGCTCGCTGCCGACGGCGACCTCCGTGCGCGGGCGATCCTCGCGCGGATCCGCACCGCGGCGGCGCTGCTGGGCGCGAGCCTCGTCGCGCTGCTCGTCGGGGCGAGCGTCGCGGCCGGCGCTCCGTCGACCGCCGCACGCTCGGCCGGCGCGTGGAGCGACGTCGCCGGCAAGCCCGCCACGACGCGCAACGGCGCGCGACCGGAGGTCCGCCCGCGACGCTTCCGCGCCCTCGCCGTCGACCGAAGCGCGCTCGCCGGCGTCCTCGCCGACGCGCCGCGCGAGCGCAGCCGCGCGACGCGGCTGACGCTGTCGCTGCCCGCGCCGGGCGGCGGCTTCGAGCGCTTCGCGATCGCGCGCTCGCCGGTGATGGAGCCGGAGCTCGCCGCCAAGCACCCGGAGATCGCGACGTACGCGGGACGGGGCGTCGACACCCCGGGGGCGACCGTTCGCCTCGACCTCACGCCGCGCGGGTTTCACGCCTCGGTCCGCGGGCCGGCGGGCGCGTGGTACGTCGACCCCTACTACCGCGGCGACGACAGCCTCTACGTCAGCTACCGCGCGACGGACCTCGCCGACGATCCGCACGGCGGCTTGGTCGAACCCGACCTGCCGCGCCGCGCCGCACCGCCCCCGCCGTTCGGCTTCGCGCCGCGCGCCGACGGCCCGCTCGTCTCGCTGCGCACGTACCGCCTCGCGCTCGTCAGCGACCCGGCCTACGCGACCTACCACGGCGCCGCGAACGTCACGGCCGCGAAGGCGACGCTCATCAACCGCGTCAACCAGCTCTACGAGGACGACTTCGCGATCCACCTCAGCCTCGTCGCCGGCAACGACGCCCTGAACCTCGACACCGCCGCGCAGATGACCGGCGCGGACGGCCCCTGCGGCACCGCTCCGTGCTATACGACGGCCGAGGCCGCCGGGTGCGACGTCGGCACGCTCGACCAGACCCGGATCGTGCTCGGGCAGCTCGTCGGCGCGTCGAACTACGACATCGGCCACATCGGGCTCGGCGTCGACGGCGGCGGCGTGGCCTACCTCGGCGTCGTCGGTCAGAGCCTCAAGGGCGGCGGCTGCACGGGCGTCGACACCCCCGTCGGCGACCTCTTCGCGGTGGACTACGTCGCGCACGAGATGGGCCACCAGTTCGACGCCGACCACACGTTCAACGGCCAGAACGGGTCGTGCGGCGGCAACGGCGGCGCGGCGTCCGTCGAGCCGGGCAGCGGCATCACGGTCATGGCGTACGCCGGCATCTGCGGCGACGACAACCTCCAGCCGCACTCCGACCCGTACTTCTCGCAGCGCAGCATCGACGAGGTGACCGGGTACGTCGCCTCGTCGCAGGGGTCGACCGCGGAGGTCCAGACCGTCTCGCTGCGCGACTTCGGCGGCTCGGACTCCTTCCGTCTGGAGTTCGGCGGCGCGCAGTCGCCCGTCATCGCCAACGGCGTGAACTACGACTCCGCCGGCGTCGGCGCGGCGATCAAGGCGATTCCCGGCTTCCCGGTCGCGGCGACCGTGACGATCACGGCGTGGGGCAGCAGGTCCGGTCAGCCGGACGCGCGGGGCTTCACCGTGCGCTTCGGCGGCTCGCTCGCGAGCGCGGACGTCGCGCCGCTGGCGCTGACGTCGGCCGCCGGCACGTCGGGCTTCGTCGGCGAGACGACGCAGGGCGGCGCCATTCGCAACGGCGGCGCCGTCTCGGCGACGGGCAACCGCGCGCCGGTCGTCGACGCGCCGGTCGCCTTCACGATCCCGGCGCGCACGCCGTTTATGCTGTCCGGCTCGGCGACGGATGCCGACGGCGACGCGCTCACGTACCTGTGGGAGCAGAACGACGCCGGGCACCGGCACGGCGCTCGCCGCCAACGCGAAGACGAACGGGCCGCTGTTTCGCGTGTTCGGGACGGCCGCGGAGGTCACGCCGGCGGGCACGCTCGAATCCCCCTCGCCCGGCGAGAACGTCGCGGGCGGCGACCCGTCGCGGACGTTCCCGGACCTCGCGCAGGTCGTCGCGGGCAACACGAACGCGGCGACCGGCTCGTGCCCCGCCCCACCGCTGACGCCCGCGAAGCGCGACTGCTACTCGGAGTTCCTGCCGACCTCGGCCTACGTGTCGGCGCTGCACTTCCGGCTCACCGCGCGCGACGGCCATCCCGGCGCGGGCGGCGTCGCGCACGACGACACGACGCTGACCCTCGCGCGGTCCGCGGGCCCGTTCCGGGTGACGTCGCAGGCGACCGCGACGACCGCCGAAGCGGGCGCGCCGGTGACCGTGACCTGGTCGGTCGCGGGGACGAGCGCGCCACCCGTGAGCACCGCGAACGTGAGGATCACGATGTCCACCGACGGCGGTCAGACGTTCGCCAAGGTCGTGACGCGATCGACGCCCAACGACGGCTCGCAGGTCGTCTTCCTCCCGAACGCCGACACGACGCAGGCGCGGCTGCGCGTCGAGGCCGTCGGCAACGTCTTCTTCGACGTCAACCACGCGGACTTCACCGTGACGCCGGGGGCGCCCGTGGCGCAGAGCGACGCGCCCGTCGCGGGCGCGGCCGCGCAGTACTCCGACCGGCCGGCCGTGACGATCTCGGCCACGGACGAGAACACCCCCGGTTCGGCGCTGACGGCGACGGCGAGCGGGCTGCCGGCGGGACTGACGCTCGACCTGATCTCGACCTCGGCCGGCGGGCGGACGTGGGCGCTCGGCGGCGCGATCGCGGCGCCCGCGGGCACGTACGCGGTCGAGGTCCGGGTCGACGACGGCGCAGGACACATCGGGATCGCCGAGTTCGACGTCGTCGTCACGCCCGAGACCGCGACCGCGACCTACAGCGGCGAGCTCGCGGCGACAGCCGCGCCGGGCGCGTCGAGCGCGCCCGCGACGCTGCGCTTCACGGTCCGCGACAGCGCCGACGCGCTGCCCGGCGACGTCGCCGCCGCGACGGTGACCTTCGCCGACGGCCCGACCGTGCTCTGCGCGGGGGTCCCGGTGGTCACGACCGGCGACCCGGCGACCGGCACGGCGAGCTGCCTCGCAAACCTCAGCGCCGGGGCGACGCACACGATCGTGGGGACGGTCGGCGGCCGCTACGCCGGCTCGGGCACAGGCGATGTCCGCATCGACGCCGCGGTGCTCCCGCCCCCGCCGCCACCCCCACCACCACCCGCACCGCCCCCACCACTCCCGCCGCCTCCGCCACCACCTCCGCCCGCGGCGGCGCCGCTGCGCCCCGACCTCACCCGCGTCGCCGCGCGCCTGCGCATCATGTCGACCGGCCACGTGGCCCTCGCGCTGCGCTGCCGGGCCGTCGGCGCCGGCACACCACCGCGCAGGTGCACCGGCACGGTCCGCCTGACGGCGACGCTCGGGGGCCGGCGCCAGTCGATCGGCACGGCGTCGTTCAGCTTCCTTCGCACCGCCACGAGGATCCTGCGCGTGCGGCTCAGCGCGCGAGCGCGCCTCGGCATCCACCGGACCACGCGGGCGACCCTGACCGTCGCGGTGCCGAACGCCGGCGCGGCCACGCGCCGCGCCACGAAGTCCCTGCGGATCCTCCCACCGCTGCGCTGAAGCCTGTGGCTGCCCGTGGGTGCGCCCGCTGCGCATCCTTGCCGCGCGCTACCGTTCCCACGATCGTCACTGAAAAGGGGAAGGAGTGACAACGTGGCTAGCGAGTTTCAGCGACGCAAGGTCGCCGCGGTGTTCGACGCGATGGACGCCGACGGCAACGGATACCTCGAGGAGCAGGACTTCGAGGCACTGACCGAGCGCTGGGTGAGCATCCGCGGCTGGGAGCCCTCGTCTGCCGGCTACGAGCGGATGCGCGCGATCATGATGGGCTGGTGGGAGGCGATCCGGACGCTGTCCGACGCCGACCAGGACGGCATGGTCAGCCTCGACGAGCTCATGCGCGTCGTCGATCAGCTCGACGCGATGGACGCCGAGGTCCTGGCCACGGCCGACGCGATGTTCGAGGCGATCGACGAGAGCGGCGACGGGCGGATCTCGGTGGCCGAGCACAAGCAGGTCGTCAAGGCATGGAAGGGCTCCGACGACGGCGTCGACGAGGTCTTCCCGCGCCTGGACCTCGACGGCGACGGCACGATCTCGCAGGCCGAGTTCCGGGAGCTGTGGTCGGACTTCTGGCGCGGCGACGACGACACGCAGCCCGGCCAGTGGGTCTTCGGCCCATACTGACCCGCGCGCGACCCTGGCGCGCGATCTCCACGAGCCCGAACCTCATCACGATCGACGCCGTCCGGGCGCTGCACGCGAAGAGCGCGGCCGCGCGTGCAAGGCGGCGCGTGGGCGCGCGTTGAGCCCCGCCGTGCGCGAGCCGGCGGCGGTGCGCGGATCACCGAATGAGCCCTGCCGTGCGCGAGCCGGCGGCGGTGCGCGTGATCACCGAATGACCACCGCCGTGCGCGCGAGCCGGCGGCGGCGTATGGTCACACCATGAGCGCCGCCCCGATCCTCGTCGGCGGCGAGGCGCTGTACGACCTCGTCGCCCATGCCGACGGCAGCGTCGACGGCCACCCCGGCGGCGGTCCCTTCAACACCGCGCGGACGATCGGCCGCCTGCGCCAGCCCGTCGCCTATCTCGGCCGCCTCTCGACCGACCGCCTCGGCATGACGCACGAGCGGATGTTGCGCGAGGACGGGGTCGACCTCTCCGCGACGACGCGCACGGACGACCCGTCGACGCTCGCCCTCGCCAGCCTCGACGACGACGGCGTCGCCAGCTACAGCTTCTACGCCGCCGGCACGGCCGCGCCGGGCCTGACGCCCGCGGCGGCGCTCGCAGCCCTGCCGCCGGAGGTCGCCGCGCTGCACGTCGGCACGCTCGGCCTCGTCCTCGAGCCGCTCGCGGCCGCGCTCGAGGCGGTCGTGGGAAGGCTCGCGGGCCGCACGATGGTCGTCGTCGACCCGAACTGCCGCCCGTGGGTCATCGACGCGCCGGACGTCTACCGCGCGCGCCTGGAGCACATCTTCCAGATGGCCGACCTCGTGAAGGTCTCCGAAGAGGACCTCGCGTGGCTCGACCCGGGCCAGCCCGCCTTCGACGCGGCCCGCGCCGTCCTGGACTACGGGCCGAAGGTCGTGCTCCTGACGCGCGGTCCCGAAGGCGCGACGATCGTCATGCCGGACGCGAAGATCGAGGTCCCCTCGATCCCGGTCGACGTCGTCGACACGATCGGAGCCGGCGACGCCTTCGGCGGCGGCTTCCTCGCGTGGTGGTGCTCGCACGGTCTCGGCCGCGACGATCTCGTCCGCGAGGACCTCGTCGTCGAAGCCGCGCGCTTCGCCGCGGTCGTCGCGGCGCGCACGGTCGCGCAGGCGGGCGCCTCGCCCCCGAGCTTCCCGCCGGGCGCGCCGTCCCCGCTGGACCTGCGCAACCTGTAGGAAGGCGCCTGCGGGTGGTCCGGCCCGCGGTGGGATCCCGCCGGCCGAACCACGCGAGGCAATCGGGGTCAGCGCGTGTAGGGCGGTCGCAGGTGGCCGGTCAGGCGAGCAGCGAGCGGTGCCTTGCGAGGCCGGCGAGCACGGCGTCGATGTCGCTCGCGGTCGTTGTAGGCGTGCAGCGAGACGCGCAGGCGCCCGTCGCGCGACGACGCGATGACCCCGTCGGCGTCGAGGGCCGCGACGAGCGCCTCGGCGTCCGTCGCGGCGATGCACGTCAGCGCGCCGTGGAAGGACGGCGTCGCGACGGTGCCGCCGAGCGCCCGGACGCCGTCGACGAGGCGGTCGGTCAGGCCGCGCACGTGCGCCTCGATCGCGGCCGGCCCGAGCTCGGCGATCAGGCCCAGCCCGGCGACGCCGGCATACAGCGACGGCACCGCCGGGGTGCCGCTCTCGAAGCGCCGGGCGGCCGGCGCGGGGTCATAGCGGCGGGCGTCCATCGCGCCGATGTCCGCGGCGGCGAACCACCCGGTCGCCGTCGGCACGACGCGCTCGACGAGCTCGGGCGCGCACCACATGTACGCGAGGCCCGCCGAGCCGAGCAGGTACTTCAGCGCGCCTGTCGCGAGCAGGTCGACGCCGAGCTCCGACACGTCGAGCGGCAGCGAGCCGGCGGTCTGGTAGGCGTCGAGCATCATCAGCGCGCCGCGCTCGTGCGCCAGCGCGGCCACCGCGGGCACGTCGATCCGCGCGCCCGTGCGGTAGGAGACGTGCGGCACCGAGACGAGCAGCGTGTCGTCGTCGATCTCCTCGGCGAGGCGCTCGAGCGTGACGACCCCACCGGCGTCGGGGCCGACGTGGACGACGCGCGCCCCCCGGCGCTCCTGCGCGTGCCAGATCTGGCCGATCGTCGGGAACTCGAGGTCCGTGAGCACGACCTTGGACCGCCCGCCGAAGTCCAGGCCCGACGCGAACGCGTTCACCGCGGCCGAGACGGACGTCGTCACGACGACCTCGTCGCGCGGCGCCCCGACGAGCGCCGCGAACCCCGAGCGCGCCTCCTCGAGCTTGCCGACCCAGACGTCCCACGGCGAGCCGCGCTCGTCCCAGCCGTCGAGGTAGGACTCGTAGGCGTCGCGGACCGCGTCCGACAGCGCGCCCTGCGCGCACGAGTTGACGTAGACGCGCCGCTCGAGGATCGGGAATCGAGAACGGCACGCGCGCGAGAGATCCGCGGCGGTCACGTCCGCTCGCCGGGTCGCAGCGGCTTGGGCTCGAGCTCCGAACGCGCCGTCAGCTCGTTGCGCACCTGCCAGAGCTCGGGGTAGAAGCTCGTGTGGATGAGCCGCTGGAGGACGTCGACCGGCGTCCCCTGGGTGCCGGACACGGCACCGCCGATGCTCCGCTCGACGATCTTCAGGTGGCGCATGCGCCAGGTCGTGCAGCGCTCGTCCCACTCGGTGAGCAGCTCGGCGAGCTGGTAGAGGTCCTCGAACTCGCGGCCGCGAACGTAGACGTCGAGCAGCGACAGGCCCGCGGCCTCGCGCAGGCCTCCAAACAGCTCACCGAGCTGCGGCGAGACGTCGCGCACGCCGCAGAAGCCGGGCGAGTCGAAGCCCGAGCCCTGGCCGAGCGCGCGCCGCACGTCGTGGTACTCCCACGGCGACATCTGCTCGAGCATGTCGAGCGCCGCGGTCGTGAGCTTCATGCACTCGATCGCGCGGCGCAGCAGGCGCAGCGCCGGCGCGACCTCGCTCGCACGCAGATGCTCGACGGCCCGCTCGAGCTCGGAGACCGCGAGCTTCAGCCACAGCTCGGAGGCCTGGTGGACGATCTGGAACAGCAGCTCGTCGGGATGCGCCCAATCCTGCGCCGAGACCTGGAGCGAGAGCAGCTCCGCGGAGCGGACGAAGACCTCGTAGTCCGACGTGCCGTCGAGCAGGCCGGCGGTGCGCGGCGGGGCCTGCTCCTCCGCAGCACCCTCCGGCGGGCCACCCGCGTGCGTGAAGACCTCGACGTGGATGCGGTCGGTCGGGACGCCCGCCGTGCGCAGGTACAGCGAGACGTCGCGCAGGTAGCCCGGCGGCCCGCAGACGTACACCCGGGCGCGCGGGTGCAGCGACACGAGCTCGCGCACCTCGGCGGCGCTCAGGCGCCCGTCCGTCGACGTCTCGCGGACGAAGACCGTGACGCCGTCGCGGCCGCGGACCTCGTCGAGCCAGGCGAGGTCGTCGGCGCGGCCGACCGAGAGGTCGACGTGGATCGGGGCCTGCGGTGTCGTCGAGCCGAGCGCCCGGCAGGCGGCGAGCAGCGGCGTGACGCCGACCCCGGCGACGAAGCACAGCGCCGGATCGTGGCCGAGCTCCCACGCCGGCTCCCCGCGCGGTTCGGAGACGCGCAGGAGCTCGCCCGGCAGGCGCTCGTCGAAGAGCCAGTTCGAGAAGCGCCCGCGCTGCTCGCGCTTGACCGTGATCTCGTACTCGGGGTCGCCGGGTGCGCCCGAGAGCGAGTAGGGCCGCTCGACCTCGTGCCCGTCGATGGCGGCGGCGACCATGACGTGCTGGCCCGGCCGCCAGCGCCGCGGCCGGCCGACCGTCGGCAGCAGCCGGAACGCGCGCACCGTCTCCGTGAGGTCGATCTCCGAGACGACCTCGACCGGCGTCCACGCGGCGTGCTCCAGGCGCTCGGCGAGCTGGGGGACGCAGCCGCCGCAGACCGAGCCACAGGCGAGCTCGCGCCGCAGGTCGGCGGTCGTGACGCAGCCACCGCGGATCGCCTCGTCGACCGCGCCGCTCGAGACCTGCAGGCACGCGCAGACGATCGCCTCGGGGTCGTGGCCGTCGCCCGGCTCGGCGGGCGCGGCGCGCGGCTCCAGCTCGCCCGTGCGCTCGAACGTCTCGAGGTCGGCCGAGCCGAGCGCGACGCCGTCGATCGCCAGGAGGTGCGCGGCGGGCAGTCGCGGCCAGTCTCCGGCCGCCGCCACGCCGACGATCACACCGTCGTCGTCGAGCGCGAGCTCCACGGCGCCGTGCGACAGCAGGCGCGGCGCCGGCGACGGCGGCTCGACGCGCTCGAGGTGGTAGAGGTCGCGCCGCGACGAGGCGCGATGCGACGAACCGGCGGCCGTCGGCGAGGTGGTAGAGCGTCGTGATCGCGTCCTCGCCCCCGACCTGGCCGGAGTGCTGCGTGACGACGCCGCGCGCCGGCAGCCGGTAGACGCGCTCGAGCGCCTGCATGTGCTCGCGCAGCGCCGGCGAGGACTCGAGCAGCTCGAGGAAGCGGGCGCCGTCGACCTCGACGAGGCGCAGCTCGGTCTCGGCGACCACGGTCGCGCTGCGCCGGGCCTTGCGCACGAGCGCGAGCTCGCCGACGCAGCGCCCCTCCGTCACGCGCCCGATGAGCTCGCGGCGCTCGCCGCGCTCCTTGTAGACCGCCGCGGTGCCGGACGCGATGAGGTAGACGCGGTCGGCCTCGTCTCCCTGACGGAAGAGGACCTCCCCCGCTCCGAGCGTCCGCTGGGCGGCGCCGGCGCCGGGTCCAAGCAGGGTGCCGAGCGCGGTGCCGCGCAACGCGCGGTCGCCGGCGTAGCCCGCCGCGATCTCGTGCAGCCGCTGGTGGACGGGCCCGTCGCGCGACGCGTCGTGCGCGAACGCCGCGCGGTCGACGCGGACGAGCACCGCGGGCTCGGCCGCGCGGACGGTCGCCGTCCGGACCCCGGCGCCCGCGAGCGCCGCCTGCTCGCCCAGCAGCCGTCCCGGGCCGAGGCGGGCGAGCACGAGCTCGTCGCCGTCGCCGCGCGTCACGACGACCTGCACCGAGCCCTCGACGACGACGTAGAGGGCGAGCGCCTCGTCGCCCTCGCCGAACAGCCGCTCGCCCCCCGCGAGCTCGACCCGCTCGGCGTGAGCGAGCAGGTCGTCGACGCTCGCGTGCAGCGCCGCGAGGTCGCTGCTGGACCGCAGCGCGTCGCGCAGGGCCTCGCGCTCGGCCACGTCGGCCACGCCGAGCCCGTGGACCTCAAGCAGCTGGAACTCGACGGGCTGGTTCTGCTGTCGGCGCTCGGAGCGCAGGAGCGTGACGGTGCAGCCGAACTCCTCGCAGAGCGCGCGCAGGGCCGGCCAGCTGCCGATGTCCGAGAAGCCGAGCAGGACGCGCCCGGCGGCCGTCAGGTGGCGGGGCGCGTCGGCGAGAAAGCGTCGGTGGGTCTCGAAGCCGGGGTCGAAGAGCGCGTGGTGCAGCTCCGTCTCGTTGACGGCCTCGGGCTGCGCCTCGATGTAGTTCGAGTTCCAGAAGACGAGGTCGAAGCGCTCGCCGGGCTCGAGCGCCGCGAACAGGTCGGAGTGCGCGACGCGGACGCGGTCGGCGACGCCGTGGCGCTCGGCGTTGCGGCGCGTGTTCTCGACGGCCGCGGTGCTGATGTCCAGCGCGACGGTGGCGCAGCCCGCGAGCGCGGCGGTCACGGCGGTGACGCCCGCGCCGCTGCCGATCTCGAGGAAGCTGCCGCCCGCGGGGTACGGGATCCAGCTCGTCAGGAAGCTCGGTCGAGACGGTGTAGCTCGGCGAGAAGACGCCCGGCTCGAGCACCCAGCGCCTGCCGAGAAGCGTGAACTCCGTGGGGCGATCGGGGTCCTCGGCGCAGGGATAACGATCCTCGAGGGCCTTGGGCCGATGCACCATTCACACTCCAGGTTACCGCAGTGCGCAGCAGTACAACATCATTACGCCAACCGGGCAGGTGTTGGTTCCGCCTAGGGGCCGGTCATGGTACGCAACAGAGCCGACATATCGCGACCTACTTGCCGATGGGCGTATCTGGTTCCCGAAGGATGGCGATGGCTCACCTCGGCTCAAGCTTTTCGCCAACCAACTCCGTGGCCTAGTGCCGTTCACGGTTTGGGGCACGGCGGACACTGGTACAAATGACGATGCTAAGCGGCATCTCATGGCGCTTTTTCCTGACCAGGAGGTGTTCGACACTCCTAAGCCCGAATCGCTCTTAGAGCGCATTATCCATATCGCTACGAATCCTGGGGAGTTGGTGGTGGATATCTTTGGTGGAAGCGGCAAGAAACGCTTAACGGTTGCCCACAAGATGCGACGCCGATGGATCGTAGCCGAACGCAATGTCCCAGACAGTCCTAGATTTCATGTTGCCCGGCTTCAGCGCGTAGTAGATGGAGCAGACCCTGGCGGTGTCACGGAAGCGACCTCCTGGATGGGAGGCGGCAGCTTTGAGGCTGTCCATGTACCGCCTCGGTTCGGTAAGCTGACCGACTCTTACCGATCGTTACTCAAAGGGGCATTTGCAACTCTGACATGCCACAAGGAAATCTCAGCGGCGTCCGGATAGGATTTTACCAACGAGCTGGCGCTGAGGACGCAGCCTTCAAGCGACGTCTATGGCGCCCAGGCACCAAGGCCGTCCGGTACCGACTACCCCACCACCAGATTCAGCAATCGATTCGGCACGTACACCCGCTTCCGCACCGTCTTCCCCTCCACAAACCTCCCCACCGCCGCATCCCGCAGCGCCGCCGCGACCACCGTCTCCTCATCCGCATCCCGCGCCACCTGCACCTTCGACCGCGTCTTCCCGTTCACCTGCACCACCACCTCCACCTGGTCCTCCACCACCAGCCCCTCGTCCCACCCCGGCCAGCTGGCGTCGAACACCGACTCCGTGTGCCCCAGCCGCTCCCAGCACTCCTCCGCGAAGTGCGGCGCGAACGGCGCCAGCATGATCACCAGCTCCTCCGCCAGCCGCCTTGTCGCACACGTTGTCCGCCCGCAGCGCGTTCACCAGCTCCATCAGCGCCGCGATGCGACGTGTTGTAGCGCAGCTCCTCCATCCCCTCGGTCACCCGCTTCTTGGTCTGGTGCAACTTCACCAGCACGCCGTGGTGGATCTCCTCGTCCGTCGCCCTCGCGGCAGGCGTCGCCCACGAAGCTCCACACCTTCTCCAGGAACCGCCGCGGGCCGCTGATCCCCTCGTCCCGGAAGTCGCCGCCCACCTGGAACGGGCCCAGGAACATCAGGTACATCCGGAACGTGTCCGCGCCCCACTGGGCGATGTACTCGTCCGGCACCACGACGTTGCCGCGCGACTTCGACATCTTGGCCCCGTCCTTCACGATCAGCCCGTGCGCCCGGAACTTCCGGTAGGGCTCGTCGAAGGGCAGGTGGCCGAGGTCGTGCAGCACCATGGTGATGAACCGCGCGTACAGCAGGTGCAGCACCGCGTGCTCGTTGCCGCCGATGTAGCTGTGCACCGGCAGCCACGTGCGGGTGCGCGCCGGGTCGAACGGACGGTCGTCGAACTCGGTGCTCGGGTAGCGCAGGTGATACCACGCCGAGTCGAGGAAGGTGTCGCTCACGTCGGTCTCGCGCCGGCCCCGCTTGCCGCAGACCGGGCAGGGGACGTGGTACCAGCTCTCGTGCCGCGCCAGCGGGGAGATGCCGCTGTCGTCGGGGGCGAAGTCGTCGATCAGCGGAAGCTCGACCGGCAGGTCCTGCTCCGGCACCGGCACCGCGCCGTGGTCGTCGCAGTAGATGACCGGGATCGGCGGGCCCCAGTAGCGCTGGCGGGAGATGCACCAGTCGTGGAGACGGTACTGCACGGTGCCCTTCCCCGCGCCGCGCTCCTCGAGCCAGGCGACGACGGCGGGCTTGGCTTCGGGGACGGTGAGGCCGTCGAACCGGCCGGAGTTGACGAGGATGCCGGACTCGTTGTCGGTGTACGGGAGTGGGGTTTCGGCGCCTTCGCTTCGCTCAGGCTGACCCCTTTCCCTCCCTCCGTGACGACGCGGACGATGTCAAGGCCGAACTTCTGCGCGAACTCGAAGTCGCGCTCGTCGTGACCCGGCACGGCCATGATGGCGCCGGTGCCGTACTCCATCAGCACGTAGTCCGCGATCCAGACGGGGATCGGCCGGCCGGTCGCGGGGTTGATCGCGTGGCCGCCGGTGAACGCGCCGGTCTTCTCCCGGTCGCCCACCTTGCGCGACACCAGGTCCTTCGACGCCGCCGCCTTCCGATAGGCCTCGACCTCGGCCCGCTGGTCGGGAGTGGTGAGCGCCTCAACCAGCGGATGCTCCGGCGCCAGCACCATGAACGTGGCCCCGAAGACCGTGTCGGCGCGCGTGGTGTAGACCCGGATCGATGCCCACTCGTCCGTCGGTCCGTCGATCCGCCGGTCCGCCGGTCCGGCCGACCGGAAAGACGATCTCCGCCCCCTCGCTCCGCCCCAGCCAGTTCCGCTGCGCCGTCGTGGTGCTGTCCGACCAGTCCATCTTGCTACTTGTCGTCCAGGTCCGCCAGCAGCCGGTCGGCGTACTCGGTGATCCGGAAGAACCACTGCTCCAGGTTCCGCTGCTCCACCTCCGTGCCGCACCGCTCGCAGCGGCCGTCGATGACCTGCTCGTTGGCGAGCACGGTCTTGTCCTTGGGACACCAGTTGACCGCGGCCTTCTTCTTGTAGGCCTTCCCCGCCTTCAGGCAGCTGGAGGAAGATCCACTGGGTCCACTTGTAGTAGCGCGGGTCCGTGGTCGAGAGCTCGTGCCGCCAGTCGAACATCCCGCCGATCCGCACGAGCTGGCGGCGGAAGTTCGCGATGTTCTGGGGGATCAGGACCGCCGGGTTGATCCCCACCTTGATCGCGTAGTTCTCGCTGTGGATCCCGAACGCGTCGTAGCCGATCGGCTCGAACACGTCGTACCCCTGGAGCCGCTTGAACCGGCCGTAGGCGTCCGCCCCGGTGAACGCGAACATATTCCCCACGTGCAGCCCTTCGGCCGACGGGTAGGGGAACATCATGAGGTTGTAGAAGGGCCGCGCCGCCCGGTCGAGGTCGGGCTCGTTGGTGTCGCGCTCGGCCCAGCGCGCCTGCCACTTGGCCTCGACGGCGTCGGGGTGGTAGGCGTCGGGGGCCGGGGTCCCGGCGGGAGGAACGGCGGTCGGCTTGCTGATCTCGGTCATCGCGTCGTGGCTCGGGGGCACGGAAAGGGCTAAATCTATCCCGGAGGATGGGTTACTGCCATCGGACGCGGCTTCCCCGGCCCTTGCCTCCGGCGGTATCTTTGCTCCTCATCCCCTGAACAACGAGCCCCACGGTCTACCTCGCCCGGGACCTGCGCCACGACCGGCGGTCGCGCTCAAGGTCCTCCATCCCCAGATCGCCGCTTCGCTCGGCGCCGAGCGGTTCCAGCGCGAGATCCGCCTGGCCGCGCGACTCCAGCACCCTCACATCCTCTCGGTCTTCGACAGCGGCGCCGTGCGGCCGAAGGACTGGGGCTAGCGCTCGCCAATCTGGGCCGAAAGGATGCGGCGGTCCGGGCGGCCACCCGCGCCGCCGAGCCGGCTCCTATCGCCGAGGATGGATTCCTCGGCCCCCTACCTGGGATCCGCTGCGCCGGCATCCCGCGTTCCAGCGGCTGGTGGGCGGCGAGTAGCCGCCCGGGTGGGGTGCAGAATCGCCCTCAGGGCTTCCAGACTGGTGAGTTATCGTCTGCCGCGTTCCGGCTGAGGTTGGTCTGGCCGGACCCGTCCGCGCTCATGATGTAGACCTGTGCGTTGCCATCCCGTCCGCTCACGAATGCGATCTGGCTACCGTCCGGTGACCAGCGGGGGTGGAAATCATTGGCCGAGTTGAGGGTGAGATTCGTCTGGCCGGTCCCGTCCGGGTTCATGGTATACACGTCAACTACACCCTGGTCGTTGGACGCCTGGTCGAAGGCGATCTTGCTGCCATCGGGGGACCAGACGGGTCTGTCGACGGTTCGCGTTGTGACGAGCCTGGTCTGGTTCGATCCATCGGCGTCCATGACGTAGACCTGGGGTATGTTGTCCTCTCGGTTGCTCACGAAGAGGATCTTGCTGCCGTCTGGCGACCAGGCGGGCAAGAAATCTCCGTATCCCGTGTTTACGGTGAGTCTGGCCGGGTTCGACCCGTTGGCATTCATGACGTAGATTTCGCCGCCGGGCCCGTCCCGGTCGGTCACGAATGCGATCTTGCTGCCGTCCGGCGACCAGACCGGATGAAAGTTGGTTGCGGTGTTATCGGTGGTGAGCGCGGTTTGGTTCGCACCGTTCGCGTCCATGACGTAGATCTGAACGTTGTTGCCGTCCCGACTGGTCAGGAACGCGATCTTGGTGCCGTCGGGCGACCACACCGGCTCTCCATCGAATGCCACGTTTCTGGTGAGATTGGTCTGGCCTGACCCGTCCGGGTTCATGACGTAGATCTCGGTATTGTTGTCCCTGCCGCTTATGAACGCGATCCTGCTGCCGTCGGGAGACCAGAGCGGGGAGTCATCATTTTTGCTGCTGAGTCTCGCCTGGGTCCCGGTGGCGTTCATGGTCCAGATCTCCGAACCGCCGCGCGGGAGACCGGTTCGCGTGAACGCGATCACCGGCTGATAGCGTGGCGAGCGGCGGGCGAAGGACGCCGAGTCGCTTGGCGCCACCACCTGGTCCGCACAAGCGGCGACGAGGACGAGCAGTGAACCACTGACACCAGCGGCTATCGCGGTACTCGGGCGCATGGCGACCTCCCAGGGAGTGAAAGTAGTGCCCCCTCTCGAGCTGATCCTCCGCCAGAGACACGCCACCACTGGACGGGGTGAGGTGCCACAACGCGCGGGAGTGGGTGTACATGGGAATCGCGATTTTTCGGGAAAACCTGACACCCCACTCGTTCCGGCCTGACTCGACAACGGGAGGCGGGGGCACATGATGGTGGGGAGCAAGGTCAAGGAGAGCCTGGGGTACGTCCTAGTCGAATGTGCGGGGCACGTCTAGCTGGTCCGCTTCCGGAACAGGGGCAGGTACTGTCCGTATACCTCCGCCTCCAGCCGATCCACCGGAATGAACCGCAACGCCGCGGAGTTCATGCAGTAGCGGAGGCCGGTCGGCTTGGGCCCGTGGCAGCGGCCGGGAGCGGTATAAACCCTATGGTCCCGGCACTGAGGATGAATGAGAACCGCGCCGGGAATGGCGGCGTTGCTATGACTGACCGAAGAATACGCCACGAGCGATCGGCGGACCCCGAAGCGTGGGTCCAGCCCCAGGCTGCTTGAAATCGGCCGGGAGATCTCCCTGCGCGAGCGCCTCGTCGCCCGGGACGAGCAGGCTCTCGCCGAGCTGGTGGATATGGCCGGTCCATGGCTCCTCAACGTCGCACAGGCGATGCTACACGACCAGGACGAAGCCGAAGAGGTGGTCATGGAGACGTTCCGGACCCTCTGGCAGAACGTCACGGCCGCGGGTGAGGGCCACGCGGGACTGATGCCCTACCTCATGCGGGTGACCCGCCACCGCGCCATTGACCGGCTGAGGAGCCGGCGCCGCCAGGCGCACAAGCTCGGCGCGCTGGCGTGGCACACGGGAGATGGCGCCGTGCCGCCGATCGAGCCGAACGAGGCGGCCCACCCCGGGTGGGAGGTGCACACCCGGGTCCACTCGGCGCTCGACGCGCTGCCGGCGGAGCAGCGCGCGGTGGTCCAGCTGGCCTATTTCGAGGGCCTCACCCAGTCCGAGATCGCCGCCGACCTCGACATACCGCTCGGCACGGTCAAGACCCGGCTCCGGCTCGCCCTTGGACGGCTTCGGACCGCGCTCGCCGGGCTGGGGGACTGGGTGCTATGACGCCCCACGAGTGGTTCGTCGAGCACCGGCTGGACTACGTGAGCCGATCCCTGGATCCGCAGGACGCGCGGAGCTTTGAGGAGCATCTCAGGGGATGCGCGGAGTGCCGTGCGGAGATCGCGCGGATCGAGGAGGACCTCGACTGGCTGCCGATGGGTCTGCCGCCGGTGGCTCCCAAGGCGGGCTTCCGCCGACGCATCGTCGACGCGGTGCTCGAACGCCCCGCGGCACCACGGCCGACGAGGTGGGCGATGCCCGCAGCGCTCGCCGCCTCGGCGCTGCTGGCGGCCGGCGGGTGGTATCTGGGATCCTCGAGGAACCGCGAGCTTCAGCGCGACCTCGACAGCCAGCGGGCCATGGTGGCAGCGCTTCAGGATACGCTCTCGATCATGCGGCAGGCCGGCCGGATCCTTCAGGCTAACGTGGATGTGGGGGACGGCCAGGGCGGGCATCATGATCTTCGCGGACGAGGTGACCCACCGCTGGAATGTCGTGATCCACGGGCTGCCGCCCGCTTCGGCGGGGCACCGATACCAGTTCTGGTTCATCTGCGAGGATGGCATGGTTCGGGGCAACGAGGTGGCGGCGGATACCGCCAAGCCGACGATCTTCGCCACCGACATGCCGCAGCCGCGGTCGTGTCCCGTGGTGAAGGGGGCCGCGCTCACCGAGGAGCCGGTGGCGGACGGTCAGGGGCCGCCCAAGGGGCGGTCGCTGGCGCATCTCATGCTGTGACGGCTCCACGCCTCGGGGCGGCGTCTAGGCGCGGTCCAGCTGGAACCGCTCGAAGTCGTGCAGAGCGGCCTCCACCCGCGCTCGATCCGTTCGAGACTTTCGCCCGTCCACCCGGTTCCACCGCTGCACCAGGAGCCGCTGCCCCTCGCGATCGGTCTTGAGGTCGAGGCCGGCGACGATCCGGTCGCCGATCAGAACCGGGCACACGAAATAGCCGAACACCCGTTGGTCCTTCGGCATGTAGGCTTCGAAGCGGTAGTCGTACTCGAAGAAGAACCGGAACCGCTTGCGCTGGATGACGAGCGGGTCGAAGGGCGACAGGATGTGCACCGGCTCCTCTGCCGGCTCGGGGCTGGTGTGAAGGCCGTCGGGCCGGGCCCAGTGCCCCAGCCGCTCCGCGCCGTCCACCTGCACCGGTACCAGCTCCCCTCGCCGGACGCGCCACTCCACCAGGCGCCGCATCGCCGGCTTCCGCCCCGCGTCCTGATAGCAGATCGAGTCCAGGCTCACGACCCCCTGCGACCGCAGGGCCCGATCCAGCAGGTAGTCGAGCACCTCCCGCTCACTCGCGGCGCGCGGCAGGCGATCCCAGCCGAAATGGCGAGTCAGGAGCTCATACGTCTTGACCATTCCGGTCCGGCGGCTCACGGTCACGAGCCCCTTGTAGAAGGCCGCCTCGAGCGCGCGCTTGGCGGGCTTGCGGCTGGCCCAGAGATGCGCCCTGTCCTCCAGCGCATCGTTGTCGACCTCACGGATCGTGATCGGGCCGCCTTTCCGTATCAGCGAGACCACCCGGCGGATATCCCGGGCCGACACATCGCCGAACCAGACCCGCCGTTCCCAGTCCCGACGCATGTGGCGGACATAGAACCGGAGGCTCTCGGCCGGCAGGTACGAGAGCGCGTGGGTCCAGTACTCGCAGACGGTTCTGTCGACGCTCTGGGCCTGCTGGAGGTGCGCCCGGCGATACGACGGAATGCGGGTATGGAGGATGTGGTGGTGGCAGCGCTCGATGACGTGGATGGTGTCGATCTGCACGTAGCCCAGGTGGGCGACGGCCGCCGGGGTGGCCTCCGGGCCGGCGCCGAACGGGTCCGCAACATCCAGTCGCTGGGCGTGCAGCCAGATGCTGCGCGCCTCTCCCTTGGTGAGCCGGAGCGGGGACTGGGTCATCTCGGCGGTTAAGATACTCGGAGGAGTCGCTCCCGGACTGCTACATTCAAGGCATGATCATGCGCTGCCTAGTCCTGCCCCTCACCTGCATCGCCACCGCCGCCGTCGCCCAGGCGCCGGCACCGCCAGTCTCGTCGCCGCCGCCGTCGACGCCTTGAGGAATGCGCCCACGCTGCCGCCCGCCTGGGAAAAGAAGACTCGCGAGATCTACGAGACGGCGGTCGAAATCCCGACCGTCGCCCGCCGGGGGCAGATGCCGAAGCTCGCCAACTACCTCGCGGATCAGCTCCGGGCCGCGGGCTGGGCCGACAGCGACATCCACGTCCTGCCGTACGTGTCGCCGGGCGAGGATAGCACCGCGGCGCTCGTCGCCCGCTGGCCGGCTGAGGGGAAGGCCAGGCGGAAGCCGCTGCTGATCATCGCGCACATGGACGTGGTGGAGGCGCTGCCGAGCGACTGGACCACCGACCCGTTCACGCTGGTCGAGAAGGACGGCTACTTCTACGGCCGGGGCAGCAGCGACGACAAGGGCGGGCTCGTGCCGATCGTTCGTCGCGCTGATGAAGCTTCGCCAGTCGGGCTTCAAGCCCGACCGCGACATCATCCTGTTCTTTCACCGGCGACGAGGAGACCGAGGGGATGGGCGCCGAGCTGGGCGCGACCGAGTGGCGCAAGTGGACCGAGGCCGAATTCGTGCTGAATGCCGACGGCGGCGGGGGCGCCTTCACCGCCGACGGCAAACCGCTCGGCTTCGGACTGCAGACCTCGGAGAAGACCTACCAGAGCTACTACGTCCGCGTCCGCAATCCCGGGAGGGCACAGCTCGCGGCCGCGTCCCGACAACGCCATCTACGATCTGGCCGATGCGCTCAAGAAGCTCCAGCAGCACCGCTTCACGCCGATGCTGACGGAGACCACGCGCGCCTACTTCGCCGCGCGGGCCAAGCAGGAGGGCAACAGCGCGCTCGGGCAGGCGATGCGGCGCTGGCTCGCCGATCCGAACGACGGCGCGGCGGCCGACTCGATCGAAGCCAACCCGCTCGAGGTGGGGCTCACCCGCACCCGCTGCGTCGCGACGATGCTGAAGGGCGGTCACGCCGAGAATGCGCTCCCTCAGCTCGCCGAAGCGACGGTGAATTGCCGGATCATGCCGGGGATCGAGCCGCCGAAGGTGCAGGCGGAGCTGCAGCAGGCCGTCGGCCCGAACGTCGAAATCACGCCCTATCCGGACCTCGGCCGGCCGACGCCGGTGTCGCCGCTCCGGGCCGATGTCGTCAAGGCCTACACGGACGCGGTGCACGCGCGGTTCCCGAACCAGCCGATCATCCCGCAGATGAGCACCGGAGCAACCGACGGGCTCGAGTTCCGCGCGCGGGGGATGCCGGTCTACGGGGTGGACGGGGGTTGGTTCGTGTCGCCGGACGACGAGCGGGCGCACGGCAAGGACGAGCGGCATGCCGGTCCAGGCGCTCTGGGACGACGTCCTGCACTGGGAGCGGATGGTTCGCGAGCTCGCCAGCTGAAATAGCACACGGTCGAGGCGCGAGGGTCTATTTCGACGCCTTCTCGAACAGCGGGAGGTACTGGCCGTACCCCTCTGCCACCAGCCGGCTCACCGGGATGAAGCGCAGCGCCGCCGAGTTCATGCAGTAGCGCAGGCCGGTCGGCTGGGGGCCGTCGTCGAACACGTGCCCCAGGTGCGAGTCCGCGTGTGCCGAGCGCACCTCGGTCCGCTCCGCGAAGAGTTTGCGATCGGTGTGGGTGGTGACGTTCTTCGGCTCCAGCGGCCGGGTGAAGCTCGGCCAGCCGGTGCGGGAGTCGTACTTGTCCCGCGAGCTGAACAGCGGCTCGCCCGAGACCACGTCCACGTAGATCCCCGCCTCGTGGTGGTCCCAATAGGCGTTGTGGAAGGGCCGCTCGGTCGCGTCCTCCTGGGTGACCGCGAACTGCTCCGGCGTCAACTTGCCGGCGAGCGCCTCCGCGCTCGGCTTCTTGAAGGTCATCGGGTTCCATCCTTTGGCCGCGGTCTGGGCCGGCGCGCTGGCCACCGGCGCGAGCATGAATCCGGCCGCTAAGAGCCAAGTAGTTGCCAGGAAAGCCTTTGGAGGTCTGATCCAGCGCATCTCGCCCGTCCGTGTGATCTGGTGTGCCTATGGAACGCCCGACGAGTGGAATTGGATCCACGGGCCCGCTTGAAAACCCCTTGATTGCCCCGCCCCATCCTTTCTCGACGACGAATGCAGGCCCCGATCATCCACGGAGGCAGGGCCCAATGACGAATCTCTCACCCCGACTCATCACCCTGGCGACTCTCGCCCTCGTACTGGCCGGCTGCGGCCACGACGAGCCGACTACCGGCCCGTCGGCCGCGCCGGCCGACGGCACGGCCTCCGCCGTCGCCTGGGCCGTCCGGGACCTCGGCACGCTGGGCGGCAGGAGCTCGCAGGCCAAGGCGATCAACACCGCCGGCGTGATCGTGGGCAGTAGCAACGTCGCGGGATCCGGCCTTCCGCACGCCTTCGTCTGGAAGGACGGTGTGATGCGCGACCTGGGCACCCTCGCCGGCGGGTGGAGCGAAGCGACGGCCATCAACGATGACGGCGTGATCGTGGGTTGGAGCACCGTCAGATCGGGCGACTTCCGCGCCGTGCGCTGGAAGAACGGATTCCGGAAGAACCTGGGCACCCTCGGCGGCCGCAACAGCCAGGCCCTCGGCATCAATCAGTTCGGCGTCATCGTGGGCTGGAGCGAGACGGCGGCCGGCGTCCGCCACGCCTTCGTCTGGAAGAACGGCGTGATGACCGACATCGGCACGCTCGGGGGTGCCACCTCCGAGGCCCGGGGCATCAACCGCGCCGGCACGGTGGTGGGTGTCAGCACCACGGCCGCGGGCCAGCGCCACGCGTTCCGCTGGAAAGACGGAGTGTTCAAGGACCTCGGCGTCCGGAACGGCGCCCTGACCCACATCTACAGCATCGCCACGGCGATCAACACCAAAGGGCAGATCGCGGGCGCGTTCGGACCCACGGACGATTCCGTGGGCGAGGAGCTCGAGTTCGCCGACGGGTTCGTCTACTACGCGGAGGCATTCACCAACCTGCCCCACCCCGGCGGCCGTCCCACGATCTTTCCCCGTGCCATCAGTCCCAACGGCCTCGTGGTGGGCCAGGGCATGGACACCGGCGACGACCCGGCCGCCGAGCTGGCCTGGTATTGGGAGCCCGGAAGCGCGGGCGTCCTGCCGACGCTCGACCCCACGATCGAGCTGGACAACCATGCCGGCGCCCTGGGGGTCAACCGGGCCGGCACCGTCGTGGGATTCAGCAAGATTGCGAGCGGCGGTTCCCACGCGGTGTTTTGGCAACGAAGGTAGCAGCGGCGCGGCGGGCAAATCGAGGGGCTCAGGACCGCAGGGCACTGTTAGCGCCTTCGGCTCGTCAGCACAGCCCCCAACGTTTGAGCGCGGTTGTGCCCTGCGGTCCTGGGCCCCTCGATTTGCCCGCCGCGCCGCTACCGACGCCACCTAGCTCCTGCAGCTCTTGCGAGGGCGGCGCTCGGCCTTCTCGCGAAGGGTTTTCATCGCGCCCCTCATGCCGGGGCTGGACAGGTATCTCTCGTCGTACTTCCAGCTGAGGAAGGCGCAGGGATACGAGCTGCCGAGCAGTGCCGAGCCCCACGACTTCACCTGGCTGGCGGTCATCCGGGTGCGCCTGGGCATTCCTCCATCTATGACATTGAGCCCCACGACGAGCGCCAGGCGATTTCGCCGAGCGTCCTCGACACTCCTCCGGATGTACTCCTTCACCGGCCCGCGCCGGCCCAGGTAGGCTGCCCAGGCGGCGTCCACGTGACGTGGCGGGCGCTTGAAGTAGGATGGATGAACCCGGACGATGGTCGCCATCCTGGGCCAGCGCCGCTTGCTGTGGCGGGCCATCTCGTCCAGCACCGATTCGGATACCGTCGCGCCGTTCCAGTTGGCCTTGTCGTTCGGCTCGTCCAGGAGGTAGTGGCCGACGATGGTGCCGTCCTCGACGTAGCGCTCGAGCCTGACGTGCTTGAATCGGTCGACCCGTGCCTTCCACTTGGTGAGGCTGAACCGGCCGCGGCTGTCCTTGTAATGGCGGGGGTTGCCCGCCAGCATCAGCACCACTCTCCCCCCGCGGGCTTTGACGGCCGAGAGCTCGCCGAGCACCCGCTGGGGGCCCACCGTCAGCTTGGCACCACTGTACAGCTCGCCGAACCTCGATAGCGGCTGGGCCGACATCCCGAACGGAATCCCGCCGGCCTGGCGGGCGCTCGCTGCCGGTGCCTCGACCGGCTCGAGCACGACTTCGTCCTGGACGTCCACGGCCTCGGGGTCCAGGACCTCGGTGTGGTCGCAGGCGGCGAGGGTGACGGCGAGAACCGCGGTGGGGAGCCAACGCGGGCGGGGGCGGCGATAGCGGCTGAAGATCCTGCGGAACATAGGCGGTCTCCTGCTCCGAGAGGCCACCGAGCGGCAGAGCCGGAGCGGTGGGCTCATCGTAGATGAGTCCTGTCGCGGTTGGATCAGGCAGGAGCTCTGCCTGTCCGTCTGATTCTGGCTGGGGTTGTTTGCGGGTCCGCTGGGACTGGCGGGAACCAGTCCGTCAGGACGCGAAGGAATGGACGCCTCGGTGGCGTCATCTCGTGGTCTTCAGGTGCTCGCGCCGCCACGACGATCGCAACGGCGCCCGGATCTGTCAAGAGGCCGAAACGGCCTTCGCTCGAAACTCCGGCGGACGCTCCGGCTTGGCCTCCGCCAGCGCGCGCCGGACTCCCGCCGCGTCGCGATCGGTGGTGTAGACCGGCGTCCCCGGCTGCTGCCGCCAGGACTCGTCCAGCGTTCCCGGCGTCCAGCCCGTCGAAGCCCAGCTCCTCCACCAGCCGGATCACGACCTCCTTCGCTCGCGGGTCGTCGCCCGCGACGGGGAGGGCGATGCGGCCGGCCGCGCCTTTGGGCTTGCCGAGCTCGAGCAGGTGGCGGGCGTAGATGTTGTTGAACGCCTTCACCACCGGGCGGCGGAGCGTGTCGGAGACCCACCGGCTCTCGGTGGTCCCCTTCTCGATCGCGTCGATCCGGCCGTCCCGCTGCTGGGGGTAGTAGTTGTTGGTGTCCACCACCACGACGTCGGACGGGACGCCGTCGAAGAGATCGGCGGGCAGCCGGGGCACGTTCTTCTGCGGAATGGTTACGATCACCACCTCGCCGGCGCGCGCGGCCTCGCGCGCCGTGACCGGCTTCGCGCCGGTCTCCTTCGCCAGGCCGGCGAGCGTCTCCGGGCCGCGCGAGTTCGCGATGGAGACCTCGTGGCCGAGCGCGGTGAGCCGCCGCGCCAGGGTGCCGCCGATGTTGCCCGCGCCGATGATGCCGATTCGCATGCTGCCTCCCTATCGATCGATGAACGCCATCATGCGTTCGTTGTACCGGGGTCCTGCCACCCTCTCCGGCGGCAGTGCGCGGTCGAGTGCCTCGATGTCCGCGCGGTCGAGTGTCAGCGACGCCGCCGCGGCGTTCTCCTCCAGATAGCGGCGCCGCTTGGTGCCCGGGATGGGCACGATGTCGTCGCCCTTGTGCAGCAGCCAGGCGAGGGCCACCTGCGAGGGAGTAGCGCCAAGCCGGACGGCCACCGTCACGCACGGCGGACGCCGCCCGCATGTTCGCGTCGAAGTTGTCGCCCTGGAATCGTGGATCTCCCTTGCGGTAGTCGCCCTCCGGATACTCCTCGGCCCGCTTGGCCGTCCCGGTGAGGAACCCGCGCCCCAGCGGGCTGAACGGGACCAGCCCGATCCCCAGCTCGCGAAGGACGGGATGCACGTCTCCCTCGAGGTTGCGCTCCCACAGGCTGTACTCGCTCTGGAGCGCGGAGATCGGATGCACCGCGTGGGCGCGGCGGATCGTCGTCTCCCCCGCCTCCGAGAGGCCCAGGAACCGCACCTTGCCCTCCTCCACCAGGCGCCCCATGGCGCCGACCACGTCCTCGATCGGCACGTCGGGATCCACCCGATGCTGGTAGAGCAGGTCGATGCGATCGGTGCGCAGCCGTCGCAGCGACGCCTCGGCCACCTCGCGGATGTGCGCCGGCCGGCTGTCGGTGCCGGTCAGCTGGTTGCCCTCGAACCGGAAGCCGAACTTGGTGGCGAGCACTGACCCGCTCGCGCCGGCCCTTGAGGGCGCGGCCGAGCAGCTCCTCGTTGGTGAACGGCCCGTAGGCCTCGGCGGTGTCGAGGAAGGTGACGCCGAGCTCGAGCGCGCGGTGGAGTGTCGCGACGGATTCCTGGTCGTCGGGGGTGCCGTAGGACTGGCTCATCCCCATGCAGCCGAGGCCGAGGGCGGAGACCTCGAGTCCCTGGGTGCCGAGCCTTCTTGTGGGCAGCATGTGGGATCCTTGGGGTCAAAAACACTGAACCGGCGCGGGGAGGCGCCGGTTCCGGATGTCATCCCGAATGGAGCGCGGGATGATCACGTGACCCGGATCCGGCGGTACCTCGCGTTCAGCAGCTCGTAGACGGCGTATGCCACGAGCCCCAGCGAGATCGCGACGAGCGGCCAGCGGCCCATGCCGGCGACCATATCGAGTGACTCGCGAACCCCGCCGGCCTCCTCCGGATCGCGCCGGGAGGCGGACCGTGCCAGCAGGACGCCGATGAGCCCGAAGACGATCCCCCGCGCCGCGATCCCGGTGCGGGAAATGGCGATGACCGAGCGAGCGA
>CAWDYO010000009.1:0-87743 GCA_963806515.1 uncultured Actinomycetes bacterium | reverse complement strand
TGGCGGTGCCGCGGCTGGTGGCGCTGCGGCTGGCGGCGGTGAGGCTGGTGGCGCTGCGGCTGGTGGTGGTGAGGCTGGTGGCGCTGCGGCTGGTGGTGGTGAGGCTGGTGGCGCTGCGGCTGGTGGTGGTGAGGCTGGTGGCGCTGCGGCTGGTGGTGGTGAGGCTGGTGGCGCTGCGGCTGGTGGTGGTGAGGCTGGTGGCGCTGCGGCTGGTGGTGGTGAGGCTGGTGGCGCTGCGGCTGGCGGCGGTGAAGGTGGCGGCGCAGCGGCTGGTGAGGCTGGCGGCGGCGCTCAGACCGGGGGCGGTGGCGAGGCTGCGGCCGGCGGCGGCGAGGCCGCACCGGCCGGCGGCGGCGGGGACAGTGCTCCCGCAACCCCGGGCGCGCCTGCGGGAGCCGCTCCTCCCGGCGCACCGACGAGCATTCCGACGACCCCGGGCGCCGCCGCGGCGGCCGGGGCCACCGCAGCGGGGCTCCCGCCCGCGGCCGCCGGCGCGGCGTCGCAGGCGGCGACCGCGGCCGCGTCGGGCCAGCCTCCGAGCGCGGACAGCATCGCCGCGGCCGCCACGGCCGCAGGCGCGCCGCCCGAGGCAGCCGCCGCGGCGAAGGCTGCCGCACAGGCCGCGGCGACGGGCCAGCCGCCGAGCGCCGACAGCATCGCGGCAGCGGCGACGGCCGCGGGCGCGCCGCCCGAGGCAGCCGCCGCGGCGAAGGCTGCCGCACAGGCCGCCGCAACCGGCCAGCCGCCGAGCGCTGCCAGCATCGCCGACGCGGCCAAGGCCGCCGGCGTCCCGCCCGCGGCGGCCGACGCCGCCGGCGCAGCGGCCGCGGCCGCCGCGGCCGGACAGCCACCGAGCGCGGCCAGCCTCGCCGCAGCGGCTCAAGCCGCCGGCGTGCCGCCGGCCGCCGTCGCCGCAGCAGCCGGCGCCGCGGGCGTCGCAGCCGGAGCCGCAGCCGCCGCCGGGATCGGCGGCGCCGCCCCGCCCGCCGTGCCAGGCGCGCCCGCCGACGCCGCCGGTGCCGCGGCCGCAGCAGGCGCCCCCGGCGCGGCCGCAGCAGGCGCCGTCCCCGGCGCACCCGGCGCGCCCGCCGCACCAGGCGCCGCCGCCGCGGGCGCACCCGCCGCACCAGCACCTGCCGGCGGAGCCGCCGCCGGCACCCCCGGCGCGGCCGCCGGCGCCACGCCGGCCGGCGCCGAACAACCCGGCACCGACGTCGCCGCCGCGGCACAGCCCGGCGCGACCGACGCCCCCGGCGGGGGCGGCGCGGCAGCCGCCGCCGGCCCCTCGAGCGTCCAGCGCGCCAAGCTCGAGATCGAGGGCAAGCCGCCGATCGACTGCCTCTTCAACCCCGCCCAGTACTCGATCTCCAAGACGAACGGCTACCAGGTCCAGAGCATCCCCGGCGTGAGCTTTGGCGTCCCGCAGTTCGTCGGAGGAGCACCGCGTCAGATGACCGTCGAGCTGCTGTTCGACGTGACGCTCTCCACGCCCGCGAAGCCCAGCGTCAGGCCGATCACCGACGCGCTGTTCGCGATGATGGAGGTCCCCAACGGCGGCTCGGGCGCGGGCAGCGCGCCGCCGACCGTCACGTTCCGCTGGGGCTCCTACGAGTCGTTCAAGGCCGTCCCCGCCAGCCTCGACGTGCGCTTCGTCCTCTTCCGCGCCGACGGCGAACCGGTCCGGGCGTGGGCGCAGATGACGCTCCTGCAGGTCGCGCCCGACCCGCGCACCGGCGGCGGCGTCCCCGCCGGCCAGAACCCCACGACCCGCTCCGCCGAGGCCGGCTCGTCGTGCATCGTCAGCGAGGGCGACAGCCTGCCGTCGCTCGCCTACGACGCCTACGGCGACCCCACGACGTGGCGCACGATCGCGCGCGCCAACAACATCAACGACCCGATGAACCTGCGTCCAGGACGCCGGCTGTCCATCCCGGAGGTCCCATCATGAGCCCAGTCGGCGCAGCGACCGACCTCGCCGCCGGCTGCAAGGTGACGCTCGGCGGCAGCCCGATGGACCCCACGCTCGCCAGCCGGATCATGGAGGTCAAGGTCGAGACGACGGTCGGGCTGCCCGACGTCTGCACGATCCGCCTCGCCGAGGACGCCGACGCGACCGGCAACCTCAAGGTCATCGACGACGGCCGCTTCGAGCTCGGCAAGCCGCTCACCGTCAAGCTCGCCAAGGCGATCGGCGGCCAGCCCGGCGACGTCTTCGACGGCGAGATCACGACGATCGAGGCCGAGCTCGGCTCGGGGTTCGGAGGCGACCCCGTCCTCGAGCTGACGGTCATCGCCCACGACCGCTCACACCGCATGCACCGCAAGACGACGACTCGCACGCTGCGCCAGACCACCGTCGTCGACGTGGCTCGCAAGATGGCCGGCGAGCACGGACTCAAGGTGGGCAAGCTCGCGACGCTCGCGGGTGGCTCCGCGGAGGAGCGCCATCAGGTCGGCGAGACCGACTGGGAGTACCTCTCGCGCCTCGTCTCCAGCCACGGCGGCGAGCTCGACGTCGCCGCCGGCGCGCTGAGCATCATCGACCCGTCGAAGACGAAGTCCGCCGCCGCCGAGCTCGTCTACGGCGAGACCCTGCAGCGCTTCCGCCCGCGCGTGAGCGCGCTCGGCCAGGCCGCCAAGGTCAACGTCCGGGGCTGGGACGTCAAGAAGAAGTCCGCGATCGCCAAGGCGGGCACGCCCAAGGCCTCGACGACGACGCAGGACTCGAGCGTCAACGGCGCGGTCTCCGGCAGCGAGGTCCTCATCGCGACCTCGCACGTGTCGACGGACGCGGAGGTCACGGCGCGAGCGAACGCGGCCGCCATGCAGCTCGGCCACGAGCGCGTCCAGGCGAGCGCCGTCGCCCAGGGCGACCCCGTGCTGCTGGCCGGCGAGTACGTCACGGTCTCCGGCGTCGGCAAGCGCTTCGGAGGGACCCACCGGATCGTCTCGGCGGTTCACAGCTACGGCACGCGCGGCTACGTCACGCAGCTCACGCTCGGCGCCGGCGGACGTCCGCTCGCCGAGACGATGCAGGGCGGCCGCGGGCGCAGCTTCGCCGACAACCTCGTCATCGGCATCGTCTCCGACAACAAGGACCCCGACAAGCTGGGCCGGGTGAAGGTCCGCTACCCGCTGCTCAACGACGAGGTCGAGAGCGGCTGGGCGCGGATCGCGTGGGGCGCGGCGGGCAAGGAGCGCGGGACCGTGTCGCTGCCGCACGTCAACGACGAGGTCGCGGTCGGCTTCGAGCACGGCGACGTGCGCCGCCCGATCATCATCGGCGCCCTGTTCAACGGCAAGGACACCCCCGGCGCCGACCTCGTCAAGGACACGAGCTCGCTTGCCGCACGCTTCCCGCGCGACCTCGACGTGAAGACAGAGAAGAAGACTCTGCTGACGAGTGGCGAAGACATCACGGTCAAGAGCGAGAAGGGCAAGTTCGAGGTCGAGGCGAAGGCCGACATGAAGCTCACGTCCAGCAGCGGCACGATCACCATCGAGGCGACCGCAGGCCAGATCAAGGCGACCGGGAAGACCGGCGTCGAGATCAGCGCGAGCGGGCCGCTGAAGATCACGTCGACCGCGCCCGTGACCGTGGAGTCCAACGCCGCGCTGCAGCTCAAGGGCTCGGTCGTCCAGGTGCAAGCCTCCGGCGTCCTGCAGCTCTCGGGCGCCACGGTGATGATCGGATGAACTCGAATCTCGGTTCCGGTCTCGCGTTCCCCCTCAGCGTCGACCAGCGCGGCGCGATCACGCTCGTCTCGGGCGAGACCGACATCGCCCAGGCGATCTCGATCATCCTCGCGACGGCCCCCGGCGAGCGCCCGATGCGCCCCGAGTTCGGTTGCGCCGTGCACGACCACATCTTCGACGTCCTCGACGCGTCCGCGTTCGGCGCGATCGAGAGCGCCGTGCGCGAGGCGATCGAGCGCTGGGAGCCGCGCGCATCGGTCGTCGCCGTCGACTTCGATCTGAGCGGGCGCCACGAGGGGCGGCTGGACATCGTCCTGACGTACGAGATCCCGGAGGTCCCCGGCGTGCGCAACCTCGTCCATCCCTTCTACGTCATTCCCGAGGAGGAGGGCCTCGAGACGATCCTGGACGCTGAGGTCGTCTCGTGGTGAAGCTGCCGGAGATCAACCTCGACGACCGCGGCTTCCAGGAGCTCGTGTCCGAGGCGCGGACGCGCATCGCCCGCCGCTGCCCGGAGTGGACCGAGCACAACGTGTCCGACCCCGGCATCACGCTGATCGAGCTGTTCGCGTGGATGACCGAGATGACCACGTACCGGCTCAACCGGGTCCCGGACAAGATCTACGTCCGCCTGCTCGAGCTGCTCGGCGTTCCGATGAGCCCGGCGACCCCGGCCCGCACGCGCGTGCGCTTCATGCTCGCCGCGACGCCCGAGGAGCCGATCACGCTCGCGGCCGGCGAGACCGAGGTCGGGACCGTGCGCACGGCCTACGAGGAGTCGGTCGTCTTCGAGGTCGCCGAGACCCGGACGATCGAGCCGCTGGCGCCGTCGGCCTACGTCGTCGACCGCGACGGCGAGCGGCGCAACATCGCCGTCGACGCGGGCGTCGCGCGTCCGATCGGCGCCGACCGCGCGGCGTTCTCCGCGGTCCCCGTGCCCAGCGACGCGATCCATCTCGGCTTCGACGAGCCGCTCTCGCGCCTGCTCATGCGCATCACCGTCGAGGCCGAGCCCGCGCGCGGCGCCGGTGTCGACCCGCGCCGCCCGCCGCTGCGCTGGGAGATGTCCGCCGGCGAGCAGACCGGCGGCGACCTCGTCTGGGAGCCGATCACCGTCCTCGAGGACACGACCGGCGGCTTCAACTTCGGTTCGGGCGACCTCTTGCTCGAGTGTGTCGGCGACAGCGAGCGCGTCCCGTTCGGCGGCCACCGCCTGCACTGGCTGCGCTGCCGGGTCGCCACGCCCGAGGAGGCCGGCGGCGCGGCATACGAGCGCCCGCCCGAGGTCTTCACGATCACCGGCGAGCCCGTCGGCGCGATCCTCACCTGCCAGCACGCCGAGCACGTCGACAACGAGGTCCTCGGCGAGAGCGACGGCACACCCGGCCAGTCGTTCACCGTCCTGCGCCCGCCGATGCTCGCGCCATCCGACGACGAGTGGCTCGAGGTGCGCGACCCGCAGACCGGCGACTGGGAGCGCTGGGGTCCGCAGGAGGCGTTCAACGAGTGCGGCCCCGACGACCGCGTCTACGTCACCGATCCGGCGCACGGGACGATCGAGCTCGGCCCCGCCGTCCGCCAGGCCGACGGCGACTGGCGCTACTACGGCGCGGTGCCGGCCAAGGGCGCCTCGCTGCGCATGTCGCGCTATCGCACCGGCGGCGGCCTGCGCGGCAACGTCCTGCCCGGAACGCTGACGGTCCTGAAGTCCGGGCCGCCGGGGATCGCCTCGGTGACCAACCCGGCCGGCGCGCGCGGCGGCGTCGATCCCGAGGGTCTCGACAAGGTGCGCGTGCGCGGTGCGATGGAGCTGCGCTCACGCCACCGGGCGGTCACGTCGGAGGACTTCGAGTACCTCGCCGGCGAGGCGTCGCCGCGCGTGGCGCGCGCCGTCTGCGTGCCGCCCGACGAGGGCAACGGGGTGTCCGTCCGGATCCTGCCCTACCTGCACCCCGCCGACCGCCGGCTGGACTTCGACGAGCTGCAGCCCACGCGCGAGCTGCTCGACGAGGTCGCGACCCACCTCGACGAGCGCCGCCTGCTCGGGGCCACGGTCCACGTCGCGCCGGTCCGCTTGCGCGGGGTGAGCGTCGTCGTCGAGCTGCAGACCGAGCCGCTCGCGGACCTCGTCCGCATCCGCGAGGAGACGCTGCGCGAGCTCTACCGCTTCCTCAACCCGCTCGTCGGCGGGACGCCGGGCGACCTGGGGTCGGGCTGGGAGTTCGGCCGCACGCTCAACCAGGGCGAGCTCTACGGCGTCGTGCACCAGATCGCGGGCGTCGAGTACGTGCGCCTGCTGCGGATGTACCGGGCGGATCTCGTCACCGGCAAGCAGTCGCCCGAGCCGGCCGGCTCGCACATCGTGCTCGAGCCGGACGAGACGATCGCCTCCGGCGTGCACATCGTCAAGGCGACGATGCGCGGGACGTGAGCCGCGTGGCCACGTTCCAGCTCGCCGTCAACGGTTCGCGACCCGAGGGGCCTCCGCGTGAGGCTCCCTCGACGGTGTCCGCGCGCGAGCACCTGCGCAAGGGCGTCCCGGACATCTACCGGCGCGACTTCAACGCGCGCCACGACCAGCCGCCGCCGTTCGCGATCCGCTTCCTGCACGCGCTCGAGGAGGTCCTCGACCCGATCGTCGCGACGCTCGACTCGCTGCCCGCCCACCTCGACGTCGACCTCGCACCCGAGCACGCCCTCGCCGGCCTGGCCACCTGGCTCGGCGTCGACGACGTCGAGGCGCTGCCCGCCAAGCAGCGCCGCGAGGCCGTGCGCCGCGCCGGCGAGCTCGCGCGGCTGCGCGGGACGCGCGCCGGCCTCGAGCTCGCGCTGAGCCTCTTCTTCCCGGACGTCGTCATGCGCGTCAACGACCACGGCGGCGTCGTCGTCTCCGAGAGCGTCGACGAGCAGCAGCCGCCGGTCGCGACGGCGTCCTTCGACGTCGTCGCCGAGCAGTCGCTGCCGCCCGAGACGCAGATGGCGGTCGCGCGCTGCATCGAGAGCTGGAAGCCTGTCCACGCGCACTACAAGCTGCGCGTGCGCAAGGGCAAGCAGGTCAAGACGATGCCCGACGTGCCGACCGCCTCGACGGGCGACATCACGCCGCGCGAGCTGCGACCGCCCTTCGACGATCCGCCCGAGCCGCCGCCGGCGCCCAGCGGAGACGATCCGTGAGCGAGGGCATCGTCTGTCACAGCTGCGGGAAGCGCAACGACCCCGGACGCGACTTCTGCGAGCAGTGCGGCGAGTACCTGGCGTGGGCGCCGACGTCGATGCTTTCGGCGGTCCCCGGTGACGCGGACGACGACGACGACGCGACGACGATCGAGGGTGAGGGCGAGCAGGAGGTAGCGCGCTCCGCCACGAGTGGCGCCGGGATGGGTGAGCCGCCACCGCCGAGCGACGGTGAGGCCGGCCCCGGGCTGCGCGGCGCATCCGGCGCTCCCGGAGCGGCGGAGGCGCGCGACGCCAGCGAGGCAGCCGACGCGCGCGATCTGGCCGAGGCACGTGCGGCTGCCGATGCAGGCGCCGCAGCCGGGTCCGCCGACGCGGGGTCGGCGCCGCCGGTCGGCGCGGCGCCCGGCGTCGGCACCGCGCCCGCCGAGCAGGGAGTCGGCCCGACCGCGGGCGCGCAGGTGATCGATGCACCGCCGCCGCCGCCTCCGGGCGCGGACTTCCCGGAGCAGCTCGTCGGCATCCCCGAGAGCCCGCCGCCGACCGGCGACGCGTCGCTCGTCCTCGCGCCGGTCGATCCCGTCATCGGCGCGGCCGGCGTGCCGGCGGTCGACGCCGGCTCGATGCTGACGTTCCGCGCGACCGTCCGCAACGAGAGCCAGATCGTCGACAACTACGACCTCGCCGTGCTCGGCCTGCCCGAGAACTGGGCGGTCGTCACGCCGGCCGCCGCGTTCCTCGTCCCGCTCGGCTCGGGTCGCGGCGACTCCGAGCTCGAGCTGCGGATCGACATCGCGCCGCCGCGCGACTACCGCTCGACCGCCGGGATCTGGACGTTCGAGCTCGTCGCGCTGTCGCGCACGGGCGGGACGCTCGCGGCGCGGGCCATCGCCCACTTCGAGGTGCTGCCGTTCCAGGCGTGGTCGATCGAGGTCGTGCCGGCGATCAAGTCGGGGCGCTTCAAGGCGCGCTACCGCACCGCCGTTCGCAACGACGGCAACGCCGAGCAGATGCTCTGGCCGGCCGCGATGGACGACAGCGGCAAGCTGAAGCGACGCTTCACGCTGGGCAAGCTCACGATCGAGGCCGGCGAGGTCGGCGCCGACACGCTGACGGTCAAGCCGCGCATCCCGAAGTTCGTCGGCCGCACGTCGGAGCACCGCATCGGCGTCGACGTCGTCGCGACGGAGCCGGTCGTCGAGGAGGCCGAGCCGGGCGGGCTCGCCGCCCAGAAGGCGAAGCTCGCGGCGAAGGCCAAGCAGCAGGGCAAGCAGGCGGCGGCGCCGCTGAAGACCGGCAGGCCGCCGAAGCTGCCGGTCTTCAACCCGATGCAGAAGCTTCGCCAGAAGCTGCGGCCCGATCCGGCGCTGCTGTCGAAGCTGCGCGGCGGGACGACGCCGGGCGCGCCGATCACGGGGACGCAGGTCGTCTACCGCCAGAAGCCCGTCGTCCCGCTGTGGCTCATCGGCCTCATGCTGCTGCTCGCGCTCGCGGCGATCCTCATCTACCTGCTCTGGCCGCAGAAGACGAACGTTCCGTCGCTCGTCGGCGCGTCGGACGCGTTCGCCGCCGAAAAGCTCCTGCGCGAGCGCGACCTCAAGCTCAGCCAGCCCGTCGAGCGTCGCGAGGACCCGGACGCGACGCCCGGCAGCGTCGTCGAGCAGACGCCGAGCGCCGGAACGAAGGTCGACAAGGAGTCGACGGTGAGCATCGTCGTCGCCGCCGGCGCGACGAAGGTCGAGGTCCCGCGGCTGAAGGGTCAGACGCGCGTCGAGGCCGACAAGCGATTGCGCGACGACGGCCTCGAGCTCGGCGAGACGCAGCCCGCCGACGCGCCCGACAACTACGTCGTGCGCAGCCAGATCCCCGACGCTGGCCTGGAGGTCGACCGCGGCACCGCGGTGCGGGTCTTCCTGCGCAAGCCGCCGCCGACGGCCAAGGAGAAGGCCGAGGCGAAGAAGGAGGCGGCCGCGGACGCCAAGGCGAAGGCCGAGAAGGCCGACGACGTCGTCATCCCGGACTTCAAGGACAAGCCGCTTGACGAGTACGAGGCTGACCTCGAGAAGCTCGATCTCAAGCCGGACATCCAGCTGCGGATCTCGACGACGGACGCGGGCACGGTGCTCGGCGTCTCGCCGGCCGTGGGGGAGAAGGCAGAGGAGGGCGACGTCGTGGTGGTGAACGCGTCCGGCGGGCCGGCGCCGGTGGCGGTCCAGGAGAGCCCGGTCGTCCACGTCTACAACCCCGTCGGCGGCAAGGAGCTCTACCGCCTGCCCCAGCCGCAGGGCTCGGCGATGGAGCCGTCCTACCTGCCGGGCGGAAGCCAGGTCGTCTACCGCTCGGGCTCGCGGATCATCCTCGCCGACGACGGCAAGGACGCCGACTACCGCACCGTCTACGCGGGCGGGGACACGCTCGTGCGCCCGACGGTCGCGTCCGACGGCAACACGCTGGCGATGATCCGCCGCGAGGAGGGCGACGGCGATCTGTGCTTCGGACGCCTCGAGTTCGCCGACCTCGGCCGCCTGTGCCTGCCCGACGACGGCTGGAACCTCGACGGGCGCGTCTCGTGGCGTCCGGACGGCAAGGCCGTGCTCGTCCAGGCGCGCCGGCGCGACAACCCGTCGGTCTTCGCCGTGCGCCAGTACCGCACGAAGACGGCGTTCACGATCGACCCCCTGAAGTGGGCCGGGCGCACCGCGACGCCGATCAACAAGCCCGGCAAGGGCGTGCTGCTCGCCGTCTACTCGGTGCACGGCAGGCGCATCGCCGCGATCACGAACCTCGACACCGACCGCTTCGAGGTCGTCTTCGCGGGCTTCACGGACCTGCGCCTCGTCCAGCCGATCGCGACCGGGACGCAGGCCTGCGACGTCGCGTGGCGGCCGGACGGGCTCGAGGTGACCGTCGTGCAGAAGGACGACGCCTGCACGCAGGACCTGGGCAAGCTCATCCGCTTCCGGCGCGAGACCCCCAAGGCGACGTCGCCGGTGGCTGACAAGGGGAGCAATCCGGCGTATCGTGATGACGAGTACTAGATGATTGATTCCACGACCAGCATCGCCATCTGCACCCGTCTCGCGGCGCAGGATCGCCACGGACCGAAGGAGTCCGTGCCGCTGGCACTGTCCTCCTTCGCCCCGCGGCGACCTGCATCCACGATACGGGCACATCTGACGGCCCTGGCCGCGCAATCAACCATCTAGGAGCCTTCGAGCGTGACACCTTCACATTCCCCCTTCTCCGACGGCGGCGGCCTGCTCGAAGGCGGGCGCGTGCATCCGCAGGTGACCGCGCAGATCGCGTCCCAGCGCGGCCGCGGTACGCCGCTTGCGCCGGACCTGCAAGACCAGCTGTCCGCGACGCTCGGCGACTCGTTCTCCGACGTGCGCATCCACACCGACCCGCTGGCCGGCGCGCTCGCACGGTCGGTCGAGGCCCGCGCGTTCACGACCGGCTCGGACATCTACTTCGCCGAGGGCGAGTACGCGCCTCAGACCCCCATGGGCCAGGAGCTCCTGCTCCACGAGGTACGCCACGCCCACCAGCAGCGCGGCGCGCCGATGACTGGCGAGTTGCGCGTGTCCGAGCCCGGCGACACGTTCGAGCGCGACGCCGAGAGCTTCGCCTCGTCGTTCGGCCTGGCGTAGCGCCGCCGGCCTTTCAGACCGCTCACTTCAGCGCGGGGGGAGGCTCGTCAGCGGGCTTCGACGGCGCGCTTGAGGCGCCGGTGAAAGGGCCGGAACACGACGAGCGTCCCGAGGATCATGAGCGGCTCGATGCGCTTGCGGCGGCCGGTCAGCCGCGGGATCGGGGTGAAGGTCAGCCGCGTGCCCGCAGGCGAGGGCTCGAAGTCCCAGCGCCCGTCGAGCGGCGGGCCGTCGACCATGCGGATCTCGAAGCGCTGCCCGGGCTCGTAGACGACGATCTCCGTGATCTCCACTCGCCGCCTGCCGAGCACCTTGTGGATCTCCTGAAAGCGGGTCCCGACGCCGGGCGGGCCCGGCGTGAGCTGCGTGACCTCCTCGGCGTCCTGCCACGTCGCCAGGTTCGATGGGTCCGTGAGAAACGCGAACACCTCCTCAGGCGCTCGCTCGATCTCGATGCTCTGCGTCCGTTTCACATCTCCATCGGTGCCTGGCAGCGCGGATGACCAGGTTCAGGCGGGAAACGGCTCCGGCGTCCGCTCGCCGATGACGTACGCGCTCTCCGGCTCGAGCAGGCTGCGTATCCCGTCGCGCAACTCCTGCGTGTCTTCGTGCCCGTGCGATGCGGCCGCGTGCTGGGCTGCGGCGGCGACCACGTCGTCCTCCGGCCCGATGATCGTCAGCTGGCAGTTGCTGTCGCTCTCGAAGCGACGGCAGTCAGCGATCCACCTGTCCATGGTTCTTCTCCTTCGAACTCGCTTGCAGACAATCGTGCCACCGAGACGGACCGCGAGTCAACCTCGTGATCGAAGCTTGCGCCGGCGGTTCGATCGGACCGACCCCGCCTCGGTCCGTCGCCGTTGGCGTGTTGACCCCGACGGGGTCAATTCGCCATCCGTATCTGATCTCAGTCGACGAGGCGCTGGACTGGCTGACCGGTGACTTCGGCGATGAGATCGAAGTCCTTGTCGTTGTGCAGGACGACAAGGCCCGCGCTCTCGGCGAGCGCAGCGATGATCAGGTCCGGGACAGAGGGTGCGCGGTGGTGCCCACGGTCAGCGAGGAGGCGCAGCACCTGGACGGCCCGATCTTCCCCGACGGGTGTCGCGTACTCGATTGGCATCGAGCTCACCGGGGGGCTGTGGAGTCCGGCGTGGAGGTCAGCCGGGCTGCGGGCGGAGTAGCCGATCTCGAGCAGCGTCACCGTCGCGATGCGCACCATGCCCCGTTGGATGCGCTCGGCCCAGACGTCGGCCGTGGTGCTCGCGCCGAGACGCGTCAGCGCCGACTTGTCGATCAGCCACTGCGTCTTGGGCGAGGCGTCGCTCACGACCACGCCCGGCGCGTGACCTCCGGTTCGTCGAGATCGCGAAACCTGGACGCGAACGCCGTGAGGTCAGCGGTCGTGACCGGGGAGGCGGGACGCGCGGCGGCGTCCTGATGCAGCCGGCGGCGAAGGTACTCCGTCCGAGACAAGCCCAGTCGCGCCGCGTGCGCGTCAATACGAGCGAGATCCTCGGCGGGGACGTCACGGATCAGCACGTCGGGCATGAGCCCACGATATCACGTGATATCGTGGGCATGCGCGGATGCGACCGGACAACGGACCTCGCCGAACTCGCCCTGCGACGACAAGGATCGCTCGTGCGGCGAGTGCCGCAATCACGCGAAGCGAAACGCCGGCACAACACGGCCGCACCGCTCAGTCGCACATATAGGCCCAGCGGGCGCACGTTGGCGACGTCTACGGCGGCTCCTTCGCGCGCCCCACCTCTCGCTAGCGCTAGCTGGCCCCCCGCGCGGCTAGCCCATCGGAGTCGCCCATCACGCAAGCACCAGGCCTAACGGGGCTCGCTTCGCCACCGCCGAGTTTCGTGATCCCAAACGACCGAGTCACTCGGCATGTGCGGCCAATCCAGCTCTTGGAGCGCTGCGAGCGCTTCCTCAGGGACTTCCAGTTCCACGACTACCTTGAGCTCATCGGAACCCTGGAGAATCACGGCTCCGGGAGTCGACTGTCCGTAGCTTCTGCCCGCGAAACCAAGTGCGGAAGACCGCATAGGCGTCCTTCCCAGCCTCTGAGCCCACCGCAGTGAAGAACGCGGCGAGCGGGGCCGCGAGCGTGATCGTGACGACCCAGCCGATCAGCGCCCCACCCGTGACCGTCCGTTCGTCGACGCGGGCGTCGACACCGGCCTGGCTCAAGGCAGCCTTCAGATCGTCGGTTGTCGGGATGAGCTCTTCGGTACGCGCACGAAAGTACGCCCGCACCCCCACCGCCATGGTCATCGTCCCCACGGCTCCACAGAGGACCGGTCTGCTCACTCGTCGCAATTCGCTTCTCTCGATCGTTTCGGTCGGTTCAACCCAAGCTTCGCAGCTCCCCGTTGAATCGCCGCCTGTCCAGCGGCGACACCGGTGAGACGACGATCGCACGACCCGGCACTGCCGGGCCCAACTTCGAATGCTGCCTCCGCTGTCGCCTCGGACGAGACGAGCAGCGAGCAAGGTGTCCGGCGAAAGCGCCCCCTGCGCGAGAAGCGACACTGATCCTCGGCGCCGCGGAGACAGTGGTTCGAAACGTGAGACATAGGCGCGTTTCGAACCACAGTCGCTCGGTGCCGGCTCCCAGAGCGCTCGTTCTCGACGACGATTGCAGCACTTCCCCGGTCGACCGGCCGAGTGCCGTAGTTGGTCGCCGGCTTCGCTCGCCGGCGCTCGACTACTCCTCGATCGACTCCTCGCCGCCGGTGCCGCCGGAGGAGATGGGCGGCGGTGGTGGTGGCGGGGGCGGGGGCGGTGTCGTCGACGAGCTGCTGCCGCCGCTGCTCGAGCTTCCACCGCTGCTCGATCCGCCGCTGCTGCTGCCGCCGCTCGAGCCGCTGCTGCCGCCGGAGCCACCGCTGCTGCTGCTCGAGCTCGACCCGCCGCTCGACCCAGAGCTCGCCGACTTCATCCTCGGTGCCGACGGCCCCGACGCCGGGGTCCCGACCGACTTGCTCGAGCTCTTGACGACGTCCGCCGAGCCGGACAGGCCGCCGTCGTCTCCGCCGAGTGCACCACCGGCCAGGAACGCGGCGATCCCGACGACACCGACGACGACCACCGCGACGATCAACGCTCGCATTGCTCAACCACCTCCCGGATATCCCGCCGACGCCAGCTGGGCGCGGGCCTTGGTCACGCGCGCACGCGCGCGGTCGACGGACTGGCGCGCCGAGGAAACCCCGCTCGAGCTGCCCGAGTCCGCCGCATTCGAATACTTCGTCCACGCCGCCGCGACCGCGCCGAGCGCATCGGCGAGCGCGTTGCGCGCGCGGGTGGCGAGGGCGCCCACGGGCGCGCGCCGCACCGCGCCCGCGGCCGTGCGGAACGCGCGCGCCAGGTCGCTCGCGGCCGTGGACTGCGAGTTCGCGGAGCTTGCGTCCTGGAGATCCTCGGTCGGGTTCTCGACGCCGTCCTTCAGGCGCGTGAACGCACCGCTCAGCGAGCGCGCTCCCGCCTCGGTCGGCCCGAGCTCCAACGCCTTGCCGCGCGTGAGCTCAAGCGATCCCGCAGCGTCCGGGCACACCTCCACCACGACCGGCGCCTTGCTGCACGCGACGACGATGAGTCCCGCGTCGGTCGGCAGGGCGAAGAGCGTCGCGTCGGGGGCGTCGATGCGTACCGCCTCGCCGGCGCCGAGCTTCACGCGCGTCGCCTTGCCGCGCGCTGCCAGCCCCGCGTACTGCGCGGTCGGCAGCCGGGCGGCGGAGATGCCCTCGCCGGGGGGCGCGCCGGGCGGCGCGAGCTTGGCGCTGGACGCGGCCAGCGCCGGGGACGAGCCGGCCGTCGCGGGCGCCCAGCCCGGCGGGGCCTTCAAGACGAAGCCGTCGCCGTTCGCCGTGGCAGGCGGGTCGGACTTCTTGCTCGACATCCCGAGGACGAACGCCACGATCGCGACGACGAGCGCCGCCGCGCTGATCAGCCCGACCGGCAACGGCCGCTGCGGCTTGGGCTCGGGCTCGTCCTTGGCGGCCGGCTTGTCCTTGGCGGGCGGCCCGCCGGCGCCAGGCGGCACGGCGACGGGCGGCGGCGTGACGCGGCGCGGCGCGGGCTTGGCGGCCGGTCGCGGCGGCGGCGTGACGACGGCGGGCGCCGCGTCCGGGTCGCCCTCGAGCAGCTCGTGCAGCGCGGCCGGCGCCTGGTAGGTCTGGTACCCGGTCGTGGCGATCGGCGCCGACGACGGTGTCTTCTGCAGCGGCTTGGCGGTCTGCTCGGGGACGTCGCTGACGTCGATCGACGAGCCGGGCTCGAGCGTCGCGTCGCGGCGCCACAGCGGGCCGATGAACTCGAGCACGGCCTCCTCGAACGCATCCCACGCGGCGGCCGCGCCCTCGAAGCGGTCGTCGGGATCCTTCTCGGTCATCGTCGCGACCCACTGCGCGACAGACTCGGGGATGTGCGGGTCGACCTCGCGCACGTCGGGGACCGGCTCGGAGACCTGCTTGACGAGCAGTGCGCCCTGCGTGTCGCCTGAGAACGGCAGCCGCCCGGTGAGCATCTCGTAGGTCATGCAGCCGATCGAGTAGAGGTCGGACTGCGGCGTGACGTTCTTGCCGAGCGCCTGCTCGGGGGACATGTACTCGGGGGTGCCGACGGTCATCCCCTCCGACGTCAGGCCCTGCTGGCCGCTCGCGGCGGCACCCTTCGCGATCCCGAAGTCGGCGACCTTCACGCGCCCGTCCTTCGTGATGAGGGTGTTCTCGGGCTTGATGTCGCGGTGCACGATCCCGGCGTTGCCGGCGTGGCCGACGGCGGCGAGCACGTCCTCGAGCACGCGTGCGACGCGCGGCAGCGACAGCTCGCCGATCAACGGCCGCAGCGAGCCGCCCTCGACGAGCTCCATCGCGATGTACGGCGTCCCGGCGTCCTCGAAGAACTCGTACACCGTGACGATGTTCGGGTGGTTCAGCGAGCCCGCCAACCGCGACTCGCGCAGGAAGCGCTCGACCGACGTGGGGTCGCGGGCCTGGAAGCCGCCGAGCTCCTTGAGCGCGACGAGCCGCTGCATCTCGCGCTGGCGGGCGAGGTGGACGGCGGCCATGCCGCCGCGGCCCAGCTCCCGGATGACGTCGTAGTCCGCGAGCGACACGGGCGCTATGCCAGAACTTTGGTCTGACCCGGGAAGGCGACGATGAGTGGCGAGGGCGGCACGCCGCTCGTGACGCCGTTGATGCCAGCGAGCAGCACGGGCTTGCCGCCGACGAGCACCTTCGGGCTCATGCCCACCATCGGGATCGGGATCTCGCTCGCGACGACGAGGCACGGTGCCGTCGCGGGGGTCGGCGGCTGGGCGCAGCCGACGATCGGCGAGCCGACGAGATCGCCCACGCACATCGCCGGCATGCCACCGACGAGGACCTTCATCTGCTTGGGGATCAGCGTCACCTGGCCGCCGTGCGCGCACATGATCTTGGCGGCCGTGTTGATGATCGGACTCGGCATCGAACGAAACGGTACTCCCCGCGGCCGGGGACGTGGCCGGTCGATCGGGCGGGTTTCCGGGAACCGGGCGAGCGCGGCCCGCCGATCCGGCGCTTCGGCGCTCGCCCCGCAGGCCGAGCGCCGGATCGGCCGTCAGGCCTCGACGGTCGCGCGGGCGAACATCACGGTGTGCCCGTCGGAGACCTTCGAGATCGCCGACTCGTTGACGCCCCACCGCCAGCCGTAGACCAAGCCGTTGGAGCTGTTGGCGTACAGCACCATCCAGCCGTAGCCTGCCCCGTTGTACTCGGTCACGGACGTGCCGCTGCCGTCGAGGCGGCGGGTATCGGCCCACTGCTTGTACGTGTGGTTCGTGCCGTTGATGAGGTACCCGTGCGGGTTGGACGTGCTGTCGATCACCTGGACGGCGTACTGGACCGTCCCGGCCTGCGGCGTGATCCCGCCCGGCAGCGACGTCACCTGGCGAACGACGACGGTGTGGTCGACGCCCGTGCCCGTCTTGTCGAACATCACGAGGTCGCCGGCCTGGAGCGAGGTGACGGTGTTGACGAGGTTGAAGTGGTCCGCGCTCGGCAGGTTCGCGACGAGTTGCTCGGTGTCGGGCGACGTGGAGCCGAACTCGGCGGTGAACCAGGCGTTTGTCGCCCAGCTGTAGGCGCGCCCGAAGAGCTCGCGCGCGAAGCGCGCACACTGCGTGTCGTTGGACCAGCCGGCGGCGACGCCGGCCGTGCCCCACATGACGCCGGAGTTCGCGCCGTCGGAGTCGTACTTGTTGATCGCGTTCTGCCCCGGCCAGGCGGTGAGGGCGAGGTTGGTCACGAGCTGCTGGCCATCGGTCAGGTGCTGGGTCGCGGTGGTCGCGGCTGCGCTCGCGGGGAGGGCGAGGGCGGCGATCGTCAGGGCGGTTGCGGGAAGTCGAAGTCTCATGTCGCCCAGCGTCTCAGCGCGGGCCCCGGGCGTCGGTGAAGACAGCAGGCGTCTTGGGGTGCGGCTGACCGCCCACCATCGTCCGATGGTGCCCGCGTCCGGTCCGTTGGCCGTCTCCGCCGGCGGACCGCGGGTGTAGCGTCAGCGCGGTGGGCATGCTGCTCTTGAAGCTGGGGCTGGCGCCCGCGCTCGTCGTCGGCGCGACGCTCGCCGGGCGGCGATGGGGCTCCCGCGCGAGCGGCGTCGTCATCGCGCTGCCGGTCGTGGCGGGTCCGATCCTGCTGGTGATCGCGCTCGAGCACGGGGCGGCATTCGGGGCTCATGCCGCGCGCGGAGCGTTGCTCGGTCTCGTCGCCCTCAGCGCGTTCTGCGTGGTGTTCGCGCGTGTGCGCCGGCTGGGCTGGATCCCGGCGCTCGTGGCCGGCTGGCTCGCCTACGGCGTGATCGCCGCCGCGGCCTCGCGGTGGGACGCGCACCCGCTCGCCGGCCTCGCGCTCGCGCTCGTCGCCATCGTCGCGGCTCGGGTGATGCTGGGCGCGCACGAAGGTCCCGGCGAGGACCGACCGCCGCCGCCGCCCTGGGACCTCTACGCGCGCGCCGCGTCCACGGCCCTGCTCGTGTTCACGATCACGACAGCCGCGGACGCCCTCGGTCCGGCGCTGAGCGGCGTGCTCACGCCGTTTCCGATCGCGACGAGCGTCGTCGCCGCGTTCGCGCTCGCCCACGACGGCCCCGCCGCGGCCGTCTCGATGCTCCGCGGGTTCGCCGCCGCGCTGCCGGCGTTCGCCGCGTTTCTCTTCGCCGTTGCGCTCGCGCTCGGCTGAGGACCAGTCCGGCGCGTGCCACCGGAGCTGGCCGTCTTCGTCATCCGTATGCCTACGCGGCGAACTTGACCACGGCCGCGTTGCCGCCGCGGCATGTCACGCTGTCGCCGGACTTCACGCAGGCCATCACGTAGTCCTTGCCGGTGACCGGGCTGTGGACCTCGACCTCCACGGAGTCGCCGGGGACCGAGAAGTACGCCTCGCGCACGTTCTTGGCGAACGGGCACGACGTGGTGTCGCTGACCGAGATGTCTCCACACTGCTTCATGACATGTCCTCGCTTGCTGGTTTCAGGGGGCGCGACGGCGGGGTTGGCCGCCGGGTGCCCAAGGCGCCGATCGCGCCTTCGCCACCTAGAGAGGGCCGATCGCCGGGCTGATACGCGGATCGGGCGCGGCGGCGTGCGGTAGATTCGCGGCGCGGCGGCGGGGCGGGGGTCATGTGAAGCCGGGCGACTCGAGGAGTGAGATGCGTCAGCGGGGCCGGAGCGGAGCCTTGGTCGCCGGGCTCGTGGCGGCGCTGGCGCTCGCGCCGGCGGCCGCGGGCCACGTGCGCAAGAGCGCGGGTCCCTACACCGTCGAGCTCGGCTGGGCCGACGAGCCCGCCTACAGCGGCGTGCGCAACGCCGTCGAGGTCGGCGCGCGGGACGCGGCGGGTGAGCCCGTCGACGATTCGCGAGCGTCGCTGCGGGTGGAGGTGAGCTTCGGCGAGGCCCGCCGCGAGCTGGCGCTCGAGCCCGCCGGCGAGCGCGGCGCCTATGTCGCGACGATCGTGCCGACCCGGCCCGGCATCTACGCATTCCGCGTGACAGGGACGCTGCGCGGCCGGAGCGTCGACGTCGCCGCGACGTGCTCGGATGACACGTTCGATTGCGTCGAGGGGACGGGCGCGATCCAGTTTCCGTTCGTGGAGCCGTCCGGCAGCGAGCTCGACGCCAAGCTCGATCGGGCGCTGGCGCGCGCCGCCCGAAGCGAGGACGCGGCCGACGACGCGCAGAAGCTCGCGATCGCCGCGCTCGTCGCCGCGGCGCTCGCGATCGTCGCTGCGGTCGCCGTCGCGCTGCGCGCCGCGCGCAAGGGCTGATGGGGTCGCCGGCGGCGGCGGTGGACGGCACGGCGGCGGCCAGCCGCGCGGCTGGAGCGGACCGGTCCGCGGCGGCGCGCGCGGTGCACGGTGCGGCAGCCGCCTGTCGCGCGGCTGGAGCGGACTGGTCCGCGGCGGCGCGCGCGGTGCACGGTGCGGCAGCCGCCTGTCGCGCGGCTGGAGCGGACTGGTCCGCGGCGGCGCGCGCGGTGCACGGTGCGGCAGCCGCCTGTCGCGCGGCTGGAGCGGGCGGGATCGCCGCGGCGCGCGAGCGACGAGGGGTTCACCGCGCGGCGCTGGCGGCCTTCGCGATGGCCGCGGTGCTCGCCGGCCCGCTCGCGCGGGAGGCGAGCGGGCACGCGGGGCTGATCCGCGCCGACCCGGCTGTCGGCGCGGCGCTGGGCGCGACGCCGACCGCCGTCCGGCTGACGTTCTCCGAGCGCGTCGAGCCGGCGCTGTCTCAGGTGCGCGTGCTCGATCGCCGCGGCGCGGCGCAGCAGAACGGCTCGCCGGGCGCCGTCCCCGGTGAACCGGCGGCGTTGCAGGTCGCGCTGCGCACGTTGCCGCGCGGCGTCTACACCGTGACGTGGCGCAGCCTGTCGGCGGTCGACGGGCACGCGACGTCGGGGTCCTTCGCGTTCGGCGTCGGCGAGGCGCCGACCGGCCCCGCGGCGCGCACGACGAGCACGAGCCCGGGCGGCTCGGGGTTCGAGATGCTCGCTCGCTTCCTGCTCATCGCGGGTCTGGTCCTCCTGCTGGGCGCGGCCGTCGCCGGCGTGGCGGGCTTCGCGGGCGCCGCGGGCGGCGAGCTGCGGCTCGCCGCCGCCGGCTGGGTGCTCGCCGCGATCGGGCTCGCCGGGCTGCTCGAGGCCCAGCGGCGAAGCGCCGGCGCGTCTCTCGGCGAGCTGCTGGACTCCGACGTCGGTCGAGCGCTCGTCCAGCGGGCGCTCGCTGTCGCCGCCGCGGGCCTCGCGCTCGCCCTCGCATGGCGCTGGCGCGTGGACGCTCGGCCCCCGCGCCGGGTCGCGTTCGCGCTCGCCGCCGTCGCGACCGCGACGGGTGCGGCGATGGCGGCGCACGTCGCGGCCGGGCACGCCGCCGCGGGCACCTGGCCGGGAGCGATCGCGGTCGGCTCGCAGTGGCTGCACTTCGCCGCCGCGGGGGTCTGGGCGGGAGGCCTGGCCTCGCTGGTCCTTGGCCTGCGCGGCGCATCGTCGCCCGCCAGGGCGGTCGCGGTGCGCCGCTTCGCGACCGTGGCGCTAGCGGCGATCGTCGCCGTCGCGGTGGCCGGCACCCTGCGCGCGATCGACGAGCTCGGCGCGTTCGGCGACCTGTGGGCCACCGGCTACGGCCGCGCGATCGTCGCGAAAGCCGCGCTGCTAGCGCTCATCGTCGTGATCGCCGCGCGCAGGCGCCGAGCTTGGGCCGCGGCGGATCGCGAGCGGGCCGCGGGCGACGCGCGGCCGGTCGAAGATGGCGGGCCGGCGGCGGGCGTCGCGCGGCCGGTCGAAGATGGCGGGCCGGCTGCGCGCACCTCGCGGGCGGCTGAGGATCACGGGCCGGCTGCGCCCAGCTCGCGGGCGGCCGAGGAGCGCGACCCGCTGCGGCGCACGTCGCGCGCCGAGCTGCTGCTCGCCGCAGTCGCGATCGCGCTCGCGGCGGTACTCGGAACGATCGCTCCGCCTGCCGGCGGCGACGTCGCAGCGCAAGGCCTGCGGGCGACCGGCGCGGACTTCGCGACGACGACCCGCGTCACGCTCACGACCGCCTCGGCCGAGCCCGGCGCCAACAGCTTCGGCGCGCGCGTCGTCGACTACGACTCCGGCGAGCCCGTCCGCGGCGCGCGCGTCCGGCTGCGCTTCGAGCCGCTCGACGACCCCGGCGTCGCCGCCACGACGCTCGCGCTCAAGCCCGCGGCAGACGGCACGTACCAAGCGACCGGCGCGAACCTCGCCTTCGACGGCCGCTGGCGCGCGACCGCGCTCGTCCAGCGCGCTGCCGACGCCGTCGAGGTCCCGCTCGAGCTCGAGGTCCCGGGTCCCGAGCTCTTCGTCAACTTCGAGCGCTTCCCCGGCCAGCCGCCCGCCTACACAGCCCAGATCGTCGGCGTCGGCTTCGTGCGGATCTCCCCGAGCCCCGAGCGCGCCGGCCCGAGCACGCTGACCGTCGGCGTATACACCCCGATCCAGGACCCGGCGACGATCGACGAGATCGTGGTCGTCGCCGCCGCCGGCCGCGCGCGACCGCAACGGCTCCCCACCCGCCGGCGCGGGCGCGGCGAGTTCACCGCGCCGATCCGGCTCATAAAGGGCGAGAACACGATCGCCGTCGTCGCGCGCGACGCGCAGGGCACGCGACTGCGCGCGGTCTTCGAGCTCGACGTACCCCGCTGAACGTCACCCCTTCGTGCAGGTGAGGTACGTCCAGCAGGCGTTGAACGTCCGGCGCCCGCCGAAGATGACGTCCATCGCCTCGCGCATGATCGCGAGGCGATCCTCCACCGCCTCCGGCGTCGGATCGGCGCCATCGAGCTTGCGCGTCCCGCCGACCCAGCCCAGCACGGCGTCGTGGTAGGCGGCGAGGAACTCGAACCACTCCGTGACGTCGGCGACGATCGTCTCCTCGCTCACCTCGGTGACGGGCAGCCCCGCCGCCGTCAGCGTCTGCGTGTACTCCTCGAGCGTGCGCGGCTTGAGGAACACCCGGTCGCGCGTCTTGGCATGGGCGGCCATGCGTGCGCCGTCGTCGAGCACGGGCCGGTACTTCGCGTACTTCGGGTCGCTGCGGACGAGCCCCTCGGCGATGTCGTTGATGACCCAGACGGTCTCGTCGAGGATCCACTCGCCGGGTGCCGCGCGCGGGTTGCGCAGGTTGCCCGAGCACACGAACACCTTCCCGCCGGGCCGCAGCACGTCGTTCCACACCCCCGCGACCTCGGCGAGGTTCGGGTACAGGTGGATCGCGTTGGCGACGGCGATCGTGTCGACGCCGCGCTCGTAGATCTCCGGCTCGAGCACCTCGTCGAGCGACTGCAGCCGCTTCTCCTCGCGAATGAAGCGCAGGAGGCGCATCGCGACGAGCGGGTCCTCTTGGTACTTGTGGTGCGCGACGCGCAGGAACTTCGCGCCCGCGTCGACGATCAGCACGCCGACCCGGCGATCGAAGATCCGCAGCCGCAGGCGGTCGAGCAGGATCCCCGTGCCGCCGGAGTAGTCCATCAGCAGGTCGCCACCGCGCAGGTGCGCGGCGAGCGAGTCGACGAGGCGGTTGAGGTTCGAGTACCAGCCGTGGGCGTCGACGTTGTCGTACGCGACGCCCGCCTCGTGGACGTCGGCCTTCGTCCACTCCTCGTCGGGGACCCGGACGAAGCCCTCCGGCCACGCGAAGTCGGTCCCGTCGAGCTCCGAGTCGTGCGGCAGGGGCCGCGACAGCGCGCGATGCAGCTCGAGCAGGTCCGCCACCTCGGCCGAGCCGCCGCGGCCCCAGCCGCAGTCGCTCGCCGCGCCGAACTCGTCGATGTGCGCGCGGGCGGTCGCGATCCGCCGGCGAGCGCCCTCGACCCCGTCCTCCAGGTGCAGGACGCCGAGATACAGCTCGGTCTCGTCGCCGAGCCGCAGATCGGCGAGCGGCGCGAAGTAGTCGTCGCCCGCGTCGCCGGGAACCGGCATGTGCAGCCAGTTCAGCGGCCGGCCGAGACTCGACGCCAGCGCGTTCGCGACGTCGACCATCCTGCGCGTCGTCTGCGGCACGATGAAGTGGCCGTGCGTCTCGTCGCCGTAGCAGAGGTGGAAGCCGAGCTCGACCTCCGCCGGGATGTGGCGGCTCAGGCGCAGCAGGCGTTCGAGCACGCCGGAGCGCACCTCGCCGAACCACGAGTCGGTGATGCCTTCGAGCATCGCGAACTCCAGGCGCGCGTCCCACTGCACGGCGAGCTGGTCGGCCGGGATCGCCCGCAGGATCGCCGCGAGCTCCTCCAGCACCCGCGCCTCGTACGCGGGCTCGACGAGGGCGCGGTACTCCGGCGCGACGAACGCGCTGACCGGCGCGAGCGGGGTCGGCAGCGAGAGCTGAAAGCGGATGCGCGGCGGGATGACGCCGTCGCGCTTGAGCTGGGCGAAGCGGCGGTAGGACGCGGTCGCGGAGTCGAGGAAGCCGAGGTTCTCGAACTGCAGGCCGGCCCCCGCGTCGCCGCCGCGCAGGCGGAGCGTCGGCAGCGTGCGGTAGGAGTCCTCGCTCGGTGGCCCGACCTCGAACTGCGGCCGCGAGCTGAAGACCGGGTACTGCCACAGGATCCAGTCTGAGCGCGGGCCCGTCTCGCCATCGGGCATGCGGCGCAGCCGGTCGCCGACGGCGCCCGCGACGGTGCGGAAGACCTCGTCTGCGCTGCCGAGTGGCACGCTGCCGACCAGGTGGACGCCGACCGGCACGTACTCCTTGGACTCGGTCGCGTCGTGGTCGTGCACCAGGGTCGCCACGGGGGCGCCCGGGTCGGGCTCGTTCATCGGGACCTCTCGCTCGCCGTCACCCAGGAGACTGACCAGTCTCCCTCCTGGCACGACGGTAACGTCACAGAACGCACGATGTCAAGGACATCGTCTCGCCCCGCGTGATCGGCCTGCTACAGGGCCTTCTTGAGCGACGGCAGGCAGAGCGTCTGCGAACGCCGGGTACGCAGGCGTGCGGTCTCGAACTGGTTGCGCACGATCGCCCGCCGGCGCCCCGTCGTGTCGCGGATCGCGTAGCAGACGAGATGCGCTTGGGCGCGGCGGACCCGCGAGATGCTGTTGCCCTTCACCTTGCGCACGGGGTTGCAGAGCGTCGTGACGCGGAGGACCCGTGCCGTCTTCGTCCCGAACTGGTCGCGCAGCCGCACGGTGCGGTTCACGGCCCTCGCCACGACGTCGTAGCAGCGGAAGTGGTCGAGCTGCGGCTCCGGGAGCGCCCCTGCCGGGCGGGCGGTGCCGAGCCGTTTGAGCGACGGCAGGCACAGCGAGGCCGGCCGCACGACGCGCAGCTCGCGCGTCCCGAACTGGTTGCTCACGCGAACCCGGCGCGCTGCGAAGCGGCCCGTGGCGTCGCGCGTCGAGTAGCACGTGAGGTGCGCGCGCGGGTTGACGATCCGGCCGCCGTTCTTCGACACCGGGTTGCACAGCGACCGGCGCGCGCCGGTCACCGAGCTGCGGCGTCCGAACTGGTCTGAGAGCGTCACCGCGCGAGACCGCGTCGCCGTCGGCGTGACGCTGTAGCACTTGAAGTGGTCCAGGCCGGAGATCGCGAACGTCCACGTCTTCCTCGCGGTGGCCCGGAGGTCGTTCGCGTCGGCGCAGTCGCCGTCGCCGCTGAAGTCGTAGCAGGCCGTGATCGTGTCGCTGCCGACGCCCGTGCCGGCGTAGCTGAACGGCGCGGTGCCCGCCGAGGACGTCGTCGCCGAGCCGGTCGCGGAGTGCTCACCGGTGACGCGGAAGGCGATCGTGCGACCGCTCGCGGGTGAGACGCCGGCGAGCGTCGCGGTGACCGCGTGGGTCGCGCCGACCGGGTTGGATGCGGTCGCCGGGGTGAGCGTGAGCGTCGGGGCGCCCGGCGGAGGCGGTGGCGGTGGCGACGCCGGTGGGGGCGGCGGCGGTGGCGGGAGCGCCGTGACGTCGAACGCGAAGACGGTCTGGTTCTTGCGCCCGCCGGAGTCCGTCGCGGTGATGTAGACGAAGTCCTCGCTGACGTCGGCCGCGGTCGCGGTGCGCGACCAGCTCCACGTGCCGCCGCCCGTGTCGGTCACCGTGCCCAGCGATGCGGCCAGCGTGACGGGATCGCCGTCGGGGTCCTGGTAGGTGCCGGTCAGCGCCGCGGTCGCACCCTCTGTCGACGCCACCTTCGTCGCGTCGCTGTTGACGTTCGGGCGCTCGTTGCCGTCGACCGCCGGCACGACGACGAGCTCGCCGAGCATCCCGAGCGTCGCGTGGAAGAAGATGTGGCAGTGAAACACCCAGCGGCCGGCGGCGCCGCCGGTCGTCGTCCCGTCGGGCAGCTCGCGCTCGTCGAGCCGGATGCGGTACGTGAGCGTGTAGAACGCCGGGATGTTGACGTTGTCGCGGAACTCGCTAAAGGGCCAGGTGTACGTCGGGAAGGCGGGCCGCGTCAGCGAGACGGGCTGGATCGAGAAGCCGTGCAGGTGGAAGGGGTGGTGCGCGGCGGTGCTGTTGGTGACCGTGAGCTCGAGCAGGTCGCCGACGACCGCGTAGCGCGACGAGCCGAGATGCGGCAGGACCGTGTAGTCGCCCGGAGCGTCGTGGGTCCCGAAGATGCCGTTGATGCCGAGCAGCAGGCCGTCCATGCCGAGGATGATGTCCTGCAGCGGCATGCCGAGCTTGACCGGCGCGAACGTCCCCGGGTCAAGCAGCGTGTCCGTCGGCGCGCCGAGCGTCTCGACCGGATCGCCGGTCGCGGAGCGCAGCGGCGTTCCGGGCGCGATCGTGTACGTCGACGGCGCCGGGCCGGTGACGTTGAGGTGCATGACGGGCACGCTCGGGATGAACGAGAAGAACGTCCCCAGGCCCACGCGCTGGTAGTCCTGCGTCCACAGGGTCAGCACGCCGGTCGCTCCGGACGGGATCGCCGCGACGACGTCCGCCCGGGTGCCGGGCGCCAGCAGGATCTCGCCGGGCGCGTACAGCGTGTCGAACGCGCCCTGCAGGCCGCCCTCGATGACGGCGTCGTCGAGCAGGCCGGCCTCGCTGCCGACCTTCACGAGGTCGACCTGCGTGCCGGTGCTCGTCGTCAGGCGCAGGCGCATGTAGCGCGTCGTGGCGGAGTTGACGATCGGCAGCCGCAGGCCTTGGCCGTCCTGCACGTCAAGCGTCTGGGCTCCCGGATCCAGGGCGCCGGGAATGGCCGGCGAGCCTGCGCGCCCGCCGACGTTCATCCCGTTCGTCAGGACGGTCTGGCCTTCGTTCACGCGCCCCTGGCCGAGCTGCTGGGTGTTCGGCACGTCGCCGGCGGCGAACGGGGCGCGCAGGCTGCCGTCCTCGTCGATCGGCGAGGTCTCGCAGATCGTGACGGGGTGGGGCGCAGGCTGCACGGTCATCAGCGCGCCGCCGGGACCCGACCACGGCACCGTTGCGCCGGTCGGGAACGTCTGCGTGTCGTTGGACCCCGGCGTCTTGCAGACGGTGATGTCGCTCAGCACGAGCGGCACCGTCTGCGCGGCCGGCGGCAGCGTGCCGTCCGCGATGAGCGCCGCCTCGTTGGGATCCTCGACGAGGATCATCCCGTAGAGGCCCTTGTAGACCTGGTTCGTCGAGGAGTGGTGGTGCGGGTGATACCAGTAGACCCCGGGCCGCGTGACCTTGAACTTGTAGAGGAACTCCTCGCCCGGCGGGACCTGGTTCTGCGTGAACGGCGTGCCGTCCATCGCGTTGGAGAGCTCGATCCCGTGCCAGTGGATGGCGCTGTTGTGCGTGAGGTCGTTGCGGTAGTGGACGATCACGGTGTCGCCGACCTTCAGGCGGAACGTCGGGCCGGGGATCGCGCCGTTGTAGGCCTGCGTGTGCGCCGTGAGCCCGTTGCCGAGGTCGACGGTGGCCTCGCTGGAGACGATCGTCGTCTCGACGATGTCCGCCGCCGGGTTCGTGTCGACGACGGACGGCAGGGTGTAGGGGTTGTCGCTCGAGGTGGCCCGGCCGGTCGAGCTCGTGATGAGGAGCGCTGCGAGCGCCAGCAGGGCGATCCCGGCGAGCACGGCCGCCGTTCGCGGCTTCCGGCGGACCAGCTGCATCGTCGCGACGCCCATCGTTCGTCCTCGCCTCGCCGTACCCGGGCCTGCTGGTCGCTCTCGTCCCCGAGCGCCGACCGGTGGCCTGTTCAACCTACGCCGCCTGGTGGGCCGCGGTCAACTGGACGCTCGTCCAGGCGCGAATCGCCCCGCGCGCGGCCCCCAAGACGGATACTTGGCCGGCCGCGTGCTCGCCTTCGCTCCTCCACCCCCACCCCCGCCGGCCGTCTCGGCGATCAGGGAGCCGTCGCGCTCTGAAGGGGCGTGGATCGCCCGCATCACCGCGACGACGACGGCGCGGACGAAGCCGGGCCGGGGCCGCGTCGTGTGGCGCATCCCGCCGGAGACGAACTGGGCGCACCAGCCGCAGCGCCTGCTCATCCTCGAGACCGGCCGCCGCGACGGCGAGCGCTGGCTGCGCGTCCGGCTGCCGCTGCGAAGCAACCGCTCCGCGTGGATCCGACGCGACGCGGCGACGATCACGCACACCGGCTACTGGGTGAAGGTCCAGCGCCGGACGCGCTGGGTGACGGTGTACTCCGACGGGCGCCAGGTGCGCCGCTTCCGCGCGGTCGTCGGCGCCCGCTCGACCCCGACGCCGGTCGGGCTCGCGGCCATCTACGAGCGCGTGCGCCAGCCCAACCCGCGCGCGTTCCTCGGGACCTGGGCGCTGCACCTCACCGCGGTCTCCGACGTGCTCGACAACTACGGCGGCGGGGCCGGCCGGGTCGCGATTCACGGGCGCGCCGGCGCGAGCCTCGCCGACCCGCTCGGGAGCGCGCGCTCGCACGGTTGCATCCGCGTGAACAACTCGAACGTCGGCTGGCTCGCCGAGCACGTCCCGGCCGGCGCGCCGGTCCACGTCACGCGCCGCTGAGCGAGCTTACGCCGGGTGCGAGGCTTGGTCCGGCCGCGCCTGCGCCGGATCGGCGATCAGTCGAGCGCGCCCGCGGGCAGCACGAAGCGCGCGGCCTTGCGGGCGTCGGGGGCGCTGGTCCCGCCAAGCTGCCAGCCGTGGATCCCGCGCGGGGCGGCCGTCTTCACGGCGGCCTCGGGCGTGCCACCGTGGCCGATGACCCACGCCATGACGTCCGACGAGCCGGTGCCCTCGGCCATGATCGCCGCGCGCTCGATGACCGTGCCCCCGGACGGATGCTTGCGCGCCAGCCGCTTGACCAGCACCTTGATCTCGTCGTCGTCCATGCCCACCAGCCTAGTCCACCCGGGGCCGGAGAACTGTTAACGCGCGATCGCCCTCGGGCCGAGGGACGGGCGCGCATTGAGCTCGTCGACGTCGAAGCCGGCGGTCGCGCTGTAGCGCGCGACGATCGTGCGCAGTTCGTCGGGGGCGATGACGTCGTCGATGTGCGCGAAGCCGTGTGGGGCGCGCTGCTCGACGACGGTCATGACCTGCTCGGGGCCGTGGCGGCGGTTGGCGAGCACGATCGCGCTCGTCGCGGGGCGCCGGACGCGCTCGTAGGCGGCGAGCGCGGCGGCGGGATCGTCGTGGACGGCGAGCTCGCGGGCGAGGACGCGCGCGTCGATGATCGCCTGCGACGCGCCATTGGAGCCGATCGGGTACATCGGGTGCGCGGCGTCGCCGAGCAGCGTGACCCGTCCCGCGCCCCAGTAGGCGAGCGGGTCGCGATCGATCATCGGGTACTCGAAGATCGACGCCGTGCCGGCGATGAGCGCGGGCACGTCGAGCCAGTCGAAGCTCCAGCTCGCGAAGTGCTCGATCACGGCCGCGGGGTCGCTCGTCCGCGTCCAGTCGTGCGCGCCGGCGGCGGCGTCGTCGGGCGCGAGCCGCACCTCGGCGACCCAGTTGACGAGCCGGCGGCCGTCGCGCCCGCGGATGGGATAGGCGACGAACTTCTCGCTGCGGTTCGAGCCGGCCATGATCATCGTCCGGCCGCTGCCGAACGGCTCGGCCTCGCTGACGCCGCGCCACATGCCGACGCCCGACCAGCGCGCCGGACCCTCGTCGGGATGCAGCTGCGCGCGGACCGCCGAGTCGATGCCGTCGGCGCCGACGAGCACGTCGGCAGCGATCGTTCTCAGCGCGCCCGTCGCACGGTCGCGGACCTCGGCGCGGACGCCCTCGCCATGCTGCTCGAAGCGCTCGATGGCGGCGCCGCACGTCACGACGTCCGGCCCGATCCGTTCGTGGACGGCGCGCAGCAGCGCCATCTGCAGCTCGCCGCGGTGGATCGAGATCTGCGGCCAGCGGTAGCCGGCGGCGCGCCCGCGGGCCTCGGCGTGGATGCGGCTGCCGAAGCGGTCGTGGTAGACGAGCTCCTTCGTCGCGATCCCGGCGGCCTCGACCTCCTCGCCGAGGCCGAGTTCGGTGAGCTCGCGAACCGCGTGCGGGAGCAGGTTGATGCCGGCGCCGTAGGCCTGGATGGCGCGCGCCGACTCGACGACCTCGACGTCGATGCCGGCCTGGTGCAGGCTGAGCGCGGTCGCAAGGCCGCCGATCCCGCCGCCGGCGACGAGCACGCGCATCAGCGCTGCGCTCCGAACCCGGTCGCGGGGAACTGCTCGTGCACGATCATCAGCGGGCGGCCCTGCGAGCGGATCGCGTAGGTGCGCTGGCACACGAGGCCCGGGCCGAGGTGAACCGCGGCCTCGTCGCTCGCCGGCCCGACGCCGACGCTGAGCGGCACGCGGAACGTCTCGATCTCGTGCGCTCGCAGGACGAGCCCGATCGCGGTGGTGCCGAGCACGAGCGCATCGCGCGCCGGGCGGGGCACGCGGTGGGCGACGATCTGCGACGCGCCGTAGAGCAGCGGCGTCCCGCTCTCGGCGCCGTATAGGAGCACGCGCCGGTCGAGCACCTTGCCGCCCTTCCACAGCGCGAGTCGCTCGTCGTCCTCGTCGAGGGCGACGACGTCCTGGGCGAGCGTGCGCACGGCGACGGGCTCGCCCGCGATCGTCGCGAGCGCGGGCGTCACCGTGCCGTCGGTCGTGAGGAGCAGCCGCTGGGCCGCCGGCAGCAGCGCGACGAGCGCGCGTTCGTCGGCCTCGAGCGGCGTCCACGATCCCTGCCAATGCACGCCGGCCGGCGCCGGGCGGATCGCGGTGGCGTCGAGCATGCGCACACCTTCGCGTGCGGGGGCCTCGAGGTCACTGGGGCAGGCTGGCGTCCTGGCGTTCGGTTAGCCGCACCGGCGCCTCCCCTTTAGGGGGCCACCGGCGTGTCGTCATGTGGTCTGACCGAGACCGCATCGACGATGAAGACCAGCGTCGCGTTGGGCGGGATGGGGCCCTGACCTCTGGAGCCGTAGGCCAGCCACGGAGGGATCGTCAGCTGTCGCCGCCCGCCCGGGCGGATGCCGCGCATGCCGCGATCCCAGCCCTTGATGACGATGCCGACGCCCAGCTGAAAGCGAAACGCGGGGAGCCGCCAGCCGTCGTCGATGAGCTTGCCACCCCACAGCCTGCCGATGTACTTCACGCGCAGGTCGTCGCCAGCGCGCGCCGCGCGCCCCTTGCCGGTGATGATGTCTTGGCTGACGAGCCGCGTCGGCGGCTTGCCGTGCTGGCGCGCGAACACGGGCTTGCGCTTGATGTTCGTGGACTTCGATGCGACCACGCGAGCGCTCGCGGACGAGACCGCGACCTGTCCGGCGATCACGGTGGTCAGGACGATCGCGGCGGCAAGCGCGCTGCGAGAGATGTTGTGAGCCATCACGCAAGTGTCGCCGCTCGGCGCGGCGCCCGCGTCGGCCGCCGGCGAGACACGGCGCGATCGACCGCCGCGGCGCCCGCACCGCGCGCCGACGAGATACCGTCGCGCGATCGACCGCCACCTCGCCCTGATCTGCAACCCGGCGGCCGGTGGCGGCCGTGCGGCCCGCGTCCTGCCGCGCGTCGAGGATGCCCTGCGCGCGCTCGGCTTGCGCTTTCACACGGAGATCACGCGCGACCTCGAGCACGCCCGCACGCTCGCCGCGAGTGCCGCGCAGGCCGGAGACGTCGCGGTGACGTTGGGCGGCGACGGGCTCGTCGGCTGCGTCGGCGGGGTCCTGCGCGACCACCCCGGTTCGCTGCTCGCGGTCCTGCCCGGCGGCCGCGGCAACGACCTCGCCCGCTCGCTTCAGATCCCGAAGGACCTCGCTGCGGCGTGCGCCGTCATCGCGTCCGGCGTCGAGCGCGACCTCGACATCGGCGACGTCGACGGCCGCGCGTTCGTCGGGATCGCGTCGCTGGGCTTTGACTCCGACGCCAACCGGATCGCCAACGGCGCGCCGGCGCGGCTCGGCAACCTCGCCTACGTGTATGGCGGCCTGCGCGCCCTCGCCGGCTGGGACCCCGCGCGCTTCGAGCTGCGCCTCGACGGCGAGCCCCTGAGCCTGGCCGGCTACTCCGTCGCGGCCTGCAACGCGCCGTACTACGGCGGCGGCATGCACCTCGCCCCCGGCGCCCGGCTCGACGACGGCCTGCTCGACGTCGTGCTCGTCGGGCAGATGCCCAAGCGCAGCTACCTCGTCGCGCTGCCCGGCGTGTTCAGGGGCAGGCACGTCCACAACCCCGCCGTCCGGATCCTCCGCGCGCGCGAGCTGCACGTCGACGCCGACCGGCCGTTTCACTTCTACGCCGACGGCGATCCGATCGGCACGACCCCCGCGACCATCACGGTCGTCCCACGCGCGGTGCGGGTCGTCGTACCCGGCTACTACTGAGCAGTCGGCTACGCCTCCGGTCGGCCGACCGGCTCCTCCGCTGCGCGCATGTCGTCGGCCGCGGGCGGCGACTCGGGCGCGAGGTACTCCAGCAGCTCGCGATGGCGAAACTCGTAGGCATTCGTGATGCGCAGCAACCCGCGCTGGGGCTCGGCACACCAGCGAAGGAACCGGGGCAGTTGCAATGGGAGCTGGTGCCGCGTGCGCAGCCGCACACGCAGCCAGTAGTGGTAAAGCCAGGCGTCGAGCCCGCCGAGGAGGCCGGCGTCGAGTCCGCAGATGATGCCGCCAACCAGCCCGAACGCGAGCGCTCCACCGAGCGCATCGACCTGTTCGCCCACCAATCCAAGGCCAACGCCTCCGGCGATCGCAAAGCTGACGCTGCCGCCCGTCGCAAAGATGAGCCCCCGCCGCAGCCCATTGGTGCGGCTGGCGGCGAGCACGGTCTCCGGGCCCTTTCGCAAGAACCGCGACGGAGGCTCGCTCCTGATGACCTCGTGGCTGGCCGTGACCATGTTGTCGACGAGCGACGCGATGCCCATAGCCAGGCCGCTCAGCGCCAAGACGCCCGCCACCGCGGCGCCCACGCGGACGCCTGAGCTGAGGGCGATGACGGATCCGGTAATGAGTCCCAACACCAAGCCGAGGCCCAGTCCGCCCAACAGATTGAGGCGCAAGTTCACGGCTGCGGTGCGGGCACGCGCCTTCACGCCGAGGCGAACAGCCGTCGTCGGCGCCGCACCCACACCCCTCGCGCCGAAGGGCACGAACAGCGCTGCGCTGCCTACCCCGAGCGCCAACCCCCAGGCGTGTCCGAGTCCCGCAGCGAACGTTGCGCCGGCACCGCCGACGGATGCCACGACGAGCACGGCGACCAGCCGTTGCCCTTGCAGTTCGCGGCTGGGATCAGGAACGATGAGGTACAGCTCATGCAACATCAAGCGCTGGCGCGCCGTCCGGCGCATGCTCGATGCGAGGAACTCGAGCCATGTCCGGACCTGTGAGGAGCTTGCGTTCTTGTACGCATCGGCCGTCGTCGTGAGCAGCAGCTCCCAGAGGCGCCCGCGGGCCTCGGCGACCGTGAGGCCGATCAGCTCGACGGGGTCGCGGTCGCGGTAGGCCTGCAACGCGATCGCGATGCGCAGTGGACTGCGGAAGACGTCGTGGAGCGTCGCATTGCCCGAGGCATATTCGGCGCGGATCACGTTCCAGCCCGCGCGTCCCTTAGTGCGCTCGGCAAGGATCGCCTCGACCTGGTCGGACTGCAGGCCGACCAGCATGACGATCTGGTCGGCACCAACCCATTCGGGCGCGAGCTGTGTGTACTCGAGGACCCGGCACGTCAGCACGAACGGCCGGTGCGGCGGGGCGCGCCGCGTGTACGCGTTAATCGCGTCCACGCACGCGCGGCGCCGCTCGAGACTGGGGATCTCGTCAAGGCCGTCGAGCACGGGCAGCACGAGGCCCTCATCGATCAGCTGTCGCGACACGGTCTGCGGCAGGTCCGCCGGATAGGCCGCGGTGAGCTGCTCGGCGAGCCACTCGGCGAGCGGAGTATCGCGCTCGTCGTCCTCGGAGAAGTCCCAATGCGCGAGCGAGAAGAGCTCGGCTACTGCGACGCCGACCTCGTCGCGCGCGTTGATATGCGAGATCAGCGTCAGCGCCGCGACGGTCTTGCCATAGCCGGGCTCACCGAGAATGACCAGCCGGTCTTGGGAGGTCTCCCATTGAGACGTGATCTCGCTCCAATCCAGCAGCTTTCCCCCAACGCGCAGTCGCGGTCGCCGCGCGTCGTCTACCGCCTTGGTCTTCACCGAGATCGCCTCGCCGTGGGGGATCATCTGATCGAGTTGGCCGCCCTGCTCGACGCGAGCCGCGCGTACCGCCGTGCGCAACCGCGCACGCCACGCGTCGAGCTGCGCCGCGTCGAGGCCTTGCGGAGCGGGCCGTGCGTCGGCTTCGCTGTGCTTCTGGAGCTGTCGCTCGGCGATTCCCGCGAGCGCGACGAGGACCGCTATCGCGGCCGCGACGTCGGTCGTCGTGCCGCCCTCGCGTCGAACGACGATCCACGCGATCAGTGCGCCCGACACGATGAGGAGCGCGGGCCACGCCGCAGCCCGCCAGCGTCCGCGCCGTCCTCCGATCCGCCTCATGTGATGCAACCCTACGTCGATGCGGCTGTGTCGAGGATGTTTCTGGACGTGGCCTGCTCGGGTGGTCAGCCTTTCGCGCCGCGCGCCGCCGCATCACAGGCGATCTCGTCGAGTCCGTCGCCGAGCATCGCGAGCGGCAGACCGGCCTCGCCGGCCAGCGTGCGGGTCAACGCCTCGCGCTTGTCGGCGCCCGTCACGAGCAGCTGGGTGAAGCGCGCGCGGGCGACCACGGGCAGGGTCAGCGTCACCCGCTCGGGCGGCGGCTTGGGCGATTCGCGCACCGGCGCGACGGGAGCCTCCGAGACCGAAAGCACCGGGTGGCCGGGGAACAGCGAGCAGGTGTGGCCGTCGGGGCCCATGCCCAGCAGGACGACGTCGAAGACGCTCTCCGGCACGTCGCGGACGACCTCGAGCCCGTACAGCCAGGCCGCGTCCTCGGGGACGAGCGGCGACCGCACCGCGTGCAGCACCGGCGGCTCTGCACGCGCGCCGGCCAGGAGCGACTCGCGCACCATCTGCGCGTTGGACTCCGGGTCGCCGTCGGGCACGCAGCGCTCGTCGCCGAGCCACAGGTGCACGTGCTTCCACGAGCCCTCGATCTGCGCGAGCAGCAGGTACGCGCGCTTCGGCGTCGACCCGCCCGCGAGCGCGACGTGCAGCTCGCGCCCTTCGTCGCGCGCCTCGCCGATTCGCCGGGCGAGCTCGCCGGCCGCGTGCGCCGCCACGGCCTCGGCGTCGTCGAAGACCCGCACCCGCGTCACGGCGCAACCCTCCGCCGCGCGCGAATGGCGGATCGACCCCGGATATCGGGGTCAACTCGCCAGTCGATCTCCCGGTGTGCGCGAGTGGCGGATTGACCCCGTATACCGGGGTCAACTCGACACGCAACCCTCCCGGTCATCCGAGCATGCGCCGCGCCGCCGCAAGCGCCGGCGCGAACGTCGGGTCGGGCAGGAGCGCGTGGCGGATGCCCTCGCCGAGGATGCCGGGCTCGCCACGCGACGCCCCCAGCACGGTCCAGACCCGCTCCTCGCCCTTGCGCTCGACGCGGCGGGCGCGCAGGCCGCCCTCGCCGCGGGCCAGGGCGAAGGTCGTCCCGAGGTCCGAGCGGATCTCGAGACCGGCCAGCCCGGGGACGCGCATCCCGTCGACGGGCTCCAGGCGCAGCTCGACCTCGCCGCGGCGTCCGCGCGCGCGCCCGCGCAGCAGCGCGTCGTGGCGGGTCAGCAACTCGGTGCGCCAGCCGAGGCGCTCGCACAGCCACCCGACGAGCAGGAGCGCCGAGATCAGCGAGTCCCTGCCATGGCGGACGGAGATCTTCGACAGCGTGCGCAGCTCGGGCCGGCGGTCCGGCGGGTCGAAGTGCGCGGCGAGCCGCTCCCGCCACGGCGTGATGCGCAGCCACGCGAGGTCGACGACGTCGACCACCGCGGCGAGGTCGCACAAGCGGTCGAGCTTCTCGTGCTCTTCGGCCTCGTGCGCGGAGTCGGTCAGGACGCACTGCGCGATGGGGCGCGCGCCGGCGGAGGGGCTGACAAGCGCGTCGATCGCCTCGCGGTGGCCGTGCGGCGACCAGACGATCGTCGCGAGGTCGGTCACGATGAGCGGGTCGACGATCCGCGCGAGGTGGGGGAGGTGCCTCTCGCCGACGGAGATGACGACGGTCTCGCGCATGAGCGAGAACTCGCCCGGGCGCGGGTCGGCCTCGGAGGCGACCGTCGCGCGCGCGTCGATCGTCGTGCGTCCCGGCTCGACCGAGCAGACGACCGTGCGCGAGGCGTGGTAGCGCCCGACGCGCCGCAGGCGGTTGGCGATCTCGCCGCTGTAGTCCGCGTCGACGATCGTGACCATGTTCAGCGCGCGCGCGGCGACGTAGCCCTCGTTCTCGCGATGGCGCTCGGAGACGAGGTTGCGCAGCGCGGCCTCGATCGCCGCGGGCGTCGTGTCCTGCGCGCTCCAGTAGGAGTCGAGGACGCTCGGGCTCAATGGTTCCGCCTGTAGGTCAGCGTGGGCGGATCTGCAGGCGGGGCCATTAGATCATCCTCCACGACCGCTCGCCGCCCAGCAGGTCGTCGGCCTCCGCCGGACCCTGTGAGCCGGCCTCGTACTGCGGCAGCGGACCCGGCATCTGCTCCCAGGTCGCGACGATCGGGTCGCAGATGTTCCACTGCGCCTCGACCTCGTCGTTGCGGGTGAAGAGCGTCGCGTCGCCGCGCATCGCGTCGAGGATGAGCCGCTCGTAGGCCTCCGGCGACTGCGACATGAACGCCGAGCCGTAGAGGAACTCCATCTGCACCGGGCGGATCGCCATCCGCGTGCCGGGGATCTTCGCCCCGATCGACAGCGATACGCCCTCGTTGGGCTGGACGGTCAGCACGAGGACGTTCGGCCGCACGCCGATCGACCCCTCGTGGTGGAAGGCGAGGTGCGGCACCGGCTTGAGCGTCACGGCGATCTCGGTGACCTTCCGCGCGAGGCGCTTGCCCGTGCGCAGCACCATCGGCACCCCGGCCCAGCGCCAGTTGTCGACCTCCAGGCGCAGCGCAGCGTAGGTCTCCGTGTTCGAGTCGTCGGGCACGCCGGCCTCCTCGAGGTAGCCGGGGACATCGACGCCGGCGACGTTCCCGCTCGCGTACTGCGCGCGCACCGCCATGCCCGGCACCTCCTCCGGCTTCGGGGCGTGGATCGCACGCAGGACCTTGACCTTCTCGTCGCGGACCTCGTCGGCGGAGAAGTCGACGGGCGGCTCCATGCACAGCAGCGTGAGCAGCTGGAGCATGTGGTTCTGGACGAGGTCGCGCAGCGCGCCGGCGTGGTCGTAGTAGCCCGCGCGCGTGCCGATGCCGATGTCCTCTGACGCCGTGATCTGCACGTGGTCGATGTAGTTGCGGTTCCACAGCGGCTCGAACATCCCGTTGGCGAAGCGCAGCGCCAGGACGTTCTGGACGGTCTCCTTGCCGAGGTAGTGGTCGATGCGGAAGACCTGGCGCTCCTCGAAGACCGACAGGACGATCTCGTTGAGCTCGCGCGCCTCGGCGAGGCGCGTGCCGAACGGCTTCTCGATGATCACGCGGACCTCGGCGTGGTCGTGGTCGTCGAGGTCGTGGCTGCCGAGCTGCTTGACGATCACCGGGAAGAACTCCGGCGCGGTCGACAGGTAGAAGCAGCGGTTCATCGGCACGCCCGCCTGCTCGTCGATCTCCGGCAGGACGGTCGCCAGGCGCTCGTAGACCGTGTCGTCGTCGAAGGACCCCGCGACGTAGCGCGCGGTCTCGAAGAGGTTCGCGAGCACCTTCTCGTCCGGCGGGCGGCGGGAGAACTCGCCCACGGCGCTCGCCGCCAGCTCGCGGAACTCCTCGTCGGACAGAGCCCCGCGCGAGCTGCCGACGAGCGCGAAGTGCTCGGGCAGCGCCCCTTCGTGGGCGAGGTTGTAGAGCGCGGGGAGGAGCTTGCGCCGGGCGAGGTCGCCGGTCGCGCCGAAGATGACGAGCGTCGTGGCGTGGACCGGCAGGCGCTCGAGCGCGACCGCGAGCGGGTTGGGTCCGGCGTCGCGCCCGGTCTCGCTCGGCTTCGTTCCCGCGCGGGACGGCGACGTCATCCGTCGGCCGACTTCTTCGTGGCGTGGCCGCCGAACTGCGCGCGCAGCGCCGCGAGCATGCGATGCGTGAAGTCGCCGTTGCCGCGGCTGTAGAAGCGCGCGTGCAACGACGCGGTGATGACGGGCGTCGGGACGTCCTTGTCCATCGCGTCCTCGATCGTCCAGCGGCCCTCGCCGGAGTCGGCGGTGTAGCCGCTGAGGTGCGTGAGGGCGTCGCCCTCGAGCTCGAACGCGCGGGCGGCGAGCTCACACAGCCACGAGCGCACGACCGACCCCTGGTTCCACAGGTGCGCGATCTTCGCGTTGTCGAGCTCGTACTCGCACTTGTCGAAGAGGTCGAAGCCCTCGGCGTAGGCCTGCATGAGCCCGTACTCGATGCCGTTGTGGACCATCTTCACGTAGTGGCCCGCGCCGGAAGGGCCGAAGTGGCCCCACCCGCGGGGCCCAATGGCTGCGGCGCTGAGCTCGTTGGTCTCGGGCGCGAGGACGTCGAGGATCGGCGCGAGCCTCTTCACGGCCGGCTTCGGCCCGCCGACCATCATGCAGTAGCCGACGTCCAGGCCCCAGACGCCGCCGCTCGTGCCGACGTCGAGGTAGTCGATGCCGGCCTTCTTCAGGACGGCTGCGCGCGCCTTGTCGTCGGTCCACTTCGAGTTGCCGCCGTCGATGATCATGTCGCCCTTGTCGAGCAGCTTCGCGAGGGCGTCCACGGTGCTTTGCGTCGGCGCGCCGGCGGGGACCATGATCCACACCATCCGCGGCGCGTCGAGCTTCTTCACGAGCGCCTTCAGCGTGTTCGCGCCGCGCGCGCCCGTCGCCTCCGCGATCTTCTTGACGACATCCTTGTCGCGATCGAACGCGACGACGTCGTGATCGGAGTCGCGCTTGATGCGCGTGACCATGTTGCCGCCCATGCGGCCGAGCCCGACGAAGCCGATCTGTGCCACAGCCGCTCCCAGCGTGTCGTGAGGTCCCGAGTTTCGGAGCATAGGCCGGGACACCCACCCGGCACACTGTCCAGGCGGGACATACCCGGCATCGTCGTCTTGGCCGCACGTGCCGGCGCGCCGCCGTGCCATTAGCCTGCTTGGCGTGGAACGGCTCCGACACACGCGCGACGATCGCATCCGCGTCATCGATCAGCAGCTGGGTGAGCATCTCCCAGCACCGGTCCCGGCACCGTGACGCGGATCTGGCGCATTCTCCAAGCGCGGAGCTCGTTCGCGTTCAGGGACCTGCTCAACCTCGCGCGGGCCGTGGACGCGCACGCCCGGCTCGACCGCATCTACGAGTGGTACTTCGTACGAACGACGACCGCGATCCGCGTGGCCTATGGCGCGGCGGTCGGCGCGGCGGCGGCGATCTACGGCCTTGTCTTGAAGCACGATCCGATGGCTCCGGACGAGCAGGTGGTTCCGAGCGAGGAAGCCTTGAGCCGCGGCTTGACGGCGATGGCGATCACGTGCGTGATCGCCGGTCTCTTCCAGCGGCGGGAGCTGGCACAACTACACAGCGAGTACGCGGCGGCGTCGGGGCTCCTGGCCGAGCTGCGGCCAGCGAGCGAGCCGCGCGTGGCACCCGATCGATGCTTGGGGCAGGTGCCGGAGCGGCTCACACGCAAGTCGGCAGAGTCGGGCTGGCGATCGATCGTCCTCGCCTTCGCCGTCGTCATCGGGCTGATCGCGGCGGGGCTAGGGGTCTGCTACGCGGACACGCCCGAGCGGGCGCTGACAGCACTCGTGATCGTCGTTCCGGTACTGGCCTTGGCCCACATCTTCGCGGAGTGGTCGGGCTACACCCCGTTCACCTGGGTGAGCTCGGAGAAGGCCGGGTTGGAAGACGGCGCCGCGACAGCGGCGGGCGACGCCGCGCAATCAACCAAGGACGCGGATCGCCTGTGGCTCGAACTCGGGGACGTCCTGCTCGAGACCTACGTCCTGCGCGCCGAGGTGGCGAACGACCTGGATGCGGCGATAGCCCGTGCCAAGCGGCACGCCGCAAGCGCGTAGCCGGGCTTGGGATCCGCCGCCGCGCCCGGGACGCTTCGCGACATGACCGCCTTCATGTTCTACGACGTCGTCCTGACGATCCACATCCTCGCCGTCGTGCTCGCGTTCGGCGTCGTGTTCGCGTACCCGATCATCGACTCGCAGATGAAGCGAGCGGGGCCGGCGGCGCTGCCCAACCTGCACCGGCTGCACCTCGTGCTCGCGACGCGGCTCGTGCAGCCCGCGATGACCGTCGTGCTGCTCGCCGGCCTGTACCTCGCGCTTGACCGCTTCAGCCTCGGCGACCCCTGGATCAGCGCGACGTTCGCGATCCTCATCGTCCTGTTCGGCCTCACGGGCGCCATCCTCGTGCCGGCCGACAAGCGCCTCGTCGAGCTCGCCGAGAGCGACCTGAAGTCCGGCTCCGGGCCGAGCGCCGAGTACGTCGCGCTGTCGCGGCGGGCCGACCTCGTCGGCTCGGTCGCGCTGCTGCTCGTCGTGGTCGCGATCTTCCTGATGACGGGGAAGCCGGGGGCGTGACCGTGCACCGCCTCGACGGCCTGCACGACCGCTCGCTCGTCTTCGACGACGGCTGGCTGGACTGCATGCGACACGGCGACAGCCAGCACCGCTTCCGCGTGTCGGACCTCGGCCCGACCGAGGTGGTGCGCGACGACACGAAGAAGCGCTTCGGCAGGGGCGGCGAGGAGCGCATCCGCGTGCGCTTCGGCGGCGTCGCCACCGCGATCTGGGTGCCCGCCGAGGAAGAAGACGCGGCGCGCGCATTCGCGGCCGCCGTCGACGCCGCACGCTGAGCGCCGGTGTGAGGCTCGGCGGCCGTCTCCCGCGGCGCTACGGGTCGTTCACGTCCGCCGGGGTCACGTGCAGGAGCTTCAGCCGCTGCTGGTTGAACGGCTCGTTGGAGACCGAGATGTCGCCGGAGAACGGGTGGTCGAGCGCGGCGACGATGAGCAGGTTGAAGCTCGTGATGACCGCCACGCTGACGACGAGGATCGTGTGCAGCCGCCGATTCGCCGTGCCGAGGAGGTACAGCGACGCGATGAGCAGCGCGGCGCCGAGCACGAGCATGATGCGAAACGCGCCCGGCATCTCCTCGGAGGCTTCGCTCAGCCGCGCGCGGCGAGCGTCGACGACGTCGTTGAGCCGCCCGACCGCGTCCGTGTAGAACGCAGACTGCGCGGCCGTCTTCGGCTCGTACTCGCGCAGGACGCGATAGAGGTCGGCGATGTGGTCGTCTCCGACCTGCGTGTCGTCGCCTCCCTCGCGCATCTTCTCCCACTCCACGAACCGCACGGCCGCGACGTAGGACTTGATCTCACGCTCCACCGCGGCGTCGGCCGGCGGTGCGAACGCGCGCGAGTCGTCGTAGAGCTGGATGACCTCTGTCGCCTCGCGCTGCACGGTCTTCTCGGCCTCGGTGAAGTTCTCGTACAGCGAGACGGTCACGAAGCCGAGCAGGATCCCGAGCACCGCGGCGAGCACGCCGACGACGACGCCGACGACGTCGTTGACACCATGCTGCTCAAGGCCCGGGAAGCGGCGGCGAACGAGCGCGAGCCCACCGACGGCGAGCGCGACCGCGCCGCCGACGGTGACGATCGCGAGCAGCCAGGTCGGGAACGTGTTCAGCAGCGTCCGGGTCACGGGCTCACCCTGCTCGCACCCTAGCTCCGGACGCTGGCCGCCGCCACGGGTCGGGGGCAATCCGCACCCCAACACGCCTGAGAGCCCCATGGCGACGGCGTCGCCACGTCAGCAGACTGCCTGGCATGCGACCGGAAGGCTGGACCCCATGAAGATCTTGCTGGCGATGCTCGCCGCGCTGTTCCTGGCCGCCGTCGGCGCGCTCGGCCTCGCGAACTTCGCGTTCGACAGCCGATCCGTCCGGACCCACACGATCAGCGGCTCCGTGCGCGAGATCGTCGTGACGTCCCACAGCGGCGACGTGGATCTCGTCCCGGCGGACGGGCGCATCGTCGTCCGCGAGACGATGCACTACGTCTTCGAGAAGCCGACGCTCGCGCGCAGCCTCGACGGCGGCGTCCTGACGCTCAAGACCGACTGCGAAGGGCTTGCCTTCAACTGCTCCACGGACCTGCGGATCACGGTTCCCGCGGGCGTGAAGATCACGGTCGACGCCGACTCGGGCGATGTCGAGGGCCGCCGCGTCGCCGTCGCGGACACGCACGTCGAGACCGATTCGGGCGACGTCTCGCTCGAGCTCACCGGCCGCCAGGAGCAAGTCTGGGCGCACACCGACTCGGGCTCCGTGGACGTCGCCGCGGCCGACGCGCAGGCGGTCGACGCCGAGACCGACTCCGGCGACGTCACCGTCGACGCCGCCGGGACGCCCAGCCGCATCGTTGCTCACACCGACTCCGGCGAGGTCGAGGTCGCCGTCGCGCCCGGCGAGTACGCCATCAACGCCGAGACGGACTCCGGCGACGTCGACGTCGACGACGCGATCAGCCGCAACGACGGCGCGCCGCGGTCGATCGACGCCAAGACCGACTCCGGCGACGTCGAGATCCGCGCCCGCTGAGCGTGTCGCCCGCGGCGGGCGCGCGGCAGCGGCGAGGGACCCGGGCGGGTCCCTCGCCACCATCGCGGACCGTTACTTCGGCTTCGGTGCGACCCTGCAGGAGACCGGTGCCGAGACGTTGCCCGACGCATCCGTCGCCGTCAGCGAACCGTCGCCCTTCAGGGTGATGTGCCAGTCGATCACGCCCGGACCCGGCTTCTGGCCCGGCGTCGCGCCGGGGGCCTGCGTGAGCTTGATCCGCGTGCCGCTCGCGAACGGCCCGAACGTCGCGGAGCTTGCCGTGTCCGCCAGCGTGAGCGTCGGGTTCGGATCGACGGCATCCGTCGCGGTCAGCACGTAGAAGCCGTCCGGGTTCTGGCCGCTCTTCGGGTTGTTGCCGGCCGGCGGCACGTTGCCGCCCGACGGGTTCGTCGTCGGCGTGCAGGCGAGCTGCGGCGGCGTCGTGTCGACCCAGTGCTTCGTCGCCGTGTCGCATGCCTCGGTGCCCTGACTGTCGGTGAAGCAGCCCTCGATCGCGTCCGTCCCGAGGCCCGCGGGCCCCTGCGTGGCGGCGTACGTGAACGTCGCCTCGCCGGCTGCGTTCGTCGCTGCCGTCGCGGTCTGGCCGGCGTTCGGCCCGGACCCGATCTCGAAGCCCACCTGGACGTTCGCGACCCCGCCGTCCGCCCCCGCGGCGACGGTGGCGGTCACCGTGTGCGTCTGGCCGGGCGTGCCGAGCTCGTTGGTCTCGGTCTCCGGCGCCAGCGAGATCGTCGCGACGACGATCGGGTGGCAGTGCTCGACCGACCCCTCCCCGCCGCCGTCGGATCCGATCGCCCTGACGCACAGCGTGTGGTTGCCCGGCGCGAGGCCGTTGACCATCGTGGCGAAGCTCACCGACGCCGGGCCGGTCTGCGGCAGGCCCGGCGAAGCCGTTCCGGAGATGTCCGTCGGCGCACCGCCGTCGACGCGCAGCTCGAGCTTCGTGAGCTTCGAGCTGATGAGCCCGGGGACGACGTCCGGCAGCGTCGCGACGTCCGTGACCGGCGTGCACTCACCGCCCGTGTCGGCGGCGATCTGCGCGAGGCTGCCGCGCCCGCCGCCCGTGTCCGTGCAGCTCGATCCGCTCCCGACCGCGAACGTCTGGAACGCCGCCGTCGTCGGCGCGCAGGGGATGTCGTCGAGCGCGTTGCCACCCGTCGTCGCGACGCCGTCGGAGAGGAAGACGACGATGTTGTTGGGGTTCGAGCTCTGCTGGACGAGGTTGCACGCGGCCTGGACCGCCGCTTCGAAGTTCGTGTTGCCCAAGGACGACGCCGTGCGCAGGCGGTCCTCGACGTCGGGCGTCCCGTTGCCGCTCGCATCCGTCGCCGGGCCGGTGAGGCCCTGCGTTCCGGGCGCCGTCGGGCCGACGTCCTCGATCGACGCGGTGCTCTGGAAGAAGACCGTGCCGACTTGGCCGACGGTCCCTGCGGCGATCGCCTGCTGGTTGAGCGTCCGAGCGGCGGCGATCTCGCAATCGAGGATCCGGTCCGAGTTGCCGTCGCTGTTCTGGTCGCCCCCGCAACCGCCGGCGCCGGACGTGCTGCCCGACGTGTCGACGACGTAGATGAGCGTCGTGTTGGCGACCGGCACGCCCTGCCCGATCGACGCCGTGCCCGTGAGGCTCACGTTGCCGGGAGGCGACGCGATGAGCGCGCCGTCGGCGGGCGCGGAGATGCCGGCGGTGATCGACGTACCGCCCGGCAGGTTGCCGTTCGTCGTGTCTGCCGCCGCCGCGGGCGCCGCGGCCAGCAGCACGGCGGTTGCCAGTGTCGCGAGGGCAGGCAGACGCCCACCTCGCGGAGTGAATGTGCTCATGCACCCTGCCTTGTTCGTGGTTCGGCGCCGCCTCTGGACGGGTCGTCCTGCCCACGGCGCCCGTCCAGTCCAGGGTCGCGGGTCACCCCGCGACGCAGTGTGAGGTCGGTCTCAGTCCGCGGCGAGCAAGCCGCGCACCCGCGCGGTCAGCGCGTCGATCGCGTCGGCCGGGTGCTGCGAGCCGTCCAGGCGCAGCTTCTCGGCGGGGAGGTCGTGGGCGCGGAGCGTCGCGAGGTCGCCGAAGGCCTGCGCGTTCTTCAGGGTCTTGAAGCCGAACGGCCGGCTCGGGATCGGCACGTCGTCGGGCCCGTCGTGGACCAGTACGAGGAAGCGGCCCTCCTTCGGGCCGCCCTTGTGGAACTGGCCGGTCGAGTGCAGGTAGCGCGGGCCATAGCCGAACGTCGTCGTCGCATTCGTCGCCGCGCGGATCGCCGTGCGCAGCTCCGCGACCGCCCGGTCGACGCGCACGCACGGCGCGATGTAGCCGAGGACCGCGACGTAGGCCGGAGGGTCGCACGCGAGCAGCGCGCGCAGCTCCTCGTCGGACGCGTCGTCGGGCTCGGCCAGCGAACCGCCCTCGCCGATCGACTCGAGCACTCGCGCCGTCGCGTCCTTGGCCTCCTGGACGTTGGGTTGGTCGAACGGGTTGATCTGCAGCGCCCACCCCGCGACCGCCGTCGCGAACTCGGCGAAGAAGAAGATCCGCCCGAGGTCCTCCGGCCCGCCCGCCGACAGCGTCACCGTCGGCTCGTCCGCGGCGGCGAGCGCCTTGACCTGCTCGTCGAGCTCGGCGCTGGGCGCCTCGGTGTCGCGCAGGTAGGCGAAGATCCGGTCCGCGCCGTAGCTGCCCGGCGATCCCACCGGCTCGTCGGCCACCGGCAGCACGCCCTTGCCCTGCTTGCCGGTCGACTCGGCGACGAGCTGCTCAGCCCAGATGCCGAACGACGCGATCGGGTCGTCGACGACGAACGTCAGCTTGTCGCGGCCGTCCTGCGCCAGGGCGCCCATCGCGGCGCCGAGCCACAGCCCGCTGTTGCGCTCAGGGGCGTGGTAGCCCGCGCACGACTCCGCGGCGACGCCCGCGCCGTCCAGCAGCCGCTGCAGGTCGACGCCCATCAGCGCCGCCGGCACGAGCCCGAAGAACGTCAGTGCGCTGTAGCGCCCTCCGACGTCGGGGTCGTTCAGGAACGTGCGCCGGAAGCCGCGGTCGGCGGCGAGCATCGACAGCGACGAGCCCGGGTCGGTGATCGCGACGTACTGCTCGCCGTTCGGCTGAAGCGACCAGAAGTGCTCGTACAGCGACATCGTCTCGATCGTCCCGCCGGACTTCGTCGAGACGACGAAGATCGTGTGGTCGAGGGTGACCGACCGCTGCACCGCGAGCACCGCGGCGGGGTCCGTCGAGTCGAGCACCTGCAGGCGCAGCCGCCCGTGCATGCGGTCGCCGAAGCTCAGCCGCAGCACCTCCGGCGCGAGCGACGAACCGCCCATCCCGAGCAGCACGGCGTCGGTGTACCCCTCGCCGGCGAGCTCCGCCGCGAAGCCTTCGAGGTCGTCGATGTGCTCGGCATAGATCTCCGGCGCCTGCAGCCAGCCCAGGCGGTTGGCGACCTCCGGCTGGTCGCGCGGACCCCACAGCGTCGGGTCCTTCTTCCAGATCCGGCGCGCGACCTCCTCGACCACCGCGCGGCGCACCATCTCCGCGACCGGCTTCTCGAGCTCGAACGGCAGCGAGGCGTCGATCGTCTCCGGGCGCCCGGTGAAGATCGCCTCGCGCTTGGCCTCGATGCCGGCGAGCAGCTTCTCCATCGGCGTGACGAACGCGTCGATGCCGTCGCGCAGGAGCTTGGCGGTGACCTCGCCCATGTCGATGCCGGCCTCTTCGAGCGCGGTCAGCACCGCCTCGGGGTCCTCGCGGACCGTCGCGCCGCGCACCTCCAACCGCTCGGCGCAGGCCATGAGCGTCGGCATCGGCATCGTGTTGACGGTGTCGGGGCCGACGAGCTCGGCGACGTACATCGTGTCGGCGTAGGCGGGGTTCTTCACGCCCGTCGACGCCCACAGCGGGCGCTGGACCGGCGCGCCGGCCGCGCGCAGGGCGGCGAAGCGCTCGCCGCCGAAGAGGTCCTCGAAGGCGCGGTACGCGGCGCGCGCGTTGGCGATCGCGGCCTGGCCGGCGAGCTCGGAGCGCCCGAGCTTCTCGAGGCGCTTGTCGACCTCCGAGTCGACGCGCGAGACGAAGAACGACGCGACGGACTGGACGTCCAGCGATTGCGAGTCGGCCTTGCGGCGTTCGAGCCCGCGGATGTACGCCTCCGCGACGCTCACGTACGCCTCGACGCTGAACAGCAGCGTGACGTTGATGTTGATCCCCTCGAAGATCGCCTGCTCGATCGCGGGCAGGCACTCGGTCGTGCCGGGGATCTTGATCATGACGTTGGGCCGGTCCACGCGGCCCCAGTACTCGCGCGCCTGCGCGATCGTGCGATCGGTGTCGAAGGCGAGGTCCGGGTCGACCTCGAGCGAGACGAAGCCGTCCGCGCCGCCGAGCTCGTCGTAGACCGTGCGCAGGACGTCGGCCGCCTCCTGGACGTCCTGGATGACGATGTCCTGGTAGACGGCGCGCGTGTTGAGGCCCTCCCGCGCGAGCCGCTCGATCTGCTCGTCGTAGTCCGGCGACCCGAGGATCGCCTTCTCGAAGATCGCCGGGTTCGACGTGACGCCGCGCAGCGAGTCCTCCTCGACGAGGCGTCGCAGCTCGCCGCCCTGGGTCAGTGATCGGCGGATCTGATCCAGCCAGACGGCCGTGCCGGCCTCGGTCAGCGCGGCCAGCCGCTCGTTGACGTTCATGACGCTGGTCACAGCGTGGCCTCCAGTCCTTGGCGTTCCATGAGCAGGATCTTGCCGAGCCGTCGCACGTGGCGCTCCTCGCCGCTGAAGCTTGCCCCGGCGAACGCTTGCGCAAGCTCGGCCGCGACCGCGGGCCCGATGACGCGCGCGCCGAGACAGAGCACGTTGCAGTCGTCGTGGCTCACGCACTGCGCGGCGGTGTAGTGGTCGTGGCAGACGGCCGCGCGGATGCCGGGCAGCTTGGATGCCGCGACGGAGACGCCCGCGCCGGAACCGCAGACGAGGATCCCGCGCCCCACCTCCCCGCTCGCGATCGCGAGCCCCAGCGTCAGCGCGACGTTGGGGTAGTCGTCGTGCTCGCCGAGATCGACGACCTCGTGGCCGTCGGTGGCCAGCGCGTCGCAGACGGCACCGTGCAGCGGCACCCCGGCGTGGTCGACGGCGAGGGCGATCCTCATGCGACGCCCGCCTCGTGCGTCGCTTCCTGGCCGGCGAGCAGCGCGGCCCCGCGCACGCCGGCGCGGTTGCCGTAGCGCGCCTGGACGATCCGCGTGCTCGTGCCGACGCCGTGCAGGACGAAGCGCGCGGCCTCCTCGCGCGCGGGACCGAGCAGCATCTCGCCCGCCGCGCTGACGCCGCCGCCGACGACGACGAGGTGGGGATCGAACGTGTTGATCGCGTTCGCGATCCCGACGCCGAGCCGCCGCCCGAGCAGCTCGATGGCGGCGAGCGCGGCGGGGTCGCCGGCGCGGGCGGCGTCGATGGCGGTCCCGGCCGGGATCCCGTGATCGGCTCCGAGCTCTGAGAGCGCCGTCCCCGCCGCGAGCGACTCGAGCGAGCCGGGCCGCGGGAAGTCGTCAGCGTGGGCGACCGGCGCCCGCCGCAGGTCCGCGCCGACGATCGTGTGGCCCAGCTCCGCGGCGGCGCCGGTCGCCCCGCGATAGACGCGGCCGTCGATGACGATCCCGCCGCCGACGCCGGTGCCGATCGTGAACATCACGAGGTGACGGGCGACGAGCCCACCCTCGTCGTCGTAGGCCTCCGCGAGCGCGGCGCACGTCGCGTCGTTGTCGACGACGACCGGCATCCCGAGGCGCTCGTACAGGACGTCGCGCAGCGGGACGTCGGCGAGCGGGACGTTGACCGACGCCCGCACCCGTCCCGTTGCGAAGTCGACGACCGACGGCACCGCGACGCCGACCGCGCGCGCCGGCCCCGCCTCGCGAATCGCCTCGACGAGCTGGTCGAGCAGGTGCGCCGCGTCGGTCGTGTCGGTCTTGCGGACGCGCGGCTCGTGCAGGGTCGAGCCGTCGAGGACGGCGACCGAGACCTTCGTGCCGCCCACGTCCACGCCGATCAGCCGCTCGCTCATCGAAGATCCCTCGACTACTCATTGCCTCCGAGCATGCCACACCGGGTAGGCGATGCACGTGGACGAGACGTCAAGAGCGTTCGCCCGATTGATGGGCGACCTGAACTATCCCGTCTTCATCGTGACCACCATCGCGGCCGGGGAGCGCGACGGCTGCGTCGTCGGCTTCGCGATGCAGACGAGCATCGATCCCGGTCGGTTCCTTGCGTGCCTGTCGCGCGCCAACCGCACGTACCGCATCGCGCGTGACGCGACCGCCCTCGCCGTCCACGCCGTGCCGCGCGAGCGGCGCGACCTCGTCGAGCTGTTCGGCGGCGAGACGGGCGACGAGGTCGACAAGTTCGCGCGCTGCGCGTGGTTCGCCGGCCCGTACGAGCTTCCGATCCTCGAGGGCTGCCCGAGCTGGTTCGCCGGCGAGATCCGCTCGCGCCACGACCTCGGCGACCACGAGGGCTACCTGCTCGCGCCGGTCGCGGCCGGCCACGGGTCCGGAGAGCTGTTGTACTTCGAAGACGTGAAGGACATCGAGCCCGGCCACCCGGCGTGACGGCCGCCCGCAACGAGCCGCCGGTGGTGCTGCGCCGGCTGCTGCCCGAGCCCGGCGAGCTGACGGCCGACGCGTTCGCGACGTCGCTTCGCTTCGCGGACGCCGCACCGCCGTCGCGGCCGCACGTCGCGCTGAACATGGTCGCGACCGTCGACGGGCGCGCGAGCGTCGCGGGCCGGACGGCACCGCTCTCGAGCGTCGCCGACCGCCAGCTGTTCCACGCCCTGCGTACGTGCGTGGACGCGGTCATGGTGGGCGCGGGGACGCTGCGCACCGAGCGCTACGGCCGGCTCGTACGCGATCCGCACCGGCGCGAGCAGCGCGTCGCCGCGGGCCTGCAAGCCGACCCGCTCGCGATCGTCGTGAGCGGCCGGCTCGACCTGTCCTGCGACCTGCCGCTGCTCGCCGACGCGTCGTCGCGCGTGGTCGTCGTCACCGCCGCCGACGGATCGCTGGACGGCTGCGTCGCGCAGGTCGAGTACCTGCGCTCGTCCCCGGTCGACCTCGCGGGGGCGCTCGCGCGTCTGCGCGACGAGCACGGCATCCGCTCGATCCTCTGCGAGGGCGGCCCGAGTCTCAACGCCGCGCTGCTCGCGGCCGGGCTCGTCGACGAGCTGTTCCTCACGACGGTCGGCAAGCTCGCCGGCGGAGCCGGTGCGCTGTCGATCATCGGCAGCGCCCCGGTGGACGAGCTTGTGGAGGCGCGGCTGCGCTCGCTGCTGGAGTGCGACGGCGAGCTCTTCGCGCGGTACGCGATCGGCGGCTGACGGCGCCGGGAGCGATCGCGCTCGCCTTGCCCGCTCGCGCCACGTTCCGTGCGGGGGCCGGCCCGCGGGCGTACGATCGCCGCGAGCGATCGCGCTCGCCTTGCCCGCTCGCGCCACGTTCCGTGCAGGGGGCCGGCCCGCGGGCGTACGATCGCCGGACATGGAACAGCGCGACCCGCTCGACGGGATCGGTGCCGCTGACGCGCACCTCGGGCGCCTCGTTCCGCTGCCCGCCATCGTGCTGCCGCTCGCGCGCTGGGTGGAGGTGATCGCGAGCGGGCCCGCAGCGGTCCAGGTCGAGTGGAACCTCGACGCGACCCGGCCGGGCACGCCGGGCCGGCTGACGCTCTACGTGGGCCTCGAGGCACCGCCGGAGCGCGGGCTGCCGGCGCCCGAGGCCCACGAGCGCTACGCGCACCGCACCGCGCCGCTGGACGAGGCCGAGCCCGAGCTGCGCCCGGTCCACGAGCTCGCGTGGGAGCAGGACGGCCTGCACCTGCGGCTCACCGGCCAGGGACCGTGGACGCTCGCGCAGCTCGTGGCCGTGGCGGACTCGACGCGCTGATGGGGCGCCTGACCCGCAACGAGCTCGTCGGGATGCTCGGCGGCCTGCTGCTCGCCGGTGGCGTGTTCGGGCCGTGGTATGACTCGGTCAGCCGGCTGGCGTCGATCGGGGGCGTCGCCGGGCTCGGGTCGCACAGCGGCTGGGACGTGCACGACGTGCTGCGCTGGCCGCTGCTCGTCATGGCCCTCGCGCCGTTCGTGCTCGCCTACATCGTGCTCCGCGACCACGAGCTGTCGTGGGTGCGCGGCGAGCTCACCGGCGTGCTCGCGATCACCGCGCTCGGGCTCGTCCTCTACGTCGGCGTCGTCGACCGCCCGGGCGAGCCGCCCGGCCAGATCGAGCTTGCGGCGGGCTGGTACGTCGCGCTCGCCGGCTGCGTGCTCATGCTCGTCGGAGCGGCGCGCCGCACGGGGGAGGCCGAGCGCCGCCGCAAGCCGCCCGGCACCCTCTAGACGGCCTCGCCGGCGGGCTGCAGCGGGGCCGGCGCCGCGTACGGGCGCACGGCGCCGATGGCGAACGCGACCGCCGCCCCGAGCGCCGCGGTGACGGCCATGAAGACCCAGGCGCCGTCGAACGACGCGCCGCCGCCCAGCAGCGCCACGAGGATCGCGACGCCGAGGACGTAGCCGAGCTGGCGCGACATCGTGAACACCGCCGAGCCTGTGGCGAAGCGCGCCGGCGGCAGCGACGCGGCGGCCGCGCTTGCGAGCGACGGCAGCGTCAGGCCGACGCCGGTCCCGCTGACGAGCAGCCCCGGCAGCATCTCGGCGGCGTAGGCGTGCTCGGTGCCCAGGCGCAGGCTCCACCACGCGCAGCCGAGCGCGAACAGCGCGAGCCCGGTGGTCGCGAGCCGGCGCTGGCCGAAGCGGTTGGAGAAGCGCCCCGACGCGGCGGCGAAGGTCGCCGCCATGAGCGGCCCCGGCGACAGCGCGAGGCCGGCACGCAGCGCCGAGTCGCCCCAGACGCCCGTCATGAAGAGGACGACGCCGAGCAGCATCGCCGCGAACGCCGCAGAGAACAGCAGCGAGGCCGCGGTCGCCAGCGCGAACGACCGGACCCGCAGCATCGCCGGCTCGACCACCGGCGACGGGTGGACGAGGCAGCGACGCCAGAACGCGGCGAGCCCCGCCGCCGCGGCCGCGCCGCCGGCGATCGTGGTCAGGCTGCCCCAGCCCCGCTCCGGTGCTTCGACGAGCGTCAGCGCGAGCACGCCGACGGCCCCCGCGAAGATCGCCGAGCCGATGAGGTCGGGGCGGCCGGGCGCCTCGTCGCGGCTCTCGCGCAACAGGCGTGCTCCGAACCACACGGCCGCGAGCGCGACCGGGACGTTGACGAGGAACACGAGGCGCCAGCTCGCCTCGACGAGCAAACCGCCGAGCGGCGGGCCCGCGGCCGCGGCGATGCCGCCGACCGCGGCCCAGATCCCGATCGCGGCGGGGCGCTCGGCGGCGGAGAACTCCGGGAGCAGGAGGGCGAGCGACGTCGGCACGAGCAGCGCGGCGCCCGCGGCCTGCACGACGCGCGCAGCGACGAGCGTCTCGATCGACGGCGCGACGCCGCACAGTGCCGAGCCCGCCGCGAACAGCACCAGCCCGCCGAGGAACGCGCGCTTGCGGCCGGCACGATCGGCCAGCCGTCCGGCGGGGACCATCAGGGCCGCGATGACGATCGCGTAGGCGTTGAGGACCCACGAGACCGCCGCAGGGCTCGCCCCCTCGAAGTCAGCGGCGATGTGCGGGAACGCGAGGTTCACGATGAACAGGTCGAGGCTCACCATGAAGACGGCGACCGAGACGACCGTCAGGACCTGCCACCGGCGTTCCATCACGCGCGCTCCCGTCGTTGGTTGGTCACCCGCCAGCGGCGCGCTGCGGAGCCCGTTCGGCTCGGCGCTGTCGCGCGGCAGGCGACAGTTGCATTTTGCAAGCAGCACCGTAGACCAGGCGCTTGCAAAATGCAACTACCCGGCGCTACAGTCGACGCCATGCCCTACCGCCCGTTTCCCGAGCAGCACTGCTCGATCGCCGCCGCGCTCGAGATCCTTGGCGAGCGCTGGACGCTGCTCGTCATGCGCGAGGTGTTGCTCGGACGGCGGCGCTTCGGCGACATCCGCAGCCACGTCGGCGTCGCGCCGAACATCCTCTCCGACCGCCTGCAGACGCTCGTCGAGCACGGGCTGCTGGAGCGGCGGCCGATCGACGGCGAGCCCGACGCGCACGAGTACGCGCCGACGCGCAAGGGCGTGGACGCCAACCCCGTGCTCGTCGCGCTGCTGCAGTGGGGCGATCGTCACGCGACCCCCGAGGGTGGTCCGCCGCGCGTGCTCGTGCACACGGCGTGCGGCCACGACGCCGACCCGCGACTGCACTGCGCGCACTGCGGCGAGCCCGCGCGACCGCGCGATCTCAAGGTCCGCCCGGGACCCGGGGCGACGGCCGAACAACGCGCGGAGCCGATCCTGCCGGCGCAGTGAAACCTCCCGCAAACCGTGGGGTATGTAGCAGCGTCCCATCCACAACCGTCGCGTCAATCAAGGAGGCGTGATGGAACTCCTCAAGCGGCTCGATCCTGTCTGGATCGCCCTGCTCATCATTGGCGGCCTGAACTGGGCTGTCCTCGCGTTGTTCGACACGAACGTCGTGTCCGAGATCTTCGGAACCGGCACCGTCACGGACGCGATCTACGTGCTGGTCGGCATCGCGGCGCTCATGCTCACGCCGCGCCTGTTGGAAGGCATGCACCTCCCCGGGCGCGACACGCGTCCGCACGGGGCATAGCCGTCACACGCGCGCTCGGCCACGGCCGGGCGCGTGTCGTTTTCACCCCGATATCCGGGGTCAATCCGACATTCTGGTGGGTGGCGAATCGCCGAGCTGCGCGCCGCCTACGAGCAGTCGTAGACGACGAGCTCCGCGAGCTCGCCGTCGACCTCGCCGAGGCGCTCGCCGTACAGCCGCATCCCCGCCTTCTCCATGACGCGCCGGCTCGCGACGTGGCCCACGAGCGTCTCCGCCGTGATCCGCCGCACGCGCGGGTCCTCGCGCAGCCGCGCGATCAGCGCCCGCAGCGCGTCGGTGGCGTAGCCGCGACCCTGACACGGCTCGACGATCGAGTAGCCGAGTCGCGCGACCGACTCGACGAGGCTGTAGCCGATCTCGCCGACGACGACGCCGTCGGACTTGCGCACGACGAAGCTCGGCCGAAATCCCGTGCCGTCGGAGGTCGAGGCGCGCGGACCGGCGAGGAGGTCCATGACCTCGAGCGAGAACTCCGACGGGTAGCCGTCCGCGAAGGCGATGCCCTCCGGGGCGCGGCTGTCGAGCAGCGCCGCCGCGACCTCGCGGGGGATGGGCTCCAGGCGGACGACGGCGCCTTCGATCACGCGGGCGTGTGCTCCCGCGACGGCGGCGGGTCGGGCCCGGCGCCGGGCGTGGCGTAGCGCCCGACGACGGACTCGGCGAGGTCCAGGCGGGCGAGCGAGCGCAGGAAGCCGTGCGTGACGATGACGTGGATGCGCGACTGGGTCGCCGAGTAGAACCAGCGCGCGATCCCGCTCGCGAGCGCCGGATAGAAGTTCGCGACCTCGACCTCGATGTGCACGCGCCCGGTGGCGTCGTCGACGTTCTCGCAGCGGCGCACGTCGATCTGGAGGTAGCCGTCGCCGCCGTGCGCCGCGCGCGACACGAGCACGCCGCGTTCGATGCGCCAGCGCACGATCCCGCGCCCGGCGTCCAGCTCGTACTCCGGCGCCTTGAAGCGCAGCAGCGCGAACGGCCGCGCGACCGCGACGACGGTCCGGCCGTCCTCGTCGTAGCGCACGCGGATGACGCCGAGCGTGCAGCGCGAGAGGAAGCGCCAGTAGGTCCGCGCGAGGCGCTCGAGGTGCATCGGCGTCCAGATCGCGTCGAGCGCGGCGGCCGGCAGCGTGAGGTCGGCGGCCTGGACCGAGCGCACCGCGCCCCGCGCGTCCATCGTCGTGTGCTCCTCGGGATCGACGATGACCGCCCGCGCAACGCGCTTGGAGCGGTTGAGTATCCGCCGGACCCCGGCGAACCAGGCGAGCGCGACCGCCGCGACGGCGGCCATCACGGCGACGATCACGGCCATCGGCACACGGTACCCGCCGGCGCGTGCGGCCTCGCCCAGCCGGGCTACGCCGGCTTCAGGCGCACGTACCCGATCGAGCCCGACGCGGTGAAGCCGAGCGCGTCGGCGGTGGCCTGCGTGAGGTCCCAGTCGTAGGGCTCGTTGAACGGACCGCGATCGACGACCGGGACGATGATCTCGCGACGGTCGTACAGCAGCGCGACCTGCGTGCCGCACGGCAGCTTGCGATGCGCGACGCCGAGCAGCTCGGGCGTCAGGACCTGGCCGCAGAAGGTCTTGTTCCCGTACAGGCCCGGTCCGAAGTACGTCGCGAGCGCGGGCCGGTAGACGTTGACGTTCGCCACGGGCGCGCCGGCCGCCGCGCCCGCGCGGCGTGCGATGACGACGCGCAGGCTGGTGCGCCCGCTGCCATCCGCGCGCCAGCGCACGACGAAGCGCTCAGTGCTGCGGACGCGCGTGCGGGCGACGTTGCGCCATCCCTGACGCGCGTCGAGGCGCTGCAGGATGGCGCGCCGGCGCGATCCGCCGGGCATCGTCCCGCGCACCCGGACGATCTCGCCGACGAGCGCCGTCGGCGCCACGAGAACCGAGCGCTGGCCCGGCGTCCCGTATCCGCCGGCGCCCGTGCTCTGCGGGATCAGCTTTGGCATCTCCGCGCCGCCAGTGCCCGGCACCGCGTAGGCGACCGCGCAGGCGCCGCACCACAAGCCCGCGCAGAGGAGGGCGGCGAGCGGGGCGCGATCGCGTCGAGACGGGGGCATGTGGATGGACCGCCTACGGGCGCAGGGCGCCACCCGGCCTGAGGCCCGCGGTTGGCTCGCGCATCCATCCCGTGCGCTACGGCCTGGTGGCCGCTTCCCCGTTCGAGCCGGACTCCGCCGGGCTCGGCGTCCGCTCCCTGTGGTGAAGGGACGCGGCAGACGGCGCCAGCGTATCGCGCCGCGTCGCGAGCGGCGTGGTCGAGCCAGGCTTGGCGGCGCCGCGCCCGCAGGGCCGCGCCCGCAGGGCCGCGCCCGCAGGGCCGCGCCCGCAGGGCCGCGTCCGCAGGGCCGCGCCCGCAGGCCGCGCCCGCACGGCCGCGCCCGCAGGGCCGCGCCCGCAGGCCGCGCCCGCAGGGGCCGTGCCCGCAGGGCCGCGTCCGCAGGGCCGCGTCCGCACGGCCGCGTCCGCACGGCCGCGCCCGCACGGCCGCGCCCGCACGGCCGCGAGCGGTGTGGTCGAGCCTGGCTCGGCGGCGCTCAGGCTCGCGGCAGGCGGTCGAGCATCGACCGCACGGCGGCGCGCCCGACGTCCATGCCGATCTGCGCGAGCTCCTGCGCCGCCTGGAGCGTCGTCGTCACGAGGTCGGCGACGGCGGACTCGTGCTCGTCGGCGCCCGACGCTGGCGCCGCGTAGCCCGCCGCCGGCACCTTGCGCTTGGGCGTCGCGGGCGGCTCGTCGGCGTGGGAGATCCGGGGGGCTCGGGCGGCTCGGCCGCAGCGGCGGCGGCGCTGCGCGACGGCGTCCCCGGCGGTGCCTGGGCCGCGGCCGCAGCGCTGTGCGCCTCCTGCGCCGGCGGGGCCTGGGCCGCGGCGCTGCGCGCCTCCTCGGCCGGCGGTTGGGCGGCCTGCACGGCGGCGGGCCGTGGCCGCGGGGTCGTGCGCGGCGCGCGCGACCCCGTCCCGTTCGTGGCCGGCTTCGTCGAGGTCGCCTTCGCCTTCGACTTGCCCTTGCCCTTCGCGCCGGCCTTGCCCGCGGCCTTCGGCTTGGCGCCCTTGGACTTCTTCGCGGAGGCGGTCGCCTTCGCGGTGGTCGTCGCGCTCGCCGCGCCGGCGGCCTTCGGCTTCTTGCGGGCCGTGGCCGTCGCGGTGCGGGTGGCGCCGTTGGACGCCGTGGTGGCGCTAGTCGAGGCACGCTCGGCGCGCTTGGAGCTGCGCCGCACCGGGCGGGTGCGGGGGAGGCTCGTCATGACCTCGCGCTCAGAATCGTCTCGGTCGGGCACAATCCGCATGATGGCACGCGCTTTGCGCCATCACGGTGCCATACGTGAAACAAACCGCCCGCCGCCCCGTAGCTTCCTGCGAAGACGTCGTTGACTTCAAAAAGTAAAGTGCCTAGGCTGGCACGCTAGAGTTTGCGGTCTAGGTTGGGCGAGGTACTGCCCCAGGAAGTCCCTCGTCCACGCCCTCATCCTTGAGTGCGCGGGCGGACCGGAGCCGGCGCACGACGTGAAAGCGAACGCGAATGTCCGTAGTCGAACTGCAAGAACTCGAAGAGATCAAGGGCCTTCTGACGAAGGGCCAGCTGACCGGCGTGCTGACGTACGCCGAGATCGCTGGCGCCGTCGCGGAGATCGATCTCGACGAGGCTGACATCGAAGAGCTCCACGGCTACCTGGAGAAGTCCGAGATCGAGCTCGTCGAGGAGATCGATCCCGCCGCCGCGGCCGCCAACGCCGTCGAGCGCGCCCCGGACAAGCGCCGCGCCCGCAAGAAGACGACGATCGACCTCAAGCCGGACATGACGACCGACTCCCTTCAGCTGTTCTTGAAGGACATCGGCAAGGTCCGGCTGCTCACCGCACAGGAGGAGGTCGACCTCGCCAAGCGCATCGAGCGCGGCGACCTCGACGCCAAGCAGAAGATGGTCGAGTCCAACCTGCGCCTCGTCGTCTCGATCGCCAAGAACTACCGCAACCAGGGCCTGCCGTTCCTCGACCTCATCCAGGAGGGCACGCTCGGCCTGGTGCGCGCCGCGGAGAAGTTCGACTACCGCAAGGGCTTCAAGTTCTCGACCTACGCGACGTGGTGGATCCGTCAGGCCATCGCCCGCGCGCTCGCCGACAAGGCGCGCACGATCCGCATCCCGGTCCACGTCGTCGAGAAGCTCAACAAGATCGGCCGTGCCGAGCGCAAGCTCGTCACCGAGCTCGGTCGCGAGCCCACCCCGGAGGAGATCGCCGAGGTCACCGGCATCGACCCCGAGGAAGTCGACTCGATCAAGCGCTCCGCGCAGGCCCCGGTCTCGCTCGAGAAGCCGGTCGGCGACGAGGAGGAGTCCGAGTTCGGCCAGTTCATCGCCGACGAGCGTGCCGAGTCTCCCTACGAGCGCGCCGCGGAGATCCTCACGAAGGAGGCGCTGCGCGAGGCACTCGAGAACCTCTCCTACCGCGAGCGCCGCGTGCTCGAGCTGCGTTACGGCCTCGGCGGCGAGCACCCCCGCACGCTCGACGAGGTGGGCCGCACGTTCAACGTCACGCGCGAGCGCATCCGCCAGATCGAGAACCAGTCCTTGAAGAAGCTGCAGTCGTTGGCCGAGGCTCAGAAGCTTCGAGACGTCGCCTAGCGCGACCGCGCCCGAGCACTCGAGAACGGGGCCCCCGGGGGCCTCGTTGTCGTTTCGGGCGACGCCGAGCCGGGCACCGTCGAACGCATGCCACGCGAAGCCGCGCAGACCGAGACCCTCACCGTCCAAGGCGCCGAGATCCCGAAGCTCGGCTTCGGCACCTGGCAGATCACCGGTCGACTGCGAGATCGCCGTTCGCGACGCGCTCGAGCTCGGCTACCGCCACATCGACACCGCGCGGATGTACGGCAACGAAGCCGAGGTCGGCCAGGGCCTGCACGACTCCGGCCTCAACCGCGGTCTTCATCACGACGAAGCTCTGGCGCGAGGAGCTCGATGCGACGAGCGTCAGCCAGGCACTCGAGGAGTCGCTGCCACGACTGCGCACCGAGTACGTCGACCTCCTGCTCATCCACTGGCCCAACGCCGCCGTCCCGCTCGCCGAGACGCTCGGCGCGATGAACGAGGTCCGCGAGGCCGGCCGCGCCAAGCACCTCGGCGTCGCCAACTTCCCGAGAGCGATGCTGCGCGAGGCGCTCGAGCACGCGCCGCTCGTCTGCGACCAGGTCGAGTACCACCCCTACCGCGAACCTCGACGTCTTCGACTTCGAGCTCTCCGACGGCCAGCGCGCCGCGATCTCAGAGCTCGAGCGCGGCATGCGCACGGTCGACCCGTCGTTCGGGCCCGCCTGGGACGCCGCGTAGCGCGGCGCCGTCAGCGCAGCAGGTCGTCCAGCTCGGCCGCCAGCAGCGGCGCATGCATCCGGTGCGCCTGCGCGAGGGCAGCGGACGCGTGTCGCCGGCGCGCCTCGTCGTCGCCGAGCACCCCGGCCAGCAGCGCGAGCGGCCGATCGACGGGACCCCAGCACGACGAGTAGGAGACGACGATCGCGCGCCCCGCATACGGCGACAGCGCGCCGTACAGCGTCTGCGCCCCGTCGACATCCTGCAGCGCGGCGCACAGCTCGGTCAGCATCGCGACGCTCGTCAGCCAGAACGCCGGCAGCGCCGACTCGTACGTGCGCAGCTCCTCGCGGTAGATCGCGCCGGCACCCGCGGTGTCGCCCTGCCCGGCGAGCATCAGGCCGTAGGTGCTGCGCCAGCCGGTCTTGCGCACCTGGTCCTTGGTGACGAGCTGCGCGACCATCGGCGCGAGCTCGTGCAGCCGGCCCTGGCGGCCGCGCAGCATGAGCAGCTTCGCCGTCCACGTGCCGGTCGCGTCGCGCATGTGCGCGCGCCGGCCGAGCGCAAGGCACTCGTCGGCGCAGCGCTCGGCGAGCTCGAGGTCGCCGGCGAGCTCCGCCAGGACGCCGCGCCAGCCCGCGGCGATGCTGTTCCACTGCGGCTGGCGCAGCTGCGTGGCCAGCTCTCCGAGCGCGCGATGCTCGTCGTGCGCGGCATCGATGTCCGCACTCTCGAGCAGGTCGTACAGGCGCCAGTGCCGGCGCTCGGCCAGCGACTCGCGAGACTCGACGTCGAGCTCCATGAGCTCCGCGCTGAGCCGCAGCCGCTCGTCGAGGTGGCGGACGTGCAGCAGGGTCGAGTGGCGTGCTCGCAGGCCCGCGAGCAGCAGGCTCTCGTCGCCCAGTCGCCGGGCGATCGCGAGCGCCTCGGCGCTCGCGTCCTCGGCGCGCTCGCGCTGTCCCGCCGCGAACGCCGCGTTCCCGGCGAGCCGGCTGAGCAGCAGGACACGGTGCGCGCTGTCGCCGCTTCCGACGGCCGCCAGCGCCTGTTCGAGCAGCTCGTGGCGGGCGCCCGCGTAGCCGGACTCGTGGTAGCGGGCGCCGTGGCCGAGCGCCGCGCGGACGAGCTGGTCCGCGTCGCCGCGCCGCGCCGCGCTCGCGGCCGCGGAGCGAAACGTGCCGCGGGCGTCGTCGCTGCCCGCCCGCCACTGCGCTCGTCCGAGCGAGAGCAGCACGTCGCAGCGCGCCGGCTCGTCGTCGTCGCGACACAGCGTCGCCGCCTGGCGATAGTGCTCGACGGCCTCCTCGTAGGCGAGCAGCTCGGTGGCGCGGTCGCCCGCCGCGATCGCGTAGCGCCGCGCGGGATCGGGGCCGGTGACCTGCCGCGCCGCGAGGAAGTGATGCGCGAGCTCCGCCGGGTTGACCGCGCCTGCGCGGGCGAGGATCTCGAGCGCCTCCGCGACGCTGCGATGCAGCCGCACGCGGCGGCTGAGGCTGATGCGGTCGTAGAGCACCTCGCGTACCAGGGCCTGCGTGAAGGCGAACACGTCGATGCGCTCAGGGTCCTCGCGGACGAGCCCGGCCTCCATGCTCTCCTCGAGCGCGCCCATGACGCGCACGGGCGTCTCGCCGACGATCTCGGCCACGATCGCCAGGCGGAAGGTGCGGCCCGCGACCGATGCGGCGGTCAGCGTCTCGGCCGCGAGCTCGGAGAGGTTGCTCACGCGCCGGCCGACGATCTCCGCGACGCCCTCCGGCACGCCGACGCGCTCGAGCTCGCCGTCGGAGATGGCCTCGTCGGCCGAGAGCCCGCTCTCGACGAGCGCGCGGATCGTCTCCTCGATGAAGAACGCGTTGCCTTCGGTCTGCTGGCGCAGGCGCCGGATGAACTTCGCCGTGACCGGCCGTCCGAGGCGATCGGCGACGAGCGCGCGCGTCGCGGCGTCGTCGAGGCCGGGCACGATCAGGCGGTCGTAGCGGCGCTCGCGGTGCAGGTCGCCGAGGAGTGACAGCAACGGGTGGTCGCGACCGACCTCGACGGGCCGAAACGTCCCGACGATCAGCGTGTTCGTGAGCTGCTGGTGGCGCAGGAGGTGGCGCAGCAAGAGCAACGTCGGCTTGTCGGACCAGTGCAGGTCGTCGAGGACGAGCAGCAGCGGCGACCGGTCGCTCGCCGCGCGCAGCAGCGACGCGACCGCTTCGAACAGCCGGTAGCGCAGCGTGTCGTCGTTGCCGGAGGTGGCCGCGGGCGCGCCGCCGGGCGGCGCGAGGTCGGGGAGCAGCCGGCAGAGGATCTCGCGGTCCTGCTCGGCGCGCCGCGACGAGCGCCGCATCGCCGTGGGCGATGAGGTGGCGCAGTGCCTCGACGAACGGCTGGTGGGGCAGCAGGGCATCCTCGTCGGCGCGGCCGTAGAGCACGATCGCGCCGGCCGCGTGGACCTCCTCGGCGAACTCGGCCGCGAGGCGGGACTTCCCGACGCCGGCCTCGCCGACGAGCAGCACGAGGCGCGTCGGACCGTTGCGGCTCTCCTCCCAGCGCGCGCGCAGCCTCGCGGACAGCTCGTCGCGCCCGACGAACGCGCCGTCGATGAGCTGCGACGTCACGGAGGGCATGACCGCGGCGCCGGCGGCGGGCGCGAGCGGCGCCGGGGCCGGCTCGCGGTCCTCTCGCAGCATGCGCTCGTGCAGCGCGACGAGCGACGGCGACGGCGTCGCGCCGAGCTCGTCGCGCAGGAAGACGCGCACCTGCTCGAACGTCAGCAGCGCCTCCGCGACGTTGCCCTGCCGCGCCTGCGCCTGCATGAGCAGGGCGTAGCCGGCCTCGCGAAACGGCTCGCGGGCGACGAGCGCGCTCGCGAATCGCTCCGCCGCGGGCAGGTAGCCGTCGCCGAGCGCGACGCCCGCCTTGGCGCCGACCTCGAGCGCTCGCGGCGCGAGGTCGTCCAGGCGCTGGCGCCACGCATCGATCCAGTCGCCGGTGAGATCGGGCAGCAGCGGGCGCCCGAGCACGTCGAGCACGCCGCGCGCCATGTCGAGCGCGGCAGCCGAGCTGCGATCGGCGAGCGCGCGCTCGGCAAGCGCGACCTGCGCCTGCACGACCTCGACGTCGATCTGCGAGGCCGGCGGGAGCTCGAGCGTCAGCGCCTGGCGGCCGCTGATGAGCCCCGGTTCGAGCGCGCGGCGGACCTTCGCGAGGACGCTCGTCAGCGCCGCCTCCGGCGCGGCCGGCGGGTTCGACGGCCACAGCACGTCGAGCAGCTCGTCGCGGCTGACGGGGCGGTCGCGATGCAGGACGAGGTAGGCGACGAGGGCGCGTCCCTGGCGACCGGGGAGCTGCTCGGCGAGGTCGCGGCCGCCGCAGCGAATCCGCAGTCCGCCGAACAGCGCGAGCGACAGGGGCGGCGCGGACGTCGCGGAATCGCCTGCGCCGCTGGCCAACCCAAAGCCAAGGTTGTCGTGAGGGGGTTCGGAGAGCACGCGCACAAGGGGGTCGCGAATCAACGCTCGGAGCGTGACTCGTACGCGTGAGAGCGCGCAACAGGCCCTCCAGATACATCGCGTGGCCGAACGTCCGGACCCCAGCATTTCGCACGGCGCGCGCCAATCCGGCGCCAGTGAAGCGGCAGTGACCCTCCCCGACAGTGCTGGCGACGGTCACGCCAACCACTGCCGAAAGGACGTCCGAATGTCCGCCTTCCCCATCCCCGATCTGCTCGTCCGCTACGCCACGGCTGTTGCACAGCCTGTGCGGTCGCGCATCGACGCGACGCCCAGCCTCGTCGGCGTGGATGCGCGCCTGCGCGCTGCCGAGGCGGCCTGTCAGCGCTGGCTCATCCTGCACAGCATCGCCATCCTCCGCGTGAGCATCGGCGCCGTCCTGCTCGCCTTCGGCGTGCTGAAGTTCTTCCCCGGCGTCAGCCCCGCACAGGACCTCGTCGAGCAGACGATGGCCATCCTCACGTTCGGCATCGTCCCCGGTGGCGTCGCGCTCGTCGCGGTCGCGCTGCTCGAGACGGTGCTCGGGCTGTGGCTCATCAGCGGTCGCGCGATGCGCGGCGCGGTCTACCTGCTGGCGATCCAGCTCGTCGGGATCATGTCGCCGATCGTCTTGCTGCCGGGGCAGCTGTTCGGCGGCCCGCACGGCGCGCCGACGCTCGTCGGGCAGTACGTCATCAAGGACGTCATCATCGTCGGCGCGGCGCTCGTGCTCGCCGCGACCGTCGGGGGCGCCCGTCTCGGCGCAGAGCGCGACGAGGCCGAGCCCGTCGCGGATGTGACGGACATCACACCGGCCACGTATCTACGCGCTGCTTGACGCCCTCTAGTCGCCGAAGGCTCGATCTCTCGTTCAGGTGAGGTCGAGCCGCCGGCACTTCCCCCCAAAGCCAAAGACCAGGACGTCTGCGCGCAGGACAGGCGTACCATCCACAAGGAGAGCTACATGCTCGTCATGAAGCACGGCCAGCACGTCCACGTCACCGGGACGGAGCCGCCGATCCAGTCGCCGTTCGAGTATCTGCTTCCGGAGCTCAAGACCGACGCGAACGCCCATCTTCCCGGTGATCCCACCAAGGTCACGAGGGATCTGACGCGGCTCGGCGAGTCGCTCATCGACAACGCCCCGGCGACCGCGCCGGACGCCGTCGAGGTCAACTCGACGATCCCCGCGGTCTACACCTACTGGGGCCAGTTCATCGATCACGACATGACGGCCAACACCGATCGCCCCGACAAGGACGGCCGGCCGATCGGCGACATCACGAAGAACCCGATCACGCCGATCCCGGCGACGGACGTTCCGGGCGGCATCGTGAACCTTCGCCGCCCGACGTTCGATCTCGACAGCGTCTACGGCAACGGCCCCGGCCTGAGCCGCGACTACCCCTGCATCGACGTCGGCGGGCCCGACACCCCGATGTACGACGGGATCCGGATGCGCGTCGGCGAGAACGCCGACGGGCCTGGCATCCCGGGCGTGAAGATCCCGCCGGTCGAGGATCTCAGCCGCGACCTGCCGCGCATCGGACCGATGGTCGCCGACGGCATCATCACGTTCGACGACATCCCCGTCGGCCTGAAGCCCCTGTCTGACGAAGAGGTCAAGACCCGGCCGTTCATCGGCGACCTGCGCAACGACGAGAACCTCATCGTCGCCCAGTTCCACCTCGCGGTGCTGCGCTTCCACAACAAGGTCGCCGACAAGGTCGAGGACAACCTCACCGCGTTCGGCCTGGAGGCCGACGCCTCCGACGCGGACAAGTTCGCGGTCGTCCAGCGGCTCGTGCGCTACCACTACCAGTGGCTGGTCGTCAACGACTACCTGCCCACCGTGACGCTGCCGGGCATCGTCGACAAGATCCTCGTCGGCGGCACGAAGGAGTACGAGCCACTGCCCAACGGCGACCTGTTCGCGCCGCTGGAGTACTCGGTCGCGGCGTTCCGCTTCGGCCACACGATGGTGCGCGGCGGCTATGACCACAACCGCAACTTCGGCGCTCCGGTGCCGGCCAGCGTGACGCCGGTCCAGCGCTTCGCGAGCTTCGACGACCTGTTCCGCTTCACGGGCAACGGCCACGCGCTCGCGGCGGACATCACCAAGAGCGTCCGCGATCCGTTCCGCGGCCTGCCGACGCTGCCGTTCAACTGGATCATCGAGTGGGACCGGATGACGAACAAGTCCGACCCCAACGAGGCGCACTTCGCTCGCAAGATCGACACGCGCCTCGCCCCGCCGATCCTGAACATGGTCAACGAGGGCACCGACGCGGCGATCCAGGACGACGCCGGCACCGCCGTTCGCAAGCTGCTGCGCGGCCTCGCCGTGCGCAACCTGCTGCGCGGCTACCTGCTGAGCATCCCGACCGGGCAGGCCGCTGCCGACGCGATGGGCGTCGACAAGCTCACCGAGGCGGAGCTGCGCAAGAACAACACCGACGACACGAACCGGGCGCTGCAGAACGGCGGCTTCCTCGTCAACACGCCGCTGTGGTTCTACATCCTCAAGGAGGCCGAGACCCGCGCCGACGGCAACTCGCTCGGCGAGCTCGGCAGCCGCATCGTCGTCGAGACGCAGATCGGGATCATGCGCAACGACTCGAGCTCGTACCTCAACGCCCCGAACGGGCCCTGGGATCCCTCCAAGGGCGTCCAGCTCCCCAACGGCGGAGGCCCGATCGTCACGATCCGGGACTTCTTTCAGTTCGCCGATCTCGCGGCGTAAGCCGGCGAGCCTCCGGGCAGGGTTGCCCCGCCCTGCCCGGAGGTCGTCACCGGCCGTTCGTCCAGTTCCCCGAAGACGGTTCAGGACCGCGGAGGTCGCGACCGATGCGACGCACGTGTTCGACATCGACAACGCCCTCTGCACGCTTGTTGCCGACGGCGGCTCCGACCTGCATCTGAAAGTCAACCGCCAGCCGATGACCCGCGTCGACGGCGAGCTGCGCCCGATCGTGGACACCGCGGTGCTGGCCCCCGAGGACACCGAGGCCGCGGTCCGCTGGATGCTGAAGGACCCGATCAAGCTCACGGAGCTCGCCGAGGAGTTCGAGGTCGACTTCTCCTACTCGATCTCCGGCGTCGCGCGCTTTCGCGTCAACGCCTTCCGCCAGCGCGGCACGCTGAGCGTCGTCGCCCGCGCGATCCCGCACAAGATCCGCACCGTCGCCGAGCTCAACCTTCCCCCGGTGATCTCCGAACTGGCCGACGAGGAGCGCGGGATCATCCTGCTCACCGGCACGACGGGCTCCGGCAAGTCGACGACGCTCGCGGCGATGATCGACCACATGAACGTCAACCACTACAAGCACGTGGTGACGATCGAGGACCCGATCGAGTTCCTGCACGTCGACAAGCGCTCGATCATCAACCAGCGCGAGATCGGCATGGACACCCTGTCGTTCAAGCGCGCGCTGCGGCGCGTCCTGCGCCAGGACCCGGACGTGATCCTCATCGGCGAGATGCGCGACGAGGAGACCGTCCACACGGCGCTCGCCGCCGCGGAGACCGGCCACCTCGTGCTGTCGACCGTCCACTCCGTCGACGCCGCCGAGACCGTCAACCGCATCATCGACTTCTTCCCGCCGCACATGCACCAGCAGGTCCGCGCGATGCTCGCCGGCACGCTGAAGGGCGTCATCTCCCAGCGCCTCGTGCGCTCGACGGACGGTGGCCGCGTCGCGACCTGCGAGATCCTGCGGATGACCGGCCGCGTGCGCGACATGATCATGGACCCGGCGCAGACCGGCCGCCTCACGGAGGTCGTCAGCGAGGGCGCCTACTACGGCATGCAGACCTTCGACCAGGCGCTCTTTCACCACGTCAAGGCCGGGCGCGTCGACGTCGCCGAGGCGATGAAGGCGGCGACGAGCCCGCACGACTTCAAGCTCCTGCTCGCCTCCGACGGGCGCAAGGGAACGACGATGGCCGACCTCGAGCAAGCCGAAGCACAGCGCGTGGGCGTGTAGCGCCGCTGCGCCAAGCCGTGCGCCGGGCTGCGCCGCCCCGCTTCAATTCCACGCCGTGCCGACCACGTGGCTCATCACCGGGGCTTCCCGCGGCCTTGGCCGCGCGCTCACCGAGCGCCTGCTCGAGCGCGGAGATCGCGTGGCGGCAACGCTGCGTGAGCCTGCGCGGCTCGACGACCTCGCCGCGCGCTACGGCGACTCGATCTGGGTCCGTGAGCTGGACGTCTGCGACGTCGGCCGGATCAGGGAGGTCGTCGAGGAGGCGTTCGCGCAGTTCGATCGCATCGACGTGGTCGTCTCGAACGCGGGGTACGCCGAGTGCGGCGCGATCGAGGAGCTCTCCGACGAGCAGATCTCACGGCAGCTTCAGACGAACCTCGTCGGGGCGATCCAGCTCGCGCGCGCCGTTCTCCCGTGGCTGCGAGCGCAGGGCGGCGGGCACCTCGTGCAGCTGTCGAGCACCGCCGGCCAGACCGCGTTTCCGGCGATGGGCATCTACTGCACGACGAAGTGGGCGCTGGAGGGCTTCTACGAGACGCTCGCGGTGGAGGTGGCGCCGTTCGGGATCCGGACGACGATCGTCGAGCCCGGATCGGTGCGCAACGAGTTCCTCGCGGTGGCGTCCTGGGCGGCCGCGATGCCCGAGTACGCCGAGGGCCCGGCGGGCTTCATGCGCACGATGCTGCCGACGATCGCGCAGGAGGTGCTCGTCGGCGATCCCGCGAAGGTGGCCGACGCGATGATCGCCGCCGTCGAGTCCGACGACTCACCCCGCCGGCTGCTCCTCGGCTCGGACGCCTACGGCCAGGTCCAGCCGGCGATGGCGAGCCGCCTCGCCGAGATCGAGGCGCAGCGCGACGCGTGCGGGCGCACCGACGCCGACGGGTACGCCCCGCCGGCCATGCCAGCCGGCTGACGCCGCGCGCTCGAGCGGGTCCCCAAGCCGCGCGTCGCGTGGCCGCTCGGCGCCGGCCTGCCGAGTAGCTCGCTTCAGTCTGTAAAGTGTTGGCCTATGGACGACACATGTCCGGTCTGCAAGACGGCCGAAATCGTCTGCGGCAAGTGGACGTTGCTGCTGATTCGCGACCTCTCCGAGGGCCGCTCGCGCTTCTGTGAGCTCGAGCGCTCCCTGCAGGGCATCAGCCCGCGCACGCTCTCGTTGCGCCTGCGTGCGCTGGAGGAGGAGGGGATCGTCGAGCGCGACACCTATGCCGAGGTGCCGCCGCGGGTCGAGTACGTGCTGACGGAGAAGGGTCGCGCGCTGCTGCCGATCATCGACGACATGCGCCGCTATGGCTCGCGGTGGCTAGGCGCGGACTGCGCCGACCTCGCGCCCGCCGGCGCGGCGGTCGACGCCGCTGCCGCCGCTGCTTGACGCCGGGCGCGGTCGCGCAGCACGCGGCTCGGCGCGCGGCGCGCGAGCGCCCGTTGCGCCGCGCCGCCCGCTCGATGAGCGGCCGCTCGACGACGACCCAGCTCAGGGCCGACACGGCCAGCGCCACCGGCAGCGCCACGGCGACGCCGAGCACGAAGTCCAGCGGCAACAGGCCGTGGCCGCGCAGGAACACGAGCACCGGGACGTGCCAGAGATAGAAGCCGTAGGAGATCGTGCCGAGGCCGGCGAGGACCCGGTTGCCGAGCACCCGCCCGTCGGGCGCCGCAGCCGCCGCGGCGATGACGAGCGCGAAGCCGAGGGCCGACAGGCCGTCGCGGACGATGGAGAAGAGCAGGTTCGAGTCGACGAGCCCGATGCCGGCACCGCGGTCTTGGCGACCGCGTCGCACACGACGAGCAGGACGCCGGCCGCGATCATCGTGCGTCGCGCCCGGGCGCTCGGCGTCCGGCGGTAGAGCGCGAGCGCCGCGAGCATCCCGATCGCGAAGTACGGGAGCATCGCGGCGAGCGTCTTGGAGTACGTCATCCCGAGGCCGCGGCCGGCGAGCGCCACGTTCCAGGCCACGCCGAGCGCGAGCAGCGCGAGCGGGACGAGCGCCTGGGCGCGCCGTCGCGGCGCGAGCTTGGTCGCCAGCAGGCCGATGACCGGCAGCAGCGCGTAGAAGCCCACCTCGACCGCCAGCGACCACATCGGCGGGTTGAGCTTCATGACGCTCGACGGCGACGTGTTCTGCGCGAAGAGGAAGTACAGCGGCAGGTCGCTGGCCGGGGGCAGGCGCAGGCCCGGCGTCCCGGCGAGGCCCCACAGCAGGCCGATCGAGCCGACGAGCGCGACGTAGTACGCCGGCGCGATGCGCGCGACGCGCGAGCGCAGGTAGCGGCGCAGGTCGGGCGGGCGGCGCTCCTCGAGCGCTGCCGCGAACCACGGGCGCGACAGCAGGAAGCCCGACAGCACGAAGAACAGCACGAGCCCCACGCGCAGCTCGTTTGCGGCGTAGTCGGCGAGGCTGTCGCGCTGCGACGCCGTCGGCCGGGACATCGTGTACAGCCACGCGTGGAACGCGAACACCGACAGCGCGGCGAGCCCGCGCAGCCCGTCGATCGAGGCCATTCGCCGGGCGCCGGCCGCGCTTCGGGCTGTCGCCGTCGCGCTGACGTCGGGCGCTTGCATGCCCGATCGATGCTACCCGGCGACTCCCGCCGCGACGCCGCATGCGACGATGGCCGCATGCACCGCACCGCTTCGGCGAGCTGGCTCGAGCATGCCAACGAGGTCTTGCGCGGCGCCGGGCTGCGCGCGAGCGCGGGCCGCAAGGCCGTCGTCGACCTGCTCGCCTGCCAGAGCTGCCTGCTCTCCGCGCAGGAGATCGCCGACCGCCTCAGCGAGACCGGCAGCGCCGGCTCGACCGCGACGGTCTACCGCGCGCTCGAGACCCTCCACGAGCTCGGCCTCGTGCGGCGCTTCGACTCCGGCGAGGGCGTCGCCCGCTACGAGCCGGTCGACCCGTCTGGCGAGCACCATCACCACATCGTCATGGAGGACTCGGGCGACGTCGTCCCGTTCGAGGACGAGGAGCTCGAGCGGGCGATCGAGGGGCTCGGCGAGCGGCTCGGGCTCGTCGTGACGAGCCACGACGTCATCCTGCGTGCCCGCCCGTCCCGCGACGGCTGACGACTCGCGCGCAGAGGCGCCGCGCTGCGGCTGAGGCCTCACGCGCCGAGGGCTCGGCGCGGCGCCTGAACGTCCGCCTGCACCGGGAGGAGCGCGCGGCGCCGGGGCGAACGGTCCTGGCATGCGAAACCGCCCGCTGCACGACGCGCTCGAGGCCTTCGCCGAGGAGGCCGCGTGGCTGCTCGCGGGCGACACGGCAGACGGCGCCGAGGTCCCGTTCGAGCTCGTCGAGACGCGCGGCCGGCGCCTCGACACGCCGCTGTACTGCTACCGCCCGCTGACCGGCGCGTTCATCCGCGATCGCGTGGGCGTCTTCGGCCGCCTGCCGACGTACGCACCGGCCGCGCGCGCGCTCGCCGGCATGGACGGCCTCGACGACTACCTGCGCGCGCAAGGCGAGCCGCGGATCCGGACCGAGCCGCGGGAGCTCGCCGACGCCGCGCTGCGGGTCTTCATCAGCCGCGTCTTCAGCGAGGCGACGGAGTTCGTCATCACGCCCGAGCGGCTCGAGCGCGCGTACGGCGAGATCGAGGACGCGCTGTTCGAGGGTCGCGCGGAGTCCGTCGTCGTGGCGCCGCTGCTCGGCCTGCGGATCGTCTCGGCCGAGATCGCGCTCGGCGAGGGCCTGTCGCTCGTGCGCGGCGAGGCCCTCGACGACCCGCCGCCGGAGGCCGTCTGGCCGACCGGCGCCGACGAGCCCTGCGTGCTCGCCTGCCTGACGCTGTCCTGCGATCCGGGCAAGCCGGCGCCGCTGACCGAGGCGCGGGTGCGCTTTCGCCGGCTGCTGAGCGCGCTGCGGCTCTTCGACCCGGCGCGCGTCGCGCTCGGCCCGGTCGCGTGGGAGCGCACCGGCGCGGGGCCGTGGTCGGTGGGCGACCTGTGCACCGGCGGGCGCCCGCACGGCGTGCTCGAGGTCGAGCCCGGCGCCGAGGACGAGCTGCGCGCGTTCATCTCGCTCGTGACGCGCCGCACGCCGCGCGCCGGCGAGCTGGCCTGGGCGCTGCGCCGCTACGAGCTGGGCTGCGAGCGGCCGTCGCTGTTCGAAGCGCTCACCGACCACCTCCTCGCGCTGCGCGCGCTCCTGGAGCCCGAAGGTCCGCAGAGCGGCCGGCTGGCCGGCCGGGTCGCGGCGCTGTGCGCGACGGAGGACCAGCGCGTCCGCGTGACCGAGCGCGTCGCGCATGCCGTGTCCTTGGAGCGCGCCGTGATCGCCGGGCTGGCCCCGTCCGACGGCGGCATCCAGGTCCTGCTCGCCGAGCTCACCGCGCACCTGCGCGCGCTGCTGCGCGACGTCCTCTGCGGTCACCTGGACTCCGACCTGCGCTCGGTCGCCGACCAGCTGCTCGCCGAAGCCGGCGCCACCGCGGCCTGAGCTACATCAGCGCGTCGCGCAGCGCGAGCAGGCCGTCGATGTCCTGGACCTCGCCGTCCAGGCGCGCGACGACGATCGGGTCGGGCTCGTCGAGCTCGGCCTTCAGGCGTTCGATCTGCTGTGCGTCGCGGGCGGCGAGCTGCTGCTGGTCGGCAGCGGACGCGGCCACCTTCGCGGCGAGCGCGCCGTCCAGTCCCGCGGCGCGAAGCTGCGCCTCGACAGCGGTGGGGTCGACGTCGTCGGCGACGTTCACGCGGTTGACGACGAGGCCGCCGAAGGACATGCCGGCCTCGCGCAGCTTGCCGCGGAAGAAGATCGCCTCGGCGACCGGCTCGCGCTCCGGCGACGTGACGATGAGGAACGTCGTCGCCTCGTCGGCGAGCAGCGCCTTGACGCCCGCCGCGCGCTCCTTGAAACCGTCCACGAGGCCGCTCAGCGACCGGAAGAAGACCGCGATGTCGTCCATGAGGTCGACGCCCGTCAACCGCTTGAGGATGCTGAACACGACGCTCGTCCCGCGGGCCATGACTCGCGCAGCGATCCCGGTCGGGACGAGCAGGACCTTCAGCGCGCGGCCTTCGAAGAAGTCCGTCAGGCGATCGGGCGCGTCGAGGAAGTCCAGGGCGTTGCGCGACGGAGGGGTGTCGAGGACGAGAACGTCGAAGCCGCCGTCGCGATCGAGGTCGTAGAGCTTCGCGACGGCCGTGAACTCCTGCGACCCGGCGACCGCGCTGGAGAGCTGCTGGTAGATCCGGTTGCCGAGGACGTCGTCGCGCGTCTGGGCGTCAGGTGACAGGCGCGTGACGAGATCGTCGAACGTCGCCTTCGGGTCGAGCATCATCGCCCACAGCTCGCCGCCGTCGAGCTCGACGCCGCGCGACGCGAGCAGCGCGGGGTCGACCTGGCGCGGGTCGTTGCCGAGCTCCTCGAGGCCGAGCGACTCCGCGAGCCGCTTCGCGGGGTCGATCGTCACGACCGCGACGCGCTTGCCCGCCGCCGCCAGCCCGAGCGCGAGCGCCGCCGAGGCGGTCGTCTTGCCGACGCCGCCCGAGCCGGCGACGATGCACACGCGCATGCCCTCCAGGCGAACGGCCGCGCCGGTCATGCGGGCTCCCCGACCTCGACGAGGTCGAGCTGCGGCGCGAGCTCGTCCGCGAGGCGCTCGAGATCCGCGCCGCCGGGGTGCAGCGCAAGCCGCGCGGGCTCCTGCTCGCAGAGCTCGGCGAGGCGCGCGAGCTGCACGCGCTGGCGCAGCGCGCGCTCGTGGCCACGCAGCGCGCGCGCGACCGCGGCGTGCTCGGCGTGCGCGCGCAGGCGCGCGGCCTCCTCGTCGTCGAAGCGGTCGGGGTCCAGCGCGTTGGCGACGACGCGCGAGATCTCGAGGCCCATCGCCTCGCGCAGCGACGCGCGCAGTTCGCCGGTCTCGGTGACGGCGAGCTCGTCCGCGCGCGCGACCGCCACGACCGCCGTCTGCTCGGGATCTGACAGCGTCGCGTCGATCTTCTTCCCCTGGCGGGCGATCGGCCCCGTGCCGGCGGCGGCGGCGAACGTCCGCGGCGCGGTCAGCACCGCGACGCCGTGGCCGGTCGCGGGCGCGTCGACGACGACGAGGTCGTACGGCTCGGCGCCGGGGGTACGGCGGTCGAGCTGGGCGAGCTCCCAGAGCTTGCCCACCGTCAGCAGCTCGCGCATGCCGGGCGTCGCGGCGGCCAGCAGCCCGAAGACGCGGCTGCGCGCGAGCAGGTCGGCCAGCGGACCGCGCGGGAGCTGGTCTTTCAGGTACTCCTCGAGCGCGTCCTGCGGGTCGATCGAGATGTGAAAGAGACCGGGCGCGAGCTCGATCTCCTCGAAGGGCTCCGAGCCGTCGCGGTCGAAGGCGCTGGCGACGTCGCCGCGCCGCGCGACCTCGGCGACGATCGTGCGCTTGCCGGCTCGCGCCGCGACGAGCCCCAGCGCGGCGGCGACGGTCGTCTTGCCGGTGCCGCCCTTGCCCGTGACGACGAGCAGGCGGCGGGAGAGCAGCACGGGCGCCTACTCCTCGCCGTCCCAGTAGTCCAGCCGCTCGACGCGCGCGATGACGCGCAGTCCACGGAAGGCGACCTTGCTCGAATCGGGGTACCAGCACATGTCCGCCGGGTCGCGCGTGCCGTAGGCGAGCAGCGTCATGCCGTGCTCGCCGGCCCGAAAGCAGTGCGCGACGCCGGTCGACGGCGGTCGCGAGACGACGGACCCGGCGCGGACGGGATGCTCGTCGTCGCCGAGCAGCACGACGCCGTCGCCGTCGAGGACGACGAAGAGCTCCTCCTCAACGGAGTGGCAGTGCTGTGGGGACGAGCGCGCGCCGGGGTCCACGGTGATGTGCGTCAGGCCGCTGCGGCGCGAGCCGGCAGCGCGGCCGAGGTCGCGCCGCACGCGCCGGACGTTCCGGCCACGGTGTGTCGGCACGCCCTCGACGTCGTCGAGCGCGACGATCGTGTCAGGGCGCGGCGCGACCGGCGGCAGCTGCGGCGCGGGAGGCTCGGCCTCGAAGGGGTGCGGCGCATCGGCGGGGAGCCAGCGCCCGCCGATCCACGTCACGCCGGCACGCGGGAGCTGCGTGAGCCCCGTCGGCGAGCCGCTGCCGAAGGCGAGCACGTCGAGCATCTCGTCGCCGGCCACGAGCGTGTGGGCGTGCTCGGAAGGCCGGTGGACGATGACGTCGCCGGGACCGATCTCGTGCAGCGCGTCGTCCTCCCAGCTGTGGCCGGAGCCCGCCAGCACGAAGAAGATCTCCTCCTCGTCGACGTGGACGTGCAGCGGCATCGGCCGCCGGCCGGGCGGGACGCGATAGCGGCTCAGCCCGATGCCGCGTGCGCCCGCGGCGGCGCCGAGGCGCTGGCGTTCGCAGCGCAGATCGCCGTGCTCGTGCGCCTTCCACGGCACCTCGTCAAGGTGGCAGAGCATCGTGAGCGGATGCTAGTGCCGTCCACCGGGGTCACCGGTCCAGCGGCCCGAACGCCGATGCGCGAGCGCGCGGCGCGTCAGCCGGTGAACGCGGGAGTCGCCCGCTTGGCCTGCGCGCAGGGCTTGAAGCGAAAGCCGATGTTGCGGGGCCGCGTCGCGTCGGTGAAGGTCACGCGGGCGCGGAGCTTGTGCGTCCCGCGATGCAGGCGGATCGTCGCCGCGAAGGGGGCGCGGTCCTGCGTGTTCACCCAGTGGCCGTCCACCCAGAAGGTGACACGGCGGATGTTCACGCCGCTGACGATCGCCCGGAACGTGCCCTCAACGCAGCGCCCGCGGCCGAAGCGCGCGACGGTCCTGCCGACCTCGCGCGGCTCGGTCGCGAGGACTGCGGTGCCTGCGTCCGGGGGCGTAGCCGTGGCGCTCGGCGGTGCACCCGACCCGCTGGGGGGCGCGCCCTGTCCCGGCCCGGGCACGCCGCCCGGCATCGCGCCGGGGCTGCCGGGCGGCACGGGGCCCGGGGCCGCGCCGCCCGGACCCGTGGCGACGCCGCCCGTCGTGCAACCGGGCCTGTCGATCGCGTTGGTGTCCAGCGTGACGGCCCCGTTGCGGGCGAGCGCCCGGCCCTGGAGCGTGGCTCGCGCGTTCATCGTGATCGACTGCTTCGCGAGGATGTCGCCGGCGAAGGCAGTGTCCGTGCCAAGCGTCGCGGAGCTGTCGATCACCCAGAACACCTTGCATGCCTGAGCGCGGGCGGTGAGCTGCACATGGCTGTTGGACGCGGTCGTCAGCGTGCCCGCCTGGAGCACGAAGACGGCGTCGGGGTCGCCCTGGGCGTCGAGCGTCACGTCGCCGGTCAGGCCGAGGGCGGCCTCGCGCCGGTGTACGCCCGCGGTGAGAAACAGCCCGCCGGCGTCGGCCGGCAGCAGCGCGGGCGGGGTGCGGCCGGCCGCGTCCGCGTACGCCGCGGTGAGGTCGGCCTGGGCCTGCGCGGCGGCCGCATCGGCCGCGTGGATCGTGCCGTTGACCAGACCCGGCGGGAAGCCGACGATCGCGGTTCCCGGTGCCACGCCGAGCCCGCCGTTGACGACGCTGGGACCGGTGTTCGTCACCGTGGAAGCCCCGAGCACCGCGTACTCGCCGGCCGTTCCGAGTCCGACCGGCGGTTGCGCTGCTCCGGCCGGGGCCGCCAGCGAGACGAAGGCGAGGAGGGTGGCGCCGCCCGCGATCCCGCGGAGCCGCCGGTGACGGCTGGGAATCGGGCTAGGACGGGCGATGCTCGGCCCCCTACCCCTGGACTGCGCTCGGAAACCCGCTACGAGAGTAATTTGCCAGCCGCGGATCTCGCAACTCTTAGCCCTATCTCGACCAGTGCTAAGGGAATAACGATGCGTTCCCGATACCGGACACGTGATCGAGGTTCAGCGCATTCGCCTCAAGTCACACCTCGCGCTCCTCGGCTGTCTCATCTCACTCCTCGGCTGGGTGGTTTCACCGCCCGCGACGGCGAGCAGTGGCGACGATGCCGCCGGCATCTACAGCGAAGAGCTCGAACGCACCAACGCTGACGACGGGGTCGCGGTCGCCGCGGCGATGCGCGACGCGCGCGTCGGGATCGTCCGCCAGCCGTTCTCCTGGGCGCGGGTCGAGACCGCGCCCAGGCGCCTGGACTTCTCGGTGTACGACAGCGTCATGGCGGCGGCCGCGAGCGCCGGCCTGCATGTCCTCCCCGTCGTGATGGACCCGCCGGCGTGGCGCAGCACCGCCCCCGCCACCGGCCGCCTGCGCGCGATGTACCCGCCGCGCGATCCCGCGGAGATGGCGTCGTTCGCCACGGCGCTGGCGCGGCGCTACGGACCGGGCGGAAGCTTCTGGTCCTCCCACCCGCAGCTCGTGCCATCGCCGATCCGCAGCTGGCAGGTGTGGAACGAGCCGAACATCCAGGCCTTCTGGGCGACCGGGCCCGATCCCGCGGCCTACGTCCGCATGCTCGATGCGGTCGGCACGGCGATTCGCGCCGTCGATCCCGGCTCCGAGATCGTCGCGGGCGGGCTGCCATACGCCGGCAACGGCCTCACGCCGCCCGAGTTCATCGATGCGATGTACGCCGGCGGAGCGCGTGGCTCGTTCGACACGATCGCGATCCATCCCTATGCGGCCGACGTCCCCGGCGTCCTGGAGATCCTGCGCCGGGCGCGTCAGCAGCTCGACGACCTCGGCGATCCCGAACGCCCGATCTGGGCGACGGAGTTCGGCTGGGCGACGAGCGGCCCCGCGGTGACGGTGACCGTCAGCGAGCCGCGCCAGGCAGCCCTCGTGCGCGAGGCCATCGCCTTCATGCAGCGCGCCCGCGACGTCTTGCACCTGCGCGGATTCGTCGCGTTTCGCTGGAAGGACATGGCGCTGAACGCGGGACAGACCGATGTCTGGGCGCTGCACACCGGTCTGTTGCGCGACGACGGATCGCGCAAGCCCGCGCTTGCCGCGTTCGGCGAGGCGGCCGACCTCTGGCGCGTCGAGCCGACCGCTGCGCAGACGGCGAGCGCCGCTGCGAAGCTCGAGCAGGCCGCGGCGCCGGACGCAGCAGGCGCGCTGCCGGCCCGGGTCGGCGTCAGCCGCCGCACGCTGCGCATCCGGCGCTACGTCTCCCGCGGCCGGCTCGTCGTCGCGGTGGACGTGCCCCCAGGCGGCGGGCGCGGCCGCGTGCGCATCGCCTACGCCGCGATGCGCGGCGGGCGCGTCGTCTTTCGCCAGGTCCGTCGCGTCAGCACGCACGAGCGCGTCGCTCGCGCGGTCTTCCGCCTCTCGCCGACAGCGCGCCGCTCGCGCGAGCTGCGCATCACCGCGAGCCACGGCGCGGCCCGCGCCACCCGTCTTCTTCCGCTGCAGATCCGACACCGACCGGAGTCGTCTCGCTGAGCGGACAGCCGCTCACCACTCACAAGAACCCGGCTGGAACAACCCAGAGCATCGCTTCGGTGGCAGGCCGGCGTCGGTGATCGCAATGAGAAGGAAACCTGAGATGTCTCCCCAACATGTCATCCGAAGGCTGGCGCTGCTCGCGCCGCTGTGCGGCACAGTGGCCGCACTTGGCGCGGCGAGCGCCCAGGCCGTGGCGGTCACGACCGTCCCCACCGTGTCGACGACGCTGTACTCGCCGGTCGTCGGCGGCCACCTCGGTGCGCCGACGAGCGGCGTCTCCGTCACGGTGAACCTGCTCCGCGGCGGCGCCGTCGTGGCGTCGGCACCGACCGCGACGACCGGCAGCGACGGCTCCTGGGAAGCGAAGCTTCCTGTGCACGCCGTCTCGAACGCGGCCGACGTCCTCGGGGTCGACTACGACGGCCCCGGCGCGCCGGCCGACGCCGAGTACCCGTTCGCCTACACCGTCGACGAGGAGCTCTTCAACAGCTTCCCCGTCTCGTCGTACACCGCAACCGACGGCAACGCGATCACGATCTACTGCCAGGTCTGCTCGAGCCTGATCGTCCCGGTCCACGTCGAGTACGCCGCCGGCGGCTCGACCGACGTCAACACGGTCGCCTCCGTCGGCGGGTCGAGCACGGCCACCCTGTCTCCGGCCGTCGGACGCGAGGACGTCGTGACGTACACGGCGAGCTTCGAGCGCGACGACTCCGCGGGCGAGACGACGGTCCTGCAGTTCAGCGCCCGCGCCGGGCTGCCCGGCTCGAGCTACCAGGCGAGTTGCATGGCCGACCTCGCGCTTGCGACCGCGACCTGTAGCGGGTTGCCCGGTGGCCCCTACGACGTGACGCGCGTGCGCGCCGGCAGCGCCGACGTCACGCAGACGCAGACGTCGGCCTACGTCGGCGGATCGATCAGCGCCCAGTTCGCCGATCTGAAGCCGGGCGACGAGCTCGAGCTCCGCGTCCGCGACGGGGACGCCGTCATCGCCGCCACGCGAGTCGCGGCGCTGCGGGTGGACGCGATGCAGTCCAGCTCGGCGATGCCGTTCCCGTTCTTCTCGCAGCTCGTGACGACGGGCGGTAGCTGTCCCGGCGGCACATGGCTGCAGGGAGCGTTCCTGATTCCGATCTCGACCGTCTGTCCCGCGAGCGGGATCGTGCCAGCGGGGCTCGCCGGCTACACGCAGGTGCGCGACGACGCCAGCCCGGGCGCGACCATGACCACGCCGGCCGTGGTGTCGAACACCTCGCCCCTGGAGGGCGAGAACGTCTATGGGACCAGCGTCGTCGCGTATGCCGACGTCGACCAGCCGGCCGCACCGGTCGCGCTGAGCTTCGGTCCGCGCGGTGGCACTCAGACGGCGGTGCCGGGCAACGCGAACGCGACGGCTGGTGCGGTGATGACCGGGATCGCCGCCGGCACGCGCTACTCGGCGACGTGGGTTGCCACCGGTGCGAACGGCGATACGACGGCGTTCACCACGGGGTTCAACGGGCAGGCCGGCACGAGCGGCACGCCGGGCCCGGCAGGTCCCGCCGGTCCCGCCGGTTCCGCCGGTCCCGCCGGTCCCGCCGGTTCCGGCGCGACCGGTCCGACCGGTAGTGCTGGCCCTGGCGGCGCCACGGGTCCGGCCGGCCCGACCGGAGCACGCGGCCCACGCGGTCCCGCAGGGCTCGGGATCAGCGGCGTCAACGTCACCTGCAAGGTCGTCAGATTGGGTGGCAAGGTCGTCCACCGCTGCAAGGCCACGATCGTGCGCTCGACCTCGTCGGCACGCGCTCGCGTCGGGCTGCGGATCTACCGCGGCACCAAGGTGTACGCCATGGGCAGCAGCGTCCTGAAGGCCCGGAGCGGCTCGTTCACGCTCGTCCAGCGGCGCAAGCTCACCCGCGGAGCGCGCTACGACATGTCGATCGTGCTGACGCAGGAGGGCAGTGCCAAGACCGCCGTCGGCCAGGTCAAGGTCCGCTGACGTTCACGCGCCGTCCGGGCCTCACGCCGGACGGCGCGATCGTCGTCATTCGAGGCCCGGCCGTCACATGAAGGCCGGGCCTCCCGCCTTCCTCCTTCGCCTCCGCTCTTCGTCCAGCGTGTGACGCACGACACAGTCGCTAACCGGCTGCTGGCGAGAACATGCGTAGTCAACGGATTCACGGTTAATTCGCCCTCGCGCTCGTGAGACACGAGATCCGCGCGGGGCTACTCAAGGACGAGACGCGACATGCGACGAACGAGATCGATGCTGGCCGCGTGCGTGCTGGCGGCGGCCATCCCGGCTGCCATCACACCGGCGGCCAACGCACAGACGCAGATGAAGCCGACGAGGTCGGTGACGATCTGCCACAAGCCGGGCACGATGAACGCGACGATGCAGGTCGGCGTCGCCGAGCTGATCGTGCACCTGGCCCATGGCGACCTAATGGGCGCGTGCACCCAGCCGCCGCCGCCGCCTCCACCACCGCCCCCGCCTCCACCACCGCCACCCCCGCCGCCTCCACCACCGCCCCCGCCTCCACCACCGCCACCCCCGCCGCCTCCGCCGCCTCCGCCACCCCCGCCTCCGCCGCCACCACCAGCAACCGCGGCCAGGGCGTACCAGCTCGACACCGGGCACACGGGCGCTGTGTCCGATCCCGTCGCGGCGAGCCCCAGCCAGCTGTGGTCCGTCGACCTCGGCGCGGCGATCTCGTATCCGCTGATCGCCGACGGGCGGGTCTATGTGACCGTCCGCAGCACGTCGTCCGCATACGGCACGAAGCTGTACGCGCTCGACGCGACGACCGGCGCCACGCTGTGGGGTCCCATCGACCTGGGTGGGACCTACTACTGGTCCGGCATCGCCTATGACGCGGGTCGGGTGTTCGCGCTGAACGGCGACGGGCTCATGCGCGCGTTCGATTCCGTGTCGGGTGCCATGAGCTGGTCGCGCCAGCTGCCCGATCAGTGGAGCTTCGACTCGGCGCCGACCGCGCGTGACGGATACGTGTACACCGGCGGCGCGGGCTTCGGCGGCACGCTCTACGCCGTCAGCCAGTCGAGCGGTGCCGTCGCGTGGACCGCGCCGGTGGCCAACGGGAGCAACAGCTCGCCGGCGGTCTCGGCCGCCGGGGTCTACGTCTCCTACGCATGCGGGCGCGCCTACCGCTTCGCGCCGACGACCGGCGCGCTGATGTGGAACCGCGTGACGGGGTGCTCGGGCGGCGGTGGCAGGACCACCGTCCTCGCCGGAGGCGACCTCTACGTGCGCGACTCCAGCTACGGCGCGGTGCTCGATTCGGGTACCGGCGCGGTCCTGCGTCCGTTCGCCCAGAGCGGACCGGTTCCAGCCGTCGACGCGACGCGGCGCTACACGCTCTCGTCGTCGACCGTCCAAGCCGAAGCGCTGGACACCGGGATCCCGATCTGGTCGTTCGCGGGCGACGGACGGCTGACGTCGGCGCCCATCGTCGCCGACGACCGCCTCTTCGTCGGCTCGTCGAGCGGCAAGCTCTACGCGGTCTCGACGGCGACCGGCGCCGTCACCTGGGAGACGAACGTGGGCTCCGGCATCCTCGCGCCCGACGAGCACAACGTGTCGCAGCCGCTGACCGGTCTGGCGACGTCGGGCGGGCTGCTCGTCGTGCCGGCCGGGTCGCGGCTCGTCGCATACCGATAGGCCACGGCGCAGGCCGGGCGTCCGCGAGGCGCCCGGCCTGCCGCCACGTGCAGGAAGGCTGAAGGAATACCTCGCACGCGTGCGAATAGAGCGACGTGTCCGGTTTCCCGAACCCAACGGAGCTTCCCGTGCGAAAGAAGGCCAGGATCATCGCCTTCGCCAATCAGAAGGGTGGCGTGGCGAAGACCACGACGACCCTCAACCTGGCGGCCGCCTTCGCGGAGACCGGACATCGGGTCATGTGCGTCGACATGGATCCGCAGGGCAACCTCACGATGTCGCAGGGCATCGATCCCGACACGCTCGAGCTCTCGATGTACGACGTCCTCGTCCATCACATCCCGATCAAGCAGGTCGTCCACAAGCGCGAGATCGACGTCGCGTGCGCCTCGATCGACCTCGCCGGCGCCGAGATCGCGATGTCCACCCAGATCGGCCGCGAGCGCTCGCTGACCAAGGCGCTGAAGGGCGTCGAGGACGACTACGACTTCATCTGCATCGACACGCCGCCGTCGCTCGGGCTGCTCACGATCAACGCCCTGACGGCCGCGCACAAGGTGATCGTCCCCGTGCAATGCGAGTATCTGTCGATGCGAGGCCTCATCCAGTTGCAGAACACCCTTCAGATGATTCGCGAGAACCTCAACCCCGACGTCCAGATCGAGGGCATCCTGCCCACGATGATGGACATGCGGACGGTTCACGCCAAGGAGGCGATCGAGATCCTCGAGGAGAACTTCGGCGATCGGCTCTTCGCGTCGCGGATCAAGAAGACGGTGCGCTTCGCGGAAGCCCCGGTCCAAGGCATGTCGGTGCTCAAGTACGACCCCGACGGCACGGCAGCCCAGTCCTATCGCGACCTCGCGAAGGAGGTTCTCGCTCATGGCATCCGGTAAGCGCGCGAGCATGCGGGAGGGCCCGCTGGCCGCCCTGTTTCGCAAGACCGAGGAGGACGCGGCGCGTGCCGACGCCGATGGCGAGGATCCCGACGCGGCAGACCCGGGCGCCGGAGGCAAGGCCGTCGCCCCGGAGCCAACGCCGATCGAGCAGATCCCGCCGCGCGAGGTCCCGCACCCGTCGCTCGCCGTCGGCGCTGACGCCCCCGAGGTCGAGGCCGAGGCCGAGGCCCGCATCCCGTCGCCGCAGGAGCGCCTGCGCCACGCCTTCTCGTCGGAGATGGACATCCCCGACAGCTTCATGGACCTGCCTGAGCCCGCGACGAGCGCGGGTCGCATCCGCACGGAGCCGGCCGGGCGCGAGCGTCCTCGCGACGCGTTCGCGCGCCCGGACACCGGTCGGGAGACCCCGTTCGGCCAGGCCAAGCCCGCCGGCCAGCCCGTCCTGCGCGTGATCGGCGTCGGCGGCGGCGGCTCGAACGCCGTCAACCGCATGGTCGAGGCCGAGGTCAACGGCGTCGAGTTCTTCGCCGTCAACACCGACCTGCAGTCGCTGCAGCAGTCGCTCGCCCACGAGACGCTGCACATCGGCGCGGCCCTCACCCGCGGCCTCGGCTCCGGCTCGAACCCCGAGCTCGGCCGCGCCTCCGCGATGGAGGAGTACGACCGCATCAAGGCGATGCTCAAGGGCTCGGACATGGTCTTCATCACGGCCGGCGCCGGTGGCGGCACCGGCACGGGCGCGGCCCCGGTCATCGCGCGGATCGCGCGGGAGATCGGTGCGCTCACCGTCGGCATCGTCACGAAGCCGTTCGGCTTCGAGGGCACGCGCCGGCGCGAGCAGGCCGAGGCCGGCATCGCCGCCCTCAAGGAAGAGGTCGACACGCTCATCGTCGTGCCGAACAACCGGCTGCTGGCGGTGCTCGACAAGCAGACGTCGATGGTCGAGGCGTTCCGCGTCGCCGACGACGTCCTGCGCCAGGGCGTCCAGGGCATCTCGGATCTCGTGACCCTTCCGGGCCTCATCAACCTCGACTTCGCCGACGTGCGCACGATCATGTCCAACGCGGGCAACGCGCTGCTGGGCATCGGCATGGGTTCGGGCGACAACCGCGCGCTGACCGCCGCCGCGCAGGCCGTCGCGTCGCCGCTGCTCGAGACGAGCATGGAGGGCGCGCACTCGATCCTGCTGTCGATCACGGGCGGCCGCGACCTGTCGCTGTGGGAGATCAACGAGGCGGCGAAGGCCGTCTCCGAGGCGGCTCACCCCGAGGCGAACATCATCTTCGGCGCCATGATCGACGAGGCGCTCGAGGACCAGGTCTGGGTGACGGTGGTCGCGACCGGCTACGACGGCGCACCGATGCCCCGGCGTGCCGAGCAGCCCGCGGGCGCTCGCCGGCTCGTCGAGCCCAAGGGCGAGCCGCGCGTGACGCGCAGCTCCCCTCCGCCCCCGCCGCGCCACGGCTACGAGGACCGCGAGGAGATGCGCCGGCGCGCCGCGACCGCGAGCGTGCAGTCGCGCGAGCGCGAGGCGCCCGCACGCCGCTCGGGCGGCCTGCGCGTGACCGAGCTCGACGTCCCGGAGTACATGCCCCACCGCTGACCGCGACGCGCCTCAGGCGGCCTGCCGCAGCAGCCCGAGCAGCGTCGCCTCGACGCTGCTCGGCTCGTCGAAGACCTGGCTGTAGGTGAAGCGGATGGTGCGAAAGCCCGCGAGCGCGAGCTGCTGGTCGCGGCGGCGGTCGCCCTCGAAGGCGCGCCGGGTCATGTGCGCCGCACCGCCGTCGGTCTCGGCGATCAGCCGCTGCGCGCGCCAGAGGAAGTCGGCCTCATAGCCGGTGGGCTCGATCGCGATCCAGACGTTGACCTCGGGCTGCGGCACGTTGGCTGCGCGGCAGATCGCGAAGAACGCCTCCTCGAGGTCGTTTCTGGTCCGCGTGGTGCCGAGCGAATGACCATCGAGGATCGAGCGGAGCGTCGCGTTGCCCCGATGTCCCTTCGTGCGCCCGAGCACGTCTTCGATCGCTCGCGCGTCGAGGACCTCCCGGAACTCGGCTTCGTCGAAGGCCCGCTCCACCGCGCGGCGCGGGAGGACGGCGGCGAGGTCCAGCAGCGTGCGCGCGACGGTCGTGCACGGGATCGCGTCGACGTCCTCGATGTCGCACGTCAGCAACGTGCTGCTCGTGTGGGCATCGATCCCGGCGCGCTTGCGGCCGGGTCGCCGCGGCGAGATCACGTCGATGAGGCCGCGGGTGCTCTGCCGTAGCTCACGGTGGGCCGCCGCCGAGCGGTGCGATAGCGCGGACCGCCGGCCACAGGCGAGCACCGCCGCCATGTCATAGCCCTTCCTCGTCAGCCGCGGATGCCCGACGGCGTACACACCCTCGTGCACGCGGTGCAGCCGGCCGCCGGCGACGCGCTTGCGCACCGCGTTCGGGCTCAGGCCTCGCTCGACCAGCTGCCACAGCGCCACGACGCTGTGCTGCGAAGCCGCAAGGTCCGCGATCAGCAGGTCCAGCGGCAACTGTGGTTCGAAACGAGCCTCATAGGCGCGTTTGGAACCAGGGTTCTGCATGAACGAGAGGATGGCGGGGAAGGTGTGCCGTGTCAGCACGCGTTCGTTACAACAGACGCGTGGTTGTGTGACGAAACTGCGGACTACTTCGGTGCGGGGCCGCGCTGGCCTGAGTCGAAGAGGGCGAGGAAGACGATCTCGTGCTGATCCTCGAAGTCCCAGCGCGGCTGGGTCGGCTTGAAGGAGACGATCTCGAGGGGTCCGCCGGCGCGCTTGGCTCGCAACAGGCGCGGCTGCAGCTGCGCTCGCCCGCGCGCCGCCTCGCCCTCGACGATCGAGAAGCCCGGCCACTCGCCGCCGCCGAGCGGCGAGATGAGCAGCACCTCCGCATCGTGCGGGGCCGAGCAGTTCACCGCGGTCACCTTCGGCACGCCGTTGTGCCCGCCGTCGGGGTTCTCGAGGCGCTCGCGCAGGTTGCTCACGCAGTCGCCGGCGCGCAGGGTCAACAGCCGCGTGTCGCCGGCTTGCTCGATCGCGCCTGCGCCGTCGCGCTTCGGACCCTGCTCGCCGCACCCGGCGAGCAGCGCGGCGGCGGCGAGGGCGAGGGCAGCGGTCGTCGTCGCGGCGCGCATCATGGCGCGGCAGCCTATGGCGCGGGCGCGCCCGCCGTGGTCTCCGAACGGGTGCGGGCGCTAGCCTCGTCGCGTGACTTCGCAGGGCATCGTGGCCGCCGGCCACCCGTTGACCGCGCAGGCCGGCGTCGACGCCCTGCGCGCGGGCGGCAACGCCGTGGACGCCGCGGTCGCCGCGATGCTCACGTCGTGGGTCGCCGAGCCGTTGCTGACCGGGCCGGGCGCGGGCGGGTACATGCTCGTTGCCGGGGCGGGCGAGGAGCCCGTCCTGCTGGACTTCTTCGTCGCCGCCCCGGGCCACGGCGCCGACCTCGGCGCACGCTCGGAGCTGCTCCCGGTCGAGGTCGACTTCGCGGGTGACGCGCGCCAGGTCTTCCACGTCGGCGCGTCGTCCTGCGGCGCGTACGGGACGCCCGCCGGAATCGACGAGGCGATGCGCCGCTGGGGCTCGCTCCCGCTCGCCGACCTCGCGGCGCCCGCGGCGGCGCTGGCGCGCGGCGGCGTCGTCGTCAACGAGCAGCAGGCCGAGGTCGTGCACCTCCTCGAGGCGATCCTGCGCTCGACGCCCGAGGCGCAGGCGCTGTTCGTGCCCGACGGGGCGCTCCTGTGCGAGGCCGTCCTCCAGCGCCAGCCCGAGCTCGGCGACACGATCGAGCGGCTCGGCGCCGAGGGCGCGCAGCCCTTCTACGACGGCGACATCGCGGCGGCCGTCGTGGAGTGGGTCGGCGCCGGCGGCGGCCTCCTGACGGCCGCGGACCTGCGCGGCTACGAGGCGATCGCGCGCGAGCCGCTGTCGGTCCGCTACCGCGGGCGCGACGTGCTGACGAACCCGCCGCCGTCCGCCGGCGGGATCCTGCTCGCCGTGTCGCTGCAACTGCTCGACCGGACGCTGTCGCCGCCGCCGCTCGCGCTCGTCGTGCGAGCGATGGAGGAGGCGCAGGCGGCGCGCACCGCGGAGTTCGTCGAGGGCCTCGGCGACCCGGCCTTCGGCGCGCGGCTGCTCGCGTCGCGGATGGGCTCCACGACGCACCTCACCGTCATCGACGCCGAGGGGCGGGCCTGCTCGGTGACGTGCACGAACGGCGAGGGATCGGGCATCATCGTGCCCGGGACGGGCATCCACGTCAACAACATCATGGGCGAGGCCGACCTCAACCCACTCGGCTTCCATCGCACGCCGCCGGGACGCCGGATGCCGTCGATGATGTCGCCGACCGTCGTCATCGAGAACGGGGACGTGCGTCTCGCGCTCGGCTCGTCGGGCTCCAACCGGATCCGCTCGGCGCTCTTGCAGACGATCGTCGGGGTCGTCGACCAGGATCTCGGCGCGGTTGGTGCGGTCGCCGCACCGCGCGTGCACTTCGAGGACGACATCGTCTACGCGGAGCCGGGCGCGTCGCTCGACGAGCTGCGCTTTGACCCCTACGAGGTCAAGCACTTCAAGGCGCTGAACATGTTCTTCGGTGGCGTGCAGGCCGTCAGCCGCGATCCCGCCGACGGCGCGATGTGCGGCGCCGGCGACCCGCGCCGCGGCGGCGTGGCGGTGTCGGCATGAGCCGCAGGCTGAGCGCCGCGGCGAGCGGTGCGGCCGCCCTCGCGCTGGCCGCGTGCGGCACGCCGTCGCCCGACCTCTTCGTCGCCGAGCGCGCGGGCAACGTGCCCGGCGCCGCGCTGCACCTCCTGATCTCCGACACGAGCGTGCGCTGCAACCACGCCGACCCGGTGCCGCTGACGAGCAAGCAGACGATCGAGGCGCGCGACATCACCGACGACCTCATCGAGGTGCAGACCGGCCTCGTGGCCTACCCGAAGCCACCGCCCGCGCAGATCTTCCACTTCAAGATCACCGACGAGGAGGGCACGCTGCGCTTCCCCGACACCGCGCAGCGCCCCTCCGTCCTCCCGCGCACCGCGCGCTTCATCCGCCGCGTGGCGATCGACACCTGCAAGCTCACGCGCTGAGCCGCTGCTGCGTTGAGCAGGGGATGGCGCCGACTACCCTCACACGGTCATGACCCGCCGCGCGTGGCTGCTCATGGGACTCCTCGCGGCACTGTGGGGCGCCTCGTATCTCTTCATCAAGGTCGCGCTCGACGACGGCCTGGATCCGATCTTCATCGTGTTCGCCCGCCTGGCGCTGGGCGCCGCCGTCCTCGTCCCGATCGCGCGACATCAGGGGGCGCTCGGCGTCCTTCGCCGCCACCCGAACGCGATCGCGTTCATGGCGATCGTGCAGGTCGTCGTGCCGTTCCTGCTCATCACCTACGGCGAGCGCCACATCGCCTCGTCGCTCGCGGGGATCCTCGTCGCGGCCGCGCCGATCTTCACGGCGGTGCTGGCCGCGCGCTTCGACGCCGACGAGCGCCCGCGCGGGATGGCCGCCGCCGGCGTGCTCATGGGGATCCTCGGAGTCGTGCTGCTGTTCGGCGTCGACCTCTCCGGCGACTCCAAGGCGCTCGCCGGCGGCCTCATGGTGCTCTTGGCGTCGTTCGGCTACGCCGTCGGCGCGCTGTTTCTCAAGCACCGCCTGCGCGGCGTGCCGGCGGTCGGCATCGCGGCGTCGACGCTCGTCGTCGGTACCGCCGTGCTCATCCCGGCGGTGCTCTTCGCGCTTCCGGACGCGATGCCCAGCGCGAAGGCCGCCGGCTCGCTGGTGCTCCTCGGCGCCGGCGGCACCGGCATCGCGTTCGCGATCTTCTACACGCTCATCGCGGGCGTCGGCCCGAGCCGCGCCTCGCTCGTCGCGTACATCGCGCCGGCGTTCGCGGTGGTCTACGGCGTGTGGCTGCTGAGCGAGCCGCTCACGGCGGGCGCGGTGCTGGGGCTCGTCCTCATCCTCGCGGGCTCGTGGATCGCGGCGGAGGGACGGCTGCCGGGGCGAGCGAGGGCTGTTCCCGTGCCATGACGCGGTCCGAACTCGACACTGCTGCGGATCGGCGCTAGTGTGATTTGGCGCGTGGCGTCAGCCTCAGGGGCGGCTGGTGTGGCGCTCGGGACGGACGGGTAGCCAGCCCGGACGGATCCGGTGAGATCGGCAATGGTCACGCCGAGGAGTTCTATTTTGAGATGAGTCATCTCCGGCATGCCGAACGACGAGGGTCAAGCCCTTGTCCCTGAGCCCGTGGATTGCCGTCGACGCCGACACGGTCCCGTCGAAGCGGGCGCGTGAGCTGCGCGACGCGTGGGAGGACTTCGTCGACGATCGCCTGCAGGGCGACGACGAGGACCCCGGTACGCCCGACGTGCGCGGCCCGATCGCCGACTCCTGGCACCGCTCGCGCGACGCCGGTGTCGACCCGACCGGCCGCCTGCCCGCCAGGTCCGTCGTCGAGCTCGACGGCGCCCGCGCGCTCTGGGACGACCATCCGCTGCGCGCCACGAGCGGCTTGATCGAGCAGTGCATGGCCGAGACCCTCGGGGATGCCGACAACCTGCTCGTCGTCTCGGATGCCAGCGGCATGCTCCTGAGCATCAGCGGCGACACGACCCTGCGAAATCGCGCCGCCGACGACATGAACTTCATCGAGGGCGCGCTGTGGAGCGAGTCCTCGGCCGGCACGAACGCCATCGGGACCGCGGTCGCCGCTGGGCACGCGGTTCAGGTGTTCGCGGCCGAGCACTTCACCGAGCCCGTCCAGCGCTGGACGTGCTCCGCCGCGCCGGTCGTGGATCCCGACACCGGCGAGGTCATCGGCATCATCGACCTCACGGGCGACATCAGCGTCGTCAACCCGCTGAGCCTCGCCGTCGTCGTCGCGACGGCCCGCGCCGTCGAGGAGGTCCTGCGCGGCCGCCTGCACGAACGCGACGACCGGCTGCGCGCGCGCTACGGCCAGCTCGTCGGCCCGGCCTCGGCGGGTGCGGCGCCCGTGACCGGGACGGGCCGCATCCTGCTCGACCCCGGCCAGCGCTGGGAGAGCGTCGCGCTGAAGGCGATCCCCGCCGGCGGTGGGCTCCTCGCGCTGCCGTCGGGCGTCGAGGCGATCGCCGAGCCGATCGCCGACGACGACGTGTTCGTCTTGCGCCGCAGGTCCCGCGCGCTGCCGGCGGCCCCGCGGGTCGAGCTGCGCGTGCTCGGCGACGAGCCCGAGGTCTGCCTCGACGGCACGCCGATCCACCTGCGCCCGCGCCACGTCGAGATGCTGACGATCCTCGCGCTGTATCGCGGCCGCCTCAACGCGGACGTCATGTGCGCCGAGCTCTACGGCGACGACGGGCACCCGGCCAGCGTGCGCGTCGAGATGTCGCGGCTGCGTCGCCTGCTGGCCGGCGCGCTGGCGCTCGGCGACTACGCGTTCATGTCGCCGGTCGAGAGCGATGTCCGGCGCGTGCGCGCGCTGCTGGACCGCGGGGACGTCCGCGAGGCGGCGGAGGCCTATCCCGGCCCGCTGCTGCCGGATTCCGTCGCGCCCGGCATCGAGCGCGTGCGCGACGAGCTGGAGGGGTGGATCCGCCAGGCGGTGATCACCTCCGAGGACCCCGACGCGTTGTGGGCCTGGGTGCGCTCGACCTCGGGAGCCAGCGACCTGCTCGCGTGGCAGCGGCTGCTCGCCGCGCTCGACTACACCGATCCACGCCGCAGCAGGGCCGTCGCGCGGACGCGCACGCTGCGCAAGGAGTTCGGGCTC